>NZ_JBXHAR010000005.1:0-620449 GCF_056895195.1 Dyadobacter sp. HNCC25DJ185
GTTGAGAGCAGCTAACAGGATTATTATCAATACATTGTTTTTAAAAAATCAGCGAACTCCTTAGTCATCCGAGTTCCCTGTTGCACCACATTCCAGTCTCTGCTAATTTTCTCGCCAGTGTCTTTGACTTCCCAGCGCCGACGTTTGATACAGAGCGTAACCTTCTGATTGCGAATCGGAAAATCCTGAATGTAAATCTCGGGCAAAAAGCCCTTGGATTCTGATTTTTGTTCCTTGTATTCGGAAGGGGGGAGATTTTTCTCTTCCAGATAGATGTGCAGGCCAGTGAGGCCTTCAACGATTTTGGAAAGTTCAAAGTAATCGAGGATACCCTCGGGTAACAGGAAACGGACTAGGGCTAAATAAGACTCTTGCAATGTATTTAATATTGATTCACTGCAAACCAACTACTTTTTTCACCGCCCCCCAAGTTTTCGGACTGATCCCAAAATTCTAGGAGATGGTTGCCGGTGAAGCTTTGAAAGAACGAGAATCTTTGAGCGGATTGGCGACCAGATTCTAGATCCACCCAGCTCAGGTATCGACTTGAAAAAAGAGAATTTTTGGAACTTGTGGAAAAATCTTTCGGAGATGAGCCCTTCAAAGAAGAGGAATCTGTTGACGTTGACAACCTTTTTAAACAGATCGGTCAGCTGCAGGTGGAGAATGATTTCTTAAAATAAGCCTGCCGGTGTAAGAAGAAAACCTGGTGCTGATGCAGACCATGGATAAACTATTTCTTCTGATCCAACCCTGGGCCTGAGCTTCCAGGAACTTCTACCGGTGAAAGATCAGGGCTTGGAGATACTGATCCCAGGAAAGGTCATTTTTACAGTCAGATCGACTATTTTACACATGAGTTAAGTCAGCCGTACGGGAGTCACTCGGTTGGTGTTCTGGGAGAATATATCAAAGAGAACCCCGACGGCTTGCAGAACCTGGAGTATTGCAGGCCGTCGGGGTTCCTCGAAGATCTTGTGCAACGTATTTTTCAAGCGCACTCCCCTGAATCGTGTCCGACAATTTGATACATATAGTAACAAAAGCTGTGATTCTTTATAATCAAATGTTCACACAGATTCCGGTTAATTTATATCACAATAACTCTGGACGGGAGATGATAAGATATATCAAAATTCGATAAAGAATTTTAATATTTAATCTGGAGGTGTTTACCAAAATAACGCATATACCCTTTCAAAGTCTCAATTTATTTATCAAAACCTAATAGCGACTTTTCAGGACTAACTAATATTAAAAGTATCAACCTGTTACTGCCCCCTGCCGAGAACCATAACCTGCACGGTACGGAAAATAAGTCTGACATCGTCAAATACGCTATAGGTCTTAAGGTATTGAAGATCATATTTCAGTCGCTCAACATTTTTCGCCACAGTGTCAGCATACCCAACATTGATTTGCCCAATAGATGTAATACCTGGTTTTACAGTAAGCAAGCGCTGAAAATCATGCGGAGCTGCCTCCATCAGCATGTCTACATCATATTTATATAGCGGGCGAGGACCTACCACGGACATCTCTCCTTTGAGCACATTGATAAACTGAGGAAGCTCATCCAATCTGGACTTCCGGAGGATATGTCCAATCGGAGTGATGCGCGGGTCATTGCTTCCTTGAGAATGTTTTAAACCCATTTTATCAGCATCTACATACATGCTTCTGAACTTGTATATCTCAAAGATTTCGCCCCAACGGCCTGAACGCTTCTGCTTGAAAAACACGGGGCCAGGAGAGGTTACTTTGATTGCCGCCCATACCAGAAAAAAGATCGGTGCGCCCAAGATCATTACGCTGACGGAGAAAACCAGGTCAAAAGTCCTTTTTAATGTTTGTTCGTTAAAGCTGGAGAATGGTTTTGTATTGACTTGGATAATGGGATACATATCGTGATATTCAATTGTAGCCATATTGGTCATAAAACCTCTGAAATCGGGAACAAGACGTATCTGAGTCTTTCTGCGTTCACCCATCTGAATTACCTTGCGGACCTGCTCATCACTCATTTCCGAAAGACAGCAGTACAAATAATCCAAATGTTTATCTTTCACAACTGATTCAAGAGAATCGAAACTGTCATCTTTATCATTCAGTTTAAACATTCCAAAATACCGGTACCCCAATTCTTTTCTTTCATTGTAAAATTCCCGTATCAAAGTCGCAAGATCCCCACTACCAATAATGGCATAGCGGTTATAGTTATAACCAGCCTGGCGATAAAATTTCAGAAAGATAATTGAACCTGCTCTGAAGGTTGTCGATAAGGTTACGAATAATCCGTATGTCATCAAAAACTGATATCTGGAATACTCTTCACCAGTCTTAGACAAATACAAAAATGCCGTCATCATTGCGATGTGAACTACCACCGCTTTCAGAAACTTGGCCATTTGAGTATTGAAATGGTAGGATAGTCTTGTAAAGCGATAGGTATTGGAGACGTGAATAATGAATACCCAGGCCAGATTGGCTACTAAAAGTAAATTGATGTATTGATTTTCAAGTCGCGTCCCCAAAAAATGAAACTTGAAAAGATACGCAATGAAGAAGGATAGATTTAATAATGCAACGTCGGTCCACAAATGGGCCTTCGGCAGAGTTCCTGAATAGTAGTTCTTCATAATATAGTGACGTTGAGTGAATTTACTTTTGAGGTAATTAACCTCAGAATACTAGAAGGATGAAATTAACCTGCTATGCAATACAAGTATAAGACATTTATGTGAAATTTGCATTCTTGTTTTAATTATATTTTTTTTAAATGAAAAAGCCATCAGACTATTTTCGACAATCTGACTGCCAATCCCTTAGACGGTACGCTTGTTATGCCGTCTGAAATATGCGCATATTAGCAAGGTCTATTACTACCTGCACCTGCTCCTCGAATGACATGAGAGAGTTATCAATCAGGATAGCGTCCTCAGCCTGCCTGAGGGGACTTTCTGCACGATTCATATCATCAAAATCTCTTGATCGAAGATTTTCGGCTATATCTTCGATGGCAACTGTCTCTCCTTTCTGAGTTAACTCCAAATAGCGTCGCTGAGAACGGATTTCTAGTGAAGCTGTTAAGAAGATTTTCAGCTCTGCATTTGGGAAAACAATAGTTCCGATATCCCGGCCATCCATAACGATACCACCGTTTTCACCCATCTTTTGCTGTTGGGCAACCAGAAATCTCCTCACTTCGGCAATAGCGCTAAACTGGCTCACCTTTTCGGACACATACATTTTCCTGATCTCATCTTCGACATTAGCACCATTTAAGAATGTCTCGTTTACGGATTCAGGCGAACGTCTGAATTCGATATCAATATGATCTAACGCTAAGCTGACATCGTTTGCAGCCACATTGTTTTGTAAGAAGTATAATGTTACGGCACGATACATTGCACCTGTATCAACATAAGCGTAGTTAAAATGTTCGGAGATTTTTTTTGCAGTACTGCTTTTGCCGCAACTGGACAGGCCGTCAATAGCGATCGTAATTTTCTTCATGTCGTAGAATTTTTTTAATGATTGGTGCTGGACATTAAGTGCGGTGATTTTGAAGCCAGTGGAACCGGGTTAAAAATAGTTGCTCAAATAGTTACATGCAAGGTATGTTAATCAAATCAGGAAATTCTTTCAAATCTTAGTTTAATAATACTACTAAGGGTATTTAGTAGCGGTATCTCGTTGTACATATAGGTTCTATGCAGTGCCAATTCAACACATTTGTACACGCTTCGATGAGATAAAAAGATTTGGAAAGTACGAATGTCTTTCAGAAAGACTTACTAATCCTTGCAAGTATAGCGGCCGAATTATATAGCAATTTTCCACTGTCAAATGCTACAATACCACCAATTTGAAGTCCCGGCCTAATTTCCCGATGACTGTCAACCAGTGCCGAAAACTGGTTGACTTCTTTAAAGTCCTCACGTGTGCCATGGGTACCGAAGTTTCTTGAAAATGAAAACTTAGCCAGAGTTTCCCATTTGCCAATCTTTCCAACTACCCCGGAATGAAAAGCTATGACCCGGTTGTTAATGAAGTAATTGTCTCTGAATGATGCCATTCCTGCCTTCGCTTGGTTGGCGGGAGTGATGAAAGGAGTACCTAGTCCTACACCCTTGTAAGACCAGCCGCTCCCGTACATATAATGATTCAAATAATTTTCATCTCCCGACGGAGTAGGCTTAGACCATGGTTCGCCTGCTTGATTTTTTGTATAGAGCAATTCAAGCAGGAATTTTCGCCACTGTATGTTTTGGGTTCCTGGTTTTTTATTCAGGAAAGAAATGCCATTTAGACCATCAGCAATATTTGCTAAGTGATATAAAGCTCCAACCTCATAAAAGCTCTGCCTGTACGCGGCAACCTGAATGTTTTTGAAGTCATATTCCAGTCTGAGATCAATGATACCCACATGATTTCCAACTTTGCTGCCAAGCCAATTTTTGCCAAATGTTACATAACGATAGGTTTGCCAGTCTGTCATAATGAAGCTTTCAAAAATCTTTCGCTCATTGCCCCAGAATACATTATCGTTAAATCCTGCATAAAATTTTAGTCTCCATTCCTCCTTACCAAACCTTCCCCAGAAAGACTTTTGCTGAAAATATGTGTTCGCACTGCTTACTCGTTTGTGCATAATAGGCACTTCTCCAACCCATCCGTGCGCAAAGTTTCCTTTGAAAGACAGTACTCCACCCAGTATAGGCAGTGTGTAGAACCGAGGGATAGATATTTCAACTTTCGGAATTCCCAGGGCGTTCCCTGAAACAGCAAAGTTACCCGATGTAAGTAATGTGTCGCTTAGACCCATTGACTCCTTGACACGGCCTCCTTTAAACTCAAATATCCATATTTTTATTTTTCCGTATCCTTCGATCAAAATCAGCTCAGAGCCTTTTCCACCATTAGCTCTACCCTCAAAAGACGCACCCCAGTCCAGTACCTTGTGGCGGGTAGTGTCATAATCCTTTTTTAACCTTCCCAAAAGACTGGCGGATGGCCCAGATAGCGGAACATTGCCATACTGATTGCTTCTGAGCCAGAAAGGGACATGGTCGGGAGTAGTATAGGATGTCTGTGCTTCAATTCCAAACTGAACTTTACCGGATTGCGCGAACGCTGAAAAGCAAGAAAAGATAAAAAGCGAGAAAAAGGTAAAGTTGCTTTTCATTGAGTGTTATGCCTTAAACATTAACCTTGATAACAATTTTTTTTATATAGCCTGGTGCGCCATTGGCATAAACAGGAGCGTGCCCGTCCTGTGGAAAGAACACGGCAAAAATGCCGTTGCCAATAACAACTTCTCCTTGTCTTTCAATTTTATTAAAAAAAGTATAGTCCTTTTCAGCATTGTATTCCATGCTGGGAGTTAACCTTTCGAGATTTGACCATGGTATCAGTTCAGTGCCTTTAATACAGTATTGTACATCAATTACATGTTTATGCGCTTCATAGCCGAAGTCATTTTCAACTTTGGTTTCGTATTCCATTACTACTGCTTTGGCGGTTTCAGTGATAGGGTAAGTACCCAACTCTATTTCAGGATCGGCATTCTTGATGAATAGCAATCCCTGATAAATGTCGTTGTTAATACTTTTATAGAACTCTATGTTTACAAGCGAATCTACTATCATTTTGAATTGGTTTGGTTAAAGTATTCAAGTTTAAATTAATATTTATTAAGTGGTCAGATAATATCAAAACTCAACGATCCTCTTCAATACAGTCTCTTTTGGCTTCATATTTCGATCAAATAGCAGTTGATAATTTTTTTTCTTCATCTGTTTTTCGAAGGATGAGCTTAATCCGTCAGCGTCGCCCCATAAGGTAATACCGGTGATTTTTCCCTTATTTTGGCGACAAACTGAAAATATAGTATCAAAATTTCTAGCTTGTTGTTCCTGAACCGAGGGGGAATAGCTGTCGCTGAGTGCGCTCAGCTTGTCCGCATCCTTCGTGCCAAATTTGTCATAGATGGACACGTCTAATTCTGTAATTTGTACTTCAAGGCCAAGAGAACTAAATTTATCAATACATGACTGCAAGAATTCTCTAGTCATTCCATCTCTACCCAAATGACATTGAAGACCCACACCGTCAACCGGAACACCCTGAGCTTTCAGTTTTTTTAGCAGCCGGTAGATCGCATCTCTTTTTACATCCGTGTAGATGCCATCGTTATAGAAGAGTTTGGCGGAAGAATCCGCTTCACGAGCAAACTTAAATGCACTTGCAATGTAATCCTCGCCAACAATCTGCATGAATTTGTCTTGCGGAAAGTACAACGTTTTTTTTGCATAAACAGCCTCATTCACGACATCCCAACTTCCGATTTTGCCTTTGTAGTGTTTCATGATAGTCGAGATATGATCCCGCATCCTTTTCAGGACCAATTCCTTCGACGCAACTTCATCGCCATCTTCGAAAAACCATTTAGGCGTATGCGTGTGAAAAACAAGCACGTGTCCGCGTACTTTGATGTTGTTTTCCTGAGCAAAAGCCACTAGACGGTCTACCTTATCCCAAAAAAAGGCGCCTTCCCGGGGTTGAATTTTCCACGGTTGAAGTCCTGTTCTTACGGTTACGCTGTTGTATTGTGACTTAATGAAATTCAGGCGAGATGGCGTGAGTATTGTGTCTGTACCAATTGCCGCACCGATTGGAAAATAGTTTTTGTATGCATCTTTCAAAGCAGGAAGTCCTTGTTTTGGCGATAAATTGTCGCATTCTTCCGAGTGATTTAACGAGTTTTCCGGGGAACTCATCCCCAAAAAACTGAGCAAAGTGGCGAAGCAAGCCACAAGAGGCCTTTTGAGATAATTTTTCATCATAAAAGAATTAAGAGACGATGTCTTTGAAAAGTAAACGTTTTCACTTCTCAAAAATTTGGAAAGTGCCAGTGCCCGTCAACTTTATCTTTTAACAAAAAAATACTGACCTTTAAGTGGTCCAACTGGCAGATAAGACAGAATCACTTTTGGAATAAGCGTTACACCGAATTCGTGCGAGCTGCGAAATACATCTGGATAGGAATCAAGTTCCGTTTCTATATGGGGTGCTATCAGCAAGTCATCCATACACAAATTACGATCCACCAATACCTTGCTCGAATTTAAAAGTTCCTTGGTAGCAACCTCATCGAAATCGAACAGCGACTCGAATTTAACCCTTGGGAAAATTTCCAGTTTTCCGCCATCTCCCGCGTTATAAATCTTGACGTTGCGATTTTCAAAGAAAGCCTTCCCCTCGTTGAACTTTTCAAGCATTTCGTGAACCGTCGGGTTATGGTATTTTCTCCCTTTACCAAAATAGCGTGGATCGAAGTGATTCGGGTCATGCTCGTCTGCTTCCCAATTGCGTGAACTGAGCTTCTTTACTTTTTGGTCAGCAAAAGTCATGTCAACTCCCACCAGATAAATTTCTTCAAAACCCAGGTAGGCTGCTACTTGCAGCGCGCCGTTCACAACCGTCTTGTTTATACCACAATTGGGAAGATCATCACTGAACTCGGGGCTGTCCGTATTAAGCCAGTATACATTTTCCCTGTTGTCAATATATTTGGTGAAGTCGACATTTGAAGGGTGGAGATCTGGGAAAAAGGCATAGTCTACCAGTGGAAGAATCTCGTTATTAATTTGTTCGTACATATCTTTCACAACGAGATCATCAGTGACCATATAAAAATTTGGCACCCAGTTATTCCTTTCGAACAACAGATTGACCCTGTTAAATCCTATTGTAAATTCATTTTGCAAAAGATAAAGAGGCATTCTGTTGAGGCTAGGTCCATTACCAATAACAAAAATTCTCTTTCCTTTGTACTTATTTTTTAAAAGCTTCCATTTCCTGAGGTTGTCCTTATTTGTTGATGACGAAAAGCGTTTAAATTTTACAAGTGTATACTTCCAGGTGCGAGTCGTAAATACCTTAATACCATCATTTTGCACGGTGCTCAGACCTTTGGCAATTAAAGCTTTCATTGGATCATTAGTTTAATCAAATAGTGGTAGTAGATTCCGTAACCATTCATTCGCTTGTGATTGACAAGTATAAAGTCGACACAATTCCCATTTAGATAAAAAGTTCAGAAACAATAGCATCCCTTACATCCCTACGTACAAAAATATATTTGTCCTCGATAGGGCCATAGGGGATGTATCGCGTAACCAATTTGGGAATCAGTTTTTTCGCATCACTTAACGTAGTAATAAAAATTTGGTCATCTGCCTGGTCTGTCACGTTGTCGCGGACAGGCGAAGATTTAAGGAATAGCTTAACCTTTTCCACCGAGCAGTTGGGATCGATGGTCGAACAAAATAAGGCATAAATTTTGTCGAGGTCGTAGTCGAAGAGATCGGTAAATTTGACTCTTTCGTACACCTCCAGGTTCCCCCCGATACCGGCGTTCTTAACTTTGATCCCGAGCTTTTCGGAAACATCTTTCGCCTTTTGAAATGCTTTAATCATTCTCACCTGAGTCGCAACAACGGGTTGGTGGTACTTCCTTCCTTTGCCAAAATACCTTGGGTCAAAGTGATTTGGATCATCGTCGGCCTGCGACTCTATCCTGATACCACTAGTGGTTTTTGCGGTTTGATGTATTACATAATTTTGGTCTACGCCGATCAGTATCACCTCGGAGAATCCCATATAGAACAGCATCTGCAAGCCTGCATAGGCAACAGTACCGCCCGATCCAAAAAAAGGCAGCCTGTTTGAGAAATAAGGCACCTGAATCAAATGGTGCATTTTGTATACGTTTTCCTTATTTAAAATCTTCGAGGAATGTAAAGAATGAAAGAAGGCGTATTGATAGTTATCCAGATTTGCGTTGATCTCGTCTCCAATATCGGGCAAAACTTCTGGGTCAACACACATATAGAAATATGGGAACCAGTTCAATCTTTCGTGGAGAAGATAAAATCGATTGAAGCAAAGCGTGTATTCATCCTTTAGCAGGTATAGAGGCGTTTCATTTAAGCTGGGACCGTTACCAATCATAAATGCTCTTTTCCCCTGAAATTTATTCCGTAACTCATTCCACTTATGAGTATTTTCGTCGAGGTTGAGAATGGTCTTAACAACGTTGAGTGACTTGAAGACTTGTCGTGTAGCAAAATTCATAATAATGTAATAAGAGAGTTAAACTGCCAAAGAAGACCTGTTGATAAAATAAGTTTTTCCCTTATAAGGACCAAAAGGTATATGACTGTAAATTAGTTGATTGACTGCCGTACCTGTCTTTTCGCTATCAACTGCAATAATTGTATCTGTTGCATTATACGATCCAGGATCTTGCGGTACGGTATCCAGTAAGGTTTGGAGATCGATTTTAGAATTGGTCTTTATTTGCAGAAGCGACACAAACAAATCTCTTTGCTCATCCTCAGATGCTCCGACAGCAGCGGTAAATTCCTTTCTTTCATAACAATCCAGAACACCACCCATTGTCGCATTGTAAACCTTACAATCCGTATCTTTGAAGTCAGAAGCGATCCTCTTAAACGAATCTAGAATGGTATCAACAATTTCTTTTTTTGGTTGGTGATATTTGCGACCAGTTCCAAAATATCGCGGATCAAAGTGGTTTGGATCGTCATTATCTTTTGATTTAATATCGTTTCCCTTGATAACCTCGGCAGTCTGATGAATTTTATAATTCATATCGATTCCGATCAGATAAATCTCAGAAAAACCGAGATACTTCAATACCTGGAGACCCGCCACTGCAACCGATCCCCCCACATTTACATACGGCAAATCAAAATCAAAAGCACTGTTTACACCCTTTGGAAGCATCCAATTTACATTAGGCTTTTCAATAATGAATTCTTTAAAGTTCGTTCCCGTAGTCAGAGATGTGTGAGTGAAGAAAGAATGCTCTACCAGATTTGTCATCTGATTGATCTCATCGGCCATATCTTCTGCGACCAAGCCGTCAACACACATATACATTGTAGGCTTCCAGTCCAACCGCTCAAGAAAGATGTTGAACCGATTGAACGACAATGTGTACTCATCCTTCAGCAAATAGAGGGGAGTTTTATTTAAGCTGGGTCCGTTACCAATCAAAAATACTCTTTTTCCCTGGTAGATGTTTTCTAGTTTCTTCCAGTCATTCTTGTACTTCTTATAGTAGAAACGATTATTTACTTTAACCTCCAAGATATTGATCCAGAGCTTTATAAATTTTGCTATACCTTGATCTCTTAAAGTCTCTAGAGATTTAAATCTTTTCATTCCTATGTTTAATTACGAAGTATTAATACCTTGAGAGTAGCTTACTTTGATACTCAGCAATTTTTATCATGCTGATTCCATCTTTACAGCTTTTTCATTTCCTCACTAGCTTTTCTTCCCATAAAAAAGAAATCTGTACTAAACGCGATGAAATTATATCCTGCCTTATTTTTTTCTTTAACAAGTTCAATATTGGGGTCGATCACGTGGTAGCCCATCGAAAATTTACGGTCGTTGCAAACCTGCTCGACTTTCTTGAGAGCTTCCTGTACGACAGGCTCATTGTATTGTCCAGGGATTCCAAGTGAGCCAGACAGGTCATAAGGACCAATAATGATCCCGTCAATACCTTCTGTAGAAATGATTTCGTCAATGTTGCGAACTCCGTCAATATGCTCGATCTGAGCGATCACAACTAAATGATTGCTTACCCAGGCTTTGTAACCTTCGAAGTCGTAACCATAGCGTTGTGCACGGTTGAGCCCTACGCCACGTTTTCCCGCAGGAGGATATTTGGCATAGTCAACAGCCTGTTTTGCGTCCGAAGCAGAACAGACCATCGGCACAATAATACCGTCCGCGCCGGCATCCAATGCTCTCTTGATTACCACTTCTTCATTCTTCGAAACACGTACCAGTGCCGCCATGCCACGCGCCTGGATAAAGCCGATCAGGATCTGCAATTCGTTATAGTCGATGGAAGTATGCTCCAGGTCGATCGTTAGCCAGTCGAAACCGGCTTCCGCCAGAATGTCGATCACCGCCTGATGCGGAATGGTAATCCATGAACCGACCGTATTTTCTTTATTTTTAAGCTGTTGCTTTAATGTTGTGTTTTTCATAATTTGTTATTGAGCGTTTGCCAATCTTCTCTGTAACAAAAACTCAGCCCAGTAAAAATCTTCCATATCATCCATATCCGCTGCTTCCAGTCTTTCGATCGGATACATCATCGGGTTTGAACCTAGTCTGTTTTTGATTTTGTAGTTGGTTTCTCTTGAGAAAATATAGAAGCAGGAGTTCTCGTGGTAAATTGGCTCCAGATCCTGGGTGCGGATCAGTTTCTTAGGATCATGGTTCACACCGCTGCCATCGGGCCAGTAAAAACGCTGCTTTGTTTCGGTTACCGAAAAAAGGGCGTCGTGCTCTGTCTGTGAGAAAAATGCTTCGATAGCTCCATTGATCGTCTCGGTCGTCAGCAGTGGATTGGTGCTGTGGGTCTGCAGGAAATACGACGCGTCGGTCTGCTCAATGTCATATTCGATCAGAGGCTGAATGCTCACCATATCACCCAGCAAAAAATCAGGACGCATAAATGCCTTGATCTTTGGAAATGCCTTGGTGCTTTCGAAAATCTCTTCAGAATCTGTATTCACCAGAATTTCAGAGATATATGGGCTGGCAGACAGTGCTTCCATCACCCAGTGAAAAGCGGGCTTACCCACCAGTGGCCGGATGTTTTTGTGTGGCACCCTTTCGGAATGCCCTTTCATTGGGACGAGCGCGGTGATTTTTGGGATCTCCATTTTAACTGATGGCAATTTTGATTGTGATTTTTTTGATGAGCTGAGGTTGATCAATAAAATGCTGCGGGCCGTGACCGTCTTCCGGGAACATAATGGCAAAAATACCTTCACCAATGTCTACATGTGTGCCGCGGGGCGACGGGTCTTTGAAGAATGTACGGTCTTTCGCCTCGTCGTAAGGAATGTTCACATTCATCCCCTCAATTGGCGACCATTTCACCCTCTCCAGCCCGATCACCGGATATTGAATGTCGATCACGTGCTTGTGCGCCTCGTAACCTCTTGTAAAATCCGCAACGGTTTCATACTCACTTACAATTGCCTTCACATTTTCGCTGATGGGATAGGTGCCCAGCGCGATTTCAGGTTGGGCATTTTGTAAAAACTGAAGTCCGACATAAATGTCGGGCGACAATGTTTTATAGGTGTCAATGTTGTTCAGGGTACCGAGGATCATACGGCTTCGGGCGCAGTTAGTTGAGTTTCAAAATATTCTTTCATCCAGCCGACAAATTCTTCATCAGCCGGGCGCATATCGCGAAAAATTTTGCCAATACCTTTGTTCAGGATCAGACCCAGTGTTTTGCCCACATTCTTCTTATCCTTGCTCAATGCAACCAGGAATTTATCAAGCTCAATGTCCGAAATTGAAGTTCCGCTCCAGATCTGCGACAAAAGTTCGCGGATATAAAGGCGCGTTTCTTCGGAAATATAGCCCAACTTGACTGACACAAAATTGGCCATATCCATCCCATAGCTCACTGCGATTCCGTGCGGTATGCGGTAGTTTGTCAACGATTCGATAGCGTGGCCGAAGGAATGTCCGTAGTTGAAAACTAGGCGCTCATTCTGGTCGAATTCGTCCATTTCAATGTAGCCTTTTTTGATCTCAAGGCTGCGGTTGATAATTCCAGCGAGTACTTTTTTGTCCGTCAGCGCATCTGCATATTCTCTCTTTAAGCGAGCAAAATCTTCCTCTCCCGAAACAACATAATAATGCGTCATTTCACCCAGACCAGATTTCAGCTCAGAGTCCGAGAGGGTATCTAGGAATTCGAGGTTGATGAAAATCTGATTGGGGGGATAAAAACCACCCACCTGGTTTTTGAATTTGTTAAAATTGATGGAAGTCTTGCTCCCGATGCAGCTATCTCCTTGCGCCAGCAGCGAAGTAGGGAAGAAGTACCATTTCACGCCGCGGTACATGATCGACGCGATAAATGCAGTAGCATCCTGCGTGATCCCGCCACCAATCGCCACCAGGCGGTGGTTTTTGCGGAAACCGTTTTCGATCAAGTCCTGCATGATCGGTTCGACGCCCTGGTAACTCTTAACCGATTCGTGTGCATCAATGCCAATGTGCCTGAACTGTTCCAACACGGGCTGCAAAGTTTCCTTATACAGTTCTTTGATTTTATTGTCAATGATAATGACATCGCCTTCTTTTAGTTCTGAAAGCAGCGTCTTTTGGGTATCCTCGATGAACGTGACGCTATAATCGTGGATTACGGACTTTACGGTGAAATTATACATTGGTATATCCTCCATCAATGATTAAGTTTTGACCAGTCAGGTAGCTATTCAAGTTGCTACTCAGATATAAAATAAGGTTAGCGATCTCCACCGGCTGCGCCATGCGGCGGATCGGGATAATGTCGGAGATCTTCTGAATTTCTTCGGGTGTGTTGGTGCTCGCCGTCAGGTCTGTCAATGTAAAACCCGGACCTACTGAATTGACCAGAATGCCATGCTCAGCCAGCTCGATGGCGAGTGTCATCGTCAAACCGCGGATCGCGAATTTATTGGAAGTATAAATGGACCTGCCCGGGCGGGTGATCGTGCTCCATATCGAGGTAACATTCACAATGCGCCCGTAGCCATGTTTTTTCATGATTTTGCTGACTTCCCGGCAGAGGATATACGGACCTTTGACATTGATATCAGACAGAAAATCGTAATCCTCGGTCGTAGTTTCGGTATTGACCGCAATTTTGTTAACGCCGGCATTATTGATCAGGATATCGATCTTTTTATCCTGGATCGCGGCGGTGAATGTGGCTACCGAAGCCTCGTCCGTAAAATCGACTTGCAGGTAGGAAACCCGCTGATCAGCATTCTCCTGATTCAATTTTTCTACTTCTTCGATTTTGGTACCGGTCAATATCACCGTGGCCCCTGCGTCGAGAAAACGTGCGGCTATCGCTTTGCCGATTCCCCTTGTGCCGCCTGTGATCAGGGCAAGCTGGCCGGTCAAATCAATAGAAACATTTGATAGACTGTTCATTAGCGCTTATAAAAAATGGCTTCACTAACCCAGCCCGGAATGAGCCGTCATGAAGATGATAGGATGAAAGTCTTTGGGGAGACTTTTCGGAGAAAACCACATCCAACCTTCTGCCGGGCAAAAGGTTGGATCAACATTGCATTGCAACTAGGTCAATGCCAGGAACTCTTCGTCCGTAGCCAGATAGTTCACAATAATGTGGTTCAAAATCATGTGCACGTCCTCGATCGGGCCGTAATCACCTTTTGGGTTTGGCGTGTACAAAGGCACTTTGGAGATCTCGTTCAGTTTACCTCCCAGGAAGCCAACAAATGCGATAGTTGTACCACCTAGTTCATTTGCAAATTCGGCGGCTTTTACCAGGTTAGGTGAATTGCCGCTGGCAGAGATCGCGATCAGAACGTCGCCTGATGTAAACTGGCCGCGCATTTGCTCTACAAACACGTCATCAAAATTGTTGTCATTTCCGATCGCCGTGATCATCGGAACATTGTCAGTCAAGGCGATGATTTTTGGACGGAATTTTGAGAAATAACGAACGAAGAACCGGAAATCGGCCTGCATGTGTGATGCTGTTGCCGCGCTTCCGCCGTTTCCAACTACATATATCGTATTTCCATTTTTGAATGCTTCGATGAAAGTAGTGATAACCTGGCCTAATTTCTCAGGGTCGATCTGGTTTAAAATGTCGGTCAAACGACCTACATAATCCTGTAAATAGTTTTTTGCTAATTCGGTCCTTTCCATTTTTCTAGATTTGGTTGAGTAAAATTGAATTAAAAATCTTTCTGTTCGTACACTTTGTCGATAATTTTCATGAGTTTCATGGCATCATCCGAATTCCCGTAAATGATTGGTTTGTTTTCAGTGATGGAATCGAAAAAGTGATCCATTTCGTATCTCCAACTGTTGTTGTTTACGTATTTTGTGATCACCTCATCCTTCCAGGTCGCAGCAGGGGCGGTAGAACGGTTTCTCGCTACAGACAATGTTTCCTCACCGTAAGACATGGTGGATGTAATCAAACCATTCAAAACCATGTAACCCTTTTCAAGGAATATCTCGAGCGAGAACAGGTGGCGCCACTGCGACATCGTCGAGTGCAGGGAAGCAACTTTACCTGTTGCCGATTCTTTCAGGATCACGAAGGCGTTATCTTCCACATCCATGTGCCAGTAAAGATTTGATAATTCAGCTTTAACTACATCAAAGTCACCAGAGAGGAACAGGAAGAGATCCAACATATGAATACCCTGGTCCATGAGGATACCACCGCCTGCAAGCTCTTTTTTAGCTCTCCATTGATTGTAGTAATCCTTAGTTACACTTTTTCCATAACGTCCTCGAAGCCATAGTACTTTACCATATTCACCGCTGTCGATCAAGCGTTTCATATGCAGCACGCTGTCGTGGTGACGGTGGTTGAAACCGTACATCAATGTTTTGCCACTTCTCGCTTCGGCTTCTTTGATTTCGACGATATCTGCAGCGGTAAATGCTGGTGGCTTTTCGCAGAACACGTGCTTGCCAGCATTGAGCGCGCGAATAGTGAGATCTTTATTCAGAAAGTTGGGAGTACATACGATCACAACGTCCAGCTCAGGGTTGTTTATAATTTCGTCGTGGCTTACATTAGGAATACCGTTGACTTCAGGCCCGATACTTGGTTCCGATACCATCAAAACTTGCCCTTTCTTGATTTCGTCGATGGCGGTGTGCCGGGTTCTGCCCATGACCCCGTAGCCGATGATGCCAATTTTGTAGTTCATAAATTAACTAGTTGAGTAATTTTTAATTGAAATGATAAGCGCCCCGGTAAAATAATGACTTATTTAATTTCTTCGAGCAGATTTTTCACTGCTTCGATCTCCATCAATAATTTACCTTCTTCTGCATAGGATCCCAGGTGGGGTGTGAGCACGATGTTATCCAACTCAGTAAGAGGCCCACCATAAGGTTCTTCCACGAATACGTCCACAGCCGCACCTGCGATCTGCTTTGAAGACAATGCCTGGAAAAGCGCATCTTCGTCCACAATACCACCACGGGAAATGTTGATTAGCAACGCCGACTTTTTCAAAAGGGATAGTTCTTTTTCGGATATCACAGGCGATTTATCCTCATTACCAGGAACATGTAATGTTACAATGTCTGCATCACTCAAAACGGTATTGAAGTCCACCAGCTTTACACCGGTTTTTTCAGCCCACTCCGCATTCGCATAAGGGTCATATCCAATCACCGGGTTACCAATTCCGCGGAAAAGCTCTGATACCAGCCGACCAATACGTCCCAATCCGACGACGCCTATGACCTTGTTAAGTATGAGATTACCAGTTTGTTTTTTCCAAATTTTATTTTTCAACGAAGCATCTGCTTGCGGGATTTTTCGCAGCAGAGAAAATGTCATAGCAAATGTCAGCTCAGCCACAGCACGGGTAGGTCCGTCTGGTGTATTCCTTACGATAATGCCTTTTTGTTTCGCATAAGGCAAATCAATGCTATCCATCCCGATACCAACGCGACTGATTACTTTCAAATTAGGTAAGGCATCCAATACGCGGGCATTCAAAGTCTCCACGCCTGCTACGATCCCTATGCAATCCTTGGCCAATTCAATCGCCTCATCTTCTGTAAGCTTTCGACCATAAGGGTTGTTGATGACTTCAAATCCAGCTTCCTCTAGCATTTGAAATGGTTCTTTGCCAATTTGCCCGAATGAGGAGGGGGAGGTTAGTACTTTCATAAATTAAATAGCGTTACTTGATGTTACTTGTCTTAAATCCTCAAATTATTATCTCAGTAGATGAATTCTGCCTTCTTTAAAGTTACTTTTATTAAAATCGCTGAATGCCCATAAATAGCTTTTTATTAATAATGTGTTATTATCAGTTTTTCCGTATTCTTTTCTGATCGTATTTAGGCAACGCCGCAGTGTTGTCATATAAATTATGAAAAAATTGAAGCGTTTCGAATGTTCACTAAAAAAAAGCAGTCTGTTACGCGTTCTCAGGTAATTACGGATATAACTTGTTGACGAACGGCTAACTTTATGGAGCAAATGTGATTTGGGATTAAAGCCTACTTTATAGCCTAGTTTTTTTGCTCTGGCACAAAAATCGGCATCTTCATAATAGGCAAAAAAAGCATCATTCAAGACTCCTATTTTGTCAATTACATCCCTCTTTATGATCATAGAAGATCCTGGCACGTAGTCGGATTCTATGAAATCGTTGTTTCCAATTTTACTGCTATCAATTTTTTCCGTACGACCGGAATCGAAATCCAGATTAAACCCATCCTGCCACTTCTCACTCGGATTATCATAATAGTAATTTGAAATCCCGGCCACTCCAATATCCACATGATTTTTCATATACAGAAGGGTGTCAATGAGAGAAAAATCTGTCAAAACGGTGTCGTTATTGAGAAGCATAACATATTGGCATTGATCTTCCATGGCCATTTCCATACCTATGTTATTGCCGCCGGCAAATCCATAATTGACGTCATTCTTTCTGTAAATAATATCAAGTTTAAAAGGGGCTAGCTCTTCTTCTTCGATAGGCAACTTGGAGTTATTATCCAGTAAATAAATTCTAAATTGAAAAGCGTCAGACCTGAGGTATGTCTCCAGACTTCTAAAACACTCTAATGTGTCCGTATTACCATTGTAGTTCAACAAAACGATACCAACTAATATCATAAAAATTATAATGACGTTTTCAATTGTACACCGTCGCTACTTCTTATTCTCTCTCGCTCCCTTCGACTGAGCTCCCATCTTTTCCTTTTACTGTCTTTATTAACCAGATAAAAGATTTTACTAAATATTCCAATGAGAATGAAGAAGAAAGGCAATGTATGCATTTCGCCAGTGAGCGAGATAAATAGTATATAGCTAAAAATTGTAATCAATAGCAGATTGACCGGCTTTTTTACCTCCGGTGTCTGCCTTTTGATTTTGAAAAAATTTCTGACTAGCAATACAAAAAACATGATGTAGCCAATCATTCCAAGTATGCCGTGATTGTATAATACTACCAGCCAAATACTTTCAAACGCCTGTAAGCTTGTGTCACCCCCGACCTCTGAAATAATTTTACTTGTAGCACCAAAGCCTTTACCACCGATCAAATTTCCCTGTATTGATTGCAGCGTTGTACTGAACTGAAGTAATCTCATATCGGCAGAACTACCTCTCAAACCACCGTTGTCATTTGATGTGCTAAAATAGGGTGCAATTTTGTCTATAAGAGCAGGATTGAGAAGGACAACTAAGAAAATAACAGACGCGAAGGCAACCATCAAATTTATCCGTCGGCCAGATCGGCCAGAATTAATAAGCATTGCAAAGGAAAGCATCATACTCAACGGAATAATTGCAGACCGGCTTCTCGTGAAAAATACATTAAAGCAAATGAGGCCAAGACATATCAAATAATATCTTCTGTATTTTGAACTTCTATTATTGAGAATCAGATATAAAAAGATTGCTGCAACAAGAATTAATACGCCGCCCCAGGGATAAGGGTGGTAATAAAGTGACTGTACACGATAACCTCTATCCTCAGTTGTATAAGACATTATTTTATTCTCGATTGGAATCATATCCCGAAAACTATCTAAAATAACATTCTTCTGCATTGCTAACTCAATCACACCGTAGAAACATAGGACAACAAATAGTACAAGAATATATTTGATCAGCTTTGTTCCGTTTTGCATAGAGTCAACTGCAATCCAGCCAATATAGAGATAAAGTATTCTCCTAAGCAGAAAATTAAAATATCCAACGGCATTTTCGCTCGTATCACTAAGAAAGATCGTCAAAAACAGAGGAATACACATCCAAAGCACCGCATTTGTATGAGGAAAGGCTCTGATCTCAGACCTTAAATTTTTAGCATTTAATAAATAATTGCCGACAATGAATACCGCAGTGATTTGCAATAGGACTGACTGCACACTAAGGCTGCCAATATCTATACGCATAAAAGGCTGTGAGAGTAAAAACAGCATGATATAAACTCTTACGCCGTTAAGTACGTTGGTACCTAATGCCGTAAGCATATACACTGTGAGTACTAAAACTAAAGCCGTAAATATCATAATGTCGTTGTGTGTCTGCCAGTGTTCTGATGATTCTTATATTTACTTACAAACTCTTCAATTGCACCACTTGATAACAATGGTACAGCTTTCAGAACTTTCTCTTCTTCCCAATCCCACCATTTAATTTGTAGCATCTCCGTCACTATATCTTGAGGGAACCGATATTTTATGAGCTTTGCAGGAACGCCGCCTACCATTGCATAGGCAGGAACATCCTTATTGACAATTGCGCCGGTCGCAATAACAGCTCCGTCCCCAATCTTGACACCGGACAGTATGGTAACTTTTGCACCAATCCAGACATCGTTACCGATTACGATATCACCTTTGCTATAAGGCATTCCATCTTCGTATTTTCCTTCCATATTCCATTTGGCCCTAAATGGAAAAGTACTTACCCAGTCAACCGGATGAATGCCGCCTGTAATTATTCGGACGTTTCGAGCTATCGAACAGTATTTCCCAAAAATTATTTTGCTGGGTGTGTCTTTAACAAAAACTTCTATTTCGAGATTGTTGAAGCCGTACGTATGTTTTCCGAGAATTAAATTCCCTTTTTTTAATTGTTCGCTTACTTTGCTCTTCCTTGATGCAGCTTCCAGTCTGCGAAACAAGCCGATTATCCTGGTTTTCATAGACATGCGTACTTCAATAATTCATTTTTTATCACGTTACTTGCGTCGTCTCCGATATTGGAATAAATAACGCCACCATTTTCTATTGCCGTACCGGAACTAGTACTGTTGGTGATAAATTCTTCGACCTGTGCATGCGTTTTCAAAAGTGGAACGCCAACGAATTTGTTCAGTTCTACACCGTTTCCGGAAGAAATGCTTAGCATATCTAATATCCCAACCGGTATACCATAATAGTAAGATTCATTTGCCAACCCTGTGCTATGGGCTAGCAAAACATCGCAAATGTTAAAATATTCATCCTGTGTTAGAGACTTACCGAAGACCAGAATTCCAAATTTCTCGGTACACCATTCAAAGTCTTCCAGCTTATGTACGGGGTGAAGTTTGATAATAAAATTGAACTGTTCACGAAAATCTATGCTGAGTTTTGAAAAAATCTCAATCAATATTTGGTTATATTCCGCCTTAATCGGTGTGATGCCAAGGATAATATTTTTTTTCCCCCTCGCAATCCCATGTTTCTCCAAAATTGCGTCACGTTTTTCACGGGAAATTTCTGATCTTTTTATAATTGGTGTCCCGGTAATAACCAATTCGCTTTCGCTAGCGCCCATTTCAATGAATTGTTCGGCTTGCATCCTGCCCCACAAAAAGACCTTGTCCGCTATAAGCGGGGTGAAAGAGTAGGGCGGACTAACCGCACCATGCTGAATGACAACAGAAGGAATGGACCATTTTTTGGAACAGGCAAAAATTACAGACGATTCATGACCTCGATCAAAATCGCCAACCACCAGTTGAATATTTGACGATGCTTCAAAAAAGCTATCCCAGAAAACTGCACAAAGTAATTGGTAATTCAAATCAAGAAGCATGCTACTGATCACACGGCCGGGTAGCACCGAACTTTTGAGTTTTTTCTTGATTTTTCCTTTGTTCTGAAAAAACCAGACTTGCACTTTCAACAACCGAAGTAAAGAAACATGCGAAATGCTCTTTCGGGACAAATCGGATTCTTTACTGCCTCCAAAAACGAAAAGGTCATTCGTCTCAAAAGTATTTTTTACACTTAGCCAAATCTGATCAAGGTGAGGCCTATCCGCCGACCGGTAGTAAAACACACGTCTGTCCGTGTAGTGTTTTTTGCCGAAATTGAGGAGAGAACCAACAAGTAGTTTCGAGATCTGTTGCAGCTGCTTGCCAGCTTTCGGTTCATATTTGTCTCTAAATATGAAATAAAGCGGGTGAACCAAAAGTTGGCCAATCATCACACCATTACACCGGAACCTGTTAAGATCCAGTTCCAATGCTCTGAATGCGTTCGCTTTATCTATATCTGACATCATAAAAAAGTATTAGTGCCGTTAAACGTCCAAATTATCCAAGGAGAACATTTCTCATACCTTCATAAATCTTGATTGTCTCGGCCTTTTTTACTTCCAGGTGATTGTGACTTTTTTGCACCAAACCCTCCTTGTTTTGCATCGTCGGTTCGATCCGATTGATCAGATCCGCAGCAAATGGCCGGTCTACAGGAACTATACGATCTTCCAACCCCAGAGTTTTGTATACACTTGCCATTCTGTCCGTCGCGGCCAGCCCGATGCTGATCTTGTCCATCGCAAGGCTGCAGACATTCGTATGAAATCTCATTCCTACTACAAGCGAACTGTTCTTATAAGCAGAAAAAATCTGATCACAACCAAAGTCACCTTGTGTATAAGGCATAATTGCAACACGGCTGCGAATGTGCCAGTCGTTCACGTTTTTCAGCAATACGTCAATCGCCTCATAGTCGCTGTAAATGTGCGGGGCGAAAGCAATATTGTAGTGCGTGTTTTCTAAAAGATGGTTAATGACTACCGAGAGTTCCTTCACATAGGCGTCCTTATCAATCGCGCTGATTCCCTTGCTCTTCATAGCAAGTTGATCTACGGTGCTATTAATAACAATATAGTCACTTTCAAACGCTTTGTAAAGACTTCCGTCATTGTCGTAAAAGAAGCCGCTGTCCAATACTTCTGGTATCGCGTTATAATATTCGATCCCGATATCGTCATGCAAAATACCTTTTGAACCATCGTTTCTGACCGCCACGAATGTTTTATCTCTGCTCAAAAGATTGTCCAGGAACCGACGTAATTTTGGGATATTTCCTTCCGGTACTTCGTTTCTGGGCATACAACCAGTACTGGTAATAACGATAGGTACTTTGATCCTTTTCAACAATTCATCATTGATATCGAGCCCGGTGCCAGTCGAGCTGTTTTTTAACCAAAAGTCGAGAAAATGGCCTCCGCCAATCAATAGCAGGTCGTATTTATTTACCCGGTCTGCAAAATCATTATTGAATCCCCATTTATCGGGCAGGGTATAGACGCCATACGTTTTTCTTATCTCGAGCGTATCGATAGTATAATCGTCCCCTACAAGAGAAGAAAGTATCTTTCTAAATCCAATGTGGCTTGCGTTGTCGCCAATGTTGCCAATAAAGGTTGCCAGGTGTAAGATTTTCATTTATCGGGTCTTAAGTACAAATTTTAACTAACAATACTGGTTATCGAATAACCATTCAACAAATTCTCTGACAGCCCCACTCCCGCCAAATTTTTCCAAATGCAAGATGCCTTCAATCTCTTTTACGCGTCTGGTGGCATTTGCCGGGCATGCCTTAACGCCCGCTGCTTTTAAAAGTTCGACACAGTTGATGTCATCGCCAATATAGGCAACTTCGCTCAGGTCAATGTTCTCAGTTCTGCATATTTCCTGCGCAACTTCGAGTTTCACTCCAAAACCTTTGCCCTGAAATAAGAAGTCGACCTTCAATTTTTTGGCCCTGCGATCGACCATGTCTGTGTGTTCTGTGGTGATGATCCCGGTTTTAATACCGGCCTCTCTCAATAATTGAAATCCCATTCCGTCAAGCGTGTTGAATTTCTTGAATTCATCACCATGCTCGGTGTAGTACATGCCGCCGTCGGTCATCACACCGTCAACGTCCGATAAGAAAAGTTTTATCTTTTTCATTTTATCAGGATATCACCAGGCAGTCCAGCCCCCGTCGACCATTAATACGGCCCCGGTAATGTAGCTGGATGCTTCGGACGAAAGAAAAGTGAACGGACCATTGAGTTCTTCACGGTTACACATTCTTCCAAGAGGGCTCATTTTAGAGAAATTAATCAAAAACGGCTCCTCATGATTGTTGAAAATTCCGTGTGGCACGATAGCATTGCAACGAATATTATCCTTCGAATAAAAAGTTGCGATATATCTTGTAAAATTCGGTATGAATGATTTCGAGGCGATGTAATCTATTGGCTTGAAGTTGCTAACCCCGTGACCGAAATCATATAAGGATTGGTTGGGGGAGACGATCGAATAGGTTGAAGCAACATTAATAATGTTGCCGCTGCCTTGCTTCAGCATCTGCCGACAGGCATACTGGGTCATGATAACAGTCCCGGTAAGATTCACGTCCACCGACCTGCGCAGCAGATCCAGCGGATAATATTCAAACCGGCTCTGATTTACTTTTGATGTATTCTCTTTATCGAATTTTGCGTCGATGGCGGCATTGTTTACCAGCACATCCAACTTTCCAAATTTTTCAACCGTTGCATTGACTGCGCTTTCAACGGAAATTTCACTGGTGATATCCACCTGTACGAACAGGTAGTTATCGGAGCTGACGTCAGCCACCTTTTCGACAAAATATTCCTTTGCTGTTGTGTTAATGTCAGCCAGAACGACCTTGGCACCCTGTTTCAGAAAACTTTGGGATATTTCCATCCCTATAAGTCCCAGAGCACCGGTCACCAGGATCACTTTGTCAGTTATATCAAAAAGATTCTCATTCTGCATGTTGTCAATTTTAAATATCGTTGGTTTGCTCACAAATTTGGACAAGCAAGGCGGCGCTGTCTATCTGATCAAGCGAGTATGCAATTTTTTCAGAAGCTGATAGTGTGTTTATACTTTCAAAAAAGTCGGATGTCTGATCCCTGAACATATTGTTTCTATCAAAAGAGTGGAAATTTATGGTCTGTTCATCTTCGACTGACTTTATTTTAAGTTCATTTTCGAAGTAATTGTATTCCAGAATTGCCTCTTCAAAAATGATCTGATAATGCCGGGACGGAATCTTCTGGTAGAAATTCAAATGTACGTGTCCAATAACTCCGGATTTGTACTGGATAAGGAAATCCGCTCCGCTCTCCACATCCACTTCCAGTTGTGAGCTCCTGTTATAGACAGAAGAATAATTTGCTGGAAGCTCATCCAACCACCAGTTAACGATATCCAAATCATGGCTCAACGTCAATGCTGCGCCGCCACCCAGTTCTTTTTTTGCAGCGTAAGACATTCTGTAATCTTCCCAGGGATGCCAGTCAGGAAGGTATTCGCCCCAATGTGTATGAAAACTCAGTACCCTACCATAAACTTTATCCCTGATTAGGCTTTTGATTTTCCTCATCGCCGGATGGTAGCGTAGCATATAAGCAACTTTTACAAGCACGCTATTTGCTCTGACCAGATCTTTCAGGGCATCTAGGTTGTTTAGTGTGTCAGAAATTGGTTTTTCAATGAGTAAATGAATTCCCCTTGACGCACAAAACAAGGCTTGCTCCATGTGCAATGCAGTTGGCGTACATATAATAGCTGCAAGAGGTTTTATTTCATCAATTTTGTCAATTTCTGTAAATATCTTGACCGAGTCCTTATCAATGTTTCTGAGTGGGAGATTCCTAGTTCTGTAAACATGGATATTAGTAAAACCGGCTTTCTGAAGAACACCTATGTGACGCTCACCTATTGATCCTGCCCCAAAAACAACCACCGGTGACTGAAAGAGATCGATCATGAAGAGAATTTAACAGAACCTAACTTGCTAATTGTTGCTCCCACCTTTTCAAAGCTGTTGATGTCGTCAATGTCGATCGCCTCTTCGTTAGTGATAATATGTGACAGGACTTTCTCTCCTGACAAAGAATTCTTTTCAGTGATACTTGTAGTTCTGATCACGTCCAATGTCCCCACCTGCCAAAATACCTTTGGCAGCTGCTGGCGTGGCATATTATAAGGTTCTGAAACTCCGTCCAGCACAAGAAGCGGCTCCATCAGGCCAGTTTCTCTATTAACTCGCCACATTTTGTAGGGCGTGCATGGAGACTCGGTTACTATCCGAAGCGAATCTGCATCTGAGGCAACCAGGTTGTCAATACAAGCATCAATCACTTCCGCAAACCGGATGGGCGAGGTGGGCCTTAGCTGAACTACAAATTCGGGAACATATCCTTCATTTTCCTTCAGCCAACCCAACGCATGCTGAAACATTTCCATGTCGGTACTTAAATCCTGAGATATTTCATCAGGCCTCATAAACGGAACTTCAGCATTGTATTTCAGCGCAACATCGGCAATATCCAGCGAATCGGTAGATACGATTACCCTAGTAATACGGTTAGACAACTGTGCAGCAAGGATACTGTAAGCAATAAGCGGGTGTCCGAAAATCGGAAGGATATTTTTGTTTTTCAGCCCCTTGCTTCCCCCTCTTGCAGGAATAATTGCCAGAACATTCATCAAGCTATTGATTAAACTTTACGGAATTTCAATTTATCTCTCTGTACTTTTTCGATGTCAAGGATTTCAACATCTTTATAGGTAAGAGCCTCGTATGCATGCTTAAGATCTCGGATGATTTTTTGCAATCCAGTTGGCTCAAGTGACGCTGCATGATCAGTGCCTTTCCAGGTCCTGTTTTTGGTGAAATGCCTCTCGATCCAATAAGCACCAAGAGTATAAGCAGCAATATCTGTACTAATTCCCAGATGGTGCCCGGAAAAGCCAATCGCTTTTACTCGAGAATCATATTTATCATAAAGGTTTTTAATCTCCAGCAAGCAAATATCTTTAAAAGGCACTGGATAACCGGAAGTGCAGCTGTAAATCACTAATCTGTCTTTGCTCTGCCCTGTTTCTTCAAAGAAATTAACAACCTGTTCAACCTCATCTTTTGTCGTCATACCAGTAGAAAGGTGTATTTCTCCTGCATACTCATCTCTCAACATTCCCAGCATTTCATAATTGTTATTGCAGGCGGATGGTACCTTGATGAATTCTGGATCAAGTTCAATGATTTCTCTTGCAGAAACATTGTCCCATACTGAAGTTGCGTATCCTATGCCTATTGATTCGGCGTACTTCTTAAGTTCTGCATGCTGATCCTGATTGAATTCCAAATATTCTCTATGAGCGCCATACGTATCACCGTAAGAATTATATGGGTTTGGGTGAGGAGAATTGTATTGCTCCTCCGTTAATAAAGCCTTGTTATTCCGTTTCTGGAATTTACCATAATCAGCACCACAATCCTTTGACAGTTTTATAAGTTCTTTCGCTATTTCAAAATCACCCATGTGGTTGCAGCCGATTTCGGAGATAACCCTGGGTCTTTGGTATTTAAAGTCAAACATATCCGTTATGCGTTAAAATGTTATTGTTTATTTATTGTGAAAAATGGTTTATGAACGTTAAGTATTTAAATTTGAATAGTAGCGGAGTTCGACTTAACGAATTTCCGGTCTTTTGAATTAAACTTCTTGAAGAGATATCATACGTTTGAACCGTTCGGATTTTTCCAGCATCATTTCAAAATTACCGGATGCAGCAACTTTTCCTTTTTCGAGAAGATAAATAGTATCGGCATTTTTAATGGTCGATAACCTGTGCGCGATAATGATCATCGTGTAATTTCCGTGAAGTTTATCCAGGTTTTCCTGAATGATTCTCTCCGTTTCTGAATCAAGCGCCGAGGTTGCTTCATCGAGAATTAGAACTTCTATATTTTTGAATAGCTCTCTAGCTATTGAAATTCGCTGTTTCTGACCACCGGAGATTGAAATTCCGTTGTCTCCGAGTTTGGTAAATTCTTTTTCAGGTGACTGTTCAATAAAGTCTGAAAGAGAAGCCAATTCTACCGTATTCCAAAACCTTTGAATGTTCTCGGGTGTCCGTTCGGCCCAAAATGTAATATTATTATAAATGTTATCTGTGAAGATCACAGCCTCCTGAGATATGTAACCTATTTTGTTTCTATATGAATTCAGGTTGTAGTCAGTAAGCGGTATTCCGTCAACCAGAACCGAGCCCGACTCGGGTTCTATCAGGCCTGCAATTAAGTTTGCAAGCGTTGTTTTTCCGGATCCACTTTCTCCGATTAACGCGATAGTGGTGTTTTTCGCAATTGTTATATCAATCTGATTCAGGACTTTTTTGTTTCCATAAGAGAAAACAGCGCTTTTAACTGAAAGATCTTTTTTAAGCGGGGGTACTTCCATAGGGTTTTGCACTTCCTGCTTGTCCTCCATTGCGTTCATTAAATGAGTCACTGACTGGATGGAGCCAATATTCTGAATGAAATTCTGCCAGTTATTCTGAATAAGTAACAAAAAACTTAGTGCTCTGTAAAAAAGAAGCAAGCTCAGAAGGATACTGCCAATTGTCGTGTTCATGTAATTCACTTGTATGAATATTACAGCAACAACAATTACAAATATCATAGGCTCTTTGGCAGCAGAAGTAACAGCAGTACCAAAGCCCATATTTCTATTGATCTCTTCCGATTCCCTGATCACTTTTCTTAAATGCACGGAAAACCCTCTAAAAAAATTAGTCGATTTAAGATATTTGAAGTGATGTACCGCCTGAGTTAAAAGACCATTGAATTCACTCGCTTTTGCAGAAAAGTTAATGGAAGACCGTTTCATGGAAACAAACAATCTTCGGTAAAGTAAATTGGAGAGACCTGCACCAATACTCACTAATATTGCAAACTGATAATTTGCCAGAAATGCCATTGTGACATAAGTAAGGAGCATCGCTGTCGCCTGTGCAGCATTAAAATAGAATCTGATTGAGATAGATAGACGCTGGGCTTCGGTAGTCAGCGTATTATGAATGTTTCCTGCGTCCAAGTTCAGAAACCCTGAATAGGTAAGCCCTTGCAGATTTTCCAGCAACGCATATCGAATCTTTCTCATAAAAAGATTCCACAGTGCTACTTGCGAATTGAGTTGTATGAACTTACATATTCCTTTGAAAATAAAAAGGAACATCAATAATAAAAGTACTGAATTGAAGGTAAGGGTAAAGCCAATTATTTCCAGGAAATCAGTGATGTAATGCAGTTGGCCCATCTCAGACTTGCCATGTTGTGGCGTGTTACTGAAAGACTGAAGTAGGGGCATAAACAACGACAGTCCCACACCGTCCAGAAAACTTACTGCTATACCCAGGCAAAGATTGACAATAAGTTTATTTCCTAGAACTCCATAGTAGAATCGGAAGTAGCCTATAAAATTATTGCTATAGTTTAAGCGCATACCAGTAATTCAAAATATATAACGTTGAGTAAATGGTTAGACTTTTGCAAATAAGTCCAAACCTCGCTTATGTCCAGATTTTATTCTCCTTACAGCGATCGATCAGATTTAGGAGAAGATCGAAGACGATCAGCTAGGCGTAATCAGCTTTTTAAGCCGACTAGAAAGAGATTTCGAACTCTTACTATCGTCATTATCGTAATACCCGTAGCCATAGCCGCCGTAACCGCCGTATCCATAACCGTATCCATAACCATAGCCAGCTCCGTAATTGATACCATTGAAGATGACCGAAAGGTTTGCAAATCTTTTATTTTTATTGAGATCCGCGATTCTCATTACATGATCACGCAATGTGTAATTAAACCTGACTAGGTACAAAGTAGAATCAACATATTCTGAAACAATAGAAGCATCTGTAACTAGACCGAAAGGAGCGCAGTCGATCAGAACATAGTCATATCTAGACCTCAGTTCTGTTAGGAGTGCGGGCAATCGACCATTGCCAATAAGTTCAGAAGGGTTCGGAGGTATCGGCCCACTGGTTAACACATCAAATTTTGGATGCACACCTGTTGACTGAACGAGATCGTCAATCTCTCCGTAGCCAATCAAATAATTGGTAATACCCTTTGCGTTAGAAACATTTAGGCGCTCGTGTAACGTAGGCTTGCGAAGGTCAAGCCCAACAAGAACAACTCTTTTATCAGAAAATGCGAGGCTCGCCGCCAGGTTGATACTGACAAAACTTTTACCTTCTCCACCTATCGAAGATGTAAACATTAAGGTGCGACACCTTCCGTCACCTAAATATTGTAAATTCGTTCGTAGGGCTCTGAATTGCTCAGCTACAGCGGAACGACTGGTAATAGTAATGATCGCGTCAGGGGAATCTGTAGCTTTTAAAGTACCAATTTCTCCGAGCACAGAAACCTTACTCATTTTTTCAATTTCATCCCTGCTTTGAACAGTATTGTTTAAAAGAAAAATTAAGTTGATAAGTAAAATTGGAATACCGAATCCTGCGATAAGAGATCCAAGCCAGACGACCATGCGTTTCGGCTTGATAGGCAAAAGATATGCTTGTGGAGCATCGATAAGTCTGCTATCAGTAACTGTTGAAGCATAGGCAAGCGCAGTTTCCTCACGTTTCTGCAGCAAGTAGAGATATAAACCTTCTTTTATAGTTTGCTGCCTTTTTATCCCAACATACTCACGTTCTTTCTGAGGGATGCTCCTAAGTCCGGTTGAAAAACGCGTATTGATACCCTCAAGATTTTGTTTCGTAACATCCATCCCCCGTCTTAAATTCTGCACATTTTCTCTGATGGCCTGCCTAGTTTGTGCAAGTTGCGTATTGATTGTCTCTAAAAGTGGATTGTTAGCCTGGGTAGTCCTTGCGTACTTTTCGCGCTGTAGATCAAGCTCATTATATTTTGTAAGAAGAGATACCAGGACAGGGTCATCTATCATATAAGTCGCTGGGGCAGGAGCGCCGCTCCCTGCATTTTTGATATAATTGTCGACGCTTTCTAAAATCTTTATCTGAGTATTGATTTCGTTGAGCTTAGTGTCATTCTCCTTTATATTTTGCAGAAAAAGTTGAGACTCGGTACTTATATCGGTCAAACCTTTCGATGTTTTATAGGTTTCGACATCTCTCTCAACGTCACCCAGCTCACCTGTTATTAAGCCAAGTCTGGTCTCGATAAATTTAAGCGTGTTACTCGCTTCGCTGTTCTTATCATTTAAGGACGACTGAACGTATACGTCCAACAACTTATTTAGTACATCCTTGCCACGTTGCTTCGACGGATCTTCAAACGTCAATTCCAACACAGTGCTTTTTGCATTCGGCAGAGTAACAGTCAGGCGCTCAAGCATGTTGGCAGTTAAAGCTGGAACATGCTTAAACCGGACATTGATGTCCATATATTCGAAAGTACCACTCCCAGGATAAACAGAAAAAATACCCCAGGGATTACGGAACTTTTGCCCAAATGTATAAACCCGTTCTTCATCGTTAATCCTGTAATGAGTGCTGTCCACCATATGGATCGCCAAAGGGTTTTCCAAGGCATATTGGGTTACAATGTCAGCTTTAACTAATACCGGACTTTTACTGTAAAGATCTATAGTCTTAAGGCCGTCTTTTGCATCGAACGAAATATCCAATGAAAGTTCTTTGATCACCTGACCCATTAATGCCTGGGATTTGAGAACTTCAATTTCGTTTTCAACCATTTTATGACCTCCGAATTGTGCCATTTCCTCAAGAATAGAATTCTCATCCATTCCAAGACCTTTCTGTTCGTCTTTTATAAGAAGTGATGCTCGGGACAGAAATATAGGTTGCTTGACTTGCAAATACAAAAATGCAACCAGTAAAGACATTGTTATTCCAATTGGAAAAAGATACCAATACCTGAAGTATCGGCGAATGTACATTTGCACATCAAACTTTTCCTCTTCTGGTTCACGGAAATTTTGTTCCAGGATAGTATCGCTTCTATCATTCATAATGGCGCTGTCTTAAATACTAAAATCTTGTTGAGTATAGTTTATTGAAAAGCCTTACCTATTTTAAAAAGAATAGGAATCAGCGGATGCGAATAAGAATAAGAGAAAGCGCTGTTAATAAGCTTATGAATAATGGAGCCAACTGAACAGTTCTATCGGTAGCATTCATTTTCGCCTTAACAGGTTCCACATATATAACATCATTTTTGTGCAGGTAATAATATGGAGAATCAAAAATTTGTCTCGATGTTAGGTCAACTCTTGCATACTCCCGCTTGCCATTTTCTTCCCTTATAATCATAACATTTTCCCTTTTTCCATAAATTGTCAGGTCTCCGGCGAGGCTCAATACCTCCGGTAATGTTATTTTTTCGTCAGGAATGTTATACACTGCCGGTCTGTTAACCTCTCCAAGAACAGAAACTTTAAAGTTTATATTTCTCAGGGTAACGGAAGGTTCTTTCAAAAACAAAAGCAATCTATTTCGGATTGTATCAGCAGCGATTTTGGTTTCCAACCCCTCAACCTTCACCTTGCCGACTAGCGGCAGCTCAATTTTCCCATCTCCATCAACTAAATAACCAAATGGTTGAACAGCCGCAGAACCAGCGTTTGCCCCATAACTGGATGATGCCGATGCGTATCTGTTGGCAGCATTGAATACCTCATTCGCTTCCGAATTCAAACTACCGACAACAATTGATAGCATGTCATTTTTCTGGACTTTCGGAATGTAGTTCTGCACTATCGGAGACGAAGAAAGCCGTGTTGTATCCCCTTGGAAATATACAATGGTCTTTGGTGATACGCAGGAAGTCGTTCCTTTAATAATCACGACGCTGATTAAGAATAAAAAGCAGGTTGACTTAGAAAAAGACCTGGTGTGCGAATTCATAGTTGAACGGTGAGTAAAACAAAAAAAAACTAATTACTTGATTCTCAATATTATATTTAAATAAACTCAAGAGCCAGCGGATAATTTTTTGCAAATCTGTTTGTAGAAATCGACAGAGTCTGCGAAGCGCTGAGCGAGATTTTCTTGGTATTGTTCAAACAAGTGTGTGAAGGAAGACACTTACAAATATAGAATAAATTCAATTATCGTCATGGTATATCTATAAGTTTTTTATTCTGGAACGGATATTTCGTCAACCAGTTATTTTTATTGCTTCGCTGAATCATTTCGAGGTGCTGAATTTTGTGTGCGTCAGTCCCTAAAAAAGTAATCAGATTGTTGCGTAAGAGCCACTCGGCCATTTTGGTAATGTTTTCGCCATAATATCCTGTTAGCGACAAGATATTCACCTGAAGTTCGCAGCCCTGATCTACCAGCCTTTTATAGATATTGGGATCTGCATAAAAATAGGTGTATCTCTCGGGATGCGCTAATACCGGCTGATACCCTTTTTGAATGATCGAAAAAAGTGTCTCAGAGGTATTCATCAAAGGAGTGGAGTAGGGGAGCTCCACCAAAAGCCGATTGCCGGGAAGTGTCAGAAATTCTTGGTTTGTGGAAAGCAGTTCACTGAAGTGTTCATCGATAAAATATTCTGCTGCAGCATCGAGCTGGGCAGTGAGTCCGGCAGCCCTCATGGCCTGTCGAACTTTTTCTAGGCCGGATCGGATAATCTCAGGAGTATTTTTGTAACAATCCCATATAATGTGAGGGGTAGTCACAATATTTGTGTAGCCCAGTTCCTGCATTTTTTTGATCATTGCAACGGACTCTTCTACCGTTTCAACGCCATCGTCTATTCCCGGAATGAGATGAGAATGTATATCTATACCGATGTGGTCTAAACTTACATGCTTATCCTTTTTCTTGTCAAATAACCAGTTGAGCATATGAAATTCGGCCTTGGAGTCTGCGTTTTTTTTAAGATATAAAATCGAAGCTGCTGACCGGAATTTTGATTTTATTAAAGTTGGACAAATTTAAGATAAAAAATATGACTTCTTACAGAATTTTCTACGGAAAATTTTCGCAATCCATAAAAGTGTAAAATTGTACTATTCTTTTGCACCATTCATCGTTGCCTGTTTGTAGATTTGTTCCCCTTCCTGCTGTACGAATACCAAAAACGCTATATCAATCATTACGTTGCTCACGGTTACATCAAAACGGCACATCTGAGATCCCCACAAACGTTTACTTGTAGTTTTCAAAAGTAGTTGTATTTTGAAATATTCTCCGAAATACTTATTAAGCGTTATTTGCTTCATCCTGGTGTTTCCATAAATCCAGAAAAACTGTACTATTCTTGCGCAAGTCTGCAAAAGTGCCTTCGTCGACAAGACGGCCGTCACGGAGTATATAGACGTAGTCAAATTTAGTGAGCAGGTGCAAACGGTGTAATGTTGATATGATCGCTTTGCCTTCGAATTCTTTGAACATTTTATCGTAAATCTGGGCTTCTGTTTTAGGATCCACACTGCTTGTCGGCTCGTCAAGCAACACAATGTCACTGCCTCTTGCTGCCAGGATACCCCTGGCCAAAGCCAGGCGTTGTTTCTGGCCTCCCGAGAGGTTTACCCCTTTTTCCTGAATATTTGATTCCAGCCCATGGGGCAGTTTTTCGATGACCTCGTCAAAATGCGCAATCCTACTTACCTGGAGCATTTCCGTTTCGTCAAATGGAAGGCCGAGCGTAATATTATAGGCAATTGTATTTTCAAAAATCTCGGGATCCTGTGGAAAAAGTGTGACGAGATCAGCGAGCATTTCAATATCTGCGGGATGATTTTCGTCTACCGTTACTTCAGTACTTCGTTCTGGCTGATAAAGGCCACGCAGCAATGCAAGCAAAGTACTTTTACCACTTCCGCTTTCACCGATAAATGCAATTTTCTGCCCTTTCCGAATCCGGATATTGAGGTCATGTAAGCTGTGTGCTTTTCTTGTGCTGTCGTAGGTTTCTGAATGAGAGAAATGAAGGTTACGTATATGAATCTCCTTCCAATCCGCAGGCAGTTCTTCGATTTCCTGCTTTGTGTGCTGCTGACGATACGTATCTTCAATGACACGCGCCGTTTGCACTTCTGTATTATAGCGTATGATTTCCGTGTACTGCCAGGCGATATCCTGAAATACGCTGGTAAATTGATTGACGTAACTGAGCAAGGTAACAAGTCCGCCGACGAAAAAGACTTCACCCGGAATGTAATGCTGGTGGACGTATCCGATCGTCACAACAATGTATATGATGCCGATAAATACGCTTGCCACAAACCATTTCCACTCATTGATCACGATAGACCTTTTAAAGGGTGGAAGGACGTCGTCGACTTTACCCATCAGGCTAACTTTCATTCGTTTTTCTAGACGTAGGGTAATAACGGTTATGATATTCGAGAGGCTGTCAAAAAGCGTGGAAGAGACAATATGTTCCTTTTCATTGGTTTCGTCCAACGCTTTGATAAATGGTTTGTCGAAGCGGAAAATGACCCAGATATTGATGATGCCGATCAATACGCCGATCGCTCCGAAAAATGGTGAAAACCAGACGATAGCTATGAACGAAAACACAAATTTTGCAAAAGCATGAAGGAACATGAAGCCATTTTGAAAGAAATCCTTGAGCGCTTCGTAAGCTTTCCGGATACGGTTGATGGTTGCGCCGCTATGATGGTCCTGGTGCCATTTGATGGGCAGGTGAAGTGCCTGATGGTACATTTCGTCCAGAAAATTCTTACTGAGGTCAAAAGCGAGCTTTCGTTCCATAATCCGTGCAGGACCATGGAAAGCCCATTCCAGTAGTGACAACCCAAGATATCCCCCGGCATAAAGCCATACATTATAAAGAATTTTTGAGGGATTTTTTTGAATGGATTGCACAAACCAGCCGTAAAGCAGCGGATTCATCGCTAAAACGACATTGGCCATCACAAACATCGAATATACCAGCAGATAACGTTTTCGTTGGTGTCGCGCATACTTCCATGCCGTGGCAAGAAGCGACAAATAAGGATTCTTCATTTAATACCAGTAGTTTTTGCCGGCTTCTGAATTTTTGATCTAGAACCGTTCAGCAGAATGGTGTCAAATTTATAAACTACAAAAAGATATATGAAAAAAGGACTCTGTTCAACCGGTGTTATCTTATTGTTAATCGCATTCACAACTGTCGCTTCTTTTGCGCAGGACGGCTGGATATCACTTTATAATGGTAAAAATTTCGATGGCTGGAAAATAGGCGCCAACGCCAGTTCCTTTACCATCGTAGACGGGAACATTCAGGTTGCGGGCCCGCGCGCCCACTTGTTTTATGACGGACCCGTTAAAAATCACATGTTCAAGAATTTTGAATTCAAAGCAACAGTGATGACGAAACCCGGCGCTAACTCGGGCATTTTTATTCATACTGCTTATCAGGAAGACGGCTGGCCTTCACAAGGATATGAAGTGCAGGTCAACCAGTCGCACACGGATTACAAGCGTACTGGAAGCTTGTATAACGTGGTGGACGTAAAAGAAACTTATGCAAAAGACAACGAGTGGTATACCGAATATATCAAAGTAGAGGGCAAACACATTACCATCAAAATTAACGACAAGGTTGTGGTGGACTACGAGGAAACCGATGTAGACAAAAGAGAGGGAGATATGAAAAATAAATTTCTGAAAGCCGGTACATTCGCTCTCCAGGCACACGATCCTAAAAGCGTGGTTTTATACAAAGATATTATGGTCAGACCGTTGACAGAGTAACCAATTTGGAAGAAATTATTCATTTCGAATCTACACTGGATCGCTTCCCAAGAAAGGGAGGCGAATTTTATATAATGGTACCTGATGAAGTAGCGGCGCAATTTGTGGAAGGGCGGCGCCCGGCACGAGTCCGTTGCTTGTTGAACGGCCATGTTGATTTTCAATGTGCGATCCGGCCCAAGGGCGGCGGAGGTTTTTATATCAATATCGGTACACCTTTGCGGCAAAAAGGTAAGCTTGTATTAGGACAAACATTGCGACTAGCCGTCCGGAAGGACGATAGTGAGTTAGGGCGTGACATGCCCGAAGAGTTACAGGAACTTCTTGAAATCGACGAAGAAGGTAAACGGCGATTTTATGAATCGCTACCCAGCCATCAAAGAGCCATTATTCATTATATATCGGGCGCCAAATCGGTACAGGTGCGAATTGATCGTTCCATTTTGATGATCAACCGGTTGAAAGTGAAATAGAGGGCTACATGTCCCTGCCACTTACATTCCTGTACTGACTTGGTGTAATGCCCTCGGACTTTCTGAATTGCCTTCCAAAATAGTTAAGATCTGAAAAGCCCAGCTGGTAGCAAATGTCGGTGACGCTGGATTTGGTTTCCGAAAGAAGATGTTTGGCTTTCTTTATTTTTTCCCTCAGAATAAAATCCAGCGGGCTTAAGCTATATTCTCGTTTAAACGCCCGATAGAACGACGCCCGGCTCATGCAGGCTTTGTCGCTCAAATCATCTACTCTGATATTTTCGCTAATGTGCGCGCGGATGTAATTAATGACAAAGGCAAGCGGGCTGTCTTCGTGAACGAAATTGTCTCCATCCGTCGCCGCCAGGTTTTGGGTCTGAATAATAAGCACAATCAGTTCCTGCAGAGTAAGATCTGCTAGTATATCCTTGCCTAATGCTGATCCAGAGCAAATTTGAATGAGCCTATTTAAGGTTTGGGCTAGTTCGATGTTATTGAGAAAATGGTATTGGTTATGGTGCAGGTTCCAGTACGGCTGCTTACCCTCACGGGGATAGGCTTCATTCAACCGGTCTACAATTTGCTGAATTTTGTTCTGGTCCAACGCCAGAGCAATGCATTGGGTAGGGTTGTCCCTGTTGGCCTCAGGAAAATCTATTTTCATCGTCACATTGGCCGGTACCAGTACCGTTTCGCCCGGCAGGTATTCAAAACCAGGCTCTTCAAACAAATGCATGACCTTCTTTCCACGGAGCATACTGGTAATCACAAAGTCTGAGAAAGTAAGCGGTACCAGCTGCGATTCCCGCAACGTTTCGAAAAGGTTCAGCTCACAGTTCTGAAGCGTGAAGGCCCGCCGGTTCTCAACCAGCGTTTTGAGTGATTTTTCTTCGGATAGCGCTACCTCGTTTAGTTTATATCCTGCTGCCATTGCTTTGAGATTTGCTCAGTTTTTGATCCAGACCGTGGAATTGATAAATATAAATCTTTTTTGATAAAATGAGATATTTATCCTATAATCTGGAACGATCGTACCAATGGATAACGCGGTAAGAAGTTACGTTTGTATCGCAATATTCATTTAATTAACCTTTCAGACATGGATACGATCACCGAAAACCCAAAAACAGAAGTCAAAAGTTACTCAAGCGAAAACCTGGCTAAACGGCCTGATTTTAAAGAGAAGTACGGTAATTATATCGACGGTCAATTCGTAGAGCCGGTGAGGGGAGAATACTTTGAAAACGTCTCTCCGATAGACGGACAAGTCTTTACGAAGGCAGCCCGGTCGACGAAAGAGGATGTTGACAAGGCATTGGATGCAGCGCACAGGGCATTTCCAGCATGGAGCAAAACGGCCGCAACATACAGAAGCAATTTGTTGTTAAAAATCGCCCAGGTGATCGAGGATAATCTGGAATATCTCGCCATTGTTGAAACGATCGACAACGGGAAAGCGATCCGGGAAACCCGTGCTGCCGACTTGCCGCTTTGTGTAGACCATTTCCGGTATTTCGCCGGCGTAATTCGTGCCGAAGAAGGCAGTGTTTCGGAGCACGATGAGAATACGGTTTGTATTAACCTGCACGAACCCCTTGGTGTGGTTGCTCAGATTATCCCCTGGAACTTTCCGCTTTTGATGGCCACGTGGAAAATCGCGCCCGCTTTGGCGGCTGGTAATTGTGTGGTGGTAAAACCCGCAGAGCAGACACCTACTTCCATCATGATTTTAATGGAGTTGATTGGTGACATCCTTCCGGCAGGGGTACTAAACATTGTTACAGGGTTCGGGGTGGAGGCAGGCAAGCCTCTGGCGTCTTCTCCAAGGGTTGCCAAGGTTGCATTCACTGGAGAAACCACCACGGGTCGCTTGATTATGCAATATGCTTCGGATAACCTTATTCCTGTTACCATGGAGTTAGGTGGTAAATCGCCTAATATTTTCTTCCCTTCTGTTGCGGACGAAGACGATGCTTTTTTTGACAAGGCCATAGAAGGCGCCGTTCTTTTTGCCTTAAACCAGGGAGAGGTTTGTACCTGTCCTTCGAGGATGTTGGTACATGAAAGCATTTATGAGAAATTCATGAGCCGGGTCATCGAACGGACCAAAGCGATTAAAATGGGACATCCATTGGACAGTACCACCATGATGGGCGCGCAGGCTTCCAATGATCAGTACGAAAAAATCCTTTCGTATCTCAAGATCGGCAAGGAGGAGGGGGCCGAGGTCCTGGCGGGCGGAGCTGCCCAGACTTTTGAAAATGGGATCTCTGGCGGATACTATATTCAGCCAACTATCTTCAAAGGGCATAACAAGATGCGGATATTCCAGGAAGAGATTTTTGGGCCTGTAGTTTGCGTAACTACTTTCAAGACGACTGAAGAGGCAATCGCAATTGCCAATGACACTTTATATGGTTTGGGAGCAGGCGTGTGGACGCGTGACGCACATGAAATCTACCAGGTTCCGCGTGCGATCCAGGCGGGCCGTGTGTGGGTCAATAATTACCATGCTTACCCTGCACATGCTCCTTTTGGAGGTTACAAGAAATCAGGGTTTGGGCGGGAGAATCATAAGATGATGCTCGGATATTATCGCCAGACCAAAAATATGCTGATTTCCTACGACAAGAATAAATTGGGCTTTTTCTGATCAGCAAACAATATGACAAGCAGGGTCCTGGTAACCCCAGAGGCTGAGAAAATAATTGATCAGCTGCGGGAACAAAATGGGGAATTGATGTTCCACCAAAGCGGTGGCTGTTGCGACGGTTCGCAACCGATGTGTTTTCCAAAAGGCGAATTCCGGACATCGGATAGTGACGTATTGCTGGGTGAGATCGCAGGCTGCGAGTTTTTTATGAGCCGCGACCAGTTTGAATATTGGAAGCATACACAGCTGACAATTGATGTTACCGCAGGAAGAGGGTCTAGTTTTTCGCTGGAAATTCCCCTAGGTGTACGGTTTATAACCAAATCAAGGCTGTACACGCCTGAGGAAGCGGGCCAGCTCACCGCTGTGAACGAATAATGCCTTTTGGGACAGGAATCGGAAACGGGGCTCAATCTTTGGGCCTCGTTTTCTGTTGTTATTTTACAATACGGCGCGATTTTTTTACATTTGTTCAAATCAAGCGGTTTGCTGACTGGGAAATTTGAAGTCAGCTCTTTCCATAACATGTCTGCAGAGAAAGTTTCTGCATTCCTTAAAAGCTGAATTTTGAATTTCAACGAATTTGAACTCCACGAAGACGTGCTTAGCGCCGTGGATTCCATGAACTACCAGCAGGCTACACCCATCCAGGAACAAGCAATTCCTTACATTCTCAGCGGCAAAGACCTGCTCGCCTGTGCTCAAACCGGTACCGGTAAAACCGCCGCTTACCTGATCCCTATCCTGGACAAAGTTGCACATGAATCCAGTACACACACAGGTGCACTGATTCTGGTGCCGACCCGCGAACTCGCCGTACAGATCGATCAGCAGATTCAGGGATTGGGATATTTTGTGGGCGCTACGAGTATTGCGGTTTATGGTGGAAATAAAGGCCCCGAATGGGACCAGCAAAAAAAGGCACTAACCCAGGGTGCCGATATTATCATAGCAACACCTGGCCGCCTGATCGCCCACTTGCAATTGGGATACGTGAGTTTCCAGGGTATCAAGCATTTGGTACTTGATGAGGCCGACCGGATGCTCGATATGGGTTTTCTGAGTGACATCCTCAAAATCATGAGCTTTTTGCCAGCCAAAAGGCAGACACTCATGTTTTCGGCCACGATGCCTCCAAAAATCGGGGAACTCGCCAAACGCATCCTGCATAATCCTGAAGAAATAAGGCTTGCCGTTTCGAGGCCCGCCGATCGGATAGACCAGCAATTTTATCTGGCCAAAGATGAACAGAAACTTCCTTTACTGATCCACTTGCTGAGTGAAGTGGAAAGTACCAGCATGGTATTGTTCACCTCACGTAAGTCGACCGTCGAGCCCATTGTGCGTGCATTACGCAAATTAGGAAAAGTTGCGCATGGGATATCGTCAGATTCGGAACAGGCCGACCGTGAAATTGTATTGAGGGATTTTAAAAACAGGAAGTTTCCAATCCTGGTTGCGACCGACGTATTGTCACGCGGCATCGACATTGATAACCTAAGCCACGTAGTCAATTATGATGTACCCCGTGATCCTGAGGATTATGTGCATCGCATAGGGCGTACGGCGCGGGCGGAATCCAAAGGAACTGCCATTACCTTTATCAATGAAATGGACCAAAAATATGTGCTGAAAATCGAGCGCCTTTTTGAAAAAGAGTTAGAGAAAAAAGCAATTACCCAGGAGCTGGGATTGGGAGAGGCGCCCGTTTTTGAACCCAAAAAATTCCGCCCGATTAACACCAAAAAGAAAAGCGGCAGCAGCAAACCAGGCGAAAAGAGTGCTGCACGTCCTAAAAGACGTAAACCCAAAAAAGAGCAAAAAGGCAACCCTTCTCAGGCATAAGCCTGCATTTCAGAGTTCGTCAGACACCGACAACCAAAAAAGTGGAGCATTGGTAATATTTCAATGTTTGTTGTAATGTAACCAATGATATAAATGTGGTATGCATTTTTTCCATTTCATTTGCCTGCTTACAATTGTCATGCATGAACCTAAATTGACTACTGTTGGACCGACTAATAGATTGGATAAGAAATTATAAGTTTAGCGTATCAGATCCTCCGATAGTGACCATGGAAGGTTTGTTCTCGCTCCTTCTGCTTTTGATTTTAAGCCTGGCGGCCGTTTTTTTTCATCTGATCAGAATACTTTTCAATGCGCCCGTAGATTTCTCGATGGACTGGAACCTGTTTCTAAGCTGGATTCCGTTGATCGTCGCCTTTTTTGCGGATAGCCTGACCAAACGGTTCGGAGAAATTCCGGTTGGCCTGACAATCTTAAGTATAACCTGGCTTGCATTCCTGCCCAATGCTCCTTACATGATCACAGATTTGGCACATCTGACAGTAGATTACCAACGTGATCTTACCTGGCACGACACCATTATGCTGTTTTTTTACGCCGAAGTAAGCCTTTTCAACGGCCTTGTATCATTGTATTGGATACACAGGTCATGGCGAAGGGTTTTTTCCAAGAGAACAGGTAATGTTCTCTTGTTGCTGAGCCTTCCCACTGCGGGCTTTGGCGTTTACCTGGGTAGGGTACGCCGCATGAACAGCTGGGATATTGTCCACGAACCGGGCCTCATCATTGACAATTTAATCGAAAGTATCCTGGATAGAACGGCGATGGTGTTTAGTTTTGAGATTGGATTGCTATTGGGACTTTTGTACCTCGTGCTTTGGGGCGTCATTCGATTCAGGATCAGATATAACAAAAAAAATACCTAGACGATATTATCATGCAGATTTCTGAAAACGTAAAGGAATCTTATTCAGGGCAGTACGACGACGATCTGGCCGGCTGGCGGAGTACCGGCGCCAAGTTCAAAGCACTTAACATTGTTGAACTTTCGAAAAATATCAACTTTAAGAATGTGCTCGAAGTAGGTGCTGGAGAGGGAAGCATTTTGAACTGGCTTTCGCAATGGAATTTCTGTCCGGATATGAATTGCGTGGAAATTTCTGAAAGCGGTATCCAAAGGATCAAAGAAAAGAACATCAGGAACCTCCATGATATTTTGCTCTTCGATGGTTATAAAATCCCTTATCCCGATAATCATTTTGACCTGGTGTTCTGTTCGCACGTAATGGAACATGTTGAACATGAGCGGATTCTTTTACGTGAGATAAAGAGGGTATCGAAATACCAGATATTTGAGGTGCCCATTGATTTTTCTTTTTATGTAGACAAAAAAATAAAGCACTTTCTTTCTTACGGGCATATCAATATCTACACGCCTGCTTTATTCCGTTTTCTGCTTCTATCCGAGAATTACCAGGTTCAAAAAGGTATTTGTCATTTGTATGATGATGAGGTGATCAAACCAATTTACAAAAACAATCCTTCCGGTTATTATCTGACCAAAATCAAACATTTCCTGTTAAGACTTTCTCCTTATTTCCTGGGGATCAAGCCTAATGCTTATGCAGTTCTGACTTCGAAAACTGAAAAGGAACTATCTATTTTCTAAGTGGCGGAAGAACCCTTTACCCCACTTTCCATCGTTTATCAGGACGATTTTTTGGTTGCTGTTAACAAACCGCATGGTTTGTTGGTACACCGGTCCTCAATTGCTGCTGATACCAGTGTATTCGCCGTTCAGATGTTAAGAGATCAGATTGGTCGGAAGGTATATCCTGTGCATCGCCTCGACCGAAAAACGGGCGGGGTACTTCTGTTCGCGCTAAATGAACAAACAAACAGCCTGATGCAGCAACAATTTCAGGACGGGATAGTTGATAAAATCTATCATGCCGTCGTCCGGGGATTCACTGACGGTAACGGCAGTATTGACTATCCGCTTAAAAAAGAGGATGGTACCGTGCAAGAAGCATGGACAGATTATACGACTTTAACACATTCGGAAGTACCCTTTCGTATTGGAAAGCATGATACGTCGAGGTATTCGCTAGTGGAATTAAAGCCGAAAACAGGTCGGATGCATCAATTGAGAAAACACATGGCACACATCTTCCACCCGATTATAGGGGACCGCCCTCATGGCTGCAATAAACAGAACAGGTATTTTAAAGAATATCTGAAAATGGACAGCATGTTACTCCATGCCGTCCAAATCCGATTCAAACATCCTGTATCTCACCAGTCTGTTGTGATTCAGGCCCCTTATCAATCTGAATTTAAGAGGATGCTCGTGGAGCTGAAATTGAACGTACCTCTATGAGCCTGAATTAATAAGGTTGGAATTTCACAACTGCATTGTCCTGCACCGGGACAGTTTTCAAATAAGCATAAATCGCCTTAAGGTCGTTTTCTTTCATGCCAGCGTACATCATCCAGGGCATTGGCGTGTTCGCTCCGCGGGCTGCCACCTTGTGAGGAGAATAGGTTGAGTCTGCGTAAGCTTTGAAACGTCTTACAAAAGCAGCTTCACTCCAGGAGCCAATCCCGTGTTTTTTATTTGCTGTAATATTGGGGGACCTGGCGATACCGGTTGGCAAGTTGAATTCCATACCGCCGCCAAATTCGGTACCAGGCACGCGGGCACCCTTTTCCATTTTGCTATGACATTCTACGCATGCGGCTGCCGTAACCAGGTATTTGCCATAGTTAACGGTATCTGTCTCGGCGGGCCTTTTGCCAAGGCTGGCTTTGGAGGGCATGGTATTAAGTAAAATGTTTACCGGAAAATCGGCTTCTGACGGGGACACGTCATGCTTGACCGGCTCTAAGGATCTCAGATAAGCGATGATGCTGTACAGGTCCTCCTGATCAAGCATACCGTAGCTATGGTAGGGCATAACCGGGAACAAAGCTTGACCATCCTTGTTTACTCCGGTTGTAATTGCCCTGAACACCTCGCCGTCCGTCCAGTTGCCAATTCCATAAGGTGTGATATTGCGTGCGTAAAAATTACCCGGAAATCCGGCATCCTTGCTGAATTTTTCGCCACCCCCACCAAAGTTGCCCGAAACGAGCGGACCTGCATACAAATTCATGTCGCGGGTGCTATGGCAATCCATACAAACAGAAACGTGGTTGGCCAGGTACTTACCCCGCTCGATCCGGGCTGGTGTTTTTTCGACAGCGATATCGGGGGCGTCGCCGACATCGGGCAATGCGGTTTTTACATAGATAATGGCTGCCAGCAGACCAAGAAGTAGTACAAGCAGAACGATACCGGCAATTTTTAGAATTTTTTTCATACGCAATGTGAGGAGTTGATAAAGAATACAGTTCCGAATCTGAAAGGATAAATGGCGTATGATGTACTGTAAATTCCTCTATTTCAACAGAAATTTTTTCGCATGCCGTTTACTCAGTGATGGTTATTTTCCCCCCGGATCTTGCAACGTAATTTTGTAACCCTGTGTCTAAAATGAGAATTGCGAAATATCACGTTCTCGGCTATGAAAAGATCTCTTCTTTTAACTCTCCTTATTTTTATTTCTCTGTCTTGTGTTACCGACAGCGAGCCATTTTTTAATGGTGTCAAGTTTGATGGCACAGGGTATAGGCCGGTTTACGCTTCGGTTGAGGAAATAGCTCGTATTCAGGTCGGTGCCGCCCAACCACTCTCACAGCCGGGAAAGATCTATGTGTTTGATCCGTATATCTTCATCAATGAAAGTGGGAAAGGGATCCATATCATCGACAATTCGGATCCTCAGAAACCGGAAAATCTGTCTTTCATATCCATTACAGGCAATTATGATATAGCTGTAAAAGGCAGCTGGCTGTATGCGGATAATCTTTCCAATTTACTTGTCTTTGACATCAGCGACCCCAAAGCACCGAAGCTCGTCAAAACGATTACCGACGCCATACCCGTCAACAACTACCCTCCCTATAATAACATCTACTTTGAATGCGCCGAAAGTAAAAAGGGCGTCGTAACTGCCTGGGAAAAAGTACCCATGTCGCAGCAGCCCAAATGCTTCAGATAACACCCGTTACTCAATTCATCAATCAGACACGCGTCATTACTTGTTACTTGCCATGAAGAAAAAGATAATTCCCGCATTGTACCTCGGCCTTGCCATTATTGGCCTTTTAATGATCCTCTCATCCTGCGACGATGGCAAGACAAGTTCCGACCTCACGCCCCAGGCTGGTACGGGCGGCTCCCTGGCGCGTTTTGCTATAACCGGAAATACGCTCTATGTTGTTTCCAGGCAATCGCTGGAAGTATACGACATCACTGACGGAGGGAATCCGGCCAAAGCCGTGTCGAAAGATATGAGCGTTGGCATTGAAACTATTTTTCCTTATCAAAATAATCTTTTCATCGGCGCAAGCGATGGGATGTATATCTACAATAACTCCAACCCAACCAATCCTTTATTTTTGAGTAAATACACGCACATCCAATCGTGTGACCCGGTGGTGGTGCAAGGGAAATATGCTTATGTAACCTTGCGCAATGGTGTGGTGTGTCGCCCGGGAAATTCGTTGAGCTCATTGGATGTCGTGGATGTCAGCGATCCGACGAGGCCTGCACTGCTCCATTCACAGGCTATGGACTCGCCTTACGGGCTCGGTGTTTCGGGAAACAGGTTATTTGTTTGCGAAGGGGATAAAGGGTTCAGAGTGATGGATATTTCCAATCCCGCGCTACCTGTGAGCAAGCAGTTTTTTCAGGAAATGCCTTCCTATGATGTGATTGTCAGGAACAAACATTTGATCATAACGGGCCAGAAAGGGCTTTTCCAATATCAATTTGACGACGCTGACCATTTCGAGTTACTGAGCAAAATCCCTGTTTTATGAAATTGTTGTCGCTGTTAGGCATATTGCTTATTTTTTCCGGTTCAGATTTGTGTGCGCAGATTGATGCGGAAACCTCCAAAGATCATGTGATTGTCAAATATTCTCCCCTCCCTATGTTCGATACCGACAATACGATTCAGTTCGGCGTCGAGGTTCCTCTTGGGAAAAGTGGATTTTCCATTCAGGAGGATTTGGGTTACGGTCATTCCAGTTTCGGTATCTGGTACCAAAATACCAACGATGCTCCCAATAAGGCGACTTACAAGAGCAGGACTCAGCTTCGATACTATTATTTTGACAAGCGAAGGGTAAGGGGATATCTGGCCGGCGAATTTCTGTACAAAAAAGTGGTTTACCGCGAAAACCAGTGGGTCGGAATGGATTGTTCTGGATCCGGAGGCTGCAATTACTTCGAACAGAAGGATTTCAAAATTGGCCGGTTTGTCGGTGTCGGGCATTTTCGTATGGGCTGGCAGTTTTATTTTGCCAACCGGATGACACTTGATTTATTCTCAGGAATTGGCTGGCGCGCTATCAATGTTCGCGCCATAACGCCGGGCCTGGAAAACGCAAGGATCTCAACGCCCGATGAGTTTTGGAATGACATGAGGCCGGGAACCCGCGAGTTTATACCGAGCCTTGTACTCGGCGTCCATTTCGGGATCGTCTTAGGGAAGTTCGACCACTGAATTCCTTCGTAGAAAATGAAAAAAGCCGCAAGAGCATAATTTCGCGGCTTTTTTCATTCCCGGACAGGCTAACTACCTGTATTGCCTTTCGTCTTTTTGTTGTATTTGCTTTCGGCTGTTTTTGCTTTTTCAAAGTCGAGTACCACCCCGTTGATGCAATAACGCAGGCCTGTTGGTGGCGGGCCGTCATCGAATACGTGACCTAAATGCGACTTGCACCTGCCGCACATCACTTCAATCCGATGCATTCCGAGGCTATTATCTTTTGCCTCTATAATGGATTTTTTACTGATAGGCTCAAAGAAACTTGGCCACCCGCAGCCACTTTCGTACTTGGCGTCGCTTTTAAAAAGAGGATTACCGCAAACCGCGCAATAAAAGGTGCCTATCTCCTTGGAATGTTCAAACTCACTTGTAAAGGGCCGCTCCGTTCCTTTAAGACGGGCTACATCATATACTTCCGGCGAAAGAATCTTCTGCCAGTCCTGATTGCTCTTATTGACGGGTGCTGATTCGGTATGCGAATATTCAGGGCTCTTTTTCTGCTCAGCAGATGAGGTTTTCGACTGTCCGTAACAGTTCTGGAGCAGCAACATTATCATGCCCGATAAAGCAAACATCACTATTGTTTTCATGCTGTTCAATGGATTAATGATTTCTTATATGTACGATATTTTTCCGCGAAAGGTTGATCTACGCAATTTTATTATAAAATATCGTCAGGAAAAGTCAGATAAAAACGGATAGGTCTTTAACCCCCAGCCCTCTGGCGCTGGTAAACCCCTCGCCGAAAGTAACTCCTATCGCATGTCCCATTTCCCTTTCCCGTGCAATGATAAATTCCAGGAACTCGGGTGTTGAAATATAGCTCTGCGGCTCATCGCCTCCCTCATATTCAGGAACGTGGAACTGGCTTTTAAATGCCCTGATCGCATCGACTTTTCTATCATGAAAATCGGTAATGTCAACGATGAAATCCGGCTGGATATAACGGTCCTGAATGGCCTGAAATACATGCTTTGGTCTCCAGGCTTCCTGTTCTGTGCCGTTTTCGTCGAATGTCCTGATCATTCTCAGACCAGAGTAGAAGCAGCTGTCCGAAACGAGCTGCCCGCCCCTGCCGTGATCGGGATGCCGGTCGTGAAGAGCATTGGTAATAACGATATCAGGCTGGTACTTGCGGATGAAAGGAATAATCGCTTTTTGATAGGCTTCATTATTGGCAAAAAATCCGTCAGCCAGGCCTACATTCTCTCGTACCGAGACGCCCAGAATCACAGCGGCATCTTTTCCTTCCTGTATTCTGCCTTCGGGTGTGCCTCTCGTTCCCAGCTCACCGCGGGTCAGGTCAATAATTCCTACTTTCTTTCCCAACGCCATTTGGGACAGGAGGGTACCTGCGCAGCACAATTCAACATCATCGGGATGAGCTGTGATGGCGAGAATATCTAATTTCATATGGTTGCCGGTTATTTGATGCGGAGTTTCTGGCCTATCCGCAAAGTGGAGCGCGTCGACATGCGGTTACGACGCGCAATGGAAGAGATACTGACACCGTATTTAGATGCGATGGAACCCAATGTATCGCCAGATCTAACCCTATGCAATATCGAGCGGCTGTATGCAGCCGGGGCATCGCCAGATTCGAACTCACTCTTGGTTGATTTGCCACGTAAATGATCCCATACACTGCTAGTTAGCAGGAAGTGGTCCGATTTGATTTGGGCATTGTCCCAATCAAAGATGTTTCTTGGGTCGAACGGATTGCCCTCGTACCGGTTTTCATAATGCAAGTGAGAGCCGGAACTTCGGCCGGTACTACCGCCCAGTCCAATCATTTCACCAGCCTTCACCAACTGTCCGGACTCAACCGATTGTTTTGAAAGGTGACCGTAAAGTGTTTCGAGGCCATTGTAATGTCTTACCACAATAAACCGTCCGTATCCACTGCCGTCCCAGGCCACGATCCTCACCATTCCGTCATACGTGCTGCGGACCGTATCGCCAGTTTCTAAATCGAGGTCAGTACCATTATGCCAGCGTCCCCAGCGATAACTGAAATTGGATGTAGTCGGAGTGCGGGTCATGGGCGCGCTCCATTTGCGGTTCAACGCTTCGTTATATAAAGTTAGGTCCACGGGTTCATCAAATTCTAAAGCCTTCAGACCGTAAGGATTAATGGTACGTGCGTCCCAGATCACATAGTATTCCGCGGCTTTCACCCACTCATCTGCCACCTGCAATGAATCTTCCACGATAACTACCTCCGTTTCACCTTCATCGATGGTTGTAGTATCTTCGTTAACCACCGGATTGAGCGGTTTTACGGGTTCGAACTGACTTTGAAATTTGAGATTGGAAGTTTCTACCTGGTATTCATCTTCTGGCTGAGGGGTAGCGGCTTTGGTGGTAGGCCCTTCGTTGGCATTGTTGCCGGACTGATTGATTTTCGGGTTTCTCTTGAACTTGCCTCGCTCCTGCGCTTGTGCGTTCCGGGAGACCAGGCACAAGATTAGGAGCATGCTTGCTAAAAAAGTCACTTTCATAGTAAAAAATGGATCAGACTATACACAACCCGCGGGATGCATATAGTCTGATAGAATTTTAGGGGTTGGGCAAATAATTAAGCTGTTTCTTCGATAATCGTTTCCACTTCACGTTCCATTAAAAATCGCTCGGCATCCAACGCAGCCATGCAACCTGTTCCGGCCGCAGTTACTGCCTGGCGGTACACGTTATCCTGTGCATCGCCACAGGCAAATACGCCTTTTATGTTGGTACAGGAGCTTCCCTTGACAGTTTGAATATATCCGGTCTCGTCCATCTGCAGGTAACCTTTGAATATATCCGTGTTTGGTCTGTGACCGATTGCTACAAAGAAACCGGTTGCTTCTAAAAGTTGCTCCTCGCCCGTTTTATTATTTTTGACCAATACCGATTCGAGTTCGTGTTCACCATTCAGTTTCACTGTTTCGGTATTCCAGAGAATCTCGATATTTGGCAACATTTCGACCCTTTTCTGCATGATTTTCGAGGCACGCATTTCGTCACGGCGGACCAGTAAATATACCTTGCGTGCCAGTTTGGCCAGATAGCTCGCTTCTTCTGCGGCCGTATCGCCGGCGCCTACCACAACCACGTCCTGGCCCCTGAAAAAGAAACCGTCACAAACAGCACAAGCCGAGACACCCCTTCCATTCAAGCGCTCTTCGCCATCCAGCCCAAGCCATTTGGCCGAAGCGCCGGTTGAAACGATCACCGAATCGGCTATAATTTCGTGTTTATGATCAATAATGACCTTATGCGGGTAGGAAGTAAAATCGACAGCAGTAGCCAGGCCATAACGGATATCAGTACCAAAACGTTTGGCTTGTTTTTCGAAATTGATCATCATCTCAGGACCACTGATTCCATCGGGATAACCAGGGTAATTGTCAACCTCGGTAGTGATCGTCAGCTGACCTCCTGGTTGTGTACCCTGATAAAGTACCGGATTCAGCCCGGCGCGGGAAGCATATATGGCAGCAGTATAACCGGCGGGGCCGGAACCTATGATAAGACAAGAAACTTTTTCAGATGACATATTTATTAAATACTAAATGTTAATAACGAATCTTCCGTAATATTTTGATAATCAGGAAGGGCCAAATCAGGCGATATTTAGTGTGCAAGTGGAGCCGATTCAACGGCTACCTTCGTCACCTAGAACAATGGCTGATCGACAAAAGTGCGAAATTTAACCTCTTTATGCAAATCGTATCAGAGTATGCGCCATTCGATCCGGCGGTTCTTTTGGCGGTTACTTTCCGAATCATTGGGCGCCACCGGTTTGCCTTCTCCAAAGCCTTTTGACAGGATTCTGTCTTCACCAATACCGGATTTGTGCAAATACTGTTTGACCGATTGGGCACGCCTTTTAGAGAGTTCCAGGTTTTCAGATTCAGTCCCCACGTCGTCCGTATGGCCGGAGATCTCTATTTTGACTGTTTTATTGCGGGTGAGAAAGTCCGCCATTTTATCTAGCTCTACTTTCGACTTGTCGTCCAGGTCGTATTTGCCGGTTTGAAAAAAAATATTATTCAAAATCTCCGCACGGTCTTTTTCAATGGCCTCCAAAGGAATGTCAAGATCGACAAACGAAGTCGTGTCGTTCACCGCAAATGAAAGACTTTTGAAAAGGTAACCATTTTTAGATACGTAAAAAGCATATTGGCCACCACTGTTTAATACCGTCAGGAATGTGCCGGTTTTGCTGTCGGAGGAAAATTCACCTACTTTTTCCTGAGTTTTCAAATCAAACAGGTCTATATCCGATGCCAGCGCTGCACCCGTTTTTTTATCAAAAACCTTCCCCTTTGCATACCGGGTAGGGACAATCATTTCCTTTAAAGATTCAGGAACATTAAATGTATAAAGGAGCGATCGCCCTTTTCCTTTGTCGGAGCTATCGTCAGTATAATAAGCCTTTGCGCCACCAGAGGCTATAAAAAGCCCTACCTGGTCTGAGACCGTATTGATGGGATATCCAATGTTTTTTGCAGGCGACCATGTTGTGTCCAGACGTTGAGAAATGAATATGTCGAACCCGCCCATGCCAGGCAATCCATTGGATGCGTAAAAAAGCGTGCGTCCGTTCGCATGGATAAAAGGTGCATTTTCATCGTCTGAGGTGTTGATTGCCGCCCCCAGGTTTTTGGGAGTTGTCCATTGCTTTTTCTCGTTCAGAGTGGTTACCCATATATCACGCCGGCCCTGGCCGCCTTTCCGGTCTGAAGCGAAATAAAGGACGTGCCCGTCAGCCGAAAGGGATGGTTGCGACTCCCAATCGCGCGAATTGACTGTTTCTCCCAGGTTAACAGGCGCGCTCCACTCCTTGCCACTTTTCTGAGAAATATAAAGGTCGCAGCTTCCATAACCGTCTTGCCGGTTGCAGGCTGTAAACACCAGCGTCCGCCCATCAGCGGAAACACTGCAGGTGCCTTCGTTATTGGTAGTATTAATGGATTTTGAAATTTCCTCCGGGATGTCCCAGCGGTCCGCCGCGCGGCCGCCTTTTCTTCGCTGGGTAATGTATATATTTTCGTCGCGGTTTTCGGTAAGTCCGGTGAAGATCAATGTTTCGTCATCGGCCGTCAGCACAGGGAAGTACTGCGTATTCAGAAAATTGACGGTATCGCCCATCGATTTTTTCTCAATTTTTAAAGGGTTTTTGATGGCACTCTGGGCGAAGCGGGAAGACGCCAGCGATTTCTCGGCCAATCTCGAAAGACTTGATTTTGCAGGAAAAAGCGCCAATGCCCTTTCAAAATAGACCTGGGCAGAATCATAACGTTCCAAGCCGAAGAAATGCCTCCCCAGCCACTGAAAAGCCGCTGCCGACTGTGGCGCAGCCGGTTTTAGCAGTACGGCCCGCGAATAGTACTTTTTAGCCAGGTCAGCATTCCGTTGCAATTCATAAATCTGTGCGAGGCGAAGATTGCTGTCGTAACTGTTGGGATCTTGTTCAAGTACTTTTTCAAAAAGGAGAATTGCTTCCGGCAATTTTCTTTCCTGCCACGCTTTTTGCGCCCTATCGAACGTTTCGCGACCTTTTTTTGACAAAGCGGCCTCCTGTGCAGAAGTCGAAACAGATAGGAGGAAAGTGAAAAAGCAAAAAAGGCAAACGGCGCGGCACATTATGGAATGTTCATGTACTTGTGCGTTTGTAACGACATTTTCCATTTTGGATTGTCTTTGATATAATCAATGATCAAAGGCAACATCACGTCCTGCTTACTCCACTCAGGCTGTAAGAGCAGCGCGCAGTCGGTTGAAACGAGTGCCGCATGTTCTTCGGCAAAATCAAAGTCACTTTTATTGTAAATGATTGATTTCAATTCATCCGCATTTTCATAAATATCCGGATGCGGCTTTTTGAATTTCTTAGGGGAAAAACAAACCCAGTCCCAACGTCCTGTAAATGGATATACGCCGGAAGTTTCAATGTTGGTTTTAAAACCTGCCTGCTGCAATGCACCAGTCAGGTCGTCGAGATTGTACATAAGCGGTTCCCCGCCGGTAATCACAGCGAGCCGTCCAGGGTATTGCAAGGCACCTGCAACGATAGAGTCGATAGAAAATTTGGGATGAATGCTGGCGTCCCACGACTCTTTCACGTCGCACCAGTGACAACCAACGTCACAGCCCCCCAAACGGATAAAATATGCGGCGCGGCCACTGTGCTGCCCTTCACCCTGCAAAGTGTAAAAGGCCTCCATGACCGGAAGCTGGCTGGTGACGATGGGAGAAGTTTCTGTAAGCAAAATTCTAAAAAGGAATGTTCTAAGATGGAGGAACAAATAATGTTCTTCAAAAATCCCACAAAGGTACACATTTCAAAAAAGCGGGATTATATGTTCAGTCCTTCATTTAATCGCATATTTGTAATATGAATACAATGCCGGTCCATCAACAGGAAGTAATTTGTGCGCTCGCAACCCCCTCAGGCGTAGGGGCTATCGCCATCATCAGAGTTTCAGGTCTCGGCAGCATTGCCCTGGTGAACGCCATTTTCAAAGGTAAAAATCTGGAAAATGCGGAGAGCCATACCGTACATTTTGGTACTATCTATAATCAGGAAGAAATGATTGACGAAGTGCTGGCAACCGTTTTCAAAACACCCAGGTCCTTCACCAAAGAAGATTCCGTAGAAATTTCCTGCCACGGTTCCGACTACATTATCCGGCAGATTTTAAAACTTCTGATCACCAAAGGCGCCCGCATCGCCAAACCCGGGGAGTTTACGCAAAGAGCATTTTTGAACGGACAATTCGACCTGGTACAGGCCGAAGCCGTGGCCGATCTGATTGCCGCCGATTCCCAGGCAAGTCATAAAACGGCATTGAACCAGCTGCGAGGAGGTTTCTCCAAAAAACTGGCATCGTTGCGCTCCGAGCTGATCCATTTTGCTTCATTAATAGAACTGGAGCTCGATTTCGGAGAAGAGGATGTCGAGTTCGCCCAGCGCGACGATTTGCGCAGGCTGATCAATGCATTACTAGATACCAGTGCGCCACTGATCGAATCCTTTGATTTTGGAAATGCGATCAAGGAAGGCGTGCCGGTGGCAATCATTGGCTCGCCGAATGTTGGAAAATCGACCTTATTGAATGCCTTATTAAACGAAGAAAAAGCCATCGTCACCAGCATCGCCGGCACCACCCGCGACGTGATCGAAGACACGATTGTCCTCGAAGGCCTCAAATTCCGCTTCATCGACACGGCCGGCATCCGCGAAACCACCGACCTGGTAGAATCCATCGGTATCGAACGCTCCAAAGCCGCCATGGAAAAAGCCGACATCATCATTTTCCTTTTCGACAGCGAAGAAACATTTCTGGAAAACCGCGAGCTGGCCAAAATGCTTCCGCAAAGCAAGCAAATATTATATGTCCAGAACAAAATCGACATCCGCGATCTGGCCCCGAAAACATTCGGCGCATTTCAGGATGAAATCATTCCCATCTCAGCCCAAGTCCAAACCGGCCTACCGGCACTCACCCAAAAACTAGTATCACTAGTCCACAAACAAGCCGCCAGCGACACGGTAGTCACCAATCTGCGGCATTATGAGCATTTGGTTAAAACGCATGCATCATTGACTGATGTAATTAATGGACTGACGCTTGGCATTACGGGCGATTTTCTGGCGCAGGATATCCGGTTGGCGCTGCATCATTTAGGGGAGATTACCGGGACTATCGTAACGGATGATTTGCTGGATAATATTTTTTCGAAGTTTTGTATTGGAAAATAGACACACAAAACATCGATAAGTATATGCCAATAAACGGGTGAAAATTAAGCTGTCAGAAATAATTTTCACCCGTTTTACCTGCTCATCTGCAAAGCCAATGATCGTATCCAACTTGTATGCCCCGGAAAGACTACGCTCTTTCGCTTAAAGGGGGGAAACTCGTAACTTCTATATCAGCTTACGGGCAGAACTCGACCACGCCGTCACATTCAAATAAAAAGCAATGAAGCATTCAGCCTCTTAGTTCGTGTTCCAGATACTACCATACGGAGCTCACGCAGAAGGTCAACCCCAGTGGGATGCGTTGATCGAGCATTGGAAATCGGAGGGTATTAATAAACAATTGCTGCTCACACCGAATTTCGTATTCCGACATCTGGCATTTATGAGCCGCTATCGTAAGCAGATGCATGTTTTCGTAAAGCATCTGCCAGTACCAATGCTGATTTCTTCCGGTATGCATCTTTCGGCCAGGTGATTGTAGCCTCCCGGCCCATACCTTCCCCGCTGATAGCGATGGCTTTCAGCTCAGGGTCATGTGCGACCGTGGAGCTCATCAGTACCGTCACCCAGCGACCGGTTCTTACGAATTGCAGCAGCATGTGAATATCATTGGCCTCCATGCTTAAAGCCGGATGTAGATCCTCATTTTGAAGGATGATGTCCAGTTGGTGCCGTATGCTATAACCATTTGAAGGCAGGATGAGCGGAAGGGAAACCATTTCTTTCAGGCTGACAGAATCCTTTGCGGCGACGGGGTGACTGGTGTGGGCAATCAGGGAAAGTTTCGATGAAAATAGTGGCTCCGGTGTCATCTGGTCATTGTCAATTTGGCTATAGAAAGAAAGTATAAAGTCCATTTTGCCGATCTCCAGTTGTTGAAGCAGTTCCTGAGTCGTGCCAAAGCGGATCATTAGTTTCACCTGGGGATATCCACGGCTGAAATCGGATACGGCTTTTGCCAGCAGGTCGGTGAGCCCATAGGTGGCGCCGATGTTTAAAACGCCCGTTTTCAAATCCATCAAATCATGCAGCATCACCCTGCCGTCCTCCGAATCCTGCACTGTCTTCTTTGCATAAGGCAGGAAGGCATTTCCGGCCTCGGTAAGCCGCACGCGCTTGGCAATCCTGTCGAACAGCGGCAGCCCGAGCTCGTCTTCCAGTTGCTTGATTTGCTGCGATAATGTACTTTGAGTGATAAACAGCGACTCGGCTGCATTGGTAAAGTTTTGCAGTTCGGCTGCCTTAATGAAGTATTTCAACTGTCGTAGTTCCATGAAGGCAAGTTAAATCCTTAATCGGTTCTAACGATGAACTATATCGAAAAAATGAGTTTAGACGATTGAAAGATCGGTGCGACCTTTGATTCATCAAAAAAATCAAAAACAAACAGATCATGGAAATCCAACAAACCGCCGCTAACGCTTTATCTCATGTTGTAGCCAAAGCAATTATCAACGCCCCGATTGAGAAAGTCAACATCGCCGACTGGCTGCTGAACCTGCCGGATGCAGAGTACCAGAAATGTTCCGTCAACCATATCGCTGCCGGAGTAACCAGTACCTACGAAGGACAGCCGATGTCCATTAATGTGGAAATGATCGGTGATGCACTCGTCATCCAGCATTATATCGCCACCGAGCACCGCGCCGACTACTGCCGTATGCTATCCCAGTCGGATGTGATCGGAAAGAATGGTCGTAGTAAGGTACAGGTGCTTTGGGAACTAAGGGCTACGAGAATTGACGACAACACCTGCGAGTACACCAACGAGATCCACGCCACCGCAACCCACGAATTCCTCGACTTTATTGCAGCGCATGGCATCACACTGGCACAGGCGGCGGCAAGGCAAGCTGCATCCGACCTGCACAACCAGGAAGAAACACCGCTTTTTGCCAAAAGCATAGAGAAGAAGGCATTAACCGGCAGGTACGGTATCTGATCAGCCACCCCCCAATTCAGCAAAGATTTGCTTGTTGTAACCAAATGGCCTATCGTCCCTGTGCTTTGAAAGGAAACGACCTCCCAGTTCCTGGAATTACACGGAAAAGTACAGGTTGGTTTGGAAAGCTATGAAGTGCCGTGATGTTTCGGGAGGCTGCCAAGTTATCGGTTGGCTTCATTCTAATCGTTCTCGGTTTACAGTAACCTTGAGAAAAATGCAATTTGGAATGTAGCGACGAAACGTGATATGGTGCTGATTGACACTGATCAGAGCACGGCATAACCCTCAATCACGTACCCTAAATCGTAATGCAGACAGCATTCAGAAATTCAAATTACTAGTTCTTGCATATGGACGCCTAAAATCTGCCGGTACTGGTTTCTATGTCGACCTTACTGAAACGGATGTGGTAAAAACAAAATATATGCATTTTCACCCGGATTTTGTTTCGGAACCTGTGAACCGCAAAAAAGGTGAACAGATCGTTCTTGGAACAACCGCAAAACCTGGCTTTGATGCGCTTGTAGCAGCGGACGGTCAGGTACTGAAAGTGCCGTATGTTTCCTTAACAGTATTGCAAACCATGAAAGATTCCTCCTCCCAAATAACAACTCACTATGAACGACAGTAGTTCGACTTCCGAATTACATCAACAACAAAGCACGAAGCCGCAAGGAGTATGGTTTATTTGCCAAAAATTAATGTTTTGCCGCCGCCATTGTGTGCTTTGAGTACAGTATTGGTAGATTGATCAATTCGCCAGTCTTCGTTCAAATCGGCTAAGTCTTCTTCGGGTAGTAGCGCGTCGATTCTCAACACAATTGTACCCGTCCAATAGCTGGAACCGTTTGTCCACGTGCCCTTTTTATAGAGGGTTGTATCTTTTAGCACTTCCAAATTTCCTCCAGTTGTGAAAGAGAAGTTGTAGCTATTGAAGCGGGATGTTTTGTCCCTGCCCTTATTATCGACGTAGGAAGTAATTTTCCAAACTCCAATTACTTGTTGAATGGGTACTTGCGGGTCAGGTGTTGCGTTGTCTTGTTTTTTGCAGCTAACAAAAACAATCGAAGCAAGGGCGAAAGCAAATAGGTACTTCATGAGTGTAATAGTTTGATCATGCAATAAGTACGGATCCAAACCCCAAAAGGTTGCTTGCTGACATTAGTTTTGAACTCGTATTTTGCTATTATACAATGAGTTACATTCTAGCTTCACTAAAGACAGAGTGGTGAGATTTATGAATGTTCCGGATCAGACAGGTTCCGTGTCACGTGAGGTGAATTCATACGTTTCGAGGTTGAGTGGGTATCAATATATCCTCACTATATAAGTGGCGAAGATAGCCTGATATATAGGAGCTGATACAAGCGTATAGTCCTTATTCAATAGAGCAAAAGTCCTGTGAATAATGATAAGGCTATATCATATGATGGGGACGCAAAGATGAATATAGGCAACCATTTCTTACCTGCAGTAAGGCGTTTACTTTAAAATGAAATTTAATGTATCGTTCAATTTCATTCCTTTCAGATTTAGCGCAATAATTCTGCCTTCTGGATCAAGCAATAGATTGAAAGGAATACTACTGACCGAGTAAGCCCTGGCAACTTGATTCTTCCAATATTTCAGATCACTTACGTGGTACCATTTCAGGTGATCCGCAGCAATGGCTTTCACCCACTTGGATCTGTTCGAATCAAGCGAAACAGAAAGGATTTGGAAGTTTTTATTTTTAAATGCCCTAAATGCATTCACAAGATTAGGGTTTTCTTCCCTGCATGGACCGCACCAGCTGGCCCAAAAATCTACTAAGACATATTTCCCTTTAAAATCTGAAAGCTTTATCTCATTGCCCGATGTATCCGGTTGAGAAAAATCGGGTGCGGGCTGCCCAATAACCAACTTTTTAGCCCCCTCATACTCCTTTCTGAAATACGCTACTTGTTTGTAGTGAGCTACTTTTGAACGTTCATATATTCGCAGCAAAGAGTCTGCTGTATACAGATCTTTTTCCTGATGGGTACTGATAAACCGGTTTAATTGATTGATACTTGCGGCGGCAAGGGGATACTTTAACATCAACTGCCGAATGGCAATTTTTTCCTTCTCATATAATTTGGCCTCATTGTCTTCAGCTTGTCTGATTGCAGCAGTATCGTTCCGGCCTTTTGCTGTATTTAACTCGGTAGCAACCGATTCATAATCCGATGCAGAATAGATTTCATCGAATTTTTTACGGATGTATTCTTCTTCGGACCCGGTAACTTGGACGGACCACATAGCATTGGCGTCGCCACTTATGTGCATGGGTACGTTTTCGACGTAAAAGCCGGTACTGCGTCTTGCCGGGCCGACCTGCAGGATAAAATAAGTGGGCTCAGCGACCGTACCTTTGAAGGCAAACTTCCCGTCTTTATCGGCCATGACAGAATCCTGCCATGGTTTCCCCGAAAAAACAGATTCACCGCTAAGGTATAGCATTTGGTCTCCTGCGTTTTTTAGCTGACCATTGATGACGAATAGTGGTAGGCTCGTGTTAACTTTTTGTCCTAACGAAATGCTGCTATTTATAATAAGAAGCGCCAAAAATAATCTGTATTTCATATAATTCGCTTAAAGGTTGGTATAGACTTAAAATGGCACGTTCTTTAAACCTGGCAGATCTTCCCGGAAATTTGGAGATGTAGGCGATGCTATTTGCCTTGTTTCATGATCAACTGAGGACTTCCTAGTTCATGTTTAAGAAAACGCAGTTCTCCCGTTAGCTGTTGATTTTCTGCCCTTACCTGTAGTTGCAGAAATGCTGGGTCAACCATCTGCTTGTAAAAAGCATAGTGGCCGGCAATGTGGAGCTGAAAGGTATTTACCAGGCATAAACACGCAAGGGCCAAAGCAGGTACAATTCCATGCCAGGCTTTACTTATAGCTGAAGGTTCAGGCCGGTTCATTTCTACGATCCTTTTGCGTAGATCGTTACAGGTATAAAGGTTCGTGAGCCTAGCCGATGACTTATTCATACTTAACTTCAGAAGGCTATACTGGTATTGTTTTCGATTAGTGCCCAATCGAATAACTTCTTGGTCGGCTATGTACTCGAGATTCTGTTGGATGGCTTTACCAAGCATTAATATCACAGGATTAAACCAGAATAATATCGCTAGTATTCTTGCAACTACTATATCTATGGTATGCCATTGCCGGATGTGAATTTTTTCGTGGCGCAGAACCATCTCAATATCCTCTTTCGAATGTATATGAGGATTTAAGTAGATACACCTCCAAAAGCTAAATGGAGGTAGATCCTCTTGCAGCTCCCGGACTTGAACCCCAGGCACTTCGAGAATCTTAGAATGACTGTGAAGCCGTCTGAGTGAGAGAGCTTGCAGCAATAATCGCGCTGAAAGCACGACTAACCCACCTGTATATATGTATAAAAAAAAGCCTTGTTTCTGAATACCAATAAATTTGTCATATACCTTTATTAAAGCGCTTTGATCAGCTAAACGGGCTATTGCCGTATCCAGATACGGGAACTCTCTTACCAGCGGATTGATGTCCAGCAACAATAAAATGACCGGAATGATCAAGCCTGATATAAGATATGACCTGTTAAGCTGGTATCGGGTAGACCGGACCAAAATCGTTCGGTAAAGAAGATACCAAATGAGCATCATGGCATTGCCAATCAGTAGCTTTAAAAAAATTGGCGCCATCTCAGTCTGTGTTGTTGTTTTCGATCAGATTAATAATTGAATGCAATTCTGCGGTGCTAATTACTTTTTCAGAAGCAAAAAAGGATACTAGTTCTTTATAAGATCGTTTAAAATAATGGCTGATAATATCCCTCATCATCCATTTCTGATACTGTTCTGATCCAATAATTGGGTGATAAAGGTTAATGCCCCCAATCTTCCTTACCGACAAAAACTGTTTCTTTTCAAGGTTTTTAATTGTCGAAGCTGATGTGGTATATGCTGGCTTCGGATCGTCTATGATTCGAAGGAAATCACTTATAATGCCGCCATTAACTTTCCAAACAGCGCGCATTGCTTCTTCCTCCTGAATTGTTAATCTATCCATGTAATTACGAAATATTCGTAATATTACGAATATTTCGTAATTAAGGCAAGTATGCAGAATTTTTTTAATAAAGATATCCTGGCGCTAACTTCGTCCCGGTTTCCCGCGCCCGGAAGCCAGGCCTGTCGAACGGTTTCATTGGTCATCAAGTATCAAGTGATATATTTGATAATCAATTTGTTGTATAGTCTTTTTTATAAGACCCTGTTGTCGTCATTTAAATATTGCCGCCTGTATTCCTGGGGCGTACGTCCGGTGATTCTTTTAAAGTGTTCGAAAAAATTGGACTTATTATTAAATCCGCATGCATAGCATACATTCTCAATCATCGAAGCCTCATTTTCGATCAGCATTCGCTTGGCATGGCTGATCCGCACCTGGATCAGAAAATCATGAAAAGTCTTTTGCGTCATTTTTTTAAAGTAGCGGCAAAATGAGGTGACACTTAGGTTCGCAACTGATGCAACATCTTCCAGCGTAAGCTCCTGGTTGAATTTTTTCAAAGTGTAGTTGTATACATTGTTGAGTCGCTCATTTTCTTTGGTTGTGGATTTTTGGATTTCCTGCTGTGAAGCAATGGGAATCATTTCATCGTTGTCGACGAGCAGCTCGAGCATAGAAAGTATACACAGTACCCGCTGAAGGCCAGAGGCAGAAACGGATTTATTCATCAGCGTGATGATCTCGTTCTTCACACTGCCGGAAATCACAAGACCGGATTTGGCCTTTTGGTATAGATTCAGAATGGGCGCTGCTTCCTTCATCAAAAGGAACTCTTTGCCGATAAAATCCGGCAGGAATTGTACAACAATGGCTTCAGCTGTCACCGATTCGTCTTTTTTAAAATAGGCCTCATTGCACCGCCACATATGCGGAATGTTCTCTCCCAAAAGTAACAGCTCTCCTGCGTCGAAGTTGCTGATGTTATCTCCAACAAACCTGACGCCCTCTCCGCGGATGATGTAATGAAACTCAAGTTCCGGATGGTAATGCCATACTGTCCCGAAGTTGGGTAGCGTGTGGTGACGCACAATGTGCCCTTTTTGAACATCCCTGGGGACGAGAAAGAACTGTGGTTTCATGGTCAGGTAGAAGTTTCTGAGGTAAAACTAGAACATTTCTGATACTTTGAAGTTCAAAAGCGGGTCTGTTGATGCCAGAAGTCGGTGTTTTGTTCACCAATGGATAATTTTTTGGATAAAAAGGGTAATTTTTTGAACCTCCATGGATCGCCATTCATGCAATTTTGTATTGACATAATACAACAATGTAAATGGCCAGGATCCGGCGCGTTTTATATTGACACTTGCCTTTTACCGGAACGGCAGCTGACGTATATGTAAAGGCGTTGGCAAGTTTTGGCCACTGAGCTCAGGGTTGCCATCTTTCAATCCGCTTTCCTTGAATTTGGTATTTGTTTGCAGGCGGACGATGCGCGTCCGTCCGGCACGTGGTTGTTTTTTTATGAACCTCTAATTCTAATTAAATATATGATGGCAATACTACATGAATGCCCCTCAATCTTCAAACGGCACCGGCAGCTAAACCGCCTGTGGCAATCCTTATGTTTTCTGGTGTGCTTTGTTACTTTTCAGTTTTCAGCATTCGGGCAGCAGGAACTGGCTGTTTCTGGTACCGTCTTCGATGGAATCTCGGGAACCACACTGCCGGGCGTAAACGTGTTGTTGAAAAATTCACAGCAAGGTACCACAACCGATGTTGACGGTAAGTTCAAAATCGCAGTTCCCAGCTCGGGTGCCATCCTTATTTTTAGCTACGTAGGCTATGAATCGCAGACGATTACCATTACCAGCCAGACTCCGGCATTGGAAATCAGGCTAAAAGCTGATCAGAAAGCGCTGGACGAAGTAGTGGTGGTGGGTTACGGCTCGCAGCGTAAAAAGGATGTGACAGGATCGATTGTCAGGATAACGAGCGATAAATTTTTACAACCTTCCACGAATAGTTTTGATCAGATGCTTCAGGGGAAAGTCCCCGGCGTTCAGATCAGCCAGACCACGGGTGCGCCAGGGGGGAACGTGAATATCCTGATCCGTGGTGTGAGTTCAATCACTGGCGGCACCCAGCCATTGTATGTCATAGATGGTTTCGCGATCGGATCTGGTGGCGGAGGGTCCGATATGAGAAGCTATGGAAGCTCGTCGTTCTCTGCGGCCGGTATGGCGGGGAACACAGCGAACCGAGTTAATCCGCTGTCATCAATCAATCCGTCTGATATCGAGTCCATTGAAATTCTGAAAGATGCGTCTGCTACGGCTATCTATGGATCGCGGGGTGCGAATGGGGTCGTTATTATTACCACAAAGCGGGGTTCAGGTGAAAAATCCCAGATCAGTTTGGATGCTTCGTATGGATTTCAGGAAGTCGCCAACAAGCTTAAACTGTTGAACGCTAAGCAGTATGCCAGCTATTTCGCAGATGCGCGCGACAACGCCCGTGCCTATGAAGGAGGATCTGTGAATGACCCGAACGAAGTGCGCTCAGCCGCTACCAGGGTAAGGCCGGAGTTCCGGAATCCGGAATCTCTCACAACCAATACGGATTGGCAGGATGTTCTGTTCAGGGTTGCACCGGTCAGGAATGTCCAGTTGTCGTCGACCGGCGGGAGCGAAAAAGCGAAATACTTCATTTCAGGCGGGTACTTTTCTCAGGAGGGGATTATCATCAATTCGGACTACAACAGATTTAGCCTGAGAGTGAATGTCGATGCCCAGGTAACGAAGCGGGTAAAAATTGGCACATCTACGTCCGGATCTTTCGGGTTCGGGCGATTCGCCAATACCGAATCGCACTACGGGCAGGGGGGCCTTTTGACCAATGTGCTTTCGGCGTCACCGACCATCCCGGTATATGATGCAAATGGAAATTATTATTTTAACCAGGCAGATGTGACGGATGGTCTTGGTTTCCTGGCAAATGTGCTGGCCGTCAGTGAGGGTACACAGGACAGGCGTAAGGCGATGAATATCTTTACCAATAATTTTGTCGAAATCGGATTAACCGATGCCCTGGTTTTTAAAAGCTCCATCGGGGTGAATTTCGGAGCGAATACGATCAGACTTTGGCGGTCTTCGGCTGTCCCCAATTTTACCAGTCTGAATTATCCGGCTACCGCAGGCGTGACAAAAACAGAATCTCTGGACTGGTTGAACGAAAATACCCTGACATACTCAAAGGTTTTCAGGAACAAGCACTTTCTGAATGCAGTGGGAGGTTTTACAGCCCAGAAAAACAGCGTTGAGCGTTTGTCCGCGGGTGCAGCAGACTTCCCTTCCGAGTACGTGCAGTATTTATCAGCAGGTATCGTGAACGCCGGAACGCATTTCAACAGCGAATGGTCGCTGCTTTCGATGATGGCCCGTGTAAACTATTCGTTTTCGGGCAAGTATCTTTTCACGGCTACATTGCGGCGTGATGGAAGTTCCAGATTTGGAAGCAACAACAAATGGGGCGCGTTTCCGTCGGTCTCCGTCGGCTATAACATCTCGGAGGAGGACTTCATGAAGAATGCCAGGTTTATCAGTAATTTAAAGCTGCGGGCTAGTTACGGGATTTCAGGAAACAACCAGATAGGAAATTATACGCACATCGGATTGCTTTCCGGAACTCGTTATGTAGAGAATAATGCGCTAAAACCAGGCCTGGTTCCAAGCAGCTTGTCCAACGACGACCTGACCTGGGAAAAATCCAGACAAACTAATCTTGGACTGGATTTGGGGCTGTTCGCCGACCGAATCGCGCTGACGCTGGATGTTTACCGGGATCTGAAGACGAATTTGTTGCTGGCTGTTCAGTTGCCTGCGGCATCAGGGTTCAGCAGCTCTACCCAGAACATCGGTGACATTCAGAACAAAGGGATGGAAATTGGATTGAGGACAAATAACCTGAAATTCAAAAAGTTTGAATGGAACAGCAGCGTCACTTTAAGCGCAAATAGAAATAAGGTGCTGAAGCTAGCAACGGAAGGGGGACGAATAGCTAACTCAGCCTACCAGATCACAGAAGTCGGGTCGCCGATATCAAGCTTTTATCTGCTCAACACATTGGGTGTGTTCATGACCAAGGCCGAACTGGATGGAGCAGCCCTGCAGCATCCCAAAACGCAGGCCGGGGATCTTAAATTTGAGGACGTCAACGGAGACGGGGTGATTAACCAGAATGACCGTAAAATCATGGGAAGTCCCTGGCCTGACTTTACCTGGGGTTTTGACAATAACTTTTCCTGGAGGAATCTGAGCCTGAGCGTGTCCCTGGTAGGTTCTCAGGGCGCATATACATTTCTCGAAACAACACTGCTTGGATCCGGCGGGGTTCAGAACGCACTCGCGATCGAAGATCAGCGATGGAGGTCCGAAGACAATCCGGGTAACGGTATCATACCCAGGGCTGTCAGAAATGGCTATGCCACCAGCTCCGGCGGTAATGTCTCCCGCTATCTGTTTGACAATTCGTTTACGAGGATACGCAACGTGAATTTTGGTTTTGACTTGCCGAAAGAAGCCGCTTCGCGTTTACATCTGAGTAGTCTTAACATATACCTGAATGCGGCCAATTTGTTTACGTTCACCAAATACCCGGGTTATGATCCTGAGTCCGGTTCAGCAGGGGATAATGTTGTCAACACCGGAATAGATTTACTGAACTATCCGTTGCCACGGACCTACACGCTTGGAATCAGGTTTTCCTTTTAACCCACAAAACAAACATCATGAAAAACTACTTCCTACCGATATTTCTTGCGGCTATACTGACGTCATGTTCTGATTTTCTGGATCTGCAGCCCGAATTTCAAATCAATGAAAAGTCATTTTACAAGACGGCAAAAGATTTTGAAACTGCGCTTACGGGCAACTATGCCGGTCTCCAGGGACTGCACAACGGGCCTTTCCTGAATGTGGGAGAGCTCACTACCGATAATGCAAGAATTGAATGGTCTTCGCCTACACAGGCCGAAGCGGAATGCGACGAAGTGAATCTAACGGCGTCTAACGCAATCCTGAGTACCATCTGGACCAGCTGTTTCGCCATTATCTCCAATTCGAACAACCTATTGACCAGGCTTGACGAGGTAAATCTCGATGAAGCCCAGAAAAAGCAGTTCAGAGGAGAAGCGCTCTTTCTGAGGGCATACAATTACTTTTATATGGTAAGGATATTCGGCGATCTGCCCCTGGTGACGGTTGCTTTTCGAAGTCCGAATGAGATTATGTCTTTCGATATGTCCAGAAAACCAGCCAACGACATATATAGTTTGATCGTTGCGGACCTGACAGAAGCAGCAACATTGCTCATGGGCGTGAATAGTCCCAGCAAATCCCGTGCGTCCGCAGGCGCGGCCAAGACATTGTTGGGCAAAGTTTATCTGACCACGAGACAGTACGACAAGGCAAGGGATGTGCTTAAGGAGGTGGTAGACATGAAGCTTTACTCGCTCAGTACGGATTATCGCAAGCTGTTTACAGGCAATAACGATGATCTTCCTGAATCTGTTTTCGAGATAAAATATCTGTCCGGCAACCTTGGAGAGGGTAATTCATTTTCCAATATATTCTTTCCTTCCCGTTTCGATCTGGGCATGTTTCCGGGGAATATGCAGGGCTCGGGTCGGCTGGTCCCAACGAAGGAGGTCGCAAATGCTTATGAAGCTGGCGATGTGAGAAGAAATGTATCCATCGGCGATTCCGTTCGCCTGGTGTCAGGGAAATATGAAAAGGACCTGCATGGGTTGAAATTCGTTGATTTTTCAACCGGACTTGTCGGCGATGGCGGCGTTAATTTTACTTCGTTGCGCTACGCCGACGTCTTACTGATGTATGCAGAAGCATTAAACGAAACCGGCGGTACGGAGTCTGCCCATACCTATATCAATCAGGTCCGGACGCGTGCTGGGCTGCCTGCGCTGGCAGGATTGTCCCAGGCTGGCTTCACCCTGGCAGTAGAAAGAGAACGGAGGTCGGAGTTTTTGCTCGAAGGCCACCGCTGGTTTGATCTGGTACGGACAGGACGTGTAAAAGAAGTGATGAACAAGTACTTCAGGGATGCCGGGCTGAGCTATTCGGTTGCAGATCATGAACTTGTCATGCCGGTTCCTTTACGTGAAATTGATATTAATCCGCAGCTGCGCCAGAATCCGGGATTTTAATCCGCATGGGTTCAGCACCTCTTAAAGTCAGTAGTTAATATTCAACAAAACAATGATGGTATATAAAACAAGTCTGATTGCTGTATTGCTGCTGGTCGGCGCGTCATTTTTATTGATTTCCAACAAAGGAAGTAAGAAAATGAAAGAGACCAGAAACGGTAAAGCAATAGCACCCGTCATCGACATCCAGCCACAGCTAAGGCGCATGCACGATGTAGATAGCGTTAGAGCAGAAATACAGGAAATAAAAAAACTTGGTTTTGACAGAGTGTACATGGTTTTGTGCAACCCCGGCTACCCGGCATTTTCTGATCCGGGTATTGCAGCGACTCCTCTTGATAAAAATACAGGTAACAGAACGCTCGAATCCATCATTAAACTTGGAGACCCGAATTGGGTGTACCTCAATGAAGTAAAAAAAGCGGGACTGGAAGCCTGGGCGATTATAAAACCCTATGAGTCGGGTACAGGCAGCACAATTCCGCATGGGGGAAGGGCTCCGATGAGTCTCGCACAAATTGAGACCATAGGAGGTCAGCATGTCTATTTTGATAACCTTTTGTCCAAAAGACCTGACCTGCGGGTGATGAGAAAGCCCTTACCGGGGTCTATTCTCGCTCGTCTGAACGAGCCTGTAAAGGAGCTGGAGATTGCATTCTGCCTGGATGCGTTCAATAGCAAAACCGCCGTGGACAAGTTTTTCAAATTTGAGGGCATCAACGATACGGAGCTTAAGATACCAGACATTGGCGTTTGGACCAGTCGTGAAAACGGCCAATACAAAAAAGTTGACAACAACTTGACAGTGCAGACTAAAATTGAAGAGAGAGATATTTATGACGCCAACGAAAATCTATTGGCCACGAACAAAAGGCATCTTGTGATCCGGGTTAAAGGTTTGAATATTCCAAAAGAAGAGCCCTATATGGCTTTGACTTTGGAAAATGGCGGGAAGCTCTATACGATCCCGTACTCCATGATAAAAGCGTATTGCAGCTCCGGAGAAATTCCCGTGACGATAAGCCAGCACGCCAGGGCAACGATGAGCCAGACAGAGAGGGAGAAACCCTATAAAGACCGGGAATGGGGGCTGGAGCGACAACCGGTGACGGGTGCTGCGGCCAGGAGTTCCTTTGCCGACTGGGGTTTTGAATTTGAGTGGCACGGAGCTGGTTTCTGGGGGGATGGCTGGACAAACAATCCGGTATTTGGGGTTGCCAGAGGCAAGCGGGAGTACATGAAAGGAACTCCTTGCGAGGCCTATCCTGAAGTGAGAAATTATTGGCTGGATCAGGTAAAACGAGCTATGGATATGGGATTCGACGGCATCGACTTTCGACTTCAGAATCACTCGGGTATGGTGGCCGACTATGTCAATTATGGCTACAATGAACCGATTGTCAAAAAATACAAGGAGCAATATGGAGTTGATATCCTAAGAGACAAGGCTGATCCGCTCAAGATCATGAAAATCAGGGGAGACTATTTTTATGCATTTTTGCAGGAGGCAGCCGGGGTTATTCATTCAAAAGGTAAGAAAATTCAGATTCATCTGCGCCATGCACATGAAGAGCCAATACTGAGCGATGACTTCAATGAACTGGGGTTCTGGGCTATGCCAAAAGTTCTGCTCGACTGGAAGAAGGTGGTCGACCTGGCCGACGAAATTACCTTGAAACATTATTATCATAATCATTACAGGGCTGGTTTGGGAGAAAAGATCAAACGCTATGCAAAAGGTCAGCATAAAAGAGTGTGGGTGCATGCATACATACAACAGGGGAACGAACTGAATCCCGAATTTTTCGGTGAAATCGAAAAGGATGATTTAATCGGAGGGATTTTGCTGTATGAATTTGAAGATTCCATTTTTAAAGCAAACGTTTCAGCCAATTCAACGGCGCCTTCTTTGAGTACAGTTGCACAGCTTCTGAGGCAATTTGATTATAAATGAATGGTGATAGGCTACATAGCTACCTGTCCTGTCGTCGCAATCGCGAACCGGATCGAGTAATACTGACCGATACGCATTAAACAATCTGAAATGTCCATATATAAATTTCTGGCATTGTTGGCAGGGTTATGTTTCCTGGCCGGGATGCTGATGTCTGCAACCGGAAATATCAGCCACGCAGGCCCTCCTTTCATTCTATTTTTCCTGTCGCTCGCAGTCAGTTTTCGAGGCTATGAGCCTTTGAAAGGATTTGCTTACACTGCGGTGATATCGGCGGCGGTTACCGCGGCGCTGTTTTATCCCCAATACTTTACCGAATATAAGGGCTTCAAATTCACCACTGTCATCACGCCGCTGATCCAGCTGATCATGTTTGGTATGGGCACGTCCATGAGCCTGGATGATTTTGCGGGTGTGGTAAAAATGCCTAAGGGAGTATTCATCGGTGTGTTCAGTCACTTCATGATCATGCCGCTACTAGGTTTTGTGCTGGCCAACCTGAGCGGGCTGTATCCCGAGATCGCCGCTGGAATTGTGTTGATCGGCTGCTCGCCGAATGGAATGGCCTCTAACGTGATCTCTTATCTGGCTAAGGCCAACCTGGCGCTTTCCATCACCATCACCGCCATTTCAACATCACTAGCGCCCTTTGTAACACCCCTTTTGATGAAAATACTGGCGGGCGCATTTGTAGAGGTGAATGCCGGGCACATGATGTGGGACATCGCGAAAATGGTGATCATGCCCATCGCGGCGGGGCTTCTTTTCAACAAATTACTGAGCGGGAAAGCCAAATGGCTGGACCAGGCCATGCCTTTGGTGTCGATGTCTGGAATTGCGTTTTCGATCGTGATCATCACCGCCTCAGGCAGGGATAACCTTCTGGAAATCGGACCACTGCTCTTTCTGCTGGTATTGATCCATAACCTTTGCGGATACTTGCTCGGGTACTGGTCGGCCAGAGTATTTAAAATGAATGAACGCGATTGCCGCACGATCGCCATTGAAGTAGGTATGCAAAACGGGGGACTCGCCTCGGGCATTGCCAAGGAAATGGGCAAAATAACTACGGTGGGCCTTGCGCCCGCCGTTTTCGGTCCATTGATGAACATCACCGGTTCCATCCTCGCTTCGTGGTGGCACCGCAAAACTCCCGAATCCGATGTCCAATAGAAAAGCGATACATTACTGGAAGTGCGACCGCCCTTCCGCTTTTTACACACTGACCAACAACAGGCTCACCGATTCGGAATCGGCAGAAATAGAAAAGGCACTCAGCATTCTGCTTCAGAAATGGTTTGGAAATGAACCTTTCGTGCTGCGAAAGGCCGGAGGACAGGGAAATCATATTACTTACGTCGCGGAAGCGGAGTCCGGCATTTATTTTCTTCGGTTGGAAAACGGCCCGGAAGGTGATGATTATATGGAAATTGAAGCCAGGGTGCTGGAAATGGTGCGGGAAACCGGCGTTCCAACGCCCAAAGTATATGCAGTGGATGCAACCCGAAACGAGGTGCCCTTTTCATACCAGATGCTCGAGTTCAGTATGTATCCGGATCTGAACAGGTTATACAAGGAAGGCGAGCTGAATTTAGTCAGTATCGCAAGCGAAATCGGAAAGAGCATTGCCAGGTGGCAGTCGGTTACTCCGGAAGGTTTTGGTCCATTCGACCCGGGAGTGCTCAGAGAACACGGAAAATTGGAGGGATTGCATCATACCTATCCTGACTACTATTTTCTTAATTGGGACAAACATCTTCATTTTCTGGTCGCAGGCGGGCTTCTCTCTGAGAAAGATGTATTTGACATTCAATTGCTTGTGCAGGGGAACCTTCGGTATTTGGACCTAGATCACGGATGTCTTGTGCACAAAGATCTGGCGTTATGGAACATCCTTGGAGACGCACATGGAATCAAAGCATTCATTGACTGGGATGATACGATCTGCGGTGACCCAACTGACGATTTGTCCCTGATCGCCTGTTTTCATTCCGGGGAAGTTGTGAAAGCGGCCATAGGAGGCTATGCCCAGATTAGCGAGTTGCCGGAGCATTTTCTGCCGAGGTTCTGGTTGCACCTCCTCCGGAACATGGTAGTGAAAGCGGTCATCAGGGTAGGTGGCGGCTATTTTGACAGGAAGTCTGATTTCTTTCTTCTGGGCACGGGCGACACAGGGACATCGTTGAGGGATTTTACAAAACAACGTATCGAAATTGCCTGTGAAGGACTTCGGAACCTTAAACAAATCAAAGACCTATGAATGATCATCCTTCACGTGTTCTGGGAGTCGGGACATGGCTATCGATCGGATCGCCGGTGATTACAGAAGTTGCCTCCGAATGTGGTTTTGACTGGCTTTTGCTGGACCTGGAACACGGCTGTTTTAGCGAATCAGCCGTGCTTGCCTGTCTGCAGGCTGCCAGAGGAGCCGATATCAGGCTGATTGTAAGGGTAGGGTCGTTGGATGCTGCGCTGATTGCCAATCTGCTGGACTGGGGTGCCGACGGCATTATGCTTCCTCATGTTTCTACTCCGGAACAGGCAGAACTTTGCGTTCGTGCCATGCGCTATCCGCCGCACGGAACACGTGGATTTTCCAGCTCAGCCAGGGCATTCCGGTATGGATTGAAGGTTCCAAAAGATATGGCCAACTGGATACCGCCGCTGTTTATTGCTCAGATTGAGGATCTGGAAGGGGTGGAAAAAGCCGAAGCGATTGCCGGTGTTCCGGGTGTCGATATGCTTTTTGTTGGCCCGGCCGATCTCAGGCTCGATCTTTCGGTTCGTACGGGTGCTCCTTCCTTTGACGATGCGCTGACCCGTGTCGTGCAGGCTGTAAATGTCCATGCAAAGCAAAAGGGTATTCTGGTTCGGAACCTGGATGATATTCCGTCATTGAGGAACGCCGGCTTTACTTGCCTTGCGCTTGGATCTGATATGAGTTATCTGAGAGATGGTTTTCTCAAGGCACTTGAACGGACCATATGTTGATGCTCTGCCGGGGCATTATTTGTTGGTTTCCGGGAAGCACCTGGATGTAGAGGCATTTAGTCCCCCCGCTCTAAGGAAGCATTGCGTATTTCTCAATTCAATAAAAAATCTTCTACCAGTTTTAAATACTTTTCTGTTTCTTCATATAGGGGAGCGTGTCCTGAAAATTGCATTTCCGTAAACTTTGCATTTGGAATTAGCTCGGCAATTTCTTGTCCGTCTTTTGGTGGATTTAAACCGTCATACTTCCCACTTATTACAAGCGTGGGTGCCGTTATCTTTGGTAAATCTTTTCTGAAGTCAAAATTTGTTAAGGCCGGTATTCCTGTTGGATACTTTTGATAATTCTTTTTCTTCTTTGGCAGAAAGGTGCAAACACGCAACTCATCTGGGCCTTGCACGGCACTTTAACAGCTTCATATCGGCAAATGAAGGTAGCTGAAAAAAACGACTTTTGCTGTATGATAATCGACTGGCGCAGTCGTCACAAAAAGTGGGAAAGTCTGTTTTTCCCTCCTGACGAGCTTTCAGGTCCGCCTTGAACCGTTCGGCTTTTGAACGGTAGGCAATCGTCAAAGCGTCATTTGGCCGAATGGTGATGCGATTGCTTGAGCGGAAGGAGATGTAAGAATATTGGGAAACGCAAATGTCAGGCGAAACCATTAATCCAAAGTAACTGAGCCAGTACAACACAGCGGTCATAAAATAAAGCTTGCTTTTTGTAGTCGCGTATATTATATTTGCGACAACAAAAATGATAATCGATGAGAAAATTAGAATTTGCATCCCTTCAAGTTAGGGATATTGAAACCTCGAAAGAATTTTATACTGCAAAACTAGGGTTCGAGGAGGCCGGAATTCCCAACCCGCAAGCTTGTGTTTTTAGGTACAACAAGGGTGAGGCAAGTTTTGCCATTAGAACGCCCATCGGAAACCTGGATGGAAAGGAACTGGGTGTCGGTGCATCACTTTGGTTCGCAATCGATGAGGAAATAGAAGACTTGCAAGCCAAGTTATTGGAAAAGAATGTGAACCTGGCGGGGCCGGTTCAGACAACACCTTTCGGGAAAATCATTATCGCCAAAGACCCCGACGGATATAACATCACCTTTTTGAAAGCAAACTAAGTGATCGATATGAACGGGGATATCAAGTACTGGATCATCGTGGCATCGAAGGACCATGTCAAAAGCGCGCTTACGCAGGGGATTGCCCAGGCCTGCCATGGAAAGGTATCTCCGTTGAAAAGGATGCGTAAGGACGATTTCATTATCTATTATTCGGGAAAGCAGACAATGGGAAGACCCGGGGTGTGCCAGGAATTTACTGGTTTAGGAAAGGTTATCGATGACGAAATCTATCAGTTCCGGGCGTCCGGGGACTTCTGTCCATCCAGACGTAATATTGAATATTTGCCCAGTCAGGATGTTTCCATTTTGCCGTTAATTCCACAGCTTCATTTTATCCAAAATAAGAAAAGCTGGGGCTATCCATTCCGATTTGGCCTCGTCGAGATCGATCGGCATGACTTTGAACTGATTTCTTCACGGATGCTACAAAAAGACTATGTCCAAGAAAATTGAATTTCATTTTAAGAAGCCCGAAGACAGTCCAGGTTATCTTATGGGACAGCTGACCATGTTATGGCAGAGAAAACTCAAGCGTGTCTTAGACCCTTTAGACCTGACACACACCCAGTTTGCACTGCTCTGTGCGCTAGCCTGGCTTTCCAGAGAGAGCGATGCAGTAACACAGGTCGATATTGCAAATCAGGGGAATGCTGACAGGATGATGGTATCAAAGGTTTTGAGGACACTGGAAGAGAAAAAGTTTATCACCCGCCACGAGCACCCGACAGACACCAGGGCGAAGACGATCAAACTGACTCCTGAGGGCGAAATGGTACTGCAAAAAGCCATTATCTGTGTGGAAGCTGCCGATCTTGACTTTTTTTATAAGTCGCAAGCAGACCTGACGACTTTTAATTCAACGATGGCGGCACTGATCGAACAGAACAATAAAGAAATGTAAATTAAGGTCAATAGGATTCAGCAATCATTTTTAATCACATAATCATAGCCTAAAATGAAAATAGCAATCACCGGTGTCACGGGTCACCTGGGTCAAATCGTTGTGAACAAACTTAAAGAGAAGATCTCTGCCAAGGATATTGTCGGACTTGTGCGTTCATTGGAAAAAGCTTCGGCGCTTGGTCTTGACATCGAAACACGACTGGCGGATTTCGAGAAACCGGAAACGCTTGAAAGTGCACTGGCCGGTATCGATACACTTCTCCTTATTTCAGGAAGTGAAATGGGCAAGCGTCCTGCCCAGCATGCAAATATCATTGATGCAGCAAAAAGGAATAACGTTAAATGGATTATTTACACCAGCCTCCTTCATGCCGATACATCATCGATCAGCCTTGCCGCCGAGCACCTGGCAACCGAAGCGGACCTGGCAAGTTCAGGTATTTCCTACACGCTAATGCGGAATGGTTGGTATACAGAAAACTATACGCGTTCTATCGCAGGAGCTATTGCTGGAGGCGCTTTCATTGGTAGCGCAAAAGATGGAAAAATATCGTCTGCGGCCCGGGCTGATTATGCCGATGCTGCTGTTGCTATCCTAACCACAACCGGGCACGAAGGAAAAGTATATGAACTTGCCGGAGATGACTCGTGGACATTAAGTGATCTTGCCGCCGAAACGTCACGTCAGACAGGCAAAGACATTGCTTATGTTGATATGCCGGAAGCTGAATACGCAAGCACACTTGCCGGTTTCGGTTTGCCAGAAGCGCTTTGTCAGGCTATTGCAGGATGGGATGTCTCTGCTTCTAACAATGATCTGTTTGATGACGGTAAAGTACTTTCAAAACTTATCGGAAAACCTACCACTTCACTTTCTGCTGTGGTTGCGAAAGAACTCGAAGCAGCTCATGCTGGCAGCTAACTCCTCGATTGTTATTTTTAAACCACCAGTAATGTAGCTTGGTTACTAAACTAGTTGTTAACACGGTAGTGTTTATTCCCGGGAAGTTGACCATCCTCACTTCGAATCCAAACTAGTATCGGCATCCGACAGGCAAATGGTTGAATAATTCTAGCTGGAATGCTAATATTTAGGTGCGCTCAATTCAAATTCTGAAATTTTTAGGAACGAAAGAGCTTTGACCGTCTCAGCGAATGTCTGATTGCCTTCGATCGTCAAAGTTCTTTCGTTTGTTTCACCACGGGGCTGGAAGGTTTTAACAATCTTTAGTTAAGCGAAATGCCTTTAATGTCCCGAACAACCGGAACCATATTCAGAGCTTCGCGGATTAATTTAATTTTGCCATTTTCGGCTACAACACGGCCCATGTAGTGCTGAGCGTAATCTTTGCCATTTGAAGCAATGACAGCCGTTGCTTCGTACTCGCCGAAAGCCTGATCAGGTGTATCAATATGGATTTGAATATTTTTAAATTTAAACCCAGGGAATGTTTTGGGCAGGTTACTTAAGAAATTGTATAACACGTCCCTCCCTTCCCACCGGGATGGCATGCCAAGGCTGGCCAGGTAAGGCAGCTCAAATACCGCATCGTCGGCGAAAAGTTCGATCTGAAAATCAGGGTTCCCTATGTTTTCCAGGTAATCCAATAATAATTCTTTTGCAGTTTTCATGTCTTTATTTTCTGAATGTTAATGTTGCTTTCAGGAAATGCCGGAAGGACTGACCCCAAAATGTTTTTTGAACACAAAGGAAAAGTGGGAGAGGTCTTCAAATCCTACTTCCGCATATACATCGGTTGTTTTGAGGTGTTCTTCTTTTAATAAATAATAAGCTTCGTCTAATCTTTTTTGCTGCAGCCACTTCGCTGGTGTAGTTGAAAATTCCCTCAGGAAATCGCGTTGGAAAGTGGAAATGCTTCGGCCTGTGAGATTAGCAAACCGTTCCAGGCTTAAATTGAAGCGGAAATTTTTCTCCATAAAAGCTTTGAGGTTGATTTTGCCAGGCGTTTGAAAGTCGAAAAGTATGTCCTTTAATTCGGGTTGTACTTTCAGTAAAACAGTTAAAGCTTCCCTCAATTTAATTTTCACAAGGTCATTGTTTCCGTCGCTGAAATAAGGCAGCGATTGCTGCAATGAATCGACAAAATTTTGAAGAAGCGGATGTTTTTTGAGCTGAAATGAGGGCGGGACATACTGCGTTACTTCTGCACTCAGATGATTTTCGAGCGCAAACTCCCTTAAAGTTTCTTCATCAAATTGTAGTGAGAGCGATCTGAAAGGCTCACTTTCGCCAGGCTGCTTCACAAATTTGGCTAATCTGTTGCGAACATTAAAGCGGAAGTCTCCCGGCTGGAAAATCACTTTTTCCCTTCCATCCTTAACGGCCAGGGTTCCGGTAATCTGATAAGCAAATGCATGTCGGTTAACAATATCTTCTCCATTCACTGATTTCTTATAATAACAGGAGATCAATATTTGAGGTGGTTCGGCCAGTGATATCATTGTACTAAATTCGAAAGTTGACCTCTAAATTCTGTTATAGTATTCATTAAACAACCTTAAATTTTACAAGACTCTCTGCGGTGTCAATAAGCGTTATTTCTTTGGGCCGCGGGGTCCAGTTGAGGACAGATTTGGCTCTCGCATTTGATAATGTTTTCACAATGCCCAGCTGTGGGGCAATCGGTTTCAATTCCGGCCTGAACCATGAGGCGAATTTAACCAGCCAATTGGGCAGGATTTTACCCGGCACTTTGTCAACCGGCAGATTCTTGTCAGCTTTCAGCAATCTGGCAATATCCGGAAATGAGATCACGCCATCCGAAGTTGCTAAAAATCGCTGACCATTTGCCGACGGATTTTTCATCGCTTTGATATGAATATCCGCTACATCGCGAACATCTACAATGCCGAACGATAATTGGGGTGTCCCGGGCATTTTTCCTGAAAGTAACTGTACGATCAGCCCGATGGAGCTGCTGAAAGTTTTTCCTAAAACAGGTCCAAAAACTCCAACCGGGTTGATCACGACCAATTCCATGGGGCTGACATTTTCCTTCATAAATTCCCAGGCAGCACGCTCCGCAATCGCCTTGGATTTGATGTAGGCTGGTAAGTTTGTATTGGGGTCGGTCCAATCGGCCTCCGTAAACACATGGTTCTCAGGATTAATGGAATAGCCTATGGCTGCAAATGAAGAGGTTAGTACCACCCGTTTCACCTTCGCGGCTTTTGCTCCACGCAGCACTCTTAATGCACCATCCCGGGCCGGCTTTATAATTTCGTTCTCGTCTTTGGGCCCGCCTGCCGGAAATGGGGACGCCACATGAAGAACAAAATCACATCCTGCCAAAGCCTCATCCCAGCCTTCGTCGCTCGTGAGGTTGGCAGCAAAAAAAGTGAGGTTGTCCAGGTTTTCAGCATTGCCGGCTAACAATGCTTCCTTCAAGGCATTTGTTTTATCCAGTGACCGGATTGTCGTTTTGACTGTATACCCCTCTTTCAAAAGTTGTATGATGCAGTAACTGCCTACAAAGCCGGATCCTCCGGTGACCAGTACTGTCTCGTTAATAGTTTGTTTCATTGGGTTGATAAATAACAGGGCAAATCTCAACCTTATTTATCAGTCGCATTTTGTTGTGGCGTTCATTTTTTGTTTGTTGTGGCGTTCATGATTGTATTTAAAAATCAAGCATGTGGTTTTGGAGAAAACCCAGTTGCTGGCAATTGACCAGTGTACATGTGCCTGAATTAATTGTTATGGAGAATTGAATTTATTGCCAGGAATAGCGGAATGTCTTGCCTGACAACCTACGCTGTCATTGGCGCGAGCTCATTGAATGAGGGCTGTTTCTCCGTCTCACGTCCGGGCGTTTTGTGAGAATTCTCCCTCAGAGGGTTTTACGACTCTGACAATTGTTGTAAGCGGTCGCAAAAAACCGGTGTCAGTCTCAGAAAACGTCCGGAATTTGGTTCAAAGGGAGAGCTAACACGCCATACTGTTAAGTACCAGGAATGTGGGGTTTTGTGAGAATACTGAAAATGCTCTTAAAATTGAAGCGATGTAAGTGCCGAATCTGAGGCCATTTCATCTGAGGCGGTCTCTAAATTTATGATAGCTTTGCCGACTGATTCCAACTATGTTTTTTAGCCCATACAACCATTCTTCATTTAGTTTCCCTCTTTGATCCATATATAATATTCTAACCAAAAACGTCGGCATGACAGTGGGAAAGAAATCCGCTTTGTTATTTGTGATCTTATCTTTTGCCCTGGCAAACACATATGCGCAGGATAATACACCGGTCATATTTTCCGAGGAGGCGGATACTTCGTTTGTAAGTCAACACTTTATCGACCAGTACGAAGCGGTTTTTATGACTTTGGTGCCGACAAGGCATATGTTCAAATACGGCTCGGGGATCTATCCGGTCAGTAATATCTTTTTACGTCCGGGCCGGATCGGTATTCTCACTGGCGAAGCAGGGTATGAGTTTAAAATCTCCCCTGCATTCTCAATTGGTGCGGATTTTAGCATTACAAACAAGACGACCAGCGACCCGAAAACCCTCAAAACCTATGGTGTAACTGCCAAGGGGCGGTGGTATTTCGATATGAACAAAAGGATAAGGGAAGGAAAAAATGCAAATAATTTCAGCGGAAACTTTTTTGCATTATCATTCGACAAACGCACCAGGTACACATTTGAACCACATTCCTTAACAAGCCTGGGGATAGAATTTGGGGTTCAAAGGCGATTATTCAACGACGGCAGGGCGGAGTTTACCATTGGTTTAAATTACCAAAAGTACAGCAGCAACTATTTTATCAGCGATGCCGGCTTATCAACAGAAATGATAAGCGACATGGCGTTAATCACACACACAAGCCTAGGTGGCGCCTTTGGCGATTGGAAAAGAGCCCGTCAGCGGCCATTGTGCGAAATCCTGCATTGCGAACAGGAACTGAATCAGCAATGGAAGATTCTCTGGCCAAACATTTATATCTCTTCCCGGATAGGAAAAGCGTCACTTGCCTTTGGTTATGAACGGAAGCTGGCAAGGTCACCTCTTTCCGTGAATGCCCAGCTGAACCTGGATTACCGCAATATCCGTATCATTCCCGCCGCTGTTTATCCTGATTTTAAAGATAACCTTTACCAGATTCAGCCATCACTGGAACTACGGTACTATTTTTTGCAGAAATATGCCACGAGAAGGGGATTGGGCGGAAATAATCTGTCGGGTTTGTATGTTGGCCCGTTGGCTGATTTCATTGATTTTAATTCCACATTTGGTGCGGAAAGAAAGTCTTTTCAGCATGTAGGTGCCGGCGCGGTTTTAGGATTTCAAAAGACCCTTTTTCAGAGAGTATATTTTGATCTTTATGGTTCGTGGAGCTGGAATATGCTCCACACGAACGCAATAACAAAAACCGGCCAGGGCTCATTAAGATTGGGACTGGGCTGGGCAATATAATGATAATACTGTGCTGTCAAATTTTACTTAAATATGTTAACTCATGAAATCCGGGAAATCAATCTACTTATACATGTTTTTATTGTCCGTTATTTTTTCGTGTGACGACAGCACAGTCAATACTTATACGTGCGGAGCACCATCACGCATCACAGCCGACCAGAGCTGTAATACCGGGCAAGGGCTGGTGTTGACCGCCACCATTGAGAATGCTACATGGGATCTGGAATGGACAATAATAGCCGTAAAAGATTCGGCAGCAAAAGGATGGACGGGAAGTGACCCGACATTTCAGGCGAACACCAAGTCGAAGTCATACGCCGTGCCCGATAGCATTATCAGAAATTATAAAACATTGATTGTGAGGGCGGCTTCCAAATGCCCTGACGGCAGCAAGCTGTATTCTATATACCATCGGTTTATTCAAACCCGCCCCACTAATAGTAGTTGCGTGGTCTGGACTTTCAACAATCAGGAATAGCTGTGATGTAGGTAGCCAGCGGCCAGATATAGGAAGCGGCTATGCCGCGATTGCGAGTGGATAACCGCATAGCAGTGAATGCTTCAACTGGTAGGCATAATCTAAAAAACTACGGATCGATCCCATATTCGTCACATGAGTAGCGTTTGAAACGAGTATCTCCAAGTTTCTTGTTACGATCTTCGACAAAACTCCAATACTCATTATTTATGTCAATCGTATAATTGTCATTGAGATTAACGGCTCCGTTGCTTGATTTCCTCACAAAACCTCCCGATCAGTTGACTGATTTATACCAAGATAAACAGGGTATGATTGTCTTACATTCGGGCGTTTTGTGAGATCAGTGACCGATACATTGTTCAGAAACGTGGAAAATGGATTCGAGGATGCTGGAATTGATACATTGAATTTTTATGAGGACTATCCAGATCAATACTGCCTGAGAACTATTGTTTACTGCAAAAATTATTTATTATTGAGCTCGTCTTTTCTCATCAAAACGGATATCCTTGTTGTTTCCGGAAACCTTTGATCTGCCGAATGAATAGGTCAGGTTGAGCGTAAAGGTATTATAATTATAATCGGTTTTTGTGGTTTGTACAAATTCACTATAATGAAAATCGTATTTGCTTACGGTACCAAGAAAATAAGCTGGACTGATGATCAAATTATTCATAAGCAACTTTATTTTAGCTCCCATTCTTAAACTACGTTGATTGTAAGTGTAAACATTTCTATCGGTTGACGGAAGGTTTTGATTATAATTCAGATAAAAACTCACCAGACTAGTTGCATTGAAACTATTATTAATACTAAATGAGGCAGACGTTCCGCTCGGCGCGCTGAGAGCCGCAATTTTAGATTTTGGCGATGCGTAGAAAAAAGAGGCGTAGATGCTGTTGTCCCACCATTTGGATAATGACCGGTTAACGGATACATAGGCCCCCAGGTTATCCTGAGTCAAAAAATTTCCTCTGCTTGTAATTAATGTCGGTCCATCAACAGTTGTGAGGTTTGAAATTATATCGCTGGTATGTTGTGTGAATACGGTAAAGGAAAACATGCCCTTATACAGATAGGCAAGTTCAGCATTATTGCTGTATGATGGTAAGAGCAATGGATTCCCGATATTATAGGTATAAATATTTGTATAATAAGCAAACGGATTTAAGGAATTTAGGCTTGGCCGGTTAATCCTTCTCGAATAATTCAACGAAAAAACATGGTCCTTACTGGCTTTGTAAACGATATAGGCCGTTGGAAATAGGGCACCATAATTACGTTTGTTACGCTGATCTAAGGTAGGCGAATAACCGTCCATGAAGGTATACTCATAGCGCAGCCCAGCTTTGGTTGCCCACTTTTTTGACAATTCAGATTCGATGCTCAGATAGGACGCCAGGTTGCTTTCTGTATAGTTAAATTCATTGCTGCGTGTTTGATCCAACAAGAAACCTTCGTCGGTATAGTTGTAGTATTCTACATTAGCATTGTTGGTAAAATTTGCAAGTTTGATACCTGTTTCTATTTTGGCCCATTTGTAGGGTAATGTTAAATCTGATTGAACAGACCAGATATTGTACTTTGATAAATTATTATTTTGAACCGAAGCATAGGTATTTTCAGATTCAGAAATAAAATCATTTCTCATTTCAGGTCTGTTCATGAAAAAGTTGATCGAGCTACTTAATTTCTTTCCAGTCGAGTCGAGCTTTAAATCGTGGTATATATTTAGTGTTTGCGTAAATAATGGCCGGGAAAATTTTCCTGTTGTGTTTAAAACCGAATCGATACGATTGCCTGTTACAAAGGCATAGCTATTACTAAATGTTGTGTTCGATTTATTATCTGCAATATTATAAATGAGCCCGATGTTATTGTGTTTGTTTAACTCATAATCCACACTTATGCCTGTTTGTAAACCGGGTGAAGTTCCCAAACGTTGCTCATCGCTACTAATCTCGCTGGGACGCCCGGTTATATTGAACGATTCCTTGATAATGTAGCGATACTTTGATTGGTTAAATGTCAAAGAGCTGCTCAGTTTTTTTGATCGGAAAAAAAGGGCCAGATTGTTAGCATAGGATGGATAGTTGTTCTGGGAATAAGATGTCCCTAATGAGCCTCGCCAGCCCAGGGACTGGTTTTTCCTTAAAATAATGTTGATCAGCCCGCCATTTCCCTCGGCCTCATATTTTGCCGGAGGCGTGGTTATAATTTCAATTTTTTCTATATCATCAGATCTTAATGTTTTTAGGTAATTGACAAGCTCGTTGCCTCGAAGCTGCACCATCCTCTCGTTAATCATGATCGAGACACCACCCTTGCCAATAATAGAAATTCCGCTTTCCTCAACCTTTAACATGGGTACCCACGCTAGCGCTTGAATCAGATCTGTTCCTCTTGTTACAATTGAGTTGGATAGGTTAAAAACCATACGGTCTATTTTTCTTTCAAACAAAGGCTTGTTACCTTTTACGGTAATCTCATTAAGGGTATTTGTGCTGGCAATAAGCACTAGGGTAGGGATTGTTAAATCGGCGGCATCTATAGCAAATGGAGCTGATTTCCCTTTTTCATAACCGATAAAGGAAGCCATAATGAAGTAGTTCCCTTGTTTCACATCGTTAAATTCATATCCGCCTTTTTCATTGGTAAATTGTGTACTAACTGTAACTGAATCGGGCAATCTGATCAATGAGACAGACGCAAAGTCCAAGGCAGCTTCATTAACATTTTCAACAATCTTACCCTTTATTTTTGATGATTGAGCAAGAACAAGCGCTCCACTGTTGGTTGATATAAACCAAATAGAAATTAATACAAATAATCTCATGTAAGTTTTTAATAATTTATTATGATAGATCAATACATGATATGGCCAAGTGATGCTTCACTTATTTGTCATATCTAATGGTTTCCTGATCCGCGTCTTAATAAGATTTTCCTAACGCATTCCGGACACGATGGATAATAACTTACCCCTCAACAACATAAAGGAGGTTGTCGTAGTCATATCTGGTCCGAAAGAGAAAGCAGGTTTTAAGTACCGCAGATTTTGAATAATGTCCTGTTTAGAAAAACTGATGCTGCCAGCGCTAAATCATCAGATTCCCCGCGCGGCAAGTCCTAAATCACTCGAATGCGTAAGCAGGTCATGGATAGTTGAACTCTTTGAATGGACAAGCTTACGATCCTTTGTCATGGTATTTCGGACACATTAGATGGTTTTTGCATACGGGCAGCCAGCGATGCAATTTTTGAAGAAGCGATTGTTTGGGACATTAAACGGCCGGCTCCAAAGATGGGCGAGAACAGAATAGCATACATTTTTTCCGTGACTAAACAAGATTGATACGTTGTTATCGTGGAAACTTTCGAAATGCTGAAAGGTTACAGGAAAATGAAACTAAAAAGCGGGCTGGTACCAGCCTGAATATAACTTATAATATTAGGCCTTAAACATGAAGAGTTTTGATGTTCTTAAATATGGATTGATAGGAATACTTGGCCTACTTTCGTGCGGCGACCCTGCACCGGGAACTTACTTTAGCGTCATAGCTTGTGACGGCTGTCTGGCTGAAAGGAGTGTCAATACGCTTGCTAACACAACTTATATTTTTCCAGACTCGGTGATGCAAGTGTTCTATCGTAATTCCGATTCGATAGTAGTGCGAAGAAATGGAAGACTCTTAGTAAAATGGGACAACCTCAAATTCGTTGGCTACATTGGGGATGAAAGCGACGGAAATGGTATCTGGCAAACGATGGTAGGAGTAAAAATCTACAGTATGCGTATTGCTGGTGAAAACTATAAGACCATCGAAAATAAGAACAAAATCTTATCCATTCTTGTGAGCAATGTAATCGAGGGTTCTTATGATGCGAAAAAAGATACGGTGCAAACTAGATATTTTCGCAACCGATAGTTCATTTCCTTTCTGGAAAATTTGAAAGCTGGGGCACGAATTAGGTGCTCTGGCTTTTTTTACGTAACATCTGATATTTGTAACTCACATATATATGTATGTTCAATCTACGGTAACTGTCCCATGTCGCAGACAGTTCAGATTTAAAGAATATTCGCCATTCAATAAAACCGAGTAGGCGAATACAGCGTACTCCATACGCTTAGGCAAAAGAGATCTCAAATTGTCGTCTCGGAAATCAATGTTTTCGTTTTATTAACCTGTTATGATTCGTGAGATGATGATATGATATATTGCCTCCACGACTTTAGCTAACACAGTGGCTGGTTTGGTAGTTATGCGGATGCGGCCTCATTAAATATGATCAGGCACGAAAGACCTGGTTGTAATCACTTTTATTTCAAACGCACTGCGGCCAGGCTGCTTGACAAGCCCGCAGCGAGGCAGGTTATGGCGGGTACCGTGAAGAAATAGAGAAATCCCGTAGCGGAAAACCCAAAAAGGCATAAGATGATAACAATCAATATTTTCCTGCAAAATTCAGGCTGTTTCTCGGTGAGTGTTGAAGTTAACCATAGGATGCAGGTGATCGTTAAGAGGGTCAGTATTAGGTTCAGGCTCATACCTGTGTAGGTCTGATCATAACTCCTTGCCTGGCCAAACAGATCAAATTTGTGTTCCGACATCGCTTGCTGTACCTGCCTTTCAAGTGGATCATCAGTATCCTTTCTTTGAATATGCCCAACAGAATGGCCCAATGCAAAAAACAGGACAAGGCCGGAAGATACGCGGATCAATAATTTCGGTTTCATATTTCGGTTTCGATTTATATAGCCCGGTTGTAAGCAAGTAATGCCCAGTTTATAACTTCTTCATCTACCTGCTCCGGTAGTTGGAGTTTTATTTTGTGCGTGCACATGGCACCCGGGCCCTTGATCATCTCCAGCTTTCCCTCCGGTTGCTGGTCTTTGATAGTCAGTTCGAGTTCAAATCTGGATTTGGTCGCGGGCTTGAGACAGGCAAATTGCTTTTTTCGTCTCAAACTCACGTAGGTGTTTTTAGGTGCCACTTGTATGTCATCGCCAAATGCGAGGATCTTGTCCAGCAATAAGTCAAACAGCGGCTTCAGGGACTCCTTTCCTTCATATTGCTTCAGTATCAAGGTCCGATCGTCCTGTGATCCGGAGTCGGACTTGTTGGCCTTGTGCACGATGATGTCCGCATAGTTCATTCCCAGGCCATACTGGCGCATCAGATAGTCGACCAATTCCCTGTGTCTGGTTAACCCGCTGCGCTCGTTTCGGAGTACTTCGATCCATTCGTAAAGTGATCGGCCCGTTTTAGCAGGCATATTTTCAATCATTTTCTCAATCATAATCTGCTCGGTTATTTTACCGTAAAGATCGGATTGCCGAAAGCGGGGTTATTGTAAAAATCGGAAGTGCAGCTACTCTTTATAGAAAATTTTCCCAAAATCATTTTTGGCGTTTGTCAGGTGCTTGGGCGCCATGCCTGTGAATCTTTTGAAATCTTTAATAAAATGGGATTGGTCGTAATAATAGGTGTAGAAGTCGGTGCTAAGAAAACAATGTTCCTTTTCCGTTGCCAGTGCCTGGTAATATTGCTGAAAGCGGATAATAGAAGCGAAGTTCTTAGGGCTTACGCCAAGTTTTTCTGTGAATTTAAGATTAAGCCACCGACTGCTGTATCCCGTTTCTTTTTCGAGCCGTCCCACGGCGATCGTCCCACGGGACGCAATTATTCTGTTGACACAAAATGAAAAAACGGGGTCGTGTTGAGAGTTGGCCAGACAGCGCGTGAAAAAGTTCTGTAGTATTTCCACTTTTTGTTCGATGCGGTCCGCATTGGTGATCTGCTCCTGCAGCAGCCTCGCTGTACCACTCATGATGTCGCCGAGATCATGGATCTGATTTTTAATGTCTGAATAACATAAACGGAAAATTCTGTAAGCGCCGGCAGGACTGAACTCGACTCCAATCGTCCCGGAAGACGCTCCTTGAAAATAGGCGGTTTCTACAATGGAGGGAATATCGGAAATACCTATGAGTGTGAGCTGGTTTTCCTTTGAAGTGTGTTGGCAGCCAGCCATTTTTCCGGTAAGTCCGTTCTTGTAGGGGATGACCATTTTGATCAGCCCATTTGGAACAACTAATTTCATATCATCACCGGGAATCGGTTCAGAAGTTTCAAAAACCCAGAGTTTTTCAATATAACCTTTTAATGGAGGATTTATGGGGAAATGGACCAGTCTCATGCAATGGCTTGTTTAACTGCGAAAATTATCGCTTTATCTATTTAAGATCAATGCCATCTTCGCTTTCAAGCCATTTGGTCCAAGCACAGCCCGCATATTTCACATACCCGGGACGCAACTTTCAGGTGTTAATCCTTTGCGCGTAAAGTTCATATGGCAGAACCTAAGTTTTTTTGTCACAAAGACGGTAGCAACCTCCGGAAATGACGGTGTTAAGTCGTAATTTCCGGTCATTGAAGACGGCCCGGACATACAAAGTATTATGTTTTATTGATGGACATTCCGATTAAAAACAAATTGAGCGAAAAAGAGCTCTTTAGAATTAAGAGAATGAAAGAGGTGATTAAAACCACCAATCCCCATGGCCATAAAGACTACCTTGAAATCATTTATCTGGAACAGGGGGCAGGTGTCCATCAGATTGATTTCAACCGATTTACGGTAAAGCCACCAAGTTTGTATCTGGTGTTGCCGGGGCAGGTCCATAGCTGGGCGCTGACAGAAATACCTAAAGGTTATGTGGCGATGATCCAAAAGGATTTCCTGCTGGACCATCCCCTTTATGACAGCCTTTTTCAGACTTTCCCGCTTCCTTTTGCAAGCGGATTTGATCTTGGAGGGTCAAGTGAAACATTCCTCGGTATTTTCAAAAGCATTGAGCAGGAGTATATCAAAAGCGAGCCCAATTATCAGGCTGTGATCCAGACTTACCTGCTCTTGCTTTTTAATTTACTTAAAAGAGAGGCCGGTACCCATCAGGCGTTACCTTTCCCTCCGCTACTCAAAGCTTTTTTCCTGTCGCTGGATGCGGAATTCAGGGCAAATCATGAAACCAGTTTCTATGCGGCTACCTTGAATACAACTTCTAAAACGCTCAACGCGGTTTGCAGAAAGTTTCTCGGAAAGACTGCCGGGGCTGTAATCAATGAAAAGTTGACGGCCGAGTCCAAAAGGTTGCTTTTATACTCACACCAAAACCTGACAGAGCTGGCATTTGAGCTAGGTTTTGCTGATGCTTCGCACTTTAATAAGTTCTTCAAACGTCAAACAGGGGTGCTACCCGGCGTTTACCGGAAGGGAATTTCCTGAATATACCAGAAATCGGCGTTAATGTACAAAGTCTATCGTTTTAGTGGGATTAAATTTGCCAGTCTGCTGCAAAGGCAGAAAATGCAATTTACTCACCATGAAAGCCTGCCCATTTACATTCATCATTGTCCTCATTGTCCTCATTTCTCTTTTACAAGTCCATGCGCAAACTGCCGTAAACATCACAGGCAAAGTGGCCGACAGCCAAACCAGGCAGCCATTGGCTTACTGTTCTGTTGCACTTTTCCAAAGTAGGGATTCAACCTTGGTCACCGGCCTGCTCACAAGTGAAAATGGTGTATTTCAATTTGAGAATATAGCGGTTGGGCACTATTATCTGCAAGCGCAATACATTGGATATAGCAAATCAAAAGTTTCATTACCTGCTTTTGAGGTCGGCCAAAATCTGATTCAGGTTCCGACGATCATCATGCAGCAGGACACAAGGACACTTCGTGAACTCGATGTCACAGCGGACCGTCAAATACTTGAAAATAAAATAGACCGACAAGTTTACAGGGCTAACAAATTGTTCAGTAGCCAGGGCGGCACGGCCATCGATGTCTTGAAAAATACACCGTCGGTTACCGTCAACAGTGAAGGCGATATGACCTTGCGCGGGTCATCTGGATTTTTAGTTTTGATTAATGGGAAGCCGGTGCAGACCGATCCTGCTACGATGCTGAGCCAGATACCGGCCAATACGATTGAAAATGTAGAGGTAATTACTTCGCCGTCGGCCCGTTTTGATCCGGACGGGAAATCAGGTATTATCAATATCACGACCAAAACGGCAATTGCGGGGAGCCGGTCTTTTTCTGCCAATGTGCAGGGAGGCTTGCCTGCTCTTTATCGATATGGCAATCTGAAAAAACCGGTTCGTTTCGGGGCCGACGCGACATTCAGTATGCATTCGGAGAAGTGGGACTTTAACCTGAGCGGCAATTACCTGCGAAACGATATTGCCGGACAGCGTACCGGTGATGTGCATACGACAATTAACAATGTGTTCACATCATTCCCCTCCAACGGCGAGCGAAGTTTTGTCCGCTCCAACTACACGGTGCGAAGCTCCATTTCCTTTACGCCAAATACTCGCCATGTATTTTCGGCAGGATTTTACAGCGGCTATCGTTCCCAATCGCGTCGCGCCGATATTATTTACAATAACTCAAAAACGGACCTTACAAATGGAGAAATCATGGGGCGCATCACTTACTTCAATTCGAATGTCGCGCGCAAATCGGGAAGGATCACGCTGGGTAACCTGGACTATGTACATATGTTCAGGAACAAATCGGCGCTTACCGTTTCCGGATTAATTGAAAATGCCGACATGGATGGGCTCACCACCAATGTGAACCTTGAAGAACCAGGCAGGAATAAAATCCTGCAAAGCAGCCGCAACCCCAGTGAAAACCCGCTGACTGCTTTCAGATTTAGGGCAGATTATGTCATCAATATAGGTAAGGGAAAACTGGAAACGGGCTACCAGTACAGGGACCAAATTCAAAAGGGAAATTTTCAGTACCTCGAAAGGGATTTGGAAAGCGGGTCGTTTATCGTCGTGCCTCAATTCAGCAGTGCCACCCAGGTGGTTAATCACATCCATTCGGTGTACGGACAGTATGCCGCAAAATCCGGAAAGCTGGAATATATGGGCGGCTTGCGCTACGAATATGCGGCGCGCGCTTTCACTGCGGGTAACCAGGACACTCGGAATCTGAACCTCTCCAATCTTTTTCCGTCGGTCAATTTGCAATATCAGGTTGCCCAATCGCTCCGCGTCAAAGCCGGATTCAGTAAACGTGTGCAACGGGCGACCAATAGTGAACTTAACCCCTTTCCCGAACGCGAACATTCCGAAACGCTTGAATCGGGCGATCCAAACATTTTGCCGGAGTTTATCGACCTTTCCGAGCTCGGTATCGTAAAGGATTTCAAAGAAGGAAGTGTGTTTGCAACCCTTTATAACCAACGCATTAAAAATGTGGTGAACCGTGTCAACAGTGTTTATAATGATACGATCCTAAACCGCATTTATACCAATGCAGGCCTGGCAAAGTCCTGGGGGCTGGAAGCGGGAAGTTCCCTCAATCTGACAAAATGGTGGCAGGTTTACGCAGGCGGAAATCTATATTACTACAAGATCAAAGGGTTGCTGTTTAATGAAGTGGTGGTCAATACAGCCAGTTGGGTCTACTCTATTAATGCCAATACAACCTTCAAGCTTTCCCCGACATTCCAGCTGCAGGTGTCACTTAATTATCTGGCAAAAAGGGTCACCGCGCAAGGGGAAGATTCCCGCTTTGTGACGCCCAACGCATCGGCCAGAAAGACCTTTTTAAAGGGCAGACTTGCGGCGACATTTCAATGGCAAAATGTCGATCTGGGGTTGTTGGGCTCCAACAGGCAGCGGATCACTACATTTGGAAAAGACTTTTTTACAACGACCCATTATATCCAGGAGACTGATATCCTCCTCCTGAACCTGAGTTATAACCTCAATCAGATAGCTAAAAAAGCCAAACTGCCATCGAGCGAGTTTGGTGAGAAAGAGTTTTAACCCATTGCATTCCTGTGGTTATCCTGGTAACCGAACATTGGAATGAGGAAGAAATTTTTAGTACCTGTCAAAAATAGGTTTTGATGCAAAGGCCAAGAATCGCCGCTACAAGGATGATGTAAGGTTCCTGCAACTTTTTGATGTAAATCAAAGCCATGATGGTGGCCATTGCGATGATAGCCGATGGCAGGTCAACAATCGAGCGGGTCGCAATCACACATACCGACCCAACCAATGCCCCGACCACGGCGGCGGTGATGCCCTCAACAAAGGTTTTGATGCTGTTGTTTTTAGATATTTTTTTAAAATAGGGTGCGGGTAAAACCGTAAAAACGAAGCAGGGCAGGAACACACCCAGGGCAGCTACCAGCGCTCCGGCAAATCCCGAAACCAGAAATCCGATAAAGCCTACCGTGATCACGACTGGCCCGGGTGTGATCATAGCCACTGCAACCGAATCCAGAAACTGCTGCTCGCTGAGCCATCCCATCTCATTGACCACTCCGTTCTGAAGAAAAGGAATAATAGCCAGGCCGCTTCCAAAAACGAATGCTCCCGCCTCGGTGAAAAAGAGACCCAGCTTAACCAACTGGGCCGGTTCGTATTGCCAAAAACCAGTACCTGCCAGAAGTACTACGGAAAGCGTCGCATTTCCCCGTTTTGGCCACTTTGGAGGCGCCTTGATAATCATATAAATAAACCCTGATAATATAAAAAGCCAGACTTCTTCACGCTGGGTAATGGCTGTAACGACCGCCGTGACCAAAAAGAAGAGCCACAGAATCCATCTGCTTTTGAAAGCCTCCAATTCCAGCTTGCTGATTGACTTGACAGTCAGTTTGTAACAGCTTAACGTGACGATGCCGATCACAGCGGAGCCGATGCCGTAAAAAACAGATTGCATCCAAGGCAGGCCGCCGTAGAGCTTGTAAGCCATCCCAAGCAATACAACCATTACGAAAGATGGAAGCACAAAAGCCAGTCCGGCAAGTGTAGCCCCCAAAACGCCGTGATGCACATGGCCCAGATAGATACCTAGCTGGGCAGCCAGCGGACCGGGCGCAAGCTGGGCCAGGGCCAGGCCTTCCCGGTATTCGTCGTCGCTAAGCCACCTCTTTTCTTCCACCAGATCGCGGTGCATGTAGCCAATCAGCGCGACTGGTCCGCCGAAGCCGAAAGTGCCCAATTTCAAAAAGTATCTTGTGAGATCTGCCAGGCTGTATGCGTTGCTTCGGATATCTGTTTCCATCAGTGATTTGAATGCATTTCTTTTTTCTTTCCCAGCACGTCCAAGGCTGCCCGAAACCCTGCAGCGAGTTTACTGGCCGGACCACGGCCGTAATAGTGCAGAAAAATGATCCTGGGATCCTCTCCAAACATATGATTATGAAGTGCGACCACTTCCAGGTCATTAGCCCGCAGTGTTTTGATCACGGTATTAACCTCGTGTTCCAGCATGGCAATGTCTCCGGCAATATGAGCGCTGTCTTTATTGCCGGCAAAGCTCGCCCAGGAGTTAAGCCCAATTGCGGCGGTCATTTCTGCGCCCATCGCGATGACGGTCAGGTCGTCGCGTCCGACGGTGTACTTATATGTCGGTCCGTTCACAACGCCGACGTATTTTACGACACCGTCCAGAGTAGGGGTATCGAATAACTCCTTTCCTGTGGCTGCCGGTGGTACAGCCGGTGCTGGCTGGTTGGCTGGCGAAATGCTGGTATCCTTAATCGCGGCAGCGAACTGTTCAGCAAGCTCCTGCGGGGTTCCCATCCCATGAAGGTGCATGTAAAAAACCCGTGGCTGCTCGTAGAAGAAATGGTTATGAATTGCGCCAATTTCGAGTCCGTTGGCCTGTGCTGCTGTGATGAGCGGGTTTACTTCTTCTTCCAGCAACACGGTGTCGCTCATTAAAACGGCAGATTTTCCATCGAGCGTTTTTTTGATCGAAGCCCATCCGCCAAAGCCAAAGGGGATCGGAACGGCTTCTCCCTTCACGGTTACCTTCAAATCATTCCTCGGTAGCGGGGTTGTATGTACGGCCTGACTTTCATTGTAAGTCCCTTTTTTGCCCATAGCCGTTTCAATGGCACGCACTTCCTCAGAAGTGAGTGCTGGTGTTTTTGCCAGACGATCATGTGCCAGTGAAACTTTCAGGCCTAATACCTGGGCAGAACCGATCAATCCGCTTGCGCGGAGCCAGTTTCTGCGTGAAAAAAATGGGTCGTTGCTCATATCTATCGTCCGGTGGTTGCTGTCGCTGCAATATTAACGGGTGCAAGGGCCAGATGATAGAATGAAAATGACGGATTTGAACAGAGATTACTTTTCTGGTAAAGTTTTCCATGATGAAGAAGGTTAATTGCCGGAATAGGATTTCTCTGGCGAAGTGACCATTGTCATGTTTCTGAATGGTTGAAAATCATCAAAAATGGATATAGCCAGGATTAGCTTTGCGGGCAGTCAGTAATAGCGATTTTCAAAACATCATCCAGATCATGAAAGCTGAAAAACTCGAAAAAGTGGAGGAACTTGTAGCAGCACTTAATGAAGAGCTGAAAATTGACGAAGCCAGCGAAGAAACCAGAAAACTGGAAAAGCAAATACGCAAAATTGCCAAAGGCCTTGTAGAGGATATGAATACAGTTCTCAAAAAGAAGATTTCCAGGGAAGAGAAACTTCTGGCCCAGGAGGTAAAACGTCAAAAAAGAGCGAACAGAATTTTAGCGGCCCGACAGATTCTTAAAGGGAATGTATTTGCTGCTACTGCCAGCTGATCACATGGCCCTTTGCAATTTCAAACTATCAGAGGTCGTCCATGAACAATATTTTGATGCTTGTTTTAAGCTTTGCATTACTGGCCTGTAAAAACAAAACGGGCAGTATCAGGCCAGTCAGGTCACCTATTTCTGAATCGGTTTATGCATCCGGCATTGTAAAGAGCCGTAACCAATACCAGGCCTTTGCCGTCGTCAATGGCATTATCGACAAGGTTTTTGTGACGGAAGGGGAATACGTTAAAAAAGGAACGCCCATACTTTCCATATCCAATCAGGCCCAGAGATTGTCTGAGGACAATGCGCAGCTTGCTGCAAGATACCTGGATTTTAATGCGAACCAGGGAAAATTGCAGCAGGCTAAGCTTTCTATTGAACAGGCTTTGTACCTGATGCAAAATGATTCGACCCTGTATTTCCGTCAGAAGAATCTGTGGAAGGGCAATGCCGGAACGCTGATTGACCTGGAACAAAGGGCGCTTGCCTATCAGAACGCACAAGCGGCATACCGTTCAGCAGTGATTGCCTATGACGACCTGCGCCGCCAGCTGGATTTTAACTCGCGGCAATCCAGGAACTCCATGCTTATTTCATCGAGGCAGGCGCGTGACTTTACGGTAAAAAGCGAGGTGGATGGATTGGTATACAGTCTTTTGAAATATAGGGGAGAGATTGTCACTCCCCAGACGCCCGTGGCGATCCTTGGCGAAGCGGACCATTTTATTCTCGAAATGCAGGTTGACGAGTACGATATCCTTAAAGTAAAAAAAGGCCAGCCTGTTATCGTGGCCATGGACAGCTATAAGGGAAAAGTTTTTAAAGCCACGGTAACCAGGGTTTTTCCGATGATGAACTCGCAGAGCAAGACATTTTTAGTGGAGGCCGAATTTATAAATCCGCCGGCACCGCTTTATCCCAATATCACTTTTGAAGCGAATATTGTGATTCAAACCAAATCAAGTGCGTTGGTCCTCCCCCGAAGTTTTGTGTTGGACGATTCGGTTGTGATGGACAGAAGCGGCAGACGGATAACCGTGAAAACCGGCCTTCGAGACTACGATAAAATAGAAATAATCTCCGGCGTCGGTACCAATGACCAACTAATCGTTCCTGAAAAATGACGTACGGGCTGCTGCTGGACATTTCCCGCGCTTTACTGCTGGCAAGGTGGAAACAGACACTTGTTGCAGCGATCGGCGTCACATTTAGCATCACCATGTTTATCGGACTATTGAGTTTCATGTCCGGCCTGAATGACCTTCTGGATGGACTGATCCTCAACCGCACTCCTCATATTCGTTTGTATAACGACATCAAATTGTCTGACAAGCAACCTATTGATATTGCGGAACAATACAACGGTTACCGCAATTTTGTTCATTCGGTAAAGCCAAAAAATGAAAGGCAGGAAATTTATAACAACGCGGCCATCATCAAGGCGCTGAAAAATGAGCCGGTTGTCCTGGGCGTAGCACCGAAAATTGTTGCGCAGGTTTTTTATAACATCGGAGTGGTTAGCCTGAACGGCACCATTAATGGCATTGACCCGGGGGAGGAGAACAGGTTGTTCCTGTTTCAGGATTATGTGACCAGCGGGAATTATCAGGATCTGATACATGTCCCCAACAGCATCATCCTTGGAAAAGGAATTGCTGAAAAGATGCTGGCCGACATCGGGGAAGTCATCCAGGTTACGACTCCGAAAGGTGAACGCATACAGTTGAAGGTTGTAGGCTATTTTGAATCAGGACTGCAGGAAATCGACAAGGTTCAAAGTTACACTTCGATTGGTACCGCACAAAAGCTGCTGGGCGAACCGGATAGTTATATCACTGATATTCAAATCAAGCTGAAAGACCTCAGGCTGGCACCGCAACTCGCCCGGCAATATCAAAAGCGATTTGATGTAGATGCTGTTGATATTCAAACCGCAAATTCCCAGTACGAGACGGGCAGCTCAATCAGGAGCCTGATCTCTTATTCAGTAGGTATTACGCTGCTGATTGTTGCGGGTTTCGGTATTTATAATATCCTTAACATGATGATTTACGAAAAGATGGATTCGATTGCCATATTAAAGGCGACCGGTTTTTCAGGCAGGGACGTCAACTGGATTTTCACGGGTATAGCCGCCAGTATAGGCGTCTTTGGCGGTGCGCTGGGACTGGTATTTGGTCTGGGACTTTCGGCCATCATCGATCATATACCTTTCAATACCCCTTCGTTGCCCACGATTAAAACTTATCCGATCAATTACAGTCTGAAATATTACCTGATCGGCGGGATATTTTCGGTACTCACTACCTATCTGGCCAGCTTCTTTCCATCCAGAAAAGCAAGCAAAATAGATCCGGTGGTTATCATCAGAGGAAAATGAGCAGTACTATATTGCAGACGAGAAATATCTTTAAATCTTTCCGGGACCCGGTGGAAATCCCGGTACTGAAGGATATTAATCTTTCTGTCAGCAAAGGCGAATTCATATCTGTAATCGGAAAGTCGGGATGCGGCAAATCCACGCTTCTCTATATATTATCTACAATGGATACCGACTATCAGGGAGAACTGGAAGTTGACGGCGAGCTAATGCGCGGTAAAAGCGAAGCCGAACTGGCCGTTGTCCGGAACCAGAAAATCGGCTTTGTATTTCAATTCCATTACCTGCTCAATGAGTTTTCGGTATTGAAAAACGTCATGTTACCCGGACTGAAATTGGGGAAATATTCAGTTAAGGAACTTGAAGAACGTTCGTTTGAGAAACTGAGGGTACTTGGAATTGAAAAGGAGGCATTAAAATGGCCTAACCAACTTTCTGGCGGTCAGAAACAGCGGGTAGCTATTGCCAGGGCGATGATCAACGACCCGCTGATTATCATGGGGGACGAGCCAACGGGTAACCTTGATAATAAGAACAGCGAAATCGTGTTCGAGACATTTCAGCAACTGGCCTCCGACTTTGGCCAGACCCTGCTGATTGTCACGCATGACAATGAATTTGCTGCACGGACCCAACGGACGATCGAAATGCAGGATGGGAGAATTATCAATGGTTAGCAGAGGTGGGCCGCTCAGCTGGCTGTCGTAGCAGTCTGGGTTTAGGGTCGGGGACCATTTCTCTCAGATCGGGAAAAGCCCGGTAGGCCAATCATGGATTTTTGAACGTGGCGGTTGGAATTTTGTCTGTGATTTTTGTTAACAATCGACTCCTTTCACTGGGCTTCAGCGACCGCATACCCGAAATCCTGGTTGTTCTGACCGGATTGAAACCGCAAAATTGGAGTGTGGCGTTTTTAAGCATACCGAAATCGCTGTTCCTGTATTGAAACCAGATCCACCACCAGGGCGCGTCGGATGTAACGATTAGTTCAGCGCTCCGGCCTTTCAATAATTTATCCCAAAGCGGCCCTGTTTCGTGGTATTTAAAGGCGAATCCCGGGCTAACGGCCCTGTCCAGAAAACCCTTGAATAGGGCAGGGACCGATCCCCACCACATCGGATAAATGATGACCCATTTATCGCACCAGAGAAGGTTCTGCTGGGCCTGTTGTAAGTCGGGCTCCAGTGACTGGTTGCCTTTATAGCCTTTCCAGAGGACGGGGTCAAATTTCATCTCCCCGAGCCTCTGTATTCTTACCTGATGCCCTTTTGTTCGGGCTGTAGACAAATAGGTTTCGGCAATCTGTCCGTTAAAAGTGTCTTTGTCCGGGTGTGCCAGCAGGATGTATATTTTCAAGGGAATGGGGTATTTTTATCATTTTAATTATCGGCGTCAGCACACACCTGTGGGCAGACTTGGGTTTCCGGTACCATTGCATGCATTTGATCTGGCAAATTCATCTTCTTTTTGCGGTCCGGGTTAATAGGTCTCATACTCGTAATAGAGCGTTTCCTGCAATTCCTGCGGCAGGCCAAACGCTGGTGCGGCGAACGTCTGACGGCTGGCCGGCATGTCGCTGACATGATAGGTATAGACGTAGTTGATTTGCAAAAAACCTTTGACGAGGGACATAACCATATTGTTCTTGCTTAGGTGAAACAAGTTGTCAATTCCGCCGTAATAAGTATAATGTTGGAAGTTACCGGTCGTCGGTGAAGCTATTTTTACTGGTGCCGGAATGATGTAGTTTCCGAAAAATGGATTTTTGTGACCATCGTACCAGAATAAGGTATTGAGAGTACTAGTTCCCGGAACTGCATGTACCACCGTGGTTTCTGTGTGTAGCGAGGATAAATTGTCGTCAGCGAATGCATAGTTGTTCAACTGCTCATAGGACAGTGCGTAGTAATAATTGAAAGACCGTTTGCTGGTGTGAAGCTTTCCCGAGTCATCATAAGTAAATGTCATGTCATAAAAGTCACCGGGCGCGCCGGTATAGTGGATGGCTGAGACGTGCCCTGATGGATCATAGCTATAAACATAACGCTCTGATCCGGAAGAACTAAGCGTTCTTTCCATTTGGGATAACCTTCCCCAATTATCATAGAGATACACGCTTTTCTCAGTGGGCGAGATGCTGCTGTCGGGAGTTTGATAGGTAAAAATGGAAGTGATTTTTTCACCCGGATCATATGAGAATTGGCTGATGAATTTGATTCCGGGCTTGTCCGGCACCATTCTGGTCAGGCTCTTTATCCGCCAGCGTTTTTCCTCAGGGATCTCATGGTCCGTACAGGAAGTAACTAATCCTAGTGACAAAAGCGCCGAAAATGACAGGAGTGTGAGTAAAAGCGTTGTTTTCATGAGGGGTGCGACTTTTATGGCTTGATGATATCTTCAGTATAGCTAAGAAAAGACCGTCGACGGCGCACGGCACCTGCGGGTTTGCCACAATCCGTAGGTGCCGTGTGGCCGACGTGTTCGTTTAGTTAGGCAATTGCAATTTCCTTTTTAGGTGCCGGCAAACTGACCTCTTTTTTGGGAAGCGTCAGCTTGAGGATACCATCCTGATACTGCGCATCAATGTGATCAGTTTGTGAATTATCGGGAAGCAGGAACGAGCGGGAGAAGCTTTGATAGGAGAATTCCCTTCTTCTATAGTTGTCCTTTTCTTCATTGGTTTCCTGCTCTTTCCGGGAACTGATGGTTAACGTATCGTTTTCTACCTCGATTTTAAAATCCTTTTTCTCCAGGCCGGGGGCCGCCAGCTCAATGGTATATGCCTGATCATTTTCGGCGATGTTAACCGATGGGGTTTTTGCCGAAAGACCGAACCTGGAAAGGTTGTCATCAAAGTCAAACAAGGACGGTATACCCAGGGCACTGGTGTCGAAAAAGTCGTTTAAAAGCAGCCTTGGGAACAAGGCCCCGTTTCTTTTTACAAGTGACATAGTTTTGTTTATTTAGTTTGAACAATTGTTTATCAACATTGTAAAAGTACCTGAGCGGTAAGTGGTTATGAATGATGGCCGGCATTGCCGGAACTGATCATGATCAGATTTGGAGTTAGATATAAGACTTGATCATTAATGATCAGGATCGGAGAATCGATACTGCGGCCAGGCAATTCGCTGATTGGAACAAAGGAACCACTAGGGCAAATCATCCGGCATACTGCGCACCCTGGCGGGCAGTGTGCCACCATACTGAAATAGGCAGATAGCGCAGTTGCAGTAGCCTGAGTGCTCAGGCAATCTCAATCAATTTCTCGCTGCAAAACTGGGACCTGCCTTCCGACCAGATCAGCTGTGCCAGCCATTGCCCCTTTTCCAAAACTTCTGTCGAAACGGCGTGTACCGGTTTACTGGTTGGCGCGATCCTGAAAGAGATGTTTTCAAAATGCTTGGAGGATTTTGTGAAGACGATCTCCGCCTTTGTAAAATAAACCGGTAATACGAAGGTTACTTGCTGGGAATTAGGTTTGTAGGTCATATCGCGGAATCGTAAAATGTGGCGTTGGAATTACATTTAAGGTGTATTCATTGATTGTACAATACTACCGCCGCCGACAAACAATTCTCATGACTAGCGAAGCCATGAAACATGACATTGCTCATGACATCACTGTTTCCGCCTTTTGTTCCAAGTTGAAGAGATCATGCAATGCACCGATCAGCGTTTCTGCCTCACCTCTTCTGCAGGCTGCCTTCAATTGCAGTACAGGCTGCTTGATGATCTTTTGCATCATGCTGCCTGTAATAAGTTCCAGCGTTTCGATCTCCTGGGAAGACAGCTTTTTGGCGGAACGGGCCATTTCTTCCTTACGGATCTGTTCCAGTGCCCGCTTTAATTTCTGAACAGCGGGTCGTATCAGCAGCTGCTCCGACCAAGCGGTGAAATCGGCTATAGCCTCCGAGATGATCTGCTGAACCATGGGGATGGCCGCAATTCGCTGACTAAGCGTTTCGCCGGTCCTGCTGCGTATCGCGTCTATGTTATAGAGCAAAATGCCGGGAATATCTTCCACCTGCGGGCTCACGCTGATCGGCACCGACAAATCGATCAGGTATTTAAAGGAATATCTCCCGACATGAGCCAGCTTTTCTTTTGTGAAAAAGGGTTCTTCCATGACGATCGAGGAGATAATCACGTCGGCAAGCAAAATCTCATTTTCAATTTCTTCAAAATCGGATATGCGGTGCCCGTACTTCTCCCCAAGCTCTTCGGATTTGCTCCTGGTGCGGTTGACCAATGTAACTTGTGATCCGGATGGCAGGTTTTTAACCACGTCGGTCCCTATTTCACCCAGGCCGACGACCAGGATCCTCGGGTTATGAAGGAGACTTTTCACGAGTTCTGCCGTCGCATAGGACACGGAGCAGGCCCCGTCCCGGAAAGCGGTTTCCTGGATCACCCTTTTATTGGCGAAAAAGATAGTATGCAGCAGACGGTGCAAAAATGGCCCTGCCAGATTAAGGTCCACGGTCCATTGGTACGACTGCTTAACCTGGCTGGCAATCTGCATGTCGCCAACTACCTGCGAATGCAGGCCAAGTGCGACCTCGAACAAATGCCGGACCGCATCTTCGCCGCATGCGATCCGCTCAAAATAATCGAGATAATGCTCTTCTTGACCTTCCAGTCCTTTTTCTTTCAATAAAAGCCCGATTAACTCGTCGTTGAGATCCACTTGCGATGAATAGTAGATTTCGGTTCGGTTGCAAGTTGAGATGACCAATATCTCACCGAGCCGGAAGTACTCCTTTATCCGCAGTATCAATTGTTTCGCTTTTTTTTCATCCAGCGTGAACATTCCCCTGATGTGCAAAGGCGCATTGCGATAAGACAGGCTTATCGCCTTAAACAAATTATGCATCGGCGATCTTCATTACAACACGGCCCTGGATTTCACCTGCTTTCATGTGTGCAAAAACATCGTTTATGTCTTCCAGCCTGGCAGTGCTGACTGTCGCTTTTACCTTACCGTCCAAAGCAAAATCAATCGCTTCATGCATATCTTTTCTGGTACCAACAATGGAGCCACGGATGGTATATCGGTTAAGAGTGGTTTCAAAAATAGGCAGGTCGAAACTTCCCGGGGGCAGTCCGTTCAGTGCGAGTGTTCCCTTCCGTCTCATGACCGAAATGCCTTGTTTGAATGCGATCGGTGACACGGCCGTAACCAGCACGCCATGCATTCCACCGGTTTCTTTCTTGAGGTATTCCCCTGGGTCTGTTTCTAATGCATTGACTGTCAGATCAGCACCCAGGCTTTTAGCCAGTTCCAGCTTATCATCCGCGACATCGATTGCCGCCACGTGCATTCCCATGGCTTTGGCATATTGAACCGCCAGGTGCCCCAACCCTCCGATGCCGGAGATTGCGATCCATTCACCCGGTTTGGTTTCGGTTTCCTTGATCCCCTTGTATACGGTTACGCCAGCGCAGAGGATGGGCGCCATTTCGATCATATCCGTCCCCGACGGCAAATGGGCAACATACCTGGCATCGGCAAGCACATATTCGGCATAACCGCCGTCGACGCTGTAACCGCCATTTTGTTGGGTTTCGCATAGGGTTTCCCAGCCTGTGATACAATAATCGCAGCAGCCGCAGGCACTATATAACCAAGGTACACCTACAATATCGCCTTCCCGGACATTGCTCACCTCCGGCCCGACAGCGGCCACATAGCCTATTCCTTCATGTCCCGGGATCAGCGGAAGTTTGGGTTTGACAGGCCAGTCACCGTCGGCAGCGTGCAGGTCCGTGTGACAAACGCCACTGGCGATCACTTTCACCAGGATCTGATGATTGCCAGGCGTTTTTACAGGCATTTCTTCTATCTGCAAGGGTTTTCCAAACTCGCGGACAACCGCAGCTTTCATTGTTTTTGGTAGCATTGTGATGATGTTTTCAGGGACTGACTTACTTTATGGATGTAAATTTCAGCCCTAGATAACCTTATCGTCAGGAGCTTGGTCAGCGAAGAAACTGACTTTTGTCAGTTTTGATGGTAGCTGGATCAAGATGCATTGCGCGCTCTGGCCAGTTGATCACACGCATGGATTGTGATTAAACCGCCTTTCATATCAGGCAGGCAATCATCTTTGAAGTCCGATAACTCTCGGATCACCGTCTCTGTTTTTGAAATCGCTGTTTGGGGTTACTGGCGGCAGTTAAAAGTCCTCACCCCTTCATGCGGCCCTCGTAAGCCGCAATCCATTCATAGACGGATAATTTGGAAGTGAATTCAGAGATCAGCTCAAATGGGATATGCTCTTGAAATGCACGCAGCCTTTGCCCATATCAGGTTTTGACATCACTTGTTTAGCATATGCTTCTGTAAGCCAGTTGAGCAAGCCAGGGTCGGCATATACTCCCAGGTGATGCATGGTGACGAAATTTTTTTGTGCGAAAATGGTCATGAACGGCAGTGGCCGGGCCGGGTTGCAATGGTACCTGCCTCCGAGCAGCTAAGCGGAGGGCTTTCCCTGAGGCTGTAGAAAAATCGCAGGTGGGTAGGTATGTTCTGCATGAAGATGAATTTGGGCTGGAATGCCGACGTGTTTCTTAACTTGAAAATCAGCAAATCGCCCGGACTGAGGTTTGTCATTGTAAATCATTCTGGTCAGCAGAATGCTGTCCTGTATTTGATTCAAAGAGCAAAAAAATAAGCCTGCGCACAGCAGGCTTATTTGGAATTACCTATACTCAATCGTTCCTAAAAAGCAAATTCTTCTTCTTCTACCAATAGGTTGTTGATGACCTGGTTCACGCCGGTGGCCGCCCAGGCAGCTTCCTCTGCATCTTCTTTTTCGTTCCAGGAGCGCACAATGCCTGTCAGTGTGACTTCGTTCCCGGTGACCGATACTTTTACTTTCCCCGAGTCGATAGAGGCATGGCGGTGGAAGGCAGACTCGATCTTTTTAGTGATGTCACCTGCTACCGGCCTGGCTTTGACGATCATGTCATTGATCACCAGCCGGACCCCGGCCAGGTTCTCAATGGCATTGACCGCCATATTGCGCTCGTAAGACCAGTCGACCTGACCGGACAGTGTAACAAAGCCGTCTTCGACTTTGATCTTGATTTTTTCGCTTGCCACCGCCGAATGCCATTTGAGTGCATTGGCCACTGCCTCGGCCAGTTCGGTATCGGTTTTTTGCTTTTCGGGGTAAATGTGCACGATGATGTCTTCGGCCACGGCTTTCACGCCGGACACTTTTTTTGCGGCTTTCTCTGCGGCCAGTTTTTTCGGGTAAGAGTCCACCAGGCCCGACAAGGTCACGATCCCGTTTTTGACGGATACGCCTATTTCAGCTGCATCCAGAACCGGTTGCCAGCGCAACTGATCCATTACATTTTTCTGGATTTCAAGATCCGTTTTCATGGTTGCAAATATTTTAAGTCCCTACATTGAAATGTTACAAATCTATTTTACGCGGCTTGTCATCCCAATGACGTGGGTCAGCCATAATTGTGCTTTTGATCTTTGCGCCGGCCCCCAACGCCTGCGTCTTTTAGTCCAGGATTACCATAGGCGGCCTGAATTTGGTATGGGAAGATTTCTGATGGTAGACCAATAGAGGTACCTGTGTTCGGACGGTGAATTTTTTAGTCATAGAGGGGTTTAAGACCTTTTCTAAAAACCCGTGGTGGCGGTGTGAAACGATCAGCAGGTCTGCCAGTACCCTGTCGCAATAGCCTTCCAGGGTTTCCATCACGTCCTCGCCGTTCAGGATGGTGATATCATCGCGGCGGATGCCGAGTTCCTTCTCGATTTCGTCCACATATTGCCCGTCCGGCTGAATATTCAGCTGCTGGTCTGAATTGACCTTCACGAGCTTGAGCCTGGCACCCAGCTGCTTGGCCAGTGCGACGACGCGCAGTAAAGTTTCCTTTTCGTCGAATTCAAGCTGCGTGGCATATACGATATAGTCAAAATGCTGCACTTTGCTCTCGGGGGGAATAATCAGCACGGGGCATTGTGCATGGAGGGCAATGCCGGTAGCCGAGCTGCCTATCATCCTGTCCAAAAACTTTCCGTGGCCTGTGCGGCCCATCACAATGAGATCGGCAGAATTACCCTCAGCTTGCCTTAGTACCGCAGGTTCGACGCCGTCTGTATCCCAGATGGCATCGGTGCGGAAGCCTTCCCGCTGTGCAATGGACACAAGTTCGTTGAGCTTGGAGCGATAATCGTCTTCGAGCTGCTGGTAAGTAGGAGCTGTTGCAATGGATTGGGGGACCATGTAATCGCCTACGTATGGCTGAAAAGCATACATGATCAATAGTTTGGCCCCGGTTTTGCCTGCGATTTGTTTGGCGGCGGCCAATGCCTTGTCGGCATTCCCGGAGAAGTCAGTAGGTACCAGTATTGTTTTCATGAGTATGATGCATTTATTGAATGAGGATTGCTCTTTTTCAGTGTGTTACAAAATTGGAGGTAGTGAGGGTGTTTGGAAATGACGAAGGTCATCTCATTTCAGGACGCTGGTCAGCCAGGCTGGGTGGGCAGGGCCATAGCTTTGTGACAACAGGCAAACCCGGTGATAAAATGACTGGCAACGGCACAATCAATTCTATTTTTGACATCGATCTTTCGGCAAAGCCAGGAAAAACCTATTGGGCCGACGGCAACCGCGAATGGCGGGAGGAATTCATCTACTTTCTGCTGGTTGACCGTTTCCACGACAACCTTGAGAGAAAGCCTGTCGATAAACCTGGACGACGGACCGGTTTCGGGAATGCTTCCCAGCTTCAAAAAGTTTGCGGCGGCACACTTAACGGAATAACTCAGCACCTGGATTATATCCGGGACCTGGGCTGCACAGCTGTGTGGCTGAGCCCGGTGTTTGAGAACAATGCCTTCTCCTACCACGGCTACGCGATAGAGAACTACCTGAATATTGACCCAAGGTTTGGAACAAAAAAAGACCTGGAAGACCTTGTTGAAAAGGCACACAGCTATGATATCAAAGTTTTTCTGGATATCGTGCTGCACCACTCCGGGGATAACTGGACCTATCCCGGTGACGAAAAATATTACTACTACCAGGGAGCCGTGTTTCCTTTTGAAGCATGGCGCTCGCCCGACCTGCCCGTCCCGGTTGAGCTGAGAAATCAGGAATTATACTGGCGGAAAGGGCAGATCAGGAATTTCGATGCCTACCCCGAGACCAGGGAAGGTGATTTTGAAAACCTTAAGAGTTTTAAAAACGATTCATCCCCGGAAGCCCTGTTTGTACAGCAGATACTTACCAAAATACACTGCTATTGGATCAGGGAAACGGACATAGACGGGTTCCGGATCGACGCGGTTAAGCACATGGGGGAGGAAACCGTCAGCCAGTTCTGTTCGCACGTGCGCGAGTACGCTTACAAGCTGGGTAAGCGTAATTTTTTTCTTTTTGGGGAATTTGTGGGTCCGGAAGAAATGTACAACCGGTATATCGGCCCGAAAACCTCAGTTGTGGTAGAGGACAAGGCGATTTATTTTGGGCTGAATTCTGTCCTGGATTTTCCTCTTTACCACATCCTGGCCGATGTAATCCGGGGGGTCTCCAAGCCGCAGAGGCTGATCGAGCGTTATGAATCGCTTCGCAACAACGCCATGAGCCGGGGCGAATTCGGCGAATTTCTGGTGACCTTTATCGATAACCACGATCAGCTGGGGCAGGTGGTCAAGCGGCGATTTGGTAAGGAGGCCTCCGAACACCAGATTATCGCGGGTATTGGCTTTTTGTTGTGCGCACTTGGCACACCGTGCATTTACTATGGAACCGAGCAGGGCTTCGAGGGCTCCGGGGAGCAGGATTTTAATGTGCGCGAGGCCATGTTCAGCCTGGAGAATCCGGCATTGAATGCTTTAAATAAATCTTGCCGTATTTACCAGGAAATAGCCGCCCTGGCCAGGCTAAGAAAGGAGAATGCGGCACTGAGGTTCGGACGCATGTATATGCGTAAACTTTCGGTGGATGGTAAGAATTTTCTTCTTCCCACATTTGAAAAATGTCTTCTGGCTTTTTCCCGGGTACTTTATGATGAGGAAATTATAGTCGCATACAACAGCTCACAGGACGAGGAAGACATAGAGTATGTCCTGGTGGACCCGCTGCTTAATCCCCAGGGAAGCATTTTCAGGTTCATTTATGGAGCAGAAGGTAGTGTGAACGTACTTTTGAACGAAGAGGGGAATAGGCATTTTATTAAACTAAAGCTGGCGCCTGCCCAGTTTGTTGTGCTGAGCAATAGTAGTTTGTGATGGGCTAAATATTTTCATCCAGCATTACAATGTTCAAAATGGAGGATACGCAGTCTGGACTGGTCATTGTTGTTTCGGGGTTGCCGGGGTCCGGCAAAAGTTATTTTGCCGAAAGGCTGGCCGAAGCATTGGAAGCTGTTTATTTAAGCAGCGACAAAATCAGGAATTCGTTACAGGCCAGGGGAAAGTATGCTTTGGAAGATAAAATGCATATTTACCAGGTTATGGCTGAGATGACTGCCCAACATCTGGACCAGGGAGAAACGGTGGTGGCGGATGCTACTTTTTACCATCACGCGATGCGAGCCTTGTTCTCAGAAATCGCATCCAGGCATCATGCCAACATTGCCTTTATTTTAATCACAGCCAGCGAAGCATTATCGCGCCAGCGGCTGGGCAGGCCGAGAGCGGACAGTGAGGCGGATTTTGGCGTTTACGAAAGTATGAAAGCGCTTTTCGAGCCGTACGCGGGTGAACATTTGGACCTGCGGTCGGGCACGGATAACCTCCCTGAAATGCTCGCAATAGCCACCGCTTACCTGCAACAATATGAATGAACACGACATACATATCCTGGCAAAAGAGGGGCTGTACCAAGGCAGACCGCTTCGCGCAAAGCTGGAAGAGACCCATATATCCTGGATTCTGCTGACTGGTGAGCTCGCTTTCAAGATCAAGAAGCCGGTGAAGCTCTCTTTTTTGGATTTTTCTGAACTAACCACCCGGAAGGCCCTTTGCGAAAAGGAACTGATGTTAAACAAGCGTTTTTCACCCATTTACCTGGATGTACTTGCCGTCAATGCAGATGAGAATACGTTCGAAATAGGAGGGGATAGCGGAAAGCCAGTTGATTATGCCTTGTTAATGAAGCAGCTCCCGGCAGAAAAGAGGATGGACCGCCTGCTTGCTGAGGAGAAAGTCACAAGCGACGACATGGTTGCCCTGGCCGAAAAAATCGCTTCGCTGCACCGGAACGCGCCGGTGGTTCATTCGGCATTTGATCCGCAAAAACAGATAGAAACATTCAATGACATTCTAAGCACCAGGCTTTTTATTTCAAAGCATTTAATAGCCGGGTCGCAGGCCATGGTTGATCGCACAGTTGCGCTCGGCGAGGCATTTGTCCATAGGTATGCCGGCCGGATGGCGGAGCGGGTGCGGCTTGGATTTAAAAGGGATGTGCATGGGGATCTGCACAGCGGGAACATTTTTATCGATGGGGCCCCGGTGATATTTGACTGTATCGAATACAATGATGCCTTCCGGCAGATCGACGTATTGAGCGATATCTCGTTTTTGTGCATGGACCTGGAAGCCTTTGGTAAGCAGTCGCTTGCCGAAATTTTCCTTACGATTTACTGCGATCAATTTCCGGCCTTTCAGGAGCCCGCCGATAACCTGATCTTCCTTTACTACAAATGCCTCCGTGCAAACATCCGGGCAAAAGTAAGTGTGCTGGGCGCTATGGAGTCGGAAGGCACCGCCCTTTTTCAAAACCATCTTGAGGCGGCCGAAAAATACCTGCGACTCATGCATGATTACATCACGCAATTGCAGGCATAGGCTGATGAATCTCATAAATCAGGCATGTGAAGGTCATATCAACCGGTTTCCAGCAGGTTTATTTTTATCATGAACATAAACGGATAATCTTATGAGCACATCGCGAACCCACATTTACTCGGAAGTTGCTTCGACTGTCAGTGAAGAATCGGGCCATTCGACCACGCTGAAAGCAGCCCTGGGGCTGATCGCCTTATTGTTTTTGGTGTTTTTTATGGGGCGCCTGAACCTTTACCTCAAGTTCAGTGACGAGGTAGCGCAACTGTTTGTAAATTCAAATGACGTTTCATCGCAAAAATACCATGTAGGGCAGTTGAAAGGGCTTCCGCAGCCTGTACAGCAATACTTTCGGCACGCACTGAAAGACGGGCAACCCTATATCAGCAATGTACACCTCCTTCATCAGGGCGTTTTCAAGACAGACTTGAAAAAGGGTTGGACCAATATTTCAGGAGAAGAATACTTCGCGGCGGACCAGCCGGGGTTTGTCTGGAAGGGCAAGACGGCCATGTTTACCGCCAGGGACATGTACATAGCCGGCAAAGGAAGGCTTGTCGTTTCCTTGTTCTCGCTTTTCACCATCCAAAACCAGCATGGCGGGAAATACGACAAGGGAGAACTGCTGCGCTGGCTCGGGGAAAGCGTTTGCTTTCCTACGAACCTGCTGCCGGGCAAAAATCTGAGATGGTCACCTATTGACAGTACCTCTGCGATGCTCGAATATGCGCACAGGAATTTATCAGTTTCTTTTACAGTGCGCTTCAACGGGCGTCATGAGATTGTTGAAATGCGGGCATTGCGCAATATGGGCGACGGCCCCAGACAACCCTGGGTTACGAAATTAAGCCAGTACCAAAACTGGAATGGCGTCATGATACCGACGATCCTGGAAGCGGGCTGGGAGTTGAGCGGGAAATACCAGCCTTATGCCCGGTTTACAGTCCGCGACATCACTTACAATGTGAAATTCTAATCAACGATTTTGAAGGCTTTCAGGAGTTCAGCGGGCCGGGCAGCTTTTCTTCCAGGAGAATCTGCCCATCGGCTTTTGAAACAAGGCGGATGCGCCGAAAAGAACAAAATGACAGCTCGGCGCCTTGGTTAAATTTCGATTAAATAATCCGGCATAATAGAATTATTGCAATAAATAATATAATTTTGGAAAAATGTATATTTGACACCTAACAGAGGCAATCTGATGTTGGAAGGTAAGCGGTTATCTGAGCAAAAGCTGATAGTAGCCTTACAAAGCGGGGATGAGGAGGCTTTCACGGCCATTTATAAGGAATACTGGTATCGCATGTTCCTGGTCGCTTACAGGAAGCTGCAGCACAAGGAAATTGCAGAAGAGCTGGTCCAGGATATTTTTACCCGGCTGTGGAAAGAGCGGGAAAGCATTCAGATCCAACATCTTGATTATTATCTGTTTTCGGCCGTCCGCTATGAAGTGATCGATCATATCCGCTCTCACGGTCAGGAGGATAAATACCTCGAATATTATCAGACTTTTTCCCATTTTCAGGATTTCAGTACCGAAAATACCATTGCGTTCAACGACCTTGTTGAAACGATAGACAAAGGGCTGGATAGTTTGCCTGAAAAATCGAAAGAAATATTTAAACTTCACCGCATAGAGCAATGGCCCATTGCTAAAATCGCCAACCATTTTGACCTGTCGGAAAAGGCCGTCGAGTACCATCTTACCAAGGCCACCAAGTCTGTCAGAACCTATGTCAGAGAAGCTCTTATTTCCCTGGCTCTTATCGCATCATCTTTTCTTTCCTGAATCTGATAAAATGACCTGTCGGGGTTGAAAGCCGACTGAGACTTTTCGAAGAAAATAGCCTCATTTGCCTCCTTTTTACATAATCTTTCGAAGAAACTTTAAAATTATTTAGGGCTTTTTGATTTGTGTGCGGCTTGTATGTTAGAAAGGACTTCAAAAGTCGACCCTAACATTAACCTATGTAACAAGCCCGGTCAAGATGGATCAGAAAGAAATACAAGCACTTCTTTTAAAATACAGGGAGGGAAAAAGTACGGACAAGGAGGCCGGCCAGATCCACAGATGGTATGAGAGCCTGAATGCGGAATCGCGGCTATCGCTTGAAGAAGGGGAGAGGCAGCTTCTCGAAAAAAGGATGCTGGACCACATTTGGAAGGAAGTTAACGAACCGGCGCATCAGGAGTCCGTGGAGTTACCCGTTGCAAAATGGTGGCAATCGTTTCCTTTTTATTACGGCGTTGCTGCCGCTGTTACCGTCTCCATCGCCTCCCTGTTGTTTTTTCAAAAATCGGGCACCGCTGATTTTCATCAGCAGGAAGCTGTTTTAATCCAATCCGGCACGGCGTCTCTCGTCACTGTAGAAAACACTGCCGACGCAGAAGAGCGGATTGTACTCGAAGACCAAAGCGTTGTGCTGCTCTCGCCAGGCAGCAAGATCATTTACCCGCAAAAGTTTGGCACGAACAAAAGAACGGTGCAGCTGGTTGGAAATGCCTTTTTCAAGATTACCAAAAATCCTTCAAAACCATTCTGCGTATATAGTGGAAGGTTGATCACGCGGGTTCTTGGTACCAGCTTCAGAATCAAGACCAACCGGGACGACCAGTTGGTTGAAGTTGAGGTCGTAACGGGCCGGGTTTCGGTTTTTGAGAATGAGGCTGTACTTAAAAGCGACAAAAAGGCCCGTCAGCACAACAACGGTGTTGTACTGACCCCAAACCAAAAAGTGGTTTACTACCTGGAGAGCGGGCATCTCATGACTGGCCTGATAGAAAAGCCCGTCCCGGTCGCCGGGGTCGTCGGTTCTCCAAAAGCGATTTTCAATAATGCAGAACTGTCCGGTATCATCGCCCAACTACAAAATGACTATGGAATCGAAATCGTCGTGGATAATGACCGACTTGAAAATTGCACATTCACGGGCGACCTGTCTGACATGACTTTGTTTGACAAGCTGGATTTGATCTGTAAATCAAACGAAGCGGCTTACGAGGTAAAGGGAACGCGAATTCTGATCAGTGGCAAAGGGTGCGACAAATAAATCCAACATCATCATAAAAAGAGGCCGCAAGTGGTGGAACACAAGCGACCTCCAAAGACATCTCCTACACTCATAATATCCGGCAAGATAAAGGAAGGAGAATATTCACTTAGTTTTTCTGTAAAAAACCATTCTAAACTATGAAAAAAAATCGTCACCGAAAAAATTATGCCTCTCTGTATCTGATTATGAGACTATCGCTAACTCAAATGGTGTTTTCTATCGCCTTTGCGGGTTTCACCTATGCAGGGCACGACGGGAAAGCGCAGGAGATATTGGAAAGAACTATCACTTTGCACGCGGACAAAGCGGAACTCAAATCTGTATTGAGCCAGCTGGAAGAGAAGGCCGATGTGAAATTTGCGTACAGCAATAAGGCGATCAGGGCGAACAGGGAGGTGGTGATACACGCTGTAAATCAAAAACTTTCTGCCACTCTGAATGCGTTACTGGTGCCATTGGACATTTCCTACCAGGTTACATCTTCCGGGAGAATATTACTGATCTCGAATAAGACAAATGCCATTAAGGAACAGCCTGCTGCTCAGTTTAAGGAAAAAGACGGCGCGTTTCTTTTCAAGATCGATGGAAAGGTAAACGACGAGAAGGGGGAAGGGCTCCCGGGCGTGAGTGTCAGGATTAAGGGAACTCAGCTTGGAACGCTTACCAATGCCGACGGCGGTTTCGAACTGGACGTAACGGATAGGTCGGTTGTTCTCAGTTTCAGTTTTGTCGGTTATAAAACGCAGGAAGTGGCTGTTGGGGATAAAACCTCTTTTACGGTTAGTATGGTCCCAGACGACAAATCATTAAACGAAGTGGTAGTGATTGGTTACGGTTCGGCCAGAAAAAAAGACGTAGTTGGTTCCGTTGATATCGTCAATGCTAGGGACGCCGGATCTACCACAGCCACCAATACCTCGCAGTTGCTGATCGGAAAATCTGCCGGCGTGCAGGTGTTGCAGTCCAATGGTACGCCGGGTGCCGACGCGCAGATCCTGATCAGGGGAACGGGATCTTTCACAGGGGTGGACCCGCTGTATGTAATTGATGGTATCCAGGGGAGTAAAACGATGTTCAATACGCTTGCGGCCCAAGATATCGAGAACATAACCATCCTGAAAGATGCTTCGTCGACGGCGATCTACGGGTCGGCTGCTGCGAATGGTGTGGTCATTATCACGACCAGGAAAGGATTGTCGGGAGCACCAAAGGTGAATTTCAATACCCAGTGGGGCGTTGCCAAAGCCTGGAAACAGCTGGATCTTTTGAACACTTCTCAATACATCGACTTGTTAAAAGATTTTGCAGCCACAACGAATTCTGCATTGCCGGCAAAATTCAGCTCCTCGGAAATTCTTCAGACCAACACGGATTGGCAGAAGGAAATTTTCCGGTCGGCACTGGTATCTCAGAATGACGTCAACATCAGTGGCGGAAGTGAAAAGGTAACCTACAATTTCTCACTGGGTTACATGAACCAGCAGGCGATCGTTAAAAACTACACCGACAAACGCGTTAATTCCAGGTTCAGTCTGGATGAAAGGCTGGGCCGGTTTCATTTGGGGCAAACGCTGAATATCCGATATGTGAAAGACGTAGGCCAGCTGGCCAGCATTTCCGACGCGGTTTACTATGCGCCTTACAAACCAATATTTGACCCCAATGTGTTGGGAGGTTATTCCAATACCACCAATGTCGATGATTTCAGCAATGGCAGTAATCCGCTTGCGGCAGTTAACCTCAACAAGCCTATAAGCTCCCAATTCGTGTTTTTTCCTCAGTTTTTTGCAGAAGTGGAGCTGATCAAGGGACTTACTTTCAGGACACAGCTGTCGGCTGAAATCGGGGGCGGCAAAAGCAGCAGTTACCAGTATACCTATGCAAGCGGTAACAATCTGATACAGCCCCAACAGGCAACTCTGGGGTACAATAACTACAACTTTTATACCATTGAAAATTACTTTTCTTTTAACAAAACGTTTGGCAAACACAGCGTATCGGCCACGATCGGTAACAGCTACCTGGATCCGGGTTCCTCATCGGGCCTGAACGCCACCGGTACCAAAATACCAAACAACAGCATCCAAAATATCAGCGTTGCCCAATCGCAGGCTGTTACCGGAACATCCTACGGCTATGCCCGTTCTTCCGTTATCTCCTATTTCGGACGCGGTGTTTATTCCTACAATGACAAATACATATTAACGGGAAGTTACAGACGTGACGGTGCCTCCAACTTTGGAGCTAACAACCGCTTCGGTAATTTCTATGGTCTCGGACTGGCCTGGAGGTTTATCGATGAGGAGTTTATCAAAAACAGTGCTCCATTCCTGAGTGATGGAAAACTCAGGGTAGGGGTGGGCCGTACAGGGAATAACACGATCCCGACTACCGGTGTGACGTCGGTGCTTACATTCAGCGGCAGTCCAAATGGCAACCTGGTTTATTCCCTGGGAACCAACGAAGGCTTCAATCCCGGAACGACAATCAATACGTTATCAAACCCGAACATCAAATGGGAATCAACCGACCAGACCGACATTGGTCTTGACCTGGCATTTTTGGGAAATAAGCTGAACGTTACCGCCGACTGGTATAACCGGAAAAGCAGCGGGCTGCTGGTAAGCGTGCCGGTATCTGGAAGTACAGGCGCTTCTTTGAGCGGAGGCCAGCCAAGCAAATATGCCAATGCTGCCAGCGCACAGAATAAAGGTGTGGAATTCAGTGTCGGCTATCGCGACCAGACGAGTGGTGGGTTAACTTACAATGTGAGCGCCAATTTTGCCCATAACACAAACGTCGTCAATTCATTGGGCAGCGAATTCGCAGCGCCTATCCAGGCGGGGTCATTCAGCAACCTGCCAACTTTTACATACACGGCTGCCGGCTCGGCGATCGGGTCTTTTTATGGTTATAATGTCGATCACGTAGCGAAAGATCAGGCTGAAATCGACGCATTGAACGCAAAGGCAATCGAAAAGACCGGAGATGCCGCAAGTAAATACCAGGCAGGGTTGCTGCCAGGCGATTTTATTTTCAAGGACATCAACGGGGACGGTGTTGTGAATGATCTGGACCGCAAAATCCTTGGTAACCCCATCCCCAAGGTGGTTTATGGTTTCAATGCAGGTGTTAATTTCAAAAATTTCGACCTGAACCTCGTGCTTTCAGGCGTATCCGGATTGAAGCTGGTGAATGCCTTTAAGTTTGTGACCGTAAATGAATCAACAGGACACAATGCATCTACCGCCATATTGGACAGATGGCAAAAACCTGGCGATGTAGCCGCACTGCCGCGGGCCGGCCAAAGCGCCACAGGCGACGGTAACCTTCGGCCCTCGGATTGGTGGCTGGAAAACGGAAGTTACCTGAGGTTCAGGAATGTTACGTTGGGCTACACGTTGCCACAGCAGGTAATCCATGGCATTGCAGGAGGAAAGGCGGTGAAGAGGATCCGAATTTATGTGGCTGCCCAAAACCTGTTGACCATCACCAAATACACCGGTTATGATCCTGAAGTAAGTACACAAAACGGAGGAAGCTACATCTTCTCGCGCGGTATCGACGACCGTCAGCAGTTGCCGCAGCCAAGAACATTCCTTGCAGGCTTACAGCTTGGTTTCTAATCATTTAAGACTTTCCAATTAACAGATATTGAATTGATATGAAAAAGATAATAATCTATTTTCTGGTATTGATCGCGGCGGTTAATATCGCGGGCTGTGATAAATCCAAACTCGACCTGACCAGCCAGAGCGCTTATGACTACTCCACTTATTTTACATCTAATGATGGTCTTAACCAGGCCGTGATAGCCACTTATTCAACGCTTCTTCATCAGGGGTTGTGGTCCAGGGAGTATTACTTCATATTCGACCTTCTGGGTTACGAAGCCAAAAAGACAACTAATTTGCAAGGCGACATGGCCCAGCTGGCGGATTACTCGTTTGGTACGAGCCAGGCGCAGATCGCCCAGCTCTGGAACAGCCTCTACCGGTTGATCTTGCGCGCAAATGTGGTGATCGACAGAACGAGCGTTTGGACACCTACAAATGCGGCCGACCAGGCCAATGCCAAGCAATACATTGCAGAAGCAAGGTTTCTGAGATCATACGCTTATTTCAATATTGTCAACCTGTGGGGAAATGCGCCTTTGATCACGGCGTATGACAGCACGGTTGCCAACAATTATTTCCCCAGGGCAAAAGCTGCAACCATCTGGAACGAGATAGAACAGGACCTTACGCTGGCTATCGCAGACCTTCCGGTGAGTTACGATGCCGCTACGGGCCTGGGACGCGCGACAAAAGGTGCGGCAGTGGCACTGCTGGGCAAATCATATTTGTACCAGAAAAAATGGGCGCAGGCGCAAACCACACTGGCGATGCTCACCACCGCTCCGTACACTTATTCGCTTGACCCTTCGTACGATAACCTGTTCAGTACGCACAACCAGAGCAGTCCTGAAAACATTTTCCAGGTGATGAATGCGGCATGGACAGACTGGGGGATTGGTAACCAGTACTATGTATTTGGGGGGCAGGAAACCTGGGGCGGAAAAGCGACCCATTCCGACAGGGCGCAGGAGTATGGATTCAAAGACTGGTTCAACGTGTATATTCCAACCACGACGGTGAATGCTTTTCATTATGCCAATCCGCAAACCGGAGCTGCCTATGTGGATCCAAGGGCTGCCTCGACATTTTATGGCGACAAGGCCAGCGGCGGGGATACCCAATACTGTCAGAAATGTGATGGTGGCGCCATTCCGTTCCCTTTTAAGGCGGATGACCCGCAGGGTTATTACGTCTGGAAAAAATACCAGTACTACAATGAAGTTGCGTCCTATGGAGGTCCTGCAAGCTCCATCAATGGGCAGGTAATCCGTTACGCGGACGTACTTCTGATGCTGGCAGAATCATACATTCAGCAAGGTCAGACCGGTGCGGAGCCGCTCAAATGGATCAATCAGGTCAGGAAACGGTCGGGTGCTGTGGAGTACACCAGCCTGGGAAGCCAGGCAGCGGCCATGTCTGTCCTGATGCTGGAGAGGCAGCTGGAGCTTTGCGGCGAGCAGTCGCGTTACTTCGACCTGATCAGATGGGGCATTGCAAAGCAAACCATTAATGCACAACGTGCCAAGGAACCGGGCGACGGCAAGCAGCCATTTCAGGATAAAAATGTATTGTTCCCAATACCTGACGTTGAGAAAAACTACAATCCGAATGTGGCCAAGGACATTGCCAACGGCTGGAATTAAGATGCATTGAAGTGGCTGTAAGCCGCTGAAAATGGATTGAGTGCAAAAAAGGAGAGCCCCAGATAAATGGGAGCCCTCCTTTTTTATTTTGTCAGATCGCCTTATTGGGCAGAAATATGCTGAATGTCGCGCCTTGTCCGATATGTCCCGACGCCATAATGGCTCCTGAGTGATTTACGACAACTTTTTCGCATATAGCCAATCCGATCCCGGTACCGGCATATTCGGTTTTTCCATGGAGCCGCTGAAAAACCTGAAAGATCCTCTCGGCATAACGGTCGTCAAAACCAATACCATTGTCAATGACGTCGATACGGTGATATGAACTGGCATATACAATCAGTTTTTCAGGCTGGGGGAAATCGCCCTCTTCGGCCAGGGAGTATCTGATCTGGATTTTGGGCGGGACGCTGGCCCGCCTGAATTTGATGGCATTACTCAGTAAATTTTGGAAAAGCTGCCTGAGTTGCGATTTATCCCCCGAAATAACGGGTAGCTGATCCACCGAGATTTCCGCTTTTGATTCCAGGAAAGCCAGTTCGACCATACTCAGCGCCTCGTCGACCACGACGTTAAGCGAAATGGTTTCCAACCCCACCGGCGTTACCGAAATCCGTGAAAAGGACAGCAGGTCCTCGATTAGTACCGACATCCGGTTGGCGGCGGACTGCATTCTGATCACCAGGTCCTTGCCGTCGCCGAGCTGGTCGGCATAGCGTTTAGCGAGCATCTCTCCGAAGGATTGAATCTTTCGAAGGGGTTCCTGAAGATCGTGGGAGGCTACATAGGCAAACTGCTGGAGATTTTCATTGGAGCGCTCCAGTAAGTTGTTGGATTTATTGAGGTCTTCATTGATAGCCATATATTCTTCATTGATAGAAGCCAGCTCTTCATTGGTCGCCTCCATTTCTTCATTGCTGGCCTCCAGTTCCTCGGTGCGCTCTTGTACCTGCCGTTCAAGGGCGAGTTGAATTTTGCGCTGGATGGTTACGTCTTGCGCACTTCCAATCATGGTCAGAGGATGGCCGTTATCGTCGAAAAAGACCTTGCCCTGATCGTGTATCACCCTTTCGCGACCATTGGACAAGGATTTGATCCCAAATTCCATGTCGTAGGTTCCCGCACTTCCGGGAGAAACGGCCCGGTTGATGGCCTCCTTCACAGCCGGCAGGTCCGAATCATGAACAACCGAATAGAATTTTTCGAAAGAAACGGGACCCGTTTCCTCTATTCCAAACCAATCCTTCATCCTGCTGGAATAGTCGAGCAATCCCGTACTCAAATCAACCTGGTAAGTGCCCAGCTCAGCGAGTTCGATGGCATTGCGCAGGGTACTTTCCGCGCGTTCGATGTTTTGGCGCGCCAATACCTGCTGTGTCACGTCAGTCGCCACAACCAATACACCGCTGATTACCTCATCTGCACTGCGCTGAGGCTGGCAAGTGAGGTCTACGTAGATGGTGACCGGCTCATTATCAAGCAATATCTTAACAGGTTGTTCTTTTGACAAAAATGGTATACCTGTGTCGATTACTTCAGTTAAAAGCTTGTCGAAGCCCTGGTCGTGCAATTCGGGAAGCGCTTCCAGCAAGGATTTATGGAGCATTTCTTCCGGTGTCCGGCCAACCAAATTGGCATAAAAAGGATTCACCATCCTGAAAACCAGCTGTTCCCTGCTGATGATCGCGATAGCCACTGGCGACTGTTCAAAAAGGGCCAGCAACTGCATCTGGCTTTCCTCGATCTGTTTTTGAACCGCAACCCGCTCGGTAACATCGGCGATCGTACTCAAAACCGCGTATACTTTTCCCGCGCCATCGAAAAGCGGGGTATAGGTTATGTTATAATAATGATTGGCAGTGACGCCGCCATCGACGGGGTCAAGCTGTGCCTCAAACTCCTGGTGCATTTTTCCGGATGTAAACACGTCCTCCATGATCCGTGAAAATGGCTGTATCCAGAATTCGGGCATGATTTCGGCCAGGGGGGAGCCCGTTATATCGGGACCTTTGCCAAAAATGTCCAGGAACGCTTTGTTAGACATCTCAAGCACAAAGCCGGGGCCAACAAAAAGTCCGATTGCAACCGGCGCAGCAGCTATCACGGATCGTAACCTGGCCTCACTTTCTTCGAGCGCTTTTTGACCGACAATCTGTGCGGTCACATCCAGCGACATATCAATGATCGCATAAACCTTTCCGGATTCGTCAAACAGGGGCTTATAAGTGAAATTGAAATAATACCTGTCGATAACCCCGTTTACTTCAATGTCTACCGGCGCGTTTTCGGAACTGAACGTTTCTCCGGTATTGTAAATGTTTTCCAGGAGGTCATGGAAAGGCTGGCCGTCTAGTTCCGGCATGGCCTGCCGGAGTGTTTTGCCGATCGCGGATTCGTCTTTGCCCCAATAATCCAGCATAAGCTCATTGGCCAGCTCGACGACCATATCCCGGCCGGCAAACACACTGATACCAACCGGAACCTGCTCAATCAATGAGCGGAATTTGCGCTCGCTAGCAGCCAACGCCCTCCGCGACCTGACCTTCTGCGTGACGTCAGTGGCCATTACCAGGATACGGACTGCATCAGATTCGTCATGCAGGGGCAGGTAAATGAAGTCGAAATACGCAGGCTCGGCAAGTCCGCCCCGTCCGAAGTCCTCCTGAATTTCCAGGGCGGAAAATGGCTCCCCGCTGTGGTAGACCTGCTGCAGTATGTTCAGGAAACCGCTCTCCGCAATAGTAGGGAGCACGGCACGCAAAGGACTTCCGATTCCGGATTTGCCGGTTTCCCAGATCTCGAAGATTTTGTCATTGCCGACTTCGATAACCAGATCGGGGCCCGCAAATATAGCGATGGCCATCGGGGCCTGGTCAACCAGGCTTTTGAACCATTTTTCACCCAGTAACTTATTTTGTATGTGGGTATAAGCCTCCGTAACGTCCTGACAGGCCAGCAATACACCAGCGACCTCCCCGGAGTCATCCCATACAGGGCTGTAATTGACATTCCAGAAATGACTTTCATCCTGTCCGTTTCTTGCAACAGGAACAAGCTGGTTTTCGCTCCAGACCGCATCGCCCGTGGCAATCACCTGTCGGGCCAGGGATTTCATGCCTGGCCAGATTTCCGCCTGGCCGGGTTTTCCCGGGTGAATGGTTTCAGGGAAACCACCCTCGTTTTTCAAGGCCGGAGAAAAGGCGTCATTGTAAAATGGAATGAGGTCCTCACCCCACAACAATAACATTGGAAATGGTGACGACAGGATTGTCGACACGGTAAACTTTAAGCTCAACGGCCAGCTTTCCGGTATGCCGACCGGAGAATCAGCCCAATTCAACAACCTCAAAAACGCACCGGTTTCACCTCCGCCCTTGAGAAAAATAGAAGCTGGGATCATGAATACGATAAACTTTAATCAGTTAAACTTTTCGTTAGAACTCTCATGCGTGTTAAAACTTGTGAGTCGTATCTGTGATGGGCCACACACGGCAGTCCGGACATTGTCGCGGAAAGGATTCCCCACCATTTGTATAGAAACATCCACTGAAAAACCATGCGAAAAGCGATTGGAACGACATTCGGGCTAGAATTAGATCAACAAAAGAACCTGGTCGGCTCAAAACCGGCTGGTCACACGGGCAATTGCCCTGCACGAAGAAGGTAAAAAAAGAAATGTTCCCGAAGGTGATATCCGGCAATCCCGCCTGGTATCCGGTCTTGGATAAAAACTAAAAAAGCCGTCATCATTTCTGTGACAGCTTCTTTAGTTTTCAGGATGGTGGGTGCTTTATCTATTCATCAGGAATTGATAAAGGCCAGCAGATCTGCATTGATGGTCGCGCTCTCTGTTGTGGGCATGCCGTGAGGAAAACCTGGATAGGAAATAAGCTTGCCGTTTTTGAGCAGGGTCAGGGCCTTGGCGCCGGTCAGATGGAATGGGACGATCTGGTCGTCCTCGCCGTGCAGCACCAGCACCGGCACATCTACGCTTTTCAGGTCTTCGGTGAAGTCGGTTTCGGAAAACGCTTTGATACAATCGTAATGCGCTTTTATTCCGCCCATCATTCCCTGGCGCCACCAGTTATCCCTGATGCCCTGCGAAATTTCCGCACCTTCGCGGTTATAGCCATAGAAGGGAATGGTAAAATCCTGGAAATATTGTTGCCGCCTGGTAGCAGTCCCTTCCCGTATTTCATCGAATACCGACATGGGGATACCCTCCGGATTACTTTCGGTCTGTACCATAAGGGGGGTAACCGCACTGATCAGCACAGCTTTGGCAACGCGGCCCTGGCCGTATTTCGCCACATACCTGATCACCTCGCCGCCACCTGTTGAGTGGCCGATGTGAATGGCATCTTTCAAGTCCAGCGCTGTGGTGAGCTCGGCGACATCTGCCGCATACGTATCCATGTCATTGCCGAATGCCGTTTGGGTAGACCTTCCGTGACCTCTGCGGTCGTGGGCAATGACCCTGAAACCCTGGTTCAGGAAAAACATCATTTGGCCGTCCCAGTCATCGCCGGATAATGGCCAGCCGTGGTGAAAGACAATCGGTTGCCCGGTTCCCCAGTCCTTGTAATAAATTTCGGTACCGTCCTTTACAGTGATCTTGCTCATTTTAGTGGTCGCTGAATGTGAATAAAGTTTTTGGGAAGATACTTTTTTTGGTTGAAAGAATCCATTGATGAAACCTCCTGCCGCCGCCATTCCGGTTTTTGTCAAATGATTTAATCTTTTGGTAATATCTGCTTCATCTGGGGAATATAGTGCTGGACTAGTTTTACAGAAACAATTTTTATACTCACCATGAAACTTCTGTTACCATCAGCGGCTCTATTTGGCCTGCTCGCCCTGTCGGGCTGTGAAGACCATCGTATGCCTGGCAGTCCGGACATCACACTTGCAAACCGTTCGGTTACGCCTGTCCTTGCCAAACTATTACCGGGAGCACCCAATGCCAGGTTGTACTCTTTGCTCAGCAGCGACGACGTACTGGAGCAATCACCCAATTACATTTTCGGAGGCTCGGCGGATGGCGCCGGACTTTTTCAGAACCCTGATGGTAACTATACCATCCTGGTCAACAATGAAGACAATTTTGCCGTGTCCCGCATTACGCTCGACAAATCGTTTAAGCCTGTCAAAGGCGAATATGTCCTTAATTCGGACGGAGGGACCTGGCGTCTGTGTTCTGCCACGCTGGTTACCCCTTTGGAACACGGCTTCGGCCCTTTGTTCCTGACTTGTGGCGAAAGCGGACAGGAATCCAGGACGCACGCGTTACCAGTAGATGCCAGTGCCAGCCAGGCAGGAATGTCCCGTGAGGTAGCTGCATTGGGAAGATGGAGCGCAGAAAATGCCCTTCCGTTGCCCAAATCGGCCTATCCCGGCAAAACAGTGGTGTTGATCGGCGACGACGACTCGGATGTAAACGGAGGTCAGCTGGCGATGTATCTGGCTAATTCGGTGGGTGATCTTGAAAACGGGTCCCTTTTCATGCTGAAACGGTCGGATGATAACCAAAAAGAAATGGACATGAAGGTAGGGACTATGTACGATGTCGAATTTGCCAAAATAGATAACCACAAAACATTGACCGGTGCCCAGATCAATGCCAAAGTAAATGACCTGAAAGCCATCAAATTCGGCCGCGTGGAAGATGTTGATTATCGTAAGGGCGGCGGAGCCAACGGTCGCGAAGTGATTTTTGCCGTAACAGGCCAGGACAATTCCGGTGTGAACGCTGATTACTCCCGCTCCAAATACGGACGTGTTTACCGCCTGACACTCGATGCCAGCGACCCGTCAAAAGGAAAACTGGAAGTTTTATTGGACGGTGATGACAGGGCTGGAATCGCAAAAACGTTTCAGGATCCCGACAATGTTTGCGTAACTACCAACTACGTGTACATCATGGAAGACCCTAACGGATATGGTGACGAAACACACGACGGTTATGTGTACCAGTACAATCTGAACACTAAAAACCTGGCACCTGTCATGGAGATAGACCACCGCAGAAATGAGGCGGATGCTAACAAATACAATGTAGGCGGTACGTCCAAATTGGGATCATGGGAAAGCAGCGGTATGATCGACGTATCAGATGTGACGGGCCGTCCGAATACGTTTATGATTGGTATACAGGCACATACCTGGAGAGATGCAAAATATCAGGGCGTTGACGGCGGATCCGTCCGCAAAGCCGAAAACCAGGCTAGTCAGCTTGTTCTGATCGAAGGCTTGCCTCGTTAAACTTGTTAATTTGGAACGCCTGACGGGAATCTCCGGTCAGGCGTTTTTGTATTTGCCAAGGTTTCCCAATCCTGTCTTTCATTTTCATGTTATCCAAGTCAAAACCAGGACTGCCGCGCCATATGTTGCCGCTGGCGGGCCTCTTTCTTTTTATCATTTTTGTTCTGCCGCGCTGCAAACCGGAACCGACCACCTCTCAAACGGTGAAGAGGCAATTTATGCGCGATATCGATGAGCTGGACAGTTGCGTGGCCCGTCTGCAATCGGATATCAAAGCGCGGCGTGCGTCTGCAACGGTACAGGCGGCATTTCGCCAAGCACGCCTGGCCTACAAGCGAGTTGAGTTTATTTCAGCCTACTACAGCCCGGAGACTACCAAGGCGCTCAACGGGCCCAATATCCCGGAAGTGGACGACGACCTGCGGGTTAACCAGCCGGAAGGTTTTCAGGTTTTGGAAGAATTGCTCTTTCCAGGAACTGATTCCGCCAGCTATGCGGATGCAGTCCAGCACGCGGCAGTTATCCGCTCCAATGTGAACCGGCTGAGGAAGATCTCCGAAAGCAACGAATTGACCGACAGCCATATCCTCGACGCCATGCGGCTGGAAGTTTTTCGCGTTCAGACGCTGGGCATTACGGGTTTCGATTCGCCCGTTGCCTTTCATTCATTTCCCGAAGCGGCCAGCGCCCTGCAAAGCATACAAGAACATCTGATGTGTTATCACATCGAAAAGCAAGACCTTTCTCTCTCGCAAAAGCTGGACAGCACTTTTAAAAATGCCATTGTCGCTTTGCAAAAAGCTGGTGATTTTGATGGATTTGACCGGTTGGGTTTTATCAAAGAAAAAGCGAACCCGTTAAGTGCATTATTGCTAGATGTTCAAAAATCAATGGGGATTCTCGTTTTTACCGAAAGCAGGTTGTTATCTCCCGCTGCCCGTAACCTGACCGATTCGGGAATTTTCAAGGCAGATTATTTTGTAAACCTGGACGAGCAACATGCTACCGCGGATCGGATCGCTCTTGGCGAAATGCTCTTCTTTAACCCGGTACTTTCTGGTAAAAACGGCAGGACCTGCGCAACCTGCCATCAGCCGAACAAAGCATTTACCGATGGGGAAACGAAAAGCTTTGCGGTGGGGTTTGACGGCGTACGCATTAGCAGGAATGCGCCCACACTGTTGAATGCTTCGTTACAGGCCGTTCAGTTTGCCGATTCAAGGGTAGCCTTCCTGGAAGACCAGGCCAGCGATGTGATTCAGAACCGGCAGGAAATGCACGGCTCTTTACCCGATGCGGTGAAGGCATTGCAGCAACAACCGGAATACCGCAAGTTATTCGCGCGTTCTTACAAAGACGGCATCACAGAGCACACGCTCAAAAATGCGATCGCCAGCTACATCCGCTCACTGATCTCCCTCGATTCCAAACTGGACCGTTACTTCCGCGGCGAGAACATGGCGTTGACAGCGGAAGAAAAATCAGGCTTCAACATCTTTATGGGGAAAGGAAAGTGTGCGACGTGCCACTTTTTTCCATTATTCAATGGTACGGTTCCGCCGGTATACCAGGAAACGGAAAGCGAGGTACTGGGCACGCCGGCCACAGCCGCAGGGAAAGAAGTCGACCCGGATGTGGGCAAATATGTAATGACCAAACGGGAACCGCATTTGCACGCGTTCAAGACGCCAACGGTGCGACATATTTCAAAAACTGCGCCCTATATGCACAACGGTGTTTTCAGAACGCTGGAAGAAGTGGTCGATTTCTACGACAAAGGCGGCGGCAATGGGTTAGGGTTTGACCTGGACAACCAGACATTGCCGTTTGACAAGCTGAGCCTGACTGCCGGTGAGAAAAAGAGCCTGGTGGCTTTCATGAAAATACTCTAGCCGTGCCAGCGGCCGGTTGCAAGGCGTTATCAGACGGAACGATAACTTTCCTGTGCAAATCAATTGGATATCAGATGCTTCTGTAGATAGGTGTATCAGGGTACTTTGAAAGCCATAATAAAGCCTGACGGATTTTCTTTCGTTCCGCCCACCGACAATGCGACATATTGCTTCCTGCCACTCAGGTACGTACAGGCGGTGGCATTGGCCACACCGGGAAGATCTGTTTTCCAGAGCAGCTTGCCTGTCTTTTTGTCGAATGCGCGGAGTTTCCTGTCGTTGGTGCCGCTGATGAAAACAAGGCCGCCTGCCGTGACGATCGGTCCGGCGGACCCTTCCTGTCCGGTCTCTGGTCCGTCTTTCGGTTGTCTTTTGTCGTCGTTGCCCAGCGGGATCTGCCATTCGTATTCTCCGGTAGTGAGGTTAACAGCGCTCAGCGTTCCCCAGGGCGGCCTGAGCGCGGGGTTGCCGTCCGGGTCGCGGAAATGTCCGTAAGCCGTCAGATTGAGGTATTTGTCTGCGCCCGGTTTGGTTTTGCCGGTTTCGAACTTCGTGACTGCATTGGTGCTTTGCTGCTCTCTTTCGTATAGAAACGCAATGATCGCCTTTTCTTTTCCTTTGACCACGCTGGCAAATGCTGGCATTTTGCCTCCGCCTTTTTTGATCTTGTCCAGCGCAGCCTCCCGCGTCATCCGGTTGCGCAAGCCAATCAATGAGGGGTACGTTGGCTCGTCGCCATTTTTGTCCTTGCCGTGGCAAGCCACGCAATAAGTCATATAAAGCGATTTGCCCTGTTGAAAAACAGACATATTCTTGGATTCTTCTTCCAGGTCCACCTTTTTCATGGACTCGATCTCGGGGGAATCATTGGACTTCACAAATAGTACGCTGCTTTGGGGATCAAAAGCCGCCCCGCCCCATTCCGCCCCGCCCCGCGAGCCGGGCAGCATCAGGGTGCCTTTCAAATCGGGTGGGGTAAAAAGGCCTTCGTAGCGCATGGAGCGGTATTTTTTCACAATGGTATCGTGACCGGCGTCCGTATAATGGGTCAGGTCCGCTTCCGACATATACTGTCTTGCGAAAGGCTTGGGTTTCAGGGGGAAAGGCTGGGTAGGCCAGGCTTCCTCGCCGGGAATATTGGAAGCAGGTACTTTGCGCTCTTCGATGGGGAAAAGCGGTTCGCCGGTTTCGCGGTTAAAAACAAAAATGAAGCCGTGCTTGGAAACCTGCGCTACCGCATCCACCGGTTTGCCATTGCGTTCGACAGTCACCAGGTTGGGAGGGCAGGGGAGGTCGTAATCCCAGAGGTCGTGGTGTACGGTTTGGAAATGCCAGATGTGCTTGCCGGTAGCGGCGTCCAATGCGACCACACTGTTTCCATATAAATTCTGGCCCTTCCTGTCGGCCCCGTAATAATCGTATGTGGGCGATCCGGTTGCCAGGAACACCATTCCGCGTTGGAGGTCGATGCTCATGCCTCCCCAGTCGTTGGCGCCGCCCGCATATTTGTAGGCTTCTTTCGGCCAGGTTTCGTAGCCGGCCTCGCCGGGGAGCGGGATGGTATGGAATGTCCACACGAGTTTGCCTGTTTTGCAATGGTAGGCCCTGATATACCCAGGCTGGGCACCGTACAATTCGGATACCTCGGCACCCATGATCAATAGATCTTTATAAATAATGCCCGGTGAAGTAGGGATAACAGAAATGGTTTCGGGTGCATCCCGCAATCCCACATTCATGCTTACTTTGCCGTCGTTGCCGAAATCCGGAATGGGCTTACCGGTTTTGATATCCAACGCGAAAAGATTATCCCCGCCTGTTACCAGGATCCGTTTGTCGCGGTCACCATCCTCCCAGTAGGTCAGCCCGCGGCTCACGCCGCCGCCTTCTGCACCGAAAAAAGGGTCAAACTCCCATTTTTTTTCACCGGTTGAGGCATTTACCGCGTACACCCAATGCTTGGCCGAGGTGGCATACATCACACCATCGATAATGATCGGGTTGCATTCGCTGCTGCCCGGACGACCGCCTTCTTTGATATCCTTCAACGCAAAAGTCCAGGCCGGCTGCAATTGTGCTACATTGGAAGTATTGATCTGGTCCAGCGGCGAGTAGCTTGTGCTGTGCGGGTCGGCCTTGTAAAAGCCCCAGGTGCGGTCTTCATCCCTGCTGGTTTGGTAAGCGACGAAGAGAACAAAGGAGAAAATGGCGATCAGCGGGCCAGAAAGCGGGTTGAGGAATCGGGTTTTATGTTTTTTCATGCCAGTCGTATAAGGCAAAAGGAACTTCATTTTACTATTTTTCTGACGTATTCCACCAGGGACTTTTCACCGGGGAATGCCTTGGTCCCGGCAGGCAATTTTCGTAAAAACCATCTGGTTTCCCAAACAGCAGAGGCACCCGGCGACAGTTCGAGATATGGCCCCTGGTGCTCAATTTCGACGTAGCCAGAATTGGAAGGGGTTACTTCACTTGCGAAAAGCTCCACTTCCCCCTCTTTGGGCGCATTTTGTTCCAACGGTACATCGGGAAACTTTTTAACCAGTATCGCATCCCCGTTCACTTGCGCCAGCCAGCCTTCCGAACCGTCGGCGTAGATTTGCCGGTCGCCTTTGGCGGGCAGTTTCTCCCTTTGATATGGGTAATAAAAAATACCTTTTTGAATGGAAGTGGAAGATAGCAACCCGCCCCTCGCACTGTCTTTTCCGACCGGGAAAAAAGCAAGCCCGTTTGGCTTGACCCGCGTGACCTCCCAGGGGGCCACTTTCCGGGCTTGGGCGGAATGATTGGTAATGATGTATTTCAACACAAATGCACCGTTTTTGAGATCTCCGGAAATCTCTTTCGTAACCACCAGGCCGGTCTTGGGATCTTGCCCGCTGATCATTTTAACGATACCATTTTCTGCCGACGCACGATAAGGCTTATTGTCGATCACCGCAGAAGGCGGCCAGTCCCAGTCACTTTGCGGGCTGAACCAGAAAGTGGATCCCCAATTGAAATGGTTGACCGTGCTGTCGGTCAGGAAGTCTTCACCATTCAGAAGCAGGTTCGTAATGCGGCCACCCTTGGCGGGGTCGATGCGCATGACCTGGTCTTTCAGTGTGATCGTGTATTTCCCGTCCTTTTCAACGGGAATAGCCAATTTTGACTTCTGAGCCAACAAACCCGAGCCTGCTGTCAAAAGGCATGCTATGGTAAAGAAGCGTATTAGCGTTATCCGGCTCACTTACTTTAATTATTTGATAAAGTTCAAATTCAGTATTATCCTTAGCGCTTTTGTCAACCTGAGCGGACCGGGCCGGGCGGTCGAAGGCTTTTTCTGGCCGGGCACAACGCTTTTCTACATCGTGCCCGGCCAGTAGTGCACTTTCGACCCCACTCGGTGTGACAAGTTTAGACGATCAGTGTGGCAAGTCGGGGGCTCAGGCTGACAACTTTAATTACCCAAGATCAATTCCAATCATTGGCAATATCCGCCGCGAGTGCGGGATTGGAGTTACGTTCGGCGATAGGGATAGGCAGTAAAACGTGTTTATCCAAAAACGGCTGCTGGCCCGGCCCGGCGGGGTGCTCCGCATTCAGCGTTTCCTTTGCAATGCCCCAGCGGACGAGGTCGAACCATCGCGACTGTTCGCCGGCCAGTTCGATGCGGCGCTCGCGGCGGACTGCTTCGCGCGCCTCGGTTTGTGATAAAGACGTCGGGTAGTTTTTAGCCATCACATCGGGCCGGTTCCTGACCTGGTTCATATATCCGATCGCCGCCGGAATGTTGGGGGTTCCTTTTTCTATGTTCGCTTCGGTGAGCATCAGCAGTACATCCGCATAGCGCATCACGTGGGTATTGATACCGCTCATGGGTGCCTCCGTGTATTTTTGAAATTCGTAAGGCTCATATTTGCGGTAGCGGTTGCTGTAAAAATCGTATGGATATTTGATCGGGCCCGCAGCGCAAAAATCGCAATATTCGGTATCGCCTCCGTTTGACGCAGCGCCATAGAATGTGTATTTCGCTCTTGGGTCAATGTAGCCCGCCGCGCCTGTCGCGGGATCGGTGTATTTGTGGGCCGCCACCAGCGCGTTGGAAATCGTTACGTTTTCCCAGTCATTGAAACCGTATTCCTGCGCGCGGCCGGTGTGGAACGTCTTGCCGTCTTCGCCTTCCCAACCGCCAAACATATAATATTGGGTGTTGGAAGTGGTATAGGTATGGTTCACCGCAAAAAGCACCTCGGGCGTGTTGATGTTATCTTCTCCAAACAAATGGTCGTACTTCGGATCAAGCGCATAGGTGTAGGGCGCGGCCGTCAGTTTTACGAGCTGCTCGGCAGCCTGGTCGTATTTTTTCTGGAAAAGGTAAGTTTTGCCCAAAAATCCGATCGCTGCACCTTTGGTCGCACGGCCTGTCTGGTCCGCAGGGTAAGCCACGGGCAGATCGGGGATCGCCAATGTGAACTCGCTTTCCACCACTTTCCAGACCTCATCCACGGAAGCCCGCGGCGCTGAGTTCGTTTTCGAATCCTCATAGGTCATTTTCAAAGGGACGCGACCCCAGTTGGTAACCAGGTTGAAATAGGCGAACCCCCTCAGCCAGTGTGCCTCGGCAATGTACTGTGCCTTTTGCGCGGTTTCGGTGGCATTGGCAGGTTCCCAGGTGTCCATCACTTTCAGGGCCAGGTTTGCCCGGAAGATCATGCGGTAGAGAGATGCCCACAGGCCAACGATATCTTCATTGTTATTGGTAAAACTGTAATCGGTCAGCTGCAATTCGGTACCCACCAATGCACTGGACCTTTCGGCCTCGTTGGCAAGGAGGTCGAAGATGAAGTACCATTCCCTCGACATCATGCCCATGTGGCTGAACACCGCATAAGTCGCCAGCACGGATTCATTGAACTGTACCTGTGTTTTGAAATAAGTCTCGTCGGTATAAGTGTTCTCGTTTTTGACGTCGAGGAGCTTGTCGCTGCAGCCCGACAGAAATACGATGGAGAGTGCCAGTATTTTTAAACTTTTCATTGTTGTTCCTGATTTTATACAACATTAAATTTTTTCAAAACTCAAAATCCCGCCTGGATACCGAACATCAGCGTGCGTGGCTGTGGTACCTGGCCGGTATCGATCCCTCTTCCGAAAATGAAGTTGCCGCTACCTGTCACTTCGGGATCATAGCCTGAATATTTCGTGAATGTCATCAGGTTCTGGGCGGTGATATACACCCGCAGGCTGGAAAGCACATTTCCTGTAAAGGGCTTGATCTTTGGGCCGGGGACGGTGTAGCCGAGCGTCAGGTTACGGATCCGGGCGTAGGCGCCGTTTTCGACATACCAGGAAGAGTTCCGGAGGTTAGCCGCTGTACCGTAATTCTGTCCGGCGCGGGCGATGTCGGTAATATCACCCGGATTTTGCCAGCGGTCGAGTACCGTTGTTTTGGTATTGAATGGAAGCGCAACACCTTCGAGATAGTATTTCGTACCATTAATGATATCCACACCGGCCAGGCCCTGCAGGGTCGCCATCAGGTCAAAGTTTTTGTAATTGAGATTGATATCGACGCCATAGGTGAACTTCGGGATGGGGCTGCCAAGGAATGTCTGGTCGGCATCGGTCACTTTCCCGTCCCCGTTGAGGTCCTTGAAAATCCGGTCGCCCGGGAGCAGCCCTGCCTGGTACTCGGCGTCGGAAGCGCCTCCTGCCGCACGGGCCAGTGCGTTGTACTTCTCTACATCCGCGTTGTCGATCGCCACGTGGTCGTACACATATCCGTAAAATGCGCCGATCGGCTGGCCCACTTCTGTCCGCGACATGGCTGGCACCGAATAGAACGAGCCGTCCACGATGGGCACAGCATCCTGCGTACCCAGTGACCTCACCCTGTTTTTGTTGTACGAGCCGTTTACGTTGATGCTGTAAGTCAGTCCTTTATCTGTATTTCCATTGTATCCCAGTGTCAGCTCAAACCCACGGTTGAATGCCGACGCCGCGTTGATCAACTGGCTGCTTGAAGCGCCGCTTACACCGCCGTAGCCGGTGGATAATGGCAGGGGTACCTCTACCAGCAGGTCCTTGTTCAGACGGTTGTAGTAACCCGCGCTGAGTGTCAGTTTCTTTTTGAAAAACGATGCATCCAATCCGAAATCCAGGGTGGAAGTTTCTTCCCATTTCAGGTTAGGCGTAGAAGGAATGGCTACCGTGGCACCGTTCGTCAGTGTTTCGCTGGTCCCGAGCGGGTACACCACGCTGTTACCGCTTCCTGTCCATACGGTCGATTGGTAGGAGAAGCCGTTGATGTTGGAGTTTCCGGTTTTTCCCCAGCTGGCGCGGAGTTTCAGGTCTGAAATAAAGGCGACGGACTTCATGAATTGCTCATCTGAAACGCGCCACCCAAGTCCCGCGGACGGAAAGTAACCAACCCGGTTTTCTTTGGCGAACAGTGAGGTCGCATCGCGGCGGCCGGTCAGTGTCAGGATATATTTCTCTTTGAAATTATAGTTGACACGGGCGAAATAGGAGATAAACCGTGCATTGGAATTGGCCAGCCCGGAACCGAAAATCACGGTTTTGGCCACGCCTATCTGGTGAATTTCCTCATTGGCGAAGTTACTTCCGACCAGGCTTACCGAGCGGGAGAGGTGCCCGTCGCGATAAGAATTTCCAGCTGTAATGCCCAATCCGTGGTTTTTGAACTGTTTGTTATAAGTAAAATAGTTTTCGAGAATGTAGCTCAGGTTATAGCCGTAACCTTCCGAGATCTGGCTTTGGGTTACCAGCTGGTTACCGGCGTAAGTGGGGTTATAGGAATAGTTCTGGCTAAAATTATAGGTGCCGCCAAACTGCGTACGGAATTTCAAACCGTCCAGGATATCCAGTTCTCCATACAACTGGAGGTAATTGTTGAGGTTACGGTTTTTGGTATCGTACAGGTTTGGCACGATCAACGGGTTTTGGGAATCGTTCCCATCCTTCGCGCTGGTTGCAATGCCGTACCCGCCCAATGTATTCGTCGGGTCCAGAACGGAAATGTACGGCGGCATTCTCAAGCCGTTCAGGATGTTGGCAGTATTGCCATCTGTAAGCTGGTAGCGGATATTGAGTTGCTGGCCCAGTTTAATGCGTTTTCCCACAAACTCTTCCAGATTGAAGCGGAAATTGGCGCGGGTGAAGCTCATATCCACCACCTGGCTCTCCTGCTTGGTATAGCCGGTTGAAAAGCTGTAAGTAACATGTTCGGTGCCGCCGCCAATATTGATGTGGTGTTCGCTGATTTTGCCGGTGCGGAACATTTCTTTCTGCCAGTCGGTCTTGGTAATGTTCGCTTCGGGCGTCGACAGCCTGGGAGGAAGCGGCTGGCCGTAATTGGTATACCATTCTTTTACCAGATCGGTATATTGCTGCGCATTGAGCATGTCAAACTGTTTCCATGGTCTGGAAAAGCCCACATATCCATTGTAGGTGATTTTCGGCTTACCGGTTTTAGGAAGCCTGGTGGTCACCACAACCACCCCATTAGCACCTTGCGCCCCATAGATTGCCACCGAAGAGGCGTCTTTCAGTACACTGATCGACTCAATGTCATAAGGGCTCAGCGAGTTGAACATAGTCGCATCGCTCTGGATCCCGTCGATCACATAAAGCGGAGCGGAGTTGGTAAACGACCCCGTTCCTCTCACGACGATCTGCGCGCCCGAACCCGGCACGCCACTGTTGTTGATCACCTGTACCCCGGCTATTTTTCCCTGCAGCAACTGGGAGGTGTTGCTTACCCCGACATCCCCAAAACTTTTCCGGGAAACAACGCCTACCGAACCCACGAGGTCTTTTCGGGATTGCTCTCCATAACCCACCACTACAAATTCCTCCAGCGCATTCACATTTTCGGCCAGGGTAACATCAATGGTCGAGCGGTTTCCCACCGGGATCTCCTGACTTGTAAACCCAACAAAGCTGAATATCAGCACGGCATTGCCGTCGTCGACCGAAAGCTGGTAATTGCCTGCATTGTCCGTGATCACACCCCGGTTTGTACCGCGCACCACAATGCTCACGCCAGGCAGCCCGTCGCCTTTAGAATCAAGGACGCGGCCTTTGACGGGAATTTCAACTACCTGGCGCTCAGCCGAAAAATGGACTTCGCCAGGAATGGCCGGCACAGGCAGCATTGCCTCCCCGGCGGTGGGTGCGGCGGGCTTGTCGTCCTCGTATGCTGTTTTCCGCGGCTGTTTCCTGACGATCAGGTACGTGCCCCGGCCTGATTTTTTGAACTCCAGCTGGTTGGGGTTCAGCAGTCCTTCCAGGCGTTTTTCCAATTTCGCCGTGCCCGGCTCCGGTGCCGGCTGGATGGTAATGCCTTGCACAGTTGCTTCTTCAAATACAATGTTAACCTGGTATTTTCGGCCCAGTTCGAGCAGCACATCGCGCAATTTCTGCGCTTCGGGGACATTTCTTGATGTGGGCTGATGCCGGGCAGCCTGCAGGAATGCGACGGTTTGTGCCATTCCGGCGAATGTCAGGAACAGCATGCACAAACTCAGCCCTGATCTCTTAAGTAATTGGTTGGACATAAATTAGGGAATTTTTGGGGTAGACAGTTCGATGTAATCCTCTTTCTGGGTAATCTCGATTTGCATCAGCTCGGATAAAATCTGCAGTAAGTCATCCGCATGCACGGCTTTGTAAGTGCCGGCGATCCGGCGATTGGCCAGCAGCGTGTCGGGGATACGTACCTGAACCCCGAACTGCTCGTGTATTTGTAAGGCCACATTGGAGAGCAGGGTATTGTCAAAATAAAAGGTCTGGTCTTTCCAGGCTGTATAAGGCCGGGGATCGGCAGGGCGGGTCAGGTTAAACGCACCGTTTTTGTCAGAGACAAAGAGGTTACCGGGTTTCATGTACAATTGCTTTCCTTCCGGCAGCTGTAACTTCACCTTACCCTGTTTCAGGAAGACCCGTTTACCGCGCTCCCGGGAGAAGGCCACGAATTCGGTGCCGAGCACTTCAATCTGGTAATGGTCGCCCATATGGACTATAAATCGGTCGTTGTGGCGGGTATGGGTTACCTTGAATTCCGCTTCCCCTTCCAGAAACACTTCGCGGGTGTCATTCGCAAAACCAAATCGTGGGACCAGTAAGGTGGAATTGGAATTCAGCAGCACTTCTGTCCCCTCCGAAAGTTTATAGCAAACTGTACTGCCCATAACAGACTGGAGCGAGCGGTAAAGGATTTGTTTTTTGAAAATAAAACAGGAGGCGAGGGCCAGGCAGGCAGCGGCAGCGGCCCAGGCCCAGCGGTGATAGCCGGAATATCGTTCAGCACGTATCCCGCTTTCCCATCCGGCCTGATCTGAATGCGCTCCGCCCAGCTTCGTCCGGAAATTTTCCAGGGCCTGGTCGGCGTCGGGCTGGAATTGCGGATGCGCACTTTCCCATTCGTCGAGGTACTGGTAGTACAAGTCTTCGTTATTTGGGTCAGACAGCCATTCTTCCACAAGCTTTCGCTGCATGGAAGTGGTATTGCCATCGAAAAAATCAAATAGCAACTGTTTGATGATAGGTTCCTTCATGGATGTTTAATTAAGAAAAAGAAGGATCAGCAGGATCCAGTGCATGGACAGTTCTTTTCGGAGGCGTACCAGCGCCCGGCTGACCAACGCTTCAACCGCCTTGGGGCTGATCTTGAGCTCGTCCGCGATCTCCTGGTATTTCTTTCCTTCCACGCGTTTCAGGATGTAAGCCCTGCGGCACTGTGGCGGCAGGTCACGGATGATATGCTCGATTTTCTGATGCAGCTCGGTGTATTGCAGTGCTTCGTCGGGATTGGGGGCGTCGGAGCTTTGGGTAGAATCGTCGGCGGCCTGGGCGAATTTCATTTGCCATTTCAAGTGGTTGTAGGCCCGGTGCCTCACGGATTTGTACAGGTAAGCCCGGTAGGAAGTGGTCACCTGCTGGTAGGTCTGATTCTGCCAGAATACCGTAAAAATCTCGGAGACAATATCTTCGGCTGTTTCGCGTGAATGTACAAACCGGATGGCATGGCTACAGAGATTGACATAATACCTCCTGAAGAGCAGCTCGCAAGCTTTCTCGGGATTGTTCCCGAATTCCTTTCTGAGCAGGAATTCGTCGTCCGTGAGGATAGCGTCGCCCGGCGAGGCGTCGCCCGGCGAACCGTCGCCAAGCGTTTTTCGGAAAGCTTCGTGAGGAGGATCCGGCAAATCTTCATGAAGATCACGTGCGGAAAATGAAGTCATTTGAATGGTGTCCACGGTGCTTGGTACAATTACACCACCCAGACAAAAAACTACTACTTTTCCCTATACTGCAAATAATAAAAAAGTGAAATACTTTTAAACGGAATATAATTCCATGATAAAAGGATAATTGCCAAATAAAATCACAGTTCGGTTTTTGGCCTGTAATTGGTTAGATTTACAGGTTGTTTTTCAGACTTCACCTAACCCGGATCACCTATGAAATTGCTGTTTGCAGGTCTGTTCATCAGTATCGGCCTATTTTCAAATGCGTTTTCACAAGATATCAAAGGCACTTACGCGATCAAGAATGTTAAAACCGGTATGCTTTTGCGTGTGAAAGACGCTTCTTCCAAAAACGGCACGCCGCTGGTATCGTATTATCCTCAAAACTGGAAGTGCATGACCTGGGATTTCAAAAGCGTGGGGCCCAATACCTATCAGCTGGAAAATCTATTTACACATAAAACATTCCAGCCCATAGGGACGGCCTCAGACGGCACGGCATTTGAAGAACAGCCGCTCGTACCTGGCCATGCAGGGCAGGAATATGAATTTGTGAAAGTAAGGAAGGACACTTATCTCATCAGGGTCAAAGGCTCCGACCTTTATGTCACACCGTCGGTTGTAGATAAAGAGGGTGTCAATTCTGCAGTAATCGTGGCTCAAAAAAGGAACACGCCAGAGCAGGAATGGATGATCTATCAGCAGTCGCCGACGATGTGAGGACCGGAACGACATTTTTTCAGAGCTTATTTCTGGAAGGTGAAGAAAGATAATGATGCCAAAGGATCATGGTAGCCATTGTGCGGTAGGGCTGCCACTGTGCTGCGATTTCGAGCAGGCTTTGCCTTGGAGTATCTTTCGCGAGTTTTTTGGCCCTTTTTAATGCATTTACCGCAGCCAGGTCACCGATCGGAAAAATATCGGCCCTTCTCAGCACAAACATTAAATAGATATCAGTCGTCCAGTTGCCAATTCCTTTCATCGCGGTGAGTATGGTCCTCACTTCTTCATCAGAACTTCCCTCCAACGCGGCCAGGTCGAGCTTCCCGGTTTCAAGCGCGTCTGCCAGTCCCCGAATGTAGGAAGCCTTTTGCCGACTAACATAGCAGGCTTTCAACTCTTCATCACTGAGTTGAAGTAGATTCGCAGGAGCTAAGAGCACTGTTTTTGCCTGTAATTTTTTCAGTGCCGCCAGAGCAGAGGCCAGCGAGACTTGTTCTTCCAGGATAATGTGGACGAGCGTTTCAAATGAATTGGGCCGCGTCCACAGGGGCGGGTAACCATGCGCTTTGATGATTTCGGACAGGTCTTCGTCCCCGAGCGCCAGTTGATCGCAGGCATGCTGGAAATCGTCCGGTGAAAATGTTTGAAACATGCAATTTTCTTTAGTCCCACAAAGTAAGCTGTGCACGCGGTCTTTCGATGTCCAGTAAAAGGGTTTTATTGGTTAGTCCGCCGCCGAAACCGACCAGTTTACCGTCGGCGCCAATGATCCGGTGACAAGGACCAATGATGGGGATCGGATTTTTATTAGCGGCACCACCAACGGCCCGTACGGCTTCGGGGCTACCGATTTGCCTGGCGATCTGGCCATAAGTCCTTGTTTCGCCGAAAGGAATTTCCATCATGGCGTACCACACTTTCTTCTGGAATTCGGTCCCTTTGAAGTCCAGTTCCAGATCAAATACTTTCCGGTTTCCGGCAAAATATTCGTTCAGTTGCTTTTCGGTTTCCAGAAGTATCGGGTGATTTTCGTTTTCGATCTCTTCGCCGGTCTTCCCGTTCTGCGTGCCGTCGCGCTCCCATCGTACAGCCCGCAGCGCCACGTTGGTCGCAATCAGCGTCAACCGGCCTACCGGCGATCCAATGGTTTTGAAGTAAAGGTCCATATGGTCAAAAAGTATGCATTGATCAATTATGCTGCAATAGATGCCTCATCAGCAGTGTATTGCCAGGTAACCGGTGTTGATTACAAATGCAACTTACTCAAATTTAGGCACGGACTATGAGGGCAACGTTTCTACCGCTGGTTTTTGTTCTGTCTGCCTGCGACATATCTGGCCGGAATTTCCCCCTCGATCATTTAAGGAACGGCGCATTCATTGCAGCCTTTATTGGTGAGGAAAACAGCACACTGGAGTATCCGTTGGCTATACCATTAATTGGCAGGCGCGCAAGGTCTTTTTCCATCGGGATGCAAAATTGGCTGCTTCTGAGGACTTTCCGTATCACCCGGTCGTGTCCTGTTCGCCGCGCGGGTATTTTTTTGCCGATAAAATTAGGCGGCTTTATTTTGGGCGCCGATCATATCGAATCCATATATTAGCGGCCGAGTAACCAACTTGCCCAATAGATCTATGTCCAATCCGCTTCCACCCGCCTCCGATGACCAGGTTTTGTGGAATGCTTTTCGGCAGGGCGACGAAATTGCGTTCGGCGAGATTGCCAGAAAATACTACAAAGGGCTCTTTACTTACGGCACCCGTTTCTCCGGCGACCGCGAATTTGTCAAGGATTGCATCCAAGACTTGTTCTTCGAAATGTGGACACGCCGTGAAACGCTGGGAGATACGGATTTTGTGAAGTTTTATCTTTTGAAATCCCTGCGCCGGAAAATATACCGGGAAAGCAACCGGAAAAACTGGATCGCGGAGGAAACGGACTTGGATTACATGACCGAAAACGTCGGTGACCCGTCCATAGAGCAGCAGATCATTGAAATTGAATCCAGTGAAGAAAAAATCAGACTGGTAAACCAGCAACTCCAGTACCTTCCCAAACGCCAGCAGGAGGTAATCTATCTCAAATTCTACGAAAACCTTGATAATGAATCCATTGCTCAGGTGATGTCCATCTCGAAACAAGCCGTGGCAAATCTGATCTACCGCTCGATCAGGGATTTGAGAGGAAATATTTGAGAAGATCAAAAAAAATCTTTCCTTTTTGATTATAACTCTCCGCCTCCTGCCTATGTATGTTTGAAAGGCAATTTATATGGACAGGTACCGGGAATATCATGTAGAAGATTTTGTTTTGGATGCGGAATTCCAGCAATGGGTCCGTTACCAGGCCCCGGCGTCCTGTGAATTCTGGGATGGTTACCTGCTTAGAAACCCTGATCAGGTAGCGGACATTGAAATTGCCCGGACATTATTGCGAGGCGTTTATGAAAACTACACCTCCGATATCAGTGAGGAAGAGATCGAAGCCGAAATTTCCGGTCTGATCAGCCGGATCAGGGCGGATCAGGCGAATAGAGGCCATGAATTTCAGTCGGTTAAGAGTGAATACGTAACGGCCAGGCCGCTGTTGCAATGGCTGAGCGCCGCCTCCATTTTAGTGATCTGCGGATTTTTGTATTTGTATTACCATGCTTCTCCCCAAAGCGGGAAATCGGAATTGGCGCAAACGGGGAAGGCCCATCTGACGGAGAAATTCAATGATACCGCTTCCGAGCAGACGATTTCACTGGAAGATGGCAGCGTAGTGGTGCTCAAACCCAAATCCAGGCTTAGTTTCCCCGAACGTTTTGATGAAGACAAACGGGAGGTGTATTTGTCGGGCGAGGGTTATTTCAAAGTTTCAAAAGATGTGGAACGTCCGTTTCTGGTATATGCCAACAGCCTGGTTACCCGTGTTTTAGGGACCAGCTTTATTGTAAAGGCGTTCCAGAATGCAAAGGAAACTTCGGTTGAGGTGAAGGAAGGCAAGGTCTCTGTGTTTAGAAAACAGGATTTCGTACTGATCGGCGAGGGCGCAAAAAATACTTCGAAAGGAGTGGTGCTTACGCCTAATCAAAAGATCTTATTTGAGCAGGAAGTGGGTACCATGACCAAAACATTGATCGATGTGCCGGAAGTGATTCCTTCCGCTAAAGCGGCGTTCCGTTTCGCGTATAAGGGCGCACCGGTAGGACAGGTGCTGACCGACATTGAAAAGGCGTACCAGGTTGATATCATATTTGACGCCGAGCTGCTTTCCGATTGTACTTTCACCGCGACTTTATCCGATCAGCCCTTGCTGCAAAAGCTGGATATCATATGCGAAGCCATCGAAGCTAAGTACGAAGTGCTTGACGGTCAGGTGATTATTTACGGAAAGAATTGTTTGAATTGACTTTTTAAAATACTATTCCTAAACCCTTGAATCTATGTACAGTTCCAATTACTCTTCCTCCTGAACAAGAGGAAGCCAGCCCTTAGAACCACCCTTTCGGCTTAAATCTTGTTGAAAACCAACCCGTGCCCGTTCCTTTGAAAAAAGGGACGCACAGGGATTTTTTTGCCAAAATTCTGACCCATTAAACCATTGCATGATGCGAAAACTCTATCGTTTCCGGCGGCTGTCCCAGTTGATGAGGCTGTCCTTATTCCAAATCTTACTGATCGCCAGCGTGATCGGCCATGTGTACGCAACAGAGGGAAATGCCCAGACTTTCCTTAATCAAAAAATCAGCCTGACCGTCCGGAACAGGCAGGTTGAGGATATCCTGGGCGAAATCGAAGGAAAAGTCAAGGCCAAATTTGTTTTCAGTCCCAAACTGATACGCTCGCATCGTAAAGTGAGTATTTCGGTGACCAATCAACCCCTCAGCAAAGTACTGGACGAGATACTTGTCCCATTGGAGCTGAAATACCGGGTGTCGGAGGACCTGATCATCATCAGCAGGGAAGAAAAGGCCGAAAAGCCGGATCGCACAGGAATGCTGGTGCCTGTTTCCGATTCACCGGCCCCAGCTGCTGGAGCCATGGCCGACAGGACTGTCAGAGGAAAGGTGACCGACGAGAGGGGGGAAGGCCTGGCAGGAGTGAGTATTGTATTAAAAGGGAGTACTAAAGGGACGACTACCGAAGCAGACGGCAGATTTCAGTTTGCTGTCGACGGTCCCGATGATGTGCTGATTTTTTCTTTCGTGGGTTTTAAAACCTTTGAAACCGTGGTAGGCAGCCAGAGTGAAATGGATATTCGCCTTCATGCCGATCAAGGCCAGCTCGAGGAAGTGATTGTGGTTGGCTATGGCACAAAAACCAGGGAAACGGTGACGGGCGCCATTGCCCAGGTAAGCGGCGCCGCATTGACCAGCAGGCCCGTGACCAAAGTAGGCCAGGCTTTGCAAGGCCTGATCCCGAACCTGAACGTAACCAACCCTGACGGGAATCCTAATGCAAACCCGACGTTCAACATCCGGGGGAATACTTCGCTCAGCGGTGGCAGCGCGTTGGTACTCGTGGACGGCATTCAAATGGACTTAAATCTTTTAAACCCGGCCGATATCGAGAGCGTTACAGTATTGAAAGACGCAGCTTCAGCCGCTATTTATGGTGCAAGGGGCGCATTTGGTGTTATTCTGGTCACAACCAAAAAAGGGACCAGGGACAGAAAGCCGCAGATCAGCTATTCGGGCGCGATGAATTTCAACAAGCCCACTTACCTGCCCGATCTGCTGAATACCATGGACTATCTCGAATCCCAGAATATTGCTCAGTTTAATAACAACGGAAGCCAGAAGTATACCAACGAGCAGGTGCAATGGGTGAAGGATTACATGGCCGATCCGGTCAAGAACCCAAGCTATCACGTGCTGCCCAACGGCAAGATCTTTTGGAACGCCAATCCGGATGTATTGGGCATGATGGTTAAAAAATGGTCGCCGGGCCAATCCCACACGGTGAATGTGAATGGGGGCAACAGCAAAACATCTTATTATTTTTCAGGGGGTTACCTGAAACAGGACGGCTTGTTCAAGACAGCTACGGATGTTTTCAAAAGGTATAACTTCACAACAAACGTGAGCTCCGACCTGACGGACTGGTTTAAGGTAGGCGCGAAAGTCAATTACATTTCCACGAATTACAATGAGCCCCATAAGTATCCCAATAAGGGTAGTGACTGGTGGGAGCAGATGACCAGAGGTGAGCCGCAGATCCTGTTTCCTGTCAAAACGCCGGCCGGTTCGCCTGTGGGAGAAGGAATGCCTACCGAAAATTTTGTCAATTTTCTGGAAAGCGGTTCCAGGAAGATAACCAGCTCTTCGACAGGGATATATAGTGTGGATGCCCAGGCTAAAATCATCGATGGACTGAAAATAAGCGGGAATTTTTCCTACACCGCGGTTCGTCAAAACCTGAAAGAAAATCAGGTGGGTTTTCAATACATCCGTGATACCTGGATCCCTCAGATCTCCGCGACGACGCCGTCTTTCGTACAGAGGGATTTCACGTCATCGGACTATTTCGCGGCCAACTTGTATGCAGACTACAGCAAGGTATTTGCCCAAAAGCATGCCATTTCCGCTTTGGTGGGATACAACCAGGAATGGTTTAATCTCACAGGTGCAAGCGTCAGGCGGCAGGACCTGATCAGCGGACAGGTGCCGGTACTGAACCTGACAACCGGTACCATCACCACCACCGACCAGCAGACCGCGTGGGCGATCCGGGGCGCATTTGCCCGTTTGAACTACGACTTCATGGGCAAGTACCTGATCGAGTTCAACAGCCGCTACGATGGTACATCGCGTTTTCCTGCGGGACGGCGGTTTGGTTATTTCCCCTCCGTTTCGGCGGGTTGGCGGGTGTCGCAGGAGAATTTCATGAAGCCGCTTTCGCGCATACTGCCTGAACTGAAGCTCCGGGCATCCTACGGAACGCTTGGCAACCAGTTGGTAAGCAGCAATTTTCCTTATGTTTCCCTTTTTGGCATTGTGCCCCAGGTGCAATACGACCTGGGTGGAACGTTGCCATTGGGCATTTCTGCTCCCGGTCTGGTAAGTCCCGACCTGACTTGGGAGAAAGTGTCGACCCTGGATTTTGGTGCAGACGCCAGCTTGTTCGGCAAGCTGACCCTTGGTTTCGACTGGTATAAAAGAACAACCTCGGGCATGCTTGTAGCGGGGGACCGGCTTCCGGCAGTATTGGGCACCGCCGTACCTCAGCGCAATGCTGCCGAACTGAAAACGACGGGTTTTGAATTCAGCGTTAAATGGGCCGAGCAGGCCGGCGAAAAACTCCGTTACGATGTAGGGCTGGTTTTGTCGAGCTACAAGGCGGTGATCAGTAAATTTGACAATAACCCGAACAAACTGATCACCGGTTATTATAAAGGCCAGAATATAGGCGAGATATGGGGGTTTGAAACGGTCGGTATTTTCCAGAACAGCGGGGACGCGGCCAGCGCAGCAAACCAGGACCAGCTCGGTAATTCCGGGAAATGGGGCGCCGGGGATATCCAGTACAAAGACCTGGACGGGGACGGCAAAATTACCAGGGGTGCCAATACTGTCAGCAATCCTGGCGACCAGAAGGTGATCGGCAATACCACTCCTAAATTCCAGTTTGGAGTAACAGGCAACGTCAGCTGGAATGGTTTCGACTTCAATGTATTATTTCAAGGCATTGCGAAAAGGGACTTTGTGCCCAAAGGAAGTTATTTCTGGGGCGCCATCAACAACTCGGCCGCCGTCGGGACCAACGAAGTGTACCGCGATGCCTGGTCAACAGAAAACCCGGATGGTTATTACCCGATTTACAAGGCTGGGTCGACTTTCAACATTTTGCCCCAGACCCGCTATCTGCAGAGTTCCGCCTATATCAGGCTGAAGAACATTTCATTGGGCTATTCTATTCCCGCCAAGATCTTGGAAAAGATCAGGTTAGCGCAAGTGCGGCTGTACGTGACGGGCCAGAATGTGTGGGAGTTCACCAAACTAAAAGGAAACTTTGACCCGGAAGTGACAGGAACGCCGGTCACACCGGATGCAACCAATCCGGGCAGTTCGGCAAGTGATTCTGGTGACGTGGGCATGTTTTACCCATTGCAACGGGTTGTTTCATTCGGTATCCAGCTAACCCTCTAATTTATCCGCCATGCATCTTATAAAAAATACACTCGTTATCCTCGTCCTGGCCCTTGCCGCCGGGGCATGTTCAGATGATTTTCTGGACAAAGTACCTACCGACTCGCTGAATGAAAGTAATTTCTGGCATAATGAAAATGAATTGAAACAATATGCCAATAATCTTTATTCGAGTTTTGAGGGTCATTCTACCGGAACAAACCTCAGCCCGCTGGTCTCAGGCGACAACCAAAGCGACAATATGGTGCCGCTGGATTTTAACCTGATCGCGGCCGGGAAAAACATCGTACCTACTTCAGGCGGCGGCTGGGACTGGAAGCTGATCCGCACCTGCAACTATTTCCTGACACGGTACAATCAAACACCCATCAGCCAGGAAGTGAAAGACAAGTACGCAGGGGAGATCCGGTTTTTCAAGGCACGCGACTACTATGAAAAAGTGAAGAGTTTCGGCGATGTACCCTGGCTTTGGAAAGACCTGACCACCAATTCGCCGGAGCTGTACGCGCCCCGCGACAGCCGGGTACTCGTCATGGATTCGCTGCTGGCCACTATCAATACAGCCATCGCGAACCTGCCCGCAAAAGCGGCTGCCGAACCCGGGCGGATAAATAAGGATGTAGCGCTGATCCTCAAAGCCAGGATATGCCTGTTTGAAGGGACGTTCCGCAAATACCAGGGAATGACAGGAGGTGAAAAATTTTTACAAGAAGCGGTTACCGCAACCGACCAGCTGATCAGTGAAGGGCATTACCAGATTTACAATACCGGTAAGCCAGCCTCGGATTACGCCGCTTTGTTCAATTCACTGGACCTTAGCTCAAACAAAGAAGTTATTTTATATAAAGCCTATGAAACGGGCTTGTACGGAAATGCCACATCTTGGAATATCCAGCTGAACAACTTCAATACCAGTGCGTCAAAAGCGCTGGTTGAATCCTATCTCTGCATAGACGGCAAGCCTATTTCCCAAAGTCCGATGTACCTGGGCGATGATAGTATCCAGGCGGAAATGAAAAACCGGGATCCACGTCTGACGCAAACCATTGTGCAGCCTGGCACGGGCATTCAGGCTGGTTTTGGCCTTCCCGCGATTCCGGGATCCGGTTTCAGCGGGGTGGGGGTCGTCCCGAGTGGTTACCAGATCACCAAATACTGGGTTGCTGACCAAGCTGAATTTGTGCGCATCCAGAATGGTATCCTAGACTCGCCGACTTACCGTTTCGGGGAAGCATTGCTGATCAACGCGGAAGCCAATGCAGAACTCGGCCTGGCCAGTCAGGCTATCATCGATAAGACGATCAATGTGTTGCGAAAAAGGGCTGGTATGCCGGACATGGTGATTGCTTCATTGGTAAAGGACGCCAGATCCGACTTTCCTGAGCTGCCCGTTTTACTGGACGAAATCAGAAGAGAAAGGCGGGTCGAACTGGCAATCGAAGCATTGCGCTTCGAAGATCTGTTGCGCTGGAAAGCCGGAAAATTGCTGAACAAGCCCGTGTTGGGAATGAAGTTTGTGCAAAAACAATTTCCAAAGGCGGTAATTGGCAGCAGTATTTTTGTGAATGCTCAGGGTTATATACTTCCCTATGGAAAATCATTGCCCGGCGGCCGCACTTTCGACGAATCCAAAAACTATTATCAACCTTTGCCGCTTGACGAGCTCGGACTCAACCCCAATCTTGTCCAAAATCCAGGCTGGCAGTAAAATACCGGTATGAAGCTCAATTCTTTCATTCAAATCGCTTGTTTTGGGGTTGTTGCGCTGGTTACCAGCGGGACTACCACGCTGAAACCTTTCAGGCCAGCTAAGTCCAAGCCCAATATCATCCTCATTTTTACAGACGACCAGCGGTACAATACCGTGCACGCATTGGGTAATGACCAGGTGATCACGCCCAATCTCGACGGACTGGTCAGGGGCGGCACCACGTTCACGCATGCATTCAACATGGGTGCGTGGCACGGGGCGGTATGCGTGGCCAGCCGCGCAATGTTGTTGACCGGTATGTCGGTCTGGGATGTGAAAGAACAGGAAAAAGACTACAAGCCGTTGATAGCCCGGAACGGTTTCTGGCCTCAGCAGATGAAACTGGCTGGTTACGAGACTTATATGTCGGGGAAATGGCATGTCGCTACCGATGCAGCCAAGCTTTTTGACCATGCTAACCATATTCGTCCGGGTATGCCGAACCAGACTCCCCAGGGGTATAACCGGCCGCTTTCCAGAACGGATACGACCTGGCAACCGTGGAAAGAAGAGTATGGAGGGTTCTGGCAGGGTGGAAAACATTGGAGCGAAGTGCTGGCCGACGATGCCATCGGGTATCTGGACGAAGCTTCAAAAAAAGACTCGCCATTCTTTATGTACCTGGCATTCAACGCACCTCACGATCCAAGACAGGCGCCGAAGCGTTGGGTAGACAAATATCCGGTGGACGATATGAAAATGCCGGTGAGCTTTCTGGAAGAGTATCCGTTCAAAACAGAAATGGGGTGCGGCACCGACCTGCGGGACGAGCAACTTGCGCCTTTTCCGAGAACGCCTTATGCGGTCAAAAAGAACATCCAGGAATATTATGCAAGTATTTCATACATGGACGAACAGGTTGGCCGAATCCTGGATGCATTGAAAAAAAGCGGAAAGCTTGAAAACACCTATATTTTCTTTACGGCCGACCACGGCCTATCTGTAGGCCATCACGGACTGATCGGCAAGCAAAGCATGTTCGATCACAGCATCCGCCCGCCTCTGGTTGTGAGCGGCCCCGGTATCCCGAAAGGGGAAAAACGGGGGCAAAACGTTTATTTACAGGATGTAATGGCTACCAGCTACGAACTGGCCGGAGTTGAAAAGCCTGCGCATGTCTTTTTTAATAGCTTATTGCCTTTGATCAAAGACAAAGGGAAATCAAGTCATTATCCTGATATCTACGGCTGTTATATGAATTTACAGCGAATGGTCAGGACCGAGCGATATAAATTGATTGTGTATCCTGCCGCATCGAAAGTCCTGCTTTTTGACTTGGTGAAAGATCCTCATGAAATGCATGATATCGCCGGGCAAACTTCGAGTGCGGCGATTTTGAAAACACTCAAAGCCAAACTGACGGCGCAGCAGAAAGCAATGCACGATGGACTGGATTTGTCGGCGGTGCTTGCCCCTTAAGTTTCGTACGTTTCGTTTTCCGCCCGTAAATCCCGTAAAGGAGACTTTGCAACCCTGACGAAAGTCCCTTTAGGGGATCTAAGGGCAAACAGGCACAGAGCTGTCACAGTATCAACCTTATCTACGCCGATAAACCACGGCTTCGATAAACCCAAAATAATGCCGGCTGCTGAAAACCGGCCCGAAGTTTTCGGCTTTGAAAATCGCTTCCATGTCGGGCAGTTCGGTTGCCTCCACGCTGCTAACCATTTTGAAGAAGCGATACATGACTTTTAGCAATGGTTTCTGCCAGAATCTGTTAAGGTCTTTCTGGAGTTTGAAATCGGCAAAAAGCCAGAGACCGTCGGGTTTTAATAGCTTGTTCAGACTTCGAAAGCTGAGGCGCGCGTTTTCAGCGTTGAAATTGTCGAACAGAAAAGGTGTGAGGATCATGTCGAACTGGTGCGCGGTCGTAAAATCCTGTACGGCCATCTGCAGGAAAACGACCTCATTCTGTTTACAATCCCTTTTTCGGGCGAGGGCTATCATTTTGGCGGACATATCCAGATAGGTGATGAGCAGGCCTTTCGGGTGAACTTTGGCTATCTCTTCCAGGATCCAGCCTGTACCGCCGCCTGCAATCAGGACATTTGCAGGCGCAGCTATAAAGGATAAAAGCGATTGTTGCGAGCGCACAATCGCTTTTTGAAAAACCAGCCGGCTGATCAAATCATAATTTCCGGCAATTGCGTCGTAATTGTTTTTCTTAGTCAAAATAAGAACCATTCAGGGGGAATTCGGGCAATATACATGATTTAAATTCCCCCCGGACCGGCGCAGCTTCATTCACTTTTCAAAACCTTCGCGGGGTTGTTCCTGGCTGCCTTGATGGTCTGCGAGCCGATCATTAAAAATGCCAGGAGCATGACCGTAAATGCTCCCGCAAGCATTTCCACCAGATTGATTGGCTGGTGATACGCGAACTGGGTCAGTACCACTTTGTCAAAAAAGAAATAGGTCGTCGGGAGCGCGATGAATGCTGAAATGAGCAGCAGGATCAGAAAACCTTTACATAATAAATAGATCAGCCCCGGCTCGCTGGCGCCCAGCACTTTACGAATGCTGATCTCCTTCAATTTGGTTTCTGTCGTGAACACCACCATTCCGAACAATCCCAGTGATGCAATGCAAATTGCAAGAAATGCGATGAAACCAATGATTTTGACCATGACCGAAAACTGACTGTACGCTTCCTCGATCTGGTCGCCGTAGAATTTAGCGTTGAGCTCATGAACTTTATCAACTTTCTGCCAGGCGCTTTTAATGCTTGTCATGGTTTCCGTCAAGTCTTTTGAAGCCATTTCAACATTCAGATATCCTCCGGGAGGGTCTGCCGCATAGAGGAACATGACTGGCTCTATTTTATTTTCCAACGTACCATAGTGAAAATCGCGGACCACCCCCACGATCGCCAGATTTTTCCCATTCACTTTTACGGTCTGTCCGATTGCTTTCGCCGGGTTTTGGCTGGCTATATTAAATCGTTTCAGAAGTTGCTGGTTGACAATGATTTCGCTTTCCTTCCCGCTTTCAGGCCTCAACTGGAAGTTCGTGCCCGCCAAAAACTGATGCCCGTGCAGCGGGAGGTAATTTTCGTCTACCTTATTGTTCCAGACACTTGCCGAATCGGTTCCGTATACAAGGTTATCGCCGTACATGCTGCCAAGGCTTGTCACCATCATGGATTTTGAAATGCGTTTTACGCCGGGAATTTCCGAAAACTCCTTCGCTAAAATAACTCCTTTATTGCCCTGTAATTTGATATTGACAATGTTGTCCGTATGAAAGCCGAGATCGAAAGACAGCAACCCCTTATATTGATGATAACCCACCAAAGTCGCAGCAATGAAGATGAGGGATAGTGTAAACTGTGTCACAATCAAGGCTTTGCGAATACCGATGCGCCTGAAGATTTTAAGGTTGGTTGCGTCCTTCATGACCGCCAGCGCATTGATTTTTGAAAAGAATAACGCAGGCAGAAAACCAGCCGCCAACCCCGTGGCTACTGCAAGGAGGATGAAATACAGGATGGTATGAATCGAAAGGTCAAGTGCGACAAGATCGGGCACGTGCTTGTCGAGGCCCATGAATTGCTTTCTTAAGACCAGGAAGAAGGCAAAGGAAAACAGCAGCGCAAGTAGTGAGATGATAACCGATTCAGAAATAAACTGACCCATTACGTGACTTTTCTGTGCGCCAATCATCTTGCGGATCCCTACTTCGCGCGACCTGCGCATTGACCGCGCCACCGACAAATTGGTATAATTGAAGCAAGCCGAAAAAATGATCACCAGCGCCAGTCCGCTAAGTACCCAGATCACGGTCGGCGAAATCGCCGGGCCGATGTTATTGGATAGCGAACCGCCCAAAACAATGTCTTTGATTGGTTGGAGCGAAACCCACACCTTCCGGTCCGTCAGCGACTTGTTTTCCTGATCGCTGAGCTTGTCAAGAGCAGCTTGCAGTTTCGCGGGGTCTGTCTTTTCAGGAAATGTGACGTAAACGTAATTTTGCCAGATGTTGTCCCAGCTATGAAAATCCCGATCCGTATGTGCCGCGTCGAGGGAAGCCAGCGAAATCAAGGCGCCGAAGTTAAGGTGCGATAGTTTCGGAACATCCCCGACCACACCGGTGACGGTGTAGCTAACGGTGTCAAACTGCACCGTCCTGCCCAATGGATCGGCGTCCCCAAATAGTTTTTTCGCCGTTTTTTCGGTCAATACCAGCGCGTAGGGATCTTTGAGAGCGGTCGCCACGTCACCTCTGACCAGTGGAAAAGAAAAGATTTTAAAAAAAGAATTATCTGCCCACGTTGCTTCTATCGGAAGGGTAGCTTCGCCTACTTTGGCGTCCCCGCCGAACCCTGCCCTGATGATGGAAACGTCTTCAATGGCAGGTACAGCTTCCCTGATCTTTTCACCAATCTGTATCGAAGTAGAAGCCAGCTTCATTTCCGACGACGGCCCGTTGCTTGATGTGCGGGTGATCACACGATACATACGATCTTTCTTTTCATGAAAATCGTCGTAGGAATACAGGTCGGCAACGATGGATATCACCAATAATCCTACCGACATGCTCACGGCCAGCCCGACAATGTTGATCAGTGAAAATAATTTGTTGCGGACGAGGCTCCGCCGGGAAGTTTTGAGGTAGCTGCCGATCATGATCCAATGAATAAAAAGGTTAAAGAATTCTATTTTTCGAATGGTATAAGGCCTCATAAACTTGATTACATCAAGCACATAGATCAGCCTTGCTTGTTTAATTCCCTTTCTTGCGACATTGCGGTCGAAATATTCGTTAAGGTCGCCTTCCAGGTCTTCCAACAGACGGGGGCGGCAGTACCAGTGTAAAAAGCGGGTGGCCCAGCGGGGAGGCCTGGCTTCTGGTTTCTGTTTCATATCGAACCTTCCAGGTTAAAGCCGGGGATATTGCGCCAGATGTTTTCGCGGATTTCTTTGGCCTTCATCAATGCCACTTTGCCTGTATGGCTTACTTCATAAAAACGCTTGCGTTTTCCGCCGCGCGCGCTGGTTGCCTCGCCAAGGCGGCTTTTGGCTAATCCTTTTTCTTCCAGCCGGTTCAGTACAGCGTGCACGACGCCCAGCTTGGCGCTCCGGCCTGTATATTTCTCCAATTCGTCACAGATCGCTACACTGTATGCTTCACTCGCCAGGGAAGCAATGGTGAGCAGTACCAGTTCTTCAAATTCACCCAGGTTGGCCCCTTTCATAGTGTCAGGCTTATGTTTTCTTATATTGTCATCAAATGTATGTAAAATGGATTTATTAATTTATGTTTTGTATGTAAAATATTTCAGGGCAACGGCGAGAGCTGCTGAAACCGTCCAGGCTTTTTCTGGATAAAACGCGTACGGACCTTTTTTCAAAAGGTGACTCTGTCAACACAGTTCCGCCAGAGAGCAGTCGATTAACAACATGAAAGGTTTCCCAAGACCAAATGACAGCGTCACCTTCTTTTCCGGTATGGGCAATTTGATCCCCGCATCATTTATATTCGCACGAGAAACCTGTAAACTCATACTGAAAATAGGATAAAATGAAGCTGGCATATCTGTACGTTGTTGTTCTTGTTGCCCTGTGCTGGGTTACGTTGGCCAAATATCGAAGGCTGGCCAGTCCCCGGTCTTATACGGAACTGGATAAACTTGACTATTCGCTGGCTATCGTCAAAAAGACGGTTCCGCTGCATACCAGTATCGGGTTCAGGACAAATACTCCATCGGGAAGAAGAGGTGTGCTGTATTTCAAATCTGCGCTCAGCATGGCTCCCGTGGTCGTGGAAAATGGTGACAGTGATACAATTCTCCTGGTCGAAGAACCTCAGTTTCCCTCCGTTTTTGACGAACACGCTTACGAGTGTATGCTGCGTGGCGGCAACGACCAAATGAGTTTTACATTGATGCGCATCAAAAAGTGATATGCTGATATTCGTTTTGATCGCTGGCATTTTGAGTTTGTTCTTTGCTGCCGTTCTTTTTCTGGATAAAACATGCGGAATGTATAGTTCGCTGAAATACCCTGCCGCCTTTGCACTGGTGATCGCGACGGTCAGTTATGCCTACTATATAAGTTTGCTGTTGCACGTAGGTTACGGGTTTTTACTGGCCGGTATTGGCTTGATTCCAGGACTGTATATCGCGATTCTTTTGTATCAAAGACGTGACATGCAACTGATTTCTTTCGTCAATCCCGGAAAGTCTGGGATTTGGGTCTTTACAGTCACGGTTTTAGTACTTACCATCCGGTTTAATAGCTATGTTACGCGATGGGGCGATTGGGATGCCTGGGCGATCTGGAACCTGCATGCCAAATTTCTTTTTTATCCAGCCAATTGGAAGGATATGTTTACGGGTAAACTGGCACCCACGCACCCCGACTATCCCCTTATGTTGCCGTCGCTTGTTGCGTTGTTCTGGCGGGGGTTGGGCTTTGTGACGCCGATCGTACCTGTGGTGATTGCGCACCTGGTACTTCTTGCCATCCCGCTGACGGTTTATATGGCCTTGAAGCGATCGATGCATTCATTGGCTGCATTGCTGAGCCTGGTCATTTTGTGCTTTGATACGAAGTTTATCCATCTCGCAGGTTCGCAATATGCGGATACGTTGGTTGCTTTTTTCGTGCTGCTGACCTTTATCCTATATCAGGAAACAAAGACCAGCGGTAGCCACAAATTGATTTTCCTATTGGGATTTATCGCGGGGAGTACTACCTGGATCAAGAATGAAGGGCTGCTGTTTTTCCTTGTTTTTTCCTTTTCATTTCTTTGCTTTCAGTATCGGAAACCGGCACTTGTTCTGCGTTACTTGGCCGGAGGGTTGATCCCTTTGCTGGTACTTGTTCATTTCAAGCTTAAACTAGCGCCGGCAAATGATCTTATCCATGCGGACAGGGGCAATGATTTGTTGGTTTTGATGACGGATCCTGGCCGATATTGGCTCATCCTGAAATATTTCCTTTTAACCTCTTTTTCGGATTACTGGATTTTATTGCTGCTTTTTCTGATGTTACTGATCAATAAGATGTCTTTTGTGAGAACTTTGCCATTTATGGTAATAAGCCTCACGCTGCTAGGGTATTTCGTAGTATACCTTACTACGCCGCATGATCTCAACTGGCATTTGGGAGCTTCGGTTGACCGTCTTCTACATCATATTTATCCGGCCTCACTTTATCTGTTTTTGTTAAAATTCAGTGCGAACAGGGGCAAGGCTACCTTCATAAATGAGGAGTTTAGGCAAAGTTTCGACTTGTAGTGATGATTATCCGCCCAATTCCTGATCCCATGAACAAGCTTCTGCTGCCCATCTTCCTGTTTTTAATAAGCGTGGCCTTTGTGCCGCGCAAAACGACCTGGGTCGCTATCGGCGATTCGATCACCTATCTCAATGATCATCAAAACGAAACCGGTAACCGGGTTACGAAGGGATATCTGACATTGATTTCGGAAAAGTATCCGGATGTTGCATACATCAACCAGGGGCACAATGGGTGGACAGCAGTGAACATTGCGGATAAGATCGAATCTCTCGATCTGGTTAAGGCCGACGTGTATACGGTATTTCTGGGTACCAATGACTGGTGGCAAGGAAAGACCCTGGGCACGATTGCCGATTACCAGAATGCAACGGGTACAGGCACTGTTTATGGGGCGTTCAAGGTGATTACCAACAAACTCAGAAGCCTGAATGCCGGAGCGCAGATCATCCTGATCACACCTATGCAGCGGGGTGACTTTGTGTACATCAATAATGTCAAAAACAACGCGTATGGATCTTACAAACCCAAAAAAGAGCAGACGTTGGAGCAGTTCGCCAACGCAATCGTGGAAATAGGGAAATTCGAGAAAATGCAGGTGGTAGACCTGTACCACGACAGCGGGATGACACTGAATAACATGGTAAACTTCAAAAGACTCAGGGATCCCCAAACCGGCGAATACAAGCATTATACGTATCCCGAGTACACCAATATTCCTTTCGATCCGGAAAAGGACGAATACCCTTATCCTGCCGAGGCGAGCAATATGACTTACGACGGACTGCACCCTTCCGACAAAGGCTATGAAATTATAGCCAATATGCTGATAGAAAAGTGGCAGGGACTTAAATAATCGACCGTTTCAGGCTGGCTAGCAGATTGTACAGGGCAGTATTGATTCCCTCATTGTCAGCCTTCAATTGTTTCAGTTCCGTCTCCAGCTCAGCACGCTTTTTCTTATTGGACTCTGCTTTGGCAATCACCTCTTTGGCGGTGACATGATCGTTTTCCTTGAAGGTCAGCCTTTCCGGGCTATGTAAGGTTGAGATGCCGTCGAGGTTGGTGATTTTGGCAAAGTACTGATTGTCCTGGCATTCGATGGTCAAGTCAAACCTGACATAGCCATATTGGGCGTGAATAAGCGGAAGGTAGCTCGTCACGCGCAGCTTTCCGGCTTGGGCGTCTTCAAACGAAACAGCATTTTCATAGTTGCCGAACGTAGCCGATATCCAGTCCTGAACCTTTTTATAAACATCGGCTTTGGCCAGATCAGGCTTACCGAAATCGGAATAGTAGATGTTTTTTTCCTGATCCAATGGCATCAGGCCCTCCTGGGCGAATGAATAAAAACCAGGGAAAAGCAGCAGAAACGAGATGACGATGTATTTCAAGATGGTTGTGGATGTTTGGGGCGCAAAGATAGGGGATCTGTTACGAAAACCCCGCTCCCGTTATTGCATGATGCTGGCTTATTGCACCGGATAATAAGCCAGTGCGGCATCAGGAAAGGTATAAGCCCTAACGCGAGGTTAAACTTTTAGTTTTCTCTAAAAATTAACCAGAACAACATGGCAAATACATATCATCAAAATTATGTACAAACCGTTTTCGCGGTCAAATACCGGGCAGCCCGGATCCATATTGAATGGAAGTCGGACCTTCTGGCGGTTATCGGTAATTTAATCAATGAAACTGGGGCGAGGACTATGATTGTCAATGGTGTTGAAGATCACGTTCATTGTTTGTTTAGCATGAAGCCATCTCAATGCATATCCGATATTATGAAGAATGCCAAAGCAAAATCTTCCAAATGGGTCAACGAGTCAGGCTTATTGGATCGTCGCTTTGAGTGGCAGATTGGGTTCGGGTCCTTTACCTACAATAAATCAGACATTCATCGGGTGTTCAGGTACATCGAAAATCAGGAAATAAATCACAAGAAACAATCTTTCAGAGCTGAGTACATCGAAATGCTGGTCAAAAATGGAGTAGAGTTTGACGAGAAACATTTGTTTGAGGATTTGGTTTAAGGTCGGGCGAGCATATCGGTCGTGCCTCTGGCACTTATGAGTTGTGGTTTTGTTTGCTCTCAGGATTGAAATCCTGGGTTAGGATGTCGGTCGTGCCTCCGGCACTTAGGAGTTGTGGTTTTGTTTGCTCCCAGGATTGAAATCCTGGGTTAGGATATCGGCCGTACCTCTGGCACTTATGAGTTGTGGTTTTGTTTGCTCTCAGGATTGAAATCCTGGGTTAGGATATCGGTCGTGCCTCTGGCACTTATGAGTTGTGGTTTTGTTTGCTCCCAGGATTGAAATCCTGGGTTAGGATATCGGCCGTGCCTCTGGCACTGGAAGAACGTAGGTGCCAGAGGCACGGCCAATCCCCTAACTACGGAATTCATTCCGTAGAAAAACCACCTCAGGCTTGGGCAAAAAGCCAAATAAACCTACCTTTGCGGCACAATACGATACCATGATATACTTTTTTGCAGAAACCCAAGAAACTGTCTTTGCGTTACAAATTGAGCGACCGCTGACAGACACCGATATCTCCAAATTAAGCTGGCTTTTTGGCGGCGCAGAACTCCGGGATGAGCAAACCATCACGGAGTTTTTTGTTGGCCCCCGTGCCGCCATGATCACGCCCTGGAGTACCAATGCTGTGGAGATCACACAGAATATGGACATACAGGACATTGTCCGCATTGAGGAATTTAAAAAGGCCGACGCTGATTTTACAGGCTTCGATCCGATGCTTTCTCAGAAATACAGCCAGCTAGACCAGGACATTTACACCATCAGCATCGAACCGGAGGCGATCCGGGAAGTTGAAGATATTGCTGCATATAACAAGCAGGAAGGGCTTTCATTGAGCGATGAGGAAGTTGATTATCTCAACAAACTCGCCCGGAAACTGGGTCGAAAACTGACTGATTCGGAGGTTTTCGGCTTCTCACAGGTCAACTCGGAGCATTGCCGTCACAAGATCTTCAATGGCACATTTGTGATCGACGGGGAGGAGCAGCCTATCTCTCTATTCAAGCTGATCCGGAAAACTTCGGAAACCAACCCAAATTCGATTGTATCAGCCTATAAAGATAATGTGGCTTTTGTAAAAGGCCCGGTTGTACAGCAATTTGCGCCGAAGAGGCCAGATGTTCCTGCATATTATGAAACGAAAGATTTCGAGTCGGTACTTTCCTTAAAGGCAGAAACACACAATTTCCCAACGACCGTCGAGCCATTCAACGGTGCGGCTACTGGTTCCGGTGGTGAGATCCGCGACAGGCTGGCAGGCGGACAGGGTTCGTTGCCCCTTGCCGGAACCGCGGTTTATATGACTGCGCTTTCGCGTCTGGAAGAAGACCGTCCCTGGGAAAAAGGGGTTGAGGAAAGAAAATGGCTGTACCAGACCCCGATGGATATCCTGATCAAAGCCTCCAACGGAGCTACGGATTTTGGGAACAAATTTGGCCAGCCTCTGATTGCCGGTTCGCTGCTGACCTTTGAACATGAGGAACAAGGCCGTAAGCTGGGCTATGACAAAGTGATCATGCAAGCGGGGGGAATTGGCTATGGAAAGGCAGACCAGGCTAAGAAATCAACCCCTGAAACCGGTGACCAGATCGTGGTAATGGGTGGAGAGAACTATCGGATCGGAATGGGCGGTGCGGCTGTTTCTTCCGCCGATACCGGCGCATTTGGTTCGGGTATCGAACTGAACGCAATCCAGCGTTCCAATCCTGAAATGCAGAAACGCGTAGCCAATGCCGTTCGTGGAATGGTGGAAAGCGACAACAATACGATTGTCTCTATCCACGATCACGGCGCAGGCGGGCATTTGAACTGCCTTTCTGAGCTAGTGGAAGAAACCGGAGGAAGTATTGATCTTGACCAATTGCCGGTAGGGGATCCTACGCTTTCGGCCAAAGAAATCATCGGTAACGAATCCCAGGAACGAATGGGACTGGTGATCGGCAAGGAAAACCTGGAAACGCTGAAACGCATTGCGGACCGGGAACGGGCGCCATTGTACCGGGTAGGCGAGGTGACCGGAGATCACCGCTTTACATTCAAATCAGCGAAAACAGGCGCCAAGCCGATGGACCTCGAGCTGGACGACATGTTTGGCAGCTCGCCGAAAACAATCATGGCCGATAAGACCATTGAAAGAAATTACGGGCCCATTGTCTATCAAATTGAAAAGCTTCACGAATATCTCGAACAGATGCTTCAATTGGAAGCCGTCGCGAGCAAAGACTGGCTTACCAATAAAGTAGACCGGTGCGTGGGCGGCCACGTCGCCAAGCAGCAGTGTGCCGGACCTTTGCAATTGCCTTTGAACAATGTAGGTGTGATGGCGTTGGACTTCCAGGGAAAAGACGGCATTGCCACTTCCATTGGCCATGCGCCGCTTTCAGCGTTGATCGATGCTGCCGCCGGAAGCCGCAATGCGATCGCCGAGGCACTTTCCAACATTATTTGGGCCCCATTGAAAGATGGATTGACCAGTGTGTCGCTTTCTGCAAACTGGATGTGGGCTTGCCGGAATGAAGGTGAGGACGCGCGTTTATACAAAGCCGTAAAGGCTTGTTCCGACTTCGCGATCAGTCTGGGGATCAACATTCCCACCGGCAAGGATTCCCTTTCAATGAAGCAGAAATACAGGGATACTGAGGTAATCGCACCAGGTACTGTCATTATTTCGGCAGCCGGGCACTGTGACGACATTACTGCGGTGGTCGAGCCGGTCCTGAGAAAAACAGGTGGTTCGATCTATTATATCAACTTGTCAGGAAGTACCTACAAGCTAGGTGGCTCTTCATTTGGCCAGATCCTGAATAAAATCGGCCACGAAACGCCGGATATAACAGATGCCGGCGCGTTCAAAACCGCATTTAATACCATTCAGGAATTGATTAAGGCAGGTAAAATCCAGGCTGGTCACGATATAGGCAGCGGCGGGCTGATCACGACTTTGCTCGAAATGTGTTTCGCTGACCGTGACCTGGGGGCTTCCATTGACCTTTCGGGGCTGGGTGACCAGGATATCATTGAAAAGCTTTTTGCAGAAAACATCGGTATTGTTTTTCAGGCCGACGAATTTGCGGAATCGGTTCTTGCAGCAAATGGGGTCACTTTTCATAAAATCGGGACCGTTAATCTCGCTTCGACCTTAACGATAAAAGATACGACTGGCAAATGGGATTTTGATATTGATAATCTGCGCGATGTGTGGTTCAAAACTTCCTATCTGCTGGACAGGAAGCAAACCAAGCCAGAATTGGCAAAAGAGCGTTTTGACAACTACAAACACCACGTGCTTCGGTACAAATTTCCGGCACAATTCGATGGTAAAAAACCAGTAGTCGACGAATCTAAGCCACGTCCAAAAGCGGCGGTGCTGCGTGAAAAGGGCAGCAATTCCGAACGCGAATTGGCGAATGCAATGTATCTGGCCGGTTTTGATGTCAAAGACGTCCACATGACCGACCTGATTTCCGGCCGGGAAACATTGGAAGATATCCAGTTTATCGGTGCCGTAGGAGGGTTTTCCAATTCGGATGTGCTGGGCTCGGCAAAAGGTTGGGCCGGTGCGTTTTTATACAACGAAAAGGCAAAAATCGCACTCGAAAACTTCTTCAGACGCGACGACACGCTGTCCGTAGGGGTTTGCAATGGCTGCCAGCTCTTTGTCGAACTCGGGCTGATCAATGAAAGGCATGAGGAAAAACCGAAGATGCTGCACAACGCGAGCGGCAAACACGAAAGTATTTTTACCTCGCTGACGGTTCAGCCAAACAAATCCGTGATGTTATCAACACTTGCGGGCAGTACACTGGGTGTTTGGGTTTCCCACGGAGAGGGCCGTTTTTCCTTTCCCTATACCGAAGACCGTTACCAGATCGTCGCAAAATATGGCTACGAAACTTATCCTGCCTGCCCGAATGGCTCGGGCTTCAATGCCGCAATGCTTTGTGATGAAACCGGCAGGCATTTGGTGATGATGCCGCACATCGAGCGATCGCTCTTTCAATGGCATTGGGCCAACTATCCCGAAGGTCGGGAAGATGAAGTTTCTCCCTGGATAGAAGGTTTTGTAAATGCCCGGAAATGGATCGAGGCATTGAATAAATAACGACCGGCTCCCGGAATAATCAGCCCGCTGTGCATTCAATCGCAGCGGGCTTTATTTTGGTTAAATCTCCCTTGTCTTTCTAAAATATTGCATTTAAACACCGGACACATAATTTTTGATAATGAAGAGCACTTATTATATTTAACCTGTAAAAATATTGTAAGTACTCGACCTCCATAAATCCTTTGAAAACGTCAGAATTTTTTATTGAAAAAGCTAACGAATACATAGCTGAAATTGACCGCATTACTGCGAATTACATCCCATCTAGTTCTACACGCGAGAAGCCCGGCTATCAGGAGCAGTCGGACGAGATTTCGGACCTGAAACTTAGGATAAAGTTGCTCTTTTTTGAGTTTGAGCACGGCCATCTATTCGTGGAAAAAGTGGTAGGGACCAAAACCGGTGTCAATTATAATCTGAGTACCCACGACCAGTTGCTGGTTGTTTTCCGCCGCTATCTTTCCATATTCATAGAGCATATCAAGCTTTTCAGGAATTAGGTGATTTAGTACCTGAGCAGCCTGTTGCCTTGGTCCGTCCTCTTATGCCGGGAGCCTGTCCCGGCAGCGCACCTGCTGTGCCCGGATACCTCATTCCGTGAGACAACCATCTGTGCCTTGCATTTTCGGGCTGGCCGGGTTGATTTAAGTTATCTTTAACTTTTTGAAATTGAGGTAGTTGCAACTTGAAAAAACTTGAACTTTAATTGGACAGGCTCTTCGCACGCCTGAAAGGTAGATTTAGGCTGACATACCCAAACCTATGCAACAGCCATGTTCAAAAATTACATCATGATTGCCCTACGTACCTTTCGGCGCCAGAAAGGATTTTCAATGCTTAGTATCATGGGGCTCGCCATTGGGCTGGCAAGCGTTACGCTGATATACCTGTTTATCATAGACGAGCAGGGTTTCGACCGCTTTCATCCCGATTCTGAAAACCTTTATATCCTGGGTACCCACAGGAAAACAACCGGAAATGAGTACACAACGGCTTACGCCGCAGGGGCATGGCTCAATGCATTGAAGAGCAGCTTTCCGGAGGTGAAAGGCGGGACACAGGTCATCTCGATGGGGTACCCGGCGTCGTTCCGCGATCGTCTGACGGACAAAATTTTGCTGTCCGAAAATGTATTTTGGGTAACCTCTGATTTCAGGCAGGTATTTTATTTCCCCATGCTGTATGGCGACCCAAAGACCGCATTCGACAAACCCAATGCGATTGTTCTGAGCGCTACCATTGCTGAACAGTTTTTCGGTAAAGAGAATCCAGTCGGGAAAACCCTCGAGGTGAGCCACGTTTACGCAACCGATAACAACTACATGCCATTGATCGTCACCGGCGTATTGGAGGACTATCCCGAAAATTCACACATTCAACCGGACTATCTCGTCAGCAGAGGAATGCTTCGCGAGATGATGACCTCGAATAACCAGAACTGGCTTGAAAACTGGGGCAATGGGTCCGGCTGGTTTTTGACGTACCTGCACACCACTCCCGGTGCAGATATGGCCAGGATCACCAAGGGACTTAACAAGGTAATACAACGTAATTTACCAAAGAACCCATCCATGCTCATTGAGCCGGTCACCATGCCTTTAAAGGATGTTCATTTCAGCGACGAACTGCGATCCAGCTATAACAACAGTCGGATCGGGGACATTAAATACCTCTATATTTTCGCCTGTACAGCAATATTGGTGATTATTATTGCGAGTATCAATTATATGAACCTCGCCACCGCCAGGGCAGTGCGACGTGCCAAGGAGATCGGGTTGCGAAAAGCGCTGGGGAGCAGCCGTATTCAGTTGATAGCACAGTTTCTTGGGGAATCTTTGCTCACCACATTCCTTGCATTGGTCATCGCACTTTTGCTCGTCATGTTGCTGATGCCGTTATTCAATATCATTGCGGGTAAGCATTTTACATGGGCACATCTGGTTCAGGGAAAGCTCATAGGGTTTACCGTCGGAACCACCATCCTTGTGGGCCTGCTGTCGGGTAGTTACCCGGCACTTTATTTGTCGGGCCTTCTGCCGATCAGCATTCTGAAAAACGTCAGGTTCGCCAGCCGGAGCTCCGACTGGCTCCGGAAAGGGCTGATCGTGCTGCAATACACCATTACCATCCTGCTCATTGTGTCAACCGGCGTCATGATGAGGCAGATGCATTTCATCCATCAATCCACGCTCAGCAAGAGCGGCGACCAGCTGCTTTCGGTCCGCTGGTCGGGTATGGCATCGCTGGCGAAATACCGGTCGCTGAAAGAACGAATCCAGGAAGATCCCGATTTACAGGTGGTTACGCTTGCCAATCACTTGCCAAACCAGGATTATTTCGGGTCCATGGACCACGACGTTACGTTTCCGCAATTGAGCAACGAACCCCACCGTTGGGCAGGAATGAACGGAGATTATGATCTACCTAAGGCATTTAATCTGGAATTGCTTGCTGGAAGAACTTTTCGGGCTGGGGATCAGGCCGATTCTATGTCTTACCTACTCAATGAAAGTGCTGTGAAAGCATTGGGACTGCCGATGGAAAAGGTGCTTGGGCTGCACCTGACTATCAGCCGACCGGGCGCTATGCCGGGCCAGAAAAGTGAAGGGACCGTCATTGGGATCGTTCGGGACTTTCCTTTCAGGTCTATTCATCACGCTATTACGCCCCTCGCCATCAATGCCCGTCCCGATCCCGAAGATCGCATTATGTATGTAAAGCTGCCCCGCGGGGAATTTCAGGAAAAGATCGCCGAAGTCGAGGCAAAATGGAAACAGGTCTTGCCGGGCATTGGCTTTGGGCACTGGTTTATGAGCGATGAATTCGGCCGGATGTACGAAGGCGAAAACCGGATGTCGGGCTTATTCAAATCGTTTTCCCTGTTATCGATCCTGATTGCCTGTATGGGCTTATTTGGATTGTCGTCTTATCTGGCTGAACAGCGTACAAAAGAAATAGGGATCAGGAAAGTACTGGGGGCGTCGCTGAGTGAGATCCTCCGGATCCTTTTCGCACCATTTATCACGCTGCTTGGTGTCGCGAGCCTGGTCGCCCTGCCTTTGGGATGGTTTATGATGAGCCGCTGGCTGCAGGGTTTTATTTACAGGGTAAACCTGGACTCGTTTATTTTTGTACTGAGCATTGCATTGGTACTGATGCTGACAATTTTGGTCGTCAGCTACGAAACGATCCGGGCGGCTTTGGTCAACCCGGTCAGAAGCCTGCGCTCGGAATGAAATCGCGGAATCGGACAAATGACAGGTAGCCCGGACACCCGGACTACCTGTTATGGTTTTATCAAAATTTAAATGATACCCCGGCATTCACGGAATAATCAGCGAACGCGGCATCGCCACGGATGAAAGTGCCATACTTAACAGAATTTTCTTTATCTGTAACACTTTGGGTACGGTTACGCGCCAATGCCACCGGCACACTTACAAAAAGAGCGAATTTTTTGGAAGAATAATTGATGCTTGGCTCAATGCTCCAGATATAGCCCGGCCGACGAAAATCACCGCTGCCGCCAACCAGATCGTGGACCGGAATGCCTTCGAGCCGCGCACCTGCCGCTACTGTCAGTCCGCGTGCGATGCTGTTGACCGCGTAGCTCACACCACCTCTGGCCATGTATTGATCGGGCACGCTCATGATCGCCTCATTCGCAAGTCGCGGACTCAATGTTTCCCGGTAGGTCCGCACACCGTTTTGTTCTCTTGGGTTGACCAGATAGTAGAAATTGGCATAAACTCCGAAATTATGAGTGAGATTATAATACGTATTTGCCTCCACCGTAAAACCGGTCCCGCCGTCGCCCAGCTGGATCGACTGGTCAACTGTGCGGAGTTCTTTTGTGCCGTTTGGTCCGACATTGTACCAGTAGTCCTGGTAGTTGTAATCGCCGGTGGGCAGTTTGATGCCCAGCCCCAGCTGGATGTTTCCGCGCATGCTTTTCTTGGGATCAAACAACCAATGGTAAGCAGCAATACGCAGGTCGCCAATGCCAAATGAATGTGTGCTATGCCGTTCGTTGAATTTATTGACTCCATTGATTAGCCCATGCTCGTATAGTGAGGAGCGTGCATTGGAAATAATGGGCAGGTCAATCATAATCGACCAGCGATCGTTCAGGATCCTGGTGAGGTTGATGTCCAGCGATGCCGTGTGGTTGATTACCTCGGTATGTTGTTTCAGCCGGTCCTTGTTTTCCTCAGTCCCGGAATAGTGCCGGAAAGATTTGAAATAACGTGCACTGGTCGTCAACACCCATTGCTGGTGGTCCGAGCTGTCGGCATGGGCCAGCATACATGCGTTACCTGTGCTGCGGATTGCAACACAGCCCTGACCGTATGTTTTTGATGAAATGATCGAAATCAAAATGAGCAAAGGCAGTATAAAGAGGTTCTTTTTCATGAGGTTAAAATGTTAGCCATGTATTGATGATATGCATGGGCGGATTTTAAAACGCATGGCGTGCTACCCTTATAGGGTTCACTCATGCGAAAAATAGTAACTTGGACAATGTGGAAGCTTATGCCCGGTCAGGAGGGGGCGACGGAATGTTGGGCACGCTGGCCGCAATTGAAAAGCGGTAGCCGTCGATGGCCGCATGACCAGCCGGGGACCATTCCAGAATAAAGAAAATATGTTTCTGACCTGTTGCCAGAAAGCTTTTAAGGAAGTTTTTAAGGAGCTTGGAATGTGCATTCTTTTCGGAGCGCCCGCCGGTTACCTCGTCGAGGATTTTGGATACGAGCAGCTCATACCGGTCGCGGGCGTTCTGGTCAAACTCACAATGGACGTAAATCGTATCATTGATCAGTTGCCGGCTCTTCATGCTGTAGTGTGCCCCTTCATGCAGGATTGTCCCTTCTGCTGCTTCCGGATGCTCCCAACTATTCTGATAAGGTAACTCAAACGGTACCTTAATCACAATTGAACCAGGGGCCGACATTGATTTTTCATCACCAACTGCCTCACAAAAAACGATAGGCGCCCCTTCCATGAAATAGACTACCGAGTAGCCAATCATGTTATAGAGCAATAAAGTGAAGAGCAGGAGTGATAAAAGTCTATTCAAAGTAGCTGTTCAACATTCGACAATGATAAATGTACAAAGAAATGAAATTGTTTTTAACCGATTTTTCTATTCTGTTTGGCCGATGGTTGCCGTGTCACAGCGTGATTTTTAGTAATAACGCAACTGACCCGCTGAGCACGAGTCAGTTGGGTATGGGCCGGCTGGAAACGGAAACTTAGAAGTAACGTCCTACGCAATGCGCTTGACCTGCTGGTTCCAGGTGAACTTGAATCCTCTTTTTAAGTGCCGGAAAGGAAGTTCCAGCAGGTACCACGACAGAACCGAAACAATGCACAGCAAAAACAGGCTCACCACTCTGTATAACCCTGCCGACAAGGTGATTTCGCTCCCCAGGATTTTTCCGGCCGAGCGGAGAAAACCGGCCACAAGAAATTGGGGTACCAGCATGTGGTACACGTAGATGCCATAACTGATTTTGCCTGCGAACCTGACGGGCGCATTCCCGATGATCTTGCCAAAAAAATGCTGGAAACCCTCTTTGTAACTCGCCATTACCACAAAATAAAGACAGATTACTGACATGGCCGTTCTGAAGAAGAGGGTTTTCATGACCGATCCCTGGTCGAAAAAACAGAATACCAGATAAACCAGGATACCCGCGAAAACGAATTTCCGGAGCCAGATGACAAACTCCTTCTGACCCGAACCTTCAAACATTGTCAAAGCCCACAGTGCACCAAGACCAAATGAGTCCAGGCAGGTAGGCATAAGCACACCTGCCGTACTGCCTGCGAGCAAAAGCACCCCGCGCGATAAAATTCCGCAAAGTATGCACGACAGGATCGATAACCTCAGATGCCGCGCCGGAGTGAGTAATATGACGATCGGCCATAACAGGTAAAATTGCTCTTCCACTGCCAGTGTCCAGTAAATGGATAGCATATCGCCCCAGTCACCGTAAGTATCAATCAGAAAATTGGATCCGTACAGCAGAAAATGTACGGGATAGTGGTAAAACTTGGTGTTGATGTCCGGTAAAAACGATAGAAATTGAGACGCCCACACGAAAAACAAGACGAAATAGTAGATCGGAAAGATCCTCACCATCCTCCGCACCATAAAATGGACATAACTGCCAAAAAAACCGTAGTCGGGAATAGACTGTCTTGCGTTCAGCAGGATCAGAGTGATCAGAAAGCCGCTCAGGACAAAAAAAAGTGTTACTCCCATGCCCCCTGCGGCCATTTTCTGAATGAAGCCATCCTCTGGAAACCAGTGGAACAATATGACAAGGCCTATTGCAAGCGCCCGTAATCCATCCAACTGAGGGAAGTATGTCGGATTTCTCTTCACTGTACTCATTTGCATCGTACCAAAATTTAAGTGGATCGGAAGGTTCATCAACAAATGTGTGCCTTGAGTGAAATAAACAAATAGAAAATGTGACAAATACTTGATTGTAAATGAATTAGTGGTGAGTGGAAGTGAATATACAAAAAGCATTTTCGCATTTCCAGTACGGAAATCAGGAAATTCGCAAGAAATTACCTTATCACAATTAATACGCAGGATAGTGCAATTCGGTGTTTGTTGTCTTTATTTGTGGTTTTTGTTGAAAAATTGAAACGGGAAGAACCACATATCGGCGACGAACTGCTTTGGGCATCCATGAGGGCAGGTGATACGGCCGCTTTCGAAGAATTATACCGCCGGTATTTCCAGGCCCTTTTCAGCTATGGAAAGCGCATTACCAACAATGAAGATGTTGTAAATGACGCCATCCAGGATCTTTTTGTGAATATATGGCGATCCCGGGAAACGCTCAATCAGGCGTCATCCGTGAAATACTACCTGTTCCGTTCGCTCAGGCGGGAGATCCATAAGTTGTGGAAGCAGGAAACCCGGAACGGGGAAGATTGGGAGACCATTACCGAGGATTTGTTGCCCACGCAAATTTCCGTCGAAGCCAGTTTCTCGATCGATGAGGAGACCAGCGTGAGGGCGGAGCAGTTAAGCACCTGGCTGCGCAATCTCCCGCCCCGCCAAAACGAAGCGCTCGTGCTGAGGTATTACCACAATCTGGAATACCCTCAGATTGGGGATATTTTGGGCATCAAGGAACAAACTGCGCGAAACCTGGTACAGAAAGCGCTCAGTGTCCTAAGAAAACTTGCTATCTGCCTGATTTTCATTGTATTTAGATAATATCATCATTTTTTTGTGAAATTTTTCATGTTGAGGGAGGTTGAAATTGGTCTCATCCTTCTCTCTATGTTTAAAGGGAATAGTTCAATTATTTCCGATAAAGTCAACATGAAATATTCGAAGTACAGCACAAGCGAATTGGTAGAAGATCCTTATTTCCGTAAATGGGTCCAGGCACCGGATGAGGCTTCCAATGCTTTTTGGGAAGATTTTCTGCACCAATACCCTGCTAAAAGCCACGACGTTGCCAACGCCCGTAAACTATTGGAGGTTATAAAAAACCAGGTAGAGGCCGATTTTCCGGGCCAGTCCCATGAAGACACGGTTTTTCAGCGGATCAGGGATGAAATCGTTAAGTCGGAAAAGGCACCTGTGCGGCGCCTGCCGGCCTGGCCTGCCTGGGCGGCGGCTGCCTCTGTCATTTTCATGCTCGGCTGGTGGGCGTTGAACAGGGAATTTACGGCAAATACACTTTCCTACGAAGTGAATGTCGAAAGCGCAGAAATACCGTTGGTCGAAAAGGTCAACAACACAATGGAGCCGATGCTTGTTACACTGGACGACAGCAGTGCCATTTTCTTAAAACCCCAAAGCAAAATCAGCTATGCTAAAACTTTCAACGGAACAGGTAAGCGCGAGGTTTACCTGAGTGGAGAGGCATTTTTTGAGGTTACCAAAAATCCACAAAAACCCTTCTATGTTTACGCCAACGAATTGGTTACAAGGGTGTTGGGTACCAGTTTTAACGTCAAGGCATTTAAAGACGATAAAAATGTAACGGTAAAAGTGAGCACGGGCCGTGTGACTGTAGCCGTCGCCGATGCAGTCATGAAAGGGAAAGCCTCCCGGGGTATGGAACCGACCGGATTATTGTTGCTACCCAATCAGCAGGCTGTTTTATCACGCCAGGATATCAGGCTTGTGAAATCGCTTGTGGAAGATCCGACTTTGATGGCAGGCAAAAACCGCAAGCCGGTCGACCAACGGTTTGTTTTCTCAGCCACACCTGCGGCAGACGTATTCAAGGCATTGGAAGAAGCTTACGGGTTGGCTATCGAATTTGACACTGCCTCCTTCGCCCGCTGCCAATTCACTGCGGACCTGACGGACGAATCCCTGTTTGATAAGCTGGACATCATTTGCAAAAGTATCGAAGCCACCTACCAGATCGAAGACGCGAGAATTATCGTCAGCGGCAAAGGCTGTTTTTAAAAAGGTAAGAGTGAAAAGAAACTTTCCATGTTGTTACGACCATTTCTAAATCATTAATTATGAGTCGATTAGTTGTTGTTCTTAACCCTTAATCTAACCTTAACCTCTTAACCCTTAAAAACAATGATCTGAACCATACCTGTATCTAAAAAAGAAGCCGGTAATGCGCTAACATTACCGACCCCGAATGCCCGCTCATGTTGCCATGACATCGCTTGAGACCGATGAGGGCCGTTTTGCCAAATGTGAATTCAATCAAAACAATCAAAATTATGAAAATAATTGACCCTGCCCTGTATTGGGCAGTAAAAATCATGAAGTGGTCTGTCCTTCAATTTCTTATCGCCGCGACTTTTGCAAATATTTCCCTGGCCGTCGATGTCAGTGCCCAGGAATTGCTTAGCAGGCGGATTTCTGTCCAGGCGGTGAACCAAAAGATCCATGCTGTGCTGTCGGGGATTGAGAGGGATGCCGAAGTGAAGTTCTCATACAGCCCCAATCTGATACAGGCATCGCGGAAAATAACCCTGAATGTATCCAATGAAAAGCTGTCGGTCGTACTGGAAAAACTGCTGGCGCCTTACCATATCCGTTACGAAATAATTGGCAAGCAAATCATCCTGAAACGGGACATACCCGATCCGCCAGCCCATGAATCGGGACAAAGCCTGCTCAATCATGCCCAAACCAGAGAAGCCGAGGTGTCCGGCATAGTCACAGACGAAACAGGTGCGGGATTGCCGGGTGTCAGTGTCGTGGTCAAAGGCACTCAGAATGGCACTACCTCAGACAATGACGGTAAGTATAAAATCAGCATTCCGGATCCCAACGCATTGCTCGTTTTTTCCTTCGTGGGTTACTTAAGCCAGGAGGTGATGGTGGGCAACCGTTCGGTTATAGACATATCCATGAAGGCCGACGACAAGACGTTGAATGAAATTGTAGTTGTGGGTTACGGGATGGTTAAAAAGCGCGACCTGACCGGATCGGTTGTTTCCATTGGTTCTGCCGAATTGCAGGAGCAGCCGGTGAGCTCGTTCAACCAGGCATTGCAGGGCAGGGTGGCAGGTGTACAGGTAACCAATTCGTCCAATGCGCCTGGCGGCGGCATTACCATTCGTGTAAGAGGGGGTAACTCCATTTCAGCCAGTAACGATCCGCTTTATGTGATCGACGGATTCCCGGTCACCAATCCGGATCCCGCCACAGGCGCAGCCAATTCGTCGTCGTACCCCAACCCGCTTGCTTCGATCAACCCCAACGACATTGAGTCTATAGAAATATTGAAAGATGCTTCTGCAACTGCTATATACGGATCAAGGGGAGCAAACGGCGTGGTGCTGGTGACGACCAAAAGAGGCCGGGAAGGGCAGGTGAGCATTGACTTTGATGCCTATTATGGAGTACAGGAAATTACGAAAATGCTTGATCTGGCTACCGCCGAGGAACACACCGGAGCAAAAAACGAGCAGCTCAGAAACCTGAATTTTCCGGAACGTTACGGCAACCCGGCGGGTGCGTATCCCAAAAAACCATCGGAATACGGCATCGGGACCAATTGGCAGAAGGAAATCTATCGCACGGCACCAATCCAGAACTACCAGCTTTCATTTTCCGGCGGCACAGACAAAATCAGGTATGTAGTCAGCGGCAACTATTTCAACCAGGATGGTATCGTGATCACCTCGAATTTTAAAAGATATACCTCGCGGATCAATCTGGACGCCAAAGTGAACAAGCGGCTGAAAATAGGCACGAACTTCACGGTCACGAGAAGTTATAACAACAGCGTCAATGAAGTGGGATCAACCGGGGTCGTTGGCCTTGCGGTACGGGCTTCTCCTGCCAGCCCGGTTTTTGATGCGACCGGCAATTACCAGCTGTTGAATGTCGGCTCCGGTTCGGGATTCAATTCTGTAGCCAACCCGGTAGCCGTCGCCAGGACGACCACCAACCTCCTGACAACCGACCGGATCTTAGGAAATATGTTTGGGGATATCACCATTGGCGGTGGCCTGAGTGCCCGGATCAGTGTTGGGGCGGACGTACTCAATACCCGCCGGAACATTTTTTATACTCCGCAAACGTTGCTCGGCAACACCGTGAATGGTTATGGCAGCAATGGTACTTCCAACAACCTGAACCTGCTGAATGAAAACATCCTGACATATTCCAAAAAGCTGGACTCGCACGCGTTCGACGTCGTCGCCGGTGTCACTTTCCAGAGCAACCGGGAGGAACGCACTTACGCCGAAGCCCAGGATTTTCCCAGTTATACATTGGGGGCCAACAATATAGGTCTGGCCAATAAACCGCTTCCGGCAAGGGGCGCGCTCAACAAATGGGGCCTGAATTCCTATCTTGGACGGGTCAATTACCGCTTTCTGGACCGGTACCTGTTCACTGTAACCGGTCGTATCGATGGATCTTCGCGGTTTGGGCTTAACAATAAATATGGATTTTTCCCGTCCGGTGCTGTTGCGTGGCGCGTTACCGACGAAGGTTTCATGAAAAATATCAAGGCGGTCAGCGACCTGAAATTGCGGGTGAGCTATGGAATTACGGGGAATGATGGCATTGGTTTGTACAATTCGCTTTCGCAATACGCCACCACCCGTACTGTATTTGGCGATAAAGAGGTACTGGCCAGTCAGGCTTCGCGGATCGCAAATCCCGATTTGCGCTGGGAGAAAACCGCTCAATTTGACGCGGGCTTTGACCTTGGGCTGGTCAATAACCGCATTCAGCTCACCGGCGACTATTATATCAAGACAACCACTGATTTGTTGTTGGCTGTCGAATTGCCTTCTACCACGGGCTTTACGAGCGTGACACGTAACATTGGCAGTCTGCAGAACAAGGGGTTTGAACTGGGCGTTAACACGATCAATCTGGACGGTGCGCTCAAATGGAAGACCGTCGGCAATATTTCAGTCAATAGAAATAAGGTCATCAAGCTCAACAATGCGGACCAGTTCCTGGTGGGCAACTCCATTGTGAAAGTGGGTGAGTCGGTAGGTTCTTTTTATGGGAATGTTTTTGAAGGTATCTGGCAGAGTACCGATGAAATCAAAGCGGCAGGCAACCTGGCACGGGCAGGGGATTTGCCTGGTGCGATCCATTACAAGGACGTGAATGGGGATGGGGTTTTTAATGAAGCGTCGGACAGGCAGATACTGGGCAAAGGCATGCCCCAGTTTATTTTTGGACTTACCAATAACCTTTCCTTCAAAGGCTTCGACCTCTCCGTCTTCTTTCAGGGCGTCCAGGGCAATAGTATCCTGAACGCGACCCGCAAATCCATGGAGCAGTCGGATCCGAGCGACAACCTTCTGAAAACCGTTATCAACGGTGCCTGGCGGGCCGACCGTCCTTCCAATACTCTGCCGTCGATACGGCAGTGGAGGAATACCAATACAGATTCATTCTATATCGAGGACGGTTCGTTTGTACGGCTGAAAAACGTTTCGCTGGGCTATGTCCTCCCCTTAAAAACCAACCGGGTCAAGCGGGCGCGGGTTTACATCAGCGCCCAGAACCTTTTGACTTTTACCAGGTACAGGGGATATGACCCGGAAGTGAATTCGGATTTTAACAGCAACACCCAATACGGGCTGGACAACTATTCGTACCCTGCCGCAAGGACCTTCACATTAGGCGCCTCACTATCATTCTGACTTCCTAAACCGACCTGAAAATGAAACGATTCAATATATGTATGCTCCTCTTGCTGATGGTTTCGGCATCCTGTGAAAATAACCTGGAAGAAGTACCACTCAGCTTTTTCGAAGAATCCAATTCTTTTAATTCTGCTGCCGATGCCACATCCGCCATCAATGCGGTGTACGACCGGCTCAAAGGGGTTTACGGGATGACGATGATCAACCTCGCCGACCTGAACGGGGACGAATGCGAAGTACGGGAGGAAAATGGCACCGGTACGGAGATACACAAAAACCTGTTTAACAGCGGTACCAACCTGTTCGATCAGTTTTACACGGCCAGTTACGTCCTCATCGACCGCGCCAACCGGGTGATCGGCAATGTTCCTAAGATTACTATGGATACCAAGCTCCGCGACCAGATTGTGGGTGAGGCAAAGTTCCTCCGGGCATTGGCCTATTTCAATCTGGTACGTGCTTTTGGCGATGTGCCGCTGGTAGTCGCCGTCAGCAACGACGTGGTGAATGTGCAGATTCCCCGCGACCCGCAGGAACAGGTTTACCTGCAGATCATTCAGGACCTTCAGGATGCGGAAAAAGTCCTTCCCATTAAATACACGGCGGATACCGAAATTGGTCGCGCCACTTCCGGCGCAGCTAAAACCATCCTGGCCAAAGTGTACCTGACCCGCAAGGATTGGGCGAATGCAGCCGCCAAAGCCAAAGAAGTGATCGATTCGAAAGCCTACAGCCTGGTGCCTGATTTCCGCGACTTGTACGTCCCAGAGAAAGAAAACGGTCCCGAGCATATTTTTTCTATCCAATACAGCTGCGTGTTGCCGGCTTATGGCAGCCCGATGGCGGTAAGCTTTGCAATTTATTTTTCCTACCCGATCAACCTGACGGGGGGCAATTACCAGGTAGTGCCATTGTATGCAAATTCCTTTCTCAAAGGTGATTACCGCAAGGAGGTGACGGTTATTACAGAGAAAAAAATCGCCAATGGTACCGTCGTAGCTTCCCGGACCGGCCCACATACCGATAAGTATTGGGACCCATTGGCTTGCGGCGAAAGTTCTGCCAGGAATAATTTCATCGTAACCCGTTATGCCGAGGTGCTGCTGATGTACGCGGAAGCATTAAACGAAACGGGCGGCCCTACTTCTGAGGCTTATGCCGCGATCAATCAGGTAAGGGCCAGGGCCCGAAATGGCGCGACAGCTACCGAATTGCCTGATCTGGCCGGGCTTACTCAGGCGCAGTTCAGGGATGCCGTTTTGCAGGAACGTGGCTGGGAGCTGAGTTTCGAAGGGCATCGCCGCTGGGATTTGCTCCGCACGGGAAAATATCTGGATGCGATGAAAGCGATTGGTATTGCCTCGGAACAGAAGCATTTGCTGTATCCGATCCCGCTTCAGGAAATTGATGTCAACCCGGCATTGGTTCAAAACACAGGCTATTAAGGTTCATTTTAATCAAAGCTCACCTGTCGGAGGCTGGCTGTGTCTCGTCGGCCTTTCGATATTTTAATGGAATGATGATGAAGTTATTACTGACGATTTTTTTCTCTTTTGCCTTTCTTTTTGCCGCTGCGCAAACGCGTTATGATGTGGTGGTTTATGGCGGCACGCCGGGCGGCGTGATAGCAGCGGTTGCCGCGGCGCGTGAGGGGGCGAAGGTCTTGTTGATTGAACAGACCAAACATGTTGGCGGCATGAACACCAGCGGTATCGGGACCGCGGAGTCGGAGCATATGATCGAAGAGACGATTTCGGGCTTGCCGCTCGAATTTTACAGCCGCATGAGCAAGTTTTACGGAAAGCCTAAAACGGAATTTTATTTTGAATCACACGTAGCCGAGAAGACCTTCAATGACCTGCTCACGGAGGCAAAGGTGAAGGTGGTTTATGAATCTTTTGTTCAAAAAGTAAAAAAAGAGGGTGCCAAAATCCGGACTATCAGCCTCACCAACGGAGGCGATGTGCGCGCCGATGTATTTATTGATGCCACTTACGAAGGCGACCTGATGGCGAAAGCCGGTGTTTCCTATACGTATGGCCGCGAAAGTAAGGACGAATATGGCGAATCGTATGCGGGCGTCAGGTTTATGGATGAGCCGATAGATGCTTCTCCCTACGACGACGACGGCAAGCTCCTGCCGGGTTTTGTAGAAAAAAGCACCTTAACCGAAGGCCAGGGTGATAACCGGGTGATGAATTATAATTTCAGGGTCATGATGTCCTCCAATCCCGACAGGGTGACCTTCCCCAAACCTGCTCAGTACGATCCGAAAAGGTATATCCTGCTTTCAAGATTGTTGAAAAACAAACCGGAGACCAAGTTTACAGATATCATCGACATGTATTCGTGGACTTACCCCAAAGGAAAATTTGAAACCAATAACAAACAGAAATCAGTGATCTCGCTGGGACATTTTGGAGGAAATGTGGAATACCCCGACGCCGATTACGCAAAGCGCCAGGTTATTTATGACGACCACAAAAACTGGACACTGGGCTTGCTTTATTTTCTAGCCAATGATCCGGCCGTGCCGCAAAAGCTTCACGACGAAGTGAACCGGTTTGGGTTTACAGCCGATGAATTCAAGGATAACGGCAACTTTCCCTATTACCTCTACATCCGCGAAGCCCGCAGAATGAAGGGGGCATTGATCCAGACGCAAAAAGACATTCTCGAAAACCGCAAAAAGCCGGACGCGATCTGCCTCGGCTCGCATTGGATCGACAGCCACCATGTGCAGCGCGTGGCTGTTTCCAAAACACAGTTTGTGAATGAAGGCCGTATCTGGCATTCGACCACCGAACCTTACGAATTTTCCTACCGCACCATTACTCCCAAGCGAGCTGAATGCAGTAACCTGCTGGTGCCGGGTTGCCTGTCTGTTTCGCATGTGGCATTCTGCTCGGCGCGGGTAGAATGTACCTGGATGCAGCTGGGTAATAGCGCAGGGATTGCGGCAGCTATTGCCGCCAGGCAAAAAAAGGATGTTCAGCAATTGGACATCGGCGACCTGCAGGCGAAATTGAAAGAAAGGGGAGTTATCATCAGTATTGATCATCAGGTTTGGAATGGCGGCAAAGACATTCATAAGTAAGCTTTTTCTGATGATCGCGCTCCCTGCAGCCGGTCAGAGCAGCTTTGATGTGGTGGTTTATGGCGGATCTGCCGGCGGCTATGCAGCTGCCATTCAGGTGGCGCGGATGGGGAAGTCGGTCGCTTTGCTGGAACCAACGGGTCATATCGGCGGAAATGTAGTGGAAGGACTGGGCGGAACCGATATTGACAACCATAAAGAGTTCCGCAACAGCCCTGCGGTGAGCGGTATTGCATTGGAATTTTACAGGCGGGTCGCAAAGGCATACGGGCGTGAAGAGGCTTTCGAAAAAATGATCCGGGAGGGAGAGAAAAAGCCTGATCTTTGGCGATTGGAATCCAGTGTGGCAGAGCGCGTTATCCAATCGTGGCTTTCGGAGTATAAGATCAGCCTTTTTTGCAAAACCCGGCTGAGCGAATCCAGGGACGCTGTTCTGAAAAAAAACCGGAAAATCACCCGGATAAAAATGGAAAACGGGAAAACTTTTGAGGCCGGCATCTTCATCGACGCAAGCATTGAGGGGGACCTGCTGGCAGCGGCAGGCGTGAGCACAACGGTTGGTCGGGAAGCCAACCGTGCTTACCATGAAACTTTGAACGGTATCCGTGCCGAAACAACCCATGCCCAGTTTCTGGTAAAAGTGGACCCCTATCAAATCCCGGGCGACAGTACCAGCGGGCTTATACCAACCATTCAGAACGAAGTACCCGGTACACCAGGCGAAGCAGATCAGCACCTGCAGGCTTTCTGTTTTCGTGTGTGCCTGACGCAAAAACAGGACAATCAAATTGCTTTTTACAAGCCTGATGGGTTCAAGAAAAGTGATTATGAGATTTACCTGCGTTACCTGAGGGCGGGCGGCAAACTTTACCGGCCTGCTGCCGAGCTGCCCAATGGAAAGACAGACCTCGGCGCATGGCACGACCTGTCGCACAATCTTTATGGCATGAACATGGATTATCCGGAAGGAAGTTATGAGACCCGACAGCGCATTCTGGACCAGCATGAAATGTTTACAAAAGGTTTGTTCTATTTTCTGGCAAACGACCCAGAGGTTGGCCAGTTGGACAGTACATTACAGAAGACGTGGGCTTCCTGGGGCTATGCCAAAGATGAATTCACGGACCATCACGGATTTCCAAGGATGTTCTATGTCAGGGATGCACGAAGAATGGTCTCGGATTATGTCATCAACGAAAACCACGTAAAAAGAGACAACCCGGTACCAGTTGACGACCCGGTGTCTGTGGCTTATTGGCCCACCGACATTCACAGCGTGAGAAGAATTGTGAAAAACGGCTTTGCTTACAACGAAGGCTCTGTTTTTGGCGGGAGTGCAAAATGGCGGCCTTTGCCCATTTCGTACCGGGCATTGGTACCCAGAAGAAAAGAATGTACCAATTTGCTTACGCCCACCTGCCCCTCGTCAAGCCACATTGCCTATGGGGCCATCCGGATTGAGTGGACTTTTATGGCGCTTGGGCAGGCAGTAGGAACGGCGGCAGCATTGGCTGTAGACGCACAAACCGACGTTCAGGATGTAGATTACTTCAAGCTGAAAACTTTGCTCCTGAAAGACGGTGCGCTGATAGATGCCGGTGCGGTTGGCATGCCCGATGAATAGCAGGTGGTGATGGATGTTTGTAAACCAATCTATAAATTGTAGAAAATTTCAAATAATCCAGCTATGTCCATGTTGCCTTGCCGCCTTTTAGCAATTATCTTGTTTGCGTCCTGCCTGATCCAATGCACCAAAAGAACGGAGGACAGGGCCAGTATCCGGGAGCTGCTTTCGGGTGTTGAACATATCAATGGAAAGTCGGTATACCTCAACACGCCCTACATCACGGCGGGTGATCGTCTTTATATGGTCGGTACCCAGGACGGCGCTTTTCCGGAACTGGGCTGGCATGTGACGGGTGAAATGGGAGGGATCTGGGACCATCCGGTGAAGCTCATGGATGGTTTTATGGCAACAGTCATTTCGGATAACCAGCGTGTTTGCCTTACCAGGGCGGATACCTTCATCAATTACCCGTTTGCCAATAAGCATGTGTTCCGTACCGGGCTGAAAGACCTGATCGTAGAGCGCGTCCAGTTCGTACCCGACGGAAAGGAAGCAGCAGTGATTGAATTTACCTTTACCAATACTTCTAAATCGGCCCGAAAAATAGAATTCGACTTTACCGGTTACAGCGACCTGCGGCCTGTGTGGCTGGGAGAACGCACCCACATGGTCGACGGCCCTGATTTGGCCAGTTGGGACGGGGGAAAGGGAAGCTGGGTGGTGAAGGACAGCCTGAATGATTGGTATGTGCTGTTCGGGTCGGTCAGGACGCCGGACAAGCATTCGAAGGGAAATACGGCCTGCGATTATCATCCAAAAGGCAAAGGCACTTCTGCGGTCATTGGCTATGTACTGGAAATTGGCCCCGGAGCTTCGGTTGCCCTTCCGATTATTGTTTCGGGGTCCTACGAATCTGTAACGAAGGCCGGCGAAACGTTCGCAGAAGTGCAGCGTGACGCGATCTCATTTTTCAATGCCAAAAAGCAGCGGTACGAGGGGATTTCGGAAAAGGCAAAGCTAACCATTCCCGACAAAGAACTGGAAACGGCTTTCAGATGGGTGAAATTCAATACCGACTGGCTGGTAAGGGACGTCCCCGCCGTGGGTCGTGGCTTGTCGGCAGGAGCGCCGGACTACCCCTGGTGGTTCGGGGCGGACAGCGAATATGCACTGAAGGGCCTGATTGCGACCGGTCAGCCGGAACTTGTTTTGAATGCCATTGAAGTGCTCGATAAGCTTTCGGAAAAAACCAATGGAAACGGCCGGATCATCCATGAAGCGTCCACCAATGGGGCGGTATTCAATCCGGGCAACATCAATGAAACTCCTCAGTTTGCATCTCTGGTGGCGACGGTTTACGCCTGGACCGGCAACAGGGATTTTCTGAAAAAATATTTCCCGGTCGTCAAAAAGGGCCTTGCCTGGCTTTTGAAAGAAAATGACAAAGATGGGAATATGCTTCCCGACGGCTTTGGCATGATGGAGATCCACGGGATGAACAGCGAGATGATCGACGTGGCGGCTTACACACAGAAAGCATTTGCCGATGCGGCTTACCTGGCGCAGGAAATGGGCGACGCGCATTTATCAGACCAATACAAAACCATTGCGTCTCAGCTCAAAACAAAGGTCAACCAGGACTTCTGGGTGCCCGGGAGCAATTCGTTCGCAGATTTTATCGGAGAACCGGCACAGGCTGTTAAACTGATCGATGATGCGATTGTGCGGGCGGATACATTGAAAAAACCGTGGGCCGTGGCAGAGTTGCGTGCAGCCCGGTCCGCAATCACGGGCCAGGGCCTTACCCGTAAGCAGGGGTTTGTCGTACATCACAACTGGGTCGTGAACACACCTATGGAGACGGCGATAGCCGACTCCGCAAAAGCATTGGCCGCATTGAAAACCGCCTCGAAGTTTGTCAATCCGTTTGGCGCGTTTGTGACCGGCATCGACCGGGACGAGTCGGCTGGTAAGGATGAAAGTTCGGTTACGGGCAGGAATAAGGTGTTCACTTACACGGGTGCCGTAATGACGTTGCCTACCGGGGTGCTCGCCATCGCCGAGAACAATTACGGTCGTCCTGATGAAGCGCTGGGTTACTTAAAGCGCATGACCAGATCGTTCAGTTTTGCATTGCCGGGTTCTATCTACGAAGTTTCCCCAGATTATGGCATGATGGCCCAAGCCTGGAATATTTACAGTTATGGCGTGCCGATCATTCAGCAGTTTTTCGGGATCAATCCCAGGGCATCGGCAGAAACGGTCCGCTTCCAGCCGCAAATGCCCGGCCAGTGGAATGAGGCCGGGCTTGAAAATGTGGTAGTCGGAAATAATGAGCTGAGTGTTACATTCAGAAGATCAGGCAAATCGGAACAATGGGAAATCAGTCAGACCAGGGAAAACTGGAAAGTGCAGGTTGCTTTCCCCGGGGATCAATACCGGAATTGGCATATCAATGGAAAAAGCGTCCAGCCCAAACCCCAGGGGATGTTCAACGTATCGGAAGTTGCCGGGAAGAAGATCATCCTCACACTCGACCGCTATTGAACTACGTAATAATGTTCCTGGTAAATATCCAGCACCAGCGGGAACGAACTTTTAACCACAACCAGCTGGTATTTTCCGGACGTCGTCCGATAGGCGATCACGGTACCGTCGGGCATGTAATTGGTCCAGGAATAAGATCCGGCGGGTGCCCAGAATACCATGCCTTTGATAAATGAAAGTGTTTTCAGATAGGTCGGCGTAACGGTTTTGACATCCACGATTTTCAGATTGGCTTGTGTTACTTTCCAGGATTTGATCGCCGAATAGCAACCGCCGTCAGAACCCCAGCTGATATCGCCCGCGTCTTCGCTGACGATGCTGAAGGGACTGGAAAGGTTCAGTCCCTTTTGGTAAGGAAGCGTGATGGTTTTGACAAGCAACCATTCGAATTGATTGGTAAGTGGCGGCCGGGTCGTGGTGGGATTCCCGACCTGCATCTGGGCGCTTGCGGCGTTAGCGGCGGATTCAAGGCCTTTGCCCGATTTTGCGCCGGACATCGAAACCGGCTGCGGGTCGGAGGCGTTTTCGCAGCAGAAAAGAGAAAGGGACAAGAGGGTGAAAGCGGTACTTACGAATAGATTTTTCATGGCAACATTGGTTTAAATTTTAGAAAATGTTTGATAAAACCTGACAGGTGTTGGTGTCCCGTTAAGGCAGTGCAAACGTAGCTGGTCCGGCGGGCGACTTCCTATTTTAGGAGGTGTATAAAAGGTTGACAGGAACAATGCGGAGGTGTACAAAAGGTAACAGGAGGGGCCTTTGGCTGGCTTACGGCGCGCAAATGCCCTGGACAGCGCCCGGATGGATTGATATCAACTTCACAAAGGGCATTTCACTTTCAGCTTTGCTGAATGGGGCCAACCAGATTTCTACTGCCTTTTTTAATTTATGTTTATGGGTACAGATCCGGGTCAGCCCAAAGACCGGATCAATTGTTGCTGTCGAAAATACCGCAGCAGCCCAGACCAGATATGTAATCTTTTGATCTGAAGCCCGCAGGCTTTGGCATGATTGGCTGTGCCTTTTACCACTTAATAAAACGGGCAGCCTTCATCCGCTCCTGGCGTTGCGAGATCCAAAATTCACTCATTTTTTATTGGCATTATTTTGATATCGAATGATATCAATCACAGTTTGATCGTAAAAAGTGAGAGACTTAGGGACGAAAAGCAGCTGGCAGGCAGCGTGGCCGCTGGGTTTCAACAAAGGCACCAAACTTTTATGCGCTGGTTCCAGTTAATAAGGGCAGGATAAAAGTGCTGCCGCAAGCCGTATAAGAGGGTGATTTACTGACTAAACCGCGCCCTGGAAAAAATCGCATGTATGTTTACAATTTCTGATGTTAAGTGGGCAAAAACCCATCCAGTTCTTCTTTGCATTGCATTTCTACTATTTGTGATACAGGCATCGGGACAGGGGAACTGGAAGCTGGTCACCAAAGAGGAGCAGATTACGGTTTATTCCCAATCGGTACCGGGCTCCAAAATCAAAGCCTTAAAGGTTGAATGCGTCGTAGATGTCCCGGCCAGGCAGGTCGCGGCCCTGTTGCTCGACGTGGAGGCGGGGACGGATTGGGTTTATAAAACCAAAAGCTGCGCCTTGCTTCGAAAAGTATCTCCTACCGAAATGTATTATTATTCAGAGATCAGCTTACCGTGGCCTCTGGAAAACCGGGACTTTGTAGCACATGTGAAGGCTACACAAAACCCTGCGAGCAAGGTCATTACCATCGAAGGGCCCGTTGTGAGCGGGATGGTAGCAGAGAAAAAAGGGATCGTCAGGGTCAACGACTCGGCCGGGCATTGGGTGATCATACCCCTGAGCGCGGGAAAGGCGAAAGTTCAGTACTCCCTGCATACAGATCCTGGCGGCAGCATACCGGCTTGGGCAGTCAATGCATTCGCAGCCGAAGGTCCTATCGAATCGTTTAAGAGCCTGAAAAACTATGTAAAAATGGCAAAATACAAGGATGCCGCACTTTTCTGAAGGCCTGCCCGGTTGGGCAGAAGGAGAAGTTGAAATGTATAATTTATAAAAATGGAAATACGGACACATTCGATTGGCATGACGCAGATTGCCGAAGTAGTTTCAGACATACCGGTTATTCAGACGGCGGGCGACGGCCTGGAATTGCTGGGCAATGTTTATTACCAGGGGTTCGACCGCATGATTATTTCAGAGAAAGACATCACGGCCGACTTCTTCGATCTGAAGACAGGGATAGCAGGCGAGATACTGCAGAAGTTTTCGAATTATCGGATGCGTCTTGCGATTGTGGGGGATGTTAGCCGGTATCCGGGAAAAAGTATCCGGGATTTTATTTCGGAAAGCAACAAAGGCAGGCATATCAACTTTGTGGACACGCTTTCGGATGCGCTGGACCGGCTCTCGAAAAGCCAGTAATAGTCCTGCGGTTTAAAATTTGATAAAATCCGCTGGCACGCAGTTAATAACCTGGTAACATTTGAGATGTAATTTTAAATTTTGATCAAGGCGCGCTTATGAATTGGTACGAAGACGAGGTACTGAGAGTTGAAAAAGAGTCGGGCAGATTGTCCTTCGCTCCGGAAACCCTGTTTTACGGAAGCTCCAGTATTACGCTGTGGACAAACCTGTATACGGATTTTGCTGATATTAAGCCGGTTAACCTGGGTTTTGGCGGTTCTACGCTGGCTGCGTGCGCGTGGTTTTTTGAGCGGATCGTTGCGGAGGTAGGTACGGCAAAAAGAATTGTCATGTATGCCGGCGACAACGATCTGGGGGACGGCAGGCATCCTGTGGAAGTGTGCCTGTTCTATAGGCAGATGATCGCCCAGATCCGCGAAAGGTTTGGCAATATCCCATGCTACTATATCAGCATCAAGCCCAGTATCCAGCGCTGGGAAATCATCGCGCAGATCAAAACCGCGAACAGGATGATCAGGGACGAGATTGCGAAAGACCCTTTTCAAAACTATATAGATATTTTTCCTGCCATGCTGAACGGGGCCGGCGTGCCTTCTAAAAACCTGTTTGAGCAGGATGGCCTCCACCTGAGCGCTGCCGGATACTTATTATGGAAGGAAATCGTGAGAGAGAGCTTGGGCCTTGGCGTGGTTGCTAATGCGTTTTAAACTTCTTAATTCTTTTTGCGATGGAAAGAGAATATCATAAATGGTTTAGCCCGGCATTGAACAGGTTCATGGAGATGCTCGTCTTTGGCAGCAATGGTGTCCCTGTGATTTTTTTTCCGACCCGATCGGCCCATTTCTATGATCTTGAAAACTGGCGTATTGTGGACGCCATGAGCGACAAGATCACTGCCGGTGAAATCCAGGTGTATTGTGTGGACAGCATCGACCAGGAAAGTTTTTACTCCGACCTCCCTCCCCAGGAAAGGATGATCCGCCATTTACAATATGAGGATTACATCATGAAGGAGGTCATCCCGTTTATCAAAAAAAGGAACGGCGAAAACGGACTGACCGTCGCGGGTTGCAGTCTCGGCGGCTACCATGCAGTCAACATTGGATTGAAACATCCGACCAGCTTCAACAAAATCGTCGGCATGAGCGCCCGGTACGACCTTACCAAACCGTTACCTTTTTTTGCGGATCTTTTCGACGGCTATTTCGACGACAATATTTACTACAACATGCCGAACCGCTTTGTCCCCGGGATTTCCGACAAAAGATTGTTGCGTCAGCTGCGCCGGTTGGACATTACCCTGGTTATTGGTCAGGAGGACTCGTTCCTGCAAGATAACCAGCAACTTAGCTCATCTTTGAACTCTATAGGTGTCGACCACCAGCTCTATGTCTGGCAGGAAGAGGCACACCGACCCAGGTACTGGCGTGAGATGGTGAAGTTGTATTTGTAAGCCGCTGACTGGCAATATTTTCTCATCTGCACGTGATCGGCCCTGTCGGCAAGGTTTGGTCTTTCAGAAAGCCGATTTCGATCAGGGAAGTTTCGTTGGTTTTCAGGAAACTGTGAACTTCGCTGGTGACTCCTCCCAGGAATTTCTGGCTGCTCGGACCTGTTTCATATCCCGCAATCACGACAACCGACCTGCCATTGGCGGTGAGGAGAAATTTGGTCCCGATCTTTGGGATGGTACCCCGGGCCCACATCATATTCATCATCCACAACTCGTCTTGGGGCGTTAATTGCGTCAATTGGATATCACCCCTGGATCCCTGTCCGATTTTCCCGTTTTCGGCGGGAGTCCACTCCTTTTGGAACCGGTTCCGGTACAACCTTTCAATGGTCATATTCGGGTCTATGGCGTGGTAGAGTTCAAAGGACCTTTGCAGGTGTGCCTGTATACCCTCCATCTGGGTAGCGGGAAACCGATTGGGGAAAACATCCTGGTTGGTCAGGTAATGCGACTCCAGGGTAAATTTCCCCGTCGCCGGCAGCACGACTGTCCGCTCCCAGCTGGGTAATGTTGTAGAGCTGAATTTGTGTCTGACCGTGAAAGGAGCTGTTTCACAATTGGGGGCTGTTGTAAGAAGGTCCATCAAGAAGAACGTAAGTAGCAGATGTATTTTCATTAAACCAGGTTTTAATTACAATTAGTACCTTTTGCACGGTATATTCAAAACAGCCGGAAAATATTCCCGGAAAATTGATGGAATGGTAATCCAGCGCAGATCTTCATTCAAAATCATCCAGCTGAATGCAAGCTAAGGCTTTCAATCACAGGTGCATAATTGACCGAATCACAGCATCAGCAACCCTGCAATCTCCTGTGCATACCAGCGGATCAGGAAATCGTTGGGATGGTTGATATGGTTGCCGGTCAGGTCCTCGTACGACTTGTATTTCAGCAGTTCGCGGTGCACTTCCGTCATGTCCACAAAGGCGATTCCTTTTTGGGTCAATTCCTGCAATACCTTACTGAAATCGGGCTGGGTGCCAAGGAAAAGGGACTCGGGATTGGGAAGCATCGGCGCGACGAGGATAAATTCGGTATCGGGCTTTTTGCCCCTGGCACTTTGGATGATGGCCGAGATGTTGTCTTTGAATTTGGCCGCGCTGAGTTTGCCGGTGCCGTCATTCATACCAAATGCGATGATCACCAGGTCGGGGTTATATGCATTGACGTTCGTTTCAACGGTCTCCCTTCCCCAGTCGGAAGTCTTTCCGCCAACGGCCGTATTCGTGAAAGCGATGTCCGTTTGGTAAAAGTGCTTCCATTTTTCGACGATCAGCGTGCCCCAGCTGGGCAGATAGGGTGGTACGTCGGACTTGCCGCTTGCATTGGCGCCGGCAGCAATACTGTCGCCGAAAAGCAAAATTCGGATTGGTTTTTTCTGCTTCAATAAATCCAGGGAAACCTTCAGGTTATCTTTTTGATAAACCGGCGTTAACCCTTTCCACTCATTTCGTCGGTGTTTGTAAGTGACGGAAAGCTGTTTGTGATGGAAAAAAGCGCCTTCGGAGAAAAGGACTTTGCCGCCCCCTTTCCTTGGAAAACTTTTTTCGGCCGAATCCGGGTAAAGCTCGGTATATTTCATGGAGACCGCTTTCGAGCCGGGCAATAACACCAGTTTCCCGTCTTTATAATCCCAGTCGATCCCTCTGACATATGCTGTTCTTTGAGCTGCGTCTCGTACAGACAGGATCTTTTTAGGCCTGAAAAGCAGTGCAGCCTCAGGTGATTTTCCATCCCTGGAAATCATCATAACCGATTCATGATGGGTGACTTTGCCTTTCCAAAAAGGGGACATGGCCACGTCGGTGTTATTCTTTTCCTGCGCCAGGGAGGCTGCCGCAAGGAAATTAAGGCAAAAAAGCAATGGAACCTTCATAAATGATAACTAAGGGCGGAATAGGCCGGCAAAATACAGGTATTCTTTTTTTATAAACGCTGACTATTTTTTGAGCTCGCCCACGAGCAGAATGCTATTCAGCAGCCAGCTGTTCTCTTTGTAATCCTCCGGTTTGTCGATGGTTATGTTTCTTTTTTGCAGAATCGCCGCTTTGTCGAAATATTTTCCGGTCACGCTGAATGTCACTTCGTGAGCGCCGTCGGCGAGGTTTTGCAGGAAATATGCATGCTTGCGGTAATTGTTACACCACCCGTCGAAACGGACTATCTCGATTGGGCTCTGGCCATCGATGGTCACGTTGACGATCCCGGAACCGGGCCCGATCACATCGTAAATACCGAGGACTTTGCCTGTGAACCTCACCGTCAAATAGGCTTCCGGCGGATCTGCTTTGTACAACTCAGGCATGAATTTCGAGAACCGGCTGAGAATGGGATCGTTGGCGGGCAACTTGCTCCAATGTTCTTTTTCGAGGTCTGCCAGAGAAACCATTCTGGCATTCTCCCAATTGTCGGCTATCAATGGCGCCTTGATCTGGTGTTTCAGATTGCCGGTCACGGGGGCCATTTTCTCAAAATTCCGCTCAACTGCCTCAGCGTAAATCGGATGCCCGGAAGCCGATAGCGGATGGGTGCGGTCTTGGGTGAAAACGACCTTGTCGGGATGCTCCTCTGGGTTGCCTGTGAAAATCAGCTTTCCCGCGTCCAGCAGGCGTACTACCTCCACACCCATATGGATGGACGGGATACCGTAATGCGCTGCGATCTTTTCCATTGCTTCCGCCGAGCTTTGGTAACTGCCTGCCTGCAATGCCTTCACGCCGTTTTCGGCAATGGTGTACACAAAACAGATATCCGTTCGCTGGTCCTGTTTCCATATTTTGCGGACGATACCTTCCATGCTGCGTTGGATACCTTCGGCCGGACCGCCGTCGTTGACTGCGAATTCGACAAAAACCAGGTCCGGCTTGTGTGCCAGTACATCGCGGTCTATCCTGAAAACGCCCAGGTTGGAGCCTGTGCCGCCGATGGTCGCGTTGATTTCCTGAAACTTCGATGCAGGGTACTTGTCTGTGATCCACTTGTAGGTGAGGCTGCGCCAGCCGTCTTGAGCTTCGGTGATACTTCCCCCGATATAGGCGATCCGCACTTCCTTGCCGGATTTTGCTTTGCCGAAAAAGTTGGGCAGCCCTCCGCGCTGATGAAATTCTTCCAGCGAACTGCTGTTTTGAGCAAAACCAGGGTTATTGGAAACCAGGAACAAACAACTTATTACCAGCCAGCGTGATAAGTGTTTCATTTTTAAATATTTACAAATCAATTCAAAGTTTACTATCTACGCTTCTTCCGGCGACGGGCAGAAAAAATTGCAGGTGCCACCTTTAATAGCACCTGAATGTTGTTTTGTACTGATCTGTCTCTGATTTTTTTACAAAATACCAAACATTGCTGATTGCCTTTTCCAGAAATGCACCCCAAAAAGTGGCGGTAAAAGTGAGCAAAGGAACCGGACAGGATAAATATTCCACTTCGAGGCTCCGTGAAACCGGTGGCTACTGCTGGTATAAATGCACTTTCAGATTTTTCCTGCTTTTTGCTACTGACGTTTTTCAAACCAAAGGTTCTTGACTCTTCCCCCCGAGACCGTAAGCCCTGTCACTTTTTTCTCTTTGTTTTTAACAAACTTTATGGTTCCGACCGGGGAGCTGAACTGGTCCGGGCCGGTCGCATCAGCGCTGAGGCTGATCTCACCGATTCGCATATGGTACATGCTGATTTTCCCGTCAACGACATCGACCTTATATTCGGCTGCAAGCTCCGGGCTGTAATAAGTACCTTTGAAAAAAAGCAATTCTTCCGGTTTCGGTATCCAGGGCGTGATCCTTTTTGCCTGAATGTCGCGGTATTTCAACAGATTAACTTCGCCGTTTTTGTCTTTTACAAAAGTCATGGCAGACCCGTATGCGTCTATCCAGATGGTGGAATCGGATTTGGCATCGGTCGGGAATTTCGGTTCGCCGCTGGCCTGGGTCATCAGGCGGCCGTCTTCGAATGTAAGGGTTACCGCCCAGCCAGGCCCAAGTTGATAAGTCCCCTCATACAATTTTGCCAGTGTAGGTTTCAGCTGAATGGTCGCCGCGCTTTTGATATGGTCTGAAGGTTTCAATGTTGTTTTGAATTTGTCTTTCAAAAACAAGTCAGCCACTTCCGACGAAAAACGGCCCACATTAAAATCGCTGGAATTGCTCAATATGATCACCGAAAGGTTTTCGGTAGGATAGTTGGTGATCACTGTCCGGTATCCCATCCAGCCGCCATTGTGGGAAATGGTTTTCAGACCCCTCTCTTCTCCCGTCGCCAGGCCATATCCGTAATGCACTTTTTCACCGTTGTTCAAAATGCCTTCGGTGAGCATTCGGACATAAACCGGATTTTTCAGCTCAATCTGCTTATTAAAATTGATGACCCATTTGGCCAGGTCGTCCACGGTCGTGAACAGGGAGCTGGACCCATAAGCGGTGAGCGCGCCGGGCGATTTGACAAATTCATTGTTTTGGGGGGTGTAAGAGTAAGCCAGATTTTTGATGAGCCTGGTATAATCGTCCTGAAAATGCGATGCATTCATTTGCAGCGGCTTAAAAATATGTTCGTCGGTCCATTGGCGGAAAGACTGTCCGCTCACTTTTTCTACAATGGCCGCAAGCAGGTTATAGCCGGTATTGGAATAAGAATATCTTTCACCCGGCTCAAAATCAAGGTCCTTCTGGTTTTTGACCATCCGCATGATATCGTCAAAGGAAAAGACCTCATCCCAGCGCCAGCCTGCAACATTCAGTGTTTGGGGCCAATCTCTGAGGCCGCTCGTGTGATGCACGAGGTGCCTGACCGTAATGGTTTTTGGGAATCTGGGTACGTCGGGCAGGTATTTCCGGACGTCGTCGTCCAGGCTGATTTTACCCTCCTGCACCAGTGTGGAAATAGCCAGGCCCGCAAATTGCTTGGATACCGAGGCAATGTCAAACACTGTGGCCGGGGTAATCGGAATATCATATTCCAGGTTGGCGATACCGTATCCTTTCGCAGCGATCAGAGCGCCGTTGCGGATGACCCCGACCGCACAGCCGGGGCCATCTGTCCGGTCATAGGCTTTGAAAACCTGATCTAGTTCGGCGGTGAGAGAGTCGGGGCTCTGTTTCCCACAAGCCTGCATGGAGATTGCGATCAGAAATAATGCATTGAGAAAAAGGGCTGGAAAGTAGAAACGCTTCATAGTCTGGGGATTAGTTGAGCAAATGATATCCGAAAATAGTAAATCGTTGCATACAAATGAAAGATACCTGCCCAATGCGCCTGGCGGACTTTTTTCTGGTTGAAGCAACTTCTCCTGCAGGTAATCCGTAGTTGGTGAATAGACGATTTAAACAGGATTCTGAGCATATGTCCCAAAAGCCCAAGGCACTGTTGATCTTAAGCCCGGGTTTTCCAAAAGATGAATCAGACAGTACCTGCATCCCGCCCCAGCAGCAGTTTGTAAAAGCGTTAAAAGACGTTTACCCTGAGCTGGAAATCGTGGTACTGGCTTTCCAGTATCCGTTTTTCGCCGGGACGTATTCCTGGCATGGAGCCCGTGTGATTGCGTTCGGCGGGAAAAGCAGGGGTCGGTTGTTCAGGGTGAAGACCTGGCTGCAGGTTGCGTTCACGCTGGTGCGCCTGCGGCGTCGGTATCAATTAATCGGAATGCTGAGCTTTTGGCTTGGAGAGTGTGCCTTTGTCGCCCAGATTTTCTCCAGGCTGACCCACATCAGGCATTATTGCTGGCTGCTGGGACAGGATGCGAAGGCAGGGAACAAATATGCCAGGTGGTCGAGCTTACAGGGAAGTGCACTCATTGCCTTATCCGATTTCATCCGGAGGGAGTTCGAGAAAAATTACCAGATCGTGCCGCAGCACCTGGTACCAGTGGGTGTCACCCCCGGATTGCTTGGGCCTTCACCGGAAAAAAAGGACATTGCCATCATCGGCGCCGGGTCGCTGATTCCTTTGAAACAATTCCATTTGCTGATCGAAATCGTTGCCAGGCTGAAATCTTCCCGGCCTGGTATCAAAGCCGTCGTCTGCGGTGCCGGGCCCGAAATGCCACGGTTGGCCGCCATGATCAGAGCCCTTGACCTGCCTGATAACATTGAACTGAAAGGCGAATTGCCGCACGGAGAGGTGCTGCAACTGATGCAGCATTCAAAGTTGCTGCTGCATACTTCCGAATATGAAGGTTTTGGGGCGGTGTGCCTCGAAGCCTTGTCTGCCGGTGCAAGGGTAGTCAGCTTTGTAAAACCCATGGACGAGCCGATTTTGAACTGGCATACCGTGGGTTCAATGGACGAAATGCTGCAAGAAGTGAAGGCCATTCTGGAAGATCCGGTTTCCGGGAATGTGGCGGTGGTGCCTTTTAAGATCACCGACAACGCCCGGAAAATGATGGATTTGTTTGGCTACAAGGAGGCCGCAATCTGATGGATTTGCCGGGCAATGGCTTCGAAAGAGAGGTTTTCCCGGTAGTATCGGAGGACAAGTGCTCGCTTTTCAACTAAATCCATGGATGCGATTTGCCTCAGCGCATCCAGTAGTGCTCCTTCATTTCCAGCTTCGTAGAGTATTCCGCACTTGCCATGGTCCGTCATCATCCTGAACGATAGAATATCCGTCACCAATGGGATGCAGCCGCAGGACATACCCTCGCAGACCGATGCCCCGCTGCCCTCATAACGGGAACCTGAAATGATGAAATCGGCACTGCTGAACCAGCACAGGAGCTCGGCATGAGGTACTTTCCCAACCAGCACGACAGATTCGGCCCGGAGGGCTGTTTGAAGCAAACGCTTGATTTCCGGTAGTAATTCTTCTGTCTGGTAAATCATATAGAGCCGCACATATGGGTTATTTTCAGCATATTTCAAAAACGCGCTAACAACCGTTAGCGGGTCCTTGTTTTCATTAAGCCGCCCCACCCACAGGAACATGGGATTGCCCGCTGCGCCGGTCTGCGTGCGTGCAGTCCTCCGGTCGACCGGATCAAATACCGATGACACCTCCATCACCTCGTGGATCTTTTCCGGTGAAGCCAGGTTACCTGCTATGATCCATTCCATGCCCATCGGGTAGGAGGCAAACAGGTATGCGTCGGTACACCGGTCGGCCAGTTGCTGCAGGTATTTCTTTATTCCTGTAAAAGGCTTTTCCGCATGGTTCTGGACGATGATTTTAACCGAATTACCCAACAAAAGCCGCAGCTGAATGAGCTGCAATGGAAAATGGAGCCCCTGGATCACAACCACGTCGGGTTTGAGCTGCTGGATATACCGGTGTAATTTCCAGGGAAAAAAGCGTCGGGCATTCCTGCGATAGCGCATGAAATGATAGCCGACATGTTCGGTAAAATGCAGCCCTTCGTAATTGATCTGCTCGATGCTGATGACCTCATTGCTTTGGCCCAATGCTTCCAGGATACCCGTATAAGCATTGATGCGGACCAGCCAGGCGTCCGGATCGTCGAATTCGCTGGTATACACATAGCTGGCAAAAACAAATTTCATGTCGGGGAACGGTTCACTCAGAAAATATCCATGTCGGCAAATGCAAAACGAATACGGGACAGATCGATACCAGATCCCAGGTCCTTGACCATGACGGGAAAAGAGGGCAGGGGCATTACCTGTTTTTCCAGTAAAAGAAATAACGCCGACCTTGTATCGACCTGGAATTGCAATTGTCGGACACCCAGTTTTCTGCCCAGGTTTTTTAGGCGTCTCAAAACCTGCGGCAATTCGTGGCCGTCCATTTTGAAATCACCGACAATGAGCCCGTTCTGAATTTTAACCCAAAGGACAGCGCTACCGATCCCTATGACAAATGTCTCCGTAAAAGATTTGTAATCAAAGTATTGCTGGTCCCGGTGAACCGTGGCCTGGTTTTCGCGGGCATGGCTCATCCCGAGTGCAGGCTTTGCGTACTTTTTTAGTGTTTGTTGCACATACCATTTGTAGATACGATGCAGCACTTTGCTTTTGGCAGCGATTTTTTCAAGCGGAAAGGTTTGTATTGGAAATGTAAAGCGTTCCAGCTGGCCGGTCACCTGCCAGCCGAGCTTTATTAACCCGCGTTCCGAATGCTGATTGGGAATGCCAAATACCAGCTGGATCCCTTCCTCGGTGCACAGGCCGTAAGTACGTTGTGCCAATGCGATGAACAGGCCTTTGTTCTTGTGCCCGGGGTGCGTCATGGTATCGGCAGATTGCGCGGATAAAATAATCTGACCTTCATTTTTGATCAGACAGGGAATGACACCGTAATAGGCAACCGGAAAATGTTGGCGGTCATATGCGATGAAACCTATGTATTGATGCCCGGTGTAAGCTGTATCGTATTTTTTTTCCAAAAAAGTATCTTCCAGTTTCCTCCCGTACACAACCAAGTGCAAAGCCTGGAGATCGGGCAGCCGCGCGTGGCTCAACCGCTCGATTTTGTATTCGGCATGGAAGTTTTCCGGGTTACTCATAACGGCCTTTGATGGTGGCGTACATCTGGCTTGCGGTTGACAGGAACGGATTGATGGTAAGCCGCTCCCGCAGGACAGGATCATTCCGGTCCGTGTGGTCCTGAAAATCGGTAGCCAGTAACTGATTATATCCCAATGCCTTTGCGGCGCTCAATGTCAGCCTGCCATAAGCCCCGTAAGGAAACGCGAGGCTATGAACCTCTTTTCCGGTAATCGCTTCGAGATACCTTTTCACCAGGTCCATTTCCTGAAAAGCATCGGCCGGATCAATACGGAGTAAGTCGTTGTGGTAATACCCGTGCGCACCGATTGTGACATACTTCGAGGCAGAAAGCGCTTTGATTTGCGGACTTGTCATTTGCATCCAGAAATCGTCATCGGCGTAATTCCGGCGAAAATGCAAAAGTGGTCCGAGCTGTTGCATCAACTCCTTTTTCTCGCCAAAGCCTGTCGACCGGAGCATTTGGGCCAGCTGTGTCCCGGACTCCGTCACGTACTTGCCAAACTTGTTTTTACTGAAAACCTCATTTTTGAAAACCAGTTCAGAGGGGCCGTATCGGCCAGCCATTCCCAGGAAATCGTTCCATAAAATGTCGTATCCCGCATGCCGGATACCCGTAATAAAGAATGTGGCGGGAACCTGATATTGCTCCAGGAGCGGTAGCACGTATTTGTAATTGTTCAGGAAACCGTCATCGAACGTCAGGCAGATGTTGAACTTATCTTTGCTGAAACGTTCCGCATAAAAGTCGTCCAGTGAAATCACATGACAATGCTTCTGATAGAATCGGAGATGGTTTTCAAATCTTTTCCTGGTAATGAACAGGGTGTTTAACCTGAATGGATCTTTGAGGCAGACGCCGTGGTAAACCAAAATCCTGCCGCCGCGTGCTTTACTGAAAAATGCTTTATCCGCTCCCACAAAATGGAGCAGGTCCCGCCATAGATACCGCGGTTTCCGCACTTTGTAATAGGTTCTTCTGATCCATTTCATCTCATATCACCGGAACGCGGAACGTGTCAAACGGAAAATGGCTGTCGGGTTTATAATACCGAATTTCAGCCAGCAGGCCAGGCAGGTCACCCTGCACATACTTACAGTTTTCCCCAACCGCGATCTTGCTGAATGGATCCGTATCCATGTTTTTCAATTGCTCCCGAAGTGTTTCGTCGAATAGCCTGATTTTTCCATTTTGAATGACCAGCAAGATATCTCCGGGGTTCAGGGAATAAAAGGCGTCGAGACCCGTAGCGTTACTGTTTGCGTTCGCGACGACCAGGTCGGCGTCCAGTCCCGTCCCGATCCGACCGGCATTCAGCTGCCAGATTTTGGCGGGGTTGATGGTTAGCGTGTGGTATAACTCCCGATCGGAAAGCATTCCCGTTTCCCTGGCCAAACGCACATGGTCCCAGATGTTCCAGCTTCCGGTAAGTGTTGAGTCGCTGCCAAATAACAGGGTCGTAAGGTTTTTGAGTTCACTGACCTGCGCGGTTGCATTGAATAAAAAGTGATTGGACTCCGGGCACCAGACCAACGCCTCAAAAGACTTTGCCTGTAAACCCGACATGGCGATGCCGTGTATTCCAATAAGCTTTCTGCCCAGTAGATTCCATCCGATGAGCTCGTCGATTTCCCTGCCTGCCGCCGCATCAGTTCCTTCGCCCACATGGATAGCGACGGGTAATGCAAACTTGAACGGATTATTCAGTCTTAACTTCCACTTCTTTTCAAACCGCACGGAATGAAGGCTTTGGCAGTTTTTAAAAACACGGATCAATTTCTCTGTCGGGTGTTTTTTTTCTCCATGGTCCACGACCGTCGTCACGCCGCAAAGCAGGTTTTTGTAAATACCCCAGCATTCCCGCAAGGCGACGGGGACCTTCAGAACAGAAGCAATTTCGCCGGGATACGTTTCGTGAAGGTGTTTTCCCCATTCGGTGTAACTGGCGTACTGCCGGCCGCCCAGGGCAGGGAAGAGATTGAAGTCCAGGTGGTCGTGCGAATTGATGAGGCCGGGGAAAATAATGGCGTCATTAAAAGTAAGATGCACGCCCGGCCCGTCGGGAATCGCGGCATGTGTTACCTGAGCGATTTTTCCGTTTTCCACAGACAGGGACAATGCCTCGTCGGTATCGGCAAGACGGACATTATGTAGTACCATCTTGTCTTTTTAAATGTAGCCCATATATGATCGGAAAGCCTTTGTACTTCTCATAAACATGCAGGGCGTTCTGATCGGCATAATAATGCTTCATCGATGCGTCGATCTGTACTTCTTCTTCGGCACATGTTTGGAAGCCGTTTTTGAGGAAAATCTGTTGAATGGTGTGCATCGGGTGTACAAAATTTCGCACGGCGATGAAGTTGTTCCCGTGTTTAAAAGTCCGCTGACCGCCGTGGGCCAGCGTTGCCGGATGGAAATCGGTCAGAATGATCTCACCCTCTTTTTTGAGTATCCTGCACCATGATTTCAGGGCAGCTTCAATATTCCGGATATGGGCAACCGTGAGCGTGGAGACGATCAGATCGTACGATTCGGCGGGGATGGCTTCGAACAGGTTATCTGTGACGAGGTACGTTTCCGCTGAAGGGAATTTTTCGTGCAAGCGATGGAGCATACCTTCCGAAACATCGAAACCGGTCAACCGGAGCGGTTTTTGAACCAGCATTTTGACCCAGTGCCTGCCGGTACCGCAGCCGATGTCTGCTACCTGTTTCCCCGCGATTCCTGTTTTGGAAAGCAGTTTTGAAAACAGGCGTTCGTCGAGGTCCAGCATCAGATTACCGGGTTGGTGATCATAACTTTCCGACCAGATATCATAAGCTTCTTCTACCCCTAGTTCGTCGGTAGGTTCACGTAAAATATGCTGTCGGAGGTAATTTTTAAATGCTTGGACCATCTTTTCTGCGGGATTAAGCAGGATTTGGTTTATAAAGGGCATACGGGTACCGGTCCGAAAAGGTTGCCAGGAAGGGTTTTTATTTGCTGAGGCAGGCAACCCGCGCGGAAAACGGGCCGTATTCACGGTAAGCGGCCATCAGCATGAACAAAATCCTGTTATTCAATCCTCAAAGCGCGGTTAACAAATACCGGATACCCAACTCGATCCTGAACATCGCTGCGTCGGTGAATGGTAGGTACGATTGGGTGATTGTGGATGGTAACTGCGAGGCTGACCCACTGGCAAAGATGGAGAGCTACCTGCGCACCGGTGCCTTCGGATACGTGGGATTTACGGTGATGCCTGGCCCGCAGCTGCGGCAGGCCGTCACAGCGGCAAAAGCAGTTAAGGTGAATTTCCCGGAAATAAAAATGATATGGGGAGGCTATTTTCCTTCCAATCAGCCCAATGCTGTGCTGAATTCGGGTTACGTGGACTTCATCATCAACGGCCCGGGAGACCACGCTTTCCCGCAGCTGATCGACGCGCTGGAGAATCGGCAGCCCTTCGAGGCGATCAGGAATATTATCTACAGGAATGCTGCCGGCAAAATTGTCAAAACGGGCAAGCAGGACCTGATCGACCAGGATTCGCTGCCCGATCTGCCTTACGACAAGCTGGCCGATTTTTATCCCATACCCAAGTACCTGGGCAAGACATACCTGGGTCAAAAAACGTTAGCATACCATTCGAGTATCGGCTGTCCGTTTACCTGCTCATTTTGTGCAGTCGTCCCGATTTACGAGGCGCGCTGGAAAGCTAAATCCGCACAGAATGTGTATAAGGATGTGAAGTACATCAAAGATAAATGGGGTGCCGACGCCATTGAATTTCATGATAACAATTTCTTTGTTTCCGAGAAAAGGGCCGTCGAATTCGCCCGATTGATCAGGTCCGAGAACATGACCTGGTGGGGGATGGCGCGGATAGATACGATGGCGAAATTCAAGGATTCATCGTTGGCGGCTATCCGGGAGTCGGGCTGCAAGATCATTTTTTTCGGTGCAGAAAGCGGTAACAATGCGATTCTGGAACAGCTTGATAAAGGCGGTACGCAAACCGGCACGCAGATTATTGAATTTGCCGAACGACTGAAAAAATTTGATATCATTCCCGAATACTCCTTTGTGCTGGGTACCCCGGCACCCTCGCAGAAACAAGTGCAGGAACAGATTGATTTTGAAATCCATTTTATTAAAAAAGTGAAGGACGTAAACCCTAAAACGGAGATCGTCATTTACACATACAGCCCCGTGCCGACGGAAGGGTCGGAATTGTACAAACAGGCTTTGGAGAGCGGGTTCAAGTTTCCCGAAACGCTGGAAGACTGGATCAGCCCGGCCTGGGAAAATTTCGATCTACGCAAAAATCCGCTGACACCCTGGCTTACGCCCGCGATGATCGACAAGATCAGGAATTTTGAAACGGTGTTGAACGGAGTTTACCCGACCGTCACCGATATCAGGCTCAATGCGGTGAAAAGGAAAGCCATCGAGCTGGTCGCAAAGCTCCGTTACAAAACGAGCCTGTACCATTATCCTTACGAAATCAAGCTGTTACAGAAAGTATGGCGATACAGGCAGCCTGAAATTCAGGGTTTTTAATTTTCCCAGCATGAAAACAGCATACTACCAACCGGAAAAGCCTATGAAAATACGGGATGAAGTATTTCAGGACCTGTACCTGGCGGTCCGGCAAAAGGAGGGCAGGGTTTACTTGGACGAGCAACTGGCGCATTTGCCGGACATTGATCCGGCACATATGCATTTCCCGGAGTGGAAAATCAGGAAACAGTCGGCAGACCGGCTGGTGAGCTATCTGGCAAAAAAGGAAAAACCATTGGCAATACTCGAGATAGGATGCGGAAATGGCTGGCTGTCGGCAAAGATGGCGAGTATCAAATACGCGAATGTGGTGGGGCAGGACATCAACCGGGCGGAGATCGTCCAGGCCGCGCGGGTTTTCCGCAAGAACAACCTCAAATTCACGACGGCGACTTTCGAGCCGGAAAACTTCGGATATATCAAGTTTGATATCATCGTTTTTGCTGCGTCCATCCAGTATTTTTCGCCTTTAAAAGAGATACTGCAAAAGGCATCGGCCTGCCTCTCGACCCAGGGAGAGATTCATATCATCGATACCCATTTCTATGCTGGAATTGAAGGCGGCGAGGCGGCCAGTCGAACGCTCGATTACTACACCCAACTCGGCTACCCCGAACTGGCTGAATATTATTTTCATCACCAGCTGTCCGATCTCAGGGAATTTAATTACAAGGTTCTGTACAACCCACACAGCCTGATCAACAAAGTACGCAGGGCCGGACCGTTTTACTGGATCTGCATTGAAAAACCTGAGATATGACGGCACAAGGGTTATACCAGGCTTTCCAGCGTTACCGGACTTTGAAAACCGACCGGATATCGGCATTGCCGATTGTGATCCTGATGCCGCACAGCGCATGCAACTGTCGCTGTGTGATGTGCGATATCTGGAAAGACAATAAAAACCTGAAACAGCTCAACGAGCAGGATATCGGCGGACTGCTGGGTTCGCTCAAAAAATTCGGTACCAGAGAAGTGGTGATGTCCGGCGGGGAAGCGCTGCTGAATGCACGCTTTTTTGAACTTTGCCGGATCCTAAAGGATCAGAAAATCAAAATAACGCTCCTTTCGACGGGGTTATCATTGAAAAAGAATGCAGAGCAGGTTGTGAAATGGGTCGACAACCTCATTGTTTCGCTCGATGGCGACGAGGTATTGCACGACCGGATCAGGGACATGCCCGGCGCTTTCAGAAAATTGAAAGAGGGGATCGAGCGCATCCGGACGATGGCGCCCGATTACCGGATCACCGCACGTACTGTGATTCACCGACTGAATTTCCGGGGCTGGCACGGGCTGATCGAAGCTGCCCGCCTCATGGGGATCGACCAGATCAGCTTTTTACCGGCCGATGTAAGCAGCAGGGCGTTTAACCGGGAAACGGTATGGGGTGCTTCCAGACAGCACGAAATACTGCCGGATGAAACCGAACTGACAGATCTACAAGAGGAGATCGACCGGATCGCCGTAAACAACAGGCACGACTTTGCCAGCCGGTTTATTGCAGAGTCTCCCTCTAAAATCCAGGGTATTTACCATTACTACGCAGCTTTCTACGGCCGGAATGCATTTCCGGTGAAAAGGTGCAACGCGCCCTGGGTATCGACGGTGATCGAAGCGGACGGGAATGTGAGGCCGTGCTTTTTTCATGACACGATCGGCAACATCCGTGAGGCCTCATTGGACGATATTTTGAATGGTGATCAGGCGCTCCATTTTCGCAAAACGCTGAACATGGGTATCAACGCGACCTGCGTGAAATGCGTTTGCTCCCTGAATTTGTCACCACTAGCCCGGCTTGACTAGCAAAAAGAATGAGCAATATCCTTTTCAGTCATTCCTATTTTCTGCGTTTCGATCCTAAACAGTGGGCATTGAGGCAACCCTATCCGCCATTGGGTACTCTGTATGCGGCAGCGCTGATGCGTGCGCACGGTAACGAAGTGGGTTTGTTCGATACGATGTTCGTTGCGGACCCCGGGGAGGTGACCGTGGCGCTGGATTTTTATAACCCGGATTTTTTTGTCATTTACGACGACGGGTTCAACTATCTCACCAAAATGTGCCTTACCAATATGCGGGAGGCCGCTTTTGAAATGTGTAAGCTGGCGAAAGCCAGAGGATGCACCACCATTGTTTCCAGCTCGGACTCGACCGACCGGTACCGGGAATACCTCCGGGAAGGTGCCGATTTTGTGCTTTTAGGGGAAGCGGAACATACATTACTGGAACTGACTGACTGCATTTCAGGCGGATCCGCAGATTTTGCCGCTATCCGGGGACTAGCCTACAAAAACGACGGCGAAATTATTAAAACAGCCGCGCGGCCAGTTTTGAGAGACCTCGACAGTTTGCCACCGCCCGCATGGGACCTGGTGGACATGGATGCGTACCGGGGAACCTGGCTCAAAAATGCGGGCTATTTTTCGCTCAATATGGGAACGACGCGGGGCTGCCCTTATAAATGCAACTGGTGCGCCAAACCCATTTACGGCAACCGCTACAATTCGCATAGCCCGCAGCGGGTGGTCCGCGAGATCAGGTTTTTGAAGGAACGCTATCAGGTTGACCATATCTGGTTCTGCGACGACATTTTTGGTTTAAGACCTGGCTGGGTACTGGAATTTTCGCAGCTGCTGAGGGCCGGGAACATCGGTATCCGCTTTAAGATACAGTCCAGGGCTGATCTGCTGGCGGACGAGGGGCTGGTGAAAGCGCTGGCGGGCGCCGGTTGCGAAAATGCCTGGATCGGAGCAGAAAGCGGCTCGCAGAAAGTGCTGGACGCGATGGACAAAGGGATCACGATTGGCCAGGTCCATACGGCTACCCGCCTGATGAAAAAGTATGGGATCAGGCCTTCGTTCTTCATCCAGTTTGGCTACCCGGGCGAAACCAGGGAAGATATTGCCCTCACGATCGGCATGATCACTCAGCTCTTGCCCTTTGAGATCGGTATTTCGGTTTCTTATCCTTTGCCGGGGACCGGGTTTTATGAAAATGTAAAGGTGGATCTCAAAAAGAAAACGAACTGGACCGATTCCGACGAAATGGCCCTGTTGTTTACCAACACGTATCCGGCATTTTTTTATAAGCAATTGCACCGGTACGTTCACCAAAACTACCGCAAGCACCTCGCAAAAAACAGCCTTAAGCACCTCATTAAAAACCCTGGAGCCGTTTCCGCTGCCAGCATTAGAAAAGCCGCCTCTGTTTTCTACTATGCACCGCTTACCTACATCGAAAAACTGAAACTGGACCGGTTCGAAAAAACGCTATGAGGGAAAAGGTACTACAGGGTAACGAAGGATTTGCCGAGGCTGCTTTTAGCAATCAGTCTGACATTTTCGATGATCTGTATTCGCATAACACCATCATCAATTACAAAAGGAACCGGGTCAGGGAGCATGTATTGCGCTACCTGAAACCGGGCGGCAATATCCTGGAACTCAACAGCGGTACCGGCCAGGATGCACTGTACTTTGCGATGAATGGATTTCAGGTGCATGCTACGGATATTTCCAGAGGTATGCAGCAGCAATTGGCGCAAAAGGTGATCGATCACGGCATGGAGAAACAGATAACCCATGAACTGTGCTCTTTTACGCAATTGGATTCTCTCCGGAACAAAGGCCCTTATGACCTGATCTTTTCCAATTTCGCCGGACTGAATTGTACGGGCGAGCTGGACAAAGTTCTGCGGTCGTTTTCCGGCCTGCTTAGTCCCGACGGCCTGGTAACCCTGGTGATCCTGCCCAGGTTTTGTCTATGGGAAACGGCATTGTTTTTAAAAGGGGATTTCAAAACCGCGTTCCGAAGATTTAACAGTCGGAACGGACAGGATGCGCATGTGGAAGGGGTTCATTTCAAATGCTGGTATTACAATCCTTCATTCGTTAAAAAAATCCTCAAAACGGACTTCCTGACATTGGAAACGGAGGGATTGTGCACCCTTGTTCCGCCGTCGTACATCGAAGGTTTCGCCGAAAAGTTTCCATCCCTGTATAAATGGCTTACCTGGCTGGAAGGGAACCTGAAAAGCAGTTGGCCATGGAAATATTGGGGGGACTATTACCTTATTTCCCTTCGCAAGAAATAGTTTTGGTCAGGCCGGTTTGTTGTCTGGCTGATGGAGTAGCATTTCCAGCTTATGTTCGTATTTCCTGATCAGCTCATCCTGGAAATTTACCGGGTCGGGCTTTGCGCAATGCCTGCTTGCGGCCATTCCCATGATCGAGCCTCTGAGGTTACGCTTTTTCCTTAAAGTCTTTTCCCGCCATCTCTCCGCTGTGAGTTTCATCAGGTAACTGTCGATCCGGTCACCGTGTGGGTTGTTAAAAATGCGTTCAATGCTTTTTTTCAAAAGGCCATTTCGTGCAGCGGGTTTTGCAGCCGATGCGGTCACGACTTTGTTGGGTAAAAAAAGAGCTATCCACGGATTGGCGGTATAAAAATTTTGAAACATTTCCCAACCCTGCAAAGGCATGATCGTCGCGATTTCCACGGCGGTATAGATGTTCTTTTCCTGAATTTCCAGTTGCTGCTCATCGATGTAATAATTCATACAGAAATGATGCTGCCGGTTGACGAGAAAAGTGAGCTTTTTGAACAGGTGCATGATTGTCCGTGCAATCCAGAGCCGGTTGCTTTCGGTAATAATAAACAAATCAATATCCGAGCGTTCGTCGGCAAAATTCTTGGATAATGAACCCGAAATACCAATTGCCCGGACGTAGGGAAATTTGATCAGGAATCGACCAACCTTTCCCGCTGTTTCAATCAGCCGAAAAGCATTTTGATTTCCTTTTTTCCGTCGTATGGCCACCAGTGGGTCATTTTTTAACGAATAAAATTTTTCGAAACGGAAAACCAGTTTGCAATCGGTGAGCGAATCAATTGCGCCGCTGAAATCGTCCTGCGGGTAATTGTTTTTCAGGTATTGGAAGATCTCTCCGTATGTAAGGGGGTAATCCCACATATCGAAGTACGCCAGTGCCGCTAATATGTCCTTTTCAATCTTCAGCATGCGTGTACGATTCCACTTTTTTGATACTGGGTGATTTGACAATCCTGACCGGGCCGGAGAAGATCAACAAGGAAAAAAAGACTCCGTAAAAAAATATCCCCTTGTCCACATCCAGGAAGTTTTCGGAAAATGAAACAGTCGTGATGATCAGCATGAATGCAAATAAGAGCAGGTCTTTTCGGAGCAGCGCCATTTGAAATCCCCGGAATAGCACCGTTAAGTAAACAGCCAGTCCGATCACTCCCCATTTAATCAGAAAGCTTATAAACTGGTTATGGGCATTCAATCCGTATAGAAAAGAGCGGTAGAACTTCTGTTCAAAAAAGCGGTCTTTCAAAAGTGCAATTTCTGTCCCAGAACCATGACCGACCACCGGGGATTCGCCGGCCAGCCTGAGCGCTACTTCCCAGCGCGCAAGGCGGGGATCTGTAAGTTCGCCGGTGGCAGCATCGCTGAGATCTGTCTGGAACTGGTGGACATAGCGTTCCCTGAAATGATCCATCTGATAAATCCCAAGAACGGCCAATACCAATAGGGACATCGAAATGATCATAAAGCGTGTCCGTTTTAATCCCGAAAACAGGAAATAGGGGAAGGCCGCCAGAACGATCAGCAGCAGGGCAATGGACGCCGATTTTGAGCTGAGCTGTATCATGCCCGCAGCCAGGACCAAACAGCAGAAGGTATAAAAGAGCCCGACCTGGATGGTATGTTTTCGGGTCAGCTCCGACAATAAAAAGACCAGTGACAATGCAATTTGCATCGAGAAAAAAGTGGCATGCATTTCAATGGGTTTCGCGAAATTATGATTGATGAATTCCGGTGAAAACAACGTCGAAATCGGGAACTGATAATAATAGATCGTGTATAATGCTTTGAAATACAGGTAAATAATGGTTGCCGTGCAGGTGATTGCGAAAACTGCCAGGAGTTTGTTCCTGTATTTTGTCAGGTCGGGCGTGTGGAGACAAAATACAAGCGGGATCAAAAAAAGCGTCGATTGCCGGCCGATTTCGTTAGATGCTTCTTTCGGGTCAACCGAATAGAGCGTACCCAAAAGTGTCAGATAAAATACCGATTGCAGCCAGAGATTGTCCCATGTAAAAACCTGCTTGCTATTCTTTTTTCTGAAATGAATGGCCGTGTGAATGGTAAGACTGATCAGGATCAGGTGGCTGTAAAACCGGTCGAAGGGCAAGCTGACCAACAACAGAAGTATATGGTAATAGCTGATCTGATCAGCCGTATTGTCTTCTATCCCGAATCGTTTTTTCATTTGCGGCCAGTGTAGCACTCCGTGATAAATTCCTCGTATTCATCCACGATCTTTTCCCAATTGAATTGCTGCCGGATCTTTTGCAGATTATTCCGGACCATGATCTTTTCGGTATCTTTTCGCTGCACGTTTTCAACCAATGCCTTGACTTCTGCCGCGTTGTTAAAATAAAAAGCGTCGGTATTCAGAACGGCCTTGTTGAACGGATTGTCGTGGGCAGCGATCAAAGCTTCGCTGGCCATGGCTTCTAGCAGCGACGGATTGGTTCCGCCGACACTGTGCCCGTGGAAATACAGATAGGAATTATTTTGTAATGACCTCACTGTGGTGTTATCAAAGTTTGAACCTTTGAATTCGATCCGCTCGTCGTTCCTGAATTTTTGCCTGATAAACTTCCCGAACTTGTTGGACGTGTTGCCCAGTACTTTGAAGTTTTTGGGAGAGTCGCTGTTGTTGAAACCATCCAGTATGGTTTCGATATTATTTTCAGGTTCCATGCGGGCCATCAGCAAAAAGTAATCCTCTTTGCCTTGCGCTTTTTTATCAAACTCTTCCCGTTCCTGTTCCGAAAAAAGGTCGGCCCCGTATGGGATATACCGGCTGTTGATCTGGTAAGTATTTTTTAAATATGACTGGATGACACGGGAATCTGAAATGTAAAAATGACTGTGTTTCACTGCCAGTTTTTCGGCATATTTTAGGAAGCGCTGCACCGGTTTTGAATATTTGGAACGCTTCCATTCCAGGCCGTCCATATTGCTGACGATCACGCTGTCTTCGGGATACATTTTCCCCCAAACCGAGCTGCTTGTGTAGCCCATTAACAGGATCACGTCGAATTTTCTTTTGCGCGCGTCGGCCAGACAATTAAAGTCGTAGGCAAATTGCCCGGCCGTCCCGATCAGGTATTCCGGGTCGTAGCAATGCACAATGTCCACACCGTTCCATTGCTTTTCCTGATAGGGATGGTTGTGTGAATTATAAACCGTTACCGAATGTCCTTTTTTAACGAGGCCTTCTGAAACATATTCGGAGATATGCTCGAACCCGCCGTAATGGTTAGGGATTCCCCGCGTACCCAAAATCGCTATCCTCAGTTTCATACATCGTTTGTTTGTGAATGTCTGGCTGCAAAAGGTCGTAAAATGCTTCACTGCTTTTTTGCCAGTTGTATTGCCTGCTAACCTCCTTCGCTACTTTTTCAAGATAAGCCGGTGTTGGAGGCGCAGTTAATAGCTGCGACAGCTTGTCTTCAAATTCGTCCAGGCTGTCCGGGTCAAAAATATAGGGCTCGAAAAAATAGAAATCCTGCATGGCTGTGGCGCAGGAGCATAGCACAGGAGCCTGACACACAGCCGCTTCCAATGGAGGTATACCAAAACCCTCCGCTTTGGACGGATACACAAAAACCCTGCACGCTTTATAAAAGGCTGCCAGATCGGCCTGCCCCACTTGCGGGAGCCAGTGGAACATTTTCTTCTGATCAGGGTTCAGGGAGTCGATCAGCCACGTCAGCTCCGGCACCTGAAGGGATTCTTTTCCGATGAATACCAGCGGGATATCCTGTTCGTACAGGTGAAGATTGAGGTAGCTTTCCAGCAGCAGCAGCTGATTTTTACGTGGCTCGATCCTGCTGGTACACAGGATATAATTCTCAATCCCGTATTTATTTTTAATAAAATCGACGGCCTTTCGTCGGGAACCGTCGAACTCGTCCCATACGTGATTTACGCCATTGGGCACGATATGGATATCAGGTTTCGGGATGCGGTAATGACGGGCAATCCGCTGTTTGGAATACAAGGAAACAGTGGTTTTGATATCCGCCTTCCTGATACTATGGCCAAACAGCAGCTTGCGGCTGAGCCTGTAAAACAGTGGAAAATCTTCTTTGAAATCGTTAAACAAGACATCGTGCAGCGTTACAATGTATTTGCAATTGCCGACTTTTCCCGGCGCGATGTACTGGAAGTGCGCAAACTCAAACCGGTACTTGCGTATGTAGTCCGGTATATCAAACACAAAGCGCAGCAGCCCCATTTTTCTCTTTTTATAGGGCAGTATATTGGCCGCAGGCAGGTACGGAAACAGGCTTTGGATATTGCTTACATTGCTGGCGCCGAAATAGATATCCAGTTCGGGATGGTCCTTTATCAATTGGGTATATAGCTCACGTACAAAGGTTTGTGCGCCCTGAAACTCTTTGTCGAAAGAGTGGCCGTCTACGAAGATCCTGATCCTTTTAGCTGTCATAATTCAGCTCCTTTCTGATGATTCGCGCTTCGGACAACACGGGGCCGGCAGGGCGATAATCTGTTTTGACTTTGTGATAAAATCCGACCAGCGCCTTTTCCGGTAAAAAGGACAAAGCCAGCAGGAAATAGTTTTTGATGTGGAACGGGCTGATGGACAATGTTTTCAGGAGATTTTTCCTGGCTTTTTCGGGCTGGTAGTTATTCCATAAGTATTTCTTGCCCAGCAGTGCATAGTAAGCGCCTTCCTTGATCCGGGCGGCATGTTGTTTCTGGCAGATTTGCTGCAGCTCCCGGCCCTCCTCGCTGGTAATCGTTAACGTTTTCAAAGTGTGGTATTTGATCCGGCGAAACCTCGGCGTACGCCATTTTTCATCAATGGTGACCGACCCGGGATTAAGCCGGACCTGGATCAACGATTGGTGCAGGTTGCAGCCCTTTTTGTTTTTCAGGATATGCGCCCAAAGAAAATGGTCCTCGTAAGTATATGCATGTTCATTATAGCCCCCTGCACTGCATATTGCTTCTTTTTTGTAAAAGACAGTCGAATGGATAAACGGGCAGACTTTGTAGCTCAGCTGCCGGATCGCGCTGTTGGTGAATGCTTCGGGCTGGTAATGGAACACATGCTCCCCGTGCACGTCGACATAATCGGCAGCTGAGCCAATGATGCTGTATTCGGGATTGGAGAGCATGAAGTGGTATTGGATTTTCAGCCGGTCGGGATAGCAGATGTCGTCGGCGTCGAAACGGGCGATATAAGGAGCAGACGCGCAGGCAAGGCCGGTGTTCAATGCCGCGGCAATACCCTTGTTTTCCTGGGTGATGACCCGGATACGGATATCATTAAACGCAGCGATCACGGCGAGGGTGTCGTCGGTAGAACCGTCGTTTACAATCAGCAGCTCAAAATCGGGGAACGACTGGCGCAGCACCGAGCTGATCGCTTCGCGGATGTATCTCCCGGCATTGTAAGCGGGCATCAAAACAGTGATTTTCGGCTCATGGATGTTCATAGGGCAGAGCAGGTTGAAGACTGTTTTCTTTGATATTGAGCATCAGCATCAACTCGAACAATACGAGCACGGAGAGCTGTTCGAACCAATAATCGATCGAAAGCACCGCTGTGATCAGCATGAGAACAGGCAGGCCGTAAGTCAGTTTTTTGTAATGTTTCGCAAAAAAGCCCCAGTAAAAAAATGCGAAGGCCATTAACCCCAGTAAGCCGTACTCCGAAAGAAGCTGGTCGTATACCGAGAATGGGCTGTTGGTGAGCGAGTGATAACCGGCATGTTTGCTGAAAAAATGCAGGTACACATCGAGGTGGTTCTGCATGAAATCCGGATGGATGTACACATACTTTTCGGGGAAGCCGCCGGCAAACCCGAGCCCCGTTGCGCGGAAGGCAAGCTTAGAGGAAAAGTTACCCACACCATTGCCGGTCAGTATTTTAGATGGCTTTTGAGCATAGAATTTTATCGTCTGCAGTATCGAAAGTACCTTTCCGGGCAGCGCAGGAACAGCAATGCCTGCGGAGGAAACAGGCAACAGCCGCTGATGCATGTGGATGAATTTCAGCAATGGCTGCTGTGCTGCCAGGGGGACTTTGATACTCTGGTAAGTAGCGGAATGGATGTCCGCCTGAGGAGTGATCACCGCCCCCTCTTCCGTCCTGACAATCGGCTTGACAGAAATCAGCTGTTTTTCCCTGACGCCTTTCCGGTAAGCCGCCTGGCTCAGACTGTCGAGGTATAAGGTCGCGAACTTGACCCGCTTTTCCTCTTGGTTTAAAACGGAATCCGGTTTTTGCACAATGGGTAATTCTTTGGTTTTTGAAGCAACCTGGTGGGTAGCCTGGTCTTCGAAAGTATCCTCAATGGTTTCGGAAACGTACCGGTTGTTTTGCGGAGAAACTTTCGTCATGAAGGTGACCAGCATAGCCAGGCAGATCACGATCAAGCTTTTTTGGTCCCGGTTGCTCTTGAAAAGAAAGGTGATGCCCAGGATGAATAGCAGGATAATATTGACAAAGTTACTGCCCGTCAAGAGCAGCGCAGCCATGCAGGCGAGCAACATGACCGTATTTCTCCGTGCCAGAAAATAAATCGCGCCCATGGCATTGATGACCGCGTTGGTAGTGGAAGTGTCGAAAGTGAGGCCTTTGATATAGTCGCCGGTGCTCAGGAAATATTTCTGAAATTCGCCCTGGTATTGGTAAGGATTGATTTCACCTGTTTCGCAAATGATCAGCAGCATATTGCCGACTGAAACGGCTGTATTCAGAACGAAAAAAACCAGCAGCGTGTGGTGAATGACGGCCGGCTCCTGCTTTTCAACGGATAATTGAACCTGGTGAACAGCCAGTATGCACACCATCCAGAAGACCACGCCTGTAAGCAGGACAACCGGGTAACCCGGTTTACGAAAATCCTGGTTTACGAGCATCGTAACCAACGACAGGCCAACCACAATCGGATAGAACAAGGGCAGCCTCGAATTGGTCCATTTGAACCCAAACCGGAAATCAAATTGCCACATGTAGATCAGGACGATAGCGGGAATCTTGATAGCAAGCTTTACATTCAGGAATAGCAGGAGCAGCATCAGCAGTTTCAGATCTGCCTCATTTCTCCATTTTCTGATATCAAAACCTGCCAGGGGAGTGGTCATTCCTTGATCGTTATTAAGCCGCAAAAACCGTTTGCGTTTTAATAACTATACGGAGACAAAAGCGTGATGGTTGCTTGAACCGGGGTAACAAAATTCGCTAAAAGTGTTTTTGCTACGAAGGTACCCATCACTGCCGCCAGCAGGCAAATAACCAGCTGGTAACGTACCCCGCGGAGTTCGGCGATCCTGTTTTGGCTGACGTAAAAAATGGCCTGGGCGGCGCAGGAGACCAGAAAAGCCGCAGCCGCACCTTCATTTCCAAAGAAAGGTATGAGTAACACATCCAAACCGGCATTAACGCAAAATGTAATTACAAAACCCCTCAGGATCATTTGCATGCGTTTTTGCGCAAAATAAATGGTCCAGAAAAAATTGTTGAGATAAAGGAGCGGGATGCATAGCGAAAGCAGGAAAATCGTGTCTGCATTAACAATCCCGTACTTGCCGTCGGTTAGCCAGTCCACCACCGGCACCCACGTGACATTCAATACCACGATGGTGATGCCTGCGACGATCAGTTCGGCTGTCATCAGGAATTTCAGTTCGCGCACCGCTGATCGCGCCTGTCCGAACATTTTTGTGAAACGGGGAATCAGCAGCGGCGCAATCGCCAGCAGGGGCAGGGTGGAGATCTCGAAAACCTTATAGGCAAAGCTGTATTCCGACAGCTTGACGGACGAGAGTATGATGCCGATGAATATCCAGTCGAAGCGTGCGATGGCCGAAGTGAGTAAAGTCACGCCCGTTTGCGGCAAGGATTCGCGGAGCAGCGAGAGGTACGCCTGCCTGTTCCATTTGATGGCCACCGGAACAGAGGTCGTATTCCTGAAAAGAAAAAAGCAGAGCCCGAATTCCATGATATCGCCTGCAACGAAAATCAATGCGGCGGCTTGTAAAGACAAGACATGCAATGAAAACAGGATAGCCAGGCCCGCTGCCCGCACCAGGTTCGAAACAGAGAGCATGAAGGCGAGCACCCTGAACTGCTCCATTCCGCTGATCAGTTGTTTGAACGGGGTAGAAAAGTAGATCATCAGCTTCCCGGCGCCAATGAGCAACAACAATGGGTATACCGGCTGGTCCCCGAAGAAATAGCTGCCTCCGGCCGTTACGCCGTAAAACAACAGTCCTGAAATCAATACGTGGCACAGGTAAGTGGACAATATGGGTTCAGGGGCCTCCCCGGACGCTATCTTACGAACTGAAATCTGTTCAATGCCCATAGGCAGTAGGTTGAAAGCCAATAGCAGGATTGCCAGAACGAAGTTCAGTTGTCCAAATCCCGTTTTGTCCAGTGCCGCGCTCAGAAAGTAAAAAATAGCCAACCCGGCCAGCTGGTTTACGACCAGCTGCAACGTGCTGGCTGAAAGGTTTCGGATCAGTTTGTTTTTCTGCACTTAGTATTCAATGGCTAGGTTTTCGGCAATTTGGGTCGCGGGGGCCGAAGGCATTTTGCCTTGCTCATATTGCTTTAAAAATCGGTACTTCAATCTGGTATTTTTAAACATCATGCGGGCAAGGTCCCAGCCCACCTGCCCGTCGAGTATGCCCAAACGGACCACGTAATTTTTTACAAAAACAAACCAGGGCGAAAGGTGTGTCTTCGCAAAAGTGGTTTTTTTGCCGACTTTATGATACTGCCGCGCGCTTAGTTTTGCGTAGTTAACGGCCTTTTCATCACATTCTGTTTTGTTCCTGACTGCATAGTGATGAAGGTGGCCTTCTATTTTTTTCGTGGGAACCCCTTTCGGGATAACCAAAGTTTCATGCACCTCCGATTCGGCCCATTTCACCAGCTTGCGGTTGAACAGCCTGACGTGATGATCGCGCCCCCAATTGCCAAAGCGGACCAGCTTCGTCCCGAAATAGGTTTTGAACCGGATGTCGTAAACGATTCCCGGATTACTCAGATCAAGCTGAAAAAGTGAGCGGATCAAGTCGGCATCTGGTATTTCGTCTGCGTCGATGCTGAGGATCCAATCGTTTTTGGCCCACGCGATGCCTTTGTTTTTATTGGCCCCGTAACCGTCCCATTTTTCCTGTCGGATGCGGCAACGGTAAGTGCGGGCAATGCCCCATGTGCGATCTGTGCTTCCGTTGTCGACAACAATCACATCCTCTGTGATAAGTTCGCTCATTGACAGGCATTTACCGATGGTTTCGGCTTCATTTTTTGCGATGATGACAATTGAAATAGGAAGCATCCGGTGCTGGTATTGGATCGTGTTGTAACCATTACGTTACCCGTCCGCCAACGGTTGCCTCTTGCCGACGACCTGGCCCTGTCTCAACATCAATTCAATTTATTCGCACCTCCAAGCAACCCTCAAAACCTGTCAATACGTACGGTGTAAAAAAAGCAGGTTCCGTAACTATTCGCTGGCAAGTTAAGCGCTGCAAACTATATGGGTGAAGAACAATTAAATGCGCTGATCGATGGCTGCATCCGGGAAGACCGGAAATCACAGAAATTGCTCTACAAAACCTTCTATGGGTTCTCCATGGGTATATGCCTGCGCTATGTCAGCAACCGTAGCGAGGCGGCCGAGGTGTTGAACCAGGGATTTTACAAGGTTTTTGTCAATATCAGCCAGTTTGATCAGTCCAAACCCTTCAAGGCCTGGCTTGGGCGTATTATGATGAACGTTTCGATCGATTATTACCGGGCCAATCTGAAAATGAATTGCGCGGAAGACCTGGGACGTGCCGAACATTTCAGCAACGAGGAAGCGGCAGACGGGAACCTCACTTACCATGACCTCCTGGCGATGATCCAGAGGTTGCCGCAGGCGTATCGGACCGTTTTCAATCTGTTTGCAGTTGACGGATATTCGCACGAAGAAATTGGGGAGATGCTCCATATCAACATCGGTACTTCCAAATCCAATCTGTTCAAGGCGCGGCAAAAGCTGAAAGAAATGATTCTAAAAGCGGATGAGGTCGCAGAGCACTTAAATCGGAGCCTGAATTCCTTTCCGGCTGCGGCGGTGTGATCGTTTTGGGTCTATTTTAAGCGATCGGTAAGCCTGCGGACCGACAGGGTAGTAGCTTACGGTCCAGCGCGACCGAGAAACCACAACAAATTTTCACGCAAAGACCGGTATAAATAGCCTTTCCAGGATTTGGATAATAAGATCGAAATCCTGGCTATATGAACGGCTCTGAAAACGGCAGACGAACTTTTATCAAAAAATCGGCCATCGGGACAGCGGCGCTTGCGGCCGGCAACCTTTTTGCGGCGGGTGCAAAAGGATTGCCCGATACGGCACCCGGCCAAAAACTGCCCTGGTACAACACTGTGACCCGCTGGGGCCAGATCAACATTACCGAAAAAGACCCGCAGCAATATGACATCGCCTGGTGGCGCCAGTATTGGAAAGAAACCCAAATACAGGGCATCATCGTCAATGCAGGCGGTATTGTGGCTTATTACCCAACGAAAATCCCGCTCCATCATCAAGCAGACTACCTGCAGGGGCGCGACCTGTTTGGTGATTTAACCAAAGCCGCAAGAGAAGACGGCCTTGCCATTTTTGCCCGCATGGATTCCAACCGTGCACACGAGGATTTTTACAAAGCACATCCCGACTGGTTCGCATTGCGCGCCGACGGTACCCCTTACAAGGCAGAAGACTTGTTCGTTTCCTGCATCAACAGCCCATATTACCAGGAATATCTCCCGTCTATCCTGACGGAAATAGCGCAGATGTACAATCCCAATGGTTTTACCGACAACAGTTGGAGCGGATTGGGCCGGGATTCGATCTGTTATTGTGAAAATTGTAAGAGGGGTTTTAAAGACAGAACAGGAGAAAATATTCCCGTGAAAAAGAACTGGGACGATCAGGTCTACAAGCGTTGGATCCGGTGGAATTATGCAAGACGCCTCGAAATATGGGACCTCAATAACCGTACGACCAAGGCTGCGGGAGGCGCGGATTGCATTTGGTCGGGCATGAATGGGGGTTCGATCATGGGGCAAAGCAGGAGTTTCAGAGATTTCAAAGAAATCGCCAGACGGGCGGATATCATGATGCTCGACGATCAGTCCAGATCGGATGACAGCGGTTTTCAGCACAATGGAGAGATTGGAAAAATGGTGCACGGGTTGCTGGGCTGGGATAAGCTGGCGCCGGAAAGCATGGCCGTGTACCAGCACCGGAAACCCTGGTTCAGACTGTCCAGCAAGCCGGGACCAGAGGCCCGCATGTGGATGGTCAACGGCATTGCGGGCGGCATTCAGCCCTGGTGGCATATGGTAGCCGCATACCATGAGGACCGGCGGATGTACCATTCAGCTGTACCAGTTTTCAACTGGCACAAAACCAATGAACAATACCTGATCAACCGCAAGCCGGTTGCAAACATCGGGGCGGTGTGGTCACAGGAAAATATGGATTTCTACGGAAGGGACCAGGCGGCCGAGCTGGTAGAATTGCCATGGCGGGGTATGGTAGAAGTGCTCGTCCGGGCCAGAATACCCTATTTGCCGGTACATGCAGACCACATCGACCGCGACGCCCCGCAGTTAGCCGTTTTGATTTTACCGAATGTCGCGTTAATGACGAGGGAGCAGGTTGCCGCCGTCCGCCGGTTTGTCGATGGCGGAGGAAGTGTAATCGCAACCGGAGATACGAGTTTGTTTGACGAATGGGGAGACCCGATGGCGGATTATGCGTTGGCCGACATTTTCGGGGCGCATTTAACGGGCCCAAGAGACGCAAAGAAGGAAACAGTCATCGAAAAAATGGCCGGTGAGGCCTATCACACCTATATGCGCCTTACGCCTGAGCTACGTGCCCAGATGAATGGCCCGCACACGAAGTCGGAACCGGCTGTAGCCGGCAAGCGCCACGCGATATTCAAAGGCTTTGAAGAAACAGACATTTTGCCCTACGGCGGCTTGCTGGAACCGGTCAAAGTCGACCCGGATGCGCGAGTCCTGATGACCTACATCCCGCAGTTCCCGACTTACCCGCCTGAAAAATCGTACATGCGGGAGCCCAAAACGGATATAGCGGGGCTGATCGTTAAAACAACCCCTCAGGGAGGCCGCATCGCGTTTTTGCCTGCCGATTTTGACAGGCAGTACGGGCGCTCGAACCTGCCTGACCACGGCGATTTGCTGGAAAACATCGTCCGTTGGGCAGCCAAAGAGGAATTACCCTTCACGGTGGAAGGGGCAGGTCTGGTGGATTGCCATTTGTACCGGCATGAGGGAAGACTGGTATTGCACGTCGTGAACCTGACCAGCGCGGCAACCTGGCGCCAGCCTCTCGACGAATTCATTGCGATAGGGCCGTTGAAAGTGAAAGTGAAGCTGCCGAAATCAGTAAGTGGTAAGAACGGGCAGGCGCTGGTGATGGTCGGGAAAATGCCTGTGACCGTCAGCAATGGTTTTGCGCATTTTGAAATAAAATCCATCCTCGACCACGAAGTAATCGTGATATCCTGATGAAAAAGTGCTTTCAACACGTATGCAACATTCTTTTTTCTATCTGCTGATCTGCCTCTTGATGGGCATCGCTGCCATTGTTTTGCTGACCGCCAGGTACAAAGTACACGCTTTCTTTGCTTTGATCATCTCCTGCTTTATCGTGGGATTGGGCGTGCAATTGCCCATTGATCAGGTAATTGCGGCAACAAAGGATGGTTTCGGGAATATCATGAAATCGCTGGGATTGCTGATCGTCCTCGGCACCACACTGGGCGTGGTACTCGAACATACCGGCAGCACAAGGGTCATGGCCAATTACATTCTTAAAAAAGTGGGCGAAAAGCGCGCACCCATCGCCATGAGTGTCACCGGTTTTATCATTGGACTGCCTATTTTTTGCGATTCGGGTTACATTGTCCTGAGCGGATTAAATCAGTCGCTGGCCAGGCGCACAGGCATTTCGGTCGCGATCATGGCGGTTTCGCTTGCTACCGGCCTGTATTCCGTGCATTGCCTGATACCTCCTCATCCGGGAGCGGCCGCGGCGGCTGGGATTATAGGGGTAGATTTCGGCCAACTGATTTTGATCGGGATTGTAGTGTCGATACCCGCAGCCGTTGTGGGTTACTTATGGGCACATTATGCGGGCAAAAAAAATCCGGTGATCATTGAAGAGCAGGCAGAGGAGCAGGAAATTTCGGTTCAGCCTTCGGTTTTGAAATCCTTTTTGCCAGTGATTGTCCCGATCATTCTCATTGGTTTAAAATCTTTTTTATTGGTTGAAAATGCGCCCGCAGATGGTTGGCTCAGCATTGTATTGTCAGTTGGGGACCCGGTCATTGCATTATCTATCGGTGTTTTGCTGGCTTTCAATGGTCAGAAAGTCTGGCCAGGTAACACGGTGAGCGCCTTATTGCAGGATGCGGCCGAAAAGGCGGGGGGGATTCTGGTGATTATCGGCGCGGGCGGAGCTTTCGGTGCGGTTCTGGCTGCTACGAAGATTGGCGATCATTTAAGCGCTTCACTTGCTTTAGGCAGCTTAGGTATCTTTTTTCCGTTTTTGCTGACATCCGTTTTGAAGACGGCCCAGGGTTCTTCCACAGTTGCCATCATTACGGCATCTTCTATTGTCCAGCCGTTGCTGCCAGCTTTGGGCCTGGCTACCGGCAGCGGGCCGCTCCTTTGCATTTTGTCCATGGGCGCTGGCTCGATGATGGTTTCCCACGCCAATGACGCGTATTTCTGGGTGATTGCGAAGTTTTCGGGCCTTGATATGAAAACCATGTTGCGGGTTTATTCGATCGCAACGGTATTAATGGGCTCAACTTCCTTTTTACTAGTATATATTCTGACCAAAATATTGAAATAAGCATGCATAGGACCTGGACCCAACTGATCGATCCACTGAATAACCTCGCATTGTCGGCACTGGTCGCATCATTGCCGATCGCTTTTATCTTTTGGGCGTTGATGATCCGGAAAATGAAAGGCTATCTGGCGAGTCTGCTCACGACAGGCCTGGCAATCCTGTTAGCTTTGATCGTGTACGGAATGCCTTTGAAACTGGCATTGTTATCCACATTTCACGGCGGGCTTTATGGCCTTTTTCCGATCAGCTGGATCATTATCGGCGCGGTATTTTTGTACAACCTCACCGTTAAAAGTGGTCATTTTGAAATTATTAAACATTTCATGGCATCCATCACACCCGACAGGCGGCTGCAAACATTGATCATCGGATTTTCGTTCGGGGCTTTTCTGGAAGGCTCAGCCGGGATGGGCGCACCGGTGGCAATCACTTCTGCCATGCTGGTCGGGCTGGGGTTTAATCCGCTTTATGCTGCGGCAGTTTGTCTGATCGCCAATACGGCGCCGGTGGCATTCGGCTCCGTCGGTATCCCCATTATTATTGCCTCGCACGTCTCAGATGTCCCGGAAATGGCTATTTCCCAGATGATCGGACGAACCTTGCCGATACTGTCCCTGCTGGTGCCTTTTTACCTGGTTGTGATCGTCGCGGGTTTTCGCAAATCCATGGAGGTTTTGCCGGCCATCCTGGTTACCGGGATCACATTCGCCTTTTTTCAATGGTTCACGGCCAATTATCTCGGGCCGATGCTACCTGATGTGATTGCCGGACTTGCGTCTTTGTTTGCATTGATGATCCTGTTGAGGTATTGGAAACCAAAAGCGGTATGGCGTTTCAGCGAGGAGCCGCCGCAGACTTATCAGGCCAATTTCAATTACTCCACCGGGCAGGTGGTCAGGGCCTGGTCGCCCTTTCTGATCATGACCATTATGATTATTGCCTGGGGTTTGCAACCGGTGAAAGATGCGCTCAATTCCCTGGCAACGGCCAAGTTTATCATTCCCGGTTTGCACAACAACATTTCAACAACCGACGGCGCGCTGCTGGCGATCAAGCCGTTCGAGTTCAATTACCTGTCCAATTCCGGCATGGCTGTTCTGATAGCCTGTTTTATATCGATGCCGCTGATCGGTTTGAGTTGGAAGGATGGTGTTAAAACTTTTTTTGCGACCATTAACCAACTGAAATTCCCGATGCTGACGATCGCGTCGGTCGTTGGCTTTGCTTTTGTCGTCAACAATTCCGGTATGTCGGTCACGATGGCTATAGCGCTTGCAAGCACAGGTTCACTTTTCCCCTTCTTTTCGCCTATCCTGGGCTGGCTGGGGGTGTTCCTTACCGGCTCAGACGCTTCGTCCAATGCGTTGTTCTGCAAGCTCCAATATACTTCGGCGGGTGCGGTGGGGATCGATCCCCTGGTGACTGTAAGCGCCAATGCATCCGGCGGGGTCACAGCCAAAATGATCTCACCCCAATCCATCGCGATCGGTACGGCTGCCGTAGGGCTCGTTGGCAGGGAATCCGAGCTGTTCAGGTTTACCGTCAAACACAGCTTCACCATGTTACTCGTCGTTTGTGTGCTGACAGTCTTGCAATCGTATGTGCTGACGAGCTGGATACCTGCATACGAAATGCTCGAAACAACGGCCGGTGCCGCGATTTCACAAATATCGACCGGTTTTAGCTACCTGCTGATCCTGGCCGTGATTGTGACCCTCGTTGTTCTGACTGTTTTGTTTTTTAATAAAAGCACAGGCAAAATACAGGACTCTTTGGAGGGCTGATTTTCGAAACTTATACCCATTCCAATGATCATTATCAGGGACCATTTACAAGAGGCTTACAGCGATATTTACACACCGGAAGCATTGTCGGCGCTGTCCTCTCTTGCCCATTTCAATAAGCGGATCAAAGACCTGATGGATATCCGGTTGAAGCGGAGAACATTGCGCCGGCAGGAAAAGCAGCGCATTGCCTTTCTCGATCCTGAAAGTTTTATCCCGGACACCACCATCGCGGTCCAGGATGCGAGAGACGGGAAATTTGAAGGTTCGTCCATTCCCAAAGATTTGCAGAGACAATGGATCCAGGGAACAGGCCCCGCAGCCAAACCCGATGCTCCGCTCGAAAGCAGCATCCGGAATGTGGCCTATGCATTGCTTTCAGGTGCCGACGGCTGGATGTTCGATGGTGAAGACGCGCTTGGGCAAACCAAAACCATGTCCTTGGATAACCAAAGAAATTTAAAACTGGCGATCCATAAAGATCCGCTCTTCCTGAAAGTAGCCGGGCAGATCGCAGGTGAAATCAACCGCTGGGCAATTTCGTTTCTGGGAAAAGGGATCATAGCTGACTGGCAAACGCAGCTCGATTTTACCACCAAAATCTTTCGTGCGCGCGGCCTGCATCTGGACGACCGCCATATCCGCGAATCCGACGGTACTGCGATGGCCGCCTCCATTGTGGATACGACGCTGTATGTCGTCAACAATTACAAAGCTCTGCAAACGGCAGGTTCCTCCATCGTTTTGTATCTTCCCAAAATCCAGACCGCTCAAGAGGCAGCGCTGTGGAATGACCTGCTGCATGCAATCGAGCAGGAGATAGGGCTTCCCGCAGGAACTATTAAGGTTTATGTTCTGATAGAACAATTGGAAGCAACTTACCAGTTGATGGAAATTCGCGCAGCACTGGGCAGGCACTTTGTGGGCTTCAACACCGGCCGCTGGGATTATATCAATAGCGTAGCCGATGCGATGTCGTGGGATAAAAGCTTTATCAATCCCAATATCGAGGCGATCACGATGACGTACGGCTATATGCGTAACTACGAGGACCGGGTGCGCAGGGCGGTGAATACGCCGGATATCCATGGCAATTGTGCGCTCTGGCAGGGCGGGATGGAACCTAATATTCCGGTTGGTTCCGAAGAGGGCGTTTCGGCCAGTATGAAAAAGGCGGTGGCCGGCGCTGAACGAGAACAGCGCGAAGGCGCCAGCGGAAAATGGGTGGCGCATTGGAAAATGATGCAGATCTTGAGACCGGTCTGGGAAAAAGCAGGACAGCAAAACCAAGCGGGCCGGCCATTTCCGCCGCTGACTTATACACCGGACGACGCAGACGGGCTGATCTTGATCGAGCCCGCTCCGACAGACATCCGTGGTGCCCGTAATTTGCTGAGCGTTGCCCTGCAATATGGCAATGCTTTTGGGCAGGGTATGCAGGCCGCAGCATTGAAACCGGCTGACTTTTTTGGCAATGACGATATTTTATACCTGATGGAGGATATGGCAACCGGGGAAATCCGGCTCAGTATCCTTTGGGAATGGATCAATAAAGGGGCGGTACTGACCGAAGATGATCCGGGAACGAAGACGAAAGCGGGGGATCGATTTTCGGAGAAATTGTATGCACAGTTATTCGAAGAAGAATATGAAAAGCTAAAAAATGCGGCCAGCAAAGACGTGTACGAATCTTCTAAGACAACTACGCTGCCCATCGCCGCAGAGATCGCCCATGTGTACACTTTGAGCGAGGTAAAACCGCCGTGGTTCATTGATCTGCTGAACATTAACCTCAATAACCTCGACCTGGCCGAAGCCAAAAGAAGGATCGGGATCTATATGGATTCTTTAAAAGAAGGCAGACGAATTACAGAAAACCTGGATTTTGATCCGACAAGTCAGTTAATTTAGGGGAAAACCTGAGAGGCACGGTGGTTACGACCAGCCCTGCTTTTAACAAACTGACCAGATGAATACACAAAAACTGAAGGAAGACGCGCTCCACTATCATGCAAAAGGACGCCCCGGAAAGATAGAAGTTAAGCCCACCAAAGAAACACTGAACCAGCGCGACCTGTCGCTGGCTTACTCTCCGGGAGTTGCAGAGCCTTGCCTGGAAATCGGCGCCCATCCTGAAAAAGTGTACGACTATACCACCAAGGGAAACCTGGTAGCGGTGATCACCAACGGCACCGCCGTGCTGGGACTCGGAAACATTGGTCCCGAAGCATCTAAGCCGGTGATGGAAGGGAAGTGTCTGTTATTCAAGATCTATGCGGACATCGATGCGTTTGACATTGAGCTGGATACGACCAACATAGATGAGTTTGTTCGTACAGTCAGGATTCTCCAGCCTACATTTGGGGCGGTTAACCTGGAAGATATCGCCGCACCGGCCTGTTTTGAAATTGAGGAAAGGCTCAGGAAAGAATTGTCCATTCCGGTGATGCACGATGACCAGCACGGTACTGCCATCACAAGTGCCGCTGCACTGCTGAATGCGCTGGACATTTCTGGAAAAGACATTGCCAAAATCAGGCTGGTCGTAAATGGCGCTGGCGCTGCGGCGATTGCCTGCATGGACCTGTATGTAGCATTGGGTGTCAGCAAAGAACATATTACGGTTTTCGATAAAGACGGGTTGCTGCATCCGGGCCGCGTGAACCTTGTCCCCAATCAGTATAAATATGTCAACGACCAGTTGCCGCTGGACTGGACACTCTCCGATGCGCTGGTGGATGCAGATGTGTTTTTGGGTTTATCGGTCGGGAATGTCGTGAGCAAGGAGATGGTCAAATCCATGGCGCCCGATTGCATTGTGTTTGCGATGGCCAATCCAAATCCAGAAATCACTTATGAAGATGCCGTGGAGGTGAGGCCCGACATCATCATGGCGACGGGGCGTTCAGACTATCCCAACCAGGTCAACAATGTATTGGGTTTCCCCTATATTTTCAGGGGCGCGCTCGACGTCCGAGCAACTTCAATCAACGAAGCAATGAAGCTGGCCGCCGTAAAAGCACTGGCGGGCCTGGCGAAAAAAACGGTGCCCGAAATCGTGAACATGACGTACGGGGAAACAAACCTGGCATTTGGACGACGCTATATCCTGCCGAAACCCACCGACCCACGTTTGCTGACTACCGTTGCGCCGGCGGTGGCGCGGGCCGCAATGGAAAGCGGCGTTGCCAAAACTTCCATTACCGATTGGGCGGACTATGATCAGAAGCTTACCAGCCGGATCGGACTGGACAACTCGCTGATCCGGGGGATTATCAACCAGGCCAAACAAAAACCCAAACGGGTGGTGTTCACGGATGGCGAGAATCTCACCGTACTCCGGGCTGTTCAGGAAGTACTCGAGCAAGGCATCGCCGTGCCTATTTTGTTAGGTAACGTCATCAAAATCAACAGGATCATCAAAGAGCATAAGCTGACGATCGATAAAGTGACGATCATCGACCCGCGTTCGAGCAAGCAGGCTCAGAATGTGGAAGCCTATGCGGGAGTACTTTACGAGAAAAGAAAGCGCAAAGGACTGACATTCTCTGATGCAAAAGGACTGATCCTGCACCGGAATTACTATGGCGCGGTGATGGTGGAGCTGGGAAAAGCGGATGTGCTGATCTCGGGACTCACGCGGAATTATCCTCAGACCCTGCGCCCCGCGTTGCAGGTGATCGGCCGGCAGGAGGGTATTAACAAGATCATGGGCATGTATATTCTGATGAGCCGCTTCGGTCCGATTTTCCTGGCGGATACCACTGTCAATTTCAGCCCCACAGCCGAAGAACTGGTGGAGATCGCGGAGATCACCGCAAAGGAAGTCAGGAAGCTAAATGTGGAGCCTAAGATCGCATTCCTTTCGTACTCCACTTTCGGAAGCGCCGAGGGCGAGGATGCGCTGAAAATGCAGAAAGCGGTGAAAATCCTGCACGAAAAGCACCCGGATATGATCGTAGACGGGGAAATGCAGGCACACTTACCCTTTAACCTGAACTTGCTGAAAGAATCCTATCCATTTTCACCCCTGGGCAAATCGGGCCCAAATACATTGATATTTCCAAACCTGTCCTCGTCCAACATTGCCTATAACCTGCTCAAAGAAATCGCCCAGATCGAAAAGATCGGGCCGGTGCTGATGGGGCTTAAAAAGCCGATCCACGTGCTGCAGTTGGGCAGTACGGTGCGGGAGATTTTCAATATGGTTGCGGTAGCGGTGGTGGATTCGAAGTAGGAGAGGGACCTGGAACCGGCGCAGGCCTGTTTCAGGATTTTGACTCGGCCAGGTATTGGTCCAGAAGTGACTTTACCTTGTCGTAGTAGGGTTTGGCGATCTTGCCTGGGCGGATATCCCAGCCACGATCGTAGTTCATGATGCAGGACTCGATAAAATTGTCGGTCTTCTTTCTTACTGCCGGATCCCAGATGGAGAGTTTGGAGATCCGCCCTTTGTCCATGGCGGATTTGGCGGGCGCATTTAGGATCAATGCGGAAAATTCAAATTTGTCGACTACTCCGGAAACCCAGATGGCACGTGGGATGGTGGGGTCGTCGTGGCGCTTTTTGATTTTTGCCGAAATATCCTTTTCAGCGGGCGCCCTGAGCTCGAAGTTTTGGTTTTTGATGTAAGCGTCAACTGCCTTTCGGATATGTTCTTCCATACCCACCATATCAAGCTCGCTCAGTTCCTGCAGGCGCTTGATCTGAAAGTCAGTTAAGGTGAAAGTTTTACGAAACATCCTCTGCCGGTCCATTGGAGATAAGTTTTGTCCAATATCAAAACTACGTAGCTTCAAAAAAGAATTAAAACATAAACGTGTGTTTTTCAGGCGAAAAGAGAAATTTGGAATTAATCCTAATACAAGTTGGGTAGGGGGATGAGTTAGTAACCAATGGTTTCAGACTCGCAAAAAGCGACCTGTTGATTTGTCGTTTCATTAAAATATATCGTAAAAACCCCAATAGGTAAAAAGCGCGATCAGTGCGATATAGGCCATGTTATTCAAGGTAAATAGCAGTCGATACGGTAACCACCGGCTTGCCTCGCCGATCATACTCAAGTTGATTTTTAGAAGCGGGATGATGAGCACTGCCAAAAGGTAAGGGAGATAGGAAGCCACATCGATCGCTGAAAACCGGATGTCCTGGTATGGTGCCTGGCTGTAAAAGATTGCGGGATTTCTGACAAGCAGAAACATGTAATAAGCCATGGCAGCACTCACCAGAAAGAGGGGCAACTGATAGCCCGAATGGGTATCGTGCTGTTTCGAGGAACGACTTAAGTTTCTCAAATAACTTAACAAAAAATAGAGGCCCGAAAAAAGGAATACGCAGCCACAGAACAGCAGGAAACGAAAGATATGTCGGTTGTTTTGCGGCACTTTGTAACTGACCAGCCGTTCATATTCGGTATTTGTCGGAAATAACGAAGCGATTTCGAGGATATGGTCGCCTTTGGCCAGCTCTTCCTTCAAATTGAACTTGACTTCCTTGTTGTAATCATGATAAAAATACAACCGGAAAATACCCTCACGCAGATCGGCGACAGATGAATACATGGTGCCATCGCCCAAATTGGGCCGACATTCGTGCATGGTATCGACTAATGCAAGGCAATAGTTAGCACTGGTATCCGCGCTGTGACGGGCCAGGAATTCGCGTCCTCTTCGATAACGACCCCAGTCCAGCCTCTTTTGCTCCGGCGTGACAGATGGGCAAAAGTTTGCAATGATATATTTTTCGTCGTGGCCTAAAATCATGGTATCCGGCTCCATCACAAGATAATGGCCCGATTTGTCGGCAAAAAATAATTCCCCGTTTTTCATACCGTGCCTGCTGTACTGGATCGCATATCGTTGCACATCTTCGACAGTCGCGCAGGTTTCCATGATTTCTTTGACAAAGGCACCGAAATTGGTTACCGTTTTTTTCGTGGAATCCACTTTGATTTTCTCTTTGTAGATCGTCAGCCCATCGAAAGCGAGCCCGGCCTCGTTCATGGCACCCTGCGCGAAAAAATCACCATAACACAGATAGAGCGCACCAAACCGTCCCTTGGGAGCATTCACAAAGCTGATTTTCGAACCAATCCTCCATGAATCCTCATTGTTGCCCAGGTAGGTCCGTCCATTGATCGTGACTTTACACATGCTGCATGCTGAGACCGTGGAGCCGGACAGTTGCATCAGGGCAATGATTAACGGCATTAAAATGAGGTGGAGCGTTTTCATAGGGGTTTATTTCCAGTAACTTATCAGGCCCTCCGATTATTGTGAAAGGATTTTGCAGGATTTTCTTGCATCGGTTTCGGGGAAATTTGCGTTTATGTCCTATGCAAAAGCAGGGAGCGGCGCCAAATACGATCATAGGTAGCCGTTCAAATTTTTCCTTGTTAATAATCAGGAACTTAATCCGGATTAACTTGTGTTCCCAGCTCGTGCAGCAGGTTGAGTCGCGGGTAGTTCACCAGTTTTGTTTCCCCAGTCATGTTTTTTACCAGAGACTTTATGTTGATTGACTACCGAAAGGCCGTCGCACTTGTCCTTTGCTTTGTCAACTGTCATGCACCCTGCCAATCGCTCAAACCTGGCCTATCAGGTATGGCGCCTTCGAAATGGCTGACTTTCCGTACCACACAGGCACCGGGTAAAGTTTACCAGTTTTCAAATGCTGATGCCAAAAAATTTACCCACGAAGAGCTGTTTGTCCGCGCCTGGCTTCCTGTCATCAAGAGCAAAAGGGTTACGATCCTGTTAGGCCCTAACTACCGTACCGAGCAGTTTGAACTGAAAACGCCGGGCGAAAACCCGATCGGCAATATGGCCGGCTGGAACCTGCGCTCCTATGGCCTTGATTTGAACGCTATGATCAGGCTTGACAGCACTTCGTGGATCGTCACTACGTCGCACGTGAATAAAAGCGGCAACCTGGCCGAATTATCATTTAAACAGATCCCAGTCAATTTTACGGTTTCCGCATCTTTCCTGAAAAAGAAATCGGCGAATAAAGAAATCGGGGCGGGCTTGATGGTCAACCAAAGTTACAAGATGACCCTATTGCCGGTGGTCATTTTCAACTATAACTATAGCGAAAACGGCGGTTTTGAGATTATGCTCCCCAAACGGGTTGCTTGGAGAAACAACCTGTCGGCTAATGATATTTTATATCTGAAGGCCGAATCCGTTACCCGCACCTATTACCTCAATCCGCTGGGAAGTAATGAGCCCTTCGTTTGCAGGAGGGTGGATGTCGATATGGGTATTAGTTATAACAGAAGGATCGGAAGTTACCTTGGAGTAGAGCTTTCGGCGGGATACCGGAAAAACCTGAGCTCCAGACTGGTGGCAGGCGCGGTTCCGATCCGGACTTCCGGACTAGCCATGTCAATGGACCTCTACGTTCAGCCTCCCAGGTTCAAAAAGAAGAAGTAGTCGTCCCCGGTGATCAAATGTTCGGTTCTGAACAGAGTATATGGTAGTTTTCTTCTTAACTGCTTGTCAATGAGGTGAAGGCTATTCTGGAATAATTATTTTGCTGCTGGACTGGCCGAACACATCGACGTCAACTTTATGCTCAAAAATTACTTCAAGATCGCATTCCGGAATCTTTGGAAACATAAATTATTCTCGCTGATCAATATTCTGGGCCTTGGACTTGCCATGGCCTTTTGTTTCCTCCAGTTGATGCAGGTACAGAGCAGTTTTGAAAAGGATTCCTTTCACCCTTATCCCGACCGTACCTACCGTGTTATTACCGACGCCACCGGAAAGGACGGCAAGCTATACTCGCTTGCATCCACGCCGATGCCTCTGGGCGAAAGGTTAAGTGCCAGTGAAAGTGTCATTGAAAAATCGACCAGGGTTGTCCGCAATTTTTACGGAAACCTGAATAATGGCATTAAAACGTTGAATGTCAACGGGATGTATGTGGACCCGGCTTATTTCGATATTTTTGGTTTTAAGCTTGAAAAAGGAAAGCCGTGCATCGCACCACGGGAAATTGTGCTTTCCGATGAAACAGCCCAGCGTTTTTTTGGCGATGCAAACCCGGTAGGTAAAACGTTAACTAACCCGGACATGGGCGTCTTTACCGTATCAGGTGTCTTTTCATCAATAAAACCCTATACCACGCATTTGAAATCAGACATGGTGATTTCCATGGCCAGTTTTGCGGAATTGAATAGAAATGTAAAAGCGGATAACTGGCAGGATTACAATACCTATACATTCGTGCTTTTGACTAAGGGGAGCGACCGGGAGGCGCTCAACCGCGCGATGGGGGAAGTAGCCGCTGATAATAACAAAAATGTCGCTTTCAAGGATGTGAAAAGCCATTCTTACCGCAACCAGCTTCTCAGTGAAATATCGCCCGATGCGGAAGGTTTGCTCAATAACCCCTATGTGGAGCCGCTCTGGAAAATTGGCGTGAGCTTGCTGGTCCCCTTGATCGTCATCCTGCTCGCGGGTTTTAATTACGTGAACCTGACCCTGACGCGCTCTTTAAGCCGTGGCCGCGAAGTAGGCGTGAGGAAGGTTGCAGGCGCGAAACGCTGGCAGCTCGTAATGCAATTCCTGACAGAAACGGTAGTGATCGCTTTTTTTGCGTTGGGGATTGGCTATGTCGGGCTTGAATTTATCAAATCGTTCGTACATGTGCGCTGGCTGAATTTCGAGGTGGAACGGAACGGCTTGCTGTGGATGGCCTTCCTGACTTTTACCTTGCTGACGGGGATTATGGCGGGTATTTTGCCTGCTCGCATCCTATCGGCTTACGAGCCGGCACAAATTATGAAAGGGGAACTAGGCCCGGCCGGCTTAGGCAGGATTAGCTTCCGGAAATCGCTGGTGGTGATCCAATTTGTTGTGGCGCTGGTCTTCATGACCTTCACTGGTATTTCAAACAGCCAGTTTGATTACATGGCTACGGATAATGATAATTTCAACCGGAGAGGTATTTTGAATATCCCGCTGCCGGACAAGGATTTCGCGCCGCTGGCAAATGAAATGTCCAAGCAGGCCGATGTGGAAAGGATAGGGCTTGCGTCGGCAACGCTCAACGAAGGGTCGGGGCGTGCGAAGATCAGCAGAATTGGATCAAAAGGAAAAGAGGCAGCTCCACAGGATACTTACATTTATGCTGCTGACGCGAATTTCATTGAGAACATGCAGCTGAAATTTGTAGCAGGCAGCAATCTGCCGCCGGCATCTGCGGATACCACCGTGCATTTTGCGGTAATCAATGAGCGTGCTGCAAAAGTGCTTGGCTTTGGCAATCCCAAAGACATTGTAGGGCAGGCGGTTAAGCTAAACGAAACAGAAGTGCAGATTTCGGGAGTGGTAAAGAACTTTTGCTTTATGCGTTACGAACTGCCCGTAGCTCCCCTGGTGCTGGCTTTTGATCCCCGTGAAATAAAAGTGTTATCGCTGAAAATTACTGAGGGTGCTTCCAAGGAACAGGTTACGGCTTCTTTGGATAGGATCTGGAAGAAATTTCATCCGCATGAATCCTTTGTTTATGCCTGGTACGAACAGCAATTGTATGAAGACTATGCCGAAGGCGGTGACCAGCGGTTTACGGGTGTCATTGTTGTCATTGTTTTTGTGATCGCGGCTATGGGCTTGCTCGGCATGGTGACATATACCACCGAAAAGAGGATTAAGGAAGTGGGAATCCGGAAAGTAATGGGAGCGAGTGTCGCACACATCATCGTGCTGTTGTCTTCCGGGTTTGTGAGGCTTATTTTAATCGCGTCTGTCATTGCTATGCCGTTGGGCTATTTCCTGGGTGGGTTGTTCCTGAGGATTTTTACCTACCATGTTGCGCTTGGCCCTGGTGTTTTCTTGAAATGCCTGGGAAGTCTCTTGATGATAGGGTTAGCCACTATTGGTATACAGGCCTATCGGACGGCGACCAGCAATCCTGCCGATACATTGCGGTCGGAGTAGCTCAGCTAAACCGGACCTCAAAGCAATGCCTGCCCTGCTGGTGCTGATAGCCGACGGTCCAGCCATTCGTGAGACAGATTTCCTTCACGATTGCCAGTCCCAGGCCTGTGGAAGCTACATTGGACTTGTTTTTTGTGAACCTTTCAAAGATCAGCTCTTCGGGGAAATCGGGTTTTTCGCCGGTGTTGGAAATCGACAGCATGGCACTTTTTAAATCGATTTCCACTTCTCCTTCGGCCGGGGTATATCGCAGTGCGTTTGATAAGAGATTCGAAATCAATATCTCGATCAGATAGGGGTCGGCGTGAACAGTTTGCTCTTTGAGGTTTTTCGTAACCGAAATGCGTCTGTTGATAAACAGCTCCCCCATGTTGCCAAGCTGTGCTTCGATAAGCTCATGTACCAACACCTCCTGGCGGTCGGTGAAGACCCGGTTATCCAGCTTTGCGAGGAGCAGCAGGCTTTTGTTCATTTTGGATAGCCTGTCGACGCCGGACTTCGTCTGCACAATATAGTTGGCCATTTGTTCGCTGACATCCATTTGGCTCATCCTGTCGAGCTTGGACTGGATGATACTCAACGGGGTCTGGATTTCGTGGGAAGCGTTTTCTGTAAATTCTCTTAACGCCAGGTATTCTTTGCGGCTGCGGTCGGTCAGGTCCCGGAGCGTGAGGTTCAGTTGTTTGAATTCATCGATCATCGAATCGGCCAGGCGCAGCTCCTCTGTGGAACTCACCGAAAAACCCTGCACGCTTTTAAGGTTATCGAAAAAAGGCGCCCATATCTTTTTATTCGAGATGTAGTTGATCAGGACTCCGGAACCTGTGAGCAAAAGCGCCATCAGCACAAAAATAAAGAAGATCGTAAGGTAATATTCGTCCCATCCGATGTGGGAGGTCATGACTACTGCCTGGTAACGTTCGGGCCCCAGCACCTTTGTTTCCACCAGATAATGGTACTCCTCCATTTTTCGCTGCACACGATCGTACATCATCGAATCCCCGAATACCTGGCCAGGCGGAACCGATTTCGGGACTTTTTGTATCCTGGTAAACGGCATACTAGGCAGGTTGCCGGACCGGGTATCTCTAAACAACTGATCCGCCTGTAATTCCAGCTGTTCATTCATTTCATCGCTTACTTCTTTCCGCAGGATAGTAAAAAGCGCGATTCCGGTGACAAACAGAATGGTAATGGATGCAATCAGGTAATCACGTGTGGTTTTATAGAGCAGTTTCATTGATGAACGGACAATCTTTTTCTAATGTCAAGAGGTCCACTTATAGCCCATTCCATGGGCTGTTTTAATATATTCGTTAGCCGAATGGGCAGCGAGCTTTTTACGCAGGTTCATTGTGTGGACGTATACCGTGTCGTAATGATCGGCCATATCATAATGGTCACCCCAGAGATGCTCGGCGATAGACTGCCTGCTGACGACACGGTTTTTATTGATGACGAAGTACAATAACAATTCATATTCTTTTTTGGTGAGGGGCACCGGTCCTGATTTGGAAAAAACGGCTTTTGAGGCCATGTTAATGGTCAGGTCGTCGATTCTGATCTCGTTTTCCCCATCAAAGGACCTGCGCCTGAGCAATGCGAAGATCCGTGCGTTCAGCTCCTCCATATGAAACGGCTTGGTGATATAGTCGTCGGCACCCAATTCCAGCCCGTAAACTTTATCCCGAAGCGAATTTTTGGCCGAAACGATCAGCACGCCCGTATTCTTATTTGTTGTTTTAAGCCCTTGCAACAGTTCCAGGCCGCTGCCGCCAGGAATCGTGATATCCAGAACAACCAGGTCATACTGATATAAATGCAGTTTCTCCTGGCCTTCCCCAAAATCGGACGCCTTTTCGCATCGGTAACCTTGCTCCGACAGGTAATTGTCCATTTCTTCAAGAAGCAAAGGCTCGTCTTCGATCAACAATAACTTCATTTCAGGTTCTTTAACGCTGGGCAGCGATATATGCAATTAATTCGAAATCTAAGTAAATTTCAAAGATGTACCTTGGATGTCGGGGTGAGTATTTTTAGCGATTGATTTACAGTTGTTTTGCTTGTCGGGGGGCAATCCTTTCAAGGTTATTTTCGGAGGGAATTATTCAGGAAAAGTTCAGAATTCAAAACTTATTTCGCGACATGAAAATTCTGATTCTGGAAGCTGCTTCAACGGCAGCAGAGATAGGGCAGTATCTGCCAAATGCTGAAATCGAGCTGGTAAGTGGTTTTGAGGCCATGGAATCAAGGTTAGCATCGGACCTGTTTGAATGCATTGTTTTGGATATTTCTTCCATAAATCGACGTTCAAAGCAAGCGATCCAGGCGATTAAGCTAATTAGTAAAAGGTCGGGCCTGATCGTTATTTCGGAAAGGGATTCATTAATCGAAAAAATAGAAGCACTTAGGTCCGGTGCGGATGATTTTCTGGTCAAGCCGTACGATATCTCCGAGTTGGCCGCCCGGATCGTGTCGCTCGCACGAAGGGTAACCCTGCCTAGGCAGAAGGATTTGATTTATCATGAGATCAGGGTCGATGTGGAAGCTAAGACCGTGTTTGTCGACAACACGGAGCTTGACTTGACCAAAAAGGAATTGGAATTGCTGCTCTATTTCATTGAACATAAAAACAGCTTAATACAGAGAGAAAGCCTGGTTTCCTATCTGTCCGGGCATGCAAAAGACTTCAAAAGCACCAGGGACCTGATTTACGCGCATGTTAAGAACCTGAAAAAGAAGTTAGCGGCTGCGGGCTGTACGCCTTATCTCAAAACCATTTATGGCCTGGGCTATAAATGGGAGGAAATATAGATTTTGTGCTTTTCGTGACCTCTACGACTTTTGCCTGGCACTCCGGTTCAGGTCTCGCTTGCTCTAGAACTTATGATTGTAGCCGATCCGGATTACCTGCGTTTCGTAATAATCATTGCTGACATAATGAAACCCGTCGCCCTGGACCGTCCTGCGGATGACCAGTGTATTGAAGAGGTCGGTCGCATTGACGAAATACTCACCCCTTTTCACGGTCTTTTTTAAGCCCGCGTCGACAGAAAAACGACACCCGGTTTTGCCCTGGGGTACGATGTCGGGTGCCAGGTACACGGCCGACAGTTGTGCTTCCAGTGATTTCTTAAACTTAAACATGGCGTTGATCTTTCCGCTTCCGGAGGTAAGCGTTTGTTTGTCAGCCGTAAACCGGTTGGGTTTAGGATAAAGATTTTTTACAGAAAATGCATTGATGGTGTTTTTATACATATTAACATTGGCGGTCATCGAGAACCATGGGGCCCATTGCTGTTGCAGGATCACTTCAGCGCCGGTATTGTAGCTCCGTCCTGCGTTCTGAAAAATGTTGTAGATAATCGTGCTGCCCGGCACCATGCTTCCGATCCGCGTAATGGTGCCGCTGGCCTGTTTGTGGTAGAGCGCCAGATAAAGGTATCCGCGTGCCCAGCTGGTCTTATAGCCCGCTTCGATGGTGTTGGTAAACTGGGGACGGAGAGCCGGGTTTCCGACTTTGATGATTTCGGCGTCATCGTATTTTGGGAAAATCCGGATATCGACTTCATTGGGCCTGTCGACCCGGCGGTTGTAAAAGAGCGAAACCTTATTCCGGTCATCCACCTTAAATGCCAGCCTCAGGTTTGGGAAGGGCCTGGTATAGTGGTAACCGCTGCTTTTGTAAGTGGGATGATTGGGATTGACAGAGTACCGGAGGTCCACATATTCCAGCCTCAGTCCGGCTTCTATCTCCAAGTGCTTGTCTTCGAAAATGTAATTGCCGTAAACCGCCGGGATGGTTTCATTATAGTTGGCCCAGCCGCCTGCTGCGCTGTCGATCGGGCTATTCACACCAGGAAAGAATTGCATGTTGGTAGGGATATACCGTTTCCTGATTTTGATCCCGCCTTCCAGATGGCCGTATTTCAGGGGTTTTACATAATCTGCGGTCAGGTCAAAAACACTTTCGTCGGAAAGCAGCTTGAATGCATCTTTGCCGGTAAAATCAGGAAGGATATTGGTAAAAAAATACTTTTCGTCTTCCCGGTGAAAAGTATAGTTAAAACCGAGGTTCAGCAGGTGGCCTGGTTGGGCGAACTTGTGCTGAAATGAACTGGTGGCAGTTATGGTCGTTTTCAGCTCGTCTTCCAGAAATTGCCAGAGCCGTGGCCGCTCGGTGAGGGTCGCATTGTAAAAGGGTTCGTCACCCCGGTCGGTGATCTTTTCACTGCTGAACAGGCCAGAGATATGGACGGTGTTGTCACTGTTGATGTTCCAGTCCAGTCCCGCTTTGGAGGTGATGATATTGGTATTCCGGTTTCTTTTGGTTTGCTGCCTTACCACATCGCCATTGTCATAGAAACGGTCTACAAACTCGTTTTTATTGAGGGTAGGAGTATGCAGGTAATCGCCCTGGAAAAAAATGTTGGTTTTGTTTTTTCTGTAATTGATGGATACAGAAGGATTTAGCTTAAAGGTGTTGCGGTATTGCGGACGAATGCCGGGCAGGTTTTGTTTTTTGACCCAAAGTGCGCCCAATCCGGCAGACAGCCCGATTTTTCCATTGAACCCTTCCTGTTTGTTCTTTTTATAAATGATGTTGATGATCCCGGCATTTCCATTGGCGTCGTACCTGGCCGAGGGGTTGTTGATAACCTCTATCCGCTCGATAGCAGACGCGGGAATGTTGTCCAGCCCGGTCTGATTCCCGAAACCCGTCAATGCGGTTTGTTTGCCGTCGATCAGTACCACTACATGATCATTGCCGCGGATCAGTACTTTTCCGTCCTGATCGGTCGTGATGCCAGGTAAATTCTTCATTACCTGTAAAAGCGACCCACCACTTTGACTGATATTTTCGGTAACCGAGAAACTCTTTTTGTCCATCCTCGTATCGGGGCCTTCGACCAGGCTGTCCATCACGGTAACTTCTTGGAGCTGCTTTACATCTTCTCGCAAGGTAATCGTCCCTAGATCCAGAAAAGCGCTCAGCGAGCCGACAAGCACGGTCTGCTCCTTTCTTTCGAAACCGATGTAGGAATATTCCAGCAGATAATTTCCAGGCGCAATATCGGTCATACTGAAAAGGCCCCCGTCATTGGTGATCGTGCCAACCACAAACGCGCTGTCGGCAACTTTTTTTAATGCAACTGAGACAAAGGGCAGGACCTGATAGTCCCGGGCGTCTTTGACAGTACCTGATAACGTCACTTTTGCAAACTGTGCCCGGGCTGTGATCGAACAGACAATGATCAGGGCAAAAAGGAACAGCGGCCTCATAGAATTTCAGTTTGACAATGGCTTTTGCAAAACTGAAATATGATTTAGAATAATTTTTAAACTCATGAACCATGAGTATTTCCTAAAAACCCCTCCGTTTTATCAGAGTTAGACCGCTATTACCTGAACTTACCCGGATGCAGACTATGAAATGGAAGTTGTTTTGCTTTTCGCTGTACTTCGTGCAGCTGACCTGTACACCAGCCACCGGCCAAAACCCGACAGCAGCTCGAATGGACAAGGTGCAGAAATCGGGTAATAAGGCTGTTGAAAAGAAATACCTGTACGTGGCCACACCGGGAATCCGCGATTACCTGGGTTACGGCGGTCACGGGATCCTGGTTTTTGACATGAATGACAAGCATCGGTTCGTCAAAAGAATTGAAACAAAAGGTTTTCATCCCAATGGAAAACCGTCCAATGTGAAAGGCATAGCCGTGAGCCTGCCCCTCAACAGTCTGTATGTGAGTACGCTGGAAGGTTTACAGCGTATCGATTTGACTACTGAAAAGGTGGTGTGGGAAAAATCATTTGAGGGGGGCTGCGACCGGATGTCTATCTCGCCGGATGGGCGGACGATGTACCTTCCATCCCTGGAAAAGGGTTTCTGGAATGTGGTGGATTGCAAAACAGGTGATATCATCAAGAAAATCGATGTACATAAAAGGGCGCATAATACCATTTACGGCCCATCGGGGAAATTCGTCTATATGGGTGATATCGGCAGTCACTGGCTGCATGTCGCCGATCCGAACACGCATACGCTGGTTAGGAAGGTAGGTATTTTCGACAACAACATCCGGCCGTTTACCATCAATGGGACGGAAACGCTGGTATATGTGACGGTCGACAGCCTGCTTGGATTTGAAGTCGGGGACCTCAGACGGAACACCAAAATTGCCCACGTTGTCGTAGAGGGCTGGGATATGGGTACTGTGCGGCGACACGGCAACCCGAGCCACGGCATTGGTCTCACGCCCGACGAAAAGGAGCTCTGGCTTTGCGACGGGCACAATATGCGCCTGCACGTGTTCAAGGCTGAGGCTCCTTACCAGCAGCTCACGACCATTCCGCTGCAGGATATGCCCGGATGGGTCACCTTCAGTCTGGACGGGAAGTATGCGTATCCTTCCAGCGGGGAAGTGATCGATGTGAAGACCCGCAAGATTTTGCTGACGCTGCAAGATGAGTTCAACAATAATGTGGCCAGCGAGAAAATGATCGAAGTCCAGTTCTCCGGCGGCAAAGCAATCCGCGCGGGAGACCAGTTTGGCATCGGACGGGTTACGCCGGATTAGTGAGGCATGTATGCCTTACTTCCAGTCGGGCTTGGAGAGGAAAATGATTACGAAGTAGATGAGCGAGAAGCCGAAACAAAACACAATCGGTGCGGCGGGAACCCATAAAAGCACATTGGCCAGAGCATGTTTTCCGGCATTTTTCAGGGTAAAAGCCAGAACGACTACAACGGCCAGCGCTGCTCCGATGAGATTAATCACATCGTTATGGCCATTAGAATACTTTAAAGTGAACGCATCGTACACTGCATTGGCAATGATCATCAGGATGGCAATTACATTGATGCTTAAGGCTGTGATAAACCAGAACATAACTGAGATGGGATTGGGTTAAAAATAGTTTTTGAATCGCATCATATCAAAAAATCCCTTCTCGCAAGGCGCCAGAAGGGATCGGTAATCAATTTTTTCATGGCTATTTTTTCATAACGCTTGTACAAAGATGCGGGCCCTATGCTTGAGAGGATTGTAATAATGACGCAACGGTAAATGCTAACTATCAAGCGGTAATTTGCTAGGCTGCCATAGCGTCTAAGGAAGCACTGCTTTTCCGCTGGTTTACCGCTTAATTTTTTTTCACAACCGTTCGGTAACTTTATTTTGATTAATTAACCTTATTTTGAGCTTCTTCGGTTAAACAAGGCCGTTCCTAGACTCATGAAAAAATGCCTTTCAAATGGCAAAGCAGCCATTTTGGAAAAATCAGGACCAGTGTCGGCCGTAATGGTGGGCTGGATATTGCTCTTGTTACTGTCATTCCCTGCTCCGGCGCAATATATTTTTCAGAACATCAAATGGCAGGACGGTCTCAGCGCCAAACAGGTCCGGTGCCTCTACAAAGACGAAACTGGCTTTTTATGGATTGGCACATCAAATGGGTTGAACCGTTTCGATGGTGCGGTCGTGAAGCGCTACAAAAGTGCTGCAAACGAGAAGAACCTTTTTATAAATGCCCTGCATCCGATCGATGGTCAGGACAAGCTGTTGCTTGGGCTCAGGCATGGCGTTGCTTTGTTCGATAAAAGGACAGCCACTTTTGCATGGGACAAACGTTTTGACGCCTTGAAGAAACTGACTGTTGTGACCATCAAGGCAGACCCCATGGGACGCCTGTGGATCGGTACGACAGCGCAGATCTTTATTTACGAGTCGGGCAGGCTTTGGCCGGTAGCAGACCGCATCCCCGGGGCCAGTATGTTTGGATCAGACGACTATAATCTCACGGGGCTCGTTTTGGACAAGGTCAGGCATGGTTTCTGGGTTACCGGAAGCATTCCTTATTTTATTGATTATCAAAATGGTCGTGTTTATTCCAAAAGCAATAACAGGATCAACGCGCCGGTCTTAAAAGTTACAAACGTAAATGCGCTGGCTATTGACAGCAAGAACAACGTTTGGTATGGATGTGATTCAGACACCACTTTGAATTATTGGGAAAAGGCCACCGGTCATGAGCAGAAATATTTCTATCTGGACGGCAAGAAGATCAGCGAAGGTTGCAACCATCTGTTTATTGATCACCAGGACCGTTTGTGGATATCGACCTGGCTTTTCGCCGCTTTCATTAAAGAACCCGGCAAGCCGATCAGAAAGCTGGAGTACAGCCAGAACCAGGAGTATACCATTGGCTATGGCCATTTCAGGGATGTCATTGAAGATGCGGACGGAAATGTGTGGCTAGGGACGATCAATGGCGTGAGTAAAAGTCAGGCGAATTATCCGCTGACGGCCATTTACCAACTACCCAATTTCAAATTTTTCCTGGAAACTGGATTTGCGCATGCGAATTACATCAGTGTCGACGGAACCGATATCATCGCCTGTAAAGAAGATGGGGTCGTGATTTATAACACAACCGATGGATCTTATAAGCGATATTTCGTATCGGGTTCCGATCTGGTCCGAAACCGGTTTGTCATGGCTGTAAAATCCCGGGGTACCTGGTGGTTCGCTGGTCGCGACGGTGTTTATTTCCTCAAAAAAGGCGCTTCGGACCTCAGGAGATTTGAAGACGTGAGGGAGGGAATGCCGGTCCGGTACGCCAACTTCGTTTTTGCCGACAACTCAGGTAAAATATGGTTGCAGATCCGGCGTGATGCCTTCTACCGACACGATCCGGTTACCGGAAAAACCGACCGTTTTGATGGAAAAGATCCGGTTTCAGGACTTTTCGATTTCCGCAACTGCGAAACCTTTCTGCAACTCCAAGACGGGACTGGTGACATCTTATTTGGAATGCCCGGGAGAGGCCTGCTGCGTTATCGTCAACACACGCAAACATTCTCTACCATTTCTTCCGATGTCCTCAGAGACCTGGATCTTACCGAAATGGTAGAGGACTCGCAAGGGATGATATGGGCTGCAGCAGGAGGGAGTGGACTGATTAAGATGAATAAGAGAGGAGAGGTACTGGATAGTATCAATTCGTCCAACGGGCTTTTCTACGATTACATAGTAAGTGTTGACATTGATGCAAAAGGTGCGGTCTGGGGTGCCAGCCGGGAGGGGCTAATGTTTTTTAATCCAGTAACCCGGGCTGTCACGAAAGTGGATATAGACCTGGGCAAAACCCTTCAGGATTATTTTAACTTTGTAACCATTGCGCAGGGGAAGGTATATGCGGTAATGCTCGATCACGTGGTCGTGATAGACCCCCTTCGTTTTGCTGGGATCCCGGTAAAAAAGCCGCCCTATATTACTTCGGTACAGGTTTTGGGAAAAGAAAAGCTGTATTCCCAGAAAAACAATGTGCTGGAACTGGAACCCAGCGAAGATTTTATCACTTTTCAGTATGCATCCCTGAATCACCGCGACATTCCTTCTCTGCAATACAGTTACCAGTTGGAAGGCATTGATAAGGGATGGGTGAATGCTGCCCGGTCCATTACGGCTTCGTACACCAACCTGCTGCCTGGGACATACACGTTCAGGGTGCGCAGCACAGACCAATACGGTGTATGGATGAATTCGGCAAGAAGCCTGAAGGTGGTTGTAAAGCCTTACTGGTGGCAAACGTGGTGGTTCATTGCCTTTTGCATGCTGGTGTTTTTGGCAGTGCTCTTTCTCACTTACCGCGCCTATCTCAGGCGCAAGCAGGAAAAACGTTTCGACAGTACCATTGATTATTTTGCCAATTCGGTTTACGGTGACAATTCCGTCACGGAAATTTGCTGGGACATTGCCCGCAACTGTATCTCGCAGATGCGTTTTGAAGACTGTGTGGTGTATCTGCTGGATGAGAAAAAAAACGTCCTCGTCCAGCAAGCTGCTTATGGCCCCAAAAACCCGAAAGGATTTGAGATCATCAACCCTATCGAAATCGAGATAGGCAAGGGTATTGTGGGTACCGTGGCACTCACTGGCAGGCCTTTGATTATTTCAGATACCAGTAAGGACGAGAGATATGTAGTGGACGATCAGGTGCGGCTTTCGGAGATCTCTGTGCCCATATTGCATGAGGGCAAAGTCATCGGGGTAATCGATTCGGAGCATACCCGGCGAGATTTCTTTCAGGAGAAGCACCTGAAAACACTGACTACAGTTGCGGCGATCAGCGCTAATAAAATTGCGGAGGCCCTCGCCAAATCACAGGCGCAAAAACAGGAGCTTGTTGTTCTCGAAATCCAAAAAATGCTGGCAGAAAGCCAGTTGATGGCCCTGCGGGCACAAATGAACCCGCATTTTGTTTTTAATTGCCTCAATAGCATCCAGGAATGTATCGTAACCAAAAAATATGCGGAGGCGAGCAAGTACCTCAATAAGTTTTCCAAACTGTTCAGGCTGGTGCTGAACAATTCGGGAAAAAAACTGGTCAGCCTGGAAGAAGAGCGACAGGTACTCGAGCTATATCTGGAACTGGAGCTGATGCGTTTCGGGCAAAGCTTCAGCTATGAAATCATCATGGATCCACGGTTGGACGAACATCAGATCCTGCTGCCCTCCATGCTCCTTCAGCCGTATGTCGAAAATGCATTATGGCATGGCCTGATGGCCAAAGATGGTCCGCGCATGATGGTGGTTGAATTCAGAATGGTCAGTGAAGATGCGTTCTTATGCCGCATTGACGACAACGGTATCGGACGCGAAAAATCTTTCAGTATCAAGGCGGCGACCAGCAAACCCAAAAACCACAAGTCCCTCGGCCTGTCCATCTCGAAGGACCGTATCGATATTCTCAGCCTGCAGGGAAACCATGCGAGTGTGAAAATCACGGACAAATACGATCAGCAGGGCCAGGCGACAGGCACGCTGGTCGAAGTAGAGCTGTCCACCTATTTAAGAACGCCATAATTATTTACTCAATGATCAAAGCACTGATTGTAGACGATGAACCCAAGGCCCGTAATATCCTCAATTATTACATTGAAAATTTCGTAGAAGATATCACGGAAATACGTGAAGCGGAATCGGTGGATGCTGCTTTGGAAATACTCAAAACGTATCGTCCGTCCATCGTTTTTCTGGATGTGGAAATGCCCAGGAAGAATGGTTTTGATTTTCTGAGATCGATCAAGGAACCTTCTTTCGAAGTGGTTTTTACAACTGCGTACAACCAGTATGCCATACAGGCAATCCGTTTCAGCGCACTGGATTACCTGCTGAAACCCGTGGACCCTGACGAGCTGAAAGCGTCCATGGAGCGGTTCAGGAACAAAATGTCCCCCGACCAGAATAAGGTACTGTTCAACAACCTGGCCGAAAACATGCAGAAGGGCCATCCGAAAGACTTCCGGCTGGCTATCCCTTCTAAAGACGGCGTGTTTTTTCTGACCATTGACCAGATCATCCGTATGCAGGGCGACGGTAATTATACATTTATTCACTTTAAAGACAAAAAGCCGATCGTAACCAGCAAAACACTCAAACACTATGAAGAGATGCTGGAAGAGTTCGGATTCATCCGTACACATAAATCACATTTGGTGAACCCTTTACACATCGTCAAGCTCGCGCCCGACCGCGATTGCCTGCTGCTTACAGACGGATCTCAGGTCGAGATCTCAAGACGTAAAAAAGAGGATGTCATTGAGCTTTTAAAAATCAAGTGATTTTACCTTTCCCTAAATAAAAGTAACCGTTGAATTGTTATGGCTAGTTCGCCAGTTTCCCGCGCATTCCTTTGTATCTGTCAAAGGAAAAATGGAGCTAATCATCATTCAGATATCGTATTTAGTTCAGGCAGGGCTGGTTTTGCTCCTGTTGCTGATCGCATACAGAATCATCAGGTCCCTGAGTCTGAACCAGCGGACCCCTGTACAAAGAATACTGGCACATGGTTCTGAGGCCAAAGCCAGAGTGCTGAGTGCCGAGCCAGCCTCCGGACAGCGCCCTGGCATCAAACAGATCAAATTGCTCTTACAGGTAGAACCCGAAAGGGGCAGGAATTTTATCGTTGAGATCTTTACCAGCGATAGTCGTTTCAAAAGCATCCACAGCGGGTCAACCGTTCAGGTCAAATACAATCCCGTCAACCGCCAGGAGGTTGTATTGATTGACCAGATTTAATTCTTAGTATCGTCGATTGCCAGCCAGTTTCCGGGTATTAAATCCGGGCTTATGTCTTATAAGTAAGCAAACTGCTATCACAGACCGACATGACTCATTCAAGACGAAAATTTATTGCTTCCGCATCGGCCATCGCAGCGGGTGCAGGCATCTCCGCCATCATCCCTGGTTCGCTTTCTGCATTTCCAGTCTTAGACACTGCCGCCGGCAACATTCGTATCGGGGCAATCGGTGTACACGGGATGGGGTGGTCGGACCTGACAGCGATCCTTAAAAATCCGGGTGTAGAGTGTGTTGCATTGTGTGATGTGGATAAGAACGTGCTCGACAAACGCGTAGCTGAGCTTGCCGCGAAAGGGAGCACGGTAAAAGCCTATTCGGATTACCGTCAGCTACTCGAAGACAAAAATGTAGATGCAGTGGTGATCGGTACCCCCGATCACTGGCATTGCCTGATGATGGTAGAAGCGTGCCAAGCCGGAAAGGATGTGTATGTGGAGAAGCCCATTGGGAATTCCATTGCGGAATGCAGGAGTATGGTATCCGCCCAGGCAAAATATAAAAGGGTCGTGCAGGTGGGCCAGTGGCAGCGTAGCCAGAAACATTTCAGGGATGCAATGGATTTTGTACATTCCGGTAAACTGGGCAAGATCAGGCTCGTGAAAGTATGGTCTTATTTTAGTTGGGTTGAACCCATCAAGAAACTGCCCGATACTACCCCGCCAGCAGGGGTAGACTATGATATGTGGCTCGGTCCTGCACCAAAACGGCCGTTTAACCCCAATCGTTTTCATTTCAATTTCCGTTGGTTCTGGGATTATGCGGGCGGGCTGATGACCGACTGGGGCGTGCATTTGCTGGATTATGCATTGCTGGGAATGAAGGCAGACATTCCAAACAGTATCATGGCTGCCGGAGGAAAATTTGCCAGTCCCGATTCTGGTGCCGAAACACCGGATACGCTGACAACCGTTTACGAGTTTGATGATTTCAATATACAGTGGGAGCATGCCATTGGGATTGATGGAGGTCCATATAACCGTCAGCATGGTATTGCCTATATCGGCAATAATGGTACGCTTGTTCTCGACCGGGAAGGCTGGGAAGTGATACCCGAAGGCAAAAGAATGGAAGCAGTGGCTCTGCAGAAATCGGTGGACAATGGACTCGACCTGCATGCTAAAAACTTCATCGATGTGGTCAGGTCTAGGAAATTGGAAGACCTGCACGCACCTATCCAGATCGGATCGGATATCGCTGTTTTTTCACAGATGGGCAATATTGCGTTCCGTACCGGAAAGAAGATTTATTGGGACAAACAAAAGGGCAAGTTCAACGACGAGGAAGCCAATAAGCTGATCGCCAAGGAATATCACAATGGTTACAAAAGACCAGCGGTGTAATACCTCGTGGGATTTGGAAGAGGAATATTTTCAAAACTGCCCGGGCTGGCCCATCGCAATTTTTGATAGACCTTCCGCCGCGGACGGTCTATCAGCTTCAGCTTGTAGCCCGTTCCCCATTCATTTCCGGACACAGACTATGATTCTGTCTGCTTTTTGTACCGCTTGGAAACCATTTTTGCTTTAACTGAAACCGTGCTTTTTTCCGCACGGACCGCATTCATTCGGTAAGCCACGGCAAGCGAGATCGTACCGGTGGCGAACCAGAAAAAGTCGGTTATTGCCACGTAGAAGTTTCCTTTTGACAATGCGATGAAAATCCAGTCGCCGGTGATGATTCCATTGGTCATTGGGACTGCAAGTGATAGTACTCCACCCACCAGCATGTAAAACCAGGTCATGCGGGACTCTGTTTTCAAGAACAAGCCTGCAATGCTCAGCAAGAGCCAGGAGACAAAAAACGCAGTTCTGATGACGACAACGCGGTTTTCCAGATCGGGTACCAGCAACTCGGCGTTGAATAAAATGGCAACCGCGGGAAAAAGTCCGAAGGAAATGGCGAGGTACCACATGGTAACCCGGTGATGAAATCGTTTCTGCCTGTCGGTATAACTCTTTTTATTCCGCGCTTCCTTCCACAACAATACACCGCTGATGATCACGAAACAAGAAAAAATGGCTAACAGAAAATAGATACTCTTTAATGCAAGTCCGCCGAAAGTAGCGAAATGCAGCCTGGATATGCCGAACAAAACGGATTGGGCATAAGTCCTTTTGCCCGGTAATTGATCGGAAATCAATTTTCCATCTTTTAGCCGCAATGCCACGGAGCCATCGCCGTTGAAGGTCTCGTTGTTTTGAAGAGCTACGGAAATCACGCCATCCTCCCGGTCGTAATGTTTGAGTTGCAGATAATGCAGTTCGAGCTCCGGATTTTCGCTTTTTACTTTTTTGAGAATGCTGGTAATCCCCACATTTCCGGCAGTAACGGGGGATTTCTCGTTCACTTCCATGGCGCGTTCCGAAAAGATATCATTGATCGCTTTTTGCTGATCACCGCCATAAAAAACCATCACAACCGGCAGCAAGACCAGGAACGACAGCATATAGTAAGCACCTGTAATTGCGTACATCAGCTGAAAAGGTAGGCCGAGGAGGCCGAAAACGGTATGAGAATTGGTCCAAAGATTTTTTAACGACCCTTTGAGGGAAAAGCCGTGAAATTTGGTCAGTATGTTCTGCCAGTGAACCATCACTCCGGTCACCACCGCAAATGCGAAGAACAAGGCGACAAATCCGGAGAGGTACCTGCCCAAAAAAGGGATCTGGTCGAAGAAATGGAGCCGGTAAAGGGTTTCGCCGATGGTGGTTTTCTCGTCTTTATAAAACGCACCGGTTTGGGGGGAATAGGCAACGTAATAATGTTCTTCAGGCCCGCCTTTTGGGGCTTCTAAATGACCGAAGATGTTCACCAGCGGCCGTTCTTTTGATTCCGTCACGAGGGTGATGTCTTCGGAAAAATCAAATTTCGGGTTGGTTTTTTTCAGGTCCTGGAGGATCTGGTCGTAATCCAGCGGATGGGCCAGCTTCTGACGCGCTGCCGGATTTTCCCATTGGTAAAACTCGTCTTTGAAAAGCGTAAAGGCACCTGCGAAAAAAATGACGTACAGCGCAAAACTGATCACGATCCCCGAAACCGTGTGCGTGCTGAAAATAATGTTGTACAGTCGGGGGGATAGACCTTTTAGCTTCATGATTATTTAAGAAAATATACGATGGCCGCGCAAGCCAGGAATGAAATAAGATACACGGCCCAAACGGTCCAGCCGTCCCGCATCAGGAATGCGATAACCATCAGGGCCGTCCAGAGTAAAAAGACCGAAAAGGCCCCGGTAAGGATCACTTCCATACGCCAGGGAAGCATCACCCCGAAGGCCATTTGGATGGCTACCGCCAGGAAGTAACCGCCGAAAACCCCGGCCGTGATTTTGAGGGCGCGCTGGCCGCCGGTGGTCAGATACTCTTTTTTAGCAGGCATAAGAGATCAGTTCTATCAGTAATAAAACATGCACAGCTGCGACTAATCCGTAGAAATAGGATTTCCCCAAAGCCGCAAACAGCTGCACCAGGCCGATTCCCAGCATACAGGCTGCCAACGCCAGCAAAAGGCCGCCCGCCCAGCCGTCGGAACGCACATATAATATGGAACCGGCCGCGGTGAAAAGGAACCCGATCAGCCGGACGCGATGAAACCTGGGGCGTAACAAAAAATAAGGAAAATATTTTGACTTTGAATAGTACAAGTACATTCCTAGCAGAATAAGATAGAACTGTGGCATAAAATAATTTTTTGCAAATATTAATATTATTTAAACTAAATACAAATAAGTAATTACATTTGACGAAAAATTACAAATGCAGCTTATGAGAGTATTTTTGCTACTAGTTATAGTTTTGATTTATTGTGTAAATGCCACTGGACAGGGTGTTTCTATATCAGGAAAAGTCAGAAATGAGGATGGGGATTTTCTTCCCTTTGTTTCCGTATCTTTAAAAAATACAAAATACGAAACTGCTTCAACTCCCGAGGGTACCTTTAAGCTCCTGAACATTCCTGCCGGGGCGTACAGACTGTCGGTCGGGCATGTGGGTTTCAAAACTTTTGAAAAAGACATCCGAGTCGCTGGCCGCGATCTGGTAGAGGATATGGTTCTGACGGCCGATACCATGGAGCTGGATGAAGTTTTGGTCAAAACCGAAAAGCAAAGCCGGGTGCAGGAAATGAAGCCCATCACGATCAGCAGTGTGGAAATCAAAAACGTAGTGAGCCAGAGTGTGCTGATCACGGATGCGATCGACCGGCTTTCGGGTGTCAGGATACGCCGTTCCAGCTCCTTGGGCGAACCTTCGGATATTTCGATCAACGGCCTTCGCGGCAATGCGGTGCGGGTTTATATCGATGGTCTCCCCATGGAATTCATCTACCCGAACTTCGACATTTCGACGCTGCCGATTGGAAATCTGAAACGGATTGACGTCTATAAGGGCGTATTGCCGGTCGACGTTGGTACTGATGCGTTAGGCGGGGGAATTAACCTGGTAACTGACCAAAAATCTTACAATTCGCTGCGGGCTTCCTATCATGTGGGCTCTTATCATACGCACCTGGGCGATTTTACGCTCGGGTTGGCCAATAACAAAAACTATTTCCTGAATGTAACGGGGGCGGTCAACTATTCCGACAATAACTATGGAATGGATGCGAGAATTTTTGAGGAAGGCAATAAGGTCAGAAGGATCAGGCGTTTTCACGACCAGTATAAGATCTTTTTTGGCGGGTTAACCATTGGGACGCACAGCAAACCCTGGGCCGACGAACTGAAACTTTCGGTGAATGTCTCGGGAGGAAATAAGGAATTGCAAAACGGTGCGCGTGTCAGCGGTACCGCTTTTGGCGAAGTGAATTACAAAGCGGAGAACCTGACGGCGGTTTTGAAATATGAAAAATCGTTCTGGAAGGAGCGGGCACTGTTTTCGACCGCAGGCAACTATAGTAGCCAGACGCTTAACTATGTCGATACCACCAAAAATGTTTATAGCTGGAGCGGGAAAATCATCGGCAGGAAAGAAAGCGCCGGAGAATATTACGAGGCCAATACGGATACCTACATCCACGGCTGGATCAACCGAAGCAGCTTTACTTTTAAGCTTAGCCCAAATCACAAGCTGCTGTTTTCCAATTTGTACGCAAAACAGAAGCTTACTGGTGTGGACTATCTGGAAGACGATCCTGCCCGCGACTACCTCCGCATCCCGCAGTACCTGACTAAAAATGTGGCAGGCGCGCAGTATGAAGGTTTGTTTTTGGAGAAGCTGACATTTTCAGCGGCCATCAAAAGATTCGGTTACATCCTGGACGGAGCCGAAAACAACACGTTTGCACTAGTCAAAAAGAAAGACGGTATCTGGGGCTGGAACACGGCTTTGAAATATGATGTGACCGAGGGAATTTTTGCCCGCGCTTCCTTTGAAAAGGGTTACCTGATCCCCCAGTTCGCACAATTCGTAGGCAACGGCTCTGATATTGTACGGAATACCGACCTCCTACCGGAGAGCAGTGACAATCTGAATCTGGGTGTTGCTGTATCAAAGCCGGTCGGTCCCGACCTAACCCTTTCTACAAACATCAACGGCTTTTACAGAAACCAGCACGACATTATTTTCATTGGAAATGGCGTGATCAAGCGCTATGATAATGCTGACCAGGTGCGTACGCTAGGCGTGGACGGCGACCTGTCGTGGACCTTCCGAAAGGCACTCAGCCTGAAAACCAACGTGACTTTCCTGCGCAAGACTTTCACTAAAATGAAACTGGCTGAAAGTAGGTTCCTCGAAGGAACCGCGTTCCCCAACAACCCGAATTTTTACGGAAACGTGGAGTTGGCATGGCAAAAAATGGAGCTGCTGAAAACCGAAGACCGGTTCAGGGCTTACCTGTTTTACAATTACATCGCGCCGTTTAACCACATTACCGTCGGCAAAGGCAACAGTATCAAGAACACGCCCGAGGCCTATGTGCCTGTACAGCATCGTCTGGACGGCGGACTTTCCTACACATTCCCGAAACGCACCCTGACCGCTTCACTGAATGTGATCAACATTTTCAATGCAAAGCTGTTCGATAATTACCTGGTACCGCGTGCCGGGACGAATTTCAATGTGAAGCTGATTTACGAGCTAAATGCTTTTTAGCTATCAGCTAACCCGCACAATTTTTCAAACAAAATCCCAATCCTAATGAAAGCAACCAACTTACTACTATCCCTTCTTTTCGGAGCTGCACTGATTTCATGCAACAGCGACGGTGATAAAAAAGACGCAGAGCCCGAGTCACTTTATCAGGAAGAAGGATTTTTATTGTCGAGCATTTCGCAGTCGACTGCCGGTTATAGTTACTACGCCGGGTTCTTCGCGCAGCAGCCTTCGGGTGACGTTGATCTGACTAAAAATACAGCCTACAGTTCTTTGCTGACGAGGGCGTCCTACAAGAATTATCTATACAGTTTTGCCCTGGATGGAGATAAAAAATTATCCAAACAAGCCATTTTAAAGTCATCCGGCGCAGTGGTGGAAGTGGCGAGCATTCCTTTGCTCGATTATTTAAATGCTGTCAAAATCATCAACGACAACCTGGGTGTGTACTCAACGGGCGGTAACAGAACCCTGTTTCTCTTCAACCCGACGACCATGGAAAACCTGGGACAGATCGATATGTCTAAGGCGAAAAATTTTCCTGACAATGAAACCAATATTTACGCGCACTTTTCATACCGTGCAAACGACAACAAATTATTTGCTGCACTGTATACCAACAGCAGCAAAACCGGCCAGTTTTACGACGCCCAGGATGTGTATGTCGAAGTGGTGGATTTGACCACCCGAAAATGGGAGAAAACAGCCGTTTTTAAACAGGCTACTTACCCGGTAACCAGGGGATTAGAGCATAGCATTGTGGACGAAGCGGGCAACGTTTACATGATAACGCAAGGCCAGTATGGGCTCGACGGGCAATTGGGGCCTAATTCAGCCAAAAGGTCCAGGCCGCAGATATTGAAAATACCAGCTGGTCAAACCGATTTCGATTCGACCTATGCTTTCAATCCTGTCGATGCGGTGGGTCAGCAAAGTTCTCTGTTCCAACTGCTTTTGGGCGCTACTTATGATGCCAATGGAATTGCATACGCCTGTATTTCAGCAGCGCCATATCCTCCAAGGTTATTGGAACTGATCGCCAAGCTGGCCGCCAATTCAATTACATCGGCAGAATACGCGGAACTTTCGGACCTGGCATTTTACAGCCCGGTGCAACGCTGGGCGAAACTGGATTTGAATGCGCAAACCGCCACTGTGATAGCAGATATGCCACTGACCGCAGGTTATGGTTATCCCAATACCCACAAGTACGACGGCAAATTTTTCCTGCCGGTTTATAATCCCGGCTTAGGCTTAAACGGATTTTACAGCTATGATCCGATGACCGGAAAATCGGAGAAGATGGTGAATGTGACGGCTGGCGGGCTGGTCACGGATCTTTTGAAACTAACAAAGTAATAAGCTATCTGCCATGGTAAAAGCCTCGCAAGTCGTTTTGCGAGGCTTTTTTGGTTTATTCAGCTCGAATAGTGGCAGTCACCAGAAAAAATAATCAGCAAAATATTTTAAGTAAATAAACATTTACTTACTTTTGCCTAACCCCTTAACCGCCCCGACAAAGGATTCATTATGAGACCAAAAAACCAGGAAAAAGAAGACGCCATCAAAAGCATTGCGCTGCGGATCATTGCCGAAGAAGGACTTGAAAACCTGAGCATGCAGAAGCTGGCGAAAGAAGCCAATATTTCGCCAAGGACGATTTATATCAAATACGAAAACAAGGAGGACCTGCTGATCAAGCTGTTTATCGAGGAGGTATTGGGCGCTTACGAAAGTGCGGTGCTCGAAAATTTCAGCGACGAAATGGAGTTTGATGAAGGCGTACGCCAGATCTGGTTGAACACATTTCAATATCTGAAAGAAAACAGACATGCATTTGTGCTGATCCAATATGGGAAATCGTCGCCTTTGCTAAACAAGGCTTTTACGAAAGCAAATATCTCCGAAGGCCAGTTCTTCGCGCCTGTTCACCGGTTTTTGGAAAAAAATGTCGCAGCCGGGAAGATACGGGACCTTCCGAATGAAGTGCACAGGGCTTTGCTGTTTTCGCCGGTTTTTGATTTGGCAAGTGAGTATTTCGACTACCTGGAAAGGCCAGTGCAGATTATCACGGGTGAAGTTATGCTGGAATGTTGTGAGGCGGTGGTGGCTGGAATGATTAAGCGATAAGTATTTCATAGTTAATTAGTTAGTATTTTTTTAAAATTAAGATTTGTCAGATATGAATGCGATTAAGGATAAGCGTATTGCAATCATTGGTGGCGGGCCTGGCGGATTGACGTTGGCCAGATTGCTGCAAATGAACGGGGTGAATGTGAAAGTGTATGAGCGGGACCCACATAAGGATGCCAGGCCCAAAGGTGCGACATTGGATTTGCACGAGGAATCGGGGCTGGCAGCGGTTCGTCAGGCCGGGTTGATGGATGCTTTCCATGCCAATTACCGGCCCGGAGCCGACAAAGTGAAGGTTGTTGACCAGCAAGGTAAAGTAGTCCACGATGACCACGAAATGGCAGACAGCGACAGGTCGAGACCGGAAATTGACCGCGGCCCCTTGCAGGAAATACTGCTGGCGTCGCTCCTGCCAGGGACAGTCGTCTGGGATAGTCAGTTTGTGGGAATGTCGGAAGCGAACGGGTCCTGGAAAATTGAATTAAAAAATGGTCGTTCTTTGGAAGCTGATTTGGTGATCGCGGCCGATGGAGCTAACTCAAAAATCCGACCTTATATTACTTCGATCAAACCTTTTTACTCTGGGGTAACCATTGTGGAAGGGGCAGTCCACCATTCAGAAATAGCCAGTCCGAAAATCCATAAGCTTTTGAATGGAGGGAAGATATTCGCGATGGGAGACAGTAAATCATTGATTGTCAGCTCGAAGGGCGACGGGAGCCTGGTGTTTTATACCGGCTGTAAAACAAGCGAACATTGGGTGAAGGAAAGCGGGATCGATTTTTCTGATAAAACGCAGGTGACCGACTGGTTCAGGAGAGCGTATGCAAGCTGGGCCGATATCTGGCTGGAATTATTTGAAAACGCGAGTCCGGACTTCGTACCCCGCCCGCAATATTGTATGCCGCTCGACCAGACCTGGGAAGCCCTCCCTAACCTGACCATGCTTGGGGACGCGGCACATTTGATGCCGCCTTACGCTGGCGAGGGCGTGAATATGGCCATGCTCGACGCCCTGGAATTAAGCCAATGCCTGCTGAATGATATTTTCCAGGACACAAAATCCGCGATCGCTGCCTATGAAAGTCAAATGCGCCAGCGTGCTTCGGAAATCGCAGGCATAACCCTGGAATCTACCGCCGCGCTGCATGGGCCGGGTGCCATTTCCTGGTTGTTGCGCATAATAGGGTAATTTGAAATCAAAATGGCGTTAGGTTCTCCCTGGATATCCTCCTAAAAGTGATATATAAGACTGGGAAATGCAGTGTATTGGCTTGGGCTATGTGCTGGATGCGTTTCATGATGTGGAGAATTGGGTTTTAAATGTTCGAACCGGCCCAATGCCTACAGGTATAAAGGCACCATCAGCAAAGTATTAAATCACAAACAGGGCCTTTCAATACCAATGATCCCCGAATTCAGCAGGTAACTGTGTATTGCCACCGCAACCTTGTTCACTTGTTCAATGGATATCGATTAAATAACGAACAATATGCTCCGCCGCTCATTGATGTGCTCTCCGTTGATGCTGACTATATGCATCCATTTCTTAACGTCCTGCTACCCAAACTTATTCGCCCAGGGGCTGTCCGCATCTGCCGGTGATTGTGAATGCAGTAACCTGGCTAAAGTGACATTCCCCGGAGCCACCATTACCACCGCGGAATGTGTGTCAGCCGGCAGTTTTACACCGCCCGGCAGTGCGCAGCCTGTAAGTGATCTTCCTGCATTTTGCAGAATTGCAGCCACTTTAAAACCAACTTCAGATTCCCATATCCGTATAGAAGTATGGCTTCCTCAAAGTGGCTGGAACGGCAGATTTCTGGGCACGGGAAATGGCGGGGGAGCAGGAGGGATCGCGTTTGGCTCGCTCGCCAATGGTTTGAAACGCGGTTTTGCAACAGCGAATACTGATATGGGTACCTCGCCAGGCCCCAATGAAGTGGTGGGACATCCCGAAAAATGGGCGGATTTTGGTCACCGTGCCACCCATGAAATGACCGTCACGGGCAAGGCCGTTACCGAGACGTTTTACAAGAGGGCCCCGCATCATTCCTATTTCTCGGGCTGTTCTACCGGCGGTCAGCAGGCATTAATGGAATCTCAAAGATATCCCGACGATTACGACGGCATCCTGGCAGGGGCCCCCGCCAATAACCGCACGCATTTGCATACGATGTTTCTCTGGAACCTCAGGGTTACGAACGATATCGACGGAAGCGCTTTTATTCCAAAAGAAAAAATTGCCTTGGTGACCAATGCGGTAGTCAAAGCCTGCGCAGGAAAAGATGGCGGTGCACCCGGCGATCAATTTTTGACCGATCCCAGCGCGTGCCGGTTTGATCCCGAAACGCTGCCCCGTTGTCCGGACGGCATTGACAATGGTACCTGCCTCACTTCCCCCCAAATGGCGGCGCTGAAAAAGTTATATGAAGGGCCGGTCAATCCAAGGACAGGCGAGAGAATTTACACGCCAATTCCGCTGGGCAGTGAAAATTCAGCGGCCGGAGTCGACCTGCAACAAAACCCGCAGGCATCGCTGCCCGCGCTTTTTTATCAATATAAATGGGCATTTGGGAAAGAGTTTGACTATAAAACTTTCGATTTTGATAGAGATCAGGACAAACTGGATGCGGTTCTTGGCAGCGTACTCAATGCAAACAGTACGCATCTGGAACCGCTGAAGAAGCGGGGAGGGAAAATCCTGATGTATTCGGGAATGGCCGATCCGCTGGTACCTTACCAGGATGCCGTCAGTTACTATCAGCGGGTAGTAGCTGCCCAGGGCGGATTGAAACAGACGCAGGATTTTTTCAGGTTCTTTCTGGTACCTGGCATGGCGCATTGCAGTGGTGGGCCGGGCCTGAACGATTGCGGTGACGTACTTACTGCCCTGGTCAGATGGAAGGAAGAAGGTACAGCGCCCGAACAGTTGATTGGGACTGCTTATGTAGACGCTAAACCCGCCAACGGTGTGCGGTTCAAAAGGCCCGTTTACCCGTGGCCGCAACTACCAGTGTATGTCGGAGGCGACGTGAATTTGCCAGAAAGTTATAAAGGAATGGCGTTTCCCGAAAGGAAAGTCTTGCAACCAGCAGGCCGCTATCTCAAATAGCTGCTCCTCCCCCCGAATTGATGCTGAATGACTTTTATCATGAATCTGCCTTACCGAGGTCAGGCTTTATGGAAAGTTTCGGGACTAGCTTTGCGTAAAATTCAGGTCCCAAACTTTACTTGCCAATTCCATGCATACTTTTCATATCCCGGTTTTAGGGCTGGGGTACTCTGTAGACACCCCCATCAAAGTTGCCCATTATGGTATTTCGTCCGTTGCTTCGATCGTTGATGATGAAATGATCGAGCGGATGCGCAAACATCATTCCATCCAGAATGGCGAAACTTATATTCCGATTTCCAGCCAGGAAGATGATTTCAGAAGCAGACGCATTACGGCTTATCTTAACTTGATGGACCGCATTGTTGATCAAAATTTCGAGCGGCTGAAACAGCAGCCGTTCATACAAGGCTCACAGATAACCAGGTATTTCGAGCTGCTGCCTGAGACTTCTCCGTTGAAAAAAAGATATGTCCAAATGCTGAGTACCAGGCAGACGGAAGTGAAAATCGCAATCGGCAGGGAGCTGAGGAACAACCTGACCAAAGGTTCGATCGACGTCAACATCATGTCCAAAGTGGATAAGCTCAATAAGGATGTGCTTGGAAATGCTTTGGGGGATGAGTTTTCGGATGCCTCGGCTGCATTGCGCGGATTTGCAAACAGCACATTAAACTCTTCGCTTGTGCTTTCGGCCGGCATGAACCCCAGACTATACAATTACCTCGAAAGCTTTCCGGATTTTTATCCCGACGGTCGGGGCGATTTCAAAAAGAAGGTCATTTTAAAAGTAAGCGATTTTCGTTCCGCCTTTATACAAGCCAAATACCTTGCTAAAAAGGGAATCTGGGTTTCCGAGTTTCGGATCGAGTCGGGTTTGAACTGTGGCGGGCATGCATTTGCGACCGAAGGTTATCTGCTGGGACCTATCCTGGAAGAGTTTAAAGTCAAAAAGCAGGAAATGCTGTCGGATTTAGGCTCGCTTTACCAATCGGCGCTTTCTGCTAAGAATATCGAAATTCACCACACACCGGCGCTCAGGATTACTGTTCAGGGTGGGATTGGAACAGCAGAGGAACATCACTTTCTGCTTGAGCATTATGAAGTGGACGCAACTGGCTGGGGCAGCCCATTTTTGCTGGTCCCGGAAACCACAAATGTCGATGAGCAGACATTGCAGGATCTGGCGGAAGCCGACAGTTCGGATTATTATGTGAGCAACTCGTCCCCGCTGGGCGTTTTGTTCAATAATTTCAGGAAGAGCAGCGCGGAAAAACAGCGCCTGGAGCGTATTGCAAAGGGTCGGCCGGGCAGTCCATGCAAGAAGAAATACCTGGTTTCCAATACCGAATTTACTGGAGAACCGATTTGCACCGCGTCACGTCAATATCAGAGCTTAAAAATCAAGCAGTTGGCCACGCTTAATCTATCTGCGGAGGACTATCAGGCCCGGGTCAATGCAATTACTGAGAAGCTTTGCCTTTGTGAAGGGTTGAGCACAGCCGCTTTGATTAAAAATGAGGAGATCAGGCCCAGGGAAAATCACGCTGTGGCCATTTGTCCGGGGCCAAATTTGGCTTGGTTTTCAAGGATTTATTCGCTGGACGAAATGGTAAAACATATTTATGGAAAAATCAACCTGCTTGCGGAGGTCGCGCGGCCTAATATGTTCATCAACGAGCTGAATTTGTATATAGAGCATTACCAGAAAGACCTGGAGGCGCACCTGGCCCATTTTACCGAGAAAAAACAGAAATATCTCGGTAAATTCAAGGAGCAGCTATTGGCAGGGATTCAATACTACAAAGGCCTGTTTCCGCAGATGTCAGGCCAGTTAGAAAATATTGAAATGGCATTATTACGGACGGAGCAGGTCAATTCCGCATCCTGACCAGCTTTTCGTATTCAAAAACGGTGATCAGGCTACCCTTCATATCGATCAGGGACTCGTCCTTGAAATCGGATAGGGTACGGATCACCGTTTCTGTTGCGGTACCCACCATCGAAGCGATGTCTTCGCGGGTGATGGACATGGAAAATGGTTTGGAACGGTCGTCCTGATACCGTTGCACCAGAGTCACCAATGCCTGGGCGACCCTTTTCCGGACTGAATTGTAAGCGAGGTGCAGCAGACGCTCCTCCCGGTCCTTTATCTCATTGGAAAGCATCCGGATGAACTTGGAAGATACTTCCCGGTTTCCCTGCAAAAGATTAAAAAAGTCGTCTTTAGGTATCATCGATACTTCTGCCTCTTCCAGCGCTATCGCGGTTTCCTGGTAGGCTTCGCCCTGTAGCAGGTCGAGGTAACCGAAAAAGTCGCCTTCCTTGTAAAGGTCGGTGATATACTCCTTTCCGTGATCGTTTGATTTGTAAGCTTTTACCTTGCCCTTTTGAAGGAAAAATACATTGGACGGAAAACTGCCCTCGGTGTAAATCGTTTCTTTCTTTTTTAAGGTTTTTACCTTTTTGTCCTCCGCTAGCTTGGCAATCAGATCAAATGATTTAGCTTCTTCGATAAATTGGTCCAATCCTTTGGCTGAGCGGTCGAACTGGCGTTTCAACCTTTCGCTCTTTTTGAGGCGCATTTCAACAATGTTCAGCAATTCTACATCGTCGTAGGGCTTGGTGAGGTAATCGTCGGCGCCCATGGTCATCCCTTTTCTGTAATCCTCCTTTTCGGCTTTTGCAGTCAGGAAAACGAAGGGAATGTTGGCAGTGCTCTCTTCCTTGCCCAATAAATGCAGCACCCCATAGCCATCCAGTTCTGGCATCATGATGTCGCAGATGATCAGATCAGGCTTAAATTCGCCGGTAACCTGAACGCCCTCCTTGCCATTCTGCGCCGTCATTACCTGATAATTAGCGAGTTCCAGGATCTCTGCCGTATTTTCTCGCATTTCGGGGTTATCTTCGATCAATAGTATTTTTTTATGTTCCATGGGAAAGGAATTTCGGGTATCAGTGGTTTAGGTTAGATGATTTGGTTTAAAACTATTTTTTGAACTGGACGGACTATTTCGGCCAATGTCCTGCTATCAATCCTCTTGCTTCTCGGGGACCCTATTCGGGAGCTTTACAAAGAACGTTGTGCCCTGCTCCACCTGGCTCGTGAAAGTCACCTTTCCGCCCATCAGGTCTACGTAATTGCTCACGATGTTGAGCCCCAGACCGGTGCCTTGGGTCGTGCCTGCGTTGTGTGCGCGAAAGAAACGGTCGAACACGTTCGGCTGGTCTTTTTCGGGTATCCCGATCCCTTCGTCCTCGACTTCGATGTTCACCGTATTTGCTGCTGTAAATACTTTTAGAAGGATGCGCTTCCCCGGTCCGGAATATTTGATGCCATTGGAAAGCAGATTGAATAGGATGTTTCTCAATAACTGTTTATCCAGCCAGACTTCCTCAATACCCGAATAATCAAATACAATATGCTGTCCTTCTTTGCAAAGTCCCTGGATTTCTTCAATCAGCGTCTGACAAAAATGTTGCAGCTCTACCGGCACGGGGATGCTGTGAATCCGCCCTTCTTCCAGTTTACCAATCGAAAGGAAGTCATTCAGGATTTCGGTGAGGTTGGTGACTGCCGATTTAATCCGCTGAACATGCTTTTGCCTTTTTTCTTCCTCTTCCGTGGTACTATATCTTCCAATGAGCGAAGCGGAGGACAATATGGTCGCCAGCGGCGTGCGGAATTCGTGAGAAGCAATCGTCACAAACTGGCTTTTCATGTTGTTCAACTCTTTCTCTTTTTTCAGGGCGCGTATCACTTCTTCCTGCGATTCCTCGACTTTTTTAACGGCTTTTGCTAATTCTTTTGTGCGCTGTGCCACTCTTTCTTCCAGTTCAGCATTCAATTTTTGTATTTCAAGATTGGCTTCCCTTATCCTGTTCTCCTGCTTTTTTCGCTCGGTAATATCGATGACGAAACTCACGACAAACTCTCCGTCGCTCGTTTTGAACGGACTCAGACTCACTTCAACCGGGAACTCGGTGCCGTCATAACGTTTTGCAAATAAATCCATGGCATGACCCATGCCGCGTGCTTTGGGTGCTTCCAGATATTGATCGCGGTAATGCACATGGTTTCCCGAGAACCGTTGCGGAATGAGCGTTTCAATTTTCTTTCCGGTCAGGTCCACTTCCGTGTAGCCGAAAAGTTCTTTGGCTTTGGGGTTGAGCATGACAATCGTTCCCGATTTGTCGACGACCACAATTCCCTCTGTCGCATGCTTGAACAGCGCGTCGAGCATTTCAATATGCCGTGTCATCACCTTTGTATGAATTAAAATATCCCTATCGAACATAGAAAGGTACGTTACATTGGTGAATTGGACAAGGGGACGAAAAGTTAAACGGTCTCACTGAATAAAGCTGTTTCAGGCTGATTTTCCCACAAACGGGCGTCAAAAGCCATACAGATATTGCGGATAAAGGGTTTTCCTTTTTCAGTTACCTGGACTTTAAAAGGATGGAATTCAATGAGTTCGTCGAACTCCATTTCAGAAAGCCTTTCGATCGATCTGAATAATTCGATACATACTTCATCGGCATTTTCCCAGGAAGTTTCGAACTGTGTCATGAGCCGAAGAATATGACGGCGGAGGATCAGATCTTCCCTGCTTAGTATATGTCCTCGGAAAATGGGAAGTTGTCCGGCGTCAATTTTTTCATAATAATCCTCTACTTTTTTTTCGTTTTGGGCATACCCCCGCCAGCTGTCGCTGATCGCCGAAGCACCCAGTCCAATCAGTAATCGGGTGCGGGTATCGGTGTATCCCATAAAGTTTCTGTGCAGGCGGTGTTCCTGCTGTGCTTTGTAAAGCTCGTCGGTTTCCAGCGCGAAATGATCCATGCCAATATCTTTGTAGCCAGATAGTTCCAATACATTCCTGCCGGTCTCGTAGATCGCCATTTTTTTATCGGGGTCGGGCAGGTCTTTTTCCGTAAAATTCCTTTGGCCGGGCTTGATCCAGGGCACGTGGGCATAACTGTAAAAAGCAATGCGGTCGGGTTTCAGCTGGACCACACGGTGCATGGTTTCCATCATATAGCAGACTTTCTGATGCGGAAGCCCGTACACAATGTCGAAGTTGATGGACGTGTAACCCATCTCCCTGGCCTGCACCGTCAACTTTCTCACCTGCTCATAAGTTTGCTGCCGGTTGATAATCGCCAGCACGATCGGGTTAAAATCCTGAACACCAATGCTGATCCGCCTGAAACCCAGTTCGAATAGGGTTTCTAAATGAGCCTCTGTTGTATTGCCCGGGTGCGCCTCAAATCCGAACTGCGCTTTGGGATGAACGGACGAATCTTTCAATAATCCCAGGATCAGGACCTTCAAATTCCCCGGACTGAAAAAGGTAGGCGTTCCGCCGCCCAGGTGTATTTCACGGATAACAGGTTTGGTATCACCAAAAAGCGCCACATACATTTGCCACTCTTTCAACACTGCAGCCACATATTTTTTTTCGACAGCATGGTTAATCGTAATGCGCGTGTTGCAGCCGCAGTATGTGCATAGGCTTTCACAAAACGGCAGGTGAACGTACAGGCTGATTCCCTCTTTTTCATTGGAAACCGAGAAAGCATCCGTTGCGAGTTCTTTCCATTTTGCTTCTGTGGGTGTTGTTTGCCAGTAGGGAACCGTCGGATAGCTTGTGTAGCGCGGCCCCGGCGTGTTGTACTTGAACAGCAAATCCTTATCCATGGTAATCTTTGTTTTGATTGGTTACTAGGTATCAAAACTAGAAAGCCGACTAGATGAAAAACATGACTTTCGTCAGGAATAAAACTAACTTTTGGTGCAAACTATTTGCCATGGCAAATCGTGATCTGGTCGGCAGGGGTACGGTCGTTCCCTGGATATTGGACTAAAATCCCCCTGGCCACCAGCCACAATCCCGCAATAACAATGAATAACGGGGTAATTTGATGAAAACGGCTGCGCAGCGCCGGGGTAATCCAGTTTTTGAAAAAACCGACGGCCATCATCATCGGCACGGTACCCATTCCAAAAATGAACATGAACAATGCTCCTCCTGGGCTACTCCCCGTCGCAATGGAACTGATCAGTGCCATGTATACCAACCCGCAGGGCAACAGCCCGTTGAGCATACCGAGTAAAAGCCTGCCATATAGTTTCCGGCTTTGCAATAAAACCGACATTCCTTTCTTCAACCTGTTTACCGCCCGCTGCCAGATCTTCGGCGGATGCAAAAAACCGCCGATTTGCCTGGGCCAGACAACATAGGCCACCATGCCTATTCCAGCCAGCACGGTGACGTATTTAAGCCAGCCAATGAGCGCAATGGTACTTCCGAAAATGCCGATCATGCCCCCCAAAGCGGCGTAGGAAAGCGCCCGGCCCACATTGTAAACCAAAAGGCCAGTCATTTGTTGCCAGCTGTTCCCTTGCCGGGCCGGCAGCGCCAATGCGATCGGGCCGCACATACCTACGCAGTGAAAGCTGCTCAAAAGCCCGATCGACAATGCAAGATATGGGAGCACAACGTTCATCGTCCACCTTTTTTAGAACGGCTGATTTTGATCGTACCTTCATTCCAGTAAGTCTGGTGCCCGTCCTTCCAATCGAACTGCAGGCGATAATTTCCTTCGGGCAAATCGCTGGAAGGGATAAGCTGGGTACCGCTGCCCGGTGTGATGGCGAACCGGCGGTCGTTCTGATCGTTTGAGGGGCAATACAGTCTGATTTCTCCGGAGATCGGGCCATTTTTTACTTGTTCGGGATAGCTGACGTGGATTCCCTGGTCATCTACTTCCCATACCAGCGGCTCCTTCAGGGCTGCCGCACGTTCCATTTTTTCAATTTTGTCCTGAAACCGAAGCTCTTCGTCGTAGTAATGTTCGGTTACCAAATCGATTTTCTGTCTGGTGCTCATCGTCACCAGTAAGAGTATCATCGCTACGAAGCTCAGATACAACGCTGCTATTCCAGCTCCCCAGTTAATTTTCATACTATTCCGCAGATAAAAACACAGTTTCAAATTCTTCCAGCTTTTCGTTCCCCTGCCAGACAGACAGTTGCAAATTCGTTCTCCTTTTCTTCAACGCTGTTTTGGGGATTACGACAAATAGAGTCCCTTCCACCATTCCCGCGGGCACCAGCGTCAGGTCGGGCGTTCCGGCGAACAGCAGTTTGCCGCGGATATTTTCCAGTCGGATCACCGGTTTTATGATCTGGTTGGTTTTGTTAAAAATTTTGAAGGTATACAGGTTGCTGACGGTATGGTCGGGATTTTCGATAAACTGACTGCCCGGTGCGCGGAGCAGCGATGTCTGCGTGTCGGTTCTTGAGACGATCACAAAACCCAGCGCTGACCAGAGCATGAGCAATACGGCGGCATATCCGAGCACTCGAGGCGTCACCAGTTTCTTGGTTTTGTTCAAAATGGCATTTTCCGAAGTGTAGCGTATCAGTCCCGTTTCGAATCCCACTTTGTTCATGATTGAGTCGCAAGCGTCGATGCAGGCGGTACAGTTTACACATTCCATTTGCAGGCCATTCCTGATGTCGATACCGGTAGGGCATACCGCCACGCATTGGTGACAGTTGATACAATCGCCCTCTGTTCTTTCCTGGCCTTTATGGATTTTTCCGCGCGGTTCGCCCCTTTCGTGATCATAGGCCACGGCGATCGTGTTGCGGTCCATAAAAACGCTTTGCAACCTGCCATATGGGCACACCACGGTGCATGCCTGGTCACGAAGCCAGGCAAAATTGAAATAAAACAGCGCAGTGAAGCCAATGATGCCCAAAAAGAGGGCGATGTGGTCTTCCAGGGGTTCACGGATGATTTTCGCCAACTCATCCACTCCCAAAATGTAGGCCAGAAGAAGATTGGCAATGGCAAAGGAGACCAACAGGAACAGGGCATATTTGCTGCCTTTTTTAATGATCTTGTCCGAATTCCATGGCGCCTTACTCAATAGTTTTTGCTTGTTGGCATCACCTTCAATAGCATATTCGATTTTGCGGAAAACCATTTCCATAAAGACGGTCTGAGGACAGGCCCAGCCACACCATAGCCGTCCTAAAATCGTGGTGAACAGCACCACGAAAACCATGAACGACAACATGGTCAGCCCGAAAAGCCAGTAATCCTGCGGCCCGATGAAGATACCGAAAATGATAAACTTCCGGTCGAGCACATTGAAAAGCAGCATCGGCTGGCCGTTAAGCTTAACGAACGGACCTGCAAAAAGCAATGTGAGAATCAGCACTGTAAATGCGACACGCCTGTTATGCCATTCTCCTTTTGGTTTTTGAGGATAAAACCAGTTGCGTTTCCCGCCTTCGTTCACCGCATTGAAATGGTCGCGGAAGGATTCGTCGTGATGGGCTATAACGGAATTTGTGGGAATCATTTGTGACGGTGCCATGCACCTTGTTAATGTGGATTAAAATGCCCTTTTTCTGAGTACAAAAGCGGCACTATGTATTTGAACCTGAGCGTACTCAGGCCGTGTCGGCCCGTCCGCCCAGGTTCACGCAGCGAACATTTGATTCTGAATATGTTTTATGGACGTTCAATGACAAAGCGGAATTTTCAGGTGACCGGATCATGAAGGCACGATTCAAATGGTCGATGGCGGTTAATGGCCGATGCTGCTATTTAAACCCAACCCTATCAATTCGCCGCAACGTTTTCATCGGCAACCATTTCTCCCTGCGGCTCCTTAGGATTCGCCGGTTTTGTCCCCTTCAATGATAAAACATAGCTTGCCACTTTTTGAATGTCCGTAGGCGAAAGCTGTTTTTCCCAGGATATCATTCCCTTTTCCGGAACGCCGTATTTAATGGTTTTGAAAAGATTTTTGATCCCGCCGCCGTGCAGCCAGTAGTTATCTGTGAGGTTAGGTCCTACGGTCCCGCCGCCGTCTACACCGTGGCAAGCCGAGCATTTTTCCTGAAAAATGGTTTTACCCTGATCAATCGCAGCCTTGTCGGAAATGAGCGTAACACTATTTTCGTCCATGCTGGCGCCCACCTTTTCAATGTAGGCTTTTTTATCGATCTCGGCCTGAGCGATATCTTTATCCAGCTCGGCCAGCTGAAAATCACCGATTCCGCTGAAATAATAGGTACAATAGCCTATGGCAATCACCACTGTCCCTATAAAAAGCGACTGCAGCCAGGGCGGCATGCGGTTGTCAAGCTCTTGGATACCGTCATAGTCATGGCCTTCGATCAGCAGTTGTTTTTCATCGGCCGGCAGCACCGCCATCCCGGCAAACCGTTTCCACCAGGAAACGGTTTCCACTTTTTCGCCCTGGGCAAGTTTCTGACTTTCAGTTACTTTTTTGAGAATGCTTACCGCATTAACCAGCATGATGATGACGAGGGTAGCGATAAAAAACAGCACGCCCAGCAACATATAAAGGATGATCTCGGTACCGGAGATCGCCCGGATTTTATCTTCCGGGTCCTGGGCAAAAGCCGAACCCGAAACCATAAGAAACGCGGTTAGTGACAAAAGTCCTTTTTTGATCAAACCGTCATTCAGCGGCATACTTTCCAGTTTTCCCAATGTTTTTTTATCAATACGAAAAACATAAACAAGGAGGCAGACAAAAAAGATAAAAAATATGATGAGAGAAATCAGCGGGTATATGCTTATCCCGGCAATGGTTTCGAGGTAGTTACGGAATTTCATAAGATTTATTTCTCGGTTTTGATGTCGGTTCCAAGTCTTTGCAGATAGGCGATTAGTGCTATAATCTCCTTGTTTTCGGAAGTTTTGATGCCGCTTTGTTTAAGCCGCGCCTGTATTTCCTTCGATTGCTTGTGCAGTTCCACATTGGCTATTTTGTCATATCCTTTTTCGTAAGGCACTCCCAGCGTTTCCATCGCGCGTATCTTCGCCGCGGTAGTGGTCGTGTCCAGATCGTCTTCCAGCAGCCAACCATAACGGGGCATAATAGAGCCTGGCGACATCGTGGTCGGGTCTTCCATGTGGTTGTAGTGCCAAGAGTCGGGATACTTGCCGCCAACACGGTGCAGGTCGGGGCCTGTGCGTTTGGAACCCCACTGGTGCGGATGGTCGTACACAAATTCACCCGATTTTGAATATTCGCCGTAACGTTCGATCTCGGAGCGGAAGGGGCGGATCATCTGGGTATGGCAAACATAGCAGCCTTCGCGGATGTAGATGTCCCTTCCTTGTAGTTCCAGCGGCGTATAAGGTTTGACAGCGGCGATCGTAGGTACATTGGATTCGATCATGAATGTTGGGATCATTTCGATCATCCCCCCGATGGCGACAGCGATCAGAGCGAAAACAGTAAGTGCGAGCGGCTTGCGTTCCAGTAACCGGCGGTGCCAGAATTCGCTTTTTTCGGCGTGCCAGATGGCTTTCAAAGGCATGGCGCGGGCAGTTTCGGAGGCGATCAGCTTGCCTTTTAGGGCTGTCATCCAAAGGTTATAGATCATGACCACAAACCCTATGATGTAGAGCGAGCCGCCTACGCCGCGCAAAAAGTAGAGCGGTTTCAACTGGGTGACGGTTTCCAGGAAGTTGGGGTATTTCAAAAGTCCTTCCTGCGTAAATTCCTTCCACATAGAGCTTTGCACCCAGCCTGCCCAGTACATCGGGATGGCGTAGAAAAGAATTCCGAGTGTACCGATCCAGAAGTGGAAATTGGCGGCTTTTTGGGAATATAACGGTCGGCCATATATGCGTGGGAAAAGCCAGTACAAAATCCCGAAAGTCAGGAACCCGTTCCATCCCAGCGCGCCTACGTGAACGTGCGCCACGATCCAGTCGGTGTAGTGGGCAATGGCATTGACGTTCTTAAATGAAAGCATAGGCCCCTCAAATGTCGCCATACCGTAAGCGGTGATCGCAACGACCATGAATTTCAAAACAACGTCTTCTCGTACCCGGTCCCATGCCCCGCGCAAGGTCATCAGACCGTTGATCATACCACCCCAGGAAGGTGCGATCAGCATCACAGAGAAAACAGTGCCCAATGTCTGAGCCCAATCGGGAAGGGAGGTGTAGAGCAAATGGTGCGGCCCTGCCCAGATGTACAGGAAGATCAGCGCCCAGAAGTGGACGATGGACAGCCGGTAGGAATAAATGGGCCGGTTGGCGGCTTTGGGCAGGAAGTAATACATTAGGCCGAGGTAAGGCGTAGTGAGGAAAAAAGCCACTGCATTGTGCCCGTACCACCACTGGACCAGCGCGTCCTGTACGCCCGCATATACCGAATAACTTTTAAAGAGTGAGATTGGCAATGCAATGCTGTTGACCACGTGCAGCATGGCTACGGTAACAAATGAGGCAATGTAAAACCAAACGGCCGCATATATATGCTCTGTGCGGCGGTTGATCGTGGTCATGATCAGGTTGATCAGCGCTGCTACCCACACTACCGCAATGGCTACGTCAATAGGCCATTCCAGTTCGGCATATTCTTTTGAAGTGGTGATACCCATGGGAAGCGTGATCGCCGCCGCCAGGATGATGAACTGCCAACCCCAGAAGTGGACTTTTGCCAGAACGGGGCTCCATATCGGTGTCCTTAAAACCCGTGGGACCGAGTAATATAATCCAGTGAAAAAACCGTTTCCGACAAACGCGAAAATCACGGCATTGGTATGCAGCGGCCTGATCCGGCTGAACGTTAGGAACGGAAGGTCCATGTTCAGGTTCGGGAATACGAGCTGGAAAGCGGCGAGCAGCCCGACCAGCATGCCGATCAGACCAAACAGAATGGTCGCTATGGCAAAATCCCGCACAATGCGGTTATCATATTGGAATTCATCCAGTTCGACAGTGGCGAGGCCGGGATGGGGAACATTTGACATAATTCAGATAAAATTTAGTGAATGGGCTACTGATCTTTTTTTACGGGTTTGGAGGAAATGGGTTCGTCTAGTAAAATCCGGACGGATGGGGTGTAGTCGTCGTCATAATGTCCTTTTTTGACGGACCAAATGAAGGCGCTTAAAAATGCGACAGCAATCAGGAGACTGGCGATGATCATGACATACAATGCGCTCATGGTGAATGAATGATGTTTTTGTTGTTCCAAAACTACCCGATCATGCCGGGGTGAATGATGACGATAGCTATCGCCGGATATGACTTTGATCAGTTTTTGAAAATCTTTCTAGCGGCCAGACTGCTTGCCGCAGTGGTAAAGGCCACGATGGAGATAAGGCTGACAGGCATCAGGATTGCCGCCAGGACCGGTGAAAGTTTGCCGCCAATAGCAAAAAATAGCCCGAGTGTATTGTATATCAATGAAATTGCGAAGCTGGCCTTGATGATTTTTTGACCAGAGCGGGCCAGTCGGATAAAGCCTGGCAGGCGGGCCAACTGGCTGCCTTCGATCATGACATCGCAGGATGGCGAGAAATTATTGGTATCATCGGAGACAGCCATCCCTACATTGCTCTGCCGCAATGCGCCAGCGTCATTGAGCCCATCCCCGATCATCAGGACATTGTTGTGCCGGCTGGCCTGCAGGTTTTTGATAAAATGTAATTTTTCCTCGGGTTTCTGATTGAAGTACAAATTTGCCGCATTACCGAAAACCGAACTCAGAAAGGACACGTCCGTCGGTTTGTCGCCAGAGAGCAGGTAGGTTCGAAAACCGCTCTTATGAAGTTCGGAAATGGTCTTGGCCAGGTTGTCCCGGTACTGAATGCAGATCGTAAAGTAGCCGATAACTTCCTGGTCTATGGAGACGTACACTTTCGAAAAAGATTTTTCCTGATCAGCTTCGGGACGCGCACCAACCCAGGCGGCCGATCCCAGCCTGATCTCCCGCTGGCCCCACCAGGCTTTAATGCCCGATCCGCTGGCTTCCACATAGTTCCCCAGGACCCGTCTGCTGGCTTGGGTGTTTTTCAGCTTTGCGACGATCATCCTGCTCAGCGGATGTGACGACTGAGCCGCGACGGTTTTGATGGCTATCAGCTCGTTTTCCGACAATTCCTCGCCGATAAACTGTATTTCCGCCTCTTCCGATTGCGTAATGGTGCCGGTTTTGTCAAACACAACGGTATCGATATGCGACAGCCGCTCTACGGCATCCGCATTTTTGGGATAGCAATGATTCTTGCCAAAGAGGCTTAAAATGTTTCCATTGGTAAAGGTCGATGACAGGAGCAAGCCGCATGGGCACGCCACAAGCAGGCAGGTAGTAAATGCCCTGAAAGCCGTTTCGGCATCGTTTCTGACAAAATACCAGCCGAGAAAAGTGAGCGTTGCGATGATGAGCACGATCACCGAAAAATAACGGTTGATCCGGGCTGCAAGCGTTTTGTTCTGATCTTCTTTTGCTCTGGAAAACGCGTCGTTGTTCCAGAGCTGGGTCAGGTAGCTTTGGGATACTTTTCTCAGAACTTCCAGCTCAATAGCCGGGCCCGTCTGCTTTCCGCCTGCGTAGACGGTTTCGCCGCGTCTGCGCGAAACAGGTTCTGCTTCGCCGGAAACAAAGCTGTAATCAATCCAGGCATCCGGGCTGAGCAGCACAGCATCGGCCGGGACCAGTTCGGCGTTCCGTACAAAAATGATATCTCCGGGAACCAGGTCAGTAACCGGCGTGCGCAGTTCGGCGCCGTTTTTTAACACCGAAACCGCAACCGGAAAGTAGGATTTATAGTCGCGATCGAAAGAGATGCCATCGTAGGTTTTATCTTGGAAAAAGCGGCCGATCAGCATGAAAAATACAGCGCCTGTGAGCGAGTCGAAATACCCCGGGCCGGTCTTGGAAAGGATCTGGTACAGGCTTAACCCGAAAATGCTCAGCAATGCCAGTACGATCGGGGCATCGATGTTGAGGTAACGGCCTTTCAGCGCAGACCAGGCCGATTTGAAAAAATCATTGGCGCAATACAGCAATACCGGTAAGCTCAATGCCAGATTCAGGAAGCCAAAGGTGACCCTCAGTTTCTGGTCAGTGGCGGTATTTCCCAGGTGAAAATATTCCGGGAAGCTCAGCATCATGATATTGCCGAAACAAAATCCCGCAATTCCGATCTTGTAGAGCCGGGTGCGGTCCCATTTTTTGATCTGTCTGCCCTCGAGATCGTTCAGGCTGATGTAAGGCTCGTAACCGATACGCGAGATCAGCGCCGCCAGTTCGCTCAATTTGATCTTTCCTGCGTCAAAGGTAATCCTGACTGTCTTTTCCGGAAAGTTGACGACAGAACTGCGAATGGCAGGATTGAATTTGTACAGCTGTTCCAGCAGCCAGATACAGGAGCTGCAATGCATTTTAGGCACCTGCAAGTTGACCCGGGATAACTGTCCGTCTGTAAATTCAAGGATCTTCTGGCTTACGTCCGGCAGATCGAGGTAGTCAAATTTACCTTTGAAATAGGCCTTATCGGGAGAGACTCCGGTAGCTCCTTGGATGGCATAATAATCGCAGAGGTTCGTTTCCTTCAAAATGTCGTAAACATTGGAACACCCGTCGCAGCAGAACTCGTGATGGTCCCTGATGATCACTTCTTCTTTACATTCCTCTCCGCAATGGTAGCAGATGTGTTTAGTTGGGGTTTCCTGAATGACTTCGGAATAGAGGGTCTTCATGAGTGAGCTTTGCTTTTTGGATGCAGCTTAACTGCCTGGCAAAGTTGCCCGATGCAAGTCTTTTGGAAGATGACTTTATAAGCGAAAAAAGCTGACTTTCGTCAGCTTTTGGAAAACGGCTATGGAATAGGCTAAGCGGATTCTATACCTGGGGTCTGTCGTTATCAGTTTGATACGCGCGTCAGGTCACTTTTTAGCCTGCCTCACAGCCTTTATGGGGAAGTCCCCGTATTGGGATCCGATCATCCCGGTTAGCGTGTCGCCTTTCTGTACGAAGCTGTATTTGAACACGCCATTCTGGTTTTCTGTCGTGAAGGTGACTTTTCCCTGATCAACAGTCAGTCCCTGCATCTCATTTCGGTCGACACCCTCCACGTAGCCGACCGTTTTGTTTTCCTTTTGCTCAAAAATCAAAAATCCCGATTCGTATTCAGCCGGAACATCACTGATCAGGTATTTCCAGCTTCCAACCAGGTCGTCGGCTGTGAATGCTTTTCGCGCCGCAAGCGAGAACGCGCCAATCGCGATCACCATAAGAAAGATGTAATGTTTTGTTTTCATGTCCATTCAGAAGTTTAAGTTGAAAGATCCGGTACTTAGTCGAAAATTAAAAATAAATCCCGACTTTGTAATATTAGGATCAACGGAGATTAAGCCTCAGCCTAAACATGGCGACAGCTCTTGCCGGGAGTGGCCCGGGGGGCAACCCAAGCAATTTTGGGCTCCGCAAGAAAGAGCCAGAGGCTCGACGGATATCCCAGCAGCGGATTTCAATCCGTTGTATTTTGATAGCGGGCGAGGCTATATTGGTAGCCTTGTCGCCTGTTATTCCGGGTTGAAACCCGGAGGTAGGATATCGGTCGAGCCTCTGGCTCTTTATTGTTAGTGTCTTGTCGGCTGGGGCCTCGGGTTGAAACCCGGAGGTAGGATATCGGTCGAGCCTCTGGCTCTTTATTGTTAGCGCCTTGTCGGCTGGTACCTCGGGTTGAAACCCGGAGGTAGGATATCGATCGAGCCTCTGGCTCTTTATTGTTAGCGCCTTGTCGCCTGTTACTCCGGTTGAAACCCGTAGGTAGGATATCGGTCGAGCCTCTGGCTCTTTATTGTTAGTGTCTTGTCGGCTGGGGCCTCGGGTTAAAACCCGGAGTTAATAAATCGATCGAGCCTCTGGCTCTTTATTGTTAGCGCCTTGCCGGCCGGTACTTGGTCTGGCTTTCCTGACTGACTTGGGGAGAGAGGGTGTTCATGGGTGAGCTTTGCTTTTTGTAATGCAGCATAACTGCTTGGCAAAGTTGGCTCACGCAGATTTCCCAGAAGATGATTTTCGTGACTTATAGGTTAATCACGCCTGAAAGTCTTTTTTGGTTGTGCTTTTCTCATTGTTTATAACCATTATGTAATGTCCTTTGGGCAGGGATGAAACGTTAAATGCTGACCTTCCACCAGCCACCTTTTTACTGAGCAATTTGATTCCGTTAGCAAAGGTAAAATTGTTTGCAGTGGACTGCCAACCGCAGAAACTTCCTGGATTCGATCTTTGGTTATTTTGCGCTTTGCCCACTCCTGCGGCCAGTATGCACATGAAAAAAATGAGGATAAATTTGGCGTTCATAGCTTTACAATTGTTTTTATAGGGTAAAATTCTGAGCAAAACTATCGTTCGTATACTGTATACGTGACGACCGTTCAGTCAACCTTAGAGTGCCGATAAATAAATGGTTGTTGAATTGCCTTTACGGTATCGATAAATCGCGATCCACTTTGTGGCGGTGGGTGTCGAAATATTTTTCATTGCAGCCTCACAAGATCACCTGGTTTTATCGACGACGCTGTCTTGTCCCCCTATAACTGCCTCTAAACCGGTAGGGTGCCGTCCAATTGCTATGCGCAAAGCCTTCGCCGTCTTTATGCTGGATCACCCTGTCCAATGAGGTATGTTCCATGATTCTGATCTTTCTCATTTTTGTTAGGTTTTAGGTTTTTGTTGGGACAAAGTTAGGGCGGATTGGATGCCTGGATGGGGTTTGATCGTGACAATGCTAGGGTTGTTTTGCGGCAGTTGGGGCGGGAAGTTTTTTAGTTTTTTAAGAAGTCGAGGGGATTGAGTAGGATTGAAGTGTTTATTAATAACAGCTGATTTATGTAAGCCTGTTTGTAGGAATTCTTACGGTGCGCTGCACCTTCGGAATTTGACGTAGGCGTGTTTTTCTACAAATCTTATGGTGCTCTGCACCTATCTAGCCAGGAAGGCGCAGAGTGCCGCAAGATTTGTAGAAAATGATATCAACATCGGAAGCGTAAGGTGCAGGGCACCGTAAGAAATTCAGAATACGGTAATACACAATTGGTTTTTGAAGTTTAGAATCTGATTATGGAGGTATCTGGTTTGGTACTGTCGATGGAGTGTATCGTTATCATGGGAATATTGTTAGGGGTTTTAAAGTAAAAGAGATTTCGAGGTAATCTCAGAAGGTGTCCAGTATTCTTTTATTGCCAGTCAGCTGTCGGGATATAAGTATATTTGATCGTATCTAACTTTGCTGAGTAGTCTGAACTTTTCATCATATTGCTTATATACATTTTGTTAATAATGCCGGAAGAAACTTCCAAATCAAAGACACCTCGAAATCCAGTGTTATCGTCGATTTTAAACCAAGTAGTCATTAATTTCCGTTTTCTGTCATAACTTTCCCCCCAGCGTAATGCTTTGGTAGAATCACTTTTTTGAGTCGGGTTTCTACTGAATTCAAATATTCGATATTCGACGCCAAGGCGAAATTTGATGCTGCTAAACTTGTCACCTGATTTGACGAAAGCTTTTTTGACAAGAAGAAGAGTATGATCTTCCGCTTCTAAAATAGGTTTTGAGGTACCATTAACCGAATATTCTACCAATTTCCAAAATCCCCCTGTGCCATTATAATGTGGATCTACTCCCGGCAAGAAATTTTTTCTTGAACATGCGGTTGTAATAAATATCAAGCAGACTATTATTGCAAGTGATCCTCTTATCATATTTCAGGTTAATATGTAAGCTTATTGATACAAGCCATCAATTTCCAAGTAATGTTTCTATTTTCTCTCGTAAAACAAAAATGCCTGACTACAATCCCCCAAGTAGCATCAATGTTCATATACAAGCTGCCTTTGCTGATTTATATTTGGCAGGAAATTGGGGTTCTTTATGGCTTTTTCCTCTAAAAGATCAATCGACCTTTCAAGAATTTCCTGCAAAGAAAATTTAAAGTCAAAATAATTATCCGTGTAATCTTGAACTTCCATTTCACCAAAGTCGACAATCAAATCAATGTCACTTTCGCTATCAAAGTTGTCGGTCAGCACTGAACCAAACGCATATAAGCTTTTTACTTTGTGGGCTTGGCAAAGTCGAACGATTTCGGTTTTATGTTTTTCTAGTGTGTTCAATTGATGGATTGTAATTTTTAATTCAGGGAAGCCTGGATTAACCCTAATCTTCCCAAGGCTTAATATTCACAATCTTATCACCCCTCATCACAACAAGCGGCGTATTTTTTTGTTTTTTGAATTCAACTACCTCTTCGTGGGTTTTTTTGATTCCCAGGAGGATTTTTTCCCTCAATTCCGCTCCTTTCTTAATTGTGCTCATAATAATTTCTTAGTTCGTGGTATTTATCTTTTGCAATAATTTCCAAATCTAGATTATCTAGCTTTTCCGCTATTAATTCTTCCTCCTCGAAAGAATTGTCAATTATAAAAGCATGATCCACAATTGGCAGATAGATATCAAATAAATTCTTAATGCCTTTTATATATCTTCGTTCGATTACCTCAGGATCAATATTGTGCCCACCTTCAGAAACCCTCATTCTTACACGATCCTTTGCCAAATCTACATTATTGAGCCAATAGAAAACCAGCGTTATTGTGAAACCTTTTTTCTTTGCTTTATCTATTTTTTGTTTATAACTCCTGGTTGATAATGTTGTTTCAAATGCAAAGCTATCTTTGTTGTTTAGTAGCTCGTTAATCCTGTTCAACATAATTCGTCCCGCCTCTAACGCAACCCTTTCCGGCTGAAATGGCGAGATACCTTTTGCAATTTCATCGGCATTTACAAATTCTTTGCATTCCAAAATCTTAGGAAGAACCGCAAATGAGGCAGCGGTTTTTCCAGCTCCATTGCAGCCTGCAATAATATAGAGATTCTTATCTGGCATTTGGAAATTTACAGGTATTCAATTGTGTGCAGCATTTTTTCATTTACCCCCAATCAACCTTTCCAACCGCCCCATCATCTCATCCTTCTCCTTCAACATCCTTTCATAAAGCGCAATTTTTTCTTCATGCAATTGCAGGAGTTTCTCAATTGGATGAAATATAGGGTTATTATTTACAACGGCAGCATTATTATTGAAGGTACTGGATATGACCGTAATCGCTTGATTCTCATCAAAGTTGCGAATTGCCTCAGCTGGAATTTTAAGGATAGCCGCAACCTGTTCCAATAGGTCGGAATCGATCTTTTCTTTTTGTTCGAGTAGGGAGATTTTTTGTTGGTTCCACTCGTCACCGAGTTCGAACGCAAGGAAATCTTGTTTGATGCCCATCATTTCCCGAAAGCGCTTCAAATTACGGCCTTCGTGGATCTTGGGGTTGGAGGTAGTGGGTGTCATACAAATGTGCTATTTCGTTGAAAAGGCAATTTATATAAATCCGCCGGGAAGTTTCCGGATAATTTACGGGGATTGCGATGTAAGGTACCGGGGCGGTATATCGCGTGGGGCTGATGCTGCAATCAAGGTTATCAACCTAAGAAATTTTGGACTCACAAAGACAGAGCCAGAGGCTCGACCGATACCCTAGCAACGGATTTCAATCCGTTGTATTTTCCGTTGTATTTCGGCAGAGCATGAGGCCATATTGGGTTGCCGTGTTGCAGTGTGGTGCCCACCCCCGGGTTGAAACCCGGGGTTAGGATATCGGTCGAGCCTCTGGCTCTTTTGCTTACAACTCCAGCTTCTGCTTATCCTTCAAAAGCTGTTCCTTCAACTTCCCATAATCCACATCCTGCACCGCCACATTGCTATCAATCGCCAGTACCGCCGCAGCCGCAGCGCTTTGGCCCAAAATCATAAACACCGGTTCCATGCGGATAGAACCGTAGGCGATGTGTGTAGCAGAGAGGCAGACGGGCACGAAGAGGTTTTGACATTCCTCCTTTTTAGGTACGATGGAAGCGTATGAAATGCTGTACGGCTGTTTCGGGTGTACACCTATATCACCTTCGTTTTGTACGAAACCGTCGGCTTTTACGTAGCGTTGGGCGTTGTGGGCATCCAATGAGTAAGAACCCATGCCAATGGATTGCGAGACGGCCTTTTTACCCAAAGTTTCATTTTCAGTCATGACGCTCTGGCCGATCATGCGGCGGGCTTCGCGGACGTAGATCTGGTGGGGCCAGCCGCCGTTGTCTTTGAACTCGTCTTTGGGTAAGCCCCATTTTTTCATTTCGGTCTGCACATCTGCCGGTACACGGGGATCATTGGACAGGAAATACATCAGGCCTTTCTGATACAGCTCGTGCTCTTTGATGATCGCTTTTCTGCGCTCGTAAGTTGCGTCGGGGTAGTCGTAGTTCTGGCCGATAAAGTCGGTGCTGAACGGGCCGTGGTTATTGGTATCCGTTTTTTTATTGGGGATGGGATCGTATTTGTCGAAGGTCTCCGTCCAGCCCGCTTTGTAAACGCGTGCCAGCAATTCGTACTTCGAAGCGTCGTAGCCTGCCGGTTTTGGAAAGGGAATACGGTTTTCCGGATTCATGGAAAGGCACATACGGAAGCAGTAGGCTTGTATTTTGTGGTCCCCGTCACCTTTTTTGCCGATTTTCTCTGCACTTACATAAGGCAGCAAGCCGCTTTTCGGGTCGCCCTCGATTTTATAGGGGCTGATGTTTTTCTTGAAATAATGTCCGTGCTGGAAAACTTCCGGCTGGATACCATTCCATTCTTCATTGTAAACGCTGTTCGCTTCCCGTCCGACGTGGTATTTCACACCAGCCGACGCCATCAGATCGCCTTCATAAGTGGCGTCGATGAACATTTTGCCTTTGAAAGTTTTGCCGCTCAATGTTTTGATGGCAACGATCTTTCCATTTTGCTTCTCAACGCCCTTTTTGCGGTCTAGCCACTCGTCGCGGTAAATTTTCAGGTTGTTTTCTTTCACAAAATCTTCAAAAACCTGCTCAGCTACGTGCGGCTCGAAGATCCACATGGTGCGGTCGGTACCGTCCATGGCCGGCGTGCCCTGACCTTTGTTGCCATACTCTTCTTTTTTCTGCCACTGCCAGGCTTCGGGTTTGTCGTAATGCAAGAACACGCGGTGGTAGAATTCCCTCGCCAATCCACCGATCACGGCTTTGTTGCCGGTATCGGTAAAGCCGAGGCCCCCTGCTGAAAGTCCGCCCAAATGCTTGTCTGGCGAGACAACGAGGACGGTTTTGCCGGATTTGACTACCTGCACGGCAGCGGTTACCGCGCTGCAGGTTCCGCCGTAAACGATCACGTCGGCTTCGTAGGTGCTACCCGACTGTTTTTGTGCGAAAAGGGCGCAGGCGGTTTGGATAATGAGTATCGTGAGCGTAAACAGAAAGCGTAATTTTCTCATGAATGGGCCTGTTAGGATTTAGAAATTATTTTGAATCAGGGACAAACAAAACCGCATCCGCCACTACCGTGCCTTTTGCACCTTCCGAGGAGATGCTGACTTGGGAGCTGGTACCTTTTGGCAGATTGAATTTTCCAAGATGAAACCACTCCCCGGAAGTCTGGCCTTCTATGACAATGTCCTTTTCTTTGACGACGATGCTCTTCACTTCCTTACCAAAAGTCACTCTCAATGTCATTTCAGGAGCGGCCTTGGCTACTTTGGGGAAATACATATAAATATCGTACGCTTTGGAAACCTGGATGTCCGGTTTAAAAGTCACCGATGCACTGCTTTTATCAGCGTCCGCAACAGAAAGGAACGAGGGGCCGTAACCTCCTCTTTTGACGGTCGTCCAGTTGCCATTGACGGTTACATGCTGGTTGTCATCATTATCGACCAGGATCTCAGGCGTGGATCCGTTCACAAGCGGATTAGCCGTCAGGCTTGCCTGCAGTTGGGAAACATTGATCTGTTGAACCGGCTTTTTGGAATCGATCGCCATCACCGCCGCCAAAGCCGCCGATTGCGCGAGTACCATAAATACGGGTTCCATACGGATCGAGCCGTAGGCGATGTGAGTGGCTGAAAGACAGACCGGTACCAACAAATTCGTGCATTCCTTTTCTTTTGGAACCAGCGAGCCGTAAGCGATCGGGTAGGGGCCGAAGCCCCCGACTTCTACATTGCCCTCGTTTTTCGCCATGCCATTTACCACAATGCGCTGAATATTATGCGAATCCATCGTGTAGGCAGCCATCCCCACGCCATCCTTAACGATTTCTTTTCCTTCGCAATTAGCTTGTTTCATGACATAACTCCCGATCATTCGCCTCGCTTCGCGGACATACAGTTGCGGCGACCAGTTGCCCGTTTCGGTGTATTCGTCTTTGGGATAACCCCATTTCAACATGGCCTGACTTAACTCGGTCGGCACCCTCGGATCGTGACCAAAGAAGTAAAGCAGACCTTTTGTGTAGGTTTCGTGGGCCTTAATGATTTTTTCTCTGGTTGCATAGTCGCCGTCCGGATATTCGTAATTCATGCCGATCATGTCTGTTGAAAAGCCGCCCTTATTATTAATGTCGGTTTTGTTATTGGGCATTCTGCTCCAGATAAAATAATCCGTCAGAGCCTTTTTCTCCGGGTACTTTTTGATAAGCCTTGCGAGCAGTTCGTAGCGATTGGGATCATACCCTTCCGGTTTTGCAATCGGGATCATATTATTGGGGTCAGATGAAAGGCAGATCCGGTAGTTGTAGGCTTGCACTTTCTTATCACCGGCTCCGGTTGCATCCAGTTTCCCATCCGAAATGCCCCAAAGTAAGCCGCTTTCGGGTTTTCCTTCGGTTTTGTAGGGATCGATGCCGTCGGGGATCTGGTGTCCGGTCATGAGCTGCACGCCATTGATCGTCTCGTTGTAATCGCTGTTTGCTTCACGGCCCACCGCATAGCTCACGCCCGCTTTTGCCATCAAATCTCCCTCATAAGTACAGTCGATGAAAACTTTGGCGGCAATAGTGCGATTGGTCTTTGGGTCAGGTTTCAGGTTATTTTCCAAAACAATGGATTTGATCTCAGAGCCAGACTTATTGGCGTTGACGATCCTGTTTTGATAAACCACTTTGATGCCTGCTTCATCCAGGTATTGCTGCAAATTCTGTTTGGCGACTTTCGGCTCAAAAGTCCATTGTTCGAATTTGCCGTAATGCTTGCCAATCCTGCGATAAAAATCTCTTGCTAAGCCGGTTATCGCATATTTATTACCAATATCAGTGTAGCCGAGCCCGCCGGAAGTCATGCCTCCCAAATGGCCACCCGGTTCGATCAGCATCACCGATTTGCCTGCCTTCTTCGCCGTATAAGCTGCGATCACACCGGCGGAAGTTGCTCCGTAGATACATACATCCACTTGCTCTGGCGGCGGTGTGCCGGGCCGAAACCCGGATAACACCAACGCAATGAAGCAAGCGGCCTGCGCTAATATTTTGCTCATATTTTCTTGTTTTGATTGGATCAAAAGACTTTTTAATAACCCGGATTCTGATCCTTGGCGGTCAATGCTTTGTTATAAAGGATTTCTGAATTAGGGATCGGCCAAAGCATATGTTTGTCAGCAACCACAATATTTTTGACCTCCAAAATGCGCTGCTTGGCAATTCCCAATCTTTTCAAATCATTCCACCGCTTGCCTTCGTACATTGTCTCATACCCTCTTTCCTGTACTACTTTGTCAATAAAAGTTTGCAGGGTAAAATCAGAGAGTTTGAAATCGACGGTCGAAACGGAGGTCGACGGTTTACCATAAGCGCGGCGGTGCACTTTGTTCAGGCTTTCCAATGCTTCTGCGGTAGGCGCGCCTTTGGCGCGCGCATCTGCTTCTGCGTGGAATAGCAGCACATCGGCAAAGCGGTACCACGGATAGTCGTTCCCTGCTCCGGCAGTAGCGGCAGGGTCGCGGTATTTGCGGTAAAGCAGGGAAGTGGGTCCCAAGCCGATATCAACATTGTAAAACATGTGGTTCTTGCGCAGGTCTTTAAAATCCCAGTTTTTGATCACAGAATTGGAAACCGAATCGGTATACTGCGCGTACACGCCGCCGGGACCATAATAGGCATATTGGGCTGTTTTCCGGTGGGCGTAACTTACCAATCCAAATCCCTGCTGCCGGGAATATTTGAAATAAAACACTTCCTCGGTCGTATTGACGACTTCCGGGCCATATATTTTTTGAAAATCCTCCGAAACGGTCACTTCAACGAGCGAGTATTTCTTGGAGTCGATTACTTCCTTCGCTTTCGCACTGGATTGCTCCCAGTTTTCCAGGTACAAATAAATCTCAGAAAGCAATGTTTTGGCAGCCCATTTGGTGGGCCGGCCGATTTCCGCCGGCGAGTCCGGCAAGCCTTGCTCGGCGGCCAATGCGTCGCTCAAAATTAGTTTGTAGACGTCCTCTACCGAAGATCTCGGCACGTCGGCTACGGTCATATTTTCTTCCGTGCGCAATGGAACGCCCGCCCAGTTACGTACCATGGCAAAGTAAATGAGCGATCTCAAATATTTGGCTTCCGCCACATAAGCTGTTTTCTCCGCATCGCTCATAGAGGTGCCTTTTGGGACGTTGCTGATCACCAGGTTTGCATTCCGGATCGATTGGTAAAAGTTGTCCCAGATCACACCGACACGGTTGATGTTGGTATTGTCGAGACCCTGGTACAGGCTGACGGGCGTTTGCGTTCCTCTGGAGTTTCCATAGTCCGCTAAGCCTTCGAGCTGAGCGGGGTAATTGATCGAGAGGGCGTTATCCACCCGCATCGGACCATAAATCGCATTAACCGCGGCTTTTGCTTCCGCGGAAGTATTATAAAAATTTTCTGAGGCCAGCGACTTCGGCTTTTCCTCGAGGACATCCGAGCAGGCCGTTAAAATCGCCGTCAGGACCAAACAAGTGAATATTTTATACATATTTATATTTCTTTAACCAGTTTTAAAAAAACTTAAAATCCTACCCTGAGTCCGATTGTAGTGGTTTTCGCCATTGGATATACATAATGGTCGACGCCCTGGACAATGGAATTGGAAGCTCCGTAGGAATTCACTTCCGGATCATACCAGGAGTACTTGGTGAACGTGATCAGGTTTTGTCCGCTGACGTACAGCTGCGCATTGGTCATCCATTTGATATGCAGCTTGGTAACTGGCAGATTGTAGCTCAGCTGGATGTTTTTGAAACGCAGGTAGGAGCCGTCTTCCACGAAACGATTGGACATCTGGGCCTGCGATGAGGTTTTGATGATCGGATATTTTGCGTCGGTATGGGCCGGGGTCCAGTGATCGAGGTATACCTCGCGCGGCATGTTCAGTGCTTGTCCGTAGTCGTAACCCTGTCCCTGCGCGCTCAGGTTGAAGATATCATTACCTTGGGAACCTTGAATGAAAACCGTGAGCTCGAAATTTTTGTAAGACATCGTCGAATTGAAACCGTAGATAAATTTGGGATTGGGGTTTCCAATGATCCGTTTGTCCCCCGCGTCGCGGCTTCCGTTGTTGTTGTAATCTTCATACGCGATAAAACCCTTGTCGTCATACCCCTTTTCAACATATCCGTAAAAAGATCCCAGTGGGTAACCTTCACGGAGGATGTTCACGTTATCGTTCACTGCCGCGCCAATCGTGCTGCCCAGAATGTCGTTTCCGCCGTACAGTTTGACGACCTTGTTCTTGTTGAAAGATATATTTGCGCCCGCGTTCCATTTGAAAGCCCCTTCCAGGACTGTGGCGTTGGCAGCGAATTCGAACCCTTTATTCTGGATTTTCCCAATGTTCTGAATGGTATAGGTATAACCCAGCGAGGACGGGAGCTGCACATTGTTGAGCAGGTCGCGCGTGTTTTTGATATAGTAATCGGCCGTTAGATTGATCCGGTTGTTGAGCAATCCTACGTCGATACCGATATCGGATTGTGCCGTTGTTTCCCATTTCAGCGACCCGGCCAGTCGCGTTCCAGGCGCATAAGAGGTGGTTAAAGCATCACCAAAAACGACCTGTCCGGAGGCAAGCTGGTTCAAAGTAAAGTAAGGGTTGATGGAAGTATTACCGGTTTCACCATATCCCGCCCTTATTTTTAAATCGGAAATGAAGGGAATACTTTTGATAAAATCTTCCTCGGAAAGCCGCCAGGCTAGTGCAGCAGAGGGGAAATAACCCCATTTCTGACCGTCGCTGTACCGCGACGAACCATCGGTGCGGAAACTGACGGTTGCCAGTATTTTGCTGTTAAAGGAATAATTAACCCTCGCCAGATACGAAAGCAGCACCCATTTTTGATAAGAAGAGCTGGGTACGTTCTGCGTAGTAGCTGCGCCGATATCGTACGTTTCCTGATTATCGCTGATAAAACCGCTTCCGGACGCATTTAAAGTGGTAGCCACATAGTCCTGATAGGTAAAACCTGCGACGGCCGAAAGACTGTGCTTGCCAAACTCCTTATTGTAACTGACCGTATTCTCACTCAGCAGACTACTTACGCGGTTAGTACCCACAGCAGCCGAGCCTTTCGAATTGACGAATTTGGTAGTTGTGTAGGTATCGGTGCGGTCGTCGGTACTTTCAATGCCTGCCATCGTCTTGATCGTCAGTCCCTTGATCGGCTCAAATGTCAGTGCGCCATTGGTCAGGACCTTGTTGGAACGAATAAAATCCGAATACTGATAGAGAAAATTGAGCGGGTTCGTGATCACATTGGAACCCCAGGCGTATGCTTCTGCCAGTTTGGTATAAGAGCCGTCGGCGAGCGTCGGGGCGATGGTTGGGTAACCTGATAGCATCGCCGACATCAGGGTCCCGCCGCGGTTGCCCTTATCCGAATTTTTACGGTCGGAATCGATCCGGCTCAGTACCGAGCTTAAATCAAATTTGAATTTTTTACCAATATCTGTACTGAGGTTGAAGCGCAGCGCATTGCGGATGTAGTTGCTTCCGATAATGATCCCATCCTGGTTAAAATTACTTCCGGATACCGAGAACCTTGTTTTATCCGTACCGCCGCTTACTGTAATGGAATGGTTCTGAACCGGCGCCTTCTGAAAAGCCAGGTCCTGCCAGTCGGTACCTTTCCCGAAACCGTTGATCTGATCCTGGGTGAAATGCGCTGGTAAACCATCGTTTGCGGCTTGTTCATTATAGAAATTGGCATACTCGGTCGCGTTCATCAGGTCAATTTTCTTTCTCAATTTCTGGGTTCCATAATATCCCTCGTAAGAAACGGCGACCCGACCGGCTTTGCCTTTTTTGGTGGTGATCAGAACCACACCATTGGCTCCCCTTGAACCGTAAATCGCAGTGGCGGAGGCATCTTTTAAAACTTCTATGGATTCAATATCTGCATTGTTGAGCAGGGTTGGGTTGCCAGAGTAGGGAAATCCGTCGACGACATACAGCGGCTCGTTACTTCCCTGGATCGAGTTTGTTCCCCGTACACGCACGCTGATCGCGCTTCCGGGCGCACCTGTGTTTTGAGATACATATACGCCGGCTGCGCGTCCTGCAAGTGACTGTACGAGGTTGGTGGCCGGATAAGCATTGATGTCTGCGGATTTAATAGAAGCTACCGAACCCGTGAGGTCGCTTTTTTTCACCTGGCCATATCCAATTACCACTATTTCCTGTAACGATTTGTCTTCCAGCAGCATGTTGACGGTCAGGCTGGTTTGGTTACCCAATACAATTTCCTGCGACTTGTAACCGACAAAACTGAATACAATCACGGTATTGGGGGCCAGTTCCTCAGCCATCTCCAGCTGAAATTCGCCATCCGGATTGGTGGTGGTACCCGTTTGTGTGCCCTTCAATACGATGCTCACACCGGGCAGCCCTGCTCCCGATTCGTCGAGGACTTTACCGGTCAGTTTCCTTTTTGGTGCCGTCAACGGTATGGTTTCCCCCGCAGGCGCTTCCTGTGGCGCTGTTTCCAGTCTTCTTAGAATGATGATTTTGCCAGATACTTCGTATTCAAGCCCTAGCGGAGTCAGAATTTGGTCCAACACCTCATAAAGTGGTTTATTCACAGACGATACGGTGACCTTTCGCCCGGATTTGATGATTTTTGAACTGAATACAAACCGGATATCCACCTGCTTCTCGACCTGATGAAGCACTTTTTTCACTTCGCTGCCATTGGCTGATATCGTAACTTTCTGGGAAAGCAGTGATTGCGCCTGGCCATCGTGCGCATAGCCGGTTCCGATGAACCATATGGCAAATATCATTTGAGTAGCTGTTATTCGCATTGTCCAAAGTAATACCTGGCGGTACTTAAAGGGTTTTTTCATAGATTTGAATGTTTTGTTAAGATTGAAAAATTGGCAAAACGATCCCTGCCTCCTCGCGGAGGAAATGGCGACAACCAAAGGGGATTTTCTTGAGCCGGTGATGCGGGAACATTGCCGGCTCTTTTTTTGAGGTTATTCTTTCTTTTTCGTGATGGAGATGGTTTAAAGGTTCTAGTTTTTACATCCTTTGCTGTGTATGACGATCTGCCCGTCGAGGATCTCGTAACTGGCTTCTACAGCCTTGCAAATGATTGATAGTTTGTCGTGAAGTGTCTGGTTATCCAAAGTGGCGGTGAGCGGACAGTCTTTCAGCAATTCCTGGTCAAACAGTATGTCGATGCCATAAGCCTTTGCTATTTTTTCAAAAACCTCGCTGGCAGGGGTGTCTTCAAATTCGAATTGCGGTATTTCGGCTTTGGCAACCACCATTTCCGGTTTTTCAACCAGGGTTTTTACCATTCTTACTTCCTCTCGTGAGTAAATGATCTTCTGATTGGGCCGGAGGACGACGCCCTGCAGGTCGGCACTGGTTAGTTTTTCTTTTGCAGTCGGGTCTGAAGCCGGGAATACGGAGACACGTCCGGTTTTAACCTCCACCGTGACCTCGTTGGAATTGCCATACGCTTTAATCGTGAAACTGGTGCCCAAGACCTTGGTAACCAATCCATTGGAGTATACAAAAAAGGGTCGCCCGGTATCCTTGGCAATATCAAAGAAGGCCTCTCCGGTAAGATATACTTCCCGTTTTTCTTTTGGCAGCTTACTCGGGTAGCGGAGCTTGCCGGCTGGCGCGAGGGTAATGCGGCTGCTGTCGTCCAGCATGATCCGCATCGGCCCGGAAGAGTCGTTGACCTTTTCTATAAAAGCCTGATCGGGCTGAGAAGCACTTTCGGCAATCGCTGTCCTCACCGCTTTTTCCTGGGGGGCAGATTGGTAAATGGCCCACGCGGCAACGAGCAGGAGGGCAACAGAGGCTGCGATACGGAACCACGGCATACGATAGGCAGGTGCAGGATTAAACCGGGTTTCCGGTTCTTCGTTGATCCTGCTTACGGTCTGTTTAACAATCTGTGTGATTTCGGGCTCGCTGATCTCCGGTTCATGCAAACGCAGGGAAAGTACGATGGCCTTTGCCTGCTGGATTCTTTCCAGTGTTTCCGGGTTGGCATCGATCCAATCCTGCCAAATTGCATCCGTTTCGCGGGTGGGTGACAGTACCCATTGGCGAAAAAAATCGTCCCAGACAAAATCCTCAACGGTGAAGTCGTAATAGCGGTCCATAGTTCATATTTGCGTCTATAATCCGATAGACATAAACCTGGCCGGGATACCAATAAATTTTAAAGAATTTCTAAAAAAAAGAATAAAATATTTTTGAAGTGGTACTATCGTGCTGTTTTATAGCATTAAATGCATCATGATCAAGGCAAGGAATTCGGCTTTCCAATGCGTTTTGAGTTGTTTGATAGCGATCTGGAGAAGATTGGATACGGTTTGCGGGGTGACAGACATGACCTCTGAAATCTGTTCGCGGTCCAGCCCCTGGAAGAATTTGAGATAAATTACTTCGCGCTGTCTCCTGGGAAGCTCCTGCACCAGTTTTTCGAGATGCCGGGCCCGCGCCTGGATCGATTCATTGTGGATGTACTCCTGCTCGACAGAAAATTCCAATTCGAAATGGTCGCCCGGGCCGGAGAGGTCCAGGTCGCCGATCCGGAACCGTGAAGTGACCTGCCTGTGCATGAGGCGCCGGAGGGACGACATCAGGTAAGGTTTGACGGCGGCTTCCGCATTGAGGTTTTTTCGTTTTTCCCAAAGATGGAGAAAAAGGTCCTGAATGGAATCCTTCACAAATTCCTGATCGCGGGAGAATTTGGAACCGTAACGAAAAAGCATCCGGAAATGGAGCGACATAAGCCGCTCAAACGCTGCTACATCTCCTGCCAGGAACCTTTGCCAGGTGATCTGGTCGTCGGAAGATTCGGGTGATTTGGGATGTAGCTTCATAATGCAGGTAAAAGACTTGACGACACCAGGTTGTCGTTGCCCGTATCTTTTACAAGATTAATCAAACTTAATCCAATTTTCCTCCTAAAAGACTCTTTTTTTTACGTCTTTTGAGTGCCGGTCCCGGGAAAGTGGAACCTACAATAGTCAACCGGATCAGTTAAAACCGGGCACCACGAAAGTCTGCCACAAAGCCCAACCATTTGCGCGATCAGCCCGACGGCACCCCGGCTGCTGGGAATCCTGGCCAACGCAGTTTTTTCTCCGGTTTTTGACCAATCAGAATAAACAAACGCATTAATGAGGTTTGACCAGCACGATGGTCGAGGAGAGGCCGGGGATCTTTCTTTCGGCGCCGTTATGCGTGAAACGTGTGTAGCTGTAATAGCTGCCGCAATCGGTTTTGCGCAGTTCATAAAAGGCGACGAGGGTGTCAGTATCCAGGTGATTGAGATAGAGCAGCAGTTGCGTAACCCCGGAAGTATAGTTGGGCGGATATGTCTCGAATGTAAAACCATCCAGATTTTGATCATATTTTTTGGTCAGGGTCACATTTTCCTTTCCGACAAGCAGCTTTATAGAGTCAGCATGGTAGCGGGCGTTTTTATCTGTAACCAGATTCTTCCCATTTTGATCAAAAATAGCGAAACGCACAGGTGCAGTCTGCATCTGGTCAACGGTGTCGCAATTGGTGCAGGATCCAAGCGGGCAGAGCGACAGCACGAAAATGACGCATTTCAACGTTTTGTTCTTCATGGTTAGCACGATGGTGAGGCAATTTAACAGGCAGGAACGACCTTATTTTTGTTTGTCAGCTTATTGAATCAGAGCATCTTTGATATAGAAAGGTTGGATTTTAAACAAAAACGGACCAGCCAGAATAGTCTGACTGGTCCATTTTTACTGATATAACCTATTGGCCTAAAGAAGCTTACCAAAGAGGTTGTTTTAACTTGACGAAATAAATCGTGTTGCGGTCGACAGTACCTGTTGCGGGCAAAATTTTGGTATCATAAGTTCCCAACTGGCCGGTTTTTGTAACCACTCCAAAATCGTCGTCATTGGAGATGGCAATGGTATTAGCGTCGATGATGCAAATTCCTTCTGCTTTATCGTGTGGATAAAGGGTTGGGATGTCGGTCATCAGGTCGGCTGCCAATGTTTTGCTTACGGGAGTGATGCCGTTTGCGGCCAATCCTGCAAAGTCTTTCAGCTCTTCCACCGTCTTGCCGCCATAGAGCTTGCCGCTCTCGCCATTAGCGGGGTCAGATATATCTGTGGCGCCCGAAATGTCGATTTTGAATACTTTTTTGAAAACAGACCCTCTAGTAGCGTCCGTAGCATATTCGCCATCCCTTTCAATCACCAGGAATTGTGTATTGTTGATCGCCACGATCTCGCTGTTGGCCTGAAGATTTGCTTTGTCGATCAGGTATACATATTGTTTGCTCTCGCCAGTTGCAATATCAAAGGCGAGGATTCGCGTCACCATTGAGCCCGTGATGGCAGCCGACGAAGGGTTGAAAAGAGGAAACTGCATCATACCCACCAAAGTCTTTCCATCAGGTGTGATCGCCAATCCTTCCATACCACGGTTCGGTCTTCTTCTGGCGAAAACGAGCGGGATTTTGCGGCCACCCGTGCCATTTCCAAAGGGATTAATGCGCTCGATGGTTTTACCGTTGGCATCAAAATGTACGATATGCGGGCCGTATTCGTCACTTACCCAGAAAGTGCCGTCGGCCGCCATAGCCAGTCCTTCCGAATCGATGCCGTCAATGCTGTTTGGAAGGACATTACCCATCACATCCAATGCAGTTTCACCGCTGAAACCAAAGCCGGCAGGGTTGGGCAAACCATTGAGATTGTTCCCATTTGCGTTTTTCAAAAAGATCGTCTTTTCAAGGACCAACTGGTCCCCGATCAGCCGGAATTTCCCGATTTGCGGAACGAAGTCAGGCGAAGAAAAGACCTTGACGTTGGTGCCGGCACCATCAATGTTCGAACCCCTGTCCGTCAGCAGATAAAACGCCATGTGGTCGTTCGGGTCCTGCACGAGGGCAGAGCCAAAGCCACCATTGTATACCGTCACGTCGCCTACTTTCGCGAGGATAGCAGGATTGGAAGCTTCGGCCTTCGCCGGATAATTTTCCGAAGGAAGGCCGTGGTCCGTACAGCCGCTCAGCAAAGAGACCGTAGCCGTGGCGGCGAGAAAAGAGTGTAAAAAGGTCTTCATTTTGGCAAGTTTAGTTTTGGTAAAACTACACCTGCGGATTTTATGGGTATGTTAAGTTATGGGGTTGTAGATGAAGGAAATGTTAAGTGGAGTTGTCTCTAACTACCTCACCAGGACTTTCCTGACCTGCTGATTGTCGGTGCCCGGATTTACGTTAAGATAGTAAGCCCCTGAACTTAGCTTCGGCAGCGGCTTCCGCATGAAGGTTTTTTCGTTTTTCCAAAAGATGGAGAAAAAGGTCCTGAATGGAATCCTTCACAAATTCCTGATCGCGGGAGAATTTCGAACCGTAACGAAAAAGCATCCGGAAATGGAGCGACATAAGCTACTCAAACGCTGCTACATCTCCTGCCAGGCGACCTGATCATCTGACGCTTCGGGAGATTGGGAATGTAGTTTCATAGGATTACAAGATTAATCAGACTTAGTCCAATTTTCCCCCTATGACCCCGAAAATTTTTGTGAATCAGGATTTTGGCATTGACTTGTTGCGCTGTTTAGTCAACCAAAATGCGTTTCTTGACTTTTTCCTCGCCCGAAGTGATCTCTAAAAGGTACAGTCCCCGATTAAAATTATGCAAGGAAATATTTAATTTCTGTTTTCCATAAAATGGCGCGAAGGCCCTGCGTGTCATAGTTGAGCCATCCATATCGAGCAATCTGATAATAACTGGTTTCCGGCCATTGCTGCTCACTTCGGCCTGAAGTTTTTCACTAGTCGGATTGGGATAAACCGTTACGTCCAATAAGAAATTTTCGGATTCTTCAGTGGCTTCGGCCGCTGATATGCGCGTGCTACTATTACATCCGCCCGTTATTGTTTTTGAAAAAGAAGCAGTACATCCGTCGCTGGTAATAGTGACGGTGTAAATGCCAGGGGATGTGATATCAATGTACGGCTTCGTTTCGCCGGTGCTCCATACATAGGTAGGATTAGGGGCTGTGGTCTTGGAATTCAACCTAATTGTTGGCCTGGTACAGCTCAGTACCGTTGAAGCGCTGGTAACCGTTACGGTAGGAGCGGTGGTGTTTCCATTAATAATTTTAGTTGCGGTCGCAATGCACGTACCGCTGGTCATCGTGACTGCGTAGGTACCAGCTTCGGTAACGTTGATTTCCGCAGTTGTCTCACCCGTGTTCCATTTGTATTTTGGACTATCGGACGCAGTGCTTGCAGTAAGTTTAACTGATGGTTGTGCGCAGCTCAGCGTATTTAGGCCACTGATCTGTACCGTGGGATCTCCTGTGCTTCCTCTTATCACTTTGGAAAAGGAAGCCGAGCATCCACCGCTGGTTACAGTTACCGTGTATGTTCCCGCAATTGTAACGTCAATAAAAGGCGAAGACTGACCGGTACTCCACAGATAAGTAGGATTTGGAGCGGTTGTCCTCGCATTAAGCCTTATTGTTGATCTGGTACAGCTAAGTACGACAGATGCGCTTGTAATATCGACGGTCGGTATAGCCCCTTCACCCGAAACCGTTCTTGTAGCAGTAGCCGTGCATGTTCCGCTTGTCATGGTTACCGAATAGGTCCCTGCGGCAGTTACATTTATCGTTGGCGTCGTCTCGCCGGTACTCCATTTGTATTTTGGATTATCGGACGCAGTGGTTGCAGTGAGCTGAACGCTTGGTTGCCCGCAGGTCATGTTGGGTCCTGTAATGCTAACGGTCGCAGCTCCGGTGGTACCTCTTATCGTTTTTGAAAAGGTAGCAGTGCATCCACCGCTGGTTATAGTAACCGTGTAAGTTCCTGCTTCGGTCACGTCTATATAAGGGTTTGTGGCACCTGTATTCCACTTATAAGTTGGGTTTGGCGCAGTCGTACTGGAATTGAGTCTGATTGTTGATCTGGTGCAACTCAATACAACAGAAGCGCTGGTGATGGTGACGGTTGGTGCATTAGTCATCTTTGTAACCGTTTTCGAAGCAGAAGCGGCTGTACAACTCCCGCTATTCATAGTTACCGTATAAGCGCCCGCCTCAGTAACCTGGATAGTGGGGGTGGTCTCACCTGTGCTCCAGTTGTAGGTTGGGTTATCGGAAGCTGTATTGGCAGTCAGGGTGATGGCGGATTGTCCACATACAGCTTCTGACCCCGAAATACGGACCTCAGGCTCAGCACTGCCCTTTATTACTTTTGAAAAAGTTGCGGTACATTCACCACTGGTCATGGTAACCGTGTAAGTTCCGGCTGTGGTGACTGTGATAGATGGTGTCGTTTCGCCTGTGCTCCATTTGTACTTGGGATTTGGGGCGGATGTGTTCGGATTGAGTTTTATTGAAGGCCTGGTACAAGTTAGTACGGTTGATGCACTGGTAATAGTGACCGACAGGGGAGCAGTGCTGCCTGTAACTACTTTAGTGACCGACGTAGTGCACGTCCCGCTGTTCATTGTAACTGTATAGGTTCCTGCGGTGTTCACCTCAATAGCCGGCGAAGTTGCACCTGTGTTCCACAAAAAAGTTGGGTTTGGAGACGTCGTAGTTGCCTTGAGAATAGTGCTGGTTCTGGCGCAGCTCAGCACGGTCTCGCCGCTGACGTCCAAAGCTTTTGCCCCCGTTACTACTTTTGACGAAGTAGCGGTACAACCCTGGCTGGTTATGGTGACTGTATATGTTGCCGGCGTGCCAACATCTATTGACGGCGTCGTTGCTCCTGTACTCCATTTAAATGTAGGGCTGGGAGCAGTTGTAGTGGCTGTCAGAGTCGCTACCGGATCGGCGCAGGAAAGCAAGTCGTTGCCGGTAATGCTGACAGTTGGCTGATTGCCGTTTCCTGTAATGGTTTGTGAAGATGAACCGGAACATCCTTCGGAGGTTATAGTCACAGAGTAGGTTCCTGCTGTCGCCACCGTAATAGTCTCTGTTGTTGCGCCGGTGCTCCACTGATAAGTCGGATTAACTAAACCGTTATGGGACTTCGCAAATAGTCTCATAGTCGGCGTTCCACATGTCAATTCAGTCGATTCGCTCGCAATATAAGCTTCAACTGGAGTTGTCCGGCCATAGACATACTGCGAAGCTGTCGCAGTGCAGTTTCCGCTCGTCATCGTCACCGAATAAGCTCCTGTAGAAGTAACGGTGATTGACGGCGTCGTTTCGCCAGTGCTCCACAGATAAGTTGGATTAGGTGAGGTCGTGGTTGCTGTAAGAGTAGTGCTGTTGTTGGAGCAGCTTAGCGGAGTATACCCGTTGATCTTTACAGCAATCTCAGGTCGGTTTGATGTCACCACTTTGGTGGCTTTTGCGGTACAGTTTCCGCTTTTCATAGTAACCTCATAGCTTCCTGGTGTACTTACTGTTATTGTAGGCCCGGATCCTCCCTTATTCCAAGTGTAGCTAGGATTGGAGGCGGTTGTACTCGCTGTCAGGGTAACATTGGGGGCGGCGCAGCTTAGCAATGTGTCACCGGAAATACTTGTAGTAAGGGGAGCAGGGTTTCCGGTGACTACGGTCGAAACTGTGGTGGAACAGGCTCCACTGGTCATAGTTACGGTGTGTGTTCCGGGCGTTCTCACACCAATAGATTGATATGTCTCGCCCGTGTCCCATTTATACTTAGGATTTTTTGCGGTGGTACTTGCAGTTAGCGTAACGACTTGGGTACTGCATGTGAGTGCAGGCGCTGAACTTGAAACAGTAAGCTTGAGTGGTGCTGGGTTACCGGACACCCCCGAATATCCTTTGACCGAACAGGTCCCGCTGGTCATAAGTACATCGTAATTTCCCGCTGCTGTAACAACGATAGATGCCGTGGTGGCTCCGTTGGACCAGCTGTAAGTGGGATTTGGAGAGGTAGTATTGGCAGTAAGCGTCACGCTCTGCTGGCTACAGCTCAATACGTCTGGTGTCCTTGTAAAAGAAACGGAACATCCTGTACTCGTGTAAACATGCAGATCATGATCCTCTGTTTCTCCGGAATTATAAATTCCGCACGGGTCATCAGGCACTACCTCGTAGGCAGTTACGACGCGCATCCTTATACGTCCCAGCGTCAAATTTGCCGGAATCTGCATCGTGCCTGAAAACGGCCCGGCAGCGGGCTCCGGTGTGCTGTAGGCAACTTCGTCTGCTTCGAAAGTGCCGTTTCGGTTTTTATCAAGCCATACTTTGACGCCCGTTTTCCGAGTACTGCTGATGCGCTGGCCACTGATGGTCACCGTCTCTCCGGATGTAACTGGACGGTAGCTGGAAAATTTGTTATAACCGTCTGTAGAGCAACCGGTTGACAGTCCGTTCTCACCACTTCCATTGATCAGAAGCGTGTTGAGCCCATCCCCCGCACATCCATTCAGATACGTAGGGCGGCAGTTAACGGCGTCATTTTGAACGTATAGAACATAGTCTTCTGTTTCGCCATAATCGTAGGCACCGCAAGGATTATTTGGGTCGGTTTCGTAAGCCGCCATAACTCTTACGGATAGAGGTCCGTCGCTCAAAACAGGTATTTGCAGGGTTCCTGAGATAGAAACTTTTGTGGGAGAATTGGAGGAATAGACTTTTTCATCGTTTTCATAAATTCCGTTCCGGTTTTTATCCATCCAGATTGCCACATTAGCAGCAAGTTGATTATTCAAAAACAAGCAGATGAAAGGGGTGTTTTCACCCGGTAATACGGAGGTACCAGCACCGAAATAGCCGTATCCGGCTGGCGAGCATGCCGAATTGTTACTCAAATACTTGCCACCAATAGCAAAGTTCTTTATACCATGTGCATCAGAGCAGCCATGGACATAGGTCGGCTGGCAACTGGCTGCTAATGTGTCAAGTCCTGATATAGCGTTGTCAAATGTTGTTTCGGCTAGCAAAGGGACTTCTATGCAGCAACAAAGTCCTACAAGCGCAATCGATTTTAGTAGAAATCTGCCCATTGATTGTTTGTTTAATATGAAGGCTAAGCACCGGGTAAGCCCCTGAAAAATTATTTAATCATAACCTTCCTGACCTGCTGACTCTCTGTTCCCGGATTTACCCTGAGATAATAACTACCCGCATCCAGTTTCGGCAACGGTATGGTTAATGAGGTCTCCAGACCCGGGAAAGAACTGCTGAATACTTCAATTCCCTTTTGGTCGACCAGTTTAACTGAATTTACTGCATCTGGTGACTCAATAAAAATAAGGTTTTGAGTAGGATTGGGATACACAAGAAGATCAGCAACTTTCATTTGTCCGCTGGCCGTAACAATCCTACTATACTCAAAACTATCATCTGTATCGACCATTTTTAGCCGGTAGTATTGCTTTAATAAGGATGATGAAACATCTGTGTAACTATACGATCCACCCAGCTCATTCCCCCTTGACGCGACATTAGCCAGGTATTTAAACCCTTGTCTGGGATCTTCGCTGCTCTCAATTTCAAAATAACTGAAATTAATTTCTTCGGTAGTTTTCCAGGTAATGCGATTTCCTTCCGGCGTGGATTGTGCTTCGATGGATTCCAACTTGACGGGCATAGCGTCATCAGCTTCCGACAGGGAAAACGTTCTTTCATCAATTCCAAAGTACGGCGGCCCCTGCTCATAGCTTGGAAAGACATATGTGAGAATCCACTTTTTATCAAGGTCGTCCCAGGATAGGTTAGGTTTTAATTTGTAAGCCCTGCCACTGGTAGTCATTAGTAATCTTAGATTTTCCTTTCCCCTGGTATCCGTTGGATTTTGCGGTAACTTAACTTTGCCTTTATAATTGTCAAAGTCACTCTGACTAAAATACAAAATAAGCTTTGGCGTGTCGAAATCGTCACTGACGTATCCTCCGGTCATTTTATAGGTCCGCACATTGTTCACAAACCGAAGCTGGGTGGTAATGACGGCATCATTGTAGGCCGTGCCATTAATATAACCGACTTTGAAACAGCCATTTTCAATGTAACCGCAACGCGAGCAACTTCCATCACCGAAGACGCCATGAATCTGTGTGCTGAAATCCATGTCGGAGAACGGCAGTCCTCCAACGGTTGTAACGATCTTCGCAGATGTGGAAAGGGGAATATTAATACAATTGACTGCGCTGGCAGTAACGGTCGTTTCTCCCGCAAATGTTGGCACAAATGTTACCAATCCGGTGTTGATATCAATTTGGTTCCCCGCCGCAAGGCTCAGATTATCAAGCGAATATTGTATCGACTTATATTCCCCGTAGCTGCCTGCCTGATAACTCAAAATTTGTCCTTGCTGACAGCGCTGCTTAGTGCCGCTCAGGTTCAGGGTTCGCAGATCGACCAGATTATCATAAAGCCTACCGTAGATTGTAAAGTCGTCCAAGTGCATCTGGTGGCTGCCGCTGCTGATAGGGTGTGATATTTCGATCGTAACCTCACCGGTTAGGCCTGAGATCATCTCCGCTATTGGGGACCGTGACCAGGAAGCGGTGGTTTTAAAGTCGATGATGGAACCGTTGACTTTCATAGTATAATCACCAGCGAACACAAATAACGAGAAATCTGTGATGTCCAGTTTTTTACAATTCGGTATTTTCAAATTCAAGATAAGAACGGGAACCTTGTCATAGGATTCCAGTTTAAGGACTGTGCTCACATCCTCACTGCTAAGGATGGACAAATTTTCGGAATTACCCGACCACAGGGAAGTTAAACCCGGGGCGATTATGTCAGGAGTAGCTAGCTGGGCCTCGCTAGGGGGATTGCTAAGATTTTCAAAAGTATGTCTATAAATGATATCCCCTCTGACGGTTAAAATTTTACTATATCTGAAAGTATTGTCAGCGCAAACCATTTTCAGCCGGTAGTGCTGTTGCAAGGCGGCAGTTGGAATGTGTGTGTAATTATAATTTCCCCCTAGTGGGTTTTGGCCGGATGGGACCGTAGCAAGCTTTTTAAAACCTTGTAATGTATCCTCACTGTTTTCTATTTCAAAATGATCAAAGCTAGTCTCTTCTGAGGTCTTCCATGAAAGGACGTCGCCCTCAGCAGTCCTGGCGACGGCGATGGATTCTAGTTTGACAAAAGGAGTCCCGGCATCGGCAAGGGTGATCTTGAAGTTACTTGACGGCCAGGGCTCGGCTAAGCCCTGGTTGCTGAATGCATAACTGATAACCCACCATTTTCCGGCTTCATTCCAGGAAACGACAGGCTTAAGTTTCTGGACCGGATTGCTGTTGGATGGACTTACCGTTTGGATGATTAGTCTCAGGTTCTCCTTTCCCTGTTCATCCGAAGGACCCGTCGGTAAGGAAAGTGTTCCCTGATAGTGATCGAAATCACTTTGTCGAAAGTACAAATCAAAACCAGGTCTGGCGCCAGCCGCTGTGTTTGGACTTCCTTTGATTTCAAAATTCCGCACTCCGCCTTCGAAACGAACCTTCGCCGACGCATATCTACTTTCGAAACCGCTCTTATAAATTGTCCCGGCGGTCAAACAAGGATATTTCGAATTTTTTAAATCACCACAGTCAGTGCAATTGTTGACTATAGTTTTTGTTTGAAAATCCATATCTGTCGAAGATGGCCCTGAAGGTATGGTCATGATATCGATCGTTTTTGTGAAAGTCTCGTTCGCACAGCCCAGAGCGATTGCTGTCAGCGAGACTGTTCCGGCAAATGTGGGGGGATAAGTCAGATAAGCGCCACTTACCATGGTTACGCCGGCAGCCTTGCTGGCAGCATCCATCTCGTAGCTAATCGATTTATAAGGAGTGCTCAGGTTCGCTGTATAAGTCACTGAACCGGCACCGGGACAACGTTCCAGTGGTATACTACTCGAATAGGGGAACTTGATAGCTGACAGGTTGGAAGTTGCCTCGGTTATCTGACCTTCTATTGTGAGATCATCAATGCTGGATAGGGTGCCAGGATGTCCCGAATCAACCGTAATTTCTATTCGAAAAGCCTTAGGTGTATTCTGAATAGCTGAAATGTTAACTTTTTTTATTTGCTTCACATCGGTGTAAGTGTTGCTCGTACCACCAACGGCCACTCCATACGCCTCACCATTGAGCCTGATTGAAAAGTTAGCATTATTGCTCGCAAACCCCTTAAATGATATGCTGCTGACCGCTAGTTTTTTGCATACAGGCATTTGAATCTGCAAAACATAAACCGCCGTATTCCCACTAGCAGTAATCGAAAGCGCCTTTTGTCCGGCGTCTGTCCGGGTGCGGTACAGAAGTCCCGAGTTCAGGAAAATATTGGTCAGGTCGGGATGGATAATGTTGGGGCTGCTCAGTTGTGCATCCGTGGGAGGGTTGTCGAGATTTTCGAAATTATGCTGGAAAATAATCTCTGCCCCGAAGGAAACAGAAATCGAAAGGAACCAAACACAAACCAAAACCAGCCTCAGAAGGGCGCCGGGAGTAAAAATTTTCATAATCGAACGTTGAGTGTCCAGTAAATATTGAGGAAACTAAGTTAAATAAAATGCCGGATACATATTGTACCGGCATTCGAAAAAATAACCCGAAACTTATTTACCGTAACCGCTTAGTAAGATATTCTACTTTTGGTAACGCCCAGCTTACCTTCGCGCTTACCGGATGGTGGTCGGATAGTGGTTCCCCGGCTTCATTGCTGAAAAGATCATTTTCCAAGTGGTATTCCGATGTTTTCAGAATGAGCTCGTTACTGCTGCGGTAAAGTATTTTATCGATGGTCTCTGTCGAATCCGTGATGGAGAGGATATCCGAAGGGGGAATGTTGCCGGAGGATTCGGGGAGTAGTCCGTTGCGTTTGTGCAGGATCCAGGCGTCTTCCAGGCGGAGGTCGTCGAGTAGGATTTGGAGGTTGTCCAGACCGTATCCATAATGGGCGTTGAGATCTCCCATGACGACCACTGCTTTTCCGGCTGAATGTTTTTTGATATAACCTGACAGCTGGATGATGTTATTGCGCCTCGCTTTTGCTGCCGAAGGATGGTTGTAAGCATTGGCGTGAACATTGTAAAAATCAATAAAGACGTCCCGTGCCACTTCCAGCCGGCTGTACGTAAAACCTTTCGGGGTAAAACAGTCGGCACCGGTGCAATCGGTCCATTTAATCCTGCGCATTTCGCGGATAGGGTATTTGGAAAGGGTATTCAGGCCGTCGCCGAAGGGCACTTTACCTTTGCTGCTGGTGCGGAATGTGTGGGTGTTCCGGTTATAAAGGTTTCGGTTATAGTTGAAATCTTCCTGGACATGCACGACGTCGAACCGGTTGAGTCTCAGGCCTATCTCGGTGATGCTGGGTGCACGCTCGGTTTTGGCGCTGGAAATGATCTGCGGCAAGCCGGCCACGTTATAAGTGATCACTGAAAATTCGCCGGAGCTCGCTGAGTCCAATACGGGAAATCCGGCGGCTAAATCGGGCAATACTTTTTGGTTCGACTCATTGCCTGCCCAGAAAAGGGGCAGTACTAAAAAAATCCACACAGCCCGGTTCAGCGAGCGGCGTTTAGCAGAAGAAGTGAGCATCCTGTCGTTTACTTGGTTGCACGAAATTAGCGTGGCAATGTGAACGGGATTATCATGCAAGATTAAGGATACGTTAATAGTTTCGTTTTTCTGTAAAGAGAAAGGGTCGGAAGGGTCAAAAGGTTAACGAAGGTGGTTTGCATGTAACCCCTTAACCTTTTAACCCTTTCACCTTTATCCTTTCCAACCTTTCCAAATTTCTTAACCCTCCCTTCACATTCACGAAACATTGCACACCTACATTCGCAGGGATGGAAAAAATAAGAGTTGCCTTCTTTGCCGAGATCCTGATCGCCGATTTTGACGGGGCTGCAAGGACCATGTTTCAGCTTTTCGACCGAATTGATGCCGAAAGATTTGAATTTCTCTTCATTTGTGGCTCCGGACCTTCGGATATCGGAGGTTTTGAGTGTGTACGGCTCCCGACGGTCCAGATTCCTTTTAACAAAAAATACAAAATAGCACTGCCCTCGTTAAGTGCTGGAAGCATCCGCGCAAAACTGGATGAATTCCAGCCCGAAGTGATACATATCGCCACGCCTTCGCCTATGGGGCACTTTGCGCTGGAATATGCGTCTCGAAATGCAATCCCGGCTGTCACGATCTACCATACGCACTTCATCAGCTATATCAACTACTACCTTAAGTACCTTCCTTTTCTGATCGCACCAGTCGAAAAGCTGGCGCAAAACAGCCAAAACCAGTTTTATGACGGTTGTGAAAGGGTGTATGTCCCTTCTGCAAGCATTGCAAGGGAGCTCGGAAAAATGGGAATGGCGCCTCAAAAGATAAAAATATGGAAAAGGGGTATCGACGCCGGCTTGTTTTCGCCTTCCAAAAAGGACGAAAATTACATGCGGCAACTTACCGGAAATGATCTTCCGACGGTACTTTTCGCCAGCCGACTTGTCTGGGAAAAAAACCTGGAAACCCTGATCGCCATTTACCAGCTGCTTCGCAAAGAAAACTTCCCTTGTAATTTCGTTGTCGCCGGCGACGGCATTGCTTTCAGGGAATGCCGGAGACGGATGCCGGGCGCTATTTTTACGGGAGAACTGGACCATCGGGAGTTGTCGGTATTATATGCATCGGCATCCGTTTTTGTTTTTCCTTCCGTGTCTGAGACATTCGGGAATGTGGTACTGGAAGCCATGGCGTCCGGGCTGGTGCCGGTGGTGGCCGACGGAGGCGGTAGCAGGGATTTTATCAGTAACGGTGAAAATGGGTACAAATGCGAGCCTAACGATGCTGCCGAATATGCCGACAAAATCAAGCGGGTGCTGGGCAATAAAATTTTACAAACGAAATTAGCCGAAAATGCCATACGGCACAGCAGCAACTACAACTGGGAGGAGTTGGCGAAGATCTATTTTGATGATCTGGCAGCATTTGCGCAGGCTGTAAACGAAGAAATCCAGGCTTGAAAATCCGACCATTTTATATCAAATCTTTCAAAGTTCTGCTCCTGCTGAGCTTTGTCGTCATCTTCTGGCAATATATCAGGAGAACCAACCTTAGCGAAGTACTTCCCGCAATTCGTCGGGTAGGGGCTGGCTTCGGATACATCATTGTTACGACCTTCGCTGCTTATTGGTTTGGGACCTTGGGCTGGTGGTATTGCCTGGGCGGTTCCAAAGCCAATATTTCCAAATGGCGCTTGTTTGCGGTCCGGCATGTTTGTGAAACGGTCGGCATTCTTAACCCAGCCAGTTTTGCCGGCGCGGACATGCTGAAAGTCATCGTACTGAAACCATACGCCATAGCCCGTGAAGCCGTCCTGACTTCTGTTATTATTTCCCGTATATCGGTAGTTGGCAGTCAATTGATCCTGATTTCCTTCGCGACGATCTGGTTGCTGATAGAGCGTGATCTGGAAACCCCTTTCCTGTCGCCGGTTATCCTGGTTATGTTGGTATTCGCCGCTCTCCTCGCCATGGGGACGATCATTTACAAATTCATTGCGTCGGGTTTGGATAAGACCTCTCCATCCGACATCATTGAGAAAAATACAAGATTGGGACGTCTCAAAACCAGGATCAGAAGCGCCAGGCAAGATCTGTACGTGTTTTTTCTACACCACAAAAAGGATCTGTTGATGTCCTTTCTTTTTTCTGCGCTCCACTGGATCGTCGGCTCGCTCGAATTTTTCATTCTGGTCAGCTTACTGGGCTACGACATTTCGGTAATGGACGGGCTTTTGCTGGATATGGGCGTTATCCTGTTCAAATCGGCCGGTGCATTTATTCCGGGGCAGATCGGGGTCGAGGAAATCGGCAACAAAATGATGCTTGGCCTGATCGGTATCAGCAGCGCATCCTTGTGGCTTTCGGTATCGGTATTGAGGCGGGCGCGGCAGGTTTTCTGGATACTGGCCGGAGCCTTGTTTTATCTGGTATTCATCCGCAGGAACAACCTGTATCCTTCTGCCGACAATGGAAGTATTGTTTATAAGCCATAAATTTCCTCCGGCCATCGGAGGCATGGAGAAGCAAAGCTATGAGCTGATCACCGGCATGGAACGCTATTGCAAGGTGCACAGGATCGTTTATGACGGCCGGGGCGGTATGCTCAGATTTTTCTTTTCATTGCAGAAAAAGATCAGGCAGGCCTGTAAAGACCATCCCGGCATTTCGGTAATCCATTTTAACGACGGTCTGCTCACGGCTTTTTGTTCCTGGCATCGAGGATACCGGCATTTAAAACGCACCGCGACCCTGCACGGGCTGGACGTGGTGTTTCCTAGCAAAATCTACCATAGGTATATTCTTCCGCGTTTCAATCACCTGGACAAATTAATCGCCGTGAGTCATGCAACTGCAAATCGGGCAGTAGCATTAGGGCTCAATCCCCAAAGGCTGACAGTGATTCACAACGGTGTGGACCCTCAGCCGACGCTTGTAGCGAAAACAACCGGAATTGCAGAAGTGCTGGCTGGTTTTGACATTCACTACCTCGGCCAATGCATTCTGGTTGCTATGGGCCGGCCGGTCAGAAGGAAGGGTTTTTCCTGGTTTATCGAAAAAGTAACTCCCTTATTGCAGGGTGATTTCTTACTGTTACTGATCGGCCCGTTTGAGCAAAAACCAACATGGGCGGAGCGTTTTCTTTCCGTATTGCCAAAGGATCTGCGCGAGAAACTGATGTTGTTTCTGGGTTTTCCGTCCGACAACACCCGGCTCAGGCAATTGCTGCGGAATCCGGGTATTGCAAACTCCGTCAGACATCTGGGGCGCCTGCCCACCGAAAAAGTGAAGGATATCCTGGCCGCCGCCCATGGATTTTTAATGCCCAACATTCATGTTGAGGGGGATATGGAAGGTTTTGGGCTGGTTTGCCTGGAAGCTTCCGCATTGGGGTTGCCTGTATTTGCCGCCGATATCGACGGAATTCCGGATGCAGTACAAAATGGAAAAAACGGCTTTTTAATTCCAAGCCAAAACCCGCATGCATGGGCAGAACGGCTCAATCGGGTGATCGCCAGTCCCGAAAAAGAGAAAAGACAGGGCGAGGCGTTCAGGCAGTTTACGATGGGGCACTACCATTGGGATAAAATGGTCAGGGCCTATTATGAATTGTTTGCGTCACTTTAAAATACATCATTCTTTCTGTTTCAACTGAGTACTTCATGAAATCTCTTCATTGCATTGCCTTTTTGTTTTTGTTCATTCCATTTTTTGTGCGGGCACAGACCAGCCACCCTTATACAGCAGCACAGGCACATTCCCACAATGATTATGAGCAACATATACCGTTTTATTCTGCTTATTATCAGCAATTCGGTTCCGTAGAGGCCGATGTGATCGTAAGGAATGATACCCTTTTTGTGGCGCATCAGAAAGCAGATATGCGGCCCGACAGGACACTGAGCAGCCTGTACCTCAATCCATTGGCTTCGATGATCACAAAGAACAATGGCCGGGTTTACCCGCAAACCGGACAGACGATCCAGTTATTGATCGATTTAAAAACATCCGCGGCCGAGACGATGCCCGTATTGGTTAAAGAGCTGAGAAAATACGAACAGATACTGGTGCCGAAAGGACCGGTCAAAGTTGTTTTGAGCGGTAATTCACCGGTACCCGCTGACTTTGAAAAATACCCGGCTTATATTTTTTACGACGGTCGGCCGGAGATTCAGTACACCGCTGCTCAGCTTGCCAGGGTAGGACTGATCAGTCAGTCATTTTCCAATTATTCCCGCTGGAACGGAAAGGGTATCCTGATTGAAAAAGACCGGAAAGCCATCGAAAATGTAATCGGGCAGGCGCATGCGCAGGGAAAGAAAATCCGTCTCTGGGCGACGCCGGACCAGATCAATGCGTGGAAAATGCTCATGAACCTGGGTATCGACTACATCAATACCGACCACGTGGAAGAACTGGGCGCTTACCTCCGCAACCGCCCCGGTTCGGAATACATAGCCAAAGAGGCTTACAAACCCTACGAACCCACCTATCGTAACAACGACAGCCGCACGGAAGTGAAAAATGTGATTTTGCTCATTGGCGACGGTATGGGCCTTGCGCAAATTTATTCGGGCGTCACGGCCAACCGTGGAAACCTCAATTTGACTAAAATGCTGAATATTGGTTTTTCAAAAACCAATGCATCAGATAGTTATATCACTGATTCCGCCGCTGGTGCCACAGCCATGGCGATAGGCGAGAAAACCAGGAACCGGGCGATTGGCGTGGATAGCAATTTTGTGGCGATACCCAATCTGCCCGACAAACTGAAAATTTTCGGAGTCCAATCGGGCCTTATTTCCGCCGGCAGCATCACGGATGCGACGCCCGCAGCGTTTTATGGGCACCAGCCTTACCGTGAGCTCGAAGACGGGATCGCTCATGACTTTCTCAAATCCCCGGTAAGTATCCTGATCGGTGGAGGAGCCGCGAAATTTACAAATGGCAGGGTAGCTGATTCCCTGCGGCTGAAAGGCGTGCAGTTTTCGGAGAAATGGGCGGATCTGGATCAGATGACAGCACCTTTTGTATTGCTGGACGATTCGAAAGTGGTTTCCGTGGAGAAAGGCAGGGTAGATTTCCTGATTCCCGCGTTGCAAAAAACCTTTCGCTCCCTGTCCCCGAACAAGGCAGGCAGCTTTATCATGGCCGAAGGCGCGCAGATCGATTATGGCGGCCACGCAAATCTGGTTTCCTATGTTGTGACCGAAATGCTCGATTTCGACAAGCTCGTGGGCGAAGCCATGCGTCTGGCCGATCTGGACGGAAAAACGCTCGTTGTGGTCACCGCGGACCATGAAACCGGCGGCCTTACGCTATTGGACGGCGATATCCGGAAAGGATATGTCGACGGCCATTTCAGCACGGGCGACCATACCGCGATCATGGTGCCCGTCTTTGCATACGGACCGCATTCCCTGGATTTCAGGGGCGTTTACGAAAACACGGCGATCTATTCGAAAATTCTCTCCGTTTTTGAAAAATACCGGAAAAAATAACGGCCTGTTATCAAATTGTTATGGATGAAAAATGCCCAAACCAACAGGCAGTTTTCCATGTTTTTCCCTTCGAAACCGCAGTTACGACTGCTCTGACACCTGCAATGGAAATCTTTAACTGGTAACTTTTTGGTACAGATGAAATCCGGTAAACTTTCTTACCAGGTCGACCATTTTAACAGAAACTTTGAGGATAGGCCCAAATTGCTTTCTGTAGTGATCCCGCTGTTTAATGAACAGGACAATGTACTGCATCTTTTGAGGGCAATCAGGCAGGCATTATCAGGATATGATTATGAAATTATCGCGGTCGACGATGGTTCGTCCGACCAGACGGTGCAACTGCTCCGGCAGGATCTGGACGAAAGACTGAGTGTGGTGGTACTGATGCGTAACTACGGGCAAACCAGCGCGATGGCAGCCGGAATCGCGGCTGCGAAAGGCAAATACGTGGCTACACTGGACGGCGACCTGCAGAATGACCCAGAAGATATTGTGCGGCTGCTGGTGCGGGCTATGAACGGAAACTGGGACATTGTAGCCGGGTACCGCGCCAATCGCCTCGATGGCTGGCTTTTCCGGAGGCTGCCGAGCAGGATTGCCAATTGGATGATCCGTAAGCTCACCGGCGTGCATCTTAAAGACTACGGATGCACTTTGAAAATATTCAAAAGGGAAGTAGCTCAAAACCTGGGACTTTACGGGGAATTGCACCGCTTCATCCCGGTACTTGCCCATATCATCGGCGCCAAAATGACCGAGTTGCCGGTCAGGCACCACCGGCGGCTTTTCGGGAAATCCAAATACGGGCTCGGGAGGACGACCAGGGTAATGAGCGACCTGCTGCTAATGCTCTACATGCAGCGCTGGGCAAAGAAGCCGATCCACCTTTTCGGCCTGATTGGCGGTGTTGCGACGCTGGCGGGCTTCTTAACCGTTCTTTACCAGGGTGCGGGTTTCGTTTTCATGGGACATTTTGATAAAATCTGGGTGCTGTCGGGCCTGATGCTGCTCTCGACGGGAACAGTGATCGTCCTGTTGGGTTTGATGGCGGAAATTCAAATGCGGATTTATTACGAAGGTTCGGGAAAGGTACCCTATCTGGTAAGAAGGATATTTCGGAAGAAAGAAAGCGCTATTTCGGAGGACTTAGAATTTAATCAATGAAACAGCCGGTTTATCTTCCATACGTGTACGTAGCCCTCATTGCGGTCATTTATTTTTTGGGTTTGCAGGTGCCGCTTTTCGACAACGACAGTGCGCACCATGCGTTGATCGGCATGCATATGTACCTGACGGGCGATTATGTATCGCTTATTGATCAGGGCAAAGACTACCTGGATAAACCACATCTGTTATTCTGGCTTTCAGCACTTGGCGACGAGTTGCTGGGGGTGGGCACGTGGTCGTACAAGTTGCCGAGCATTATCCTGGCCGCTCCGGGTATCTACGCGACTTTTCGGCTCGCTCAAAGATTTTATGGCCGCCCTGCCGCGATCCACGCCGTTTTGATCCTGGTCTCTACACAAGCCTATATACTGGCCCATAACGATGTACGGATGGACGCGATCCTGTTGTCTTTCATCATTTCGGCAACCTGGCTTTTGTATGAATACATCCTTACCGACCGGACCGACCGGCTGGTCACCGGGACTTTGTTCCTGGCCCTTGCATTTGCCACCAAGGGGATGGCAGGCGCGGCAGTACCCGTTATTGCGGTGGGATCGCAGGTGCTATATACCCGCAACTGGCGTTTCATCCGGTCGCTGCGCTGGCTTTGGGCCGTACCGCTGTTCTTTGTTTTTATCAGTCCGGTATTGTATTGCTATTACTTGCAATATGATCTCCACCCGGAAAAAGTAATCCGGGGCATGACCCATATTTCGGGTGTTTTATTCATTTTGTTTTCCCAGAATACAGAACGTTTTCAGGGTGTAAACTGGGGGAGTTCCGGGGCAGACGATCCTTTCCTGTTTTTTCATTCGTTGCTCTGGGCGTTGCTGCCTTGGTGTTTGCTGGGATATTGGGCCGTTTTCAGGAAAGGGTCTGAATTGTTCCGGACGAGATTTGCGCCAGTGGCTGGAGGAGAGGTGATGAGCTGGGCGACTATCGTGATCATGTTTGCTATCCTTTCTTCCTCCCATTTCAAACTGCCGCATTACCTGAATATCCTGTTCCCGTTTTTTTCGATCCTGATCGCAGGGGAACTGGGGAAAATCAGGGCTGGATCTGCGGAGGGTAAATGGGCGATGGCCGTGCAGCAATTTGTGGCCGTTACCATGGTGCTGTCGGGGTTGTTCATTAACTTTTATCTTTTTCGAGTCAAAGCGGTGAGTGTTGTGGCGCTGAGTATGCCGGCCCTTGCGCTCCTAGTTTACGAATGGAGGTTTAACAAGAACCTGACGGACAGGTTGGTTAAAGTTTCGCTGAGTGCCTCATTGTTTGCAAATGTCCTGATGAACGGGAATTTCTACTTTCAGATCCAGGATTACCAGGCGGGGTATCACATTGCGGCGAGAATCAGGAAAATGGAAATCCCGGAAAACAAGGTTTTTATCCTTGACTGGGCGAGTCCGAGCATGAACTACTATTCATCCTACTTTTTCAGTATCGCAAATGCGAAGACATTCGCTACCGAAACCGATTTTTGGATAGCTGGCCCAATCGGGCATATTCATGAACGCGCCCATGAAACGGGGCTGGAAATAAGGGAATCCTATTTGTTCCCCGATTTTGACACTGCTAAATTACGGGCCGGTTTCGTGAACCCGGCAACCCGGCAGAAAGCCTGCGAAAATATCGGGCTTGTCCATCTCAAAAAGATATGAGATTGATGCAGTACTTAAAATGGGCGGCAAAGCTCCTGGGCACGGCGCTTTTACTTTATTGGGTTTTTGTCCAGACCGACAGGGAGAGCCTGGCCAGGGCGATCGACGGGGCTGACAAGCTCACGTTTGCCTGGGCTTTTTTGCCCTACCTGGCGTCCCGGGTGGCCGGTTCATTTCGTCTGACGCTCATTTTGAACCAGTTGGGTGTGCCTTTGTCGAAACGGACCGGGCTTCTTTTGAACTGGGTGAGCATGTTTTACGGCATGTTCCTTCCGGGCGGACTGGGAGGCGATGCTTATAAACTGATCGATCTCAAACGGCGCTTCCCGGGCCAAAGTTCAATGCTGTTTACCCGCGCCTTACTTCTGGACAGGCTGACGGGTTTTATTGTCCTCGTGGTCCTGACCATCCTTTTTTCGCAGTTTTACTTCCCGGGCACATTCCGGGTTTTAGCATTGATATCGGTTATTCTGATTGCCCTGGCTTCCTGGTGGGCCATGCGGCGCTGGTTCGCTGTAATTTTGCCCAAACTCGACAGCCTTTTTTTTCTATCCCTGTTGGTACAGGTAAGTCAGATCGTCAGCGTTTGCATCCTGTTGTATGCTGTACAGGTTTACGCCGATTTTAAAAAGTATAACCTCCTTTTCCTGATCTCGTCCGTGGCGACCATCTTCCCTATCAGCATGGGCGGGGTGGGGGTGCGGGAGGTCGTTTTTCTGAAAGGTTCGGAATTATTACAGATTACCACACAGGCAGCCGTGGCGGTGAGTGTGCTTTTCGACATCATCGTTACACTCACTGCCGTTACCGGAAGCCTGGCCATTCTCATTCATTTTCGCAGGAAAGCAGCGTTTGGTTCCGGACACCCGGATTTTCCTAATCCCTGATCAGCACGAGCGCGCCCATTGGTACGGCCTGTTCTTTCAGGAACGACAATTCCACTTTCGGTGTCGGATAAAAGGCTTGCATGACGAAGGCCTGTAATCTCTCGTCGACCATCCCGCGCAATGTCTCGCCCAGATGGGAGAGGCCGCCTCCCAGGATCAGCACATCCGGATGGAACAAATGCGTTACATGCGATAACCCCCAGGCAATATGCCTGCTGAGTTTGTCCAGGATGCCGATGGCCACAGGGCAATGTTCTTCGAAAGCAGGTATGAGGTATTTTGCCTCACCCCCGCGGGCTGTCGATGCTTTGTGCAGTTTAGCAAGATGGCTTTCAGGATTTTGCATTACCGCTTCCCGGATCTGGGCATCAATGGCCCAGCCTGAGCAAAGGGATTCAAAGGTTGCTCCTTCGAGCGTCATCCGCAGCTGCCCGATTTCAGCTTCACCAGGATGGCGACCGTGGTACAGTCGTCCGTCCTGCACCAGCCCGCCGCCGACACCGCTGCCGAGTGTCATATAAAAAACCGTCTGATGTCCTTTTCCCGCCCCATAAAAGGCTTCCCCCAACGCGGCCACATTCGCGTCGTTATCAATCCTGACCGGCACGCCGAATACATCGTGCAGCCAGCCCGAAAGGTCAAAATCCATCCAGCCCGAAATCTGGTGGGAAACACCGATGCGACCGCTCTGCGCATTGACCGGCCCCCCAAAACCCACGCCCACACCACTGAGCAATGTTTTTCCGGAGATTTCACCCTGGATATTTTTAATGTGATTCAAAATCCCTTCCGAACCTTCCTCCTGATCAATGGCTACCCGCCATTGATCCACAATGACGCCCGAAGAGGAGTAAATAATTAACTGCAGCTTAGTTCCGCCTATCTCGATCGACAGGTAATTTGGGTCACTCATGAAAATGCTTTTGAAGAATATATTTGATTACAATACGTAAAAGGCCCCACGCATGGCTATTTTACCACGGGTGAAGCCCTAACTTTTTTGAATAACCGGACCACTACTTGTTCAAATGTTCCCTTACCGCTTTCGCAGAGGTGCCGGCTTTTCCGACAGCCTCTTTCAACGCCTCTTTGGAAACCCCAAGTGTTTTGGTCCAATAAGAAACCTCGTAATCCTCATTGATGTTGATCCGGCCGCTATCCGCAGGCCCCTGTTTGGTTTTGTCATCAGCCATGTCTGCGATGGTTTAGTGATATGAACCTGATGATAAAAACCGTACCGCGGCCAAAACCGGTGCTAATGCCGGATCGTGATATGTCTCACGGTTTCTGTTTTACCGTTTCCGATCCTGATCAGATAGAGACCTTCGGGGATATTTTCTAATGGAACGGATACCTTCTTTTTGTGGGTAGTCTGAAGTTCCCTGACACACTTTCCGCTGTTATCATAAATTCTGATCGGGATTGGCTGGTCTGGCAAGATACCCTCGCTACCTTCGCTTTCAATCGTGATCATATGGAATGCAGGGTTGGGATATACATTGTATTTCAAGGGTTTTGGCGTTTCGATCACCTCAACGCTTTCGCGGCGGGCGCTTTCAGAAGCCGAATCTTCAGGCAAGCCGAGAACAAGTACCGTGTCTTCCTCAAATGTTGAAAAAACCGGTTGTGGGGCGGCGTTCGGTTTGGTGACTGTTAATTTCTGCGTTTGAATACTGGCTGGCTCATAAAAATCATTGCCTGCCTGCGATGCGGTAATGATCGTGGAGCCGGCTTTGAGCATGTGAATTTTCCCGTTCAAAATCGTCGCTACCGCAGTCGTGCTGCTTTGATAGGTTACCGGCAATCCCGAGCTGGCTGTTGCGCCGGGAGAAAAATCGGGCGCTCCGACGACTTTGTTGGGCAAGGCTTTGAAGGTGATGGTCTGCGTGGCTTTTTTGACCGACAGCATACGACTTACCGTAGGGGCGGCACTATAAATTGCGTTTCCGGGCTGTGAGGCAACGATATTGGTAAAACCCTTTTTGAGGATATGGATTTTCCCGTTCACGACCGTAGCTACCGATTTATCGCTGCTCGTGAATGTAACAGGCAGTTTCGAGCTTGCACTGGCCACCAGTGTGAAATCCGGGTCCCCCACCAGTTTGTCCGGGATCGCCTGGAAGGTGATGGTCTGGCTGGTTTGTTTGACTACCAAGGTTTGATTGACTTTTGGCGCTGCCTGAAAACTGGCGTCTCCGGTCTGGGTAGCACCAATGGTAGTGAGACCTTCTTTGATCACATGAATTTTGTTGTTCACAATTGTCGCTACCGCAGGATCACTGCTGGTATAAGTAACTTTGAGCCCTGAGCTTGCGACCGCGCCAGGGTCAAAATCTGCTACACCAACCAGTTGTGTGGGAATGGCCTTAAAGGTGATCGTTTGATCGCCTTTTTTGACCGTCAGCAATTGGGCAACTTGGGCTGCTGCCAGAAAAGTCGCGTTCCCATTTTGGGTTGCCGTAATCGTAGACGTGCCTGGTTTAATCAAATGCACTTTGCCATTCACCACTGTCGCGACGTCGGGATTGCTGCTGGTGTAAGAAACTTTGAGTCCCGAGCTGGCGGTTGCACCAGGGTCGAAGTCCGGTGTCCCCATCTGCTTTGCAGGAATTGCTTTGAATGTAATGGTCTGTACCGCTTTGGTTAAGGTCAACTGTTGGGCGACATTGGGAGCCGCATAAAAGGATTCATTTCCGGCCTGTGAAGCGGTAATCGTTACGGTCCCTGCCTTAACGATATGTACTTTTCCGCCGACGATCGTGGCGACGGCCGGATCACTGCTGGTGTAAGAAACTTTGAGTCCTGAGCTGGCGGTTGCACCAGGGTCGAAGTCGGGTGTCCCTACCTGCTTTGCAGGAATTGCTTTGAATGTAATGGTCTGTACTGCTTTGGTTATGGTCAATTGTTGGGCGACATTGGGAGCCGCATAAAAGGATTCATTTCCGGCCTGTGAAGCGGTAATCGTTACGGTCCCTGCCTTAACGATATGTACTTTTCCGCCGACGATCGTGGCGATGGCCTGATCACTGGTGGTGTAAGTAACCGAAAGGCCCGAAGTGGCAACCGCACCGGGTGTAAAATCTGCTTCACCAGGCGCTTTGGGGGGAATAGCCTTGAAGGTGATGGTTTGAGTTCCTTTATTGACCGTCAGTGGCTGCGACACAGTGGGAGCGGGTGCAAATGATCCGTTTCCGGACTGAGAAGCGACAATAGTGGTAATACCAGCACCGACAAGGTGGATCTTTCCGTTGACGACGGTTGCTACGTTGGCATTACTGCTGGCAAAGCTTACGGGTAGGCCAGAACTTGCCTTAGCTGCCGGCAAAAAATCTGCCGCACCAAACGTCTTGTCGGCAAGCTTGTCGAAAGTGATGGTCTGCGGTGACTTGACTGTGAGTGTCTGAGCGACATTGGCAGCGGCGTTATAGGCATCGTTCCCGGCCTGCGAAGCCGTTATTACAGAAGTTCCAATACCTACGATCCGTATTTTCTGACTGACAATCGTTGCCACGGCAGTGTTGCTGCTGGTGTAGGTTACTGGTAAGCCCGAGGATGAGGTAGCTGCTGGCGAGAAGTTGGCCGACCCGGTTATTTTTACTGGTAAAGCCGCGAAGGTGATCACCTGGTTGTCTTTGCTAACCGTGAGTTGCTGGGCAACGTACATGGCTCCGAAATAATTTTCATTTCCACCCTGAAAAGCAGTAATGGTTGTGGTACCAGTCCCGACAATGTGAATTTTCCCGGCCGCGATCGTCGCAACCGAGGTGTTGCTACTGGTATAATTAATCGGAAGCTGTGAGGAAGCCGTTGCGCCCGGATCAAAATCGGCGGTCAGAAATGGCTTGGCGGCGATGGGGGGGAAGATAATCACCTGCCCCGCTTTACTGACTGTGAGCAATTGCAATACATCAGATGCGGCCGTGTAGGCCGAATTTCCGGCCTGGGATGCAGTGATGTAAGTTTGTCCCACGCCGTAAATACGGATCCGGCCATTGACAATACCGGCAATCGCCGGGTTGCTGCTGCTGAACGAAACCGGAAGCCCGGAACTAGCTGATGCCACAGGTGTGAAATCGGCAGAACCATAAGTCATCGCTGGAAGAGGGTTGAAGGTAATGTTCTGGCCTACAACACCACTGATCTTCTGGATGGTGGCACCCGTGAAATTGTAACCGCCCACTTGCGAACATGATCCCGAAACGGCGATTCGTATCCAATCTTTCGGAGGTGTGGAGCCGCAGACGTTAACAATGGTTCCGATCGGGAGCCCGTCTATTTTTTTTATAGTCTTGCCAATGTAGTGATACCCGCCGACCTGCGTGCAATAACTGGGCTTCACAGCAGTTGAAACCCAGCCTTCGGGTACATCGGAACCACAAATATCAAGGACGGTTCCGGCTGGCGCGCCTTCGATTTTTCGGATGGTTTTTCCGATAAAATGATAGCCACCTACCTGTGTGCAGTAGTTGGGTTTAACCGCGGTTGAGATCCAGCCTGCCGGTACGTCAGAGCCGCAAATGTCCAGAACCGTCCCGGTTGGCAGCCCTTCAATTTTCTTGATTGTTTTTCCAATGTAATTATAGCCGCCCACCTGGGTACAGTACTGGGGGTTAACACCAATTGAAATCCAGCCAGCCGGTACATCCGAGCCGCAGATGTTAAGGACAGTTCCGGGCGCAAGCCCGTCAATCCGCATAATTGTGCGGCCGATGTAGTGATAACCTCCGTTAATTGCGCAATAGGATGGTTTCACAGCTATCGATATCCAGCCAGCCGGTACATCGGACCCGCAAATTTCCATTGTCTGGGCATTGACGAAGAATGGAGCGGCCAGTATGACAAGTAATAAGTACAATTTTCTCATGAGCGGTTTGCGGTTGATTGTTTCAGAGGTATATAGCACCGGACCGCCTGTAGGTAACAGCTTTCGGAAAATTATTTTCGGAATTTTTACTACTTACCAAATCGCGAATCAGTCATTAGAGGAACCAACCGTTAAATAAGAATTGGAATGTTTTAGTTTTTTATGGATTTCCTCATACTATATTTGGTCATCACAAATGTAAGGCGACCCACTCTCTTCATTCGTCTACCCACTCTTCAAATAGCATATCGGTCAATCAGCAGGATCCGATTTTTATTGCGGGCTAAAAATATTTGATCTTCTGTGTTACCCGATTTGAGTTTTTCACGACTAACCATTTGCAGCGGCTTACACATCTCATCGTTTGCAGGCCAGGGAACCAGGTACATCGGGAGTTTGAACATTACTTTGCTAAACACAAATCGTTACCATGCTGGAAAATTGTCTGAAAGAAATCGTCACCCGTTTTAACGACTTTGTGCTTCTGCCCAAGACGGTACTCAACGGCGGAGGGTCGGGGATCCTGGAAACACTGGTCCTCGCCGATATCGCAAGGCACGAGAAACAGCAGGAGACGGACGATACCATGCAGGACCGGCTGGTATTGACGCTCATCAGCCTGGAAGAAGAGAACAGCCTCAAAAACAATTATCCGGTACGCCAGGAACAATCGGTGGCGATTTTTCAGAAACCAGCCCTGCATTTGAACCTGTATTTGCTGTTTTCCGCGAACTTCAAATTATACAGCGAGGCTCTGAAACATCTCGGACTGGTTTTACAGTTTTTTCAGGCCAACCAGCATATTACTTATACCGACGAATTCAGTAACACACACAAGCTGACGTTTACCATTCATAACATCGGTTTTGAGAATTTGCATAACCTGTGGACGGTTCTCGGAGGACATTCCATGCCTTCGGTACTTTACAAGGCCAGGCTGCTTTATGTGCAGCAATCACCGCTGACCGGTGCAGATGTGATCACACAGATCGATAACGTAGAGCATCTTAATTGATGCAAGGTTAGTTTCGTAAAAACGCTGATTGATATGCTTCATATTGAATATCAGGTGCTATGCTCCGTTTCGTTTGAGCATGCCTATTACCAGAACGGCAGGAGCAATGATTTCACGCTGGTGCCGACCAGGTCGTGTTCGGAAGCATTGCAGCGGCACGGGCTCGTCCTGCGCCATGCCGCCGACCGCACAATGATCATGCGGAAGATGGACGGGGGCGCTCCGGAAACGGCATTGGACGCTGCGGTTTGTTTTACGTTCCTGGTGTACCTGAACAACCCGCTTTTATGGAATGTGAGCCAGTTCTCCTGGGAAGTCAACCCGCAGGAAATGGTTTCGGTGAAGCAATTTTACCTCACTAACCTTCATGAGGCCGACGGGCAGCTGCTTCCCAGGCTGACCAGGGACGAAAAATTGTCGGAAAAGGACGCTTTGCCGCGTGTCAGTACCGAGCGATTCAATGTGGATGTAGCAAAGGGCCAGGTGGACCAACTGTTAATCGATCAGCTTTTGCCCGGAAGGAAATGGCAGCCATTGCCGCCGGTACCTGTTAAGCCGGACCAGGAAATGGCGGAGATCAGCCTGCCGGGACCCGGCCTTTACCGGCTGCCGCCCGAGATTGCAGGTGAATCGCCACCAGTTTTTCTCGCCAATGATGAGGTTGCAGGTAGCAGGCCGTTCTTCGGGGTGATGGATTTATACCTTGACCAAACCGTAAATCCCGGGACAAATTACATCACGTATATTCAATACCGTAAGTTTGGCTGGCAGTATGTGCTGGTTGATGTCAAAAATAAAAAAGTGCCGTACGGGACCAGGGACGATATCAAACTTTCTTTTGCCAGGCACAGCAATGACACCGAGTCGCCCCAGGGGGTAAAATTTACCCGGCTGGAAGAAGCCGAACTGGGCGAGAAGCTTAAAACAACGATCAGACAAATGATGGACAGTAACAAGGATTCCATCGAAAATGTGTTTGTATTCGCCAGCAACGTCCCGATCCCGATCCTGGAACACCGCCCGCCTGTGGTTGAACTGAGCATCAGAGGAAACAGCAATTTTGCCAAGCTGCCCGTGCCCGACATCTCGACAGTCAATATCAGGGGCGATCAATCGCTGATCTATTTTAATATCTAACATCCGTAAACACTTAAAAAGAATACATTATGGCTGCATTACCAGATACCCGGATGCCCGGCGTGATCACACTCGAGGTGCCTACTCTGCCACCATCGATCGGCGTTGTACCCAGTGCAGTGCCTTGTTTCATTGGCTACACCGAGTTCGCCAATAAAAACGGCGCCGACGTGACGCTGAAACCCGTGCGCATCCGCAATATGCGGGAGTATCAGGATTATTTTGGTACCTCTCCCGACAAGCAAATCGATATTAAGCTGCTGGAAGTGGTGGATGATCTCGACGTCACCAAAACAGTCAGGATTGATGTTAAAGTGGTTCCCGATCAGGAATTCAAATTCAGGATGCATTATGCCATGCAGTTGTATTATGCCAATGGTGGAGGACCTTGTTTTATCATCGCGGTTGGCAGCCAGGCTGGTGGAATAGTGAGCGTAGGGGACCTGATCAAAGGTGTGGATGCCGCGAAACTGGCGAAGGATATCACTATTTTATCCTTTCCTGATGCCTGCAAGAATTTAACCGACGCTGATTATTATGGGACTTTGGTTCCCAAAGCATTGGAACATTGCACCAAAATGATCAACCGGGTAACACTGATCGATGTCGATGACAAGAACAAGGATATAAGCGACATCACAGCTAATTTCCGGACACCGATCGTTAAAAACATCAACCTGAAATATGGCGCTGCTTACTATCCTTTGCTGGACACCACGATCGATTACAAGTTCGATCCGAAATTCGTGACTATCACTTCGCACCACGCATTTACCAGCGGGTTACTCATCAGAGCCCAGGCCCTTGATCAGCTTAAACCTCAATTGGATGCCATAGCACTCATTAAAGCGGCGATCACGGCAACCGCGGCCGCTGATGTAAAGGCATTGAAACTTGAACTTCAGAAGCTGGCACGAGAAAAATTCCTGACGATGCCTGACAGCGTCACCGCCGCTCTCGACAAGCCTGGGGCAACAGTTGACACGGTAAAAGCGGATACCAAGGCCGCATTCGACGATTTCGAAAAGGTTGCAAAGGATAAAGAGAATGCTTTTGAAGCAGACCAGAAAGTCATAGAAGACAAATTCACCGCTGCACACTTTATCCCAGCAGGCACTAAAATGGCAACATTTGAGACCACTAATAACCTGTTATTCAACAAGATTAAAGAGGCGATCAACGCAGTGCCGGTAACCCTTCCGCCAAGCGCGGCAATGTCCGGGATCATGGTACAGACCGACGCCACACAGGGCGTGTGGAAAGCACCGGCCAACATTGGACTGGCAGCCGTAATCAGCCCCACTGTGGAGATCGACGACGATTTTCATGCAGACCTGAACGTCGATGCAGCCTCGGGTAAGTCGGTGAACGCAATCCGCGCTTATGAAGGAAAAGGGATACTGGTTTTTGGCGCACGTACCCTGGTTGGCAATGACCTGGAATGGCGTTATGTGTCCGTCCGCCGTACTTTTTGCTTTATTGAAGATTCCATTGCGCGTGCCATGCAGGATTTCATTTTTGCCCCCAACACGCGCGACAGCTGGATCAAGGTGAAGGCCATGATCACCAACTTCCTGACCGAGATCTGGAAATCCGGAGGGCTGTTTGGAAATACCACGAACGAAGCGTTTCAGGTAAATGTAGGCTTGCCTGAAACAATGACCGACGTGGATATCCTGGAAGGCCGCATGATTGTCGAAATCAAGTTGCGCGTGGCGCGGCCGGCTGAATTTATTATCCTGCGTTACGAGCATAAGTTCCAGGCCAGCGCGGCATAAGTTCCACATAGTCAAAATATTAAATACTAGCTTATCATGGCAGATAACATATTTTATCCAGTTCCTAAATTCCGTTTTAAAGTAAAATGGGATAATCTTTCGAAAGAAACCGAGATCGGTTTTACCGAAGTCACCGGCCTTGATTACCAGGTCGACCCGATCGAATACCGCGACGGCATTGACATAAACCTATCGAAAAGAAAAATGGCAGGTCTCCGGAAATTCAGCAATGTGGTGATGAAACGGGGCGTATTCAAAGGCATTCACGACTTTTACGACTGGATCGACGGCGGCGAAAATGCCAAGGATACTTCTGTCGTCAAACGCAAAGGTTACCGCCGGACGGTCAACATCACGCTGATGGACGAAGCGGCGGTAGAGGTGATTTCATGGAACCTTTCCAATGCCTTCCCGGTCAAAGTCCAGTTCAGCGACATGAAGGCCGACGGCAACGAGGTATCCATTGAAACCATTGAGCTGGCCCACGAAGGTGTTACTGTTTCCTATCATTAATCACCCGCATCATGGCCTTTTATCCACCGGTCAGCTTTTATTTCAAAGTAACCATCGACGGTTTCCCTGAGGCGGAGGCCGACTTTCAGGAGGTAACGGGCCTGAGCATGACCCTGGAGACATTGGCCCTGAAGGAAGGCGGCGAAAACCGTTTTGTGCACCAGTTACCTGTGAGGACTACCTCAGACAAGCTGGTGCTCAAAAGGGGGCTCAAAATCAGCTCGCCCCTGTTGAACTGGTGCAGCCAGGCCATCGAAGAATTTTCGTTCAGTCCCAAAAACCTGGATATATTTCTTCTGGATCCCGGCAGGCCCGATTCCCTTACCAACCCGTTGGCGGCCTGGCACATAACCCGGGCTTACCCGGTCAAGTGGTCGGTTTCGGCATTCAATGCCATGAACAATGAGCTGGCCATCGAGACCATCGAAATGCAGTACCAGTATTTTACCAAATCATTTCCCGGCTAACGGAACAAGTACAAATGGTAGATATAAAAGAACTGGTCATAAGGGCCAACGTGAACGAATCGGCCCCTGATACAAATGGTAAAAAAGGCGGCAATGCCCAGACCGGACACCCTGCCGCCGATATCCGCGAGGAAGCTGACAAAGCGATCATCGAGTCTTGCGTAAGGCAGGTACTGGCGATTCTGGAACGACAAAAAGAACGGTAATTATGGAAAAGGCTTATGTGAACAAATTGAGGCTGGCGTCGATCCACCTGGATACCAGTTCGCCGCTTGCCGTTGCCAGCTCTGTATTGCAAACCCTTGGCGGCGGCGTTTTTGAACTGCCGATCAACCCGGAGCAATACCAGCGGCAGTTCAAGATCAAATACAATACGCCGTCGGAATCCGGTGCGGCAAAAGAAAAGACCGAATCGCAGTTCAATTCGGTGGAGCCGGAGGTGCTTGACCTCAAATTCACCATCGACGGAACCGGCGTGGTACCGATTCCCAAGCAGGCCATCGATGCGGTTTCCCAGGCACTTGCAGCCGGCGGACCCGATGCCCAGCTCGCATTTGTGACGGCCAAACTGGCCCAGTTGCAGTTGGTTGTCTACGGCGTGCAGGACGAGTCGCACCGTCCGCCGTTTATCATGGTGAACTGGGGAAAACTGGTTTTTCTCGGGATTTTGCAGGAAATGACACAAAATTTCACGCTTTTCCATTCCTCCGGGCTACCGCTCAGGGTGGAAGTGAACCTGAAATTACTCGAGTTCAAAATGCCCAACGCGGCGGCGGCGGCAATGTCGCTGCTGTCCCCGGACCTGACCAGGACTAGAGAAGTAAAAGCCAGCGACACCCTGCTGAACCTGTGTACGGAAATTTATGAAAAGCCCGACTATTACCTCGAAGTGGCGAAGGTCAACAAGCTCACGAATTTCAGGAAGTTGAAACCGGGCATATCCCTGCAATTTCCGCCAGTGGCAGATTAAGACAACAATTTCAATTTTTATTACGCAAAAAATGGCCGGACTTCCTTCGATTCCATCACTGGACAGCGCGCCCAGCTCTCCAACCCATACCGTCAGTGTTACGTTGAAAATGGACGGCAAAGATGTGACCCAGAACCCGGGTGGCCTGGTTTCGCTGTCCATCTACCGCGAACTGAACAAGGTCCCGTCGGCCAAGCTGATTATTTCTGATGGCAAGGTTGAAAAGGGCACCTTTGCCAAAAGCGGCTCACCGCATTTTGTGCCTGGTAAAATGGCCGAAATCCAGCTGGGTTACCAGAACAAAACCGAAAGTATTTTCAAAGGGTTGGTGGTGCGGCACGCGATCAGTGTGCTGCATGGCCGGGGCTCGGCGTTGGAACTGGTGTGCAACGATGCAGCCATCCGGATGACCCTGGTACGCCAGAGCAAATATTTCGTTCAAAAAACGGACAAGGATATTTTCAGGGAAATTTTGCAGAAATACAGTGGAAACGGGATCACCGCCGGCGACCTGGCAGATACCGGCTACACGCATCCCGAGCTGGTTCAGTACCATTGCACCGACTGGGACTTTCTGGTCATGCGGGCCGAGGCCAACGGGCTGGTGGTATGGTGCCAGGATGGCAAAGTGAGCATTATGAAGCCAGAAGTTGCCGCCAAAGCCGATTTTGCCGTCACCTGGGGCGAGGAAATCATTGATTTTGAAGCGGAAATGGATGCCCGAACACACTTTCCGGATGTGGAAACAGCGAGTTGGGACAGCACCCAGCAAAAAATGGCTTCCGAAAAAGGATCCGGGAACTCGGGAGGGGGAGGCGGATTGGGTTCGGCAGCAAGCGCATTGGGCGGTGCAGTATCCGCGGCAGCCAGTGCCGTGGGCATAGACCTCGGCGCTGAAGACGCGACGCACCATTTCCCGGATGTACTTTATAAAAACCAGAAACCGGGTATGTTCCATGGTGGTGATATGGCCACCGAAGAACTCAGCTCCTGGGCCAAAGGATGCAAAAGGAGGGCCGAATTATCGCAGGTACGCGGGAGGGCCAGGGTGCGTGGCAGAAACTTCAAAGTGATGCAAACCATTGAGTTGAAAAAAGTAGCAGCGCGTTTCAATGGCAAGCACCTGGTGACGGGCGTGCTGCACCAGGTACACGATGGTACCTGGCAGACAGACATCCAATTTGGCCTCTCGATCAAAACATTATCACAGACAGCTCCGGAAATCGCCATGCCCGACGCCTCGGGGCTGCTCCCTGCGATCCGCGGGTTGCATGTGGGCGTTGTGACGAAAATCGGGGGCGATACCCAGCCGGGCGACCAGCGTATCAAGGTCAAGATTCCTTTTATCGCCAGCCAGGGAGGAAGTAATGAGGGCATTTGGGCACGCTTGGCGACATTGACGGCCGGCGAAAAGCGGGGATTTGTTTTCCGTCCCGAAAAAGGGGACGAAGTCATCCTCGGCTTTATCAATGATGATCCAAACGACGCGATTGTTCTGGGTTCATTGCATAGCAAAAAATTTCCCGCGCCTGTTAAAACCAGCGATGACAACTTCGAGAAAGGGATTTTTGCCAAAAACGGTATGCAGATGGTTTTTGATGACAGTAAAAAAAGCATCGAACTCAAAACAAAGGAAGGCTACACCATTGTACTCCATGACACAGACGGCAAAATTGAAATCAAGGACAAAGAGAGTTCGATCAAACTTTCCTCCGCCGGGATCGCCATGGTGAGCGAAGCCAGTATATCGATCGAATCCAAGCAGGTTGTGTCCATCAAGGGAAAGCAGGTGCGGCTCAATGATCCGTAAAATGTACCGTATGTACTGACCATTTTATCATCAAACAACAAAGAAATAATGGGTGCAGCAGCCAGAATGAACGATTTGCAGCAATGCCCGGCACCGCTGGAAGGCGGCGGGGGTACGCACGTAGGCGGGGCGATCCAGGTGGCAGGACAGCGGACCGTCTTTATCAACGGGGTGATGGCGGCCACGGAATTGGATACCTGCGTCTGTCCCGGCAGCCCCAATCGTATCCTGAAAGGTTCGCTGTCCGTCTTTTTTAATGCCAAAGGCGCTGCGAGGGTCAACGACCCTACCCTGCACGGAGGCAAAGTAGCGGTGGGTTCACCGAATGTATCAATAGGAGATTAACACTTGCTTACATGGACACAAATTTGTTTTCAGAAGCCCCCGAACGCAAAAGCTTTCTGGGCACCGGCTGGGGTTTTCCCCCGCAGTTTTCCAAAGTAACGCATACTTCGGTAATGGTGTCGGATGAGGTGGACATCTGGCAAAGCCTTTGTATCCTGTTCAGTACCAGTCTTAAGGAAAGGCGCATTACCATGGATTATGGATGCAACCTCGAAGATTATGTCTTCGCGCCTGTCAACGTATCGCTGCTCTCGCTTTTGGAAGATATGCTCAAAGAGGGCATCCAGCTGCACGAGCCGCGCATCAAGCTCGACAAACTGGCGATCACGCCCGATGAGCTCGAAGGCAGGCTGGACATTCTGATCAGCTACATCGTGCGCAGTACCAACACCCGCTTCAACAAGGTTTATCCCTTCTATTACCAGGAAGGCACCAACGTAGATTTTTAATAAACCAAGGCTATGTCCTATCCGCAAAAATCCGTACACCCGCTTGAACGTCAGGGTACTACCCAACGCGAGCGGCTGCTGAAAGCAATACTTCCCGAGAACCTGATACTCGACGACCGCAACATGGCCGACCTGCTCGCCTTTGCCGGTGAATATGCCAAACAGGTCCGCTATTGGAACCAGGACAACTATCCCGACGGCGACTGGACTTCGTTTTGGGAGCAGGACATCAGCACATTGCTGGCCATCGTTGCCGCCACCGATCTGAATGAGCTGCAGGTGAAATTCCGAAGCGCCGAGCTGGACTTCGTGAAAGCCTGCAAACAGGAAAAGAAAAAAGAAGGCATACCTTATTGCGAAAAGGCGCTCGTAAAGCTGCACGCCTTGGTCGTGCAGATATTTGAAGTAGCGGTCCGCATCGAGGACATTTATGGAAAGCTGCCCCAAAACCATCCGTTCCGTATCGAGGTAGGCGCGTTGATCCAGGGGAAACTGGGGCTCGGGCAGGGCAACAAAAAATTCGACCACCCGCTGGCACAGCTGATCAGCTACCACAAGGGAATCAGCAATGACAATCAGCTCATTGACCAATACGCACCATTGATCGCCGACCCCGAGACCTGGGGCCTCACCGTCCACGATTTTCTGAACTGTATCGATTACCGGCAGATCACCCACAAAGACCAGGCAGAGCTCTGGCGCTTGTTCCTGGATTTTTTCAAAGTCTTGACCTTGATCGTTTCCAAAGCGCAGAAAGCGTTTCAGTTGACGGTCAATCAAAGAGGCGATCATCCGCCCCATATCGCGTTGTTCCTGTCGTTCTGCCTGTTGTTCCGCCGTTACCATCAGGCAGAATTGAATGGTATGGTCGGCAAACACCTCGACTATTACTATCGGGACGTATTGCGTTTGCAGGAGCGCCGCGAGATCCCGGACCGCGTTCATCTGGTGTTTGAAATTGCCAATGACCTGGAATCATACCGGTTGGGCAAAGACACGCTTTTTCTCGCAGGGAAAGACAAAAACGGCGACGACCTGTTGTATGGGCTGGCGGACGAATTGATCTTGAACAAGGCGTTACTTGTAGAGAAACAAAACCTGTATTTTCACAAAGACGAAAGTGCCGATCTGATCCCCATTGCGCTGCCATTCGCCGACCGGAAAGACGGCTGGAAGCTGGCTTTTCCAAAAGGGAGAAAACTGTGGCACTCGTTCTGGGGGGCGGGTTTGTACAAAAAGCTGGTTGCGAAAACCAATCTGCTGACCAGAATAATTGGTAAAGAAGCATTTAAGTCCCCCGAAGTTTTAAAAATCGCAGAAGAAGCAACCCGGATCATTGGTAAACCCGGATTTTTGATTTCATCTCCTGAATTGTACCTGGCGAAAGGAGGGATCAGGCAGATCACAATCGGCGGGATTGATGAAAAAGTATTAGGCCTATTCGATATTGCCATCAGTACCAAAGAGAAAATTGAAAGCATACCGGCCCCGGCGGCGGCTATTGCATTTGATCTTAAGTTATCGTCCAATGCAGATTTTGAAGGAGGAGTTCAGGAGGTTAAAAGTTCGATCATTGGGAACCTGTATATTGATGCCAATGGGCAGGTGGCCGGTGCTGCCGAATTCAAAACCGGGGATGACAATTCACGTGCCTTTTTTGGAAGGGTATCCAACATTTCCTTTAACGAGAGCAAGGTTAAGACTTTTTTCTTCTCAGGTAAGGCCGTTATCGATGATGGATCCATCACGATCAGCGGCGCGGACCTATTTGATTCCAGAGTTCCATTCGACATTGTTTTGGAAACAGCAAGGAGAACTGAGGATATTAAATCGATTACGGTCAGGGGTAAGAAATTTGGTACAGCGGGTGGTAACCTGAATATTTTACTGGATCCGATAACGATAAGAGGCAGTGTAGAAAAGTCTTTTGCGGCTAATCCGGCCCAGTTGATTCTCCCACCTTCATTTCCGGATATCGTACCCGTAGCAAATGACCCCTGGGTACCTGGCGGCTTGCCTTTTCTGCGATTTACCTTAAGAAGCGGAACAGATCTGAACGATATTGAGGCAGCTAACTTCCAGAGCCTGACGTTGCAAACCAGCAACAATAACCTGAAAAATGTAAGCATTCAACTGGGGGATACCTCCTATACACCCACATCAGAAATACCGCTGATTGGTAATAATCTGAACGATTCAAGGTTTTCGCTTTATGTAATTGCGCCGGAACTGTCGGTGAAAAAAGTCAGGCAACCGGTTCTGACATTACCCCTTCCCGGCGAAGACCACGAACGAATGATCATGAAGATGAATCAGAAGAGCAATGACGTTTTTCAGAGATCCGAAGCTGAAAATATCGACTTGTTCAATTTCGACCTTACATCACCCGTCGCTTACAAGGTAACTACGCCACACGCCTTTTTCAGGAAAGACATTGTTATTTTTCCCACCGGGGCAGACAATCAGGTTAATGTTCTGAAATTACCTAGCGAAAGCATTTCGGTGAGTTACACAACGGAGCCCGTAACCATCAAGATCGCAGGAGAAGCCTCCGTGGATAAACTTTATCACATTGATTATCTGGGTGGTTACGCGGAGGCGAGAAAGAGAACACTCATTCCAGACCGCATGCTTCCGGCGTATGATGCGCCAATGGGTTCGCCAAAGCCCGCAATTCCCGAAACCAAAACAGCCGATGGTAATCTGCGGCTGGGTATCCAGGACATCCTTCCCGGACAAACTCTTTCCTTGCTTTTCCATTTCGCGGAGGGCACCGGCAACCCCGACCGGATCGCCCCCGATGAAATAGTATGGTCATACCTGCGCGAAAATGTGTGGGTTCGGATTCCGCCGCAATTTATCCTGAGCGACGAAACCCTTGGCCTGCGCAAAACGGGCATCATCCGTTTCCAGATCCCCGCCGACATCAACAATGGCAATACGCTTGCGCTGGGCGAAAATGGCCGGAAAGATCTGTACTGGCTGCAGGCATCCGCCACCGAGGATCCGGTCCTGAAAATCAGCCTGGACGCTCTGCCGCAATTGAAAGACATTTTTGCCCAGGCCGGTACCGCGATCTTTGAAAATAACAACAACGACCTGGCCCATATCGACAAAGGTTTGCCCGCATCGAGCATTACCCAGCAGCGTTTCCGCGATGCCAGTATTTCCAAAGTGGAACAGCCGTTTATTTCGTTTGATGGCCTCCATGCCGAAGCCAGCGACCAGCCTGCCTATTACCGGCGCATCCACGAACGGCTCCGGCATAAAAACAGGGCGATCACGGTTTGGGATTACGAGCGGCTGACGCTTGAACATTTCCCCAGAGTGTCTTTGGTCAAATGTCTGCCGCATACGCGCGACAGGGATGTACACCAGCCCGGTTATGTGACATTGGGCGTGGTGCCTTATCCGGCGAACATGACAGGCGACACCAAATTTTATCCGATTTTCAATGCAGGCGACCTGGAAGAAATAGAAAGGTTTTTGAATAAGCTCAACACCTATTTTATCAACCAGCAGCATGGAGGCGTGGTTTGCTGCTGCACCAAAGATTCGGATTGCGGCTGCGATCACGACGGCAGGTTATTGATCCGCAATGCCATCTTCGAGCCCGTGCGTTTACAGATATGCGTTAAGTTCAGGCCGGGTAAGGAAGAGTTATTTTACAAAAAGCAGCTCAACGGCGACCTGAAAGCATTTCTGGCACCCTGGGCGACCGACGAGCAGAGCCCGCTGGTTTTCGGGATCCGCATTTATACGGTCGAATTGCTGCGCTTCCTGGAAAATCTGGATTATGTAGACGTGGTTTTAGGAATAAAAGTGAAGCATTTCCCTGATCGCGAAACGGCGGAGAACAAGGAGGCGCTCATTGATTTTGAGGAAGTTGAAACCATTGAACCTTTTACTTCCAGGTCGCTGCTGACCACTTACCTCGATATGCTGAACGAGGATAATCCCAATGTGCTGGATCACCAGATCCTGATAGCGGGGGAGGATGGCTGCGAAGACTGCGGCTGTTAAGTTTCTCAATACATCATTGATTACCAGATTATCACCTCTCAAAATGGCTACGACACTGACAGTTCCGAAAATATTGAATTACCCTCCCGGCATGAATTACCAGTTGCTCCGCCGGGAAGGTCTGCGCCACCTGGAAAGACTGGGCTCTTCGGTCTGGACCGATTTCAACAGCCACGATCCCGGCATCACCATCCTGGAAGTGCTTTGCTACGCTCTGACGGACCTGGGTTACCGTACCCAATTGCCCAATGCCGACGTGTTTGCGCCAGGTATCGATTACAAATCTTTTTTCACGGCCGGCGAGATCCTGCCCAATGCGCCGGTGACCGCGCTCGATTTCAGGAAAATACTGATTGATATTGAGGGCGTAAAAAATGCGTGGATCAAAAAAAGCAAAAAGGAAGATGTGCTGGTTCAGATCGATTTCGGAAAGAAAGCCGACATGCTGGATATTCCCGGCTTACGACGATATTTGGAGGAATTTTCAAAGGGTGATCCAACCATGCCGTCGCTAACATTCGAACCCAATGCCGTGGAAACGCTGGAGACTTTGAGCAAGCCGGATTTTCAGCAGGCAGTAACCGATTTTTTTGATAAAAGCTTGTCCGAGGACTCCAAGCCGACTGGTGACAAACGCAAAGCGCTGATCCTGTTCCTGATTGAAAACCGTTTTTCCGAGATAGAAAACTGGGCGAGAACAAAATTTGATGATGGCTATCAGAAGGCCCTGGCGCCTGCCCTGAGTTTTCTGGACATCATTAGGCTGCTCCGCATACAATTAACGGCTTATTGGACCTTGCCGAATGCCGAACGACTCCCAGTGAAAACAAGTGCGTGGGATATGCTGGATACTTTTTTGCAGGTGAATCCAGCATTTCAGGACGAAATAGTACATCCGTTTTTAACAGCTTATCTGATCAAAAGCAGCCTGATAACCGAAAAGAAGGAAGAAACAAAATACAAGCTTTTCTCGCCAAATGGTATCTACAAAATTTACCTGCAATTGGAAGAGGATTGCCAGGCTCAGGAAGACAAAATCCGCAAAACCGCCCTCGCAAAGCTGCATGAAAACCGGGCATTGTGCGAGGATTTTAATCCGGATATCAAAGTCATAGAAACAGTCGGGCTGGGCATTCAAACTACGATCGAAGTGACACCGGGTGCCGACCTGGTGCAGGTGTATGCCGATATCCGCTATGCGGTGGAGGAATTTTTGTCGCCCTCGGTGAAGATGTACAGCTTGCAGGAAATGATGGACAAATATGCCACTTTCACGCTTTCCAATGCTTCTTTTGAACAACTGGTAGACGCTGACCTGCCCGCAGATGTATTGGCTGACCTTGAACCGTTGCGCGGAAAATTGTTGACCGGCTTATCGAATTGGAAAACCGAAGTCGCCCAGGCTGTGGGAGCCGAAATGATGCCGGATTACGAAGGTATCCTGCTGGATGCGACTGAAAAGTCGTACGACTCCAGCCAGGTATTCGAGGGTCCAAGACTTACGCATGGGTTTATCGATGATACCGAGCTCGCCGCGGCCGACTGGCGCAGGACGATCTACAAATCGGACCTTTTCCAGGTGATTTCGCGGGTTGAAAATGTGGTAAGGGTTCAAAAGCTCGTCATTAAAAAATGTGGCGAGAAAACCAGCAGCGATGAATGGTGCCTGAAATTCGATTGCGACTGTCAGCCGACGACCGATTGGAATGATACATGTTCTTCGGTGCTATTTACAAAAGGCGGCCGCCCCGTTTCCCTCAATGATTCCATTGAATGGGAAGTGCAGGACCGGCTGGAACAATTACGCGCCCAAAATGCAAAGATCGACCGGACGGGGAGTATGGACCTGGCATTACCCAGCGGAACCCGGCGCGACGACCTGGCCGATTACACCAGCATTCAGGAAGAATTCCCCCGTACTTATCACATTGGGCGGGAAGGCATTGTCTCCACAGAAACATCGCTTCGGAAAGCACAGGTGAAGCAGCTGAAAGGCTTTTTAATGTTTTTCGACCAGATCCTGGCCAATTATCTGGCGCAACTGGCCCAGGTGCGCGAGGCGCTTTCGATCGAAAAACCAATAGAAAAAATGTCGCTCTACCAGACGTTGTATGAGATACCGTTTGTTAAAACACTCTTTTCCGGCCTGGCCCCGGGCGAGGATTGGGAAACGTTCAAAAACGATCCGGCCAATGCCTACGTACAATCATTGGAAAAGCTCGCCAAAGGAAGTGATATCACTTACAAGCTTCGCCAAAACCAGATCCTGGACCATCTGCTGGCCCGTTTCGGAGAAGCATTTACGGATTATGCCTTTGCATTATTCAATATAGAAAACCCCCTCGAAGACGCTGCAGACAGCGATGAGGGTGTAAAAGACTGGCTGAAAGATAAGAGGCGGTTTCTCAAACAGCTGCCTTCGCTGGGCAGCCTGCGGGGACGCGGCTTCAATTACCAGGCCGAACCGGAAGACGATAACCGGCATTTCTGGGATTGTGATAACATTGAGGGCTTCAAAAGACGTGTGCTGGCCCAGCTGGGCATCAAAGAATGGTCCCGCCGGACCGTCAGCGTACTACCGCGATTTGTGATGGATGCCAAACTGGAAATGGTCGGGAAATCGCGCAGATACCGTTTTGGGATCAAATCAGAGCAAGACAGCCCGACATTCTGGATGACCAGCACGGCATTGTTCAGCCAGGTCGATTCGGCTCATACAGAGGGAGACCGGTTTTTGTCACAATCCGCAGATACCGACCATTATAGCGTGGTTTCGGACGACAATGGCACACGCTGGTATGCCGGCTTCTGGGAGCAGGAAGTAAGCGGCCCGGCCGGCAGTGGTTTTGCGGCGGCTTTCGACAACGCCGTGATGCTTTCCGAGCCCTTTGATTCAAAAGAGGAAGCGTCGAAGTTCTTACGGAAAATAACAGATTTTGTAGAAGACCCATGCAGCAGCGACAATTTCCATGTGATCGAACATATCCTCCTTCGCCCGCTCGACAAAGATTATTCGATCCTCACCCCGAGGTCGCTGTCCGCGGATTTCGGCGGGTTGGACGCCTATTCGTTTCAGATCACACTGGTGGTGCCGGATTGGGTTGACCGCTTCAAAATCCCGGCCCAATATGCCCACTTTGAGCAGCTTGTGAGGATGGAAGTACCAGCGCATGTGATGCCCAGGGTCGTGAAGCTCGACCGGACGAAAATGATCGATTTTGAGGAAACTTACTACGGCTGGCTGAATGTGAAGACTGATCCGGCGGCCGAAAGCTTTGACCTCAGAAAAGCAGCAAATGCACTTATCGAACTTTTAAACAAGTATTGAAATGACCGCACCAACTGAAAAGAAACAGAGCGTCGATGTATGTCTCTATGGGCACGGTATTGTTTGCGGGCTCACGGTACAGGTCAATCCCAACTGTGATATTGAGCTGGGCGGCGGCACTGTGGTAACCCAGGACGGTACCGTTATCGCCCTGCCCGGAGAATGCTTCAGTTATTACCTCAAAGTGCCGGGCCAGGCCGTTCAGAAGTACTTTCCGCATAGCTGGAGCGACAAGGACAGGGCCAACCGGCTGGTGATGGAACTGGTCCCCAAAGGCGAATACAACCCTAAAACCATGGATTCACTTAAACAGCAAAATCCGAGAGACCTGCCGACCCGCAACTTGCTCGATGATAAAATTGCGGTCATCCTGATCCCCGATGATATGCCCGGTCAGCGTTATGTTCTGCTGGTAAGCCCCTCGGTTTTGGTTGAAAAGGATGCGGAATTGCTGGCGAAAGTAAAGGAGCTGTCGAGGAACGATGTCATCGAAAACCGGAACGGTATTTTCAGGCGACCCCATCAGAACAAGCCGGTCTTTTCCAACGAGGTCATTGCCCACGCGCTCCACCCGCACCTGCAGCTGCAAAAGATTTTCATCCCCAGATTTGGGTATAAAACGCTGGCGGTAGCCGATCCCGGGCAGCCGTTCGGCACGGATAACCTCGCCGATCCTTTCGAAAAGGTGAGGCTCTTCCGTGACATTTTCTTCGAATACAAGGCGATTCTCGACGATCTTATCCCAAGGTTCTGTACAGTGCTCGAAAAGCTGCACGAATTGTACGGCGACCGGCTTTCGCACAAAGGCCGCGGTTACTGGACACAATACCGTACCATTTTAATCCAGAAATGGCAAGTATTTTTGAAAGAAGGCGAGCACTTGTTTTACGTCCAGTATTTCTACGACTGGCTCACAGACCTGGTTAAGGCATATGATGAACTGAGTGTGCAACTTTCCGCATTCAAGGCCTCCTGTTTTTGCGTTCACCCGGCAAAAGACAGGGAAAAACTGCCTTACACCTTAGTCCGGTTAGGGCCTGTCCTGGGCGGAAGATCCAGTTACACGCCCGTCAATTTCAGGGACTATTTCGAGCCCGCCATGAGCAATGGGGACGCTTCGGAAGACTGGAACGAGATCCGGTTCCTGCACTGGAGAATGATGATGATGATCTGGACTTTTGATCTCCCGCAACTCAAACTGGACGAGAAAGTGCTTGTGGCGGGCCATTACATCGCGCCGGCCAGGGAGTTTGAAGATTCTACCAATTACTTTGAGAAGGGCGACACCGGCCTGACAGACATGGCATTGAAATTCACACCGGGGCAGACGCCAGATGCCGAATTGGGCAGGCAGGCGATCCCTTACTATTACCCGCTGGATGCCGACAGCCCGTATTCATTGCACCGCTATTGGAACTACCGGCTCACCCAAATGGGGCAAACCAGCCGGGTCAGGTCCTACAATGGACACGGCGGCAGCGATTCCTACACCCATAACCGGGATACCCTGTTCCCGCTGGCGTTCAATCTCAGAAACGAGCCATTCCTGCGCGCGGAGGGTCATATCGGCAAAGTGATGACTATCAACGGTGAGGCCGACCCCAAGAAGATTTCGCCGGACTGGGCAACTGCTATCGACCGTTATAATCTGACCGCCAACATCCTATTCGTGCCTGTTTCGTGCCTCCGTGGCCTGAAAACAAAGAATTACCCCGATGGATCGGGCCTGGCCAAGGGTTTTCCCTCAGCCCAACAATCCAAGGTAGGCCTGGAACACACGGCCGGTATCGAACAGGGCCAAACCCTTGTCATGGTGTACGTGGATCAGGCCGACAGCGAACAGATTGATCTGAGCGAGTGTAAGAGCGATACCCTTCCCGAGGTAGGGCAATTTACGATCGTGGCCGATTTTACGATACCGCACGCAGGTCCGTTTGTGATTGACATTCCAGCGTAAATACATTGTCCGACATGCATAATCCGAAACCATGAACCATACGATCCAACGTCTCACTGTGGAGATCAACGCGATAAACAAATCGTTTGCCCGCGAGCGCGGGAACGAAGTGTCCCGATGGTGCCGGACAGATGCACTGCGAGGCATGCTGGCAGAAAAGCTGGACAGCCTGGTCCCGGACAATATCGTACTGACAATACCCCGGTTGGAAATTGACGTCGAGGCAGTTGATGAGCATTCGTTTCAAAGGAGCCTGATCGAAAAACTGTTAAACGGGATACTGGACTCGACTTCTTTTCCAAAAGATGCCGTCGGGCAACACCGGGAGCAATACGTGTTCCAGATGGCTATGTTCTTTTTGAAGAACGGCTTTTATCCTTCCAATCTGTCAGGTGAAAAGATCATGCAGGTTCGCCGGTTTCTGGAAGAGCAACCGGCCAATACCGACTTTGTTTTCTGGACGGAATTCGCGAACCAAACGAAAACCTCGCCGCAAATTCTTTCCAGGCTGATCCGGCATTTGGGATTACTGCCTGTGAGGCGGATCCTGGCTAAATTCTTCAGCGTGCATTTCAATGCTTCGATCACTGAAAGCTGGATCCGGGATTTCTGGACTGAAAACAGCCAGAGCCCGGGTATGATGTCGCCTGAACTGCTGGCGTCGGAAGAAAACGTATGGCTGTATTTTTTGCAAAATAAAGAACATACCGGCCTTAAAGACCGGTCGGCGTTTGCCGCAGTTTGCAACCAGATGTTGATGGGGGAAAACGGGGTGCCTGACGTCCAGGAGGAAACAGCCTTACTCGAAGAGAAAAGCCCGAAAATCGAATACCACATTGAAAGTGCCGGATTGGTCTTGCTGGCGCCTTACCTGCCCCAGCTGTTCGGAAGTTTGGGATGGATTGAAAACCGAAACTGGCTGGATAAGGAAAATCCGTACCAGGCTGTATTGCTGTTGAGCTATCTGGCACATGGGGCCGCGGCACCCAAAAGCAGCGCGAACGACTGGACACTCCCTAAAATTTTGTGCGGCCTGCCGCTAGGGACGTTGATCCCTGACCACATCGTGCTTACCCAGGAGCAAATGGATGTGACTGAGCGGCTTCTGGTAGAAATAATTGGGTTCTGGGAAGTATTGAAATCCATGTCCCCGAACAACCTGCGGGCCATGTTCCTGCATCGAAACGGTACCCTCGCTTTCCGCGAAGACGGCGAGGCAGGGCCGGGCTGGGTGCTGCGCGTAGTTGAACGCCAGGCACAGGATGATCTGATTGACCGCATGCCCTGGGGTTTTCGGGTCACCAAACTGCCCTGGATGCAGGATACGCTCTATGTGAAATGGTAAAATAACCACAAGGTATGTCCAGTAAAGCGACATTAACGGCAGAAAAGCAACCGGCGAAAGCGATCATGCCCCGGCCGCTTTTTCATGCTCCGCCGCTGCGCAAAGCGGGTAATCCTGTTGATAGGCCGGGCCAGCCTGCCGACGCAATGACCGACCGCCCCATGCGTGCACCTTTTCCGGTTAAATCCCTATCCGATTTTGGCGGCAGCCGTAAAACAGCGCCCGCTCAGCCGGTTGCACTGGCCGGGAAGAAGACAGCCCTGCCCGAAACAATCCGCCAAAAAGGTGGGGATCGAGGTGCCGTCCCAGGTGGTTCGACTCTTCATGAACCTATCCGCGCAAAGAAAGCGACCGATGCGTCTGTTCCAAAATCTCCGCAGAGGCCCGCGGACGATCCGGCGTTCAAAACCGTGAGCGACCATGCAAAACAACAAGCACTCTCCCAGAAAAAGCACGACAAAACCGAAAACAAACTCCGGCAAGGAAAAATGGGTGCGGTAGCACCAGCCGGCGAGAAAATCGCGCATGCAAAAGGAGGCCTGGTGAAGGATATGAACCAGGTGAAGGTCAAACCCAAGCTATTTGACCGGGAGCAGTTTCTCCGCCAGTTCGACCAGCAGATCAAGGATGCGCTGCCGAAGAGCAAAAATGAAATGCAGAAATTCGGGAATACTAAAGAACCGAATGAACCTGCTGAAATAAAAGCATTGAAAGGTCAGGTAACGGATGGCGTAAAAGGCGCCAAAAATGACGCGACCCAGCCGATCGCCGAGGCTTCACAAAAAGCGCCGGACGCCAGTGCAGTACAATCGCCCGAGCATAAGCCGTTGGAGGCTGAAAAGCCCGGTGGCGCTCCTGTCGTGGACAGTCCGCAGCAAGCCGCCCCAAAGCGCAAAACGGACGACGAAATTTCCATGCAGAAAGAGGCGTCTTCACTGGATTCGCAGATGCAGGAAAATGAAGTGACGCCTGCGCAGCTAGAGAAATCCAATGAACCCAGCTTTCAGGCGGCCAATGAAACGAAAAACACGGCCCAGGAAAACGCCAGAAAGGCCCCCGACAATTATCGCAAAGAAGAAACACCGACCCTCGAAGGCCAGAAATCAGAAGCAGAAGGCAGCATTACCGGCCAATTGAAAGGAATCAATGGTTTAAGGGCAGGTCAGTTTACCGGAGTTGACAAAAATAAAGTCGCTGTCAAATCGAAGAATGAATTGCTGCGCGAGCAGATCAGGAAGCGGCTCGAAGATATCTATAACGATACCAAAACCAGCGTCGACAAGCAGCTCGCGGACCTAGAAACGGCGGTTACGACCCGCTTTATAAACGACCTGGCGAGGGCAACCAAAAATTTCAAACACAACGTAGATGTCAGGATCAAAGACCTCGGAATCGGGGATGCCATCTCGGATTTTTTTACAGGAAGTGACAGCAAGCAGGACATTTTCGACGCCGAGAAAGCGAGGTTCGAATCGGAACTCAGGACGACGATCAATGACATTGCGACCACGGTGGAGCAGGGACTCAATGCGGCCATGCGGACCATTCAGTCGGGTCGTGACAAGGTGACCAGCGAAATCGCCAAAATGGGTCCGGAGGAAAAGAAAATAGCGGATGAAATAAAGGGAGATATCGACAGCAGATTCGATAGCCTCGAAACAAAGGTCAACGAAAAACAGGGAGCCTTGGCAGATTCTCTTGCTAAAAAGTACGTAGAAGGGGTCACCCAGCTCAACGATATTTTCGAGAAGATCAAGGAAGAGAATATGGGCTGGATCGAGCGGGCAGCAGCAGCGGTCAGAGGTGTGATCAAAGCCATTGCGGAATTGAAAGAGATGCTTTTGGGCGTCCTGGCGAAGGCGAAAGCAGTGATCACGAGCATTATCAAGGATCCGATGCGCTTCGTCGGAAACCTGATCGCCGCAGTCAAAATGGGGCTGAGCCAGTTTACCAAAAATATCTGGACACACCTGAAACAAGGATTTTTTGCCTGGCTGTTGGGTTCGCTTCCACCAGGGATCGAAATTCCGAAAAACTGGGACCTGCTCAGCATCTTCAAATTTGTGGCATCCATTCTGGGACTTACCTGGGCGAATATCCGGGACCGTGCCGTCAGGAAAATCGGCGAACCGGTCGTGAAAGCTATGGAAACCACTTTTGATGTATTCATGGTGATCATCAAGGAAGGAATAGGAGGGGTATGGCGGTTGATCAAGGAGAAAATGAACAACCTGAAAGAAATGGTGATCGACGCCGTCCTGAATTTTCTCAAAGAAAAGGTCATCATGGCGGGTATTGCCTGGATTATTGGGCTGCTCAATCCGGTAGGCGCATTCATAAAAGCCTGCAAAGCGATTTACGATATCATTAAGTTCTTTATCGAACGCGGAAAACAGATCATGGAGCTGGTCAACAGCGTGCTGGATTCCATTGCCGAAATTGTTGCCGGGAAACTGGGCAATGCAGCCAAACGGGTGGAAGATTCACTGGCCAAAGCCGTTCCGGTAGCAATTGGATTTCTGGCCTCCTTACTCGGACTGGGCGGATTGTCGGAAAAAGTCATGGAGATCATCAAAAAGATCCAAGCGCCGATTAACAAAGCCATTGACTGGATCCTGGATAAGGCCATTGCATTCGCCAAGAAGATCGGCATTGATAAGCTGGTACGGAAGGTGAAGGGCGGCATTGATAAAGGGAAGGCATTTGTGAAGGAGAAAGGGAAACAAGCTGCGGCAAAAGTGCTGAACTTCTTTGGAGTAAAATCCAAATTTGTCGACGCAAAAGGAGCGTCACATTCGGTCTATTTCCAAAAGTCGGGAAATTCCGCTGTGGTGATGGTAGCGAGCGACCCAAAGAATATCGAAGCGTTTCTGACCTTTTACGCTAACGAGTATGGTGTAGATGCAAAATCAGACAAGGGTAAATTAATCGCTTCTATCAGAAGCTTTGTGAATAAAGAAATTTCTACAAAAATAACTTCTTTGAATAAGCAGTCGGACGAAACCAAGAAGACTGCCATTCAGCAGGAACTTTTGGTTCTGAACGTCAAACTTTCGGGAATGTTACAGACCCTTCTGGCTGGCGACAGAAATGTAGGGAAGCTCATAGAATCTTACCGGCTGGAGGGGCTGGCAGGTACATACGGATCTATGCCGAAGCCGGCCGGTGACGAACTCACTGCCGACCACCAGCCCCAGGCGGCTATTTTCGAAGAAGCTTCAAAGATGAATTTCTTTGAGAAAAATGGTAAAATGGCCCAAAGGGCAGCAGGCCGCGCCAAGACGGGGTACGCCATCAATCTGTATAGCAAACGGCACATAGCGGGGAGAACCTTCGGAGGAAAAAGTAATACCACCTTAACGGCCTTTCGGAATGCTGCTACAAAAGCAATTCAGGCACTTACTTTCAAGAGCGATGACAATGTTGAGTCGAGGAAAATGAAGCAGAGGCAGGCGGTGATTGATGGCGCCATCAAACCTGCATTAAACGAGGATGTAAGGGAAATGCGCAACGTAATCGGCAAAGAAGCGAACTTCGCGGATATTGAAGCTTTGCAGATTGAAAAAAAGGAAAAAACCGAGCTCAAGCGTACGATCAAACAAAATATAACCAGCGGGGAAAACCAGCTGCAAAGCCAGAACCTCGATGAACTAACGAAATAAGCCATGGGAAACGCATTCGCAGAGAGCATGTTATCCAAAGCACCTGGCAGCAAGCCGGTGTTTAAAGCGCAGCCTGCCGTCGGCGCAAAACTGCCTTCGCCTCAGGCAAAAGGTGGCGATGACTTCCGTCTAATCCAAAGACCGTTGGCCGCAAGGTTGCCTTCGCTGTCGGATCGGCCTAACCTCGGCTTGGGAATGCTTCATATTGATTCGGAGGCTATCCGGATTATGATTGAGCAATGGCTGGATCCCTCGAATTTTCTAAGATCCCTGATAAGTTCCTTGTATGCGAACCAGGCCAGGACCATAAGGGGATTATCCTCCATGTCAGGCCGGGTTGCGGCAACCAGAACGCTATCGGGTACTACATTGGTATCACAAGTGGCTGCCTCGCCTACAGCCGAGTCAGGCGAGTTGACGCAAGCTACACTTGAAAACCTGGTGGGAACTTTTCTGCGCGTTGAACAAATCGTACAATTTCGAGAGTATGTATTAAGTCACATAACCAGTAAATGGGACAAGTTGACTGAGGAAGAGCGTTTGACCATATTCACTTTTACTGGAAGAATAGCTTTGAGTGGCCTTAGGAGTGCGATTACAACAGATCCATCCTTAGGACAGTCTATGGTGGAGCTTATTACCAGTATGCCTTTTCCAATCTTTGGAACTCCGGCTTCCGTAACGTTCCTCCGCTCGGAAGACAACATTACAGGTTTCATATTGACATTTGACGTTTCGCAGATACTTGGTGGACGACGTTGACGGCGTAGCACAACAATCAAAACTTAAAATCTAAACAAAATGGCATCGGGCTTTTTCAATTGGCTAAGCAGGATATTCGAAAACCAACGGGCGCTGGAAGCTGCAGCGGAACAAAAACTACTGCCCCAGGCCACCCATACCACGCCGGAGCCCGAAACGGAACCTACTATGGAAGAGCATATGGAGATCGACGTCGAAACCGCTCATGAGCCCGCTTATGAGCCTGAACAGGAGGTTGCAAAAGCACCCGTTACCGAACCGCTTCAATACAAGCCCAAAAGCAACTACCCCAACCTGTTGCTTTCCATGGAATACTTGTCACAGGTCACGGAATCGAGGTTGAACGCGCATTTTGAGAACAGGGATTTCAGTTTCCCGGAATTGAAGTTCTATTCGGACGGGTCGCCGGTTTATAATTTTACGGAAAAGCATCACCTGACCAAAGAAGAGTATATGATGTTGATGGTGGCTATTTCGCCGCACATCCAGCCTTATTTTTTTGAAAATAAAATTTCAAAATACTTAACCAAAGACGGCCATTTTGCAGAGATAGGCGGTGTGAAAGCCGAGCAGTCGGGCGGTATGATGCCGACAGGCGAGACAGTCCTGTTTCTGCTGGCAGGGAAAGATACTGCTTACCGTCTGCACCTGATGGAAAGGCTCTTTTCCAAAGAAAATCCATTGATCGCAGAACACGTGGTCACTCTGGAAGAGCCCAGGGAAGGGGAGCCGGATATGGGCGGACGCCTCACAATTTCAAGGGATTATCTGGAACTCTTCACAACAGGAGAGGAATGGAGGCCGGCCTTTGGTCCCAATTTTCCGGCAAAATTCATTGAAACTACCATGAAATGGGAAGACTTGGTGGTTTCGGAAAGTGTACGGGCGGAGCTGGACCAGATCTATAACTGGTTGAAATTTAACACCCGATTATTGAAAGATCCTGCTTTAAGTGCACGCCTGAAACCGGGGTACAGGGCATTGTTTTACGGAAATCCGGGAACCGGGAAAACCTTGGCTGCTACCCTGCTTGGCAAGCGTTTGGAAAAGGATGTATACCGTGTCGACCTGTCCCTGATCGTATCCAAATACATTGGCGAGACGGAAAAAAACCTGCAGACACTTTTTGAGGTGGCCGAAAATAAGAACTGGATCCTGTTTTTCGACGAAGCAGACGCGCTTTTCGGGAAAAGGACGTCCGTCAGCTCATCCAACGACCGGTATGCCAACCAGGAAGTTTCCTATTTGCTTCAGCGCATCGAAGATTACAATGGCCTGATCATCCTGGCTTCTAATTTCAGAAACAATATGGATCAGGCCTTTACAAGACGCTTTCAATGTATGATCAACTTTCCGGTGCCCAATGCGGGCGAGCGGCTGCTGTTATGGCAGCAAACTTTTCCATCGACCATTCAGATCGCGCCCGACATTTCCCTGGAAGAACTGGCCAGGAACTTCGAGCTCACCGGGGCAGCCATTCTGAACATAGTTCAGCTAGCCAGCATCCAATCCTTCTCCGCCGGGCAGCCTTTGAATAAGAGTATGCTTTTGCAGGAGATCCGGAAGGAATACGCAAAGGAGAGCAAGACGATGTGATGCCTATTCCCCTTCACTAAACCGGACACCCCGGAGACGCATTGGTGCCCCCGTCAAAACGAAATAAATATCTTTCACGCCGCTCTGGGCTCCGGGACCAATATTCATCAGGATCCTGCTGCCGTATTCTCCCGAAAACTTTCCGACGAGTTTACCTTCCGGGGACCCAATATGCGCCTCAATGGTTCCGGAAGGGGAAGTTGCTGCATTCCTTCCAGCAACGCGCAGGATTTCAATTTGCCTGATACCGGTTAAGTCGGTATCCTTCAACCTGAAATAAGCACCGGGAGTGGCTACCGCAGCTGTGGTACTATCGTCTGAAAAAAGGAGGTCTTTGGTGGCATCGGCGTAGGAGACCGGCACGATGGGGCTGCGCAACACCACAGTCATCTCCGCTGTTTGAGAAGCAGCTGTTTTAGCGCCCCGGTCGGTATAGGCAGCACGGAAAATGAAACTGCCCTCTGTGTTTTCACCTTTAGGAATCGCTGTGACGTAACTGCCTTTGACCGCGAGCGTTTTGGCGGGTTTTGGTGCGTCCGACAAGCTCATAATGTATTTCACGATCGATTTTACATCACTTTCGGCCATGGTTGGATGGGCAGGCATGAACGCGTCGCCCCATACTCCGGAGCCGCCGGTCAGGATTTTTTTAGACAAACCGCCAATCGCCGAAGGGTCGCCCTTGTATTTTAGGGAAACATCCGTGAATGAAGGGCCAAGTACTTTTTCTTTGATCGCATGACAGGCTTTGCAGTCGCTTTTATTGATCACTGAAATAGCGGTAGCATACTGGGCGGAAGCATCCACGCTCAGCTGCTTTTGTGCTATTTTGGTTAAATTAAAACCTTCGGACAGGTAATTGGTGCTGACGGAAACTTGCGACGGCAGGATTTTCCTGTTGGCCAGGCTGCCGTCTTCTCTATCGTTTACGGTTACCTCATAATCAATGGATTTTCCGGGGAAAAAGAAGCTGGAATTTCCTTTTGTGATGTTAAACTTTACAGCCGGCGGTTCGTTGCCAGCCTTTATTTCCACAGATTTGGCGTTTTTCTCCCCGGATCGATCTGTCACGGTCAAAGTGGCCTTGTAAGTGCCCGGTGTAGTAAATGTGATGGTCGGGTTAGCTTCTTTCAGCGTTTTGAATGCTGCGCCATTTCTGGTGATGGTCCAGTCGTATTGCAAGGCGTCGCCTTCGTCGAAATCTTTAGTGCCATCGGACGACAGGGCTACCTGCAGGGGAAGCGCACCGGCAGTTTTACTGGCCGTCGCTTCCACCTGGGGTCTGCGGTTGCCGCCATTGTATTCAATACGTATCAGTTCCGCTTCGGGATTGTCTTTGAAATAACCGTTCCCATATTCCAGCACATAGAGGTCACCTTCGGGTCCAAACTTCATATCGATCGGGCCTTTCAGTTTCAGATCCGGCAGAAACGTTTCCATTGCTTTGTAATCGCCTTGTTCATCCATCTCCACCACATTAAGCCAGCCTCTTACCCAATCGGTAATAAACCATTTTCCTTCATAGTAGCCCGGGAATGTGCGTTTGGCGCCTTTAAAATCATCCTGGTGGAACACAGGTCCGCCTACTGCGCTGTTACCTCCGCTTTCCATCAGGGGAAATTCCTGGCTCTGGCCCTTGGAATACCAGATAAAAGCAGGCACCGCTTCGGGCAGTTCTTTCAACCCCGTATTATTGGGCGAATTGTTAACGGGATGTTCTGGATTAAAGGGCTTGCCCGAAACTTTGGTAGCAAAATCGTATTCCACATACGCCTTATTGTCGGCGACGAAATAGGGCCAGCCGTAAAAACCCGGCCCTTTGGCGCGGTTGAATTCATCGTAGGATTGAGGTCCCCTTTTTTCGATATCATCTGTGGAACCGTCGGGGCCAACTTCCCCCCAATAGAGCCAGCCCGTCTTTGAGTCGATGGTGGGTCTCCAGGGGTTGCGATTGCCCATCGTGTAGATTTCCGGCCGGGTATTGGCCGTGCCAGGAGGGAACAGGTTGCCCTTTGGAATGGTATATGAGCCATCCGCTTCGGGATGGATGCGCAGGATTTTCCCCCGTAAGTCGTTGGTGTTCGGCGATGATTTCTGAGCGTCGCGTGCGGATTCTCCGGAGCGGGTGTCCAATGGCGAGAAACCGTCGGATGCACGTGAAAAAGTGTTGTCGCCGGTAGTCAGGTAGAGGTTCTTATCCCGATCAAAAACCATCCCGCCGCCTACGTGGCAACATTCTTCTCTTTGGACTGCCACTTCCAGGACTACTTTTCTGGAGCTTTCCAGTAACGCTTGTCCGTGCCATTCATATCTGACGAGAATGTTCTTGGCTTCGTCCCCGGCAATGGAATAATAAATGTAAATCCAGTGGTTTTTCTCATAATCTGGATCCAGGATTACGCCCTGCATACCATCCTCGCCTTCCGTCACTTCGCCTGTTTTGCTGACGTATTTCGTACTTACGGCAAATTCTGCTATCAGCGCGAGGTTGCCTGACTTCGGGTCGTAAACTTTCAGTTTCCCTTTTCTTTCTACAAACAAAACCCGGCCGTCTTTCAGGATCTGAAACTGAATGGGTTCTTCCAGGCGCTGGGCAAGTACCACTTTTGTAAACCGGTTGTCGTCTGGTTTTTTGGTTTGAGCAGCTAAGCGGGTTGAAGGATAAAAGAAAATGAAAAGCAATAAGGTTTTGAACAATGTTCTGGTACGAGAGCCGGTCTGGCAATACTTGGTCATAGGATTAGGGATAGTTTTGAATCGTCGATCTGGTCCGGTGTATAAAGAAATTCAGTACGGTTTTTCCGCTGCGGCGACTCACTTTGTAGTAGTAAATCCGACGAAGTTACCCCAATTCTCTTACCGTTCCAATAGCCGAGCATTGGCCTAGAAGAAGCCGCCTGGGTGCTGGGGGATCTGCGGAACGCTTTTTATACAACCTTTACGAGCTGAACAGCATGAGCAACCGATGGCAGAAGGTTAAAATCTCAAACTTTATTCCCCTATTTTTTATGAAAAATAACCTGGATATTTTTCCAAAAGTGAATTCCAACGCAGTAGTGATGGCTGCTGCAGGAATAGGACTTTTGGCGTTGGCCAAAGCAGTTTATTCAAAAATGACCCGTTATAACCTTCGGGATAAGGTCGTTCTGGTAACGGGCGGTTCCAGGGGACTGGGTCTTGAAATGACCAGGGTTCTGGTGTCACGCGGCGCAAAGGTCGCCATTTGTGCAAGGACCGAAAACCAGCTGGAAAAAGCGGAATATGAGCCGGCATTGGAAAAAGCAGATGTTTTCGCTATCCGTGCAGACCTGACCAACGCCACAGAGGCCACCCGGGTGGTAGAAGAGGTGATCAAACGCTTCGGTCGGTTGGATGTATTGATTAATAATGCGGGGACGATGATCGTCGGACCGGAGAACGTGATGGAGGTTGGCGATTACCAGCTGGTGATGGACGCAAATTTATGGTCGGCGCTTTATACCATGAAGGCCGCGGTAGGTCATTTCAGAGAGCAAGGGGAGGGGCGCATTGCAAACATTTGCTCGATCGGGGGAAAAATTGCCGTGCCACATATGCTGCCTTACAGCGTGAGCAAATTTGCAATGGTTGGCTTGTCGGAAGGTATGGCTGTGGAGCTGAAGAAAGACAATATCCATGTTACCACAGTTATTCCTAACCTGATGCGTACCGGAAGTCCACGTAATGTATCCGTGAAAGGAAATCATGAAAGTGAATACGCATGGTTCAAGCTTGCCGATTCGCTGCCGTTTTTATCCCAGGATTCAGCCGCCGCTGCCCGGGAAATTATCGGGGCGATTGAGGCGGGGGAAAGCGAAATTGTACTGACTGCGACGGGCAAAATAGTGACGGCTCTGCAAGGTATCATGCCTGGATCGATCACCTCGCTTTCACAGTTCGCGGACCGGTTTTTCCCGAAAAGTGAAAACAAGGAGGCTAAAAAAGGTTTTGAGACTGAATCGGAAAAGAGGACTCAACTGGTTGGTTCCGTTACAGATGAGGCAGCAGCAAGGAACAATGAATGATAACCCGCTGCTACATTTCCACCCACGAGTCTGCCAGGTATTCCCACTGTATTTTTGAAAAGGCGGTTTTGCCCGCTAACCCGACTGCAGAATTGCGTATGCGTTCGATCAGGTTATCCGGAGATGTGTTGACTTTGATATTTCGGTCATAGACTGCCGCGGTCACTTTGGACTTTTCCCTGGTAACGGTAAAAGTGCTTGTAGAGTCTTCCGTATAAAAATGCGCGGTGTCCGGGTCATTGCTGGCGGGATTTGCTGCTGGCCTTACCCGCATACCGATGCTTTCAATACCTTCGGCAGCATAGGTCTGGATTGCTTCAACCCGAACCCAGTCGTAACCCTGCCCGGCTTCGGTGCCCGGGCCGGCGATATCTATCTTGAAATAATAGCCTTCTTTCGCAGGGCCCTGGATATCAATGCCGTTTTCGTCAGTGAGCTGAAATGTGCTCATCACCTTTGCCGCCAGCTGGTTCCAGTTGTTGATGTCCAGCAGGCGATTCCTGGCTGTTTGGTACAAAATGATCGCCCCCTGTTCGTCAGGTAATTGCTTTACGCTTTCCGCATTGATGACTGCGCCGTCATGCTGAGCAGGTATGGTTCCTGTGAAGTTTTTTTCGCCCATTTTGTGAAGGTGATTGGTCCCGGGAATTATTGCACGGTTTTCTGTTATTTTTAAAACCATGCCAGAGACCCACCGATCAGAAAAAAGGATCTAAAAAGCTGAAAATGAAATGAAATAATGGCGGGATTTAGTCGAATTTGTCGAATAGCTCCTGATACGCCCCTTTGGCCAGTTCTGCATCGAATGCCTTTCCAAAGCGTTCCAGGTCACCATCTCCGCTACTGATACCCAGGCTTTTTTTATCACCTTCGAAATAGAGGAAAAGGGCTGTGCCGCTGGCTTTCAGGCGGATACTTTTAGTCCGGAAATCAGGCATGTCTTTGCGGCTCACCTCCGATACCTCGTAATGTTTGGTTAGGAAGTCGTAGTAAGCTTCCAGCATTGCTTCTTTCACAGGAACGAGCTCATAGGAAGAAACCTTTCCGGAGAGCGGATCTTTGGAGTAGCGTCCCTGCCAGTAAGGCAATTTTTTTAGTGTTCTCCTCACCAGCCGATCGCGACCTGCCTCGTCCTCCGTCCATTCAAAATAAGTAGCCAACCAATCGGAAGTGGCGTCCCAGACAGAAAGGAATCTCGTTTCAGTTTTATCGAACGGAACGGCATAAGCTGCATTGGTTTTAAAATCGATTACTACAAGTGCATATTCGTAGAGAAGGGTGTTTTGCCTGCTGCTGCGTTGCCCTATCAATACAAGCTGTGTACCGTTTGGTGAAATTGCCAATACCCCGGAATTATAGGCATTGTAATCGTCCAATGCGGCTACGCGCTCGTAAGAGTTGACATCGACAGGGTAAGATTTTAATGTTTGGATGTCGAGTATAACCCGCTTGTTGATCATCAGGTACCTGCCCCCCGAAAGGAACCTGCTCCTTCCGGAATCGTCACCCAGGTATACCGTCTGAATGGTATCCGGCTTTCCGTTCTCACTATCCAGCCACTGGAAAGTGGCAAAATCTCCGTCCTGCAAATCAAGCGGAGTGACTTTTGGCCGGCCATTTTCTTCGGTAACCAGGTGCATGCTGTGCGTGCCGACGAGTACCGCAGGTTGCAGGGCATCTTTGAGAAATAGGGCTTGCCAAGAAAAGTCGACGGTTTTGTCCTTCGTGGGTATCAGCACCTGCTTGCCATGGTGATAAACCCTGAAATAAGAGGTGAGATTACGGGCGTCGGGATCGCCCCCGTTATTGAACCAGAGACCCGAGCGGCTACTTTCGACTTCCCAGCGGATTTCAAAAGGACCGGATGTTACTTTCCCCTCCGTTACTTTTTCGGAAGAAGGGCCGCAACCGAAGAGGGCGGCGATTACTGTTGACCATTTCATAAAAGCGGGCTTCCATTTCATAATCGAATATAGGCCCGCTTTTAGGGATGACGGTTACCGAAGGGTAAGCCGAAACAGCCATTCAATAGATAGTGATGGCCGGATCACAATAGGTTATTTCAAGGTAATGGATTTGAAATCCCTCGTCAGGTCGGTCAGCGATTTTTCAACACCCATGCGTTCCAGGGATGATGCACCCACGAAGCCGTGCACATTGGTTTTCGCAAGAATCTCGCGTACATCGTCAGGCGTGTTGATGGGTCCGCCGTGTGCGAGGAAAAATATATCAGGGTTCACTTCCCGGCCGGCGTCGGCGATTTTCTGGGTCTGCTCAATGGCCTGGTCCATGCTGACGGTCGCGTCTACCACTCCGATCGACCCCCCGACTGTTGTTCCCACGTGCGCTATGATGGCGTCGGCGCCCACTTCGGCCATCTGCCTGGCTTCTTCCGGGGTGGCGACATACACAATGGAGAACAGGTCCATCATCGTGGCCAGCCGGATCATCTCAACTTCCTTTTCGAAGCCCATCCCGGTTTCTTCCAAAACCCTCCTGAAATGACCATCTACAATTGAATGTGTAGGGAAGTTATTGACGCCGGAAAAACCCATTTCCTTCACCTTCAGCAAATGGTGCCACATTCTCCGGCGCGGATCGGAACCGTGCACACCACAGATCACCGGTACTTCTTCTACCACTGGCAGCACCTCGAATTCCCCGATCTCCATCGCGACCGCATTGGCATCGCCGTAGGCCATCAGCCCTGCCGTCGATCCATGCCCGGACATCCTGAACCGCCCCGAGTTGTAAATGATAATAAGGTCTGCTCCTCCTTTTTCGATGAATTTGGCGCTGATTCCGGTTCCGGCACCGGCGGCGATAATGGCTTTTCCCTGGTCTAATGTAGCTTTCAGACGTTCACGCACTTCCTGCTTGGTGTAGGGGTTTCCTTTACCTGTCCATTGATTTGGCATAATATTCTGTGATCGATATGTTGAATTGAGTAGATAACGGGACTAATATGCCGCAAAATTAGGGTATATCTTCCTTTGCAAGTAAATCTAACAGTGTTTTGACAAGCATTTCTGCAAACTGGGTGTCATTAATGTGCGCGTCGATTTCCAGCACCTCCACGGGACCGTCGGCATTGCCTTTGATCGCATCAAACAGTGCCCGGTCTGTTTCAGGGTGGTAAAATATGCCTCCCTCTGAGTCAACCTGGGAAATTCCGCGTAAGGGCAATACTACCGTAACCGGGGCCAGAGCCCTGCTGATTTTTTCAGCCAGTTGTCTTCCCAAAATCATGTTTTCCTCCTCATTGGTCCGCATAAGTGTCACGTCGGGCGCCCAGCCGTACAATTCGCGATGCCTGTATCGAGCTGGAATTGTATCCGGGTGCCCAAAATTCACCATGTCCAGGCACCCCGGGACTACGACTTGCAGGATGCCCATGTCGGCGGCGGCCGTTAATCTGTCTGGGCCTGCACTGCAAATCCCTCCACAAAGTTCATCAGCCAGTTCCGTGGTCGTCACATCCAGTACAGCGTCAAAAACGCCTTCCCGGATAAGGGCCTCCATCGTTTTTCCGCCGACGCCCGTGGCGTGAAATGCGAGTACCTCGTAACCTCTCTTATTGAGTAATGCGGTGCATTTGTCTACACAGGGCGTGGTGTTGCCAAACATGCTGATAGCAATGGTACCGGAAGTGTTTCGGGCGGTTTGTACCTCCACCTTTGACATCGCACAAATGGCAGCGGCAGCCTGTTCAACCAGCGGCCGCAGGATGCTGTTCATCCCTGCAACGTCTACGACCGAGGGCATCAGCGTAATGTCTTTATTTCCGATTTGCCTTGACAGGTCTTTGGCAGCCAATGTGGTGAGGCACAGCTTGGGTATGCCAAAAGGGATTTTCTGCATGGCGGCCAGGGCAATATAAGTGCCCCCTCCTCCGCCCATGCCGATCGCGCCCTTGATCTCATCGTCGGCGACCAGTCTGGATACAATCCTTGCAGCGCCCCGCCCCATGACGTCGATTGCTTTCCCCCGATCGCGGGTTTGCCTTAAACCGGCAAGGCTATCGCCCCCTTCGGCAGCAACCGTATCGGCCTCAAAATCGACTTGAAAGGAATCTGTCGAGCCAAATACGCCTGTATTGATGGCGATGATACGCTCGTTTCTTGCGAGAATACATGCACTCAGGTAAGAGAAAATTTCGCCTTTCGTATCAAAGCAGCCGATGACCAGGATGCCCTTTTCTTTTGGAGACATGTGATTGGGTTCGGGATGCTTATTTCAAGGTTTTGATGTAAGAGAGCAGATCGGCCACCTGTTTGTCAGAATAGTTGTCTATCAACCCCTTTACCATGAAAGAGCGCCCGCCCAAAAATCCCTGGCTTTTGATAGCGCTGGCTTCGATAAATACTTTGGCGCCTCCCATAAATGCGAGTGTTGTGCCCTGGTTATCTTTATTGACCAGGTATCCTTCCGCGCTGGTGCCATCTTTTTTAAATACGCGGTAAACAGCATACCCAGACTCTACGGCAGCATCCGGATTGAGGATCGCGGTAAGCAGTGCTTCGTTTTCGCGGTTGGCCGAACCATCCAGCGCGGGCGCGATGTTCTGACCCTTGTTGGCCACCTGATGACATGCCAGACAAGTTTGAAAAAGCAGTTTCCCAGCTTCCGGACTGCCGTTATTTTTGGATGCTATCGCCATATACCGGGACAGCTTTCCATTAAAGGCCCTTTTTACTTCTTCGTCGCGTTTCTTAACACCTTCGAGAATAGAGGCGGCATTTTTGTTGTCCTTGTTGGAATCAACCACACGTTCTGCAGCGGGAAGGTCGAATGCGGCGAGGTCGAGGAGTTTTGCCGAGTGCATCCGTAACAGCAGCGCAGAGCCTTGTTCGGAAGATGAAAGAGCAGAGGTCAGCTCATTTTTTTGTCCGGGAGTCAGCTCGGGCAACCATTTTTTGAACAAGCCCTGTGCCACGGCTGGGTCCGCCTTGCACAGGCTATTCAATGACGCGGCCCGGATTTCGAAGCTTTGGTGGCTATCCCGGACGATTGTTGCAAAAATGGCCTGGTTTTCCTTCGGGTTTGCATCCAATGCTTTAATTATCAATTGCATCGTTGGTTCGGGCGTTTCGTCGTTGATCAAGGCAATAACAGCTTCACGAGAGCCCTTGACTTGAAAGCGACCGATGGCATCCAGAGCCAGGTCTTTATCCGATTGCGAACCGCTTTTCAGCAACGTATTTACAGGAATACTCAAAAGTTCAGCAAGCTCGGGAGACTGAACCTGTGACTGATTTTGGATTGCAAAATCGACATAAGTTCTGGCGTTGACAGGATTTTCGATGACCGGTTTCACCGCTGACCTGACATCCCTGTTCCGTAACATTCCTGCGATGGCTATGAAGGTGGATTCGTCCAGTTTAGAAATAGCTGCTTTGGGCCAGAATTTCAAAAATGCCGGATCCCTTTGATCAGCGGGCAGCGCCTGCACTGCCCAGAGCATATTAACGGCGGGGACGTCATTCGCTTCTGCAGATCCAATATACTTCTGCAATTCAGGCTGATATTGTTCCAGCGCCCTTCTGGCCAGAAAGCGCTCTTGTTGCCTTTCGTAACTGCCCCCCATTGCGTTGCCCCCTAGCTCCGGCTTGCATGCTTTAGCCAATAGCTCGATCACCGCCTGGTCGGCCCCGCCTGTTTCGGTCAATGTACGGAGTACCTGGGCACGGATTGAAGGGTTGTGATCTTCCATCAGGTTTTTCAGTTCCTGCACAAATTTTGCGGAGCTAATGGAAAAGCTGCTCAGTGAGCGGACTGCTTCACGCCTGACGTCGGCGACCGGCGATTTGAGCAATGCGGAGATCAGGCTTGCATCGTAATATCTGAGGCCCTCCAGGGACCACAATGCATGTATTCTTGTAATGGGGTCTTGTCCGGCGTCGGAAGCGAGGGCCGCCAGTTGTGGTATCAATGGCTTCGTTTCTGCTGCTGGCCTGTCGCTGATCTGGTGCCAGGCGGCCCGTTTTTCCCACAGAGAAGGTGATTTGAGATGGCTCACAAGATCCTCGGTCGGTGTGGTATACAGGTTTGGGATAGCCCTCGGCTGCTGACTGATATGTCTGATCCGCCAAATGCGGCCATGGGTTTTGTCACGGTCGGGGTGGGTAGTGGGCAGTTCGTTGTGCGAAACGATCTTGTTATACCAGTCGGCAATATAAAGGCACCCATCGGGACCGAATTCCATGTTGACAGGCCTGAACCAGTCATCTCCGGAAGTAAGCAGGTCGGGCAGGTGTTTCATGGTAACCGAGCCGTCGGGGTTATGGACAATCTGCACGGCGTTGATGGTGCTGGTGATCGGGTTTGCCAGAAAGGCTACATTCCGGTATTCCTCGGGAAACGAACCCGAAGCGTCGTCGGGGAATGCAGTGCCGGAGATGCCCGTTCCGCCAACCCTGAATTCGTGAAGCTCCGGGACAAAAGGCTGATAATACCTCAGACGCTCGTTCCCGATCCCTGGAAACCCGCTTCCCGGATCCATTGGCGTTACAGCGTAACCCAGGTCGTTTGCTTCGGAACCGTACCATTCCCCATTGCCCCGCAACTGAAATCCCCAGATGTTGTTGAGTCCCACGCTTACCAGTTCTATTTTTTTTGCGTCAAGCGAGAAGCGGGCAATCTTGCTGAAATCGATTTTGAGCTTTGCGTCACTTTTCAATGAGGATACTTCCCCTTTGTTCAATGCACCATGGCTGAAATGGATCCAATCCCCCGGCGCCCTTACCAGCGTATGCGCCATGGTGTGGGTATCTGTAAAGCCAAAACCGGTCAGTAACGGGTCGCGCTGATCGGCCTTGCCATCTTTGTCCCGGTCATTCAGAAAAAAAAGCTCGGAACCCTGAGCCACATAAGCGCCGTCTTTATAAGGCAGGACACTCATGGGAATGGTAAGACCATCAGCCCAGATCGTCGTTTTAGCCGGGCTTTTTGCGTACAAGTCGGATATGATGATAATTTTATCAGTGCCCTTTGTCTTGCCCTGATACAGGTCCAGGATGCGCTTAAAGTTAGGATGGTTTTTCTGAGCCGCCGGATCGTCCATCAGGCGCAGCAGATCATCCCATTGGATGTCTGCAACAGGGTCCAGCGGATACATGCGGGCTGTTTGTGTCCATAACCTTCCCGCGTCATCGAACGTGAGATCAACGGGATTGACGATACTGTCCCTTTCGCTGGCCACAAGTTCTATGACAAATCCGGGAGCCAGCTTAAAGGCGGCGAGTTCTTCTTCTGGGGTGTATACTTTTGTCCTTTCGGATTGTGTCAGATTTTTTTGGCCGAAGGAATTTTCAGAAATGTGAAGATGTAGCACATATACAATGGCAGAAAGGAAAGCTTTAAACTTCATATTTCGCGGAAGTTAATAAGTCAGTAAGAATGATTTTTGATGAGATGGGCATTATCTATAAAATTGTGTACCTGTGGTTTCTTACTGTTTTGGTTATTAAAGTTTCAAAAAAATAGGGGATAGCTTAATTAAGCTATTGACAGCAGCGTGTGTTTGTTTTACTTTTACGGATATCATTTTTTGCTTAATTCAATCTTATCGGATAAAGGATTTTTACTCAACGTTTATTTATATTATCTGTCCACTGGTCGGGAACGGTTTGCTGAAAAATTACAAGTCCTTCGTAATTCAACAGCGTAATTGTTCCCGGTATTTTTTATAGACAGCGTGTTTGATTGATGATGGGCATTTCAATAAAATCTTATCCTGGCCTCCATGCCCTCTTCCTGGAAGACGATTTTCTTCCTACGTCGTAGACAGCTTCTGGCGACTGTAATTTGACTTCGTTTGTCATTTTACCTCGTTGTACAAACGATGGTTATACGCGGAGTTTTTTGTACCTGAAGTCACATTTGCCCGCTCCGCCGGCAATGGTACCGGTCCTGATCAGCTGCAGGCCGGCGAGCTCAGAAGTAATTTCGTCTAATTCACAAAGTATGGAAGCGTACCTGTCGTAATCAAACTTTTTGAAAAGTTTACAGACGCCGCATTCGACGACGTCCACGCCATAGCCGAAGCCAAAAGTTTCATTTTTGTCGGTAATAATATTTGCCTTGAAACCATCCTGGGACGTGTTTTGGCTAAACCGGATTGCCCATTTTCTTAAAAAATAGCCCGCAAAGCGACTGCCGACCAGCGCGGCCGGAATCCGTTTCAGCCAGCGATGAAACCAGTTCTTCGGTCTCACATATTCTGTCACCACTTGCAGACAAATTTCCCTGATCGCAGCAAAATCCACTTGTTGCTCGTCGAGTGTTTTAATAAGTGCCAGGAAGTAAGCGCAGAAATCCAGCCGGTGATCGATCGGGTTGGCAGATTTTGATGCAAAAGCGATGTGTTTTGAGATGATTTGAAAGTTGTCGGCGACCTCATTCAGCAGAGAATCCGTCTGTTCGGGATATTTCTGTTTTACAACGGCGGAGAAATATTTCTGATAACCAGGCATTTTTTATGCATTACTATTAAGTGTTTAAATTCAGCATTTTATTCCAAATTTTTCCTTGGAAGCCAATTTTTCTGAGATGAAAACGGGTCAAAGATGATGGTTTTTTGCAAAAATATTCTCTTGATTTTCTGTATGGGCAGCGGCTGGTACGATTTTTAAATGGTCGAAAATAAGTAACCAATCACAACTTAAAATCATCAGCAATACCATGGAAACTTCGCACAAGATTACCTACAACAATGATCAGGATTCACTTGAAATGCAGGTTAACTTTGAAAATACAAACCCGTTTGCAGTCAGGACGGATCTGAACAAGGTTACCAAACCGGGCAAAAGGCCAAGGATTATGAAGCCTTTATATTCGGCAAGATTATCTTAACTTTCCTGCATGATTTATGTGGCAGGAAGCTCCAATACCGATATGGTCGTCAAATCTGACAGGTTGCCCGTGAGGGGAGAAACCGTCATTGGAGGGGTATTTCTGATGAACCCAGGGGGGAAGGGAGCCAATCAGGCTGTCAGTGCGGCACGGTTGGGAGGAAAAGTAACCTTTATCTGTAAGCTGGGCGATGACCTTTTCGGAAAGCGGGCGCTGGCACAATTCGCGCGGGAAGGTATCCGCACGGATTTCATTGCAATCGATCGGGCGCTGCCTTCCGGAGTGGCATTGATCAATGTCGATGCCGATGGTGAAAATTGCATTGCCGTAGCGCCGGGAGCAAACAGTTCGCTGGCCAGTGAGGATGTGTCGGCAGCACTTGCGGAAATACGTGCCGACGATCTACTGCTGGTACAGCTGGAGATTCCTACGGATACGGTCGCGTTTTGCGTGACGCATGCAAGCAGGAAAGGCGCAAAGGTCATCCTGAACCCGGCACCTGCACAAAAATTGCCCGATACGATTTACAAAGACCTTTTCCTGATTACCCCTAATGAAACAGAGGCCGAATTGCTGACCGGCGTCAAGGTCGAAACGGAGGCGGCAGCTGCGAAAGCTGCAGATATACTCATTGAACGGGGCTGTGAGAATGTGGTTATTACTTTGGGAAGTAAGGGTGCCTTTCTTCGAACGGCATCTCGGCGTGTCGTTATCCCCGCTCCTCCGGTCGCAGCGATTGACACGACAGCAGCCGGTGATTGCTTCAACGGTGCATTGGCGGTGGCCATTTCGGAGGGAAATAGTCTGGAAGAATCTGTCGAATTTGCGTGCAAAGCAGCTACGATCAGCGTAACCAGAATGGGCGCGCAGAGCTCTCTGCCCTCTCGGAGTGAGTTGGAAGCAATATAAGACTTACAGTTTGAACAGCTTTTTGGCATTGCCGTAAAGTAATTTTCTCTCTATTGCTTTGCTGCCCGACAGTTTTCTGATCTCTGCTATGGTCTGGGATCCCTGGCATTTTTCACCCTCGCCTACACTGTCGTCGCAATCGCTTCCATACAACAGCTTGTCCTGATGGCGTGCCAGGAATTCGCGCGCGTGATCTTCGTCTCGTGTCATCGAAAGCAGCCCTGAGCCAGCAGAAAGATCGCCGTACATATTCGGGTAGTCACTTAACAATCTGTCTGTCAGGCCGCCTTTAGTGACTTTCGTTTGAGGATACAAAATGCGTTGGTCGGTGTGGTTTTTATCAATATTTGCCCACCAGGTCTGCGCATGGCCGATGAAATTGACATTCGGGTATTTCTCAAGCATTTTGGGAAAGCGCTCAAAGTTGTAATTGAACATTTCAAACTGCCAGTGCATCAGCACAGGTACCTGGTAGGCACCGGCGAGTTCATAAATTCTTTGCATTTCCTTTGAGTCGCAATCCAGGCCAAATTTGAGCTCTCCAATCACAGGAGCACCCAGTTTCAGGTATTTTTCTATTTCTTTGATGGCATCCGGCAGGTCCGGCACTTCGTTGGCACCGAACGTGAATTCGTCGGGGTACTTTTTCGCCATAGCATAACAAACATCATTTCCCGAACATCTCGCCTGCAAGCCGTTGGTCTGTCCTTTGTGGGTCGACATGCCGAAAGCCGGGGTTCCTGCGGGAAGCAAAATAGTTTTAGAAATCCCCATTTTACGTTGATGGGCAAGCAACTGATCATGCGTTCTGCCGGCATAGTCGGTATGCTGGTGGATATCTATAATCGGCTCTGCATCAAGTATTTTTGCGCCTGACGCGCAAAGGCTTGACCCCAGCAGGACGGCACTTGTAACACTGAAAAAATCTCGTCTCGAAAGGTGATTTGGGTCAAACATTTATACAGTAGGTTGGGATTTTGTAAAAATAAAAACAAACGGCTGCGATCCGAGCTGTTCCAGCACTTATTCACAATAATTCCTGAGCAATAAAATAGTTAAATTGCATTTACTTTTCATGGAAGTTGGTGACTTATGCTACTCAAATCCTCTATCCGGTCCGCTATTTGTTTGGCTTTTGTCATAGCCTACAGTGTTTGGTCGGCGTGCGGGCAGTCCGTCAAAAAGCCGGTGAGGGTTATCAACACCAGAGATGGTCTGCCTCAGTCCTTTGTTTCCGGGCTGGTGCAGGATTCCAATGGTTTTGTTTGGGTTGCTACGCTTAATGGGATAGCGAGATTTGATGGCCTGCGTTTCAAGGTTTTCGGTAACAACCTGCGAGATTCATCCACCATCAGTTCGAACGTCGCCGTTTCCATGAAGCTGGATGCAAGGGGTAACATCTGGATTGAATACGGATCGGGTGCGATTGATGTGATGGACGCTAATTCCGAAAAGGTCACCAGACTCACTTCCAAACCATTGTTCGGGACCCAGCCAGTGAGGCGGGCGCGCGAAGGCTGGTTGGGCGATTTCAATGGAAACCTCTGGGTTATCAAGCAAGCCGGAGGCGTTGTAAAGTACGATTTCAAACGAAATCAGGCCATTGATTTTACGAAGCCGGGTTACCAGTTTCCAGGCGACACGGTGCATGGGATGATGGAGGACAAACTGCATCGTATCTGGGTGCTCAGCCAGGATGCCATCGGTGTTTTTGATCGTGCCAGGGGCAGGTTTGTAACACAAGGGATCCCTTTTAAGCTAAAGTTGCATAACGATGGCGGCGCTGACGCAGAAGTCATCGGTATGCACGAACGCAGTAATGGCGAGATCATGTTCGGTGACCGTGAACGGCTGATCTTTTTTCAACCTAAAAACGGAACCTTCAGGTATCAGGTTTTCAGGGAAGCATTTCAGACCGGCATCCGTTCCATACAAAGCAGTCCGGACGGCAACGAATATTTCGAAAAGCTGGGAGAGGTTTTCCGTTACAATGACCGCACCGGAATGACCATGGTAGGTAGAATAGACAACCCCGGTCATCACGAAACGCCTGCGTTTTTAGTGGACCGTTCGGGCTTGATCTGGCTTGGCACCAATGCCGCGGGTCTACAGCAGGTCGATCTGGCAACGCCTTTTTTTGAATCGAAATCTACTTTGCATTCTTTTCACGAAGATCTGCTGCGACAGGAATTGAACATCTCGCTGGCAGCATTTGCTAAATGGCCGGTAGACAGCCAAAACTTTGTTGCATCAAGCTATTTTGTGAGATCAACCTATGACGATCAGGGAAGATTGTGGCTGGCGGCGCGAAATCGGGTCGCATATTATGATCCAAAATCAAAAAAACTGGCTCTACTGCCTGAAATCGCTGGCATCAGTAATCCCACCAACCTGGCACTGGGCATACGGGGGATCACGTTTGCGCCTGACGGCACACTGTGGGTTGTCAGCGATAAGGGTGTTGTCGTTTATTTCGACCGGACTGCCAAGAGTTGGATCACATTTATGGAACCCGCCATTTTGAGAAAAGAGACGGGTTCGGAGGTGGTGGTGGTAGACATGATAGCCGACCGCGACAGGCTGTTTTTGACGACAGCCGATGGAAATGGCTTGCTGATCGTCCATATTCATACCAAACATGTCCAGAAGATCACCCACAAATCGGGTCCGGAGCTTTTTCCCGAGGATTTGGTACTGGGAATGAGCAATGATCCTAAGAGCCCTGATTTTCTTTGGATCGGGTCGTACAACGGGCTGATCCAATTGGATAAAAGGAGTCTGCAGAGCCGGGTCTTTACGGTGCAGGACGGCCTGCCCGACAACACCATTTACTCAATTTTAGCTGATAAAGCAGGCTATTTATGGTTAAGTACCAATAAAGGTTTGTGCCGTTTTCATCCGCAGAACCATCAGATACAGACATTCCTCAGTGACGACGGCCTGCCCGGGGACGAGTTCAACCGTTTCCATCATCTGAAATTGCCTGACGGGCGACTGGCCTTTGGGGGTATCGAGGGATGGACTATTTTTGATCCCAATGCATTGAAGGCCGATACCTACAACTCGCAGGTAGCCTTCACAAACCTCAGGATCAATAACATCGATGCAGCGGAATACGAGGACCCCGTGATCTTGCCCGGAGAGATGAATAGCCTGAAAAAGCTTTCGCTCCCATATGACCTGAATTCACTTACGTTCGAATTTGCCGGACTTGAATTCAACAGGCCCAAACGACTTAAATACCGTTACCAGCTGAAAGGTTATGATAATGGCTGGGTGATGGCCGAGAATTCTCCTGTGGCCAGTTATACCAAATTACCGCCGGGCAACTATTTGCTCCGTATCAATTCATCCAACTCCACAGGTCAATGGAGCCCGAATGTCAGAGAGCTTGTCCTGCAGATTGGGGCACCTTTCTGGCTTAGGTGGTGGGCCTATTGTATTTATGCCGGCGTCGCGGCCCTGCTGCTCTGGGGGTACGCCCGTTACCTGGCCTATAAAGAAGGGCTCAAGCAGGAAATTCTTTTAAAAGAGCGGGAAGCGGAACAACTTAAGGAGATAGATACGCTTAAAACAAGGCTTTTTTCCAACATCACACATGAATTCCGTACGCCGCTGACCCTTATACTTACCCCGGCACAACGCCTCAGACCGACCTTAAACGGGGCTGAACAACAGCGATGGCTGGCAGCTATTGAGCGCAATGCGAACCAGTTGTTGAGGTTGATCAATCAGTTGCTGGACCTTTCAAAACTTGAATCGGGTAACCTGCCTGTGAATGAGTCGCTGGGAGATCCCGGGAAGTTTCTTCAGGATCTGGTTTCTTCTTTTACGCATGAGGCCGAAGCCAAAGAAATTCTTCTGATTTTCAAAAGCGAGGCCGATTTAGGGAATTATTGGTTTGACCCTGAAAAATTGGAACAGATCGTCTTAAACCTGGTTGCCAATGCGATCAAATTTACACCAGAAAAGGGCGAAGTACAGGTCAGCCTTTCGGCGCTCGATGAGAACGGGATTCAGATCGAGGTCTGCGATTCGGGCATTGGCATTCCTGCCGATAAGCTGCCGTATATCTTCGACCGTTTTTATCAGGTTCAAGATCCAAGTCATGCCAGGCAGCATGTAACTGGCTCTGGAATAGGATTATCGATTGCGAAGGAAATGACAGAGTTGCAAAAGGGGACATTGTCGGTTGAAAGCCCACCGGAATACGGCGGGAATTGGCGCACCCGCTTTTCGGTATGGCTTCCTTACCGTCGGGCTGTGGAGGCAGCAGCCCCGCCAGAGCCCCATCGTCGCGAACCTTTTCAACTGTGGCAAGGAGGGGAAGACGCGGACCCGGGCTCTATCGGCGGGGAAGAAGATATTCCGTCGATCCTGCTGGTTGAGGATAATCCGGAGCTGGCCGAATTTATTGCCGATATCCTGAAAGAAAATTACCGTATCGCCAAGGCACGCAATGGTCTGGAGGGATTGGAATATGCGATCAGCAATTACCCCGACCTGGTTCTCAGTGACGTTCTGATGCCCGCCATGGATGGTTTTGAATTTTGTGAGAAACTAAAAAAAGATGAGCGAACGAACCATATTCCGGTCATCCTACTGACTGCCCGTGCTTCTTTTTATGATAAAATCGAGGGTTTGAGCTTTGGTGCGGACGATTACCTGACCAAGCCCTTTCACACACAGGAATTAGAACTGCGCGTGGGCAACCTGCTGCAACGTCAGCGGCGGCTGCGGGACAAGCTTAGTGCCGAACTGAAAAACCCGGAACAGCTGACACAATCCTCTTTGGAGCCGACGGTTACCTTACAGGATATGTTCGTTCAAAAACTATATAAGGTAATCGAACAACGGCTGGAAGACTCTTACTTCGGGGTGGAGCAGCTTGCGTCGGAGGTGGGAATGAGCAGGGCGAGCCTCCATCGTAAAGTCAAATCACTGACGGGCCTGGCGCCGGGGGATATGATCAGGAATTACCGTCTCAAGCGGGCCGCGCAATTTCTTAGGGAGGGTTACAACAGCTCCGAAACAGCTTTTAAAACAGGTTTTGAAAGTGCGTCCTATTTTTCTAAATGCTTTCGAGAGTTTTACCAGGTTACCCCAAATGAATTTGTCTGAGCGTGTGTTTGATACGTAGTTTATATCATTTGAAACAGGATTGATAGCGGCTTCTCCCGCTTGTCAGGATATTTGCACCATTATTATTCAGCGTGTTGATCCATGACATACCAGGAAGAAATTGCGAGAGCAGAGGAACGTTTAATTGCGGCCGTTAAAGAAGGAGCTGTAGAAGTAGTGGAAGATTTACTTCACGATGAAGTGCTCTTCATCGACAGGGAGGGCCAGATTATTCCGCATTCGGAAGATCTGAATATTTATCGCTCGGGAGCGCTTCGCATCAAAAATATCGACGTTTGCAACAAACAGGTGAACCTGCAGGGCAATACTGCCATGGTCCTCGCTGTCGAAAGGATTAAGGGGAGGTGCCGCGGCCGCGCGTTTGAAGGCAGGTATTTATACATGAGGGTCTGGAAAAGGAACAACACAGGATGGAAAATTTCCGCGGCTTCCTGTAGCGCCGTGCCTGTACTGGATTTCTAGCCGCAATGCGGGATCTGAATGGCGATGTTTATTTTTGCGGAATCAACAGAGGGGATTTCAGCGAAAAAGTATACATTCAGTCCAAAGATTCATCCTTATGTCCAAAAAAGCGCTGTTCCTCTGGTTTTTCATGATCGTTAAGTTCGCGCTTCACTATGTTATTGTTGCCCCGGGGTACGATCTCCACCGGGACGAATACCTGCATCTGGACCAGGGTAAACATCTGGCCTGGGGGTATCTTTCCGTACCACCTTTTACATCCTGGACGTCCTATCTGATCCTGTTGCTGGGAAACTCGGAGTTCTGGGTGAAGTTCTTTCCGGCTTTTTTTGGCGTGCTGACGCTTGTCGTCGTCTGGAAGGCGATTGAGGTTTTGGGTGGAAATTTATTCGCTTTGACCCTGGGCGCCACGGCTGTCACATTGTCTGTGTTACTGCGGATCAATATGCTTTACCAGCCCAATTCTGTTGACGTCTTGGCCTGGACGCTACTGTATTTTGCCTTACTCCAATACATTAAAACAGAGCAGAATAAGTGGCTTTATATAGCTGCAGTAGTTTTTGGGTTTGGTTTCTTAAACAAGTACAACATTGTTTTTCTTATCGCCGGACTGGTCCCGGCGCTTTTGCTCACTGACCGCCGGAAAGTATTCATGCATCAAGGAATATATATCGCAGCGGGCATTGCGCTTCTCGTCATTTTACCCAATTTGATCTGGCAGTACGAGAATCATTTCCCCGTTTTACATCACATGAAATTACTTGCCGAAACCCAGCTGGTCAATGTGAACAGGCTGGATTTTCTGAAAGAACAGGTCTTGTTCTTTCTGGGATCTATCTTCGTTATTCTGGCAGGATTTATTTCTTTTTTTGCATACCCCCGTTTTAAAAAGTACCGGGTCTTCTTCTGGTCGTTTCTTTTTACGTTGACGCTTTTCGTTTACCTGAAAGCTAAAGGTTATTATGCGATTGGGTTGTACCCGATTTTCCTTGCATTTGGCTCGGTATACCTGGAATCATTGTTTACAAAAAAAATGGTCTGGTTTCGGGCGCTTGCCTTTGGGGTGATGATTGTGATGTTTATCCCATTTTTCAGGATCGCTTTCCCCATCAAAAGCCCGGCTGAGATTGCAGAGAATTCGAAGGCGTATAAGGATTTTGGCCTGTTGCGTTGGGAGGATGGCAAGGACCACGAATTGCCCCAGGATTTTTCGGATATGCTTGGCTGGCGCGAGTTGGCCGAGAAAGTGGATGCGGATTACGAAAAAATCGCAGATAAGGAACATACCCTGGTTCTCTGCGACAATTATGGACAGGCCGGCGCCATCAATTATTATTCCAAATTCAAAAACATCGGAGCGGTAACCATGCATGCGGACTATATCAATTGGATTCCGCTGGATGAGGAAATTAAAAACGTCATCCTGGTGCAAAACGCGGACGATGACGACAAGGATAGAAAAAAGGAGCAGCCGCTTTTCAGGGAAGTAAGGATGACGGGCAAAATTGAAAACAGGTATGCGCGTGAGAAGGGCACGAGCATTTATGTGCTGCTGGACGCGAAAGTTTCTATTAACGAGATTTTGAAGGGCGATATCGAGAGAGAAAGGTGGTAGCAGTCCGGTACGGGTGCAGTCTTCAGTAACCCGCGGGCGATCCGCAGGAGTATGGCTTCACCTGAGATACGATGAAAACGGACAAAGGCTGAGAACAAGGGTCTTTTCAAATGGCTCTTTTCCAGTAGCCATCAAAATCGAAGCCACGTGCTCGCTGCGGATTGTAAATGGATAGAAGGGTTGTTGCAAAGGCGGTGCCCCGATAGTAGGTTTTTGAGGAATCGAGGTTTAGTTATCAAAAAGAGCAGTTTCCTCAGAATCGAACTTATGAAACAACTTATACCAGCCTTTTTCGCCGGACTTTTGATCGTTGCAGGAATTACGTCAAACGCGGCCGACATCCGTATCAAAATCACCAATAAATATCTTAATCTGCCTGTTTCTCAGAAGCAAGAACGGAAGACCATGCATTTCGAGATTGATGGCAGGCAGGAGCGCTCCTTCAAAATCAGGCTCTCCAATGAACCGGAATACTGGGTTTTCTGCGATATGACCGCTTTCAAGGGGGAAACCGTCAAAATAAGCTATGACGGCGATGCGGCAGGTTTGTCCAAAATTTACCAGGACGATAAAATGGCCGGACAGGATTCCCTTTATAAGGAGAAGAACCGCCCTCAGTTTCATTTCACTTCCAAAAGAGGCTGGAATAACGACCCGAACGGGATGATTTTTTATGAAGGAGAATACCATCTTTTTTACCAGCACAACCCTTATGAAAAAGAGTGGGAAAATATGTCCTGGGGCCATGCCGTGAGCAAGGATATGATCCATTGGGAAGAATTGCCGACTGCGTTAAGCCCCGATCACCTCGGCACTATGTTTTCCGGATCAACAGTGATCGATTACAATAATACGGCCGGTTTCAACAAAGGAAACATTCCCGCGATGGTTGCCGTTTACACGGCCGATAATGCCGAAAAACAAATCCAATGTGTCGCATACAGCCTGGATAAGGGCCGCACCTGGACAAAATACGACAAAAACCCGGTGATCGACTCCAAGGCTAAATGGAACAGCAAAGATACCCGCGACCCGCGTGTGTTCTGGTACAAGCCTGGCAACCATTGGGTACTGGTACTGAACGAACGGGACGGGCATACGATTTACACTTCAAAAAACCTCAAAGACTGGAAAGCAGAAAGCCACGTCACAGGCTTTTGGGAATGCCCTGACCTTTTTGAGCTGCCTGTGGACGGCGATAAAGCCAAAACGAAATGGGTGATGTACGGCGCCTCTAACACCTATATGATCGGTTCGTTCGATGGTAAAACCTTCCGGCCCGAAACCGGCAAGTACTATTACGTCAAAGGTACCATTTACGCGGCGCAAACTTTTACCAACATGCCTGATGCAGATGGCAGAAGAATCCAGATCGGGTGGGGAAGGGTAGGGCATCCGGGCATGCCATTCAACGGAATGATGTTGCTGCCTACGGAACTCACATTGAAGACCACTAAGGATGGCATCAGGATGTTCAGCCTGCCAATAAAGGAAGCGGTTCAACTGTTTAGTCCGATTCAGAAATGGCAAATGCTAACTGCCGAAGATGCTAATACTCAGTTGAAGGCGTTTGCGGCCTCAGACCGTCTCCGCATCAAAACCACCATCAGGCTGTCCCATGCCACAAGCGCGGGACTAAACTTTTTCGGGCAGCGTATTCTGGATTACGACCTCAATTTTAACCTTGTCAACAAAGTATTCTATTCCCCGGAAGATATGACCAGCATGGAGATCAACGCCGACATTTACATGGACCGGACGTCCATTGAAGTGTTCATTGACAACGGTGCTTATTCCTATTCCATGGAGCGGAGGCCTGAGAAAGGCAATACGGAAGGCTTTCAGTTTTGGGGCAATAACATTGAGGTGAAGGGATTGGAGGTTTTTGCGGTGAAGTCTATTTGGGAGTGAGAAATGCTGTCAGTCCTTCGGCGGGCCACGCTAACTGACGTTCCGTGTTCGTGCATTTGCCGGCAAATGCACGAACACGGACGATCTGCGTCTATCCGCGCCATGACCCTGCACACCCGGAGTGGGGCAGGGATGATTGGACGGAATATGCAGTTTGCCCGCTGGGTTAGCCTGCGGGTTTTGGGAACTATCCCAGAAGTAACCCCCTGACGGGAACCTCCATCGCTTTTAAAAAGTTGCTACGCAAGAACATGGACAGAAAACATGGCACCACAGCAACTAAAAACGTTATTTGGAGTAATCGCAGCGCTGGTGATCTGCCCGATGACGTTGGCGGCGCAGGATGCGGCCGACTCCGATAAACAGATCAAAATAGATATGAATGCCTATCCGGTGCCGACCGATGTGCCGGATATGCTCTTTTATCTCCAGCGCTCGCTGGATTTGAATTCCGTTATTTATGCTGCGCATTATGACGAGGCGAAGGGCGGCGGGCACAGGCGGCTGGACAGTGAGCAGCCCGTTGATATTTATTGGCTCATCAATGACGAGGACAGAAGCACAAAGCCGCTTTCAAAGGTTCAGAGGCTGGGCTATGGCATTAAGCCAGAAGACTTTGATGGTGATGTGGTTAAGATCCGTCTGCTTGCTTACCGCGACATGCTTATTGTTCTGAAGCCTTCGCCCAAAGACTCCAGGTACTACGCGCACATAGCTGTGGAGGGCAGGGACGTGATCCTCAAAAAAGTTTTTATCAATATCGATGGCGGCACGAAGCTGAAACCCAATGTAACGTTCATCGAATTGACCGGCACCAACGTTCAAAATGGCAATAAAGTCGTACACAGGTTCAAGCCGTGAGGTCAGCGATGGCTCTGTCAAAACATAGTTGGCCGGCTGTGTTCAGGCAGTCGTTCCCAACAGGGCTTGATGACCTGCATGGCATTCTCAGCCAGGATTTTCTTTTTGGTCTCAAGGGGTAATTTTGAGAAAACGACCCAGCCCAGTTGCTGTCTGGGATCGCGCATCGGCAAGTCGGAGCCGTACATGATACGGTTTTCTCCCGCCCCTTGTACCAAGTATTCAATCATGCCCTGCGGGACGGGGGTGAGCGTTACTTCTGCGTACACATTCGGGAATTTTTTCATAGCGGCAATGGCCATATCCGCCATTTTAAAGCTGCCGCCGGCATGGGCGATCACCCAGCGAACATCCGGATATTTTTTTGCCAGTGTTTCCACTTCGAGCAGGTCCGCCCGGGAATTGTGGATCAATCCGTAGAACTTGTTTTTGTTGCCATACTCCCACCATATATCGTAAACCGGATCGTGAAATTCATAGCCATAAAACTGGTAAGGCTTCATCCCGATGAAACGCTTATCGGCATATACCTGGCCGATCATGACCCTTAGTTCCTCCTGACTGTAGTGGCTCGGATCGAAGGTAGCCAACCCCCAGTAGCCTTTGGGGGCGGCATCCAATGCCAGACTGGTAACCGGATTTCCCGCAGCGGCATTCTGACTCACGACGCCATTCCAGCTCATGATCCCGCCGCCGATGTAGCCCAGCCTTTTGGCCATTTCAAAAATTCCTTTCGGCCCGCCGTGTTCCATCCGGTAAGTCCATCCGCCGCCGTTCATTCCCTCATGGAGCATATGCATGTGCATATCAATCACGGGAACAGGCAGGGGCTTTCCTTGGCGCACGGCAGTCATCAGGGTGTCTTCGTTTTTGTTCTGACGCAGGACTGGAGGCTTCGCGATCTTTAGCAGGCGCATCAGGTTTCCACCCGCTGCTTTGGCGCGGGCTTCTTGCGGAATGTCAGCATAATCGATGTATGCCCGATGTGCGCCCATTGCCATGGCAGGGCTATTGGACGCGAAAATCATCTGATGCGCGCAACCCGTCCTGTACAGGTATTCAATGCCTTCGTTGATCTGAAAGTTATCGAAACTGATGTGCAGGTTTTTATAGCCTTTAACCAGGGGCAACACATAACGTTGCTCGTTCCAGGTTGCGCTGGTCAGCAGCAAGGGTATCTGAGGATAGCGGACCAAAAATTCTTCCACATCTGTCCATGAACCGAGCTCTGCGCCTGTGGTGATGGTCAGGATTTTGTTGGCACCTAGCCAGTCGAACAAAACCTTGCAATGCCGCGCTTTCCAGTCCCAGGAATTGGTTTTTGGATGAATACTCAATGCACGGACGTTGTGCGCCTTCATTTCCCTGCCCAAATCTTCGGGAGCCGGAAATTCGCCGGTTTGATGGGGCATGGCGTTCCAGATCGGGAATAATTGCGGATGATCGCTCACCATCCGGCTCAGTTCCAGATTGGAATACATCAGGTCATAATTGACGGACTGTGTGTAAGCCACCAGGGCAGCTGATATGGAGCATTGGTCCATATCTTCCAGCAGGTCGGCCAATTTCCATTTCTCCGCAGGATGTTTGAATTTTCTGGGGCCAATTCTCGTGAAACCGTCGAAATAAAGGGTGTCACCTTCATTCACAGTTATTGGACTCAAAAAATCCTCCGGCCGACTGTCCTGCCGGACCGATTCGCGCATCAGTTGGGCTGTGACTCCGAATAACGCATTTGTTTTGATAAAATCCCGGCGAGAAAAATGGGGGTCCAGCATATGAAGCAAGGCGGAAAGACTTTTTGTTTTTGATTTTTTGGTAAACAAAAATAAGATAATTTTGTTTACCAAAAAATCAGACTTTGTATGTCATTACGAGCGTTCCCGCATTACTTTAAAATCATCAGTTTCTTTTGGATTGCAACCGTGCCTCTTTTTGCTCAGAAAAGCACGGATATCGTGGTTCCCCCGTTCGTCCAGGTTCCGGAGCGGCTTCCAAAATATCCTCTGAAAACACAGCGGATGATCTACTCGGATGCAGACCTTGCCGTTGCAAGGCAGAATCTGCGGACCTATCCCGAGGCTGGGAAGGTTCGGGACAGTATCGTGGCAGCTGCCAGCAAATGGTTGGAATTTACAGATACCGAGCTTCGGAATTTACTGACAGACGCCCGTGTACCCCGCGCTTTTGACCTCAATCCCAAAGGAAGTCCGGTGCACGGTGATGCTGTCTTTAAAGTGGGCGGTACCTATCCATGGATCGTAGATCCGCATCACCCTTTGCAGGTAAAGTCCCCGATTGACGGGCAGGTTTTTCCGAGCAATGATTATCTGGCGTACTATCTGAATGATTTCAAAGATAAAACCGGGCTGGACAGAACCTATGCCGACGATGGCTGGGGCTGGGTGGCACCCGACGGGGAACGTTACTGGTTTGTAGCTTATGCCAATCAATGGACCTGGAAGGGCCACATCGAGCCTGGGCTGGCTGATTTGGGAAGAGCATACTTATTGACCGGCGACAAACGGTTTGCGCATAAAGCGGCAGTGATGCTGTACCGGATGGCCGAGGTGTATCCTTCTATGGACCATGCCAACCAGTCGAGGTATGGATTAATGGAAAAGGCGAAGGGGCGTGTTTACGGCGGCAAGGTTTTGAACCTGATCTGGGAAACCAGCTTAATTCAGAATGCGGCTGAGTCTTATGATGCCGTTTGGGAGACGATCGATGCCGACCAGGAGTTGCAAAAGTTTTACGGCAAAGAAGGTAAACAAATCAGATCGTTTATCGAAGCCAATTTGCTGGAAGACGCATTAGACGCCTACATGCAGCGCAAAATCCAGGGAAACTACGGCATGCACCAGATCGCTCTGATTTATATTTTGCTGGCGAGGCAATATATGGATACCGAAAAATACCTGAGAATGATCGTGGAGGAGCCTGGGGAAAGCAGGGTACAGAGCGGGATCAGGTATGCGCTCTATAATATGATCTTTCGCGACGGACAGCCGTTGGAGTCGCCTCAATATAATCTACTTACCGTGGACAAGCTGGCGAAGTTCGCGGAAATACTGAACAAAGGTGGGGTGAATTTGTTTACAGAACCAAGATTGAAGGCCTTGTTGAACAGTCCGCTGGATGTGGTGGCGATAGGCAAGTTTACACCGGATATTGGTGACAGCGGTAATGTACTCGGAAACCTGGTGGGGCGTGACCCGGGGATTTATCAAATCGCTTATAAAATGTACCAGAATCCGGCCTACCTCACCTGGATGGCTTCTGTAGGTAAAACCGGGCCTGCTACTTTCTCGGATTTCGAATCCCTGTTCAGGGCGCCGCTGCCGGAACAAAAACCGCTTCCCGATCACCGTTCGGTTCCGGTACAGCGTTCAAAACTGCTTGCGGGGTATGGTATGGGTATTTTAAACAATCCCTCCGATGCTACCGCAGTCGCTTTCAACTACGGATTCAAGGGGACACATTACCACTGGGATTTTTTGAATTTTGAGCTTTTCGCAAATGGCCAGAAAATGATGCCGAACCTGGGTTATCCGGACGCGATGAACGAATATGTAAAGGAAGTTTATACCTGGTCCCAGAATACCGTCTCGCACAATACCGTGGTGGTGGATGCCCGCAGACAGCAAACCAATGTTCCCGGGACCCTGCATGATTTTTCGGCCGGATCTTTCGCAAGGAACATGGACGCATCTTCGGGCACTTATTCCAATACATCTACCTACCGCAGGAATATGATCATGGTCGATGCGGGAGCGGGGCAAAGTTACGTAGTGGATTTCTTCAGGGTTGCAGGTGGAAGCCAGCATGATTACATCTTGCATGGCCCGCCGGGTAAAACTATTGGCATCAATGGAAATTGGGGCAAAGTGCAGACAGGCACCCTCGCAGGGCCGGACGTAGCTTTGGGCGATATCTATGACGACAAGTCTATGGGAGTAAGGGATTACGCAGGCAGCTATCGCGATTATATGGGCTCCGGCTATCAATATCTGTTCAACGTACAGAAGCTCGGTGACGGCAAGTCTGTACTTGAATACCAGCATGAACTGGACCCTGATGCGAAATTGCGGATCCACGTCATGTCGCAGGCAAATCAGGAAGTATTTATGGCTGACGCCTACGATAAACCTCGGGCGAAGCTTCATGTGCTTAAATATATGGTGGCAAGAAGGAAAGCGGTGCCGGGAAAAATGCTTACCAGCCAGTTTGTAGGCATTATGGAGCCCTATCTGAAACAGAATTTTATATTAGGTGAAAAATTCCTGCCCATTCAAAATGGAACCGGCATTGCCCTGGAAGTAAAACGCCCGGGAATGACAGATGTGATCATCAGTGACACATCCAATACGAAGAAGATTGTTTTAGCAAGAAAAATCGAAACCGATGCCCACGCGGCTGTGGTCACATTTGATCTCCAAGGGAACCTCGCCCGGGCGTACTTCAGCGATGGTACTTACCTCGTTGTAAACGGAAAGAAATTTACTGCGGAGCGTTTTGAGGGGACAGTAACCGGGGTGGATGCTTACAGGCGTAGCATTCAGGTTCGGTTCGACAAAAAGTTCAGTCACCTGACGTTCAGGCCCGGGGATATGGCCCATTTTACAAATCAGCTGAGAACGACTGTGCATCCTGTCGACTCGGTTTTGGTGAAAGATAACACGGTCCTATTTGTTGCTCAAGACGATTTGCTTGTCGGCAAAGTGCATGTCAGGGAAACAGTTGGCGATTCCATTGTAACAGATACCAATTTGCCATTTGCGCCCACTTACCGCGGCACTACCATTCTGGATAACCAATACAGGCCGCTGGGTATCCTGAAATCGGCTTCGGCTGACAAGCTCATACCCGTTGCAGGGCTTACCGGTAGACCCGCCTTGGGAGAGGATGTGTGGGTTTCCGATATTGGCATCGGGGATAAGGTGGTAATCAAAGCCATTTTTTCCTGGGAGAGGGACGGTCTGAAACAAAAGTAAATCTGACATATACCGACCTTTGGATAACAACGGAAAAATATCGACCATTTAAAACGAGCTAATATGCCCCACATTGATCTGCAAAATGGAATGCTCGGTATACTTGGGCCCATGTTATTCAGTCCGCATACTGCTGCGCCCATGAATTTACTGGCAAATGCGCTGACGCAATCAGATGAAGGTTTGAGCCGGGGCGAACGGGAGCTCATCGGTACTTATGTATCTTCTCAAAATGACTGTTTTTTCTGCCAGACCATTCATGGCGCAATTGCAAGCGACTACCTGGGCGACGACGACTGGTCGTTGGTAAAAAGTGTCAAGGAAAACTATCAGGAAACCCCATTGTCCGATAAAATGAAAGCGTTGCTTTCCATTGCGGGTAGTGTGCAGCGAGGCGGAAAACAGGTGACCCCGGAGCAAATAGAGGCTGCCAGGGCAAGTGGGGCCGATGATCGACAGATCCACGATACCGTGCTGATCGCTGCGGCGTTCTGCATGTTCAACCGGTATGTCGACGGACTTGCAACCACAGCACCTACCGATCCGGAGATCTATCGTGCCCGCGCGAAAAAAGTAATTGCGAACGGTTATTCGGCGAGCGGGACCACTTATTAGGCCGCATGAACAGCAATTGAGGCTGCCGATTTTCCCTTACGACGCCGGTTTTCTGCGGAAATAATAGAATAGAAAAACGCAGAAAACAATCAACCCGCCTGCCAGAACGAATACAACGGGCCTGGACGGCCCCAGATTGACAGGTGCGGTTTTGCCGACGAGCACCATTCCCGCCCAGGCATACGGAAGCTGATCAGATGGGCTGGCGGTTTTGAGCCAGTTGGTCTGCGCGTTTTGCAATGCGACATCTAACGGCAGGCCCTTTTCGAGTTCCAGGTAAAACAGTTCGGTCAACCCATAGACCGATTCATTCTCCACGCTCCAGAGTGTCGTCAAAATAGAAGGGATACCAATTCCGGCAAATCCCCTGGCCAGGCTGAGAACGCCTTCCCCGCGCTGATGTTTGCCAATTCCGGTGCGGCAAGCCGATAGGATAAGCAGTTCGGTACCCGATTTCTCGGCGGAGGGCAGCTCATTGAGCCTGAGCGTCGAATCTGCAAAATAGAGTGTCGGTATCTTGTCGCTGCTGTCGGCTGTGGCGTGTGTCAGCAGCTGTACAATGCGGTAGTCGGCGAATTGGCTGACAAAGGCGTTTCTGGAAGCGTCGGCGCCGGTTAATGTTTTGGAGCCAAAAAAATACTGCCCGATGGTTTTCAGGACCTGGTCGGAACCGGGCAGGCCGGGCTGCTCCAGCCTGGGTGCGAACTGAACAGGCGCCAGTCCCAAAAATGGTTTCGAAAGCATATGGTAGCGCTTGTTCTGAAGATTTTTGGCCAGGAAGCCCGCTGAGTAGGTATAGCTGAATGCATATTTCGAAACCAGATATTCCGGAGCCGTGGCTGATGAGCTCAATGCCTCGAAAGGCAGGAAAGCCCCGTCCGGGGAAATGACGACGCGGGTATTTGGTAAAATGGCGAATGGTCTCAAAAGCAACTCAAATAACCGGTTCGAAACCTGCAGATACTCGCGGAACCGACGGTTTTGAGCTTCCCCATCCGCAATAAGCTTCTGAAATTTTGAAACGTACTCCCGATATCGCGGCAGATCGATCTTTTTCAGCACCGTATTTCCGTCAGAAACGGCCAGGCCATATACAGCGCTATCGCCCACAAAAAAAGAGACCATCGTCTGTTTTGCTTCCAGTATCGCGCTCCGGAGTTGTGCAAGCGTTGGAACCGCATTGTCGTATTTGTAAGCGTAATATTGCGGATTGGTTTTTTCGATTTGGCTGATGAAATCCTCCTGCTCGCGGCGTGCTGCGAAAAGCCTGGTCATTAACAGTCCTGTTTTCCTGGTGTCACCTGCATTTTCAGCGAGCCGGTTCTGAAGGTCTGAGACTTTTTGTTTTAGTGCCGTTTCGTTTTGCTGGTCCGTTGTTGATAACAGCTGCCTGGCACCGAGCTCATTGAGCTGATCATTGAGCATGACGGCCCTGCTCTTTTCGAAGAAGTAAAAAGCTTTGCCCGGATCGTTCAGCAGATAGCAGGTTTCGATCGCCTGCTCATACATGCTGCGAGCGGTTTCGCGCCAATAGAGTTTTGAAGCGACACCGGTGTGTTCCCAGCGCATATAGTCGATCATTGTATCGGCCAGCATGTACGTTTTAAGGGCATATTGCAGTTTTACCTGGTCATTGCCGGTATGTTTCGCGTAGGCAAGCCAGATGTCGGCTTTATCGGTAATTGGGTTGAGAATGTAATCCTTAAACAGGATATTCTTAATGGCGGCAGCCTTGGGGTTTTCAGTGACACGGGCAGCGCTAAATCCCAAATGTTCCAGTGAACTCAATGCTAGCTGGATATTGGCCAGTGCCTGATCAAATCTTTTTTCCCGGCTAAAAACCCAGGATTGGTTATCGTAAAGGCGGGAACGGTAGTTTCCGGCAGGGAGGTTTTCAAGTGCCAGCTTGAAATATTTGTCCGACAAAGCCTTGTCCTTTCTCTCCACGGAAATATAATGCAGATCGGAATACAGGATCCCCCGGATCTCCTGTGCCGTGGAATCTTCCATGAAGCCGATGCCTGTGAGATATTGGCCGGATGCCTCTGCATATCGGCCCCGGCTGGCCAGTAAATCGCCTTTCAGTTTGTAATAAACCGCCACGTCCACCGGGCGTGACTTTCTCCTGGCAGTATTGACCAGGAAATCGACCTCCTTAAAATCGGATATGTTTTCGCCCAGATGAAAGCTGCTCAACAGTTTTTCGTAGAGGCAGTTCAGCAAGGCTGCCGTATCGGATCTGGCTTTCGCATAGGTGTACCCCTCTGCCGAGAATTCCCTGGCCCTTTCAAAATCGCCCATTTCCTTATAAATCCCTCCCAGTGCCAGATAGGTCTGCGACATGATTCCCCATTTATCGTACTGGCCCTTCCCAGCGGCGATCGCCTTTTTGTAAGCTGCTATTCTGGCATTATAACTTTCTGATTTTGAGATATAATAACCATAATAAAAATAGTATTTGGTAAGGTAGTAGCGAGGGTTCAAAGTCGGATTTTGCTCTGCGACCTGGATGGCCTGACGCTGAAGCAGGATAGCCTTATTGGAATTGCCGGAGTAAAACAACGCGCCAGCATACAGGCTGAGCAGGTTGGAATAGGTACTGTCCTTTGTAATCCCTGATTGGGTACATTCCTGTTGTAACCGGGCAAAGCGGGTAACCTGCGAAGGATAGTCCAGCACAACAATTTCGTAAAATTCTTTCCAGATGAGCACGCGGTCGCTGTTCGCGGCCGCGTGACGGGGTGCGAGTAAAATAATGGCAATCAGAAGCTTTTTTGCCCCCCAACTAATCATTCATCGTGTATTTTGTCAGGATTTTACAAGATCTTCAGGAGCTATATTGAATTTTTGATCAATGATGTCCAAACCCTGATCGGTAAAGATTTTTAACTCCCGCTCATACAAACCGAAAGATTCGGGTATTACCGGCGGCGGCGGCGGGCCGGGCGTAGGGCCTCCCTGTCCTTTGGGCTTAGATAACTTGTCCAGAACTGAGATGATGTTAGGCCCGGACAGAAATACAGCCTTTCCTTTGTCTTTGATCACAATTTTCAAATTCTTCAGGTCAATCGATAGTTTCATGTGTTCGATCTCCTTTTTGATCTCTGCCGCAGTCCTGCTTTGGGTATAAAAAAGCCACAGAGAATTTCTGTCGTAAAATGTTTTTCTTTCAATAGAGGTTGGAAACCATTTTGTTTCTTTCTTGAATAGCATAAGATGAGCACGGTTAGGATTATGAATAACTGTTGACAAAAATTCAATGCATTTAGCTTCAATCCATCCACTTCACGGCCTCTTTCTTTCCTTCGAGGTTTTGGTCAATGACTTCTTTTAAAAGAGTCCTGGCCTGTTTTGCATCTTCCGGGCCATTGCGCTGAATCAAGGCAATGGCCTCATAAAATTTCCCGGGGTTTGCATAAAGTCCTTTCTGGGCACCCAGCTTGTGGAAATATTCGATTGCTTGGTCGTAATCCAACAGCTTCAGGGAAACAATACCGGCGACCTTTTTTGCGGAAACATTTCCAGGGTCTTTGAGGAGAATGTTTTTACAGATTTTCAATGCCGTGGCATACTGGCCTTTATTGTACTGATCTATTGCGATCTGCATGCTATCGCCATTGTCGCCCATTTGCACGCTCAGCGTCGTGAAATTTTCCATGGCATAGCCGGAGGCAACTTGTCGAAAATCTCTGGCGCCGGGGTTCAGCAGATACCATCCGAGTCCGATTGCCACGGCTGTTATCGCCGCAGCGACGGCGTACCAGACATTTAAATTCGAATTTCCGGAGACTGGTTTTCTAAGTGACTGCCACTCTGCGTGCTTTGCAGCCAGTTTTTGTTCATGGGCCTGAATAGTTACGGTTTGTTTGGATACAAGATAAAAGGCAACCGCCTCCGCCAGCTCAGAATCCGATTTCAAATCGGCCTCAAACTGCATTTTTTCGTTTGGGGAAAGCTTTTGCTCAAAATATTCCTCTATCCGTTCAATCATATCTGGCCGCTGGTTTTTGGCTTTTAGCTGTTGGCTTTTTTGAATGCAACATTCCTTCACCTGCTGTTTTGTGAGGTTCCCTTAACCACTTCACTGTTATTCCTTACACCTTAGTCCTTACTTCCCTTCACATATAATTCCCTCAGCTTGTCCAGGCACCTCAACCGACTTGTTTTGACCACGGCAGCGGATTGGTACCCCATTTCAATGGCGATTTCCTGGTCCAAAAATCCGTCTCCCCAAGCGTGCACCAGTTGTTTACACTTTTCCCCCAATTCCTGAATTCGTTTTTTCAAAAGGTCCATATCATACTGCGCGATCAGCTTTTCAATAATCCCCTTGGAGTCGTCAGGTAGGATATGCAGGTAATCATCCAGCGCCTGGCCGCGAACGGTTTGTTGTTTATTTGTTGAATTTTTCCTTAATAAATCAATGCATTTATTGGCGAATATCTGATTAAGATAGGTTTTAATGGAAGAATTGCCCTTAAACCGGCCGCTCCGGATCTGTTCCAAAACGGTGAGAATGGTGTCCGAATACGCCATAGAACATTCGTCTTCCGAGAGCTGATGCTTCCAGGTGCCTTCCCTGATCAGATAGGCGAATTTTTCATACAATCTGTTCTCGAAAACGCGGCGCCGCGGATCGACACTGCGAATTCCTTCTATTAGTTCTGAATCTGTAAATGTTCTGCTCAGGAGGGCCATTATGTACATTTCTGTATGCCGAGAAATATACAGAAAAACGGGTATTTTACTGTTGGTCAGGTTTTAAATAATGAAAAAAGTGATTCAGCGGTCAAGACCAAAACCCATCTACCAGGACTGCCTCCTCCACATCCACCGGCCATTGGGGCATGGTGGCAATGATAACACACAACGGCCTGTCCCCCACATTTTTGAATTGAAAGCGGTTGCCGAGCGGAATGTTGAAGCTGTCGCCTGTTGTAAATTCTACAGGCGCATTTTTGGGTCCGTTTTCCTTTTCTTGCCAAATCAGGCCTTTCCCTGAAACACAGTACCATATTTCCTGCACCGTTTTGTGCCTTGCCGCTTTCGAAGTTGCGCCAACCGGAAGCGTGCAGTGGCAGATGCCGCCTTCCTTAAAGGTGATCAGATTTCTGATTTCTGAACCGTCCGGTGCAGCGTAATCGGCGTCCGGAGCAAGTGACGTAAATTGAAAGGGTTCTTCCATTTTCTGGTTCTTGGTTAAGGTTAATATTCCGGGGGAAACCTGTCGGCGGTTTGTGTCCGATGTCTTAGTCGTACATTTTCAGGGAATGGTAACAGCTGCTTTCTGTAACCTGCATTTTGGCTACAGCATAATCCGGTTTGGCTACAAGGCGCTTTGAACGCAGGCGGATCTTTGTGCTGTTCAATTTAAAACAGAAAGAATGATGGTTCGGTCAAAAGGATATGCGGCACAAAGTGCCGAAAGTAAATTAGCACCATGGGAATTTGAAAGACGGGAAGTGGGCCCGCACGATGTGCTGATAGAGATCGCCTATTGCGGCGTTTGTCATACCGACGTCCATCTGACCCGTAATGAATGGTTTCCGGGATTATTTCCAATGGTGCCGGGGCATGAAATTGTCGGAATCGTGAAACAAACAGGGGACCATGTAACGAAATTTAAGATAGGCGATCGCGCCGCGGTGGGCGTGATGGTCGATTCGTGCCTCGCTTGCGAGGAATGTAAAAATGGTCAGGAGCAATTCTGCAGCGTAAGTCCGGTGTTGACTTACAACAACCTGGACAAGACAGGCCAGCCGGCCTATGGCGGATATGCCAACAACATGGTTGTTTCCGAGCATTTCGCCTTGCATGTACCCGAAAACCTGGATTTCGCGGGTGTTGCGCCATTACTTTGCGCCGGGATCACCACTTACTCGCCTTTGCGCAGATGGAAAGTAGGGCAGGGGCATCAGTTGGCCGTTGTCGGCTTGGGCGGGCTGGGGCATATGGCGGTGAAATTCGGGGTGGCTTTTGGTGCGGAAGTGACTGTTTTGAGCACATCGCCCAATAAAGCCGCGGCAGCAAAAACGCTGGGTGCGCACCATTTTCTGGTCACCAGGGACGAAGCTCAGATGGAGGACGCCAGGCGTTCTTTTGATTTTGTGATCGACACGGTCGCGGCTGACCATGATATAAATCCCTATCTCGCCGTCTTGAAAACCAATGGGGTATACATCAACGTAGGAATGCCTGTAGAGCCGCTGAGCGTGCCTTCTTTTACGCTTGCGGCCGGTAATAAGGTGGTGGCGGGATCAGGCGCGGGCGGCTTGCCGGAAACACAGGAAATGCTGGATTTTTGCGCAGAGCATCACATCATATCGGATGTGGAACTGATTGATATCAAAGACATTCACACGGCGTTTGACAGAATGCTCAGAGGCGACGTGCTTTATCGCTTTGTGATTGATATGGCAACCTTGTAAATTAGAAACCCAGGCATGAAAATCCAGGTCCTGCTTTTCTTGCCTGCCCGATCCGATGAAAAAAGAAACGAACGTGCCTTACATTTTCAATTCCATTTCCGAGTTACACCGGATGCTGGAACTGCCCAAGCCGGAACATCCGCTGGTAAGCCTGGTCAATTATAAGGATGTCAGAGTCAACGTTGAACACATTGCCAAAGGCTGTGTGATGAATTTTTATAAAGTATCCCTCAAAAAGAGTTTCACAGGGAGGCTGAGGTACGGACAACATTATTATGATTTCGATGAAGGCGGGTTGTCGTTTATTTCGCCTGGCCAGTTGCTTTCGGAGACCGAGCCCAACCCCGACTACGATGGCGTCGGACTACACATCCACCCTGATTTTATCAGGAACTATCCGTTGGGGAGGAACATCAAGAACTACGGATTTTTCTCGTATGCGGTTAATGAAGCATTGCATCTTTCGGAAAAGGAAAGGGTTACGATCATTTCTATTTTTGAAAACATCCGGCAGGAGCTCTCATCGACCATTGACAATTTTAGCCAGGACGTGATCGTGTCGCACATTGAGTTGTTGCTCAATTACGGTAACCGCTTTTACAACCGCCAGTTTATCACTCGTAAATCCGCCAACAGCGATTTGCTGATGCAATTGGAAGAGCTGCTGTGCGAATATTTCGAGAAGCAGATGCCGTTGGTTTCCGGTGTTCCGACTGTCCAGTATATTTCGGAACGGCTGAATGTATCCCCCCATTACCTGAGTGACATGCTCCGATCACTGACAGGCCAGAATACGCAGCAACATATCCATAACAAATTGATTGAAAAGGCGAAAGAGATTTTGAGCACGAGCAGCCTGACCGTTGCGGAGGTGGCTTACCAGCTCGGTTTCGAACATCCGCAGTCTTTTAACAAAATTTTCAAACGCAAAACGAATGTTTCGCCTGTGGAATTCAGGCAGTCGTTCCATTGAGCGTTTATCAAACTTTTCACCTAAACCAGGTATTCCATGTCGTATTGCAATGCAATTGATTTCATGACCGCAGACAGAAAGGCGCTTCACAAAGCCTACCACGATCATTTATATGGGTTTCCGATTCATGATGACGACGAATTGTTCTGTCGGCTCGTATTGGAAATCAATCAGGCCGGGCTGAGCTGGGAAACCATTTTGAAAAAGGAAGAAGGCTTCCGGAAAGCTTACGACAATTTTAATATCAAGATAGTGGCAGCCTACACCGATGAAGACCGTGAGCGCCTGATGTCGGATCCTGCTATTATCCGCAACCGTTTGAAAATCAATGCCGCGATAGAAAATGCGAAGACGATCCTGACCTTACAAAAAGAACATGGCACTTTTGAAAGATGGCTGGAACTGAACCATCCGAGAACAAAAGAAGAGTGGGTGAAGTTGTTCAAAAAAACCTTCCGCTTTACGGGCGGTGAAATCGTGAATGAATTCCTGATGAGTATCGGCTACCTGCCGGGCGCACATTCGGAGGATTGCCGTATATATGAAGAGGTTTTGGCGGCGAAGCCGCTTTGGGCGGCGGGATAGCCAGCGATTTATCAGTTTTTTGTTTTTTTGCACGGATCGTTAATAAGTCAAGCACGTATTGGAATGTGAAGCTGACGATCGAACAAACTGTTATAGAGAAGACGAAGAAGTATGTAAAGGATCAAGAGCGGAGCTTATCTGATTGGATAGAGAATGATTTGAAAATTATTACGAATGACAATCAAGAGGATGATATTGAAATTACACCTCTTGCTGAATCGTTAAGAGGCTCTTTTAAGGCACCCAGAGATTTTGACCACAAGACAGAGAAAAGGACCTTTCACATAAATATCTATAACTGGTGACTGGAATATTGATGATCCCGATGTGATTCTTGATCCAGTTTTTGCCCCATTATTTCCTGAGTCGGGACCCCAAGGCATAAGCCTTGGGGTGATGCAAACTGTATGATCCCATAAAAGTTCGCGGGCGGGCGGCAGACTTTTATGGGATTATTTATAGGACAATAATAGTCCCTATTTTGATTTTTCGAGTAAATAAGGACGACAGGCTGCTTAACAAAGTAAAAATTACTTTCACTTAGCTCAGGCCTGATTCTCAATTAAACCCAAACCGTTCTATGCAAGAAAAGATTACAAATGCTGAGACATCCGCTTCTTCCAGAAGGGACTTCATCAAGGCATCGGCCGCTACGGCAGCAGGATTCATGATCGTTCCCCGCCATGTGCTGGGAGGAAAAGGCTTTTTGGCACCCAGTGACAAGCTTACAGTTGCGGGCGTAGGTGTAGGTGGAAAAGGAACCTCGGATCTTGCCAACTTCTTTAAAAGTGGCAAGGCAGATATTGGTTATTTGTGCGATGTAGACGACAGAAGAGCAGTTACAAGCCGCGAAAGTTTCCCCAAAGCCAAGTACTACAAAGATTGGCGGGAAATGTTTGGGAAGGAATCCAAAAATTTTGATGCGGTGTCGGTTTCAACGCCCGATCATACCCACGCCGTAGTGGCGATGGCCGCAATGCAGCTTGGGAAACACGTTTACGTGCAAAAACCAATGACGCACGATATCTATGAAGCCCGTAAACTCACCGAAGCTGCCGCCAAATATAAGGTAGTGACCCAAATGGGCAACCAGGGGTCATCGGGCGACGGTGTGAGGCAATTGCATGAATGGTACGACGCAGATATCATCGGCGACGTGAACGAAGTATTTATCTGGACCAACAGACCAATCTGGCCACAAGGTATTCCCTGGCCTACAGATAAGCCGGCGGTACCCAAAGAACTGGACTGGGATTTATGGCTAGGAACAGCCCCTAAAAAAGATTACGTAGACAACCTGATCCCCGGAAGCTGGAGAGGCTGGTGGGATTACGGAACAGGTGCTTTGGGTGACCTGGGTTGTCACCTGATGGAGGCACCGTTCCGTGTATTGGGCCTTAAATATGCCATCGACATGCAGGCAAGTGTGGGCAGTGTGTTTACCGCTTTTGGTAAAAGAGGAATTTTCCCCGACAGCTGCCCTCCGTCAAGCCATGCCACCTTGACTTTCCCTAAAACACCCAAAACAAAAGGTCCGGTGATCATGCACTGGATGGATGGCGGTATCAAACCTGAGCGCCCTGAGGAGCTTGGTCCGAACGAATTGTTCGGCGACGGCAACAGCGGCATTTTGTTTGTGGGCTCAAAAGGCAAGATGATGGCCAGCGAATATGCTGCCAATCCCCGTCTGCTGCCGCTTTCGCGTATGCAGGAAGTGAAGGTAAAACAGAAATTTGCCCGCGTACCAGGAAGTGCGGACGGCCACTATGCACAGTGGGTGGAAGGATGTATTGCAGGTTACGGAAAAATGGAATTGAGTTCACCATTTGAACTGGCTGGCCCGCTGACCGAAGCGATCCTGGGCGCTAACCTTGCGATCCGCGGCGCTGACATGCCAAAAGCCAGGGAAGATGGAAAAGGGTTTACCTATCCGGGCAGCAACATGAAAATGCTTTGGGATGCTCAGAATATGAAGGTTACCAATTACGATGAAGTTAACCAATTCGTTCGTCGCAATTACCGCGAGGGATGGAGTCTTGGGGTGTAGCAGTAGCTGGTCCGAACCTCCCGGTTCGAACGGACTATTTGAAGGCCTCCGGCCGACAGGCACAATGCCTATCGGCCGGAGGCCTTTTAGTAATCACGTACTGCATGTCTTGACCGGCCGGAGGCCTGCGAATCAGGTGGCACGAAGGGGACTTTTGCGCCAGCTCGCCTTTGGCTCGCCGGAATTTACACCTATTATTTCGCCAATAGACCGGGGTATAACGTTCCGTCGGCAGTTGGGAAATCGATCTTCAATAATTTTGCGATCAGTGGGGCGATGTCCTGCAAACCCATTTCCGGAATTACCACGCCTTTTTTAATCCCGTTCCCAAAGACAACAAAGCCTGTTTGTATCTCCTTGCTATCAGGAAAAAAACCGTGGGTACCCCCACTTGCCGGGCGGATAAAATCCCCGGTGGCAGCACTGCCGAACGTAAAGCCTTGTTTCGGCGCCAATGCCAATGCAGCGTTTGGATCAGCACCAACGGCGTCCAATGCAGCGCGGTCTTTAACCTCAAACATGCTTTTCTGCGATGCCGGAAGTTTCTCCAGTAACTGTTTTACTTTTTCCAAAGTCTTTCCATCTTTCGGATCTTTCAAATGCAGGAAAGACGACCCGGCGGAAGCATGAAAGTAGGCCTTCCAGTTTTCTTTGTTGTTGGGATCATAAAGCCCCGCCTGTGCCAGCAGAATATTAGGGGCCAGGGATGCATGGATGTTTACAAACCCATGGTCGCCCGTCACAATGAAGGTAGTTTTATCCTTGATACCGGCTTTTTCAACCGCTTCGATAATTGCCTTAATACCCCTGTCGACGCTGGAAAGCGCTGCTCTTACTTTATCACCGTCGCGGCCCTGTTCGTGCTCGAAATGGTCCACAGCCACCAAGTGTACAGCCAGGAAAGAAGGTTTGTATTTGCGGATAATGTATCCGCTGGCCCGGGACAAGTTGTCGTCGATGCCGAGGTAATCGCCGTCAAAATCAATTTCTTCCAGCTTGCCGATTGAGTTTAGCTGAACTTCTTCAAAGAAACCTTTGGGAAAAGAGTTTTCGGTCAATGCATTCAGCATATCCCGTTTACCGCCTTTGGTTTTAGGCAAATACCAGTATTCGGGGATATTGTAATCGGCCGGGCCGCCAAAAGACACCGGCCAGAAGACAGAAGCCGTTTTTAAGCCTTTGTCTTTCGCCGCACTGAAAATGGTCGGCACTTTAATGGTTTTATAGTCCCAGATCCATTTGCCGGTGATTTCTAATGGTTCAGGAGGGGTATTGTAATAAACGCCGTGCTTGATGGGCTTCACACCGGTGATCATGGTGGTATGCGAAGGGTAAGTCACCGTTGGGAATACACCCGTAACGCCATCGGCATAGGAGCCTGTTTCCATGGCCTGCCGGAGGTTTACCATGGGCCAGGTCGGATCTTTATAAAACTCCGGCCGGAGGCCGTCGATGCTGATCAGGATCACATGAGAATCCTGGGCTTGCAAGCGGCTGACGGGCAGCAATGGTAAAAAGGCGAAAAGTGAAACGGTTAATAGTTTTTTCATTTCTAATGATTAAGGTTTTTGCTTGTAGCATTGAGCGGACGGGGCCATCCGGTGGCACAGTCCGCTTAGTGCTGCGATATTTTTGATTGTTATGAATCTGGTAATTCGGTTTTGATCTGAGCCTCAATTAAAACGAATACCGCAATCCTAGCTGGATCTGATAAGGATTGCCGTTCAGCGTTGAGACGCCTGCGCCTTTGTTCACATTGTAAACAAACTGCTCTTTGGCTTTGTCAAAACTTTTGATCGTATAAAGGTTCTGCTTGCCGAGGTTATACCCAACCCCCCAATCTTTATTCAAGAGGTTAGCCAGGTTGAATATGTCAACAGAAGCTTCGATGCCCTGGTTTTTATAGATCTTGAATTTTTTGCCAAGACGCAGATCAAAAACCCCGTAGAAATCATTGATACCACCATTTCGCTCCGCTGTTTTACCGATATTCTCCCGAATGTAGGTCTTGATATGATCCTCGGCCTCGGGGTTATCCAGGATAGCCTGGATGCCGGTACGCAGATACTCGGGAGTTGCAGGGTTGGCAGGATCATACACAAACGGCAGGTCGTTGGAGGACACAAAGTCGCCGTTCATGTTACCGCTCACCGCCAGAGAATAACGCGTTCCGCCGATTCCCGAGTAGCGCAAACCTACCGTAATGCCCCAGAAGCTAGGTGCGGTACCGTAAAGCACGACTTTTTGGCGGAACTGATTATTGGCGTAGCTCATTTTGCTCAGGTCACGCGGATCATCGATGACCATTTGATCCAGCGTCGCCGTGTTGGCCACGTTTCCGTTGTACGAAGTGTTGTCCTTTGCATCGTTCCAGGTATAAGATGCTGTAACCTGCCCGTCCTTGAAATAGCGGTAAGTACCGTCAATGACAAATGAATACTGGTTCTTTTTGCCGTCACTGATCAATTCCAGTACGCGTCCTACCTTATTGGTTTTGCGGCTGTTGAGCCAGTTGGTAGCGCCGTTTGCCGCATTGATCGTTGAGGCGGGTACATACACGCCGCGGTTCGCTTCAGCTGCAATCCTGAAATAAGGATCATCTACCATATTGCGGTCTACATACATATAATTGTTTCTTGCCCAGGAAGCATAGCCGCTGATACCCACACGCAGACGGTCATTGAAGAAGTGGTTGTAAGAGATGTTCGTTTTGTAAACTACCGGTACTTTTGCATCCGGGCTGTTGGTGTTGATGGTGATCAGCCGCTCGATACCGGGTGTGTTGAACAGTTCCGCGCCAGGGGCAGTTGAAGGGTCTTTGCGGTAGCCTATAAAATCGGGCGTGGGTACCAGGTTTCCCTGAATTTCCACAGAAGCAACACGGGTTCCGTCAAATAACATGTTGTTAACCATCGAATAAGGGTTGAGTGCAGAACCAAAAATCCCTGCGCCAAAACGTACTACGTCCTTACCCTGCTCGTTGGCATCCCAGGTGAACTGGACGCGGGGCTGCAATTGGAGCGTGTTAATGCTGTTGTCGGTGCGTATGCCCAGCTCAGTATCGACGATAGGTGTGTAGTTGGCTTTATTGAGATACTTGGTATGGTCCAGGCGAAGGCCAGCCATCATTTCGAGTCTGATGGCCAATTTGGTTTCCATTTGGGCATATAAGCCGGTGCTCAGCGAATTCACGATGGTACTTGGATCATCGCGCAGATTGATTTCCCGGGCATACCGATAGGGTTTTAGGTTGTTGAAATTATCCATGCCGGTGAAATAAAAACGCCCGTTCATTTCACTTCCATAACGCGAATGCATGCGGTTGTACATCAGGTCGACGCCGAAAGTGAAGTTGAATTTTCCGGTATTGTAGTAGAAATTGTCGACCATTTGCAGTACCGTTCCCTTGAACCATTCCGGCGCAAAACGCTGCCCGCCGATTTGGATCGAGTTGAGGTATGTTGCGCTTCCCGACACGGATTCTACGTTTTCAACAATCGCACGGGGAATGCTCGCAGAGGGTAACTCGTCGCTTGGAATTACTGCCACATCCTCATAGAAATGCTGAAATTTCAATTCGTTGGTAATTTTCGGGCTTAAAATCGAACGCAGGGAAGCCATTAAACTATTGTCGAACTTCTTGCGATTGATATAAGATTCGTAAAAATTGATCCCTGAGTTATCGCCTTCTGACAGGCCGTCGTCTTCGATCACCATATTGTTACGAATTGTCAGGAGGTTTTTCGAATTAAGCTGCCAGTCTACACGCGCGAAGATGGCGTCTGTACCTTTTTTCTTGTCAAAAGCACCGTATTGCTGCTTATTGGACATTCCGTATTTCGTTCGCGCGATTTCGGAGAATTTCTCTAGTGTCGCATTGGTAACCCGGTTGGCAGCCTCGTCGGCTGGCGAGAGTATGTTGGCAATGTAAAGCGGGCGGGAATCGGCCTGATGATCCCATGCCACGAAGAAGTGCGCTTTGTCTTTGACGATCGGCCCGCCCAGCGAGAACCCGTATTGATATGTGGAAAACTCTTGCTTTCTTTTGTTTCCTCTCAAATCATAAGGGCTTGAAAGCCAGTTTGTTCTTCCGTAAGTAAATGCGCTTCCTGAAAGCTGGTTAGTCCCGGATTTGGTTACAGTGCTGATAGTTCCCCCGCCTGCGCGGCCATTGGTCACATCGTATTCGTTGGTAACCACTTTAAATTCCCGGATCGCCTCCATAGAAATCGAATAGGCACCAGACGTACCCCCTCCGGCAATGGTGCCCCGGGAGGTCATTCCGTCGATCGTGTAATTGGTCGATGAAGCGAGCTGGCCACCCAGGCTGCTCCCGTTGCTGAGGGGCGAGAGGTCGATCAGCGAGGTAAAGTTACGTCCGTTCACCGGTAGCCGCGCAATATCCCGCGCGGTGACCGGGGTAGACGCGCCAAGCGACACTACCGTGTTTCTGAGCGAGTTGGCTTTAATGTCAACGGCGTTGAGTTCTAGTGAGCTGGTTTCTATTTCAAAGTTCAAACGGAGCTGGTCGCCCTGGTTTAACGAATAACCTGTTTTTTTCTGCTCACCATAACCTACATAGGAAACCGTGATGGAGTAGGGAGACCCTAATGGAAGTTGCTTGATGATATAGTCGCCGTTTGCATCGGTAACCGTCCCTGCCTGAAAGCCGGTTGATTCATTTCTGACAAAAACCGTGGCCCCAATGATCGGGCCGACTTTGGGTTCCGTCACTTTCCCGATGACGGACGCTTCATTCCCCTGCCCGTAAGTAAAGGCAGCAGAGAGCATGAGCATTGTGCAAAGCACAAGGCAGTTCGTAATTGATTTCATCATTTTCTGTTCGTTCGTTTAATGGGTATTCGTGAAATGCGCAGGGCAAATCATGCTTGACGAAGCCGTGGTAGCGATTTCTGTTTGCTATGGAATAATGGATCTTTGATTGGACGTGCCGGATGGATTGAGGCGCCTGTCAATCCCTGACACGAAGAAATGTTACCGCAAAGCGATATACGCAACTGGCCAGTCACGGTTGTACTACCCCGTTTTGTCGGCCACAAATGTAGGTCGGCAATGTGACGGGGCTGTTACGTGAGGGTTAACCTTGGGTTAATTTAATCGGTTTTTAATGGACTAGTCTGCCCGCAATGCCTCAACAGGATTGGTCAGCGCAGCCTTGATGCCCTGTAAACTGATCGTGAAAAGTGCAATGAAAATGGTCAGAATCGCGCCAAATGCGAACACAGGCCAGCCGATTGCGACGCGGTATGGAAAGCTTCCCAGCCATTGATCCATTGCATAATAGGCAAGAGGAAACGCAATCAGGAGCGAAATGGAAACCAGGATGATGAAATCCTTAGATAACATGGAGAAAATATTGAGCACACTGGCACCCATTACTTTGCGGACGCTGATTTCTTTTTTTCGAGTATGGCCCATGAAGGTAACCAGCCCCAGTAATCCCAGGCATGCCAATAGCACTGCAATGCACGTGAAGATCCTGATCAGGCCGGAAATCCTGGTCTGGGATTGGAAGGCTTTCTGAAAACTATCATCTAAAAATGAGTATTGGAACGGCGTATCCTTATCATATTTTCTGTACAGGTCTTCTAATGCGGCAAGCTTGTCCTGAATGTCGTCTTTTGGGTTAAGACGGATTTGCATGAAGAAAAAATTATCGGACGACACTGTTGGTTTCCTGACCATAAAAAGCATCGGCGGCATTTTGTATTGCGGGCCGACCATATCAAAATCCCCGATGATCCCTGCCACAGTTCCGTAAGTGGAACCGTCTTCGGAATAGATAGCTTGCCCGATGATATTGTCATTCGTGTAGCCCATTTCGTTTACGGCTGTTTCATTAACCGTTAAGTAAAATCCCCGATTGTTTGTCAATGCGTTTTCATGGGGTGCTACCTTCCACTTTAACCCCAGGTTTTGTACAAAATGATCATCCGCCTCAAAGTTGGCTACGTCCATTGGTTTTGGGTTGATCTGGCTTTTGAACTTTCGCATGCTATACCCTTCAAAAAAAGCCGTATTGGACAAACTTACATTTTCCATTCCGGCGAGCGCCGCGACGTCCTGTCTGAAGCTCTGGCTTTTTTGTGAAACGGTGCTGCCGAGCCGCAGGTTGAGCACCTGATCCTTGTTAAAACCCAGGTCTTTTTTACTCAGATAGGCAGTTTGTTGCCAGATAACCAGGCTGCATAAGACCAATGTGGCCGAGACCGTGAATTGGAATACCATAAAAGTCCTTCGTAAGGCCGCACCCTGATTTTTGCCTGCATAATTTCCTCTCAATACTTTTACAGGCGAAAAGCGGGATATCACGAGGGCCGGGTAAATGCCCGCCAGAAATGCGGTTGCAGCAAGCAAGCCCAGCATAACCGCAATGAATTCGCTGCTCAGCAGAAAGGAGCCGTCGATTTTTAAATCAAAAAGCAAATTGAATCTTTCCCGGAAAAACAGCACCATAGCCGCGCCAAGCAGGAAAGAAAGAAAAGTAACGAGTACCGATTCTGTAAAAAATTGTTTGATCAGGTTCAAACGGTTAGCGCCCACTGATTTCCTGACACCCACTTCTTTGGCCCGGATCGTTGCCCGCGCGGTCGCCAGATTGATGTAGTTGAACAAAGCCAGCGCAAGTATCAAACCTGCAATACCCGAAAATAGATAGATAACTTTTTTACTGATCTCGTGATTGGAAGTAGCTGTACCATCAAAGCGCAATTCGCTCATCGGCTCCAGCCTGTACCGGTCTGCCTCGTTGTACATAAAGGCATGGATCAGCTTGTTGGCCGGCTTTATATTTTTTTCAATCCTGTTGACAGCCCGGTTGTTACCAAGCAGCAGGTAAGTTTCAAAACTGGGCAGATTTTCGTACCCGAAAGCATTGATTTTCCGATAAGTCTCAACCGGGATCAGAAAGTCGAACGAAATCGTAGAATTGGTGGGAAGTTGGGCCGCGACGCCAGTTACTTCAAACAAATGTTCGGTATTGTAGCTGATCTTTTTACCGATCGGGTTCACATTCCCGAAATATTTCTCAGCCATCTTTTCGGAAATCACCATCGTATAAGGCTGTTCCAGAGCGCTTTCAGCACTCCCGGATTTCAATGGAAAGGAGAAAACCTTTAGGAACGAAGGATCGACGATGAGCCCGCCGCGTTCGATGTTAATAAGGGAAGGCCTGTCAGGATTTTTGATGATCGCCGACCAGTCGCGCTGGATCCGTGTGATATTTGCAATTTCAGGATTTTCCTTCGCCAGCTGTGGCCCGAGTTTCGACGAAAAAATGTGGATGCCATTGCTGCCGTCTTTACCATTAACAGCCAATACCCGGTATATGAGCTTCCCGTTTTGATGAAAAGAATCGTAACTCCATTCGTGCATCACAAACTGTATGATCAGAATTGAAACAGCAACGCCCGCAGCCAGACCAGCTATACTGATTGCAGAAAATGTCTTCTCTTTCCACAAAGAACGGAAAGCGATATGGAGATAGGTCTTAAGCATGGGAGCAGGTCGAGGGTTACAAATAACGAATATAGAAATTTACGCGCTAAATCGTGTTTTCGTTTCAGATCGCAGTTTTTTCGGCCCGTTTTAGGTTGTCCTCGCTCAAATGAGCCGGTCATACGCTTCTTTGCTGGTGGCATAAGTTCCCGTCATAGGAGCAGGGTGTCCGCGAAAATAATCGTCAGAAATGTGGGCAGCGGAAATTTCAGGTCTTTCATAAAGCTAACACGGTGTAAGTTTTCAGACATGCCGTCAAAGACACGCAAAAGCTACCAGTAGCTGGGGGAAAAACGGGAATGCAGCCAATTGACATGATATAGGTTCTCAGTTTTACTTTATATATTTTTGAATATATGATCCAGTCCGCCCCGTTATCAAAATCCGCTGATAAGCTCACCACCCCTCAAAAATGGAAACTTGGCTTTGGGTTTGCGTTGATGTACCTGCCGCTCCGTATATACATGAACGTCCTGACAATCGACGCGTACGAGTTCTTCCATCGCCTGCCGCTTTGGGCGATCGAATTGATCGTGAGTGTGAGCTTGTTTACCCTGTGGATCCATGTCATAGAGCTGCTTCAGCAGTATATCTCCGGGCTGTTGGGAGAAGAGTTTGTCGACGAGTTCAAATTCGTCAACCAGCTCTTCACACTGATTATCGCATTTGGGCTGGCCGTGATGTTCAATGCCAGCTTTCGGATCTTATGGCATTATATGGAGGCGATCTGGGAAAACCAGCCCTTTGAGTGGGCGCCGGTTGTGGTCGACTCCAACAGGCTGCACCGCCGAAGGGCAAATACCGCCATCACCGTGCTTGCATTGATGGGCGCCTATTATCTCGCTTCCAATAAAAGGGCAAACCAAAAGCTTCAACAGGTACATGTCAACGAGGAGCGACTCGAAAAGGAGAATATCAAGGCACATTTCAGCGCTTTAAAAAACCAGGTGAGCCCTCATTTTCTTTTTAATAATTTCAGCGTGCTGTCTACCCTGATCGAAACCAATCAGGAATTGTCTGTTGAGTTTGTGAACCGGCTTTCAAAGGCCTATAGATACATTCTGGAACAATCTGATTTTGAACTCATTAAATTGAGAACGGAAATCGAGTTCCTGGAAACTTATATGTTTTTGTTGAAAACCAGGTTTGAAGACAAGATCCGCCTGGACATTCAGATCTCGAAAAACGAGATAGACCAATACTCGATTGTGCCCTTGTCGCTGCAATTGCTGATAGAAAATGCGGTGAAGCACAATCAAATGTCTTCCAGTAACCCGCTGGTGATCACCATTGTTCGAGATGGGGATTTTCTGGTGGTGAGCAATCCGGTGCGCAGCAGGCAGTTATCGGAGCCTTCTACCCGGTTAGGCCTGCAGAACATCGTGGACCGTTATAAGCTCCTGGTCAACAAACCCGTTTTGATCCTGGCCGAACAAAGCCAGTTTGCCGTAAAAATTCCTCTCCTCCCATGAATGTCTTAATCATAGAAGATGAAGCACTGAGTGCGACCCGGTTGCAGACCCTGCTCAGCCGGTACAATCCGGATATCAGGGTTTTGGCAAAAATCCCCTCAGCCCGAGAGAGCATCCATTGGCTGGAAGACCGGAGCCATGTTATCCCCGACCTGATTTTTTTGGACCTGCACCTGGAAGATGACCTTGGTTTTAAGATTATCGACGATCTGGAACTCACCGTTCCGATCATCTTTACAACCGCTTACAGTGAATATGCGGTCAGGGCTTTCAAGGCAAACGGGGTTGGTTATCTGTTGAAACCGGTTGATCCCGCTGAGCTGGCCACCACGCTGGACAAGTTCAAAAGCCTGCATCACAAGGCCACGCCGGATTTTGGTGCATTGATGGCGATGCTCCGGACTTCCGGCAGCCAGGAGGTATTTAAGGAAAGGTTTCTGGCAACGGCCGGCACCAAAATGTTCAGCATCAAAACGATCGATATTGCCTATTTTATGGTGGAGCAAAAGGCTACTTTTCTCAGGACTTTTGACGGCAAACATCTGGCTTTGGATTACAGCCTGGACAAGCTGTTTCAGTTACTCGATCCTTCCCTGTTTTTCCGGATCAACCGGTCGCTGATCATTTCCATGAACAGCATTCGTTCCATTAACGCGTTGTCGGCGGGTCGCCTTAAGCTGGAATTGTCTCCGCCCCCCCAGCTGGACGTATATGTAAGTACCGACCGCATTTCGGATTTTAAGCAGTGGCTGGGCAAATAATGGCTTTTGAGGACATGCCTGTTTGGATTGTCTTCCATGAATTAGGGCATTTCGCAGTCGAAAACGGGCCATTCGGCGACTTTGATTTTATATAAAAATACTTCCGGTTTACTTTGGGACCAGTAAGTTTTTATTTAAAGTTAAATGCGCATGCAACTCATCGACAAGCCTCAAAACCCGAAATCTTCCGAACTGGGCGATTCAACGCTGAATCAGATCCAGTCCTACATTGTAAAACAGGTGAAGCTGGGAAGGAAATTCACAATCAAGGACGTATCCGAGGAGCTGGGCCTCTCGGAATACAATATGAATAAGATTTTAATTAAAGAGACCGGGCAGACTTTGAAATTATTCATCGCTAATTGCCGGAGAGACCGTTACGTGAAAGAAAAAGCAGTGGCAGAGCCCGTCGGTAAACAAAAGGCGGGAATCTGTCTGCCATGCAGAAAAACTGGGTTGAATTTATTACAGTTGTCCGTAAAACGCATTAGATTGCGGTAACGTCGTCCATATCGGTTTGGAGACAGAAGGTAAGCGACACTGATGAAGTTACAGGTTTCTTTCGAGTACGAGTTATTTGATCATGAGCAGAATCTGGAAGGACCGCTTCAGGTGCTTCTGCATGCCGCGAGAGAGGCGCTTACACTTTCTTACGCACCTTATTCCCGTTTTCACGTCGGGGCAGCGCTTTTGCTGGCCAATGGCGAGATCGTAAAGGGAAGCAATCAGGAAAATGCCTCTTTTCCCGCAGGGATCTGTGCCGAACGCGTTGCATTATCCACCGCATCCTCTCTATTTCCGCTCGAAAAGGTTTCGGCAGTGGCTATCGCTTACAAGAATGCTGTCTCGGATATCGGTCCCGATCCTATACTATCTCCCTGCGGCATCTGCCGCCAGAGCCTGCTGGAAGTCTCAGATAGGCAACAGGATCCCATTAAAGTCGTTTTAAGCAGCGCATCAGGCAGGGTCATACTGCTCGAAAATTCGGCCAATCTGCTCCCTCTGGCTTTCTCAGCCGCCGACTTGTAAATTTTCAAATATTTTATGCCAGAATGCAACGGACGGATTTTGAGTTCGTGTCAGTATGTTTTGAAGGGAAAGCAACTTTTTCCCGGCGATCTAACCTGGCACATTCATGAAAAGACTGTCAACCGTTTCCGTTATTCTGTTAAGCGCCTTATTGTTCATTTCCTGTTCAAAAGAGAATGTTGGTAAGCAGGAAACCAAAGAATTAAATAAACAGCTGGTCGATTCGCTCATGCGGGGTTTTCCTTTTTATGTTTCCAGGGCTTATCAGGTAAAAGGAACCGATACGACTGATTTGCTCTCCGATAACATCATGGAAATCTACCGGAATGCGGCTTATCTGACTTTCTTTGAGGGGACGATTTTGTTCTATGGCGGTAATCCAGTCTCGGATCCCCAATTTCCCGCTCCTGCCAAAACTTTCAGCCTCAATACTAAAATAATGCTGCCAGCCAATATGGATTATCATTGGGACGACGCCCAGGGAACCATCGTGGTGGAGACGCGTGGAAATTCCAGCTACTTTCCTTTTATACCGGCCGGTAAAACAGGTTATATGGATAAGGGGAAATTCAACCTTACCGGAAACTACGAGGAAGCAAAGAATGCCGCAATACCTCCGAGCATGACATTTATTTATGAGGATTATGTGGTCGAGTTAAAGCCGATGTGGGCTTACTACATTGATCCGAACCAGCGACATATTAGGAAGTTTGTTGTATTTTGAGTGCAGATTGCTGTTACCCCGCGTGGAACCGCTTGTCCTGTTATATCTAATCAGAGTAGTTTTTAATGAGAACCAAGGCCCTGATCATTTCTGTCATCTTGTGGGCATTATCCTGTAACCAGGTCAATGTTCTGGATCCGGTAGATCCGGACGAAGAACCGACAGCGGCGATCCAGGTCGTGAAAGGAAGGTTTCCCAGCGCAAAGGACCTGGTATTCAAAACCATTTTAACCAGTAAAATATGGGAAGTGGGCTTTCATTCGGGCACTGACAGCTATACCTCTCTGGTGGATCAAACCAAAATGTGGGAAACATTCAGGGCCAACCCAGACTCCATACCGCCGCTGTTGAATGATCTGCTTTCAAAGACATCCTTCACCGGCGGGACATTTTCGGGCAATTCGGAAGATGTCGATTATTATACCGGTGTTCAGCGGCGTAACCGGTTGATTTATAAATTGAATTCGCTTGATTTTGCATTTGACTGGCTTAGGTATAATGGTGCGGTTTATACCCCGACCAATGCAACTTTTGAGCTTAACAAATATAAAATTCCAGCCCAGAGCCTGGCCTTTTACCCCAAAGAGATACAGGACTACCTGGCTGCGAAAAAAGAACTGTCGTTCCAATACGGGGAAGTCAGGGTCAGGTTGAATTACGAAAAGCAATACTGGCTGCAGGTGCTTTTCAACAGGAGTGGTAAAGACTACCTGGGATACATGCTGTTCGACGAAAAAGGTGCCCTGAAATGGGTGAGCAGGGAATTTAACCAACCTTTTCCGGATGATCAGATCACCAATGTCGAAACATTGCCTGCGGCTGTCCAGCAGCACCTGGATAACTCTCCCGAACTGGCCAATTTCCAATACGTTACCTCCGGACTCGACAAGTGGCGAGGAGAATATGACGGGGTTTCTTGCTACTACTTAAGGCTTTGGAACAAAGGCAATGCGGAAATGTGTGAATTGTTTTTTGATAAAGAAGGAAACCTGTTGAACAAGAGATATTACATCAGTTTTTAAAGAAGAATGAAGTTTTTTACCTCTAACAAATACAGAGATCTGACCCAGCTGGTAGGTGCTTGTCAAAAGCAGGACCCAGCGGCGCAGACTGTATTTTATGACCGGTACAAAAACAGGCTTACGGGGGTCTGTCTCCGGTATGCCAAAACGAGGGCGGAGGCAGACGATATCTTCCAGGAAGCATTTATCCGTATTTTTAGCCATATCCATGAGCTAATGAACCCGGAAGCAGCGGACAGCTGGGTAAAAACGATCGTCATCAGGACAGCGATTAATTACTATCATCGCACCACAAAAGAGCAGGAGCTGCATAGCTCGCTGGATCATACAGAATTACACCTGGATTCGGGTGACTACGAGAAGCTGATGGACCAGCTGAATATTGAGGAGTTGTTGGGCATGATCAATTCACTGCCCGACAAATACAGGACGGTGATCAACCTGCATTTGATCGACGGATACACACATGTGGAGATCGGCGAGATGCTGTCCATGTCGGACGCTACGGCCAGGTCACAATTTATGAGAGGCCGGAATATGTTACTAAAGAAATTAGAATTAAAGGGGATCGTGCATCATGAAAACTTCTGAGGATCAACTCAATGAGGCATTGCGGGCAGCCCTTAAACGCAAGTTTGACAATTTTGAAGATCAGCCCAATCCGTCTTCATACGGCCTCATCCGTGAGCGTCTTAAACAGCCGCGCAATTATAAGTACCTGTTTCTTACCATCTTTTTTATAGCGCTTTTCGTTACCGGCGTAAAAATGGACCAGCACTTGCTGACCGGAAAAACAGGCCATAGGAACGCCCGTAAGGCAGAGGCTAAAACCGCAGGTGCCAAAGTTAAAGCTGCACAAATGAATCCGGTACCACCCCGCGTCGCACTCGCTGCACCGGATCAGGTACTTGTCGGCAAGAAAATTCAGAAAGTCGTTCCGGCTGTATTGGAGGCATTTGAACAAGGATCGAAAGGCCGGGCCGGTTTGAGCGATCCCGGGTTGTTACAACCACCTTCGGAACGATCGGGTAATGATCCGGCAGTTGACGATCCTGTGCCAGCAAGGTCTGCAAAAACACCTGCAACGATCGATCATGCCGAAAACCAATATGTTGCAGCGAATGATCATGTTGAGCATGCTTCTTTTCAACCGGTTCTTACAACAGATATCAGGGAAGTGGAACCGGTCCAAATCAGGCAAGTGGCTGTCGGCCTGCCTGTTATCAGGGCTTCGGAACAATTGCAACAGCGTGTTATACGTACAAATCCAAATCAGATAAGCTGGTTGCTGAATGTAGCAAGCCTTAAGACGTACCAGATCTTAACTATACCCAAGTCAATGGGCCAGAATTTTCAGAATTTCAAATTTCCTTCCGTCTTTTCGCTCGAAAGCCTGGGTTATAAGGTGAGTGCGGGATTTGAGAGGAGAGGACTGCAGGTTTTGTTAAATTACAGCACTTTCCGCCAGACTTATTCCTATGAAATAGCAGGGAACGAGTATGTAGTGCAATCGGTAGGGCAGCAGGATTATAAGATTATACGCCCGGGAACAGTTGTAAGCGAAAACAAAAAACTGGACCTGCTTGGAATAGGAGTGAGCAAGGAAGTTCAGTGGGGACGATCTTCCTACCGCAAATATTTCGCATCCGCCGGCCTGGAATATTCCCACGCACTTAGGGCCGGGCCGGGAATCGGATGGATCAATGCTTCTTTCGGGCGGGAATTTGTTGTGAACAGAGCGGTACAGTTCCATGTGGGACCTTATGCGGAATTCAGCCCGATCAAGACTTCGGGAGCCGGTGATCCATTCTACTACCAACCTTACCGGGTTGGTATTTCACTGGGCATAAAGCTAAAACGGCCGTGATATTGTGTAAAGCGGCTATGTTTTAGACCTTAATTTGTAAGTACTGATCGCGACGAAACTGTAAATTTTTCGCATGAACGGGGGCAGGACGAAGTCTCTGATGACTTCTTTTCTTCTCTCTCCCACTGGCTTCCCCATGTAAAGGTATTTGAGCGCAAATTTCAGTTTCGCCCAGTAATTGTTTTCGTATTGCTTGGCAAACAGCAACTTGTAATAATAAGTAGCAATATTTTTCCGCAACCGGGCATCGTATTTATAATCGAAATGCCGGTTGATATTAGAGTAAAGCTGAATACGGTTAAACAGAAAGTCGGAGCTGTAATGATTATCCGCGAAGCTTGCACCACCACGGTTTTTTCTATAAACCGACATCACTTCGTCGATGTAGCCAATCGGCCCACGGCTCGCGAACATAATATTTCGTGGGATATCGCCGCTCGTCGATAAGTTCGTCCATTCCGGATCTGGATTCTTCTCGAATTCCTCCCGGCGGAACATCAGGCTGGAAGTCGCAATGAAGGTCAGCTCATCCTCGCCAATCAGGTCGTCCTCAGTGATTTCTGCTTTTTTTAACGTATTTACCAGATGCGGGGGCGCCGAGTTATCGTCATAAATCACCATGGCATTGTGAAAGCTGGCCGAGTAATGGGGATTGGCATCCAGCATTTCAACCTGTTTCTGCAGCTTATGTGGGGAAGTGAGGTAATCGTCCCCGTCAAATTGCGCAATGTACTCACCTTTGGCCATAGCAAAGGTCTGAAGGGCATTGTACTTGCCATTCAGACCCAAGTTTTTGGTTTGTAATAATAAACGGATTTTCCCGGGATAGCGTTTCTCGTAATCTTTGAGAATGCCCACTGTATTGTCTTTGGAGCAGTCGTCACCAACAACGATCTCATAGTCAAAAGTGGTCTCTTGCATCAGCAGCGAATCCAGCATTTTAGCTACGAACTTTTCGTGATTATAGGTAATCACGCAAACACTCACTCGAATCATGACGATTTGTTTTATTTAAAAACCTCTTCCACTTCCTCTTGCTTCGGAAATCCGGGGAACAGCAATTCCGGGGTAGGTTTATAAATATAAGGAAGAGGAAAGCCGCGGTCTACGAAAGTTTTCTCTACCAGGTTGTTAAAGCGGAACTGCGAAGTCCAGCGAATGTGCGGGGTAACGTTCGTACCCGAACGGTGTACCGTGAATGTTGAGAAAATCAGGATGTCTCCGGCTTTCAGTTCGAGCTGAACGAATTCATCCTCAGGAAGTTCTTCCTGAATGCTGCTGATATAATCGACGTCGCTACCAGCAAATAAACCTCTTTTGTGGCTGCCTGGCAGAACCTGCAGGCCGCCCAAAGCAGTGTCGCAATCCACCAGCGGGAACCACATCACTATGCTATCGAGTGAGCCTTGTCCGCCGCGCCAGTCCTGGTGTGCGCCCAGTTTCCAGTAATCCTGCTTTTTAGCCAGATTGCGACTATTGAACATCATCGCCGGACGAACCGCTATGATCGGATATTCGAGACCAATGCTTTGCAGAACTTTGGTGATCCGGTCGTCGGTTCCAAGTCTGTGCAATGATACCAGATGTTGAACCTGCTTTCCGGTATTGACAAACGCGTCAAAATCCTTTTGAAAGAAGTCGTACATCCCGGCTTCAAATTCATCCTGATTGTTAATATCGACCTTCTTGCCAGTTGCGCGTTCTATTTGATATGCGAAAACGCCGCGTGCTTCGTCGAAAATCGCTTTGATTTCCTCCGGTGCGAAGAAGTTGCGCACCACTATGTAACCATCCTTGAAATATTGACTTTTTAGATCAGTACCGTTAATGTGCGTTTCATTTGCCAAGCTAATATCCTCCATGTGTATTTTCCTATTTTTGTTTTAAAGGCTGATTAATAGATCCTCAAAGGTACTGTAATTGTTGTTTAATTAGAATTTTCCCAAACTGATATAAATCATATTAAGGTTTTTTTCCAAGTTAACCGATTTCATCAAAACATTAAACGATTGTAGAGTCCGGCGTATAGGTCTGTTTGAGAGCCGGTTGAAGCTAGCAAGTCGTGCGGGTAACCTAGCTCAATCGCAGAAATGGCATCCAGTCGTTTTAAGGCATCCTCGTTTAGCGTGAGGTGAAGACTACCCAGATTATCAGCGAGCTGCGCTTCATTCCGGATCCCCAGCACCGGGATCACCGGCGAGCGTTGCTGCATGATCCAAGCCAGCGCAATTTGCGATGCAGGTACAGCCAATTCTTCTGAAAGTACTTTTATTTCAGTGGCAATCCGGTTATTTCTTTCGGAAAAACGGGGACTATTTTCTCTTAACCGACCGGTTTGCCCATCAAGATATTTACCAGTCAGCACCCCATTTCCCAATCCTCCCCAAGCCGTAACCGAAATGCCCAGTTCCTCCGCCATCGGAATCAGGTCGCGCTCCGGGGCGCGTTGTATCAGGCTGTATTCCAACTGGATAGCCACGAATTTGCTCAAACCTTTCCAGTCCGCCAGCGTATTGGCCTGGCTGATTACCCAGGCCGGTGCATTGGAAATACCCAGATGCAGCACTTTCCCGCTGCGTACCAGATCATCCATCGCCCTCAGCACTTCTTCTGGTGCCGTCGTAAAATCCCAGCTGTGCAGCCAGAGAATGTCCACAAAATCCGTATCCAGCCTTTTCAGACTTTCTTCCAGCGAGCGGACCATGTTTTTGCGATGGTTACCCGAAAAATTCAAGTCGCCGGGGCGGTCTTTCAAGGAATATTTGGTGCCGACTACATGCCGGTGACGGTCGGGCTTGATAAATTCGCCCAGCCACTGCTCGCTGGTACCGTTGGTATAGCGGTTGGCGGTGTCAAAAAAATTGCCTCCCGCCTTCACGAAGGCGTCAAAAATCTGCTTCGACGTAGTCTTATCTGCACCCCAGCCCCAGTCGGTACCGAATGTCATCGTACCCAGGCATACCTCCGAAACCCGGAGACCGCATTTCCCGAGCAGACGATAATTCATCGCGTTTTCGGTTCCGGTTTGCGGGGGATTTTGAGGACCAGCGGGCTGTGCGCCACCAGGCTGTGCGCCACCAGGCTGTTTACCAAGTATGTTCTTAACCCAGTTAGCCATATATTTTTCGGGGTAAATTCAGCGTGATTGTTGTAAAATGAAGATCGTCAAAACCAGCAATACTATGTTGCTGACGATTTTCAATATTACTTGAAGCCCGGCGATAATCAAAAAATAATTTCCGGGACTTCACGAGCGGAGGGCCGCGTGCAGGTTTTTCTGGTTTTATTCAAAGAAATAATGTAACTAAGTGATTATTTGTAGATAGCATTTGTGCCGGTATGCCGAAACTTCTCCTCCTGTTTTTTTGCGTGTCAAACTATTTTATTATTTCACAATGCACATGCAGTGAACTCTCGCACCGCCGCCGGAAAATTCTTCCCCTCATGCCCCGACCGGCTCAGTTTCACCAAAGCAAATCTTTCCAGTAAGTCCAGATTCGCCCATTGTTTTAATGTGATCTCGGGACATTCCCATTCCCGGGCTTTTTGGTTGACTTCTTCCGGTACTTCGCCAAGATAATTCCAGCTGTCATTGAGTTCTGCCAAAATGGAAGGGTAGGAGCCGGTGTATTTCCAAACAACTTCGTTCACGAAATTGGCATACTTTTCGATTTCAAAGCATTCATAACAAGCCATTTGCGCCAGCTTGTCTTTTTCTTCAAAATCCAATTTTACCCAGTCCGATAGCTTCAATTTGATCCGGCAAATGTCGAGCTTGTAGCGGACGATCATAGGGATGCATTTCAAGGTGCCGACAAAATCGTTTTCAAAGTCGAAGAAGCGCGGTGCGACGATCAGGAGGTTGGCCTCTCCGGTTGCAACAGATTGTATCTCAATATTTTCAGCAATCATATAGTTGATGTTAACATATTTGACAAAGCGATTTCTACCGGCAGCAGCATTGACTTTTCATTCTCGCAGGTAGAACAGCAGTAATGTTCCGGGAGATTTTCAAAAAGCGTCCCGGCGGCGATATTTTGGCGTATATCTCCAAATTCGGGATCGTAAACCGTCAGACAATCAGGACATTGATGCACGATTTTTGTCGGAGCCGGAATTGGATCTTGCTCCATGTTTTCATTCAAAAAACCTTTCTGATTTTCCAGCGTCCGCAGGTTACTGAATTTCCGGCAAAGGCGTTCGAGCTGCCAGCCGAGGTGAATGCGGAACAGGCCTTTTTGAAAAAGCACATATTTCCGGCTGTTGGGGTTGAAGTTTTCGGTATGATAAAGGTCGTATGTGCTCACCAAACCAAGCTCGCCGATTTTGACCAGATCTCTTTTTTTGATCAAAACAGAACCAAAAACCTCCGACTTACTGCGCATCTGAATGCCAAAACAAAGGCCAAAAGTGCGCGTATCGTTTTTTTCAAAATGCCTGATTAGGCCGTTTTTCAACTCATTTCCCTCTCCCGGATAATCCTCCGTCTGCCAGGCCAGTTCATTTGCCGCGTGCCTGACATTGATGTTGTGCCTCCCGAGAACGCCACTCCACTCACCGCGGTATTGATCTTCTATTCCTTTGATGATCAATGATTTCCAAGGCGTGGTGCAGATTTCGCCGATACGGGTTTTGAGACAAAGCAAACATACGTCCAGCAAAAAGTCGATCGCAAATTCTTCGTCGCGCCGGTAAAGTCCCAGCCACGTCCGCGACTCGTACCGGTTGAAACCTTCATAATACGGCAGCGAAAAGGAGGGAAGTTCGAGATCAGGCGTCGCCGGTTGGGAAACATAATGCAGCTTCTCTTTCACCGATTGATAAAGAGCGGATTCATCTGTGATTTGCTGATCAAGCATTTGATCTTCAACCGCTTTCGCCACCCGCCCGATTTCATTCGTGTAGATCAGGTCTTTCCATTTGAAAACAACATTGCTTTGCTTTGGCCGGATATATAAAAACCAGAAATGCGGCACATTTGAGCTGACAAAATTGAGGTTACCCGTAAAAAACGGCGTAAAACTCTGGTTTGAATCAGAAATGTTGATCTTCAATCGCGGCCGAAAATCAATGTTATCCAGGATAGAATGATACTCGCCGGCATTGAGCCACTGCCCGGTCCGGAAAACTTCTTCGCCGCAATAAGAGCTGATGATGTTCGGAAAACGGTCGGTATTGACCTCGTAACCCACATTCAGTTTCTTCAAATCACCTTCAAGAAAACGCATATCCTCGTAGTGCACAGTCATCAACATTTGCTGGCGCGAGCCAAACTTCACTTTACGGACTTGTGCTGCCCTTGCCGCCATCAATACTTTTTTCAAAAACCCCGGCGACGCAATACCACCCGGCAGGTTAATTTTGATATGATAATAATCCCGCATATCCGCTCAGATTAGCACTGTTTCCTTCATCTTTTCCAAAATCGACCTGACCTCCGGCCTGCAAGAGCCGCACCCCGTCCCGGCACTGGTTTTCTGACATAACAATGTAAAATCCTGACAGCCTGCCGCGATCGCATTTTCAAGATTCCCGCTGCCGACCTGGTTGCAGGAACATACCAGCTTCCCCAACATTGGCTCCGCCTTCTGGCTAGACCGCAGCAGTTGCAACCGCTTCTCCGACAGCTCTGTACCTTCCGAAATCAGCGCTCTAAACTCCGCAAATTCATTTTTATCCCCGATCAAAATCGTCCCCACCAGCTTGTCGCGGTGGATGATGCATTTTTTATAATACCGCTTGGCCTTGTCTGTAAAAACGATCTGTTCAAATTCAGGATCATTTGCCGGCGCGTCGACCAGGCCCATACTGCACATATTCACGCCTTCCATTTTCAGGATGTTCATGGAAATGCTGCCCTGGTATGGCGCAGCGATATCTCCGGCCAGATAAGTCGCGATTGCCTCGGCTTGCTGCTCCGCGGCCAGCGTGATACCCCACATTTGTCCGTTCCACTCGGCAATTTCGCCCGCAGCAAATATGTCAGGATCAGAAGTTTGCAGGTAATCATTGACAGTAACTCCGCGCTTGCATGCAAGTCCGGCTTCCTGCGCCAGCTGAATGTTGGGTACCGTCCCCGCCGCGATCACGACTGCCTGACAAGCCAGTTTCCGGCCTGATTTCAGCCTGATACCTTCCACTTTTTCGGAACCGTCGAAAGTCGCGATCTCGTCGTTGAAGTAAATGTCAATGTTACGGTCGGCGAGTTCCTGGTACAAAAGTTCGCTGGCGAGCGGGTCGAGCTGGCGCTCCATCAGGCGGCCGCTGCGCTGGATGACGCTCACGCGCACATTCATTTCGCGAAATGCCGCCGCCAGTTCCAGCCCCAGAATGCCGCCGCCTGCGATCACCGCGTGGGGGTCGGGTTGCTGCAAAAAGGGGAGGAGCGCGTCGGCATCCAGCCGGGAGCGCATGTTGAAAATCCCCTTCAAATCCGGGACGCCTTTTGGCATGAAAGCCCGGCTGCCCATGCCGAGGATCAGCTTGTCGTAATGATGTTCATTGCCGCGATCATCGATCACAGTCTTGTTTTTCCGGTCAATGTTGACGATACCGGTTCCCTTGTAGACGGCAATGTGATGTTCTTCAAACTGATCTTCCCGCAGCTTCACGAGTTGCTCCCAGTTCTGCGCGCCGCTGATGTAGTCGGGCAGCATGACGCGGTTGTAAAATGGGTAAATTTCTTTGGAAAAAACATGGATCTCATCGTCCTGATTGAGGCTCCGGTATTTACTAATAAAACCCAAGCCAGCAGATCCTGCGCCGATGATGACGATTTTCTCAAAAGGTTTTTGATAAACCGAAACCTCCACCGCCGAAAATTTAAAATCCGGCTCCTTCGATTTCGGATCAACCAGGGCATTGGTCAGATTATTGGCGCGATTGAGGTTACTGCCCAGCATTTTGCCCCAATGCATCGGTAAAAAACACAATCCCGGCCGCACATCCTCCGTAATCTGCACCTTCACCCGCACTTCCCCACGCCGGCCTTTGACCAAAGCCAGCTGCCCATCATTCAAATTCCTTTTGGATGCATCATTCGGGTGGATTTGCAGGAAAGGCTGGGGGATATGTTTGTTCAGTTTTGTGACGCGGCCGGTTTTGGTCATGGTGTGCCACTGGTCGCGGATACGGCCGGTCGTCAGCACCAGCGGGAATTCCGGGTCTGTCGGTTCCGAGGCATTTTCATCGTCTACTGCGTGGATTTGGGCTTTTTTGTTGGGGGTATAAAACTGATGGTCTTCGAAAAGTCGCTTTGGTAAGCTAATACCCTCGGTAAAATTCTTAGGAGCAGGCCACTGAATGCTTCTTTTCTCTTTCAATAAATCGTGACTAACTCCTGAAACGTCAATATTGGTATCTTCCGTATTTTTGACATATTCATCGTAGACTTCGGAAGTGTTTTGGTAGTTAAATGCATATCCAAAGCCCATTTTTTCCGCAAAACGCCAGATAATTTCTGAATCGGGGAGGGCCTCACCCGGTGCATCCAATGCTTTTGGTAGGTACGTAATGCGTCTTTCGGCATTCGTCATCGTGCCGTCTTTTTCCAGCCAGGCGGCTGCAGGTAGTACCACATCGGCCATTTGCACGGTATCCGCCCGGGTTGAAATGTCCTGAACTACGACAAACCGCGCCTTTTTCAGAGCACTTTCTGTCGCATTCACATCCGGCATGCTCACCATCGGGTTGGTATTGATGATCCAGATGGCTTTTAGTTTATCGTCCGCCAATGCTTCAAACATTTCGGTCGCGGTCAGTCCGGGTTTGGGGGCAATGTTCACCGGGGTTTGCCAGAATGCTTCCATTTCCTGGCGGTGTTTCGGGTTCACAATTTCCCGATGTCCCGGCAGCATGTTGGCTAGCCCGCCTGTTTCGCGTCCGCCCATCGCATTGGGCTGGCCTGTCAGCGAAAACGGCCCATTACCAGCCTTGCCAATTTTCCCGGTAATCAAATGCAGGTTGATCAGCGAAAGGTTTTTATTCACCCCGATCACCGACTGGTTCAAACCCATTGTCCAGAATGAAAGAAAGCCTTTTGATTCGCCGATCCATCTGGCAGCAAGTTCAATATCCTCTGAATGAATCCCGCAAATTTCGGCTGCTTCCGCAATGCTGCGCTGCATTACTTTTTGCCGGTAGGCTTCAAAACCGTCGGTATGATCGGCAATAAAATCAATGTCGATCAGCCCGTTTTCGATCAATAACCTGCCGATCGCGTGGTTCAGCACAATGTCTGTCCCCGGGTTGATCTGTAAATGCAGGTCAGATGAGCGGGCCGTGTCCGTTTTTCTGGGATCGACGCAAATGATTTTCACATCCGGGTTAGCGGCTTTGTACGCTTCCACCCGCCGCCAGATAATCGGGTGGCACCAGGCCGGATTTGCGCCGGTAACGTATAAAACATCAGCCGATTCAATATCGTCATAAGTCACCGGCACAATGTCTTCGCCCAGCGACATTTTATATCCCACCACCGCGGAGCTCATGCAAAGCCGCGAGTTGGTATCGATGTTATTGGAGCCGATAAAACCTTTAATCAGCTTATTGACAAGATAATACTCCTCTGTAAGGCATTGTCCCGAAACATAAAATGCCACCGAATCCGGCCCATATTTTTTAATGAATGTTTTGAAAACCGCCGCAGTCCTCTCCAAAGCCTCATCCCAGCTCACCCGCTGCAAAGGCATCGACCGGCCAAGCCGCATCTGCGGATAAAGCAGCCTGTCCGACTGATCCATCACCGTATAATGCAGGTTCATCCCCTTCGAGCAGAGCATCCCTTTATTCGAAGGATGATCCTTGTCCCCTTCCAGATTCAGCTGCCCATTCGCTTCCTTCGTCACCACGACGCCGCACCCCACGCCGCAGTAGCAGCAGGTTGATTTGAAGGAGGTAGATGGGGTTTTCATGGGGGATTAGTTTGGTGTTGTACGTTGATGTTTGGGATAGTTTGGTGTTGTCCGGTGTTGCTGCATTTTGTCATGCTGCAGAGTCGAAGCATGACAAATAGCCTAAGCCTCAGCTACTTCCAAAGCCTCAGCCACCACCTCCGTTTTTCCACTGAAATCAACCAGCGCCACAACTGCCGCCACACAGGCAATCGCTACCCCGATGTACACAAATGCCTCCGAGTAACTGATACTGCTGGATTTAAACAAAAACCCGGCAAGCACTGCACCAACATTACCGCCAGCGCCCACAATGCCACTCACCGAGCCGATGGCTTTCCGATTAATAAAAGGGACGATCGCATAAGTCACACCATTTGCCATTTTCAAAAACATCGCGAACGAAAGCATGGTCACGACGGCGATCATGATGGTGCCGCTCTGTGCGAAAAGCGCGATACCGATCCCTTCCAGCGCGAGGCACAGTGCCAGCAGGCGGCCTTTGCCCAGCATTCCGTGATTTCTACCCACTTTATCTGCCACGATACCGCCGACAGCCCGGGCGAAAATGTTCATGAAACCGAATGTTCCGGCGAGGATACCGGCGGTGGCAAGGGTGGTGTCGAAGTTTTCGAAGAAGTAGAGGGCAGCCACATTGTCGAAGGTAATTTCAATTCCAAAACACGCTCCGTAAGCCAGAAACAAAGCCCAGGTGCGTTTGTCCTTCATCGCTGCGACGAGGGTACCTTTTGTTTTCGCTGCTTTTGGATTGGCGATTTGGAGATCCTCGAAGTTGCCGGCGGGGGTATCTTTGGTGAAAAAGTAGTAGACGAATGCAAAGACCAGCAGTATCGCACCCGGCACAATCATCGCCAGCCGCCACGCCGATTCAGGGAGATATCCTGCGCCTACAAAACCCGCAAAAATCAGCGGCATGACCATATTGGTGATCCCGCCGCCCAGGTTACCCCAGCCGCCTGCCACAGCATTGGCGGTACCGACGATCTTTTTGTCAAACATCACCGAAGTATGGTATTGCGTGACCACAAACGACGCGCCGATCACGCCGATCGCCAGACGGAAAAGCAGGAATGACTCATAAGAATGTACCAGCCCGACCAGCATCACCGGAAATGCGCAGATCCCCATCAGCGCCGCATACGTTTTCCGCGGCCCCCAGGTATCACACAATTTCCCGATCGCAATGCGCGCCACGACCGTCGCCGCGACCGATGCAATGATAATGTTGCCGATCTGGCTTTTAGTCAGTCCAAGGTCCGTTTTGATCACCGACATCAGCGGCGCCAGTCCGAACCACCCGAAAAAGCAAAGGAAAAATGCCATCCAGGTCAGGTGAAATGTGCGCATTTGAATGCCTTTCATGCTGAAAATGTTGAGTTTTTCCAGCGGCTGGTTTGTGCTTTCCATCGTAATAGGAGTTGAGTGGTTAAAATATTATTTGATAAAATCAGGCTTGATATTGATCATCAGGTAAGCCCAATTGGCCATTTTGGACGGATTTGGGACGTTTTTTACAAAACCTAATGTGGAAGTCGTGAAGTAAGTGCAGTAGCCGCCCTGAAAGCTGATCGCCTTCGTCAGGTTGTAATTGGCAATGATATCCAGCTCGCTGCCGAGGTCCGAGGATAGCTTCTGATCACTCGCATTATGGATCGTCGCTGCGCTTGAAAAGTGGTGATAGTCAGCATTGATCAAGAACTTTTCTCCTGCTTTGATCACGCTGTTGACATACACATCCGAAAGTCCGCCTTTGCCGAAACCGTTCGCCGCGTAGAAGTAATCCATTTGTCCCCAAAACTTGTGCGGCGTGCCGTAAAGCGGATCGAATGTGCGGTTTTTGGAAGCATTGCTGCCGGTACCCGAGGTATGGTCAAAACCGGGGCCGACGGACAGAAATTTGTTCACCGTGTAAAGTCCTCGCAGCGAATACATATTGGCATTCAGTGATTTGCCGTCTTTGTCTCTGCCAGTCTGAAAGTAGGCGCTGGCCGTCAGGTTCCAGGATTTGTAGGGTTTAATTTGCAGATAGGGGCCGAATGTCACGCGGTTCCAGGTGCCTTTTTGAAGTACCCGCTCGCTCTTTTCATTCAAAGTATATTTCTGAAAATCGTCTTTTAACGCCACGAAAGAAATGTTTCCGGCACTAAGTTTTTTGCCCAGATAAACAAACTGCATCGACTTGTACATGGTACCGATCCCGTTTGTCCCGGCGGGATATCCGTTTGGAATTCCCTCATATAATGTACCCGTTTTTAGTTCACGGTTCTGGTTATACGCGACGCCGATGTGGGCCGTGAAATTGTTGGCGCCGAGTTTCAAAACCGCCGCGTCGTGGCGCCTTGCCTGTTGCAGCCAGTCGAGGTTACCAAGCAGGCGGCTGTCGTCATAAAGCAATTCCTGGCGACCGATTTTCAATGCAAACTCCTTGCCAAGTCTGGTTTTATTAGTGTCCAGCAGGCTGATTTCGGCCCAGGCTTCATGCAGCATGAGTCCATTCAATGTTGAATTGGTGATCCTGTTATTGGTAGAAGCGTCCTGGCCCCACACCCGCACATCCTGCACGGCTACGAAAAAATTGAAACGATAACCCTTGTAACCCGCATTCAGCCGGGTTCTTTGTGAGGTAAAAAAGGCAGGTTTTTCTCCCTTGTTCAGCGGGTTGCCCTGTCCTTGCAGCAGCTCCGTGCGGGTCCTGAGCTGGCCCGAGATAGTCAGTTGGGCGAAAGTTTCACCGGGGCCGAGCATGGCGATGCCGATGATACCCGCCCAGAGCAGGTAAATGTTCTTTTTCATTCGAATAGGAGTTGTAGGTTGGTATTAAATCAGCTGCATACTTTGCAGGTAATCCATTGAATAAGAGGGATTCAGAGCTACCACTTCGCCGATCACCATGATCGCCGGCGTCCCGATCCCGTTTTCTTCCGCCAGCCGCGGCATTTCCCAAACCTGCCCGATCACACTTCTCTCATTTTCCCTCGTCCCGTTCTGGATGATCGCCATCGGCAAATGGGCCCGACCGAATTTTTTATACAAATCACAAACTTCCTTCAACCGGCTCATCCCCATCAAAACCACAACGGTCGCCTTCGACTGCGCCGCCAGCTGCATATCGTCGGAAAGTTCTTCATTGCGCGTCGTGCCGGTGATCACCCAGAAACTTTCGCTGTATCCGCGGCTCGTTACCGGGATTTCCAGCGAGGCAGGTACCGCAATGCAGCTCGAAACGCCCGGCACTACTTCTACCTCGATGCCATGCTCGCGGGCGTAATCCAGTTCTTCATAACCTCTCCCAAATACAAATGAGTCGCCGCCTTTCAGTCTCACCACATGTCCGCGCTTGCGTGCAAGCCTGACGATCAGTCCGTTGATCTCGCTTTGTGAAAAGGACGGGTTGCCTGCCTTCTTGCCGACATACATTTTCAATGCGGCTACAGGCGCAAATTCCAGCAGCTCGGTATTGGCGAGTTCGTCGTACAGCACCACATCGGCCTGCTGCAATGCTTTCATGCCCTTCAAAGTGATCAGTTCCGCATTTCCCGGACCTGCACCGACCAATGTAAGTTTTGGCGTCATCATAAGTATGGAGTGATTGAATGTTGAGATTGTACTATAAATAGTATATAGTTACTACGTCAACTATGGCATCAAAATTAGGTGTAATATTTTACAAAACAACACTTTGACCAAAATTTATATTTAAAAATAACTATATGAGCAAATTTTACATTAGGAAATGAACTATATGCCGTTTACATTTGAATGCTGGGAGTGACTATGAGATGTCAATTTATTTAAATATTTATATAATATTTTGTTGAAATTATAATTTAATAGTTAATATATACTATGAACTCTATTTCTAACACGCGAATTGTAGTTGCCGGCAACGGAATGGTAGGATATAAATTCTGCGAAAAGCTGTTGTTGCGAAAGAAAAGTGATCAGGTCTTTGAAATCACAATTTTCGGAGAAGAGCCGCGGGCGGCCTATGACAGGGTACATCTGAGCGAATTCTTTGCTGGAAAAACGGCTGATGACCTTTCACTGGCAGGCACAGACTGGTACCATGAAAACGGAATCCGGCTGCTGCTTTCCGATCCGGTTGTGGACATTGATAGGAATGAAAAATGTGTCAGGTCGCACCACGGACATGTAGTGTATTATGACTACCTCGTGCTGGCGACCGGCTCTGGCGCATTTGTGCCGTCCATCCCGGGCGTGGAAAAAGACGGTGTATTTGTGTACCGTACCATTGAGGACCTGGAACTGATCCAGGCGCACGCAGTCAGAGCGAAAAAGGGCGCGGTACTTGGCGGCGGACTTTTAGGTCTGGAAGCTGCCAAAGCATTGCTGGACCTCGGTTTGCAAGAGGCACACGTAGTCGAATTTGCGCCAAGACTGATGCCCCGGCAAATCGACGAAGCCGGTTCGCGAACATTACAAAGTCAACTGGAATCGCTTGGTTTACAGATACATCTTGCAAAAAGTACGCAGGAGATCACAGGCGGCGACAGCATTTCGGGCATGCAGTTTGCCGACGGCAGCCTGCTGGAAGTGGATATGCTGGTGATCTCGGCGGGTATCCGTCCGCGCGACGAGCTGGCGAAAATTGCAGGATTGGAAACGCATCCACGCGGCGGCATCGTAGTGAACAATCAGCTTCAAACCTCCGATCCCGCCATTTTCGCGATCGGTGAATGTGCCCTGGCGCACCACATGATCTACGGACTCATCGCTCCCGGCTACGAAATGGCCGATGTGGTTGCGACGAAAGTTACCGGTGGCGAGAAGGAATTTCTGCCTTATGACATGTCGACCAAATTGAAACTCATCGGTACCGATGTAGCCAGCTTCGGCGACGCATTTATCGAGGAGCCGGCCTGTAAAACAATCCGTTACGAAAACAAGGCCAAAGGAATTTACAAAAGAGTGAATGTAAGTGAAGACGGCAAAACGCTGCTGGGCGGAATCCTGGTAGGCGACGCGAGCCAGTACAATATGCTTCTGCAGACATTCAAAAACAAAACCGTCCTGCCGCCCGACCCGGAAGATTTGATTTTGGGATCGCGCGGAGGCGAAGAAGCAGGCGCTGGTGTGATGAGTTTCCCCGACGACGCGCTGATCTGCTCCTGCGAGGCGGTTACCAAAGGAATGTTATGTCACGAAATCGGCGAAAACGGACATCATACAGTAGATGCTCTCAAAAAATGCTGCAAAGCCGGTACAGGCTGCGGCGGCTGCGTGCCGATGGTGAAGGATATCATTGCCGGTGTGATGAAGCAAAATGGTTTGTATGTCCGCAATGTCGTTTGTGAACATTTCAGTTTTAGCCGCCAGGAACTGCTCGATCTGGTGAAAATGAATGGGTTGAAGACGTATGGCGCAGTTCTGGATGAGTTTGGAAAAGGCGACGGCTGCGAAGTTTGTAAACCGGTAGTGGCTTCATTGCTGGCGAGTTTGTGGAACGAAAATATCCTGCAAAAAGACCGGGCGCCGATCCAGGATTCCAATGATCGTTACCTGGCCAACATTCAGAAAGGAGGGACCTACTCGGTAGTCCCGCGCATTCCCGGCGGGGAAATTACCCCTGAAAAACTGATCGTGATCGGCGAAGTGGCGCAGAAATACGGGTTATATACCAAGATCACTGGCGGCCAGCGCATCGATATGTTCGGCGCACACCTGGGCGACCTGCCGCTGATCTGGGAAGAGCTGATCGATGCCGGTTTTGAAAGCGGACATGCCTATGGAAAATCATTACGGACCGTAAAAAGCTGCGTAGGCTCCACCTGGTGCCGTTTTGGCGTGCAGGATTCTGTGAGTTTCGCAATTGAAGTGGAGGACCGGTATAAAGGTTTGCGCTCGCCGCATAAGTTAAAATCGGCAGTCTCAGGTTGTATCCGCGAATGTGCAGAGGCGCAGAGCAAGGATTTTGGCATCATCGCCACCGAAAAAGGCTGGAACCTGTACGTCTGCGGAAATGGCGGCTCCAAACCCCAGCACGCCCAGCTGCTCGCCACCGACGTGGACAAAGAAACCTGCATCCGCCTGATCGACCGCTTCTTAATGTTCTACATCAAAACCGCCGACCCGCTCACCCGCACCGCCACCTGGCTCAACAAACTGGAAGGCGGCATCAACTACCTCAAAGCCGTAATCGTGGAAGATTCTCTCGGCATCGCCGCCGAACTGGAACACGACATCCAGCAACTGATCGATGTGTATCAATGTGAATGGAAAGAAGTAGTGCAAAATCCGGAGCTAAGAAAACGTTTCACCCATTTTGTAAATACGCCTGAAAAAGATCCGACGGTGGGATTCGAGGAAATGAGAGGCCAGAAGAAGGCCGCGGAGTGGGCTTAAAATTCGTGTTCAATTCGTGTATTCGTGGCAATAAAAACAACTCCTATGTACTCAGAAAAAACAACAACCAAAGTAACCTGGCACAAAGCCTGCCACGTCAGCGACATACCCGAAGACGGAGGCGGATGCGCGTTAATCGACGGTCGTCAAATAGCCATCTTCAATTTCAGCAGGCGCGGCGAATGGTTTGCGACCGACAACCAATGCCCACACAGGCAGCAGATGGCGGTTTCACGCGGCATGATCGGCAGCCAGGAGGGCGAGCCGAAAGTCGCTTGTCCGTTTCACAAAAAAACCTTTTCATTGCAAACCGGAAAGTGCCTCAATGATGATAATTATGCGATCAGTACCTTCCCGGTGATGATCAAAGAAAACCTGGTTTACATTGGAATATGACACATGGAAAGACTTGATAACCGGGTAGCAGGAAGCCTGACGCGCTTTTACGTCGTCGCCCTTTGTGTCGTGGCCATGCTGACGATCAGCGGTTTATTCCTGATCCGGAGAACGATCAGCGGATTGAACCACGACAGCAGGGTCGTCAATGTGGCGGGCAGGCAGAGGATGCTCAGTCAGCGTCTTACCAAAATCGCGATCCTGGAAACCGAGGGGAAGTCTTATGACGATCCGGCCAGCTTCGATTCGCTTCTGGTGCTCTGGAAGGAAAGCCACGATCATTTGCTGAAAAATAAGCTGCCCGTCGAAGCAGGCTACGTCACCTGGAAAAGCGCCAGGCTTGACTCCATGTTCCGCGACATATCCCCGGTTTTTGACAGTTTGTACCATGATTTTGGACAAATAAAAAATGACTCCGTTTCAAAGAAGCAAAGCGCGGAGTCCCTGGCCTCGATCCTGAAAAACGAACCGCAGTATCTGGCCAGGATGGACAACATTGTCTTCCAGTTTGACCAGGAAAGTTTTCGTAAACTCGAAAACCTGGAAAGGATCGAGTGGATACTGGATATCATGACAATCCTGGTTTTGCTGGCCGAAGGTCTGCTGATTTTCAGGCCGGTAGTGAATACAACGAGGCGGGTCGTGCGCATGCTGACCGAGTCGGAGGAGGCACTTCAATTGTCAAATCAAAAGTTGAAAGAGGCGAATGAACATCTTGTAGCGGCCCAGCATGACCTCTTACAATTGCAGGAAGAAAAATACCAATTGCAAATGGCAGAGGATAGGATCAGGGCGGCGGCGCTGATCGAGGGGCAGGAAGAAGAGCGGAAACGGTTTGCGTTGGAACTGCACGACGGTATCGGACAAATGCTCACCGGGCTGAAACTCCATGCCGAAAAGCTTAAAACCATGCCTTTTTCCGATGAAAAGCATCAAAAGAGGTTCGGGCAGCTGGTATCATTGATCCACGATACGATCCAGACCACCCGGCAGATTTCATTTAACCTGATGCCATCGGTTTTGAATGACTTCGGGCTGGCCGCCGCGCTGAAACTGCTGTGCGAGCAAACGCAAAATTCTTCGGGTATCAACATTCAATTCGAACAGAAAACATCGGGCGAGCCGGAACTTGGCCGTACAATGGAAACCGGCCTTTACCGGATCGCGCAGGAGGCATTGAACAATGCGGTCAAACACGCCCAGGCAGACAGGATCGACGTCAGACTGGACCAAAGCGAAACCCGCGTTGTACTGGAAGTAAGCGACGACGGGAAGGGGTTCAATCTCAAAGGTTTGAAGCCTTACCAGGATTTTGCGTACAACCACCATGGGATGGAAAATATCCGCACCAGGGCGCAGCTGATGAATGGCGAAATGGAAATTATATCTGAAATTAACAGCGGGACGAGGTTGATCGTTAAAGTGGATTTCTAATATTTGCAAAAAACATTTCGTCAATGCCGATCAGGATTTTAGTTGTGGATGACCATTCTGTGGTCCGTCAGGGAATTATTTCTTTACTCGAAGATGAGGAAGATATCTTCATCGCCGGTGAGGCTTCCGATGGCGACGAGGTGTGGGATATGGTGGAAAAAACAAAGCCTGACGTAATCCTGCTGGACCTGACCATGCCCCGTGTTTCGGGTATGGAGGTGATCGAACAGATCGTTCCCGAGTTTCCGGACGCACGCATTCTGGTTTTCAGCATGCATAATAACCCCGATTACATGATTTCTTCGGCGAAAAAGGGCGCTTCGGGTTATCTTCAGAAGGATACCAGCCGGGACGAAATGCTGGCCGCGATCCGGAGCATTGCCAAAGGTGAATTGTACTTTCCGCCTTATGCTTCGTCGATCATTATCAGAAGCCTGCTGAAACAAAATTTGCAGGATGCGCCTGCAATAGCTCTTGACATGGAGCACATTGACGGGAAATCGATCTGGAATGTGATTACGCCCCGTGAGCAGCAGATCCTGAAATGTCTGACCGAAGGCATGAGCAGTAAAGACATTGCCGAAAAATTCGATATCAGCGCCAACACAGTGGCTAACCAGCGGGCCAGCATCATGAAGAAGGCGAACGTGAAGAACACTGCGGAGTTGATCAGCCTGGCTCTAAAGGGTTCGCGATAGGATTTTTCCGCTGGTGGAAGTGTACCGGTTAAGACAATTCCATATAATCAATTTCCTGGAAATCGGCTACAAGGGGGATCCATATTTCGTGTATGAACCTCTGGTGCTCAGGATGATCTGAATAAGCGTCGTATTTTTCCTGATTTTCAAATTCCATTGACAGCCCATATTCAAACTTGTTTTTCGGGCTGATCTCTTTCAATACTTTGAAATTGTTGACGCCGGGGATATTTTGCAGTTCCCGTGCCGCTTTCAGGAAAAGCATTTGTTCTTCTGAGTTCTGAGGGTATTTAAGTCTGAGGAATACGGAGTGGTAAATCATCCATTTACAATTTAAATATGTTCAAATAGTCGAACCAGCCAGTGCAGAGGTGCAGTCCCTGACCGATTGATGTGAAAAGCGCCGCCGCTACGGAAATGAAGATAATGGCGTTCCTTTCAGGAAAAGGATTGACATCGCTTCATTTACCCGAAGAGCCGGATAGCGATGGTCAGCGACATGCCCCCGAGCATGCGCGACCAGCCGGGTCATAAAGGACAATATAGTAATGAATGTAGTCCTCATCTTGGTTTCTCAGCCTTCTCCGTTACCTTTAGTATGCCTTGCATTACTTTCCAATGTACTGGAAATGAACATATAAACGGATAATCTCCTGGCTGGGTGGGCGCGGTAAAATCCAATCGGAAGCTTTTGCCGGCATTAACCAGAGGTGTAGCGAACAACACATCGGCCGTGTTGGGTATAAAGTTCTTTTCAAAACCGTCTTTCAGGTTTGCCATTGCGTCCGCTGCCTCTCCTACTTTTTGTTCCGTGCCCGGTCTGACGATGACCACATTGTGCGGCATCACGTCAGGATTGTTAAAGACAAGCGATATTTTCCGGCCTGCCGGGACACTTAACGCTTTTTGATCAAAAGCCATTTTTGCTTCAACGGAATGGAGTACAATTTCAATGGTACCGATGTTTTCAAGCAGGGAGAGTACTTTTGCCCTCTGGTTTTCGGGAAGGCGGCTCACTCTTTTCTTCATTTCCACAACGGCCGCAGCAAATTGTTTTGAGTTTTGGACATGTTCGGGCAGGGTCTGTAGCGATGTCACGAACGATTCGGTCGATTGTACGGTACCGTCGTTCTGCATCGTCATATCCATCAAAAGCGGGTAAGCAATTTCTGGGGTTTCGGCTAAAGAAACCGCCTTATCCGACGACAACAGATTTTGCCGGGATTTGTCCGATGCGATCAGTGCAGCATAGCCTATCACTTTCATTAACCTGCTGGTATCGCTTTCGACCATCTTTTCAAAACCCGCCCGTTCTTTGAACAATTCATCAGGCCCCGACTTCAAGAGAAGCCCAATCAGCGTGTTCTGCGCGTCCGTACCGGTCTTTTCCTGCCTGATGGCATGGATCAGGAGATTCACCCTACTCATTTTCTGAATTTGAGCCAGTTCGGTTAGCGCAGCTCTTTTCCGTTCAGGATCGAAATCCGGCCTGGTCAGGGCAGTTGCGAGTACTTGTGGTGTTTTGGGCAAACCCGTAAGTTCCTGATCGGTCAAAAGCGTAACCAGATATTTTTCAGCCTTCGCAGGTATTTTTCCTTCTTGCAGGGATACCAACCATACGGGCTTCAGATGTCTGAAGGTTTCACGAATCGCATAATCCAGGTAATAATCTGTCGGGTATTTCAAAATGTCGAGGGCAGCGTTCACGCCTGCTTCGGATTCTACAAAGCTCGCGGCGACGATTGCTTCCAACCGCACCCGGGGAGATCCGTCGTTGATCCGCGCCTTTAATAACACCAGTGCATTGGGTATGCGATCGTACCAGAATCGTAAAATTTTCGTAGCGGCGGCCCGTGCCTGAGGTTCTTTTGCATTCAGCAGCGTTTTCAGCTGGTCGGTTTCCACCACATCAAAATCCTGATAAAGCCAGAGTGCTTCCAGCAGGTTGTGCTCATACTGCGGATCGGATTTATCGAGGGAGGAAACCCAGTTTTTCAGCGCTGGTAATACTTGGAGTGGCGACTTTTCTCGGATCAGGGTCCTGGACCGGTAACGGAGCCGGTCTTCATAGGCTTTGAGGTTATCCAGCAGTTCAGGGACGGTCTGTTTCGAGATATCGGCGGTTTGGAGCAGCGGCTTATCATGGTAGGTAATTCGCCAGATCCTGCCGTGCGACTTGTCCCGCGCCGGATCGCGGGGCGGGTTTTCACCGTGCGAGATCAGCGGGTTGTACCAGTCGGCGATGTAAACCCCTCCATCAGGCCCGAATTCAAGATCGATTGGCCGGAAATTGGGATCGGAAGATTGTAACAGCGGTTCCACTTCCTTGCCGCGGATTCCTGAATTTTCGTGAATAATGCGGTGCTGTTTTGTCCCCTGGAAACCAATATTATTATTGACCAAAAAGTCCCCCTGGACATCATCCGGGAACTGACGGCTGGAAATGATTTCAATTCCCGCAGTAGGCCGTACACGTGTTTCCGTAAACATATCGATGCGCGGGTGCTTGTCGGGATAAGTGACTTTGCCGGTCATAGGCGGCGCAAAATAATTAGAGCCGTCGGAGGCGTCGCCAATGAGGTGCGTGCCCCACCTGTCGAAAACACTCCCCCATGGATTGTAATAAGGGTAGGAAATATAATGGGTTAATTTGGCCGTACGTGGCTCATACCGGTAGGTAGCGCCGGCATAAGAGTGTACCGGGCCATAGGGTGTTTCCACCTGGGTGTTCAGGAAAGTGCCTTCGTTAAAATACAGTGCGCCATCCTGTCCGTAGGTGAATGCATGGGTAGCGTGGTGGCTGTCCTCCGAACCAAAGCCGCTCAGGACCACCTCGCGCAGATCGGCCTTTCCGTCACCGTCGGTATCTTTTAAAAAAAGAATATCCGGCTCCTGGGATACAAATACGCCTCCGTTGCCAAATTCAAAGCCCAGCGGAAGGTACAGATCGTCGGCAAAGACGGTATGCTTGTCGGCTTTGCCGTCGCCATCGGTATCCTCCAGGACCACAATCTTGTCATGAACAGGGATGCCCGGGAAATATTGGGGGTAAGTAGGCATGGTAGCCACCCAGAGCCTGCCTCTCGCGTCGAAATTGATCGCTACAGGTTTTTCAATCGGGAAGTCTTTTTCGGAAGCGAAAAGATTGATCTCAAATCCTTTTGGGAGCTTGAACTGCTCGGTTGTAGCGGGCCATGTCTGGTCATGATGTTCGTGTGCGGCTGCTCTTGCAGCCTCTCCCTGTCTGCCGGTCATCGGGATATCGGTAACCAGCGTCGGGTCAATTGCCTTTCCCCGGCGATCGACAATATCCAGCGCCTTTTGATAGGCGCTTGTGTCCTTTGTTTCTGCGAGCGTCCAAATCACTGAGTCCAATGCGACGGTCATCTGATTGAGCTTACGCATCTCGGGAGGAAATGCAATAACGCCGAAAGGCTCCCTGCGGCGTCCGTATATATATTCGCCGTTTACTGCGCGCCAGCGGTAAAAAAAATGGTCGTCCTTCATTTTGATGACTGCCCGTAGCTTTTTTTCATTTTCGGAATCGAAATCGGCTTTGGCGGGGAAGCCCAATGATTGCCCGATCCATTCCGCTGCCAGCCGGTAACCCGTATCATTGAGGTGGATACCGTTTATCGTGAGGGGCTTTTGCAGCTTCGATTTCATGCGTGCCATCGAAGGCTCAAACAGGTCTACGAAATACAGGCCTTTGGAGGAGGCCGATTTTTGCATCGCCTTGGTATACAGTTGCAGATTTGGGTTATGTGCGGAAGGATCGGGAAACGGGATGCCCAGATTTTCGTGCGCGATGGGCGATATCAGCACCAAAACCGGGGCGGCTCTCCCGTTGTATTTGTGGCTGGTCAGGTTTTCTATAAATGCGTTCAAGTCTTTTTCAAACTGGGGCAGTCCGCCAGGACCTTTGAACGACTCATTCATGCCAAAGCAGAGAAATATGATATCTGCTTTCTGATCGGTCAGGTCCTGGTTCAGCCCGTCGAAATTGAGCGCAACCGGCATGATAATCTTTTCCTGCTCGTGCGTAAAACTCTTGAACTTGATCTCTTTCTGGCCCTCCGTAAGCCGGTCGGTTTTTTCTCCAAAACCGGGAAAGTTAAGCGGGCGAGGCTGTAAGCCCACTTCATCGGCACTCCATCCCATGTTCCGCAGCACTAGTTCCTGGCCGGGGAAGCTTTTCTGCAGCAGCGTTTCGAAGTAATTGTAATGCCGCATCCTGTCGGCAAAAGTATTGCCGAGCAGGATGATATGGTCGCCCTTTTTAGGCAAAAATCCGGGATTAGGCGTTTGGGCAGCCAGATGAATGCTGAGCAAGGCGAATAGCACATGGAGCTTTCGCAGGAAACGCGGGAAGTATTTTTTCATGAGTTAAAGGCTAGGAGCGTTGAAATTATCAATAAATCAATAAAGTTTATGGTGATTCGATAACTTCCTTAGCTTTAACAGGCGAAATGCATATTCACTCATCATTCGAAACTACCGTTTGTGTAGACAATCAGTCCGCTTTTCGCCAGCTACTGTATATTGCATAGTACCTTGCAAAACAATTTTAGCCATGAAATTCAAACTGTTATTTCCAATTGGAGTGTTGCTTTTAAGCTTTTTTTCTTGCCGTGATGCACAGAATATCGACATTAAAGTGGTTGACGATGATGCGGTTTACAAGTATTCAGCTTCGTTCCCTCGTAACAGAAGCAGGCTGGTTGAAAGGTTTATTAACAACCGGATCGCCCCTTCGAGCATCAGTTATGACGATTATGTGGACCTGACAACTACGCTCGATGATCAAACGACATTTGAGTACGAAGCTGCCCCGGGAGAGCTGCGGATCGAACTCGACAAAAGGATAAATAGTCCCGCGTCCTATATGAGGATCAAGAAAATGTGTGAGGGGCTTAATCAGATCATCAATCCCAAAAAATAGCCAGCGTTCTGCCGACTACCTGCGTAGCCAAAATTAAAGCCTTCCGACTTCAAAAAAGTTTTAATTTTGGAAACGTTATACTGCTCATATTACCGCGGGTCGCATGGTAGCTGGTTTCTTCGCCAAACACAGACAAATCATCCTGTACGGCATTTCGCTTGCGCTGCTTTTATTTCTGTTAAAGTGGCTGGAACTCCGTTTTTTGGTCATTAACCACATTATTGAAATATATGCCGGCGGCATTGCTGTGATTTTTACCGGTCTGGGCGTCTGGCTCGCATTGAAGTTGACGAAGCCGAGAGTGGAAACGATCGTGGTTGAAAAGGAAGTCCGCATTTTTGCGGAGGACAACTTCGCTTTTAATGAAGCCGAAATGGCCCGGCTCGGTTTAAGTAAGCGGGAACTGGAAGTTTTGCAGTTGATTGCAGAGGGGCTGAGCAACCAGGATATCGCATCGAGGCTGTTTGTCTCCCTGCATACGGTCAAAACACATTCGTCGCGGCTTTTTGATAAAATGGAGGTGAAAAGCAGGACCCAGGCTGTGGAAAAGGCAAAAAGGCTGGGACTTTTGGCCAAAAATCACTCTTAAGTATGAACGGTAAAAGGCGCAGGGACTTCAATTTTGCATCATCAGTTTCATCAAAAATTTAATGATATGAAAAGAATTGTCTTGACCTGCGGATTGATTTCCGGCATCATCGTTTCGGTTTTTATGGTCTCCTTTATTGCCTGGTGTTTTTCTAAAGGGAATTACGAAGGGAGTCTGTGGGCGGGTTACGCCTCGATGCTGCTCGCCTTTTCGCTCATTTTCGTGGGGGTGAAAAATTACCGTGATAAGTACAATCAGGGCGTCGTCTCATTTGGCAAAGCATTCAAGATCGGGCTTTACATTTCGCTCCTTGCCTCCACGGTGTATGTGATTGCCTGGCTGATCGATTATTATTTCTTTGTTCCGGATTTTATGGAAAAATTTTGCTCGGCAACCCTCAAAAGAGTGCAGGCCGAAGGAATGAGCGGCGTTGAGCTGGAAGAGAAAATCGCCGAAATGGATATGTATAAATCCATGTATAAAAGTCCGCTGATGGTTATCCTGCTGACTTACATGGAGATCCTGCCGGTGGGCCTGATCGTTTCTCTTCTTTCGGCGCTGATCCTGAAAAAGCCGGAGCCCAAAGCAGGAATAGCCTGACAGGCAATGGTCGGAGCCGCGTGAAATATTCCATTATAACGGCCTATCCTCAGAAATATGGTTAGGCTCGACCTGTCAACATAATCCATGACACGGTGGTGATCGCAAGGTCTCCGGGAAAAGAGGGCCGGCTGCGCGAAATTTCGGGGTCGTACCGTAACTTGCATCGCTGGAATAACAACGACCTGCCGTGCATACTACTTTTCCAAGATTGGATATTGGACCCCTGACTAACTATCAGGCGGAAGATGTAATGATCAGCCGGTTTTCGGATTACCTTGCGGCTCATCAAAATCTGGTTTTCCCGCACCGGCATAGCTTCTATCAGCTTGTGCTTTTTACGCAAGGAGGAGGATCTCACACCATTGATTTTCATCGGTTTGAGGTAATGCCTTACCAGATCTATTTCATGCTTCCGGGGCAGGTGCACGCCTGGAATTTCGAAGGGGAAATGGACGGATATGTGATCAATTTTTCGGAATCCTTTTTCCGTTCCTTCCTGCTGCAGCCTGATTACCTCGATATGTTTTCATTTTTTGACGGCGACGCCCGCCATGCGGTGGTCCAGTTAAAAGCCGGCTTGCGGGATAACTGCACAGGCATTTTCGAGAACATGCTCTTTCAGGTCGGTCAGCCTTTGGTATTCCGGGAAGACATGATCAGGGTTTTGATGCTGCAGATTTTCCTTATGATCGAGCAAAGCGATTCTATCGAATCAGGAAATGATCGGCCATACCATAAGAGTCAGACAATCAGAGACTTTAAAAAGCTGATTGAAAATCATTATGAATCGCTGCGGCTGCCTGGGGAATATGCGAAGTTGCTGCATATTACGCCCAATCACCTTAATGCTGTTTGTAAAGAGCAGTTGGGTAAGCAGGCGGGTGAAATGATCAGGAACCGGATCACGCTGGAAGCCAAGCGACTGCTGGTGAACAGGGACCTCACAGTTTCCCAAATATCAGATAAGCTGAATTTCAACGACAACTCGTATTTCTCCAAATTCTTCAAAAAGGAAACCGGCAGCACGCCGGAGGAATTCCGGCGTAAGTCTTTGAACCCGCCGTGACTGTCAGATCATTTCTTTGGGGGCCGGTTTGATGAACAATGCCAGCCAGGACCGCCTTGCCAGCCTGTAAAACAACGGGGTCAACAAGATCAGGATAGGAATGATGCTGATCAGGAAGTAGTCGAGGTATTGTTTGAAAAAGTTTACAAAAATCAAAAAGTAAATCACCATAAAAGCCACGTAGAACGAATAGCTCATATAAAGCGCGCCCTGGTAAAACCCTGGCTCAGGTACCAGGTTTTCGCCGCAATGAGGACAATGCTTGTGCATCTTGTCGAAATTTTTGAGGCTATAGGCGCTCTTGGTGATGAAAAAGTCGCCAACCCCACACCTGGGGCATTTGTTGAATAAAACGCTATATAATCTATTGGGCTTTGCCATATTGTGAATCGGTCAAAATTGAAAAAAGCATATGCAAATCTCCTCAGAATGGCAATCGGAACAAAAGACTGATCATTTCTTTTATGGTAGAAATCAACGATTGTTCATTTTTATACTAGGCTGTTGATGAATTCTGCCATCCGACTGATATCCAAAATATAATCGGCGAGTCCGTTGGAAATGGCATGCTGGGGCATAAAAGGCATCTGGGCTGTCTCGGGGTCCTGAACCACCGTTCGCCCGCCCGATTTTTTGATACACGAAAGTCCGTAGGTGCCGTCTTCATTGGCACCTGACAAAAGCAGTGCCACTACGGCAGCGCGATAAACTTCCGATGCCGATTCGAAGGTTACATCAATACTGGGCCGGCTGAAATTGACCTTTTCGGAATAATCCAGCGAAAATGTACGATCCTTCTCGATAAGAAGGTGATAATCAGCGGGAGCCAGGTAAATGTTGCCCGGGGAAACGGGATCTTTATCCTCTACTTCCCGCGTCGGATAGACGCTTTTCGAGGAAAGCAGCTCAGACAATGAGGAATCGCCCGAATTCCGGCGATGCAGGATCAGTACCACAGGAAAAGTGAACCCGGCATGGAGCAGCGGCAGTAATTTAAACAGCACTTCAAGGCTTCCCGCTGAGCCAGCTATCAATAAGATTTCGCAAGACGGTGTTAGACGATTTTCTTCCATATTTTCTCGCGGTTGAGCTGTTTGAACTTACTCTGAACAGCCGAAAACTTGAGTGTTTCCTTGGTACCCAGGGCCAGGTAACCCAGTGAACCCAAACTGGCGTCGAAAAGCTTCAGAACCCTGTCCTGCAGGTCCTTGTCAAAATAGATCAGTACGTTTCGGCACAAGATCAGGTCAAATTCGTTGAAGGAGCTGTCAGATACCAGGTTATGGGTGGAAATGATGATTTTTTCCGAAAGCTCCCGGTCCAGCTTGGCCTGTCCGTAATTGGCGGTGTAATACATGGAAAAATCTTTAACGCCTCCCGAGGCGATATAGCTTTCGGAGTATTGCTTCATCTGGTTGAGCGGGAAAATCCCTTTACGGACTTTTTCCAGTACGCTCGGGTTCAGATCGGTAGCATACAAGAGTGATTTCCGGAGCAGGTTTGCTTCTTTCAACAAAATAGCCATTGAATAAACCTCTTCGCCTGTTGAACAACCAGCGTGCCATATCCGGATAAAAGGCTTGGTCCCAAGGATAGGCAGGATATCGTCCCGCAATGATTTGTAGAACGTGGGGTCACGGAACATCTCCGTCACATTCACGGTAATTTCCTCCACAAACCGTTTGAGATAATCCGGGTCGTTTTTTACCCGGTATCGCAGTTCAGCAAAGCTGGGGAATTTATCCAGCGAACATAGTCTCACGATACGCCTTTTCAGGGAAGCTCTGGAATAACTTGTAAAGTCATAGCCGTATAGATCAAACAAGTCATTCAGTAACAGATCTATATCCTCATCTTCGATCATTCCGCAAATCTTAAATATCCCGCAAAAGCTTTAATAATTTTTCGACATCTATTGGTTTTGAAATATAATCGTCGGCGCCGGCTTCCAGACATTTTTCCTTGTCGCCCACCATGGCCTGAGCGGTAACCGCAATAACGGGTATCCCTTTCCGCTGATCTATTTTTTTGATCAATGGAATTGCTTCGTAACCATCCATTTCGGGCATCATCATGTCGATCAGCACAGCATCTACTTCTTGCTCTGATCTTAGCAAATCCAATGCCTCAGGTGCGCCTGTACAGGAAACGCATTCAAATCCCTTGGCTTTGAGGGTGGCTTTCAAAGCGAAAATATTTCTGGCGTCGTCGTCAACGATCAGGACTTTCTTTTTATTCATGCAGGGTGTTGCGTTTTTAAGGGTTGGGAGGTAAAAGGGATTAAAAGTTCAAGTAGGGTTGATTATGTGAAATTTGGCCCTTTCACTTTTTGGCCATCAGTCTTTTAATCATTTTTGAGCGTGTTCATTTTCAAAACCTCTCGTAAAGCCATACGCGTAGTAACGAGAGCAACTGATCGATATCGACTGGTTTGGTAATATAGTCCGATGCCCCTGCATTGATGCATTTTTCCCGATCTCCCGTCATGGCTTTGGCGGTCACCGCGATCACCGGGAGATTTCGCCACTTGGGATTTTCGCGTATGCGCCTGGCCGTTTCATAACCATCCATCTGGGGCATCATCATATCCAGCAGCACCACGTCGGTTGCAGGATGTTCTTCCAGTTTCAGCAGTGCCTCCTTTCCGTCCAGGGCTGTGACGACGTTCATTTTATAGTTTTCCAACGACTTGGAAAGAGAGAAAATATTGCGGACATCGTCGTCGGCAATCAGGACCGTCTTGTTGCTCAGGATCTCGCCCAGGCCGCCCAGCTTCTTCTGTTCCGACAGCTTTTCTGGTCTTTTTTTGTTTTCTTCAACCACATGCAGGAACAGGGATACCTCATCCAGCATGCGCTGGTAGGAATGCGCGGTTTTAACGATGATAGAGTCCGCGTACTGCTTGATGCGCAATTCCTCCGACATGGAGAGACTTTTTCCTGTAAAAATGATGATCGGGATATTTTCAAAGCCCGGGTTTTTCTTGGCTTCTTCCAATGTTTCGTAGGCCTTTTTATCGGGAATACCCATGTCGAGAATGACACAGTCCACGTCCTTGCCCTGCAAAGCCTCAATCCCCTCGGAAATGTCGCTCTTAAGTTCCGAGTTGATGTTGAAAGTGCCAAGGTAGTAAGCCAGCGCTTTCGCGTGCATGGAGTTATCTTCCAGGATCAGCACCTTTTTGGATTCCTTGTTGATGACATGCTCGATCTTGTTCAAAACTTCCTGAATTTTGTCCACGGAGACGGGTTTGTCGATAAAATCGATGGCGCCTTTCATCAAGCTTTCGTTTTTCATGCGATGCGATGACATAATATGCACGGGGATATGCCGTGTTTCAGCATTGGCCTTCAACTGGTCCATGACCTCCCAGCCGCTTACCACGGGCAGCTGGATGTCCAGCAGGATTCCCATTGGTTTAAAGGTCCTGGCCAATTCCAATCCTTCGTCACCTCTTACAGCTACAATGCCTTTGTAGCCTTGTCGCCTCGTATACTCCAATACCGATTTCGCAAAAAACGTATCGTCTTCGATGATCAGGATCGTCCTGTCATTGACGGTGATTTCATTACGGTCGTCTGAAATGCTCTCGGGGATGATGGTACTGATAAACCTGGGGTCTTTTCCTGACGGGTTGCGCGGTTTAGTTTCCTCTGGGGGGCTAACGAAGAAATGATGGCTTTCAGGTTCTTTTACCGAATATTTTGGCGATACCGGGATGAAAATCGTGAACTCGCTTCCGTGATCCACGACACTGGTGAGCGATATTTCGCCGCCCAATAGTTTTACCAGTTCCCGGCTGATCGATAAACCAAGCCCTGTCCCTCCATATTTCCTTTTGGTCGAGCCGTCGGCCTGCTGAAATGCCTCAAATATTTGCTGCTGTTTGTCGGCAGCTACTCCGATGCCCGTATCCTTCACCATAAAGCAAATGACTTGATCGTTGCCTTCGAGCATTTTAATATTTACCTGGACCGAACCCCTGGACGTGAATTTCAGCGCATTGGATACAAGGTTTTTAATAATTTGCTCCAGACGCATCTTGTCTGTTTCGATCACTGCAGGGACACCCTGAGCTATATTGACTTGGAAGTCCAGACCTTTTTCCCGTGCAACAGGCGAAAAAAGCGCTTTCATATCATCGCTGATCTCCTTGATGGATACACTGAAATAATCGAGCTCCATTTTGCCAGCTTCAATTTTAGACAGGTCAAGTATCTCATCGATCAGGCCCAGCAAACCGTTGCCCGACGACTGAATAACGGTAGCGTATTCGATCTGGTCGCTGGTCAGGTTTTTCTCGTCATTTTCCGCCAGCAGCCTGCTCAGCAGCAGGATTGAATTGAGGGGTGTCCGCAACTCGTGCGACATATTGGCCAGGAATTCGGATTTATAGCGGGTAGTGAGTTCGAGCTCTTCCGCCTTTTTTTGGATTTCAAGATTCTTTTCTTCCAGTAACCCGCTTCGTTCCTCCAGCTCTTCATTCGTTTGCTGCAGTTCTTCCTGCTGCACCCGCAACTCCTCTTCCGAAGCCTGTAATTTCTGAGATTGAGCCTCGAGCTCCGCATTGAGGTTTTCCAATTCATTGTGCTGGTTCTGAAGCTCCTCTGCCTGGGCTTGTGTTTCTTCCAGGAAGTTTTGCAGCTTGAGGTAGTCCAATGCCGAATTAACCCCTGTTGCTATAGCTTCGAGATTATCATATAAGAAATTGAGCTCTATTTCCCCTGGCGGCGTCAGGAAAGCCAACTCGATTACGCCAATGCATTCGTACGCGTATGTGAGCGGGAGGATTGCCAGAGCGGCAGGTTTGCTCTCCCCCAGGGTCGAGGTGACCTGCAGATAATTTTCAGGGATGTTCTGTATGATCAGTGGTTTTTTGCTTTCGATCACCTGGCCAGCCAGGCCCTCACCAGACACGATCAGTTCCGGCGCGTTCTGGACAGCATAGCTTCCTGTCAGCCTGAAATTCCAGTCGGCGTCCAGGATATACATGGTTGCAAGCTGCGCGCCGGCATAGTCGGTAATGGCGTTCATGAGATTGGACGCGAGCTTTTTCAAAACCCGCTCACCCCGGATCGCGTCGCTGATTCGGACAGCGCCTGTTTGTAGCCAGTTTTTGGCCTGCAGATCAGTGATCGTTTTTTCCAGCGAACTGGTCATGGAGTTGAGCGCAACCGAGATCCGCCCGAGGTCATCTTCCAGTTCATCCTGGCTGCGTACAGAATAGTCGCCGTCGGATACCTGTTGGGTAATTTGTTCTATGTAACTGATCCTCCGGTTGGTTTCAGCATATTTTGCTGCTTCGATGTTCTGTAGGGCAATCCGCTTGTCCATGTCATTTTTGATCCGGACGTACGCGAATACTGTGATCAGGATCGAAATCAATGCCGCAATCACCAGCAGAATCGGCGTGTATTGGATATAGATCTGCTGCTGTTCGAGCCGTGCTTCGAGGATCTGGTTCTCCGTCTCCTTAATTCTTGAGACGACCAAGCGGAGATCGTCCATGATTTTCTTTCCGCGGAGCATTTCTTTCAGACGTTCTTCTGTATCATCAACAAAATGCTGCTTTCTCCGGGCCTGGTCGATGATGTTTTGCATCTGGCCAAATTTCGCTTCGTAAAGCGCCTTCAATTCTCGCAGGTACTTTTGCTGTACCGGGTTGTCTGCCGTCAGGTCCGAGAGTTTGTTGTAACTGTTAGTGGTTTTTTCGTAGGCGCCGTTATAAGGGTCCAAAAAACTGGGTTCAAGGGTGACCAGATATCCCCTCTGGCCTGTTTCAGCATCTTTCATATGCGAAATGATGCTTTCCGCCTCAATAAGAACTTCGTTGGTGTGGTTAACCAGCTCCGAATTATTGATCAGTTTTTGGGTACTGTAATAGGAAGCCAGGAGGCTGAAAATCAATAATAGAATGGAGAAGGAAAATACAATCTGTAACTGCTGAATGATGGAGTTAGAAGTTTTAGTCATAGGTTTTCGGTGTACTGATTTTCTGTTTGAGCATCATTCGGTGCTTTTTCCTGTACCAAAGGAAGCACCAATATAAATCTTGCACCCTGATTCTCTGTGCTTTGTGCAGAGATGAGGCCGTTATGTTTATCCATAATTTTTTTAGCAATAGCGAGACCGATCCCCGTTCCTTCGTAATTGCCCGGGTTATTGAGCCGCTGGAAAATGATAAAGATCCTGTCCAGGAATTTTTCATCAAAACCAATGCCATTATCTTCAATTGCAATCCTGCAAAAGCTCCCGTTTGCGGAAGGCAGAGCCTGGGAATGTTTAGCATCGACGAGATCATAGGTAATGGAGATTTCCGGCGCTATGTCTGGCTTTGAAAACTTCAATGCATTGCTGATCAGGTTCTGAAAAACCTGGCGTATCTGGCTCGGAATGGTGTCGATCACCGGCAGCTGCGCCATTCGGATCACAGCATTTCTTTCCCTGATCGCTTCGTCGAAGTCCGTAAGCAATTCATTCATCAGTTTGTTCAGGTCAGTTGGCTGGAAATGGGCCTTCATGGAAAGCCGGGAGTAATCCAGTAAATCGCTGATCAGCCGGGACATCCGCGCCGATGAGTTGATTGACCTGTTGAGATAAGATGTCGCCTCAGGGTTTTCACTTAAATACTTGTCCTTGATTAAGTGATTGAATGTCTGAATCTTACGAAGAGGTTCTTTGAGATCGTGGGATACCACCCATGCAAACTGCTGCAATTCGTGGTTGGTCGTCTCTAATTCTGAATTCTTGTCCAGCAGTTCCTGTGTCCTGATTTTTACTTTCAGTTCGAGCAGATCGTGGGCCATTTTCTGTTGGTGTATGTCTGTGAAAGTCCCAACCCAACGTGCGATTGTGCCGTTTTGGAGGATCGGGATGATTTTCAGAAGGAAATATCTGTAATCCTGTGTTGCCAGATGTTTGAGGCGTGCCTCTCCGGTAAATTCCAGGCCTTGCTCAAAGTGTCTCTCCCAGCTGTCCCAAATCGCATCCTCAGGGTGTATTTCGGGTAAGTTTTCGGTATCTTCGGAATATTGGAACCAATGCTCGTTGACATATTCGATTTTGCCGTCAATTTTGATCGTGAAGGCGATCTGAGGCAAGGACTCGAGAATGAAGCGAAGCTCCTGCATGCGCCCGGCCAGTTCTTCCTGGGCTCTCTTACGGGTTTCGATTTCGTTTCTGAGCGATTCCTGGATGACCTTTAGCTCCTGCTGTTGTTCGTAGAGTTTGTAAAAGGTTTTTACTTTTAACAACAGGATATCCGTGTCGACCGGCTTGGTGAGATAATCGATACCTCCGGAGCTATAACCTTTGGTGATGAAACGTTTTTCGGTATTAACTGCCGACAAGAATATGATCGGCGTATCTTTTGCCCTGCTAAATCCGGATATTGCTTCCGCAACCTCAAAGCCGTCCATCCCAGGCATCTGCACATCCATGATGATCACAGAATAAGTCGTTTTCAGGATTTTCTTTAAAGCTTCTTCCCCGGACTCCGCGCTATCTGTTTCAAAATCATGTAATTCCAGTATTTTTTTTAAAGGAAGGATATTCTCCGGCCTGTCGTCGACAATCAGAATCATAGTTTTGGGCAAAAAATTGAAAAGCGGCTGGAATGGCAGAATCCGGCATTCTGGGAAGAAATGCCGGGTGTCTTTTTTGTAAAACCAGGAAGTATATACGACACAAAGAAAACGATTTCTGCTGTGATGAGCTGTAATACAAAAAAAGTGTGTGTACGGGACAACGGCAAACAAAAATCATGCCTAAAACCCAGTTTTAAGCGATTTTTTACCAGCTTATTTATTCGCCCGTGACGCGTCCGCCCAATTCCGCCCTGACAATTTCCTTTAATTCCGCGACCCATTTCTGAACAGTAATCATAGGGTGAACAAACGGCGTTTCAAAATCTTCAACAATAGACGTATTGCCATTGATCTTTACCAACTCTATCAACGAATTGACGAGCTCTTCACCGGCCGAATTGTACGTTGTGTCTTCATTGGTGTTTTCAGTTTCTTCTAAAAAAGCGTACAGCAGTAACAGGCGTTGTGTATCCATAAAATGACGTTTTAATCTGTGTAAATCCACATCTGTGGAAAATTTTCCCGGGTGTCCCGGGGACATATTGGCATAATTTTATAGCAAATAGCATACTCAGGTCGATTTTGGGTCATTTTAGAAAGCAGGGAAGTGCGGATCGGCCTGTCCCGGCCATGTGTATGGTTCATGTGGGTAAAAAAAGAAAGTATGATGAGAAAAATTGCCAATCAAAAAGTTGTAGATCACTCTAAACTAGATAATGTAATCGTTTATCCGGGTGAGCCATATCCATTGGGCGCAACCTGGGATGAGCAAGGGGTTAATTTTGCCCTTTACTCTGAAAACGCCATAGGTGTCGATTTGTGCCTTTTCGATAGTGCAGATAGTATTTCTGAAAATGTAAAAATACAGATCAGGGAAGTAACACATCATGTCTGGCATGTCTATGTGCCCGGGCTCAAACCTGGCCAGTTGTATGGATACCGGGTGCATGGACCGTTTGAGCCTACGGTGGGATTGCGGTTCAACTCCAATAAGCTGCTCATTGATCCCTACGCAAAGTCGATCTCCGGTACCATCCAGTGGCATGATGCACTTTTTGGTTATGTGATCGGCGATCCCGTTGAAGACCTGAGTTTCAGCGAACTGGACAGTGCTTGTTATATCCCGAAGTCGGTGGTGATTGATCACCGCTTTGACTGGGAAGGGGTAAAGCCTCCTGAAATTCCCTATCACGATACCATTATATACGAAACGCATGTCAAGGGTTTCACCAAACTGCATCCCGATGTCCCCGAAGAGATCAGAGGCACTTATGCCGGGCTCGCACATCCTGCCAGTATAGGCTATCTTAAGAAGCTGGGCGTCAACGCGGTTGAACTGATGCCCGTTCATCATTTTGTTTCCGACCGCCACCTGAAAGAGAAGGGGCTTACCAATTACTGGGGGTACAATTCCATTGGATTCTTTGCTCCAGACGTTCGTTATAGCAGCTCGGGAACACATGGCGAACAGGTGATTGAATTCAAAAACATGGTGAAGGAGATGCACAGAGCCGGGATAGAAGTAATCCTGGATGTGGTGTACAACCACACCGGTGAAGGCAATCAGATGGGGCCGACACTCTCTTTCCGGGGGATCGACAACATGTCGTATTACCGTTTGATGGACGGACGGTATTACATGGATTATACCGGTACCGGAAATACGTTGAACGCCCGCCTGCCCAGCGTGTTGCGCCTGATTATGGATAGCCTCCGTTACTGGATCACCGAAATGCACGTGGATGGTTTCCGGTTTGACCTGGCGTCTACACTTGCCAGGGAGCTCCACGCGGTCGACAGGCTAAGCGCCTTTTTTGATATCATTCACCAGGATCCCGTCATTTCTCAGGTAAAACTGATCGCAGAACCTTGGGATATTGGCCATGATGGTTACCAGGTGGGCAAATTCCCAATCGGGTGGGCCGAGTGGAACGGCCGGTACCGTGATTGCATGCGGGATTACTGGAGGGGCGCGGATAGCATGCTCGCCGAGTTTGCCGAACGCTTCACCGGGAGCTCCGATCTGTATAAAGGCGAGGACCGCCGCCCGACTGCCAGCATCAACTTCATTACTGCACACGACGGTTTCACCCTGAACGACCTGGTGTCGTATAATGAAAAGCGTAACTTCGAGAACGGAGAGGATAACAGGGACGGGGAGGATCACAACCGCTCATGGAACTGTGGCGAGGAAGGGCCCAGCGGCAACCCGGAGGTGATTGAGTTGCGCGAAAGACAAAAAGGGAATTTCCTGACAACCCTCTTTCTTTCACAAGGCGTGCCTATGCTGGTGGCTGGTGACGAATGGGGACGGACACAGGGCGGTAACAATAATGCGTATTGCCAGGACAACGAGATTTCCTGGCTTAACTGGGAAAAAGCAGACCAGAAGCTGCTGGCTTTTACCCAAAAGCTGATCGCGTTTGTTAAAAGACATCCGACTTTCCGCCGCAAACATTGGTTTCGAGGTGTGCCTATTAAGGGTATAGGCCTGGAAGACATTGCGTGGTTCCTGCCAGAGGGTACGGAAATGCCTGAAGAAAACTGGAACCATGATTATGCCAAATCTCTCGGCATCTTTTTAAACGGAAAGGGTATCAGGCACGTGAATCCCAAAGGAGAAGCCATTTATGACGACAGTTTTTATATGATTTTCAACGCACATTATGAGCCTGTCACCTATACTTTGCCCCCCGAGAAATACGGAAGTAGCTGGGTAAAGGTAATTGATACGGTTGATTGCTGTGTTAGTGAGGATGGGCAGATCATAGGGGCCGGCGCATCCTTTATCGTCGAGAGCAGGTCGGTAGTTGTTTTTAAGCATGCATTGGAAAAACAAAAGATATGAATTCTTACGAATTATGGCGTGGTTTGCCCGGTGTCAGCTTCAATGAATTCGGTGAAGCAAAAATCCTGGTTTGGGCTCCTGAGGCTGAAAGTGTACATGTTTTGCTTTTTTCACCGGAAAGAATACTTCCCCTCAAAAGGGAACATTATGGGTATTGGTCGCTGCTCACGGACGAGCTGGCACCGGGTGGCCTCTACCAGTTTTCGATCAACGGCGGTGACGCATTGCCGGATCCCGCCACACTGTCGCAGCCGCAGGGTGTCCACGGGCCATCGGCGGCTCACGATATCAGGGATTTTCAATGGACTGACAAGGACTGGCAAAATCCCTTCTTAAGGGATTACATCATTTACGAACTCCATACAGGTACTTTTACGGCTGAGGGGACTTTCGCTGCAATGGAATCCAGGCTGGATTATCTGACGGAGCTCGGCATCACGGCAATCGAGATCATGCCGGTTTCGCAGTTTGCCGGGCCGCGTAATTGGGGCTATGATAGCGTATTTCCCTATTGTGTACAGGATTCCTACGGCGGGCCGGAAGGTCTGCAGAGCCTGGTTAATGCCTGTCATGCGAAGGGGCTTGCTGTGATCCTGGATGTTGTTTACAACCATATGGGTCCCGAAGGGAATATCCTTGCACAGTTCGGTCCGTATTTTACGAACCAATACCATACGCCCTGGGGCGACGCACTTAATTTTGACGACAAATGGAGCGACGGCGTGAGACAGTATTTTATAGAAAATGCGCTGCTGTGGTTCCGTGATTTTCATATAGATGGCCTTCGTATGGACGCCGTTCACGCGATCAAGGATTTTGGTCCCGTCCACTTGCTGCGCGAAATCCGGGAACGCTTAGACGAACTGACGAGGCAAACTGGAAGGGCGCATTACCTCATCATCGAGATGGATCTCAATGATACAAGGTTCATCAGCCCGGTTTCAAAAGGAGGCTATGGGATGGATGCGCAATGGATTGACGAGTTTCATCATGCGCTAAGAGTTTCGTCGGGGCAGCAGCGTAGTGGATATTATTCTGACTTTGAGCCAATTGTTTCTCTTTCAAAGTCGTTTAAAGATGCTTATGTCTACGACGGGGGTTATTCCGAGCACCGCAAGCGGCGATTTGGCGTGAAAGCCGACGGCCACCCGGGCGGGCAGTTTGTGGTGTTCTCTCAGAATCATGACCATATTGGAAACCGGATGCTGGGAGAGCGGACCAGCATGCTGGTGAGTTTTGAAATGCAGAAGCTCCTGGCAGGGGCTGTGATGGTCAGTCCTTACCTACCACTACTTTTCATGGGCGAGGAATGGGCTGAAACAAACCCTTTTCAATATTTCGTAAGCCATACCGACCCCAAACTGGCAGACGCGGTACGGGAAGGCCGGAAGCGGGAATTTGCAGCATTTCACCTGGAAGGGGAGGCCCCCGACCCCATGTCGGAGGAGACTTTTAATGTCTCCAAATTGCAATGGTCGCTTTTAGACGAGGAGCCGCACCGGACCATGTTCGGCTACTACAAGAAACTGATCGGTCTGAGGAAACAGCAGCCTGCTTTGAGCAATGCCGACCGAAGCGGCCTTTCAGTAGAAGCATTCCCGGAAAAGGAGCTGATCCTGGTTGAGCGTGTTTCATCGGAACAACACCTCGTCGGCATACTCAATTTTTCGAAATCGAACCAGGAAGTTTCATTTCCTGCTTCTTTTGCAGACTGGAATAAGCTGATCGCCTCCTCCGATGAACAATGGAGTGGCCCTACGAACTTGCCTGAGCATGTTGATTCTGGAGTTCTCCTGGTTGCGCCGGAGTCATTTGCGCTTTATGCCCATATCATAAATTCCTGATCTTGATCCTGATTTCCTGCGGGGCCGGCTCATCCCCTCCGAAATAAGGCAACAGCTTGTAGGCGATTCCGACCCCGCCAGAACAATGGCGGGGCATTGTTGTTTCGATACCGTGGTAGGTGAAAAGGTACGAATTGTCCTTAAGCTCAATCTTAAAGCTTGTAGGTTCATTGAGTTCTGCCGTTCCCAATTCTTTTTCCATCCGCTGACCATTCACATATACGTACGCATAAATACGTAGCGCGCCCTCACGCCAGTTCCAGCCAAACCTCGCGCTGTTGTTCTGATGCTGGGAACTGCAGTCGGAAAAGCCGTACAATTTATTGATATCGTTCTGGTTTTCGGGAACTGCATTCCGGTACACGCAGCTGCTGTCGAACAGGGCCTGGAAGTGCATCGAGCTTGAGGTAAAGGGCGTATTGATGCTGTTGTCAGGGTCGTGGTTACCGGCACGAATGGTGTACGTTATAAAATCGTCGCCGAAGCTGGGCGTGTTGCCGATCCAATCGCAGGAAGCGGCGCAGAATAAGAGAAAAATCAGGAACAGGGCTAATCTCATGGCATTGTTTGTTCGGGACGTCGCGGACCGGCGTTGCTACCGATCAGCTAATCAACGAACTGCCGGTGCGAAAATTGAATGGACATGGACCAGAATTCTATCCCTCCCGGTAGGCAGACGGAGTTACGGTCATCTTCTTCCGGAATATTCTTGAAAAATAAAATTCTGACTCAAATCCTGATTTATAGGCGATTTCAGACACTGAAAAAGAAGTTTCTCTCAGCATTTCACAAGCTTTTTCAATTTTAAGGTTGAGGTGGTACTGGCCGGGCGAAGTCCCTACGACCTCTTTGAAAGCTTTCCTGAACCAGCCGTAACTAACGCCGTTTTGCGTTGCGAGTTTCTCCATATCGATATTCCCCTGGCAGTTTTCATGGATCTGATGCCGCATGCGGTGTACGAGCTTTTCCTTATATGACCTTGCCTGGTCGGTCATAAGAGCGGAAGCGTACACGAGCCCCAGTAATTGGATCACCAGACAAGAGGAAATTTGCTTGTACGCAACTCCTTCGAATTTAAGCGTTTGCACCAGTCTCAAAAATACATTCAGCAGTTCGGAGTTAAAACCGATTTTGATCAGCGGACTATCCGCGCTGAAACATTCCTGACGCATCAGGTATTCGGAGTAATGGCCTCCGAAACCGACCCAGAATTCCTCCCAGCCGGTATCGGGCGATGGCTTGTAGCGATGCCAGACACCGGGAAAAAGCAGAAAAGCCGTGCCGGCTTCAACCAGGGTCGCAGGGATGTTTTCTGTTTCAAAGATGCCGCTGCCGCTAGAAATATACACCAGCTGAAATTCCTGGATCACCCTGCCTTTTTCCCAATCGAAATAATAACTGTCGGGGTGGTTGGCGTCGGGATAAGGCTTCTGTACAGGGTGCACGTTATGCCCGACGTTCAGAATGGAGACACCCCAGTTCGGTTCTGCGTCAGCCAGTCGTTCCAGCTGTTCCGCATCAAAGTATTTACGGTATAGTTCCATATCAATTTGTGCAAATAATGTATCACTTTATTCATTGTATGTAATCTTCCCTGTGTCCTATTTTTGCAGACAATAATTGAAATTTTTGCCTATGAAACTGTAAAATTCAATAAAAAAAATTAAAATGCACAAATTTTACTACCAGGAAATTTCAGCGTGATTTGTATTTTTTGATATGACAACAAGGAGGAAATATAATCTTAAAGCCGGACTTTTTGGGATAGGCTTGCAGGCTTATTGGGAGCAGTTCGAAGGGCTGGAGGAGCGGTTGAAAGGTTATGTAGGTCTGGTCGGGGAAAAGCTTACGGGCTTTGGTGCCGAGATGATCAATCTGGGGCTGATCGATACGCCCGAGAAGGCTTTGGATGCCGGGCACGCGTTCAGGGAGGCCGATGTAGACCTGATATTTCTGTACGTTACCACTTATGCGCTTTCTTCAACTGTTTTGCCGGTTGTGAAGAGGGCAAAGGTTCCTGTGATTGTGCTTAACCTGGCACCAGAAGCGGCCATCGACTACAAATGGTTCAACAGTCTGAACGACCGCACAAAAATGACCGGAGAATGGCTCGCTTACTGTTCGGCCTGCCCTGTGCCCGAGATCGCCAATGTTTTCAATCGTTCGCGAATACCGTTTTATCAGATCACCGGAATGCTTCACAATGATCCCCTGGCCTGGAATGAAGCGAGGGAGTGGGTCGAAGCTGCGCAGGTTGCCCATACCATGTCGCACAACCGGCTTGGCGTGATGGGGAATTACTATTCGGGGATGCTGGACATCTATTCGGACCTCACACGGCAATGTGCAGTGTTTGGAGGACATGTTGAAGTGATCGAAGTAGATGAACTTTCGGCCCTGAGGCAAGAAGTGACTGAGGACGAGGTGTCTGATATGCTAGAAAAAATTGATTCTGCTTTTGAAGTGCAGCCCGATTGTGCGGAGGCAGAATTGAAAAGGGCCGCGAAAACCGCTGTCGCGTTGGATAGGCTGGTCGACAAATACCAGCTGGGTTCCATGGCGTACTACCACAAAGGAACCGGTAACCCGATGAACGAGGATTCTATGAGCTCCGTGATCCTTGGAAATTCATTGCTGACCGGACGCGGGATACCTGTGGCCGGGGAATACGAAATCAAGAATGCCCAGGCGATGAAGATTATGGATAGCTTTGGTGCAGGGGGTTCATTTACAGAGTATTATGCAATGGATTTCAATGACGACATCGTACTGATGGGCCACGACGGGCCCGGTCATATCGCAATCGCGCAAGGGAAAACCAAAGTCAGACCGCTGTATGTGTACCATGGAAAAGTGGGCAATGGGCTTTCGGTGGAAATGAGCGTGCGGCATGGACCGGTTACACTGCTGTCGGTGGTCGAAACCTGGGATGGTAAGGTCACCTTGCTGGTCGCAGAGGGGGAATCGGTCCTGGGACCGATCCTGGAAATCGGGAATACCAATAGCAGGTACCGGTTTTCCATCGGGGCCAGGAAGTTTGTTGAAAACTGGAACAGCCACGGACCGGCGCATCATTGTGCGGTGGGTGTGGGGCACATCACTTCCAAAATTAAAAAACTGGGTCAATTGCTTGGGATTGAAACGATTGTAGTTTGCTAAGCACGGGTTTCAAAATGAAACAGACCGATCATAATCAAATCATGAGAACCTCAGCACTTACTTTCCTCTGCGTTTTTCTTTCATTCACTGGATACAGTCAATTTCAGGTTGTAAAGCTGAAATGCGAAAACCAGCAGGATCCATTGGGTATCGAGGTGCAGGGACCTTCGCTTTCCTGGCAACTGACCTCTTCTTCGCGAAATGAGATACAAACAGCCTATCAGGTGATGGTTGCGGATGCACCCGAGAAATTGGCAGCTGGCAAGGATTTAAGCTGGCATTCGGGCAAGGTGGCGGGCAGTGAATCTATTCAGATTCCCTATTCAGGAAAGCCGCTCCTTTCGGGAAGAAAGTACTATTGGAAAGTAAAATCGTGGGACAAATCCGGAAGGGAGTCGGCGTGGAGCCCGGTGGCGAACTGGCAAATGGGTTTAATGGAAAAGTCTGGCTGGGGCAAGGCAAAATGGATTGCGTTAACCCCTTGGACAGACGCTATGCGCATTGCCCCCGGCATTCACGTGCCGCACAGCAACCCCGATTTTGGCAAGAAAAAATCGGGCACTCATCCGCTGCCGGTTTTCAGGAGATCGTTTGAGTTAAATAAAAACGTGAAAAGGGCTACGGTTTTCATTTCAGGATTGGGGCACTATGAGCTGATTATCAATGGGGAAAAACCAGATAGGGCTTTCCTGGCACCAGGTTGGACAAATTATGATGATTATGTTTACTACAACACCATCGATATTACCGCGCATTTGAAAAAAGGGGAAAATGCGATCGGCGTGATGTTAGGAAATGGTTTCTATAATGTGCCTAATGAACGATACAGAAAGCTCCTGGTGGCTTATGGAAACCCGAAAGTAATTTGCAAAATGCTCGTTGAATTTGCCGACGGTTCTCAACAGGAAATCGTTACGGACGAAAGCTGGAAAGTTGCAGAGAGCCCGGTCACTTTCACCAGCATTTATGGCGGCGAGGATTATGACGCCACCAAAGAGCAAAAAGGCTGGAGTGCGCCAGGGTTTGATGACAGCAATTGGAAAAGACCGGTTGTTGTGGCGAAAGAAGAGAAGTTATTGTCCCAGGTGGGATACCCGATGGCCGTTATGGACACGTTTTCTGTAGCCAGGATTTCGCAGCCCGAAGCTGGCGTGTGGGTTTATGATATGGGCCAGAACGCTTCTGCCATTCCACAGCTTACCGTTCGGGGAAATGCAGGAAGAGTCGTTAAGATCACACCCGCCGAGCTGATCACCGACCTGGGCGATGTGAACCAAAGCGCTTCGGGTTATCCCCACTTTTACCGATATACTTTGCGCGGCGAGGGTACGGAGTCATGGCAGCCGCGGTTCACTTACTATGGTTTCAGGTACATCCAGATTGAAGGAGCGGTGCCCGACGGGGAACCCAATCCGTCGGGTTTGCCCGTGGTAATGGGATTGCGCTCCCTGCACGTGCGGAATTCGGCCCCGCAGACGGGCCGTTTTCAATGTTCGAATGAGCTCTTCAACCGGATCTATAACCTGATCAACTGGGCGATTAAAAGTAACATTGCACATGTGGTGACGGACTGCCCGCACCGGGAAAAGCTCGGGTGGCTGGAAGAGACTTACCTGATGGGGAATTCGATCCAGCTCTGTTATGATATGCATCTTTTGAACAAGAAGATGATCCGGGATATGGAATCCGCACAATTGAAAAACGGCCTGGTTCCCGACATCGCGCCCGAATACGTCCCTTTCGAAAGTGGTTTCCGGGACTCTCCGGAGTGGGGAAGTTCGAGTGTAATTTTGCCGTGGTACACCTATCAATGGTATGGCGATAAGAAATTGCTGTCGGATCACTATGAGATGATGAGCAAGTATGCAGAGTATCTTTCTGGAAAAGCCGCTGACCATATTTTAATGCATGGCCTGGGCGACTGGTTCGATATGGGACCGGGGCCAATGGGGGAATCGCAGCTGACACCGAAAGGGTTTACGCCCACCGCTACCTATTATTATGATGCGACTATACTCGCAAAAATCGCAGGAGTGCTGGGTAAAAAAGATGATCAGGCCCGGTACGAGCAACTCGCTTCTGAAATCAGGAACGCTTTTAACCAAAAATTTTACAACGCTTCCACCAGGACTTATGCAACCGGCAGCCAGACAGCGAGTGCCATGGCCATTTATCTTAATCTGGTCGAGCCCGGTGAGAAAAAACTGGTTTTTGATAACCTTCTTAATTCGCTTCAAGATAACCGCTATGTGCTTACTGCCGGTGATGTGGGTTTTCATTACCTCGTAAAAGTCTTGTCGGAGGGTGGTGCAGCTGATGTTTTGTTTAAAATGAATAACCGTAATGATGTTCCCGGCTACGGCTATCAATTGGCACAGGGAGCTACCGCACTGACAGAAAGCTGGCCCGCCTTGCGGAATGTATCCAATAACCATCTGATGCTTGGACATTTGATGGAGTGGTTTTACGAAGGAATAGGAGGGATCAGGCAGGCAGAGGGATCGGCAGGCTATCAGGAGCTGCTTATTCAGCCGCAGTTTCCGGGTAACCTTTCTTTTGCGGAGGCTTCTTATGAAACACCCTATGGCCTGGTCGGGACGAAATGGACCATAGACAAAGGCCATGTTGACCTTCGTGTTGAAATTCCGGTCAATACGTCGGCGAAGTTGGTGCTGCCCACAAAAACCCTGGATGGTGTCACAGAGAATGGAATCGCGGTATCTGCCCTGAAAGACTTGACGTTCAGTGGAAATACGGTCAGCCTGGGATCCGGAAAGTATCTTTTCCGGTTTGCTATGCCCTAAAAAAGCCGGACCTGAAAATCATGGTCCGGCTTACTCAATCTAATCACAATAAACACAAATTATCTTTATTGATGTTGCCTTTGGTGTTTGCCTAGGCTATGGTGATCTTTTTCGTTGCTGGTGATATGATTACCTTTTACCAGCTCTTCTTCTTTGTGCCTGCTGTCCAAATTGTCCTTGTTTTCAGGCCTTGGTCGGGAAGTCTGGCTTTGCTGCATTGTCCCCGAATGCTGTGACTGTCTCATGACAATTGTTTGTTTGGTTATGCATTAAATTGTTTAAATACTATGCCAAAGGTGTCTGAGCAGGCTGGATTTCTCTTCTTGTACCTTCATAAAGTTCGTATTCCAGCAAACGACAGTCAATTTTTCCTGAATAAAATTCGATCCTGCGCCGTGCTTTCAACCCTATCTTTTTAGCGAGGTCCATGTTCCCGGTGAAGACATATCCGGAATATCCTCTACACTTTTGTTTCATAAAATCACCAATTCGTCCATAGGTTTCTTCGAGTTCTGCCATTTCTCCAAGCCGCTCCCCGTACTCGGGGTTTACAAAAAAGACGCCTTTATTTTCCTGAGGAACCTGGGTTTCGGCAAAATCGCAGACATCAAACTCGATCATATCGGCAACACCGGCAGCAATCGCATTTTTCTTGGCATTGGCAACTGCTTCTACGCTATGGTCGGTGGCAATGATCCGGAGGCCAGGGATTTCAATGATCTGCTCTTCCAGTTTGTCCCGCTCTGCATCATAGAAATCTTCATCGTAACCCTGCAAATGCATAAACGAGTAGTTGTTGCGAAAAAGGCCGGGCCGGCTTTTGCTTGCGATCAGCGCCGCCTCGATGGCCAAAGTCCCCGATCCGCACATCGGGTTGATGAATGCGGAATGCTGGTTCCAGTTACTGGATAAAATGGTCGCTGAGGCCAGGGCCTCCAGCATCGGCGCTTTTCCAGGAATTTTGCGATAGCCGTGGCGTGCGAGGGAATCACCCGAGGTATCGATAAAAATTTCAGCGTCTTCATCTTTCCAATACAAATGCACTACTGCCGACGATAAGTCTGGGCCGGAAGAAGGCCGCTCTCCCTTTTTCGCCCTGATCCGGTCCACGATCGCGTCCTTCACCTTTACATTGGCATACATCGAATTGTTGACCGTAGGATTCTGAACATTGCTGGTTACCGAGAAATACCCGTTGTCGAGCAGGATATTTTCCCAGGCGACTCCAGACAGAAATTGATAAACATGGTCCGCATTTTTCGCCCGGAATGTGCCCATACTGTACAGCACCTGACTCGCACAAAACAAATGAAGATTGAGCCTGACGCAGTCGTTCATTGTGCCGCGTATACGTACTCCCGTTGTGAAAGTTTCTACGATTTTGAAACCAAGTTCGCTCACTTCTCTTTGAAGACTGGGCGCAAGCCATTTGTGGCAGGTAATGGTAATGGGGGCGGTGGTCTTGAAGTCGGGCATTTGCTGGTTGGTCGCTTTGGTTGCAAACTTAGCGTTATCCATTCAAACCGCCAGTTGGAAACCTTTTTATGTTTGACGTTAACACGGTGAGACACTTATTCCACTTCAACAACGATCGTGATCTCTCCGGTCGTTTCTGTCTCTTTACCAGGGATATATATGAGACTCAACCTTTTTTCGTAAATATCCATTGGACCTGAAAAATAATTTATTTTACCACTGTCCAATTGGATAGAGCCGTTTGACATTTCGACTGAGTTTTCGGAATAAATATTATGGTATAGACGTGATCTGTCACTAAGATTACCTTTTACCCAAACACGATACCGGATCGGTGAAAAGTCCGTCTGAATTTGGAATGCATCGGGAAACCGACAATCACTCTTGACCTTAAATTCCCACCTGTGTTCACTTCTGCCGCAACTGAGAGTTAACAGAAGTATGATAATAGCCGGTATTCTAAGCATATCAGGGTTGTTCAGTGTGAATTACCATGTGTAGTTCTGCCATCCCGCAGTAGGAATTAATACGCCTCCGGTGCGCTAATGCTGAGTATGCGGGAAGTTGACCAGGAGCTACCTGTGTTCCGCTAGCGAGATGGGGATCACATGCATTAGGCTGATATGTTCCACTTCCACCTGGTCCACCACCACCTTGGAATGGGGTTTTCAGATGGCAAAGAACTAAAACATTATAGAGATATCCTCTCAAACATGAAGTAATTCTGATTGTCTCTCACGACTGCTAACCGATCATCCCTCAAAAATAAGTTCGTGATTGATCATCGCGCCAGCCATTGTTCCCGCAGCATTTACCATGGATATACTTCGGAAGGCGATGGTGTTGTCGCCGGCGGCGTAAATGCCTGGAATATTGGTTTTCTGAGAAGCATCTATTTTGATATGGCCGGCTTCCGTTAATTCGCAACCGAGTTCCTGGGGAAGGCGGCAGTGCTGTTCAAAAGGCGGGCGGATATATAAGGCGTCAATGTCGGCCTCGCTTTGATCGATAAAAATAATGCTTTGCAAATATCCGTTTTCGTGCTTTAAACTTTCGATTTCAGATTCGTTGATTCTGGCACCCAAGGCGAGTATTTTTGCCCTGGTTTCTTCGCCGAAAGTGGCATGGCCATTGGTATAAATGGTCAACTCTGACGTCCAGTGGCGGATCAGTTTTCCGAATTGCAATGCGAAGTCGCCGTTGACGAAGATACCCGTGTTTTGCGCCCGGTATTCGTAACCATGGCAGTAAGGGCAATGGATTACGCTGATTCCCCAGCATTCCCGAAAGCCGGGAATTGAAGGCAGGTTATCTTTTACGCCGGTGGCAAAAAGCAACTTTTTTGCCGTAAATCGCTGTCTTTCTTCGGTGAATACTACGAAATCATCATCCTTGCCGCTTACCTCGGTAACCCTGCCTTTCAAAAATTGAATGGTAGGGTAGGCTAGTACCTGCGTCCGTGCTGCTTCGGCAATCGCTGTCGGCGTTTCTCCGTCCCTGGTCAGGAAATTGTGGGAATGGGGTGTTTGCCTGTTGCAAGGCTCGCCACTGTCGATGATCAATGCTTTGCGTATAGCGCGCCCCAGTGCCAGGGCCGCTGAAAGTCCGGCGTAGCTTCCGCCGATCACGATGACTTCAAAGTTTTCAGATTGTTCCATAGAGAAATATTCTGTCTCAAAAGTGAGACATTTAAACACAAATTTTTTTAAACACTAATGGCCCGGCTGAAAGAAATCCAGGCAAACTGCTTCAATTCTTCACTGGTGATCGTTCCAGTGGCTTGCATGGCAATAGCAGCATTCACAACCCCATGGTAAAGATGGTGGATCCAGTCGAGAGACAGGTTTGCATTGATCCTTCCGGCTGTCTGTAAAAATTTTAAGTGCGATTTCCATAAATGAAAGGTATTGTCATACCCAGCGCATTCCGCATTTCCAGCCTGGTGCGTGTGATCGTGGAGTGTGTGCAGCTTGTGCAAAAAGGTGTGTTTGGTACCGCATTCGACCCCGGCATAAAACATCTTTTTCAATTGCTCCATCGGCTCATCGGAGCTGTTGTAAGCGCGCGTCATCGCTGCGTGGCACGTTTTCCTGACTTCTTTCTGGCACACTTCCATCAGTTCCTTCCGATCTTTGAAATAGCGATGCAAGGTACGTCGTGTTGTTTGCGCCTGTTCTGCCACTTTTTCCAAAGGAGCGGAAAGATCCTCATTGAAGATCAGTATCGCCGATTCGATTATACATTGGGAAGTGTCTTTGGTCTGCATAAAAACAAAGGTAGGAGAATGTCTCAGATTTGTGACATTCTCCTACCATTTTAATTTTCGGGTCTTCGGATCAGATTCCGTTCAGCTCGGCTTCGGTGAATGCCTTCTCCCGACCGGTGAGTTTCGTGCGCACTTTGACCACTTCGTCGGTGCTTACCTTGTCGGCATTATTGCGCCACGATTTCCGGATGAAACTAAGCAGCTGGGCAATATCCTCACTCGGCATATCTTTATCGTAACCAATCCCGGGCATATCACCACTCACTTCGGGTGTCTGATACACATGTCCGTTCACCTTGACAGGGCCTGTGAGGCCGAAGAGAACAATGGATATCAACTTGTCCTTGTTGCCGGTAACCCACTCCGACTGGTTTAAAGGCGGAGCCAACGATTTCACGCCGCCACCATCCGGCCCGTGGCAAGTCTGACATACCGAGGTAAAAAGTGCTTCACCTTTTGGAAATTCTTTTTTGAGCATTTCTGGGTTTCTATTCCCCTGTGCGCTTCTCACGGCCGTCACCACGCGTTCGAGCTGTTTGTTAAAAAGTGCGTCAGGATTGCCCAGAGAGGCTGTTATCACAGCTTGGAATGCTTCTTCGCGATCCTGAAGATTGCTGATCACCGCATCGGATACATAACGGTTGTTAGGATATTGCACAGCCAGCCTGGTGAGGAGGCTTTGCGAGGCAGCGGTGTCGAATTTGGCCAGGCTTTTGCAATTCAGAGCAATGTACGGGGCTGCCAGGGTATCGTTGTCGTTAACCATTCCTTCGAATGCGGCGGCGAATTGTTTGTAGGAGGTGGGTGTCATCAGGGATGAAGCCACGGCCAAACCTTGCATCTTGAATGTCCAGGCGGATTGCCTCATCCAGCTCAATGCTTCTTCCGTTTTTAAAGAGTTGAGCCCTTCCAGCGTCCACAATGCGTGGATCGCCAATAATGGGTTGGCTGTTTGTCTGATCGCTTCGCGAAGGGCAGGCACTGTCTGATTGTATTTGCCGTCGACCAGCTTCTGTTGTGCCCGGTCGCGTACCCAGCCGTTAGGATGGCCGAGCAGCTTCACCAGATCGCTGGCGCCGTCGGGGATGAGTACGGGTACGGATTGGGTGTTCTTGGGGACCACTTTGTAAATCCTCCCGGCAGATAAGGGCTGTGTCAGGTCCCTTTGCCCGATCTGATCTTTCAAATACGGTGTAAGGTAGGTTTTGTGCTGGATGATCCCGCGGTACATATCCAGGATATACAAGGCGCCGTCGGGTGCATTGTACAAGCTCACAGGACGAAAGCGTTCGTCGGTACTTGCCAGAAATTCCCTGCCCTTGTAAGCCTGCTTCCCTTTCACCACATACCCATTTGCGTCCAATATATTTCTTTTGATCAGGTTCGCAGATGGTTCGGGAACAAATGCATTGAACTCGAAAGACTTATCAAACAGATCGCCCCGATAAACGACGGGAGCAGCCGCAGCTGTAAAATCGTTCAGGCGGAGGCTGTCGTCCAGGATGTTTTTCATATAGCCCCTGTTCACGCCGGGTGTAGGGTGGAGCGGGTACACTTTGTTGTCTGCTACGGACTTTTCATTGTAGCCCGCCACACCGCGCTGGTTTTTATTAGAAGCACCCAATCCAGCCGGGAAATAGTCGCCTAGCAGGTTTTGCGAATTGTTGTTATAATATAGCCTTCCATAGTTATCCTGGCAAATCCCCCATTGTCCGCGGAAGTGCGTATGCTCGATCTGCCACTTGTTTCCGACTTTCCGATAACGCTTGTCGGATTTGGCATTGTAAATCCAATTGTCCATCGCCCGGAGCAAACCGTTTGGCTGATGCTCCACATTACCTCCTTCAGTATATTTGGGATCAACCAAAATCCTTTTGCCGGCTTTGTCATTTTTGATTTCGTAGAACCACAAGTTGGTTGGCTCGGCGACAAGTATGCCGTTTCCGATCAGGCAAATGGCGCGTGGCAGTACCAGCGAGTCGATGATTACCTGGCGGTCGTCGTACACGCCGTCGTGGTTTTTGTCGTCCAGGATTACAATCTTTCCATTGGGAATATCTTCTCCCGTACCAACGGTGTCGGGCATGTAGCCTGTCATTTCCACGACCCACATCCTGGCTCTATCGTCGAATTGCATGGCTACCGGTGCACTTACGAGCGGTTCGGAGGCAACCAGTTTTACCTCGAACCCGTCCTCGACCTGCATTTTTGCAATGGTATTTGCAGCTGGTATAAAGGGAGATTTACCCGGGGTGGCTACCGGGGCTTCCTGTTTGGCAACTTCTTTGACCGTAGTTTGCCCGGTCGTCGCCTGCTTATTTGTTTTACAATAGAAAAGTGTAAAAGAAATGGCAAGAAAGAGAAAAGGATAGCGGTACTTTTTCATTTCAAAAATTATCTCAGCAAAATTAGTAGCAGAATGATAAGCGACAGAAATACAATTGACAGGTTATAAGCCTTTTAACGATTCTTCGACCGGTTTCATATTCTTGGTCAGGAAATGAATGATGGTCCAGGCAACAAAATAGGCGAGCCCGCAAATCGTGAACAAAATATTATATCCCGCGCCAATGTTGCCCTGGCCTTTGTAGTAGTCCAAAAGTGCGCCTACGACAAGCGGGAAAAAGGTGGAACCAAGCGAGCCAGCCATGCCGCCGAGACCCACTACCGAGCTTACCGCCCTTTTGGGGAACATGTCGGAAACGGTCGTGAAAATATTGGCGCTCCAGGCCTGGTGCGCGGCAGTGGCCACACTGATGATCCCCACCACGATCCAAACATTGGTTGCAAACTGGGCGAGAATAATGGGTAAAACTGCAAACGCGACAATGAGCATGGTGGCTTTCCGCGCCTTCAACGGTGCCCAGCCGTTTTTGATCAGGTAGGAGGACAGGTAACCGCCTGCAATGCTCCCGAATGTGGTAGCAGAATAAACGATTGCAAGGTGAAGGCTGGGCTTTTTGAGGTCCAGTGAAAACGTGGTTGCGAAGTAGGAGGGGAGCCAGAAAAGGAAAAACCACCAGATCGGGTCGGTGAGGAACTTTCCGATTATGAAAACCCATGACTGGCGTAGTTGCAGCAGCTTGGTCCAATGGATCGGCGCCTGGCTTTCTCCTTCGACGATTTCATTATCGCTATGGATGAACGCATATTCCTCTGGGGTTACTTTCTTGTGCTTTGAGGGTATTTCATAAAATAACCACCAGAATATGAGCCATATAAAGCCCAATGCCCCCGTAATCAAGAAAGCTTCCTGCCAGCCATAGGCGCCCAGTAACCAGGGTACCAGGATGGGAGCAGCCACAGCCCCGATACTCGTGCCTGAGTTAAAGATCCCGGTGGCAAGCGCACGTTCTCTCTTGGGAAACCATTCGGCTGTTGCTTTTACAGCCGCAGGGAAGTTGCCAGACTCTCCTAAACCCAAAATTGCCCTTACGGCCCCAAAACCAAAAGTGCTCTTTACAAATGCATGGAGGATAGCAGCAATGCTCCAGATAATGATGGATACGGAATAACCCAGCTTGGTACCGATTTTATCAATAATATTTCCGAAAACGATATAGCCCAGCGCGTAGAATCCTGCAAATACCATGACGATATTGGCATAATCCGATTCTGTCCAACTGAATTCTACTTCCAGGGTAGGCTTGAGTAATCCAAGAATTTGTCTGTCGATGTAATTGATTGTGGTGGCAAAGAATAATAATGCGCAAATGACCCAGCGGTAATTCCCAATATTGGTTTGTTTCATAGTGAGGATTCGGTGAATTCTTGGATTTAGGAAAACGAAAAAAATGGCTGCCCGCAGATAAGACTGCTTTTATGCCATTCTACCCCTTAAATCAACTGGAAAGACTTCGTAAAAAAGAAATCCTGCCCTCACAATGCGCGTTGTTCGGGGCAGGATCAGGATGTAATGCAGGGAAACTGTGTGGTTAAGTGAAGTCTTTTCCAGACATTCATTTCGCCGGAAGTGGGCTACTATGCCAGCTGTCAGGCGACGGGATATGCGAGTTGAGCTTTCACCAGTTCGGCTTCATTGGTCAGGTCAAGGCGAAGCGGCGTGATCGAAACGAAATGATTTTCAATGGCCCAACGGTCTGTGCCTTCTTCGGCTGCTTCGAGCGGTACCACGGTAAACCAATAATGTTTGCGGCCCATGGGGTCGAGTGCCGGGACGATCTTATTATCATATAGTCGCACAGATTGTCTGGTCCACCGTACGCCCTGCGGGTGGTGGGGAAAATTGACATTGACCAGGTTTAAGTGTGGATTCTCGAAAATCAGGTTCAATGCTTTTTCGACAAAGGGGTCCAGCGCGGCGAAGTCGGGTTCTACGTCTGTGGGCGTACTCAGTGCAATGCCTTTGATCCCAAATAAGACAGCCTGCTTGGCTGCTGCCAGCGTGCCCGAATGCCACATCGCATTTCCCAGGTTAGGCCCCATATTGATCCCCGACAAGACGACATCCGGCTTGTCCCACAAATGCTGGCCCAGAGCTACGCAGTCTGCCGGGGTGCCGTTCACCCGATAGGCATCGATACCATCGAAGTCTATGGGCGATTTTTTATAGGATAGTGGTCTGGATGCGGTAATTGCGTGACCCATTGAAGATTGTTCTACGTCGGGTGCCACAATTTTTACTTCTCCAAACCTTGCTGCAATCTTAGCGAGCGCGGCAATTCCGGGACTGTATATTCCGTCGTCGTTTGTTACCAGGATTTTCATAGGCGTATCATTTTTACCTTTTGTTTAATAAAATTATGCCTGGTATGTTTTTTATAAAATGGGTGATACTTAATATCCATCTATGAAAAAGGCCGCACTTTTGCACAACCCCACTGCCGGGGACAATGATTTTAGTAAAAAGGAACTTGTCAAGCTGATCAACGCGGAGGGCTTTGATTGCTCTTACGCATCCGTAAAAGAAGAGGGATGGGATCAGTTTAAGGACGATACCGATTTTCTGGCGATTGCGGGAGGCGACGGGACAGTGCGGCGGGTAGCAAAAGCTTTGATGAAAAGGAAATTGCTCGAAAAGCAGTTTCCGCTGGCCCTGCTGCCTCATGGTACGGCCAATAACATTGCCTGCGCCCTGGGCATAGGCGGCACGGCAAGGGAAATTGTGCAGCGCTGGCATCATTATCATTTAAAACCGTTCGATATCGGGAAAGTGCACGGCGTGCGCGACGACCTGTTTTTTCTGGAAAGTCTGGGTTATGGGGTGTTTCCAAAGCTCATGAAAACCATGAGCAAGCTGGAAGAAGGCGAAGTAGGGGAAAGCGTCGAGGAAAAACTGAATGCCGCCAGAGTCGTTTTATGCGAGATCGTGAGCAAGTACGAAGCCAGGTATTGTCAGGTTTTTGCAGACGGTAAGGAGTATTCAGGTCATTTTTTAATGGTCGAGGTGATGAATATCCGCTCCATAGGGCCAAACCTTGTGTTGGCTGGCGATGCAGACCCTGGCGACGGCGAGCTGGAAGTCGTGATGGTGACCGAAGATCATCGCAAACGGTTCCAGTCATTTCTGCAAAGCCAGGTGGAAGGGCAAAAACACGAATTTAATTTTACCACCGTGCGCGCCAAAAATGTGAAGATCATCACCGACTGGAAGGATTTTCATGCGGATGACGAGCGCATCAAGGTAGAGCGGCCCCTGGAAATCGAGATCGAAATTTTACCGGCCATGCTCAATTTCATCGTTACCGACTGATCCGCTCAGATCTTCGGTTTGATCCTGGTCAATGTTTCATTTACCCAAAGCTGATGCATCTTCCCTGAAAAATGCAGGTTGTCGCTGGCGATCAGCGTCGGATCGCTGAGGGCTTTGCGGGAAATGTCGGTAATGTTGATAAACAACACCTTTTCCTTGCTGCACTCTTCTGCGGCTACTTTATTAAAGGCATCGATTTCCCTGGCGACCCTGTCTTTTTCTGTTTCCCCAAAAGGCGTGACTCCCCAGTCGGGGATCGATAGTACAAACACTTTCTCAGCATTGCCACCGGCGTAGGCGATGCTTTTTTCAAGCAAATCATGAAACTGTGAACGGTATTCGTCTATGCTCCGACCCTGATACTGGTTGTTCACGCCGATCAGCAGGGATACCATATCATAAGGTTCATCGGGATGATAATTCTGGATGCCATCGAGCAGGTCTTTGGTGGTCCAGCCAGTGCGCGCTATGAAGTATGGCTGCTGCACATAGATACCATTTGCCTGGAGGTCGCGGGCCAGCAACACGGGCCATCTGTCGTCGTAGCCTACACTTTCACCAATCGTATAGGAATCGCCGAGCGCGAGGTAGGTCAGGCCGGTAGCGGTTGAATCTCCATCTTCGCGGACCGGCGCCGGGTCGCTTTTGCAGCCCGTCATCAGCAGGAGCAGGCCGAAAATCAGTAGTTGCGTTTTCATAAACCTATATACCATTTTCCAGTCCGTTTGGATCGATTTTGGAGTTTCTAACAATGTTAAATTTCCTTCTTAGTAATAACTGCTACGCTGGGAACCTACGCCATAACCGCAATCAGGTTTAATGAGACCTTCGCAAGATCTTGATCCCCAGTTACTATGGTAGTTTGGCGGGCTTCAAGAGGACTTAATGCCTTTGTGAAAAGCTTCCAGGCCGTGTCGGCAGGTAATGTGATGGCGGCAGCCGGCTGCGCAGACACTTCCTGCCCGATTTCCCAGCCTTTTTCAAGTTTAGTCAGGTACCAGTCTTTTTGCCCGTCCAGGACAATGCTGATCTTCACGACGGTCCCGCTTTTAGAGTCGGTGTTTCGATAAGTGTGAGGAAGTCCGAGCAACAATGTTTCTATAAATGGGTAAAAAAGCTCTGATGTGATAATGCCCTGCACGCCTACGGCCTCCCGGATCTGTTGCTGGTGATGCCACTTTTCGGTGTACTCCCTGGCCACATGAAACCAGTTTCTGGATACCTCCTCGCCAGCCCAGGAAACTGCAAATATCGCGTCGGCATTCATATCCTGGGCCGCCATGATTTCGGAATATTGCCTGCCGCTCATTTCAAGCAGCTCAGTCAGCAGAGCGGGGCTGAGTCTCCGGGAGGCATTTACCCAATCCGCGTTTAACTGATCAAGGTATCCTACCAGGTCGGTATAGGAGTGAATTTCGCGGTCGGGTTTGGACATGAACTGGTCGCGGTACAGGGAAATAGCACGGTAGTTGCCATCAAGCAAATGCGCCGCTACATCCCTGACTTTCCAAAGGCGGGCTACGGTTGGCCTTTCCCAATCTTCGCTAGAGAGAGACCTTAAAAGTTCAATCAGCTTTTGGTCGAGCAGAGGAAATAAATGAATGGTTTCGATCATTATTTCGGGTTTCTGTTTGCCGCAATTTTAAAAATTTATCATCAAAAAAGGATTTTTTTAGCTTCCCCATTGCTCAATTTGGTACTTTTGGGGTCGGTTTAAGTACCAGCCAGGCAGCATTCACCAATTATTTACCCACGCAGTCTGGCATTTAAAGAAAGAAAAAATGACTTATTGTTTAGGAATAAAAGTAAAAGAAGGGTTGGTTGCCATCGCCGACACCAGGATCACAGCCGGGACCAACACCACCGTTAAAAAGAAAATGTACGTCACCCAAAAGGACAATTACTCCATGTTTATCATGACCAGCGGGCTTCGCTCGGTGCGGGATAAGGCGGTACATTATTTTGAAGAACTGATCAATGAAGGCGTTGTTTATAACAAGCTTTACAAGGCAGTAAATGCCTTTGGAGAGCAGATCAAACGAGTTGCCGACGAGGATAAAGCCAATCTGGAACGCTCAGGGTTCAAGTTTAACCTCAATACCATCGTTGGCGGGCAGCTGAAAGACGATACAGATCATAAGCTCTTTCTGCTTTACTCGGAGGGGAATTGGGTGGAGCTGGACGAAGGCTCGCCTTACGTGATCATCGGAAATTCCGGCCAGGGCAAAGCGATACTCAACCGTGTGCTGAATGAAAATTCAACGATGAAGCAGGCGCTGAAAGCGGGATTTTTATCTTTTGATTCAACCAGAGTGAGCAACAACGATGTTGATTTCCCTATCGATGTAGTGCTTTATAAGAAGAACAGCTTCGCGATCGTACAGCACAGGTATGAGCAGAAGGATATGCAGTTAATCTCGGAAATATGGGCGGAGAAGCTAAAACAGGCGCTCGACGACATTCCGGAGGAGTGGATGGACCAGAGCTTTGAAAAAATTCCGGAGGTAACTATTAAATAAAAACGGGTAAATAAAAACGGGCGGCCGAATCGATTCAGCCGCCCGTTTTTATTTGGCCTCGGTTATTCGATACCGTATTTGTCGATCAGGTAGATCATCGATGCCATGGCCGCTGCTCCCAGGTCCAGTTCCCGCTTGCTAACTGCTTCAAAAGTATCGTTGGCAGCGTGATGGTAATCGAAGTAGCGCTGCGAATCTGGCACGAGGCCGAGCAGAACGGTGCCTTGCGCGGCCAGTGGGCCAATATCCGCCCCGCCTTCACGAAGCCCCAGCTCGTGGATCCCATAATCGTCAAACAGTTTCTGCCATTTCATAATCGCTGCCTTTTGGGCAGGTTTTCCGACAATCCCAAACCCGACGGGCCTGAACCCGCCGTTATCGGATTCCAGAGCGGCGATGTGTATTTCTTTTTTAGATTTTGCGGAGTCGGCATAGGCCATGCCTCCTTTCAGGCCATTTTCTTCATTCATGAACATGACGGCCCGCAATGTATTATTGGGCTGGTATCCCAAGGTTTTCAGAATCCTTAATGCTTCAATAGATTGTACGCAGCCCGAACCATCGTCGTGCGCGCCTTGTGCCAGGTCCCATGAATCGAGGTGTCCGCCCACGGCAATGTACTTAGTGGGCGTTTTTGTCCCTTTCAGTTCCCCAACCACATTGTGCGAGGGGGCGTCGGGTAATGTTTCGCAATGCTGTTCGAAGTAAAATTCAGCCTGGGCGTTCGCTTTTAATATGTTGCTGAGCATTTCGGCCCCGTTTGTGCTGATGGCCGCAGCAGGTATCATGGCTGCGCCGCTGGCGTAACGCATGCTGCCGGTATGCGGAAAATCATCAAGTCGGGTAGTCATGGACCTGACGATTGCGCCAACAGCGCCTAATTTTGCGGCCTCGCTGGCCCCGGCGCCACGCTGCTCTACCGCGCCGATATAAGCTTCAAAAGTATTGATCTTAGTTGGGTCCATAGGCCGGTTGAAGAACACAATCTTGCCTTTCACTTTGTCTGTCCCCAATTCGCGTAGCTGCTGAAAGCTTTTCACTTCGACTACCTGCGCCCTGAGACCGCCTTTTGGCGTTGCTACCGAGCCGCCCAGGGCTGCAATGGGCACTTCTGTTTTTTGTTTACCGCTGATGATCTGTGCTTTTTCCTTTGCTCCCCTCACCCAATGGGGTACCATCACATTTTGTAAAAAGACATGATCAAATTTTTCTGCAGCCATCACCGAGCGCGTATAATCAACCGCCTTGGCTGCTCCTGCTGAGCCACTCAATCTCGGCCCTATTTGCTGGGTCAGATGCCGAAGGTATTCGTAGGCTTTACCCTCGCTCAGAGCAGTACGGAATATTTTGCTGATAAAAACAGAATCAGCCTGGTAGCTGGTCTGCGCAAATGTAGCTGTGCTCAGTCCCAGAGAAAGGGCCGACAGCAGAGATAAACATCTTTTCATAAAGTAACAGGAGTTGATTTTTACAAATGTAAAACGCGTTTAGCTCGGTTTCACATTCCGGCCCTGTCTTTTAGCGATAGATAACAGCAATGCAGGCAAGAGTATCAGGTTGGTGCACATAGCTACCAACAATGTAATGGAGACCATCACGCCCATAGCTGCGGTGCCCCCGAAGCTGGAAGCTGAGAAAATTGAAAACCCGCAGAAAAGGATTATGGCGGTGTAGATCATGCTGAGCCCCGTTCCGAAAATAGATTTTGTAACAGCAATCGCAGGCGGAAAACCATTTTTATGTAGTTCCTCGCGGTAGCGGGTCAAAAAGTAAACGGTTCCGTCCGAAGCAATACCAAACGTAATACTGAAAATCAGAATGGTAGTTGGTTTGAAATAAATATCGAAATAGCCCATGATTCCGGCAGTCAGTGCCAGCGGAATGAGGCAGGGTAATTTGGAAAGCAAAATGATGGGGACTGAACGGAAAAGCACCATACCCACGATGGCAATAAGGCCGATGGCGATTGCCAGACTCTCGTATAAATTGCTGAGCAGGTAATCATTGCTTTTCAGGAATACCAGGCTGTGCCCGGTAAGGCTCACTTTATATTTTTGAGGACTAAAAATTGAGTCGACTTTCGGGCGTATTTGCCGCATGAGGACTTTAATCCGCTCGGAGCCTACATCGGCCATTTGAAAGCTGACGCGGGTAATGCTTTTATCCTCATTCAAAAAAGCATTGATCTGCTTGGTTGCGCCTTGTTTGCCCTGAACGTAGCCAGTCATTTTGTTCAGTTCGAGCACGCCGGGCAATGCGTAATATTTGGCATCCCCTCCGCGGTAAGCCTGGTAAAGGAAACGGGAAGCTTCGGCAACGGAAAGCGGCTTTGAAAACTCTGGAAACTTGGCCATTTCGTTTTGGAAGGCCTTGATCTTGTACAAGGCCTGTGCCTGATCAGCAAAAATCCCATTGGGCTGTTTGGTATCGATCATCACTTCGAAAGGCAACACACCATTGAAGTTCTTTTCAAAAAAACGGAGATCGGTATAAACCACGTCCTTTTTGGGAAGGTCGTCTACTACATATCCGATTGTTTTGATTTTGGTCATCCCGAAGGCAGATACGATGATCATTACCACCATGGCGATATAGATTTCCCGTCTGCGGTTGTGCACGAGATAGTCTATCTTTCTTAAGAAACCAATGGCCCATTTTCCTTCGAGGTGCTTCAGATGCCGGGCTTTCGGCACATCCATGTAATGCAGGGTGATGGGAAGCAGCACAAGACAAAGGACATAAGTTACCATGACGCTGATGGCCGCAACCACACCAAACTCGACGAGCAGGATACTGTTTGTGAAATAGAACACACCAAAACCGATTGCAGTGGTCATATTGGCCAGGAAAGTCGATAAACCGATCTGGCGGATCATTTCCCTCAAAGCCTCATCTTTGTTGTTATGGGATATCAGCTCCGACTGGTATTTATTAATCAGGAAAACACAATTAGGAACACCAATGACAATGAGAAGTGGAGGTATCAGTCCCGTCAGCGCAGTTATTTTGTAGTCAAACAGATGCAGTATCCCGACCGAAAATACCACTCCGATCAGCACCACTACAATTGAAAGTAATGTAAGCCTCAGCGACCTGAAAAATGCCCAGAGGATCAGTAGCGTAACAAAAACGGCCAGTCCCATGAACAACTCCATTTCACCGGAGATCTTCTTCATGTTCACGGTCCGTATGTAAGGCATACCTGAGTAGTGCAGGTCGGTCTGATATTTGTTGGCGAATTTCTCGGCAAGTGCCTCAATGTCGCCGACAATGCTCAGCCGACGTTTAGAATTGAGTGCTTTGTCATTGAAAGTAACAATAATTAAAGTAGCGTTGGACTTGCTGTTGAGGATAAGCCCCTCGTAGAATGGTAGGTTGGCGATTTCTTTTTTAATACTGTCTGCTTCGGCTTGCGTAGCAGGTACCTGCTTGATGACGGGTTCGAAATCAAACCGGGTAAGGCTATCATTCCGGACAATTTTGTTGACATTGGCTAACGAGAGTACATTTTTGATACCCGGAGTCGCCTTGATTTCCTGTGAAAGCCTGCACCAATCGCGAAACTTGTTGATCTCAAAAAGCTGCGGGTCCTGCCATCCGATCACCATCACGCTGCCATCTTCACCAAACAGTTTCCTGAATTCCTGATATTCTTTTTCAACCGGATCGTTGGAGGGTAAAATTCTTGCAAAATTGTATGAGAGTTCAATTTTACTGGCTTCGAAAGCCATGAAGACCGTTGATACTAACACTATTGCAACCCACAACAACCGGTATCGGATAATGTAAGCTGCTATTTTATTCCACATATCATTTAATCAGGTTACCACAAAAAGTTGCAAATATACGGACAGAGAGGGGAAAGAGGGATTTTTGTTGGTTAAATACCGGTCATTCTTTCCAAATGATGGTATCCGATTCCGAAGTAGCGCTTGGCTTGCTCTATTTTTTTCAATAACAAAGTCTGGTCTGCCTTACTTTTATGATCCTTGATTCCAACGATCATGACGTTTTTGGGTGTATGTTCATCGGAAACGAATTCAAAAACTTTCGTCTTGTATCCAAAGTACTCAAGAATCATTGCCCTGATCCCGTCGGTGACCATCTCAGCCTGCCTTTCCAGAAAAATGCCATATTTTGTCAAGAATAGGAGATCATTATCGGCTTTGTTTTTTTCCATTTCGCGGCGGATCTGTTTATGGCAGCATGGGGCAACTACAATTAGTTCTGAACCGGCAGTTATTCCCTTATAAAGTGCGTCGTCGGTCGCGGTATCACAGGCATGCAGGGCGATCAGGATATCCGTTCCTGTGCTGTCATATTGCTCGATCGTCCCTTCTTTAAAATGAAGGTTGTTAAAATTAGCGTTCCAGGCAATACTGTTGCATAAGTTCACCAGGTCTGGACGAAACTCGACGCCAGTTACTTCGGCATCAATGTCCAGCACATTTCGAAGGTAATCGTACAATGCAAAGGTGAGATATCCTTTACCCGAGCCCATATCGGCCACTTTCAGCTTCTCTCTCACCGGAATTTCTTTGATCAGGCTGCTCAGGATCTCAATGTAGTGATTGATCTGCCGGTATTTGTCCTGGGCATTTTTCAGGACATTCCCACCCTCGTCGGTTATTTTCAGATTGTGCAGGTAACCCTTTTTTTGGGGTTGGATCAGGCGGTGTTTGGTCTTGTCGTGATCCATCGATGGGACTTCCCGGATTTGCGTTTCTTTTTTTCTGAGGGTTATTTTCTTGCCTGAATGTATTTCAAGCTGCAGGTCAAATGTGCTGGTCAGAAGCGTCGCAGTGTGGAAGTCGCGGCCAATGAAGTCAGCAAGTAACTGCCTGGATTCACCTACGGAGTAGTTTTTGATGATGTCCCTGGTTTTGTACCGGTATGTGAAACTCAGCTTTTCTTCCTTTTTGATCTGGACTCTTTTTATGTAGATGTTTTTGAGATTTTCCTCGGCTCCTTTATAGTTTCCGAGAGAAAGCTTGGCGAAGGAGTTTCCGGCAAGGCTTTCGTTAAAAGCAAGTATAAATTCCTGTACCTTTTCAACAATGTTCATGAGCGCTTGGTCTTATCTTTAAGCTAACACCAAAAATCCGGGTGCAGTTTGGTTTCGCTGTAAAGTTAACGTGCGACGATCTTTGGAATTTCAATCTCTACGCGTGTGCCGCTGTTTTGTTCATTCAGGATCTGGATTTTTCCTTGGACACTTTCAACCCGACCTTTTACATTTTTCAGGCCCATACCATGGCTGGCCGTTTCGATGATGCCGCTCCCATTATCGCTGACGATCAGTGTAATGTTTTTTTGGTTTTCGGTCAGGTCAATCGAAGCGCGGCTTGCGCCTGAATGCCTGATGATATTATTGGTCAATTCCAGTATAATGCTGTATAACTCGAATTCAATTTTACTGTTTAGCCGGTTACTAAAACCGGAAAGGTTGAATCTGAATTCTATATTCTTATTCTCGTTCAACTTGCTGATCAGCCGGTTGAGCGCTACGATCAGCCCATTTTCTTCCAGTTCTGCTGGCATCAGGTTGTGCGAGAGACTCCTGACCTCACGGTACGCGGAACCGACCATCTGGTGGACGCTGTCATAAATTTTCTGCTCTTCGGGGGAAAGCACCTTTTTGTCTATACCATATAAGTACCAGTTCAGCGAAGCAAGTGTGCCTCCCAGATGGTCGTGCAGCTCGGCAGCTACACGCTTACGTTCAATGGTTTGCCCCTGGATCAGCGCTTCCTTGATTTCTGCATTTTTCCTCCTCAACTTTTTGTTATTAAGCCAGAGAAATGTCGCAAATCCGATGATCAGGCATGAAAAACCGATCAGGAATGTCTGGATTGTTTTTTGCTCTGTAATGATGTTTTGCTGGATTGCCGAATCTTTCAGCTCGTTCTCGTAGGTGAGCTGATACATGGTAGTCTGGCGCTCCACATATTCGTCGTGCACCATTCGGCGGTTATGATTGACCTGCTCGCAATAGTCCAACGCTTCTGCATACATTTTTTTTCCTTTGTATGCCCTGGAAAGCGTAATCAGGGCCCAGTTTGTTTGTTGGGTCGAATGGTAAATCTTGGAATATTCAAGCGCTTTGAGGCCGGCTTCAATGGCTTTATCGTATTTTTCCTGCTTGAAGTAGGTATTGCTGAGATCATTGAGCGTATTCAGCTCACCATAGCGGCTATTGACTTTTCGGGAAAGTGCGAGGCTTTTTTTGAAAAAGCTTTCGGCCGCCGGATACCTGCTGATCCGCACGTTCATGTATCCTCTGCTTTGCAAAACAGTTGATTTCCCCCAATCGGAGTTCAACTTAGTAAAGATTCGATAGGACTCGTCGTAATACCGGTTGGCCTCGTCGTAGATGCTTTTTTCACGGTAGCAATTGGCCAGATTTTCCAGGGTCAGGGCTTTGGCACTGTCGGCACCGAGTTCGGAGAAAATGGCAATTGCTTCGTCGTAATTAATCCGTGCAGAATCCCATTGCCGGTATTCCGAGTAACTTTCAGCCATGAATCTTTTTGCATGCGCTGTATAAAGTGGCAGATTCAGTCTCTTGGATAAGGTCATCGTCTCATTGGATAATTCCCGCAGAATATCATAACTGCCATCCAAAAGATAATAGGTACTCAACAGATTATAGGCGAGTATCTTTCCTTTGCTCCACTGATGTTTTTGAGACAGGAACAGGACGTGCTTTGCATAAAACATGGACCTTTCCGCATCGACAAAAAGATAGGAAGTACCCAGCCTGTAATATTTAAGGACAAGCGCGGTATCTTCTTCAAAATTTTCACGTGGCACCGCTTCTACAAATTCAGGCTTACGACCCGATGGGTTGTCGTCGGCTGACTGACAACCACTTCCCGAAAGAAATGCGCCAAAAAAGAGAATGGAAATTAGCTTGTAGAGGTTACTCATATCATCCTGATACCATGTGGCAAGATTTTCCGAAGGAGCGGAAAAAGTAAAAGAGTTTCATGGCAATCGTTGAGATTCGATGTTCACCAGTTCAAATATAAAAAATCAATCGCAATATCATATTGGTTATTCCCGATCGAATTGAATATTTTGAAGTATCAAAAACAAGCCTTCAGGATTTGCTGACAAAAATATTGTCCTTGATAAAATAGCGGTAAGGTAGATCTTTCCCTACATTAATGCCGATCCTTGCAGAAGAAATGATCTCGAAGCCGGTTATAACAGCAGGCGTTATAAATAGGGGAGCTTCTGCCAGGTGGAGATTATTATGAAGGGAACGTTCGATGCCCATTGCTCTCACCAACCTGCCTGGTCCCCTGCAAAGTTCTCTAAGGCTGATTTTCTTGTCTCCCACGGGCCTAACCGTTTTTCCGACTGGCATAAGCCGGCGTTGTTCCATCAATGCTACGCCGCTGGTGGGTTGTAGGGCACGGATTAGTACCGCTTCACCGATGCCCTCCTCATTGCTGACCACATTGAAACATTCGTACATTCCGTAAATCAGATAGATATAGATGGTTCCCGGAAGTCCGTACATGGGTTCTGTCCTCGGTGTCCGGCGGTTATAGGCATGACTGGCGGGATCGCCCTGAATATAGGCTTCTGTTTCAACGATGATCCCGCTGGTGATCCCGTCTGCATGGATGTGGACCAACTCACAGCCCAGCAGTTTCCGGGCTAGTGAACGTGTGTCGTATTTTTCAAAAAAAGAATGCGATAATCTTTCCTGCGGCATTCAATCAGATGATATTCATCGTTTGCTCCTTGATTTTTTCGAGTTCATCCTTCATTTGCACAACCAGATGTTGGATGGAAACGTCGTTTGCCTTAGAGCCGATCGTATTGACTTCCCTGCCGATTTCCTGAGCGATGAAGTTCAACTTTTTACCATTGCTTTCAGAGGCCTTCATTGTTTCGAGAAAGTAGGTTAGGTGATTGGCCAGTCGTATCTTCTCTTCCGAAATATCGAATTTTTCGACATAGTAAATCAATTCCTGCTCAAACCGGTTTGTATCGAAATTATCGTCAGACAACAATTCCCTGACCTGCTTTTCGAGCCTTTCGCGCACCGCTGGTATTCTTAGCTTATCCTGATCGGCGACGCTATCCAACAACGTTTGAATGGTCTTGATATATTCGACAAACTTATCGGAAGTCATTTTGCCTTCCTGCTCTCTGAAAACGGTGCACTTGCGTAGCGCTTCCATCACCGCCACCTTAATCTGTGCCCAATCATTTTCTTTACCGGAGTCGTCAACGGTTTCATTGTTGTACGCATTAGGCATCTGAAGTGCGATTCTCAGCAATTCGGTGGTATCAGGGGCAAATCCGAGATCATTAGCAGTAGAGACGAGGTCCTGGTAATAAGCAGAGACCAATTGGCGATTGACAGACGTGGATGCCACAGTTTTGCCTACAGGTTGAACTGTGAGCGTAAATTCCACCTTGCCCCTTTCGAGTGATTGTGTGATCAGGTTTCGGATTTCGATTTCTTTTTCCGAATAGTTGCGGGGGATGCGACAATAAATATCCAGAAATTTTGAGTTAAGGGTCTTGATTTCAACCGTAACATTGATTGAATCGGATTCGATGTTGGATACACCGTATCCGGTCATTGATTTTAGCATTTTGTTAGTTGTTAAATCGTTGTTTTCCACCGGATTTGGCAGGATGCTGGCTCTCGGAAGGCTGGGGTTTTGACACCAGCGCATTTTTTTCTATTTCGGCATTGAAAGCCCTGAACCTGGATACATCGCAAGCCATGTATATAGCTTGCAGTAAAGATCCGGGCTCCGCCAGGTTTTTGCCGGCTATGTTGTAGGCTGTGCCGTGATCCGGAGATGTCCGGACTGCAGAAAGGCCTGCGGTGAAATTGACACCTTCGTTAAAAGCAAGCGTTTTGAAAGGAATAAGACCTTGATCATGGTACATGGCCAGTACGGCGTCGTATTGTTTATAAGTGCCGGCGGCAAAAAAGCCATCGGCGGGGAAAGGTCCGATAACAAGATTGCCTTTCTCTTTGAAGTGCTTGATGACTGGCTGGATAATCTCGATTTCTTCATTTCCGAGCAATCCATTTTCTCCGGCGTGCGGATTAAGCCCAAGGACAGCCAGTCTTGGTTTTTTTATGCCAAAATCCCCTTTTAAGGATTGTAATATCTGTTCGATCTTGGAGCTCAGCTTCTCTGCCGTGATCTGGGACCTCACTTTCTCCAGTGGTATATGGCCTGTCAAAACGCCTACGCGGAGATCGCCAGCTACCATGAACATCAAAGCCTCTTCTTTATCAAATGCCTGTGCCAGGTACTCGGTATGTCCGGGGAATTTGAAAGTGTCGCTCTGAATATTGTCTTTATTGATAGGGCCGGTAACGAGGGCGTGGATTTTTCCTTCCTTAAGATCTTCAACCGCCCGTTTCAGTGAAGAAAGCGATCCTTGTCCGGCTTCGGCTGTAATTTTGCCAGGCTGTATTTCTGTCTGATGATCATGCCAGCAAGTAATGACGTTGGTTAATTTATGGTTAGCCTGTTCGGGTTTCTGAATACCATGGAGCGTCCAGTCCTTCATTTCCAATTGATTTCGGTACTGGTTTAAAACTCTCAGAGATCCGTAAATAATAGGGGTGCACAATTTTGCTAACTGATTTCCTTCTAGTGCTTTAAGGATCACTTCAGGCCCGATGCCATTGTAATCGCCGATTGTAATTCCTATGATGGGTTTGTCGATATGCTGTTCGCTCATGTAGGTAAAATGCTGTTGGGTCTATTCTGCGGAGTAATTCTATATTACTTTTGCCAAAAGTTTAGTCGGCAAGTTACAAAAAATCCTGTGCTCCTATGAAAATCCTGATAGCGGACTCCATGCATTCTTCTCTTTTCGGTATGCTGGACGACCGCGGCTGGAACTATGATTATCTTCCTGAGTATCGAAGGGACGATATTAAGTCAGCATTGCCAAATTATGATGGACTTATTATCCGTAGTAAGACTTTCCTGGACAAACAAATCCTTTCAGAGGCTAAAAATCTGAAATTCATCGCCCGGGCCGGTGCCGGATTGGACCTGATTGACCTGGATGTAGCTGCTGAATACGGTATCAGGGTTTTTCATGCAGGAACTGGAAATCGGGATGCGGTTGCAGAACACGCACTTGGGATGTTGCTGGCCTTGTTTAATAATATTCTGAAAGCGGATCGCGAAGTGCGGAACGGAATTTGGGATAGGGAAGGTAACCGGGGCGTGGAGCTAATGGGAAAAACGGTCGGACTGATCGGATATGGTAATAACGGGACTGCGACCGCGAAAAGGCTTAGCGGCTTCGGCTGTAGGGTTCTTGCCTATGACAAATTCCGGGACAATTACGGTGACATATTTGCTCAGGAATCATCTCTGGAAGAAATTGCCGCTCAGGCAGATATACTAAGCCTGCATATTCCGCTCACGGAGCTAAGCCGAAACCTGATTGATGCGGCTTTTATTGCCAGTTTCGCCAAGCCATTTTATCTGCTCAATTTATCGAGGGGTGAGATTGTTCAATTGGACGCAGTAGTCCACGGTTTGAAAACCGGACAATTAAAGGGCGCCTGCCTGGACGTCCTTGAAAATGAAAAGATCAGCAAGCTCACCGAAAGCCAGCAGGAGGCATTCGATTACCTACGGAATTCAGACAATGTAGTATTGACGCCCCATATCGGTGGCTGGACGCACGAAAGTTATGTCCGGATCAACGAAGTTTTGGTCAAACAGATTGAGGACGGGCTGTAAACAAAAATGCCGACCAAAGGTCGGCACGTTTGCATCTATTAGCCATGAAAAATAAAATACTTATTTACCAAGTGTACCGCGAAGTGCACGTGGGATCTCAACTGAAGCGATCGGGTTGCTTGCGGCTGTCAATATAACAAAATTTTCAGCTTTTAATGCACCAACTTTCACAGATTTTCCTAAATCAAGCTCAGTAATATCAACATTAACATAGTCCGGAATATTTTGTGCCAGACCCTGTACGCGCAATTTACGCAATTTTTGATTCATTTTGCCACCTTTCATTACTCCGGAAGAAGTACCTGTCAACTTTACAGGAACATCAACTTTGATTTCTTTGCCATCGACGATCTGCAGAAAATCCGCGTGGATCAATGAGTCGTTTACCGGGTGAAACTGTTTTTCCTGAAGAATGGCATTATATAATGTACCTTCGATGTTTAACGTCACGTTAAAAATATCCGGTGTGAAAAGCAATTCGCGGAACAACATAGCTGGCGCGTAAAAATGAACCTGCTCGCTTCCACCATACAGCACAGACGGAACATAACCTTGTGAACGTAGTTCCTGGGCTTCCGTCTTGCCGAGATTCGCTCTTTTAAACCCTACAATCTCATGCTTTTTCATAAGAATATTTAATAATAAAGTTAATTAAAATAAAAATTTACTGATAATTTATAAATAATGAACTAATAGATTCATGATCACGGATGCGGCCAATGGCTTTTGCAAATAACTCTGCAACTGACAATACGCGAATTTTGGGATTCTGTTGCTTCAGAGGAATAGTATCAGTGACAATTAATTCTTCCAAAACAGAGTTTGCGATATTTTCGTGCGCTTTGCCGGACATAATCGCGTGAGTACTGATAGCCCTCACCGAATTTGCACCTTTTTCAAGGATCAGTTCCGCCGCCTTGCACAAGGTGCCCCCGGTATCGATTAAGTCATCGACCAACACCACATCCATTCCCTCCACATCTCCAATCACCTGCATGCTTGCGATTTCATTGGCACGTTTCCTGTGTTTGTCGCAAAGGATCATGTCCACATTGAGAAACTTGGCGAAATTTCGTGCACGCGCAGCGCCGCCCATATCAGGAGAGGCAATCAGCAGGTTCTTGAGGTTCAGGGATTTGATATAGGGAACAAAGATTGAAGTGCCTTCCAGGTGATCCACAGGTAAATCAAAAAAGCCCTGGATTTGACCTGCATGAAGGTCGATCGTAATCAATCGGTCTACACCGACTGAGGTCAGGAGATTGGCTACTACTTTTGCAGCGATGGCTACGCGTGGTTTGTCTTTCCTGTCCTGTCTGGCATATCCGAAATAAGGAAGCACAACTGTTACATAATGTGAAGAAGCGCGCCGGGCCGCATCCACCATCAGCAGTAATTCCAGCAAGTTATCAGCCGGCGGAAAGGTTGATTGGATCAGAAAAACGTCACAACCACGGATGGATTCTTCGAAGCTCGGGGACAATTCCCCGTCACTAAACTTTCGCAAAGTGTAGCCACCCAACTCTTTACCATAATACCTGGCGATGTCTTTGGCCAAATATTCGGACTGACTTCCCGAAAATATTTTTACAGTATTAAATGAACCCATGGCCAGACTAAAATTTCCGCAAAATTAAATAAAAATTCATCAATCAGTGTAATATCTTCTCAAAAAATAATTATGAGCCCGAACAGAGAGCCACCCGACGAGTGTCCCAACCAAAGCGCCAACGAAAATGTCGGCAGGATAATGGACGCCAACATAGACACGGCTATAGGAATATATGACAGCCCAGACTCCAAGCAGCCAGATATACCGCACCTTTCCTCTCAAAAAGCAGAGCCAAGTTACCGCAAGTGCAAAGCTCGTGGACGCATGTGAAGATGCAAATCCATAAAGCCCTCCGCAATCAGTAACCTGATGTACTAAACCCATCAAAGCAGGCTCATGGCATGGGCGGAACCTTAGAAAATAGGGTTTCATCAGGCCGGAGGTTATTTTGTCAGCGATAATTACTGCCATCAATACAGTCAAAATGATGCCCAGTCCTTTTTTAGCGTTTGGTTTCAGAGAAAAAAAAATCAGCAGCAAATACATCGGTGTCCATGTGTACTTATAAGTAACCCAGTACATCACTGTATCAAGCCAGGGCGTATGCATACCATTCAACCATAGAAAAAAGTCCTGGTCCGAACGAATAAGCATATCAATGGTTTGGGTCATGAACTAAAGCCAAGGGTTTTGCGGACTTTCTGAATGGTTTGCCTTGCGACCTCACGGGCTTTTGTCTCCCCTTCTATGAGAATGGCCTCTAGCTCATCATTGTGATCCATATAATGATTGAAAATGCGGCGAGGCTCGGCAAATTTGTCAAGTATACATTCTAAAAGCGCCTGTTTGGCATGCCCGTAACCGTAACCGCCCCTCAGATAATTTTGACGCATTGCTTCGGTGTCGCTTTCGGATGCCAGCAGGCTATAGAGTTTATAGGTTATATCACTTTCGGGATCTTTGGGTGCTTCCATCGGTGTCGAATCCGATACGATCTTTTTGGTAACTTTCTTAAGCTCGTTTTCTGGAAGGAAGATGTCAATGTAATTATGGTATGACTTACTCATTTTCTGCCCGTCGATGCCCGGAACGGTCATTACTTTCTCGTCGATCCGTGGTTCAGGCAGCACAAGAATTTCTTCACCAGCTATTGCGTTGAACCGGCTGGCGATATCTTTTGTCATTTCCAGATGCTGTTTCTGGTCTTTTCCGACAGGGATGATATTGGCATTATATAGCAAAATGTCTGCCGCCTGTAATACCGGGTAAGTAAACAAACCAGCATTCACGTCGGCCAGTTTTTCAGACTTCTCTTTGAACGAAGTTGCATTAGCCAGCATTGGAAATGGCGTAAAGCAGCTCAAATACCAGGCAAGCTCCGCATGTTCCTGAATCCGGGATTGGCGCCAGAACACGTTCTTTTTAACATCGAAACCGAAAGCAAGCCATGCTGCTGCGATAGCCCGGACATACTCTTCTCTCTCAGGCCCGTTTTTTAGCGATGTGAGTGAATGCAGATCAGCAATAAAGAAAAACGATTCATTTTGAGGGTTTTTCGAAAGCTCGATTCCGGGTAGTATTGCGCCTAAGATATTGCCCAAATGAGGCCTGCCGCTACTTTGAATGCCTGTAAGAATTCTGGCCATTTAAATTGTCAGGGAAGATAATACTTCGATTTGTTTCAGTCAGGACGAACAGCACCGACCTTTCCGAATCGCCAAAATTCGTTAAATTGAATCACAAAACGTAGTAAATTCGAATTTTATAGCTCCTTTAAAATACAATGGATTCCAAGACGCTTCACTTTCTCAGCCAGTTAGCAGAAAATAATAACAGGGACTGGTTCCAGGAAAACAGAAAACTTTACGATGCTGCTAAGGCAGATATGGAAGAATTGGTCGGTTACCTCATTTTAGAAGTCGGGAAGTTTCAGGATCTTGGAAATTTACAGGTTAAGGATTGTCTGCTTCGGATCAACCGCGACATAAGGTTTTCAAAAAACAAAGCTCCGTATAAAAATAACCTGAGCGCGGGAATTGGGCCCGGCGGAAAAAGCTCCGGTAAAATTGACTATTACATACAGATCCAGCCCAACGGTCTGTCCTTTCTGGGCGGGGGAATGTGGGAAACCACTTCGGAACAATTGGCAAGGTTCCGCCAGGAAATCGATTACAACGCGGACGAGCTGAAAAGTCTTATCGAAGACAAGGACTTTCGGGCATTTTTCCCGGACATCCACGGCGAATCGCTGAAAACAATGCCAAAAGGCTACGCAAAGGATCACCCCGAAAGTGACCTGCTGAAACGTAAACAACTTTTTTTCATGCATAGGTTTACCGATAAAGAGGTAGCTTCCAAAGACTTCGGAAAATTGGTGCTGAAAGGTATCGGGCTGCTCAAACCTTTTACGGATTATATGAATTATGTATTGTATGAGCAGGCCGCGGAATAGTAACGCGATTTTGCACGTTTAACAATTATTCAACTCACTGATCAAATGCAATTTTCACACCTGCACTGCCACACCCAGTTTTCACTTCTCGATGGTGCTGCCGATATTAAAAAACTCTTCAAAAAGGCCAAAGAGGATAATATGCCTGCGGTTGCAATAACTGACCATGGCAATATGTTTGGCGTTTTTGAATTTGTGGCTGAGGGTAATAAACAGGGCATTAAGCCGATTGTGGGTTGCGAATTCTACGTAGTCGAGGACCGGCATATCAGGCAATTTACGAAAGACAAGAAGGACGTCCGCTTTCACCAATTGCTGCTTGCAAAAGATGAGATTGGCTATAAAAACCTCGTTAAAATGTGCTCCCTGGGGTTTATTGAGGGCATGTATGGAAAGTATCCCAGGATAGATAAAGAGCTGATTGTCAGGTACCATAAAGGACTTATTGCGACCACCTGCTGCATTGGGGCCGTCATTCCAAAGACTATTTTGCGGCAGGGTGAAGAAGCTGCGGAGAAGGAATTCAAATGGTGGCTGGACCTCTTTGGCGACGATTTCTATGTGGAGTTGCAGCGCCACGACATTCGTGACCAATATATTGTGAACGAGGTCCTTGTGAAGTTTGCCAAGAAGTACAATGTAAAGATCATCTGTAGCAACGATTCCCATTATGTGGACCGAGACGACTGGAATGCGCATGATATCCTGCTCTGCATCAACACGGGTGATAAGCAAAGTACGCCTTCGGCCAAGGATTTTGATGACGATAAAGGGATACCCAAAGGTTCGCGCTTTGCATTTTATAACGATCAGTTTTATTTCAAGAAAACCAGCGAGATGCTGACCCTTTTCAACGACCTGCCCGAGTCGCTGGACAATACCAATGAGATTGTTGATAAAATAAAAACCCTAGACCTTCGCAAGGACATCCTCCTGCCGAACTTTCCGATCCCGGAGGAGTTTAAGACGCATACCTTGTCGGAAATGGTTGGTAAAAAGGAACTTACAGCCGATGTCCTGAATCAGTGGGAGTACCTGAAACACCTGACGTTTGAAGGTGCCAGACGTAAGTATGGTACGATCACCCCGGAGATAGAGGAACGGATCAACTTCGAATTGAACACGATCCGTAACATGGGTTTTCCTGGCTACTTCCTGATCGTCGCCGATTTTATTGATGCGGGACGTAAAATGGGGGTGTTCATTGGTCCGGGCCGTGGTTCTGCGGCAGGATCCGTGGTTGCATACGCCACCGGGATTACCAATATTGACCCCATCAAGTACGACCTGCTATTTGAGCGCTTCCTGAACCCCGACAGGATATCTTTGCCCGATATTGATACGGATTTTGACGATGAGGGCCGTCAGAAAGTGATTGACTACGTTGTAAAGAAATACGGGTACAATCAGGTCGCGCAAATCGTGACCTATGGTACCATGGCAGCCAAATCGGCGATTAAGGACGTGGCCAGGGTAATGGACCTTCCGTTACCCGATGCAAACATGCTGGCCAAGCTTGTTCCGGACAAGCCGACCTACAATATGACCCTGAACCGCATTTTCACAGCACCGCTGGAAGGTGAGGGCAGTTTGATGAAGAAGGAGGGGATTGCGCCGGAAGAATTGGACAATGTTAAAAAAATGCGCGCGATCGCCCTAGGTAACGATTTGCAGGCGAGTGTTTTACAAGAAGCCAGACGATTGGAAGGTACTGTCAGAAATACAGGTATTCACGCTGCGGGTATTATTATTGCGCCAAGTGACCTGACCGAAATAATCCCGGTAAGTACTTCAAAGGATTCGGATTTTCTGATAACACAGTACCAGGGAAAGATCATTGAAGATGCCGGGGTTATCAAGATGGACTTTCTGGGTTTGAGGAACCTGACCATTATTAAGGAAGCGTTAAGGTTGATCAAGCAGAACCATGGGATCGATATTGTGATCGACGACGTTCCGTTGGATGATCCAATGGTTTTTGAGCTGTTCCAGAGAGGCGAAACCAACGCGATTTTCCAGTTCGAATCGGACGGGATGAAAAAGCACATGCGAGACCTCATTCCCGACCGGTTTGAACACCTTATTGCGATGAACGCCCTATACCGTCCGGGGCCGATCGCCTACATCCCCAACTTCATCCGTCGTAAAAACGGTCAAGAAGAAATCACGTATGATTTACCTGAATTGGAGGAGTATTTATCTGATACCTACGGAATTACCGTGTATCAGGAGCAGGTAATGCTTCTTTCTCAAAAACTGGCTGGTTTCACAAAAGGCCAGGCGGATACGTTGCGGAAGGCAATGGGTAAGAAGCAGATCGAGACGCTGAACAAGCTGAAAGGCGACTTTATGAAGGGTGGTACCGACAAAGGCCTGGACGCGAAAAAGCTGGAAAAAATCTGGACTGACTGGGAGGCGTTTGCATCCTATGCATTCAATAAATCCCATTCTACGTGTTATGCATTCGTCGCCTATCAGACAGCATACCTGAAAGCGCATTACCCCGCAGAATATATGGCGGCGGTGCTAACAAGTTCCCTGGGTAATATCGATAAAATTACATTTTTCATGGAGGAGTGTAAAAATTTGGGAATTAAGGTGCTTGGGCCGGATATTAATGAATCTGACAGGCAATTTAACGTCAACAAGAAGCACGAGATACGTTTTGGACTGGCAGGGGTGAAAGGCAGTGGCGATGCCGCTGTTGAATCAATTATTGAGGAAAGAAATGCAAACGGGCCTTTCAAGGATATTTTCGATTTCATGACGAGGGTAAACCTGAGAACGGTCAACAAGAAAACATTGGAAAGCCTGGCCTATGCAGGTGGTTTTGATTGCTTCCAGGATTATCATAGGGCGCAGTACTTTACAGTCGAGGCGGGAGAGCAGGGAACCTTCATTGAAAAGCTGATCAGGTATGCCAACAATTACCATGCGGAGAAGTCATCTGCCCAGGCATCGCTGTTTGGCTCAATGAGCGGTGGAGATACCACCCTTGCAAAGCCGAAAGCTGCTGATGTCATTCCCTGGGACGATCTGGCAAAGCTTCGTTACGAACAGGAAGTGGTAGGATTTTATATTTCGGGCCACCCGCTGGATACATTCAGGGTTGAGCTGGATAACTTTTGCAACTGTACCCTCGAAAAGGTAATGGAAATACATGAGGGTGAAAGGGCGCCGCGGTATTTCGGGAAGGAGATCAGCGTGGCAGGAATTGTAACCAGCGCGCAGGAAAGGATGTCGCGGAATGGAAGCAACTTTATGATTTTCAAGATCGAAGATTACCAGGGATCCATGGAAATGCTGCTTGGCGGGGAGGACTACATCCGTTTCAAAAACTACCTGCAGGTGGGCCAGTTTTTATATATCAAAGGAAAGGTACAGAACCGCTGGAAGCAGGAAGACCAGTTTGAATTCAAAATATCCCAAATTCAACTGCTCACCGAGATCAGGGAAAAAATGTGCAAAAAGATCAAAATCAACCTGACACTGGATCAGATCGATGCACAATTTATTCATTTGCTGAACGACACATTCAGTAATCATCCGGGTTCCTGTTCGGTGAATATGACAGTGGTAGATCCGGAAACCCACCTGGAAGTCGAAATGTTGTCGCGCGGTTACAGGATCGCGCCGTCCAACGAACTCTTCAAAGTGCTGAGTGGATTTCATGGTGTTAAATTCTTTCTGAACTGATCCGTTAATAGTTTAAATCCGGAACTTTTAGATTTAAATTATCCTTATCATACCAGATTTATAAAACAACATTAGACACTTTTTAACATGGGAAAAGCAGTTGAAATAACCGACAGCACCTTCGAAGAACTTATCCAGGGCGACAAACCGGTACTTGTGGATTTTTGGGCAGAGTGGTGTGGCCCTTGTAAGATGATCGGGCCGGTTGTAGAGCAACTGGCTGGCGAATACGAAGGTAAAGCAGTAATTGGGAAAATGGACGTAGATATGAATTCGTCAGTTCCTGCTAAATTCGGTATCCGCAGTATCCCGACGTTGATGATCTTTAAAGGAGGACAATTAGTAGATAAAGTGGTAGGGGTTGTTCCTAAAACTACTTTGGAAGATAAATTGAATGCACAAATCGAAGCTACGGTTTAGGTAGTTGCGATTTGTGAAAGCAAGAAGGCCCTGGGATTTCGGGGCCTTTTTTTTGCTTTATAGAGAAACCTGGACACTGAACTTTTATCTGTTGAATGATTACAATCACATCAGTTGAGCCCGCTGGTGGAATCCTGAAGGCCGATGTTTGTGCCCCAGCAAATATGCAATCAAACTTCCTTTGGTGTTTTAAATGGAATTCGTAATAATACGAGCAAATGGCTTAATAGTACGGCGGGGACAATATAGCAGGGTAAAAACACAAAAGGGAAATGTAAAATCGCAATGTTGGGCTGATCAAATGCAAATTGCTGGAAAGGCAATGGTGCCGACAGGACAGCACGGGTCACAATATTTAGTAACAGGCCCAGACAAACCACGTTCCAGATTATCAATGCTTTTTTGCCAATGCTTCCTCTCTGGTATAGCCACCATATAACCGGCGCGGTGAGCCCGGAAAGGATATCGGGATTGCTTCCTTCGAACGTCATTAATTTGGGGATAGCTTTATTCAGAAACAAAAAATAAAGAACGATTTCTACGAAAATGCGAACGCTGTGAAGAAGGGTTAACCATTTTAGAGACAACATTGGCTGGGCTGAATCCTTAACGCGGTAAAACAGAAATATGGTGATTCCCAATAATGGAATACCTATTAAAATCGGAAACCTGGGAAAACCTTTGGTGACAGCGTAAAAGCCGGTCAATGCAATTACTCCCTGTGAGCCAAGCCAGATGAGACTAATTAATAAGGTGCGTTTTGAATTACCTAATGCTTTGTAAAGGAGGGCAATTGTTGCCAAAGTAGTGAGAATAAAGAGTAGATAGACTCCTGACGGCAGACGTTCCATGCTGAATGAGTTTAGTATGCTAGCAAAGGAAGTACATCGCAATCGCAGAAATCTTGTCAAATGACAAGTATTCGGGTCAGCCTTTAAGAGAGATTTCCTTTCGGATACGGCTCAGGGAGGTATCGGTGATTCCCAGGTAACTGGCAATCATTTTCAACGGAGCGTGTTGAATGACTTCGGGATTATTTTCCAATAATTGCAGGTAACGCTCCTCGGCTGTTTCGGTAATCGTAACCAGCATTCTCGCCTTTAATTCTGAAAACCCTTTCACGAGGATCGCACGTCCGAACTCCCGGAATTCTGCGGAATCGTGAAAGAGAAAATTCAATTGGTCATAGGTAATTGAGAGTCCGTTGCATTTTGTGATTGCGTGGATACTTTCTTTTGATCGTGTCCTGGTAAAAAAAGAGGAAACTTCAAAAACCATCTGACCGCTGTAATAAAAGCCTGTAGTGACTTCATTCCCATCAGGATTCAATGCAAATGATCGCATTAACCCGTTGGTCAGAAATAGATAATCACAGGAAGTTTGATCTTCATTCAGAAAAAAGTCGCCCTTTTCAAATACCTTTTCCTGAAAATAACCCGCAATTTCTTCCGCTTTTGAAATTCCCATAGGCCTGATCCGAAGTATAAATTCAACCAGCCACTTCCGGTGGTCATTCATTGATTTCAATGGAGAACCGGGCATTGAAATCAGTACCGGCAGCCAGCTTTAAAATCCCTTCTTTTTTCTCGAAATCCTGGTTTGAATCGGCACTGTCGGCAATGCCAAGCCAGGGCTCGATGCAAACAAAATGTGCATTTGGTTTTGCCCAGATTCCCAGATAAGGGAAGTCTTCATAATGGACTGTGATCACCTGTCCGGATTTGGTACTTCGCAGGCTCACTTGCTTTGAAATCAGATGTTTGAAAATAAGGGCATCGTGATCAAATAAATGCGAATTAAGATGTAGTACATTGGTGTGCTCAAGCACGGGGCGAGTCTCATTGCTCACCAGGCCATCGCTTGCTAAAACCCAGGTAGAATCATTTTCAATAGCCTCAAATTCAAGATAATAGTCTTCATAAGTTTCTCCCTTATGCAATGGACACCTGAAAGCGGGATGCGCGCCCAGTGAAAAAAGCATTTCATCAGTCCCATGATTGATTACCTGATGGTTGATCACAAGCCGATTGCCTTCCAGGGAATAAGTAATCAGGAATTCGAATTGGAAAGGATAGATCGCCAGCGTTTCCTCGCTGAACTTCAAGCCAAAAGTCAGGCTTGCGCCAGTCTGGCTAACCAGGCGCACATTATCGTTGTTTCTGACAATACCGTGACGCGGAATCCTGTACTCGTGGCCCTGGTACTTTACGAAGCCATTCTTAACCGCGCCGATTACCGGAAAAAGCACGGGCGCATAACTGGACCAAGTGTCTGGATTCGCGTCCCACAAATAATCTGTACCGGTGACAGTTGACTGGATCTGGCAGAGTTCGGCCCCCTTTTGGAGGACGGCAATTTTCAAATGGTCATTTTGAATGGAATAGGTCATAAGGATGGCAGGTTGGCCTCCCGGACTGAGGAGGCGCGTTCAGATCCTGTAAAGTTAAAAATTATATTTAGCCCGCCAGCTCGCTTTCAGTTTTGCCCCTGCGTCAATGAATTCCTGATCTGTTCCCTGTGCATTCGCGTCGAGCGGATAACGCAGTGGTCGTGTGACCTCCGGCATGTTGACAAGGGTCAGGATCCCTTCTGCGGTCGTTTGCAGGTTCATGGCGAACTCTTCCATTTTGCCAAAGAAGCCAGCGCCTAGCGCATTGAATTTTTCCGATGCAAATGGCTCGTATTCTGCTGCAATTTCTGGTCTGCCGGCAGATATTCCTACTTTGCTGCCGTAGGTCATTTCAGTAGGGTAAACCCCTGGTTGGATCGTAACGTTTTCGATATGAAAAGGTTTAAGTTCGTCCTGCATACCTTCTGCTATACTTTCCAAGCCAAATTTCGAAGCCAGGTAAGAAATCATGAAGGGTAGGGTGTGGCTGCTGGCGCAAGAACGTTGGTATCTTCCAGCGTGTCTATATTATATTTAGAAGGCGGTCCGGAATGCAAGCTGCTCCTGTCACCTGACCAATGGTTTTCCGGCGCAAAGTTCATGATATGCTCCTGACCTTTGTTATCGACTGAATAGGTTCCGAGAAAACCCTTGCAAACGAAGGCATTAAACCACCAAACATCGCCTTCTTGTAATTAGGTATGCCTTTTTCTCAAATGTTTGATGACGCTTACCGATTCGACTAGGGTAAAGTCCTCTTCGCCCAATCTCGTTTTTTCTTCGAGATATTTTCGGAAAAAGCCAAATGTGCCTGGGTTGTTCATGCTGTCGGGGAGTCCAGGACGTCGAGTATCACGGAGCATGCTTCCTTGACCTGTTCTTCGGTAATCGTCAGCGGCGGGGCTATACGCATCGCATTGTCGCAAAACAAAAACCAGTCGGTGACCACTCCTTTTTCAATGCATTGGTCAATGGCTTTTTTTAGTTTTTCAAACGATTCCATTTCCACAGCAAGCATCAGGCCCGAACCCCGTACTTCTTGTATACGAGGATGCATAAGAAAAGATTTGAATAGTTCGCCTTTCCCAATGGCCTGACTGGCAAGATTTTCGTCAACAATCACATTTAAAGTCGCCAGAGAAGAAGCACAACTCACCGGATGCCCGCCAAATGTTGTGATGTGGCCCAAGACCGGGTTGTTTTTAAAAACCTGCATAATTTGTTGCGAAGCCATAAACGCGCCGATCGGCATGCCACCGCCCATCCCCTTGGCACTCAGCAATAGATCGGGGTAAATGTCAAACTGCTCAAATGCCCAAAAACTCCCTGTACGGCCGAAGCCTGTCTGGATTTCATCGAGGATCAGCAACGCGCCGACTTCCGTACATTTCCTCCGGAGCGCAATCATGTAATCTTTTGAGGGGATACGCACTCCCGATTCTCCCCCGATTACTTCCATAACCACGCCGGCTGTTTTGTCGGTTATCTTGTCAAGATCGGGCAGATAATGGGGCTTGATGTGTTTGATGCCTGGAAGCAAAGGCCTGAAATTACGCTTGAAAAACTCGGCTCCCGCGAGACTCAGCGCACCCTGGCTAGCTCCATGGTAGGCATTGAAACAGGATATGAATTCAGTTCTTCCGGTAAATCGTTTCGCCAGTTTCATGGCGCCTTCAACAGCTTCGGTGCCGGAATTGGTAAAATAAATATTGTCGATCAAGCCGAATGGAGACGCGTTAGTTGCCTGGATGTGAAGTGTATCTGCCAGTGCTTTGGCCAGTAATACCTGGCTGCCCTGCACATACTCGCCGTACACAAGCAAATGCATGTGCTTGTCCAACTGATCATGAATTGCTGCAAGGACTTTGGGGTGACGATGGCCAACATTACTCACGGCGATCCCTGAGATGAGGTCCATGTATGATTTGCCGTCGGGGCCATACATGTAAACCCCTTCGGCCCTTTCAATTTCCAGGGCGAGCGGGTAATCGGATGTCTGTGCCAGGTGGTGAAAGAAATGTTGGCGATGGGTAATATACATTACTGACTTTTAATACTTTTATAAAGTATAATACTTTTAAAAAGTTGAATTGTTTCCTATTATTTTTCAAAAAAACCCGCACTGCCGCCTACCCAGGTAAAGTGCTTATTGTAACGGACCCCGATCATCTCGCCGCGGCTCAGGCGACTCAGGCTGATGAGCAACTCAGGTTTTGCCGCCTTGTCGTGCCAGCCATACATCATCCGGATTTCACATTTCACCAGTCCGTCCGGGGCCTGAATAACCGGCTCGTACTGCACCTTTTTTTGCAAAATATAGTTTTCAGGATCTGGCAGGGACGAAAGGTCCTCCCTCGCAATATGAAGTTTCACTCCTGAACCGGCAAAAGAAAAAAGAGGCTTCAGTACGTAATTCTCCAAGTCTAACGGAAAGTTACCTTCGTATTCGTTTACAAACTTTGTTTCCGGGATATACTGACTTTTTAAAAAAGGTATGGAGAACTTACTGATCCTGAAAAACCAATTGGGGTGACCCACCCAGCTGACATCTACCTCATCGGTAAAATGATAACTCGTTTCTAGGCCCGGATAGCTATTTAAATCATCAAAAATCAAGCGGTTATAGATCCTTTTTACTTGAATCTTCCGACCATCTTTTTCATAGAACAGTTTTTTCCCTTCCTTAATCAGCTTGGTATAGCACACTGCTTTCACACCCAGCATTGCTTCAGTCACGGCGAAATCGATCCTGGTTTTTTGCTTTTCCGGGTAAATTTCCAGCAGTACAACTTGTTCAGAGTCCTCACCAGCCAGGATGAGATCTCTCAATTTTTGGACATAACCCTCGTAGTTGCCGCCATCAAGCACATATTCGAAGCCGTCGATAATATCGAAATGCTTTTTGAAGGATTCGGATAGAAATGCCTGGTAGCCAAAAATAGATGGAAATCCTTGCAGCTCAATTAATTGCGGAACAAGTTCGCCGGATTCATCTTTGCATATGGCATAATCGATAGCCAAAAAGGAAGTGTGTTCATTTTCGCCCGGAACATTCTGGCCCGCGGGCACAGCGCGATCTGTTTTTGCTTTGAAATCAGGAGAAAGCAAAGTCTTGATGATTTCTTCCGAAGCTTCTGAAATCTTATCACTTAGTTCTTTCGGAACAAAAATGGGCGTCTCCGCCACGCGGAAATCCAATTGGCCCGGAAAGGCTGTTTCAAAAGACGCCACAAACTCGTTGTATTTGCGCTCAGTGAATGAGCGGTTGAAGGCTTCTCGGGCTTGCTTATGCATAGGCCAGGGAAAAAGATTTGTTCAATGCATTTTTTAAAAATGTCGGGAGTATGACGGACTCAGTCATCAATATCTTATCCGGGTCGTTCAGGTGCGCAATCATATCATTGTATTTGGCTTCGCCGTGTGCGGCAATGATACTGGTTTTTTTATCCTCTCTCAAGAAGTAGCGAAGCATTCCCTCCGCATCGGCCTCAGGATGAAATTGGGTACCAACGATTTCGTTTGAAAACCGGATCGCCATTACAGCTCTTTCCAATGGAACATGGGGCCGGATTTTCTCCAAGCAAAGCAATTTGGCGCCCATGCTTTCCATCATATACTGATTGGGCTGCGTGACCTGGAAATCCCGGGAGTCTACAATCCAGAAAGGGTCACTCACCGCATGAAGCAGCGGGTCTTTTCTCCCAAGGCTTGTTTTATGGACCGGAAACGTTCCGAACGAGGTTTTTCTCCTTTTGCTAACCCCTGCCAATTCCCAATGGATGCAGGCCATCTGGAAAGAATGGCAAATTAAAAACAGGTGCTTTTTAGTCTTATTCTGTCGTTTTATATTGTGTTGGAAAAGTTGGTCAAGGAAATTGAAATACCTTTTTTCCCAGGCTTCCCCAACGGGAGACGGGTTTCCCGGGCCACCAGTCGAGATATATGCATCGAAATCCAACCCCGGGACTTCGAGTTTTTGCCTTACGTCAAAAACGGTCAGTTCAACGGGAACGGATTCTTTTTCACCAAAATTGGTAATGATCTTCTTGATACAACGCATTCCTTCGTTGTCGTGGCCATTGTACATATCCAGGATCGCAATCCTGAAATGCTTAGTATGAGGTGTCATTGGCTTGTGCTTTTAGCGGCGCGCTGTCGGCTTTTGGCTTCTAGCTTATTATTTATAGGATCGGGTCAGCTACTTAAAACAATGTAAGCCGTTTATAGTTCGGATTTCAGCTAAAACAACCTGAAAACTTTTTTCAGTAAAGCCCGATTTTCGTTTCCTCTACAATATAATCGACAACCGCATTCATGCTGCCAGTTTGCTCAAAAACAGCCAGTTGGCGATCTGCCCCTGTACCCATTTCCATGATCTGATGGATATAGTCGATTTCTTTCCTGCTGCCTAGTCCGTCAACTACGTCGTCAATAAATTCGAGCAATTCGACCACCAGGAGCCTGTACTCAACTTCTTCTTGTTTACCGAAATCAATCAGTTTCCCTTGAATGCCATACCGCGCTGCACGCCATTTATTTTCGTTGATCAGCATCCGGTGATATGGCCTGAAGCTGAGGTTCATCCGGTGGAGTTTGTGAATTTTAGCGACTAGTGCCTGCATGATAGCCGCCAGACAAATGGTTTCGTCGGTACGCATGGGCACATCACACATACGGAACTCAATGGTGTTGAAAAACGGGTGTACCCGGATGTCCCACCATATTTTCTTGCCGTTATCAATACATTTGGTCTTGATCAGCAGCTCCACGTACTCGTCGTATTCAGAAGCGCTGGAAAAGAAATCGGGAATACCTGTTCTGGGAAATTTATCAAAAACCTTCGATCGATAGGATTTGAAACCAGTATTACGGCCGCACCAGAAGGGTGAATTGGTGGAAAGCGCATAAATATGTGGAAGAAAATAACGTACCGCATTCATGATCTGGATGCCCTCGTTCCTGCTCTCGATACCCACGTGGACATGCAGGCCGAAAATCAGGTTCCCCCTTGCAACATCGCGCATCTCGTCTATGATTTCATCATATCTGGGATCGGGCGTAATCAATTGGTCGACCCAATCGGCAAAAGGGTGCGTACCGGCGGCAGCCACCTGAAGATCCTGCTTTTGGGCAAGATCGAGTATCATTTTCCGCAGATAAGTGACCTCTTCACGGGCCTCTTGTATGTTATGGCAAATATTGGTGCCCACTTCTACCACTGCCTGGTGCATTTCTGCTTTCACCCGTTCTTTTAAAGTAATTTTTCCGTCCTCGACCAGTTTGGACATATGCGAACGCAAATTGCGGGTTACGGGGTCTATGGTCTGAAACTCCTCTTCAATTCCAAGTGTGAAAGTGGCCATATAAGCTATAAATCAAATAATCAGGATTTCTTCAGTTTCGAATTTTTGGCGGGGGCTTTGGTAGCCGCAGCTTTTTGGGTCGGGACTACTGGCTCCGGTTCGGCGATTGTTTCTGCTGCCTTTGCAGTTGCCGGTTTGGCGGCTTTCTTAGGCACCACTGTTTTCACTTTAACTTCGCTGGCGCTGGATCCCTCTGTTGGGGCCGAAGCGGTTACCGGAGCATTTACAGCATTATTGATAAAGGTACCCCATGTCAGGTTAACCTGTCCCGGTACTTGTTTTTTTGCACGGTCGATAGCCATATTTGCGGCGGCTTCGACGACCCATTCGAAATTGTCACGGCCGACAGAATAAATATCGGCGTCCGGGGCGGGATTGCAAAAATCGATCGCAATGGGAATACCATCGCGAACTGCGAATTCTACTGTGTTAAAATCATAACCCAGTGCCAAGTTCAGTTTGAGCGTATATTCTTTGATGGTAGCCAGGAGTTTTTCCCTTTCGTCGCCGGTGGCTTTCAACTCCGCTGCATACCTCAAATGATGCGGATTGCGTGGTTCGTATGGCATGATCAATACGTCCTTCTGGCCAATGCAGTAACAGCGGACATAGTCGTCGAAGACAATTTCCTCTTGCAGCATCATCACCAGCTGGCCGGTTTCCTCATGCTTGTACCACATATCCTGCGGATTGACGACCTTATAAACACTCTTCCAACCGCCGCCATCGTGTGGTTTCATGTAGGCAGGAAAACCAACATACTGGAAAATTTCTTCCCACGCCATTGGAAAGGCCAGGTTGCGGAAAGATGTTTCGGATGTGTTTTCAGGGCGTTCTTTTGAAGGTAAAAGGACTGTTTTAGGGACTGGAACGCCTATTTTTTCCGCCAGAGCATTGTTAAAGAACTTTTCATCGGCGCTCCACCAGAACGGATTGTTAATGACCGCCGTACCGCTTAACGCAGCATTCTTAAGAAAAGCCCTGTAAAACGGAACGTCTTGAGAAATACGGTCAATAATCACGGCGTACTCGGTCGGGTCTGCCTGTACCACCTTATTTATAGACACTGCTTCGGCTATAATCCCTTCCTCGCCTTTGCTGTTGACTCTTTCAATAAATGCGTTTGGGAATGTATTCTCCATTCCAAACAAGATTCCAATTTTTTTCATATCGAGGTTTTCGTTTTGTTTTCTGCAGTTATAGGATACGCGAAAGGTAATGCGGGAACATCTTATTCCAAAGCGGCCAGTCGTGCTTTTCCCAGCCACGTATGTCGAGCCAGTGGTCGATACCCTTTGCATTTAGAATATTGGACATCCGGATATTGCTATCCAGGCAAATATCCCACTCGGAGGTACCGAGCACGATTTTCATGTGACCGTAACGCCAGCTTTGTTCATTTGGCATAAAATCTACGGGATTATTGAAATAAACTGTGTCATCATAGAAGCCGTCGGTGAAGCTGCGGATATCGAATGCGCCGCTCATGCTGATGAGATAAGCTACCTGGTCGGGATGTCTGAATGCAAAATTAGCAGCATGGAACCCGCCAAAACTACATCCTGCGACGCCGATTTTCCCCACATTACATTCGTTCCGGATATATGGTGCCAGTTCGTGGTGCAGGAATTTATCGTATTGGATGTGGTTCAACACACGGTATTGGGGATTGATATGTTTGGCGTACCAGGAATCCGCATCAATGGAATCGATACAGTAGATCTTATATTTTCCGGAGTCCACCAATTCTCTGACAGATTCGATCAGGCCCATATCTTTTGCCTGGTAATATCTTCCGAGCGTGGTGGGGAAAAGAAGGATAGGATAGCCCCAATTGCCGTAAACAAGCATCTCAATATCTCTGCCGAGATGATGAGAATAATATTTTATATGCTTCTCTTCCAAATGGAGCGGGTTTATGATTAATAAATGAAATATACAAAACAAATCATAGTAAGCAAATTAATACCTTGCAGGTTTAAATTTCAGTAAAATCAACAGGTAAGTGAGTGTGAGCCCGTCTTTTTCGGAAGTTTCGTCTGAAACCAAAAGTATTTTTTCCAGCTTTCTAAACAGGGAAGTTACGGTGTCCATTATTCTTCCGGCGGGCTATGATCCGTCTGAAATGTACCCATTGCTGCTTTTCAATGACGGTCAGGACTTTGAGGCGTTGAAGCTGGAAAATATACTAAATTGTTTAGAAACAACAAGTGGTGTCCAATCGTATGTTATTGCAGGTATTCACGCCAATTTCGATAGAATTTACGAATACGGCACTGCATTGAAACCTGATTATGCCGGGCGAGGGGATAAGGCCCGTGCGACGACCGATTTTGTTCTGACTGAACTCTTGCCCTACCTCAGCGAACACTATCACACTTTTGCTAGTGGCGTTGCTTATGCGGGTTTTTCGCTCGGGGGATTGATGGCCATCGATATGGCCTGGAATAATCCAGGCATATTCTCAATGGTGGGTGTATTTTCGGGTTCTCTGTGGTGGAGACAGCGGGCATTGGATGCGGGTTACCGCGATTCGGACCGTATGATGCACGCTCAAATCCGTGACTCCCCTGCAAAGCCGGATCTGAAATTCTGGTTCGAATGCGGGTCTCTAGATGAGTATGATGATCGTGACGGCGATGGCGTGATCGATTCGATCCAGGATACGCTGGAATGCATTGCCGAATTGGAAAAAAAAGGATATGCCTGGAACCGGGACGTTTTTTATACTGAAGTTCGCGACGGAAAGCACAATCCGGAGACTTGGTCGCTCATTATGCCTTCGTTTTTAAAATGGGTTTTTGGTAATGCGAGCTGATGCCTACGCTAGTTCAGCCAGGAACTGCATGGTATCCACAGCATCGGCATAATCGGAAAGCCCCGGCTGCTGGGATTCTCCGAACCCAAGTGAGTTGTCAATTCCGGTTTCCTGCTTCGCGATCACACATTGGATCTTCTCCTTAAACTCCGCCAAATTTTCTTTTACAGTTTCAATGTCATTGTAGATCTGATAGTGCAGTACGCTGATCGGTGACACCAATGCTTCGCTTTCATTCATCATCAGAAAACCATTGTCGAGGTGAGGGACGCGGTTGATCAGGAAAATGGACTTGTTGTACTCATAGTTATTGAAGTATTTGTGGTGGTGAAGGTATGCATTTTCAGTGTCCTGAATGGATTCGTAAAACTTGGTAAAATCATATCCGGCAGGTACATATAACTTTGAAACATTGCGGCAGCCCAGGCCATAATATTGTAACACATCCCGACCCAATGCAGCTAGTTCCTCACTGGTTTCGTTTCCGTTCAGCACCGCCACGGAAGTCCTGTTTTTCCGGATTACGTGAGGCTTTTTCGCAAAATAATAATGGAAGTAGCGCGCCGTATTGTCGCTTCCTGTGGCTATATAAGCATCTGCGTCATTCAGTCGCTCCACAAATTGTATCCGACTTGCAAATGCAGGTTCGATATCAATGAGCGTTGCCAGTAAAGCCTGTATCAGCACCTGATCGTCGGAACTTTGCTTCGCCATGAGGATATGGCCGCTGATCAGCACGCAGAGTGCATCATGAAATCCCACTGCTGGAATATTACCAGCCATGACAACACCGATTTTCTGAACGGAAGCAGGCTCCGAATACTGTTCAGACCAGCTTTTCAAACTACTTTCATTGAGAAACTGGGTAGCTATCGCATATAACGAGCTTCTTACGTTCTCGGGAGTGAACCAGTTGTTCTTACTTTTTGCCCTTGCCACCCATTCTTCAACGACTTCTGTATTGGTAGGATCGGTGATGAATTTTCCAAGATTGGCAAAGGCTTCTACCCGCCGGATTCGTGATATCATTCTATGTGAACTCTAAAAAGTTTAATTACAAGTGCTGTTTTTATTTTTCTGATTGTTGGGAAACTATAAATAGTTATATTTGTTACTCTAAACAGAAGAAATAGCAACAAATATAAACAATCCGGCGACTATGGCTATAATGATAACCGATGAGTGCATAAATTGCGGGGCGTGCGAGCCAGAGTGCCCCAATACGGCAATTTATGAGGGAGGAGTAGAGTGGACCTGGGGAGATGGAACAAGTTTGGACGAAGTGGATTTTGGCGACGGTACGGTTGTCAGCGGAAAAGAAAAGCAATCCCCCGTTTCTGATGAATTTTATTACATTGTGTCCGATAAGTGTACTGAGTGTGTAGGCTTCCATGAAGAACCACAATGTGCAGCCGTTTGCCCGGTTGACTGCTGTGTCCCGGATCCTGATAACGAAGAAGAAGAAGATACATTACTGGCCAAAAAAGCCTGGATGCACGGCGAATAAGCAACATACGCCGAGAAGAATTTGAAGCCCCGCTAACAGCGGGGCTTTTTTTGTGCTCGTACACTCAAAAAAATGTCATTATAATAATAAAATTTCTTAATAACTGTAACTCGGGTTTATATATAAAATTCTGTTTATTGAACTTAACGCAGAATATTAATTTTCAAGTAATAATTGCATTTTTGACATTATTATGGTTGAAATCCAATAAAAAAGAGTACAAAAGGATGATTATTGTATTTTATCATATAAATTATGCGGATAATATTTGATAAATATAATTTAAGAACAATATTTGATCCACAAATATAGCCGGGGAGTAGTATTAACTTAAACAGAATATAATTATGAAAAAAGTCTATTGTGCAGTATTATCTTTGATGGTTCCTTTTTTGGGTTTTGCGAAGTCGGGTGAGGAGAAAAAGGCAGTGAAAGCGGATACAATAATTGTGGCTGAGGTTGAGGAGGATGCAAAAGGGTCTTTTGCGTTTTCGGGTTATCTCGATTCTTATTACATGGCCAACTTTAACAAGCCAGCTTCCCAGTCAAACATGGGAGCTACCAACGCCCGGGTGTTTGATCAAAGGTCAGGCCAATTCTCACTGGGGTTGGTTCAAACAAAAATGGTGTATACCAATAGCAAATCGGAGGCAGTGGTTGATCTGACTTTCGGTCCTAATGCGAACCTCGGTAACTACGGAAACTTCCCGTTCAGTACTGCACTTGCTATTAAGCAGGCGTATTTCACTTACAAATTCACAGACAAGTTTTCCATGACCGCTGGTCAGTTTGGAACGCACATTGGTTATGAGGTAATCGACGCCCCGGCCAACTTCAACTACTCGCTATCTAACCTTTTCAATAACGGACCTTTTTATCATGCCGGTTTAAAAGCGACTTACGCCTTTTCCGACAAAGCTTCATTAATGGTAGGCTTGGTAAACAACGTGGATGGACTTGGTGATAACAACCGTAAAAAAGGTATCATCAGCCAATTGTACTTCAAGCCTGTTGAAAACTGGAATGTCTATCTAAACTACATTGGAAGTAACGAAGCCAGTCCCGACAGCTTGGGAAAACAGCCTGACGGGTTTTATCAGGTGTTTGACCTTACTACCAGCTTCCAGATCACAGAAAAATTCCTGTTGGGTTTGAATGCGGCCTACGGAAGCCAAAAAGGAGATTATCAGGGTTACGGCGGTCCGGATGATACGCAGACCTGGGGTGGTTTTGCAGTGTACGCGAACACTGCGTTGACTGATAATTTTGGGATCGGTGCCCGCTATGAGTACTTCAATAACGACAATGGTGTTCGCAGCTTGCTTACCCGCGCCGGAATGGGGACCAAAGTAAATTCAGTGACTTTGACCGGTAACATCAGCCTTGCCGACGGACATATCCTGGTTAAGCCTGAGTTCCGCCTGGATGCCTATCCAAAGGTCTCAGGTGCAAATGCTGAACAACAATTCCAGGATTCAGACGGCAAATGGAGCAAAAACAGCCAAACCACTTTCGGACTTGCATTTATTTACAAATTCTAGTTATATTAACCATACCTTCTTAATCTACTTTAATAACAATTAACAACAATGAAAAAAGGTAATTTCATCCCGCTGATTATCCTATTGGTAATCGCCATCCTCGGTGCCTTTGTGCCCAATGTCCCGACACAGATTGTCACCGATGGGGTTAATTCGGGAGACACTGCGTGGATGCTTGTCTCTTCTGCACTGGTTCTACTCATGACTCCCGGTCTTGCCTATTTCTACGGAGGAATGGTGAACAACAAAAATGTTATTTCTACAATGCTTCAGAGCTTTATAGCAATGGGCGTTATCAGTGTGTTGTGGGTTGTTGTTGGTTTTAGTATCGCATTTGGTGAAGACATTGGCGGGTTTATCGGAAATCCAACGACACACTTCATGTTCAAAGGGGTATTGGACGCGCCACTTTCAGGGACAATTCCTTTTGCGCTGTTTGCTATGTTCCAAATGAAGTTCGCAGTAATTACTCCTGCGCTTGTAACTGGTTCAATGGCTGAGCGTATCAATTTCCGTTCTTACGTTTTATTCATCATCCTGTTCTGCATATTCATTTACGCTCCTTTGGCTCACATGACATGGCATACTGAAGGTATCCTTTTCAAAATGGGGGTACTCGATTTCGCTGGTGGTACAGTGGTTCACATGTCTGCGGGTTGGGCTGCCCTGGCAGGCGCTCTTTATCTGAAAAGACGCAAGTCACTGATGGAAGATCACGTATTACCTCCTGCTAACATTCCTTTCGTTCTTTTGGGAACTGGTTTGCTTTGGTTCGGTTGGTTCGGATTTAATGCTGGTTCGGCTTTGTCCGCAGGTCCACTTGCAGTTTCAGCTTTTGCTACTACCAACACAGCTGCCGGTGCTGCCGGTCTTGCCTGGGTGCTTTTTGATGCTGCAAAAGGTAAAAAGGTTTCGGCACTTGGATTTTGTATCGGTGCGGTTGTAGGTCTTGTGGCGATCACGCCTGCTGCCGGTTTTGTAACGGTTCCAGCTTCTCTTTTCATCGGAACTGTTGCTGCCATCATCTCTAACTACGTTGCACATTTGCGCACCCGTTCTACATTGGACGATACACTTGACGTGTTTCCTTGCCACGGTGTAGGCGGTATGGTAGGTATGTTGATGACCGGTATCTTCGCTACAAGCGGTATCAACTCATTGGTTACTGACCAGGGCCTTGCATTCGGAGAAACTACATTGTTTATCAATCACGTGATTGCGCTGGTTGGAGTATCTGTATTCGCTTTCGCAGGTTCATTCCTTCTTTTGAAAATCACAGATCTTATCCTGCCACTTCGCGTATCAGAATCTGATGAGCAAGCTGGTTTGGATATCAGCCAACACGATGAGTTCCTGGTTGAGGCATAGTTTTACTCGACGTTCATAATTGAAAAAGTCCGGGTTATCCCGGACTTTTTGCGTTGGTTGATTGCAGAAACCTTCGTCGAATCTACGACAGCGTAAGATTTGGTTTAATGCACTAATATTTCGGCTTCAATTTCAGAAACTTCCATCAAGCCAGAGTCATTGAGGTATTCGTATTTTACATTTTTAGTTTCGTTGATCCATAACGGATCATACTTGACAGCCACCCTGACGTAGTTCTCTGTAAACCCGAGCATTTGCCCATCCTGCATTTCATCTTCGAACAGCACGATGCCGGCTTTCCCGATCTGCTGTTCATAAAAGCACCTCTTTTTCTTTTCGGAAAGGATATGGAGCATTTTTGACCGGTCTGCCCGGACGTTTTTCGGGACTACCGGCCTGATTGCCAGGGCGGCAGTATTTTCTCTTTCAGAGTAGGTAAACACATGCAGGTAAGAGATATCCAGTTCGTTCAGAAAGCGGTAACTTTCTTCAAACAACTCCTGTGTTTCCCCGGGATGTCCAACAATCACGTCGACGCCGATGCAGCAATCGGGTATCAGTGATTTGATCCGGGCAACACGTTCGGCATATAATTCTCTTTTGTAACGCCTCTTCATCAGGCCCAGCACCTTATTGGAACCAGATTGTAAGGGTATATGAAAGTGGGGGGCGAAGCGTTTGGATTGGGCAACAAAAGAAATGATATCGTCCGTCAGCAGGTTTGGCTCAATCGAAGAAATCCTGAAACGGGTTATCCCCTCTACTTCATCCAATGCTTGCACCAGATCCAGGAAAGTTTCTTTCCGTTCTCCGCTTTGCAGCCCAAAATCGCCAATATTGACTCCTGTCAGTACGATCTCCTTTACATCCCTCGATGCGATTTCATAAGCGGCTCTCACGATATTTTCGATAGTGTCCGACCTGCTTTTGCCTCTTGCCAGCGGAATCGTGCAGTAGGAGCAGGGATAATCACACCCGTCCTGCACCTTAAGAAATGTGCGGGTGCGATCGTTCAGCGAATAAGAGGTATGGTATTCTACTGCGTTGTCGATATGCGAGGCAATCACTTTTGCGGGTTGCCCGACTGGTATTTTTTCAAAGGTGTCGATGAGATCGGCCAGCCTGAATTTTTCTGCCGCACCCAGCACAGCATCAACGCCCGGTATCATTGAAATCTCCTGCGGTTTTAATTGTGCATAGCACCCGATAATGGCTACATACCCGTCCGGATTAATCTTCTGGGCCTCCCGGACTATCTTCCGGCACTTTTTATCGGCATTCTCCGTAACGGAGCATGTATTGATGATGAAGATATCCGGATTCTCGTTGAATTCAACGCGTGAATGGCCTTTCTGTTCAAACATCCGGGCAATGGACGAACTCTCTGAATAATTCAGTTTGCAGCCGAGTGTATAAAATGCGACTTTTTTCATTGTTTTTAAATATGCGGCAAAAATACGTCTTTTATCGTCAGCGCTTTATATAATCCGTATAAGAAGCCTGCAGATAAGCTTTTCCCAGTTTTTCTTCTTGTGCATTTAATGAGCCAACCCGTTCTGTGATATTTCCGCCAATATTATCGCGCACGATACATCCTTGCGGCCGCATCCAGCCTAACCCGTTGTTGAAAGCGAAATAAGCGAAGGGTGTCCGGCCTTGCCCGAAAATATCATTACTCCACTCGAACTGGGCGGATGGCAAATGAAACTGGTTCAACAGGGTCGCGGCCAAATCAGTCTGCGAACACAAGGTGTCAATTCTTGCTCTTTTGTTTTCAATTGCCCCGCCCAGCCAAAGCATTGGAATATGAAATTCTGCGGGTTTGGACCGATCAGTTTCGGGCAAAGGGTGACCGTGATCGGCAATGATGATCAGCAGAGTATTGGACCACCAGGGCTTTGTTTTGGCCTTTCTCACAAATTCACCAATCGAGGCGTCGCTGTAATGATGAGCATTCAGGAATAAATGTTCGGGGTCGTTCCCGGCAATTGCGGTTTTAACCGGAACTTCAAATGGCTCATGGCTGCTGAGCGTAAACAAAGTTGAAAAGAAAGGTTGTTGCTGCGAATCCAGGTCTTTGATCAGCCTGTCTAATACAATATGATCGTGTGCGCCCCATTTGGAATTCATGTCCTTTTTGTCAAAATCGTTTTTGTCAATGATCCTGTCGAAATTTTGCTGCAGGAAATAGGATTTCATATTGGCAAATTCCGTTTCCCCGCCGTAATAAAAAGCGGTATGCCACCCATTTTTATGAAAAACCCCAGGAAGTGAAGGCAGGGACTTGGTCTTTTTGGGAGTTTTGATAATTGAGTTGATGGGCTGTGCGGGGTAACCGCTCAGAATGGCTACCATTCCTTTGTCGCTCCTGTTACCGCTTGCATACATTTTCGTAAAAAGGATCCCCTCGCGCGAAAGTTGATCAAATTGGGGTGTTACACCCTCCAGGCCATTCAGGCTGTTCACGACTTTTGCTGTAAAACCCTCCCAAATGATAATAACCACGTTTAGCTTTTTAGAACTGTCTGTGACTTGTATGGGAGCCCTGCCTGTTTTGTAAAGCCGTGACACGAGGTGATCGGCTTCTTTCTCAGGATAGTATATGAATGGGTTATGGGTCGAATAACTTGCACTTATCAGGGAGCTCATGTAGTTCCACGGGACGTTGACCGCGGCGTAGTTTGCAAAGCTTTTATCACTGAAGAAGACCGCACTTTCATTCATCGGTATCAGCTGGAACCCACCGCGAATGGGAATGATCAGCCCCCCCGCCAGAAGCAGGAAAGCGGGTGCCGTAAAGAGATAAGACACGGGCCTGAATGCTGCCGTGCCTCTTTTCACGACAACGGACAATGTTTTTGCAATCAGCGCAAACAGGGCGACAAGCAGTAGCAGCAGTGGAAATACAGGGGCAGCCCCCATAGAAGCAAAGGCCTCGGTCGGCGTTTTAAGATAATGCAATGAGGTACCATCGATCCTGAAACCCCACGCCCGGAACAGTTCCAGATCTACGACCACCAGAACTGTAACGAAGAACGAGACAATGGTACTGAAAACGGTAATCGCCCTTCGATACCAACCCCATTTGCCGGCCGTAAACATGATCAGCAACGTTGGAATAACAAGAATGTAAGATGCGAAAGAAACGTCCATGAGCAACCCGTGCCGGGCGCTCTCGAACCAAAGACGCGGGGGTAATTCGAGCGTCTTCTTATAATGGTAAGCAAAAAATAGGATACGGAAAAACTGAAAAATGAAAACCCAGCTTAATCCATAAAGTAAAATAAACTCTAATCTTTTGCGCATTGGTGTCTGTCTGGAATCTACAAAGTTCCAAAAAATGCGTTAACCTTGGTTTGGAAAATGAGTTAATAGTGAAAATGTCGGGATGAATTGTTGTAGCTATGGTTAAATAAATAATTTTGGGGAGAATTAATATAACTCAGTAAATAAATGACTTTTCGTTCCAAGGCTTTTGAAATCGCCCAAGGCCGCGTGTCCCCCGTTTTAACCCCTCCAACGGAAAAAGTAACCGATCTATATGGAAGCAATACTTTCAGTGATGAAGTAATGAAAACGCTTCTTTCGGCCGAAGCTTACTCCAAAGTTTCCAGTGCGATCCGCTCAGGATCAACAATAGACCGGGAGGTGGCCGACGAAGTGTCGGCTGCGATGAAATCGTGGGCGATATCCAAAGGTGCGACGCACTTCACGCACTGGTTTCAGCCCCTAACCGGTACAACCGCTGAGAAGCACGACTCATTTTTTGACCTGACCATTGACGGCAAAGCCGTTGAAAAATTTAAGGGAAGCGCACTGGTACAACAGGAGCCAGATGCATCTTCTTTCCCAAGCGGCGGGCTAAGGGCAACATTTGAAGCCCGGGGTTATACGGGCTGGGATCCCAGCTCGCCGGCATTTTTAATGGACAACGGGGCGGGTGGGAAGACTTTGTGTATACCATCCGTTTTTATTTCTTATACAGGGGAAGCATTGGATTATAAGGCACCATTGCTGCGGTCGCTGGTGATGCTGGATAAAGCTGCGACTGGCGTGTGCCAGTTTTTTAACCGGGATGTCAATAAAGTGACCCCGACTCTGGGTATTGAGCAGGAGTATTTCCTGGTGGATAAGGCATTGTATTATGCCAGGCCGGATTTGTTGATGGCGGGAAGGACAGTTTTTGGTCACAGTCCTGCCAGGGGCCAGCAGTTGGATGATCATTATTTTGGCTCTATATCGCCGAGGGTCAACGCATTTATGGTCGATTTCGAGTTTGAGGCGCTAAAGCTGGGTATACCTGTGCGGACGCGGCACAACGAAGTCGCGCCGGGCCAGTTTGAATGCGCACCTACATTTGAGGAGGTCAACCTGGCCATCGACCACAATGCATTGTTGATGGACCTCATGCAAAAGGTTGGAGATCGGCATAATTTCCAGGTTTTGTTCCATGAAAAACCGTTTGCCGGCATCAATGGCAGCGGTAAGCATAATAACTGGTCGCTTTCTACAGATACCGGGATTAATTTGCTCGCGCCGACTTCAAAACCCAAGGAAAATCTGCGTTTTCTGACATTCTTGCTCAATGTGGTCAAGGCTGTGCATGACCATGCTGATTTGTTGCGGGCGTCTATCAGTTCGGCCGGGAACGAGCATCGGTTGGGGGCCAATGAGGCGCCTCCCTCCATCGTATCCGTATTTTTAGGTAACGAACTCACGAGCATGCTGGAAGACCTGGTCAATAAAGGTGAGATCACGCTCGAAAAGGGAGAGAATTTTTACTATAAACTTGGTTTGACGCGCATACCGAACCTGCAAAGGGATAATACCGACCGCAACCGGACGTCCCCGTTTTGTTTCACAGGAAATAAATTCGAATACCGTGCAGTGGGTAGTTCCCAAAACAGCGCTTCGCCGATGATTGTCCTCAATACCATTGTCGCTCACCAGTTGATGGAATTCAAAAAGGAAATGGATGAGCGGCTTGCGAGCGGAGAAGAGAAGAAGGTCGCTACCGTGGGGATACTGAAGCGGTATTTTACAGAATCCAAGAATATCCTTTTCGAAGGCAATGGCTATTCCGAAGAGTGGATTGAGCTCGCGAAACAGCGGGGTCTGAGCAACATCAGCAATACGTATGATGCGCTTTACGCTTATAAAATTCCCAGGACAATTTCTGTTTTTGAAAAAATCGGTGTCCTGACTTCTCGTGAACTGCATGCAAGATATGAGATCGAACTGGAAAATTATGTGAAGAAGTTACAGATCGAGTCGCGGGTGATTGGCGATCTTGCACTAAACCATATCGTATCCACGGTTGTGAAATACCAATTCAAACTCGCGCAGACGGCACGTTCGCTTACTGATCTTGAAATGCTGGAGGAAGCTGAGCCGATCAAAGAGATTATCAGAGATATTTCGTCGCATGTAGTGGTGATCAAAAAACTGGTGCATGAAATGACCGAATGCAGAAAAACGGCAAACGGCATTGAAGATCTTTTTGAAAAGGCCAAATATTACGGTTCCGAGGTCAGGCGCTTCTTTGAAGAGATCCGTTATCACGTAGATAAACTAGAGTTATTGATCGATGATGAGGACTGGCCTTTGGCAAAATACCGCGAAATGCTATTTTTGGAGTAATTTTCAAAACAAGTGTTTGTTAACAATCAAATAAAACTATGAATCCGGGATTCGATCCAGAAGAAATTGCCCAGCTCAGAAGAGAGTGCAAAGCGGAAAGGTCAAACTTTATCCACGTTGAAGATGAATTTGAAGAAGAGGAAGAGAACAATGAGCACGCTCATGTTCAATTCATAGGGCTTTATAAGGACGCGGAAGTAATCTACGATGCCTTGATTTACACCCTCCGCCTGCACCATTCAACCCTGGTTTATGATGAAGCTCTGGAGCGTTTGAAAAAGGAAATGCCGCACTATATCTCTCAGGACGAGCGTCCCGCCAACTATAAGATCAGCGCGGAGGATGAAGAGGACGCTGAAATGCTGCTGACCGAATTCATAGAGGAGATTGAAGAAAATGAAGAAATCACCGTTCGCGAGCACGTGGAAATCGACGATAGCTTCGAATATGGCATCGGTCTTGAAGTAGGCCTTAACAAAACGGAGATTACGGATAAAGTGATCGACGAATTCATAGCTGTCTTCAATGCAGGCCGTGTTCAGCTGGACCCGACTTTGTATTCGTTTACAGGAAGTGAGGAAGAGGACTGATAATCAGAATTCGCTGGAATGACGTATAAACGAAAAAACCACCGGAAGGTGGTTTTTTCGTTTTGTTCTTATGTGGATTATGACAAAACTGCCGATTTCACAGTTTTGATAATACGTGCTGCCACTTTGTAAGGATCAGCAGCTGAGTTTGGACGACGATCTTCCAGATACCCGTTCCATCCTTTTGCAGGAACTGTTACCGGTATACGAATGGAAGCACCGCGGTCGGAAACACCGTAGCTGAAATCGTGGATAGAAGCTGTTTCGTGTTTTCCAGTCAAACGAAGGTGGTTATCAGCACCATATACTTCGATATGTTCTTTCACGACAGGACGGAAAGCTTCGCATATTTTATCGAAAGTTTCTTTGCTGCCAGCAGTTCTCAAAGTTGTGTTTGAGAAATTAGCGTGCATACCGCTACCGTTCCAGTCAAGAGCACCAAGAGGCTTGCAGTGCCAGTTAATAGCTACGCCATATTTTTCGCCGATTCTTTCAAGCAGGTAACGTCCCAGCCAGATCTGATCTCCGGCTTCCTGAGCGCCTTTTGCGAAAATCTGAAATTCCCACTGACCGGCAGCAACCTCAGCATTGATACCTTCTACGTTCAAACCGGCTTCAAGACAAGCATCGAGGTGTTCCTCGATGATATCACGGCCAAATGCGTTGTTTGCACCTACCGAGCAATAGTATGGGCCTTGTGGGCCTGGGTAGCCGTTTGCAGGGAAGCCCAGTGGCTTGTTGGTTTCGATGTCCCAAAGGAAATATTCTTGTTCAAATCCGAACCAGAAGTCGTTATCGCCGTCTTCGATTGTAGCGCGGCCATTTGATTCGTGTGGCGTCCCGTCTGCGTTCAAAACCTCACACATTACGAGGAATCCGTTTTTACGCTGCGGATCGGGGATAATGTAAACGGGTTTCAACAAACAGTCGGAAGAACCACCCGGAGCCTGCTCAGTGGAAGAACCATCAAACGACCACATGGCGCAATCTTCAAGCTTTCCACTAAAATCGTTTTCAATTTTGGTTTTGCTGCGTAAACTTTGGGTCGGCTTGTAGCCATCCAACCAAATATATTCCAGCTTGGATTTTGACATAATAGGACTAGATAAAGTGGTGACGAATTATTATAACGGCACAATATTAATGTAAAAATGTATTTCCCAAAAATAAAATATAAGAAAAATTCGCCTTCCGCAGAATAATATTGCGCGCATGGTAGTATTGTCAGTAAAAAATGTACTTTTTTAATAATTCTGGCAGTGTGCAGACACATTCAATCCAGCCAGATTTTGCGTAAATGGGCCAAAAACGTGTCTAAATATGCGTTTATTTACAGAAAATAGCATTAAAATTCTATCAATGACCATCATTTTACCAACGAAGCAGTATTGCTGACAATGCCGGCTATTTTTGAATTAATTGCAGATAATTTCTATATTTTTGAACGCAGAACTGGCAGTGTCGAACTAATTTTTTAAGCTTAAATGCATTTATTTTATCAGGCCCACGAAAACCTTTTTGAATTGAACGAAGAGGAGGCAAAACATACTACCAAGGTGCTCAGACTGAGTTCCGGTGACATCATCCATGTAACGAATGGAAAGGGACTTTTGGAAAAATGCGTTTTGAATATACAGGGGAGGAAAGTGGGATATGAAGTGATCGAGTCGAAAATAGTCCCCCGAAGAAATTTCGAAATAACGATCGCCGTGGCGCCTACCAGAAAGGCTGAGCGGAATGAATGGATGGTGGAGAAATTGACAGAAATAGGAGTGGAGCGGATTGATTTCCTGGTGACAGAACATACTAATCCGGACACAATGAACAGGGTGGTGAATACGATCAGACTTAACCGGATCGCGGCTGCCGCAATGAAACAGTCACAGCAATATTATAAGCCGCTGATCACAGTGAATAATCAGTTTGTGCCGTTTGTAAAGAATGCATCAGAAGAATCAAAGCTGATCGCTTATGTTCCCGATCAAAATAAAGTACAGCATGTTTTTAGTAAGGTGAGCAAAAATAGTCGTACCTTATTATTAATAGGCCCGGAAGGAGATTTTAGCGAAAACGAGGTTGATCTGGCTTTGGCTAATGGTTTTTCCACAGTTTCACTAGGGCCGACCAGGTTGAGAACGGAGACGGCTGCGATAGCTGGCTGTCATGCGATTAATCTTGCGCAAATCCTGTAATAATAACATATACTAACGATGCCCCGGAACGCTGTCTTTTTTCGAATCATTTTTCTGAATGCGTTGCTAACTATTTGTAGTGCTGCATTTGGGCAATCCTCGCTAAAAATTGCAAAGCTTAAATATGGCGGCGGCGGAGATTGGTATGCTAATAAAACCTCCCTTCCAAATCTGATCAAATTTTGCAATGCGGAGTTGAAAATGAATATTAACCCGGCAGAGGATGTCGTGGAGGTAGGTAGTCCGGACATTTTTACTTATCCTTTCGTCCATATGACCGGACACGGTAACGTTGTATTTACGGACGCAGAAGCCCAGAATTTGAGAAATTATCTGTTATCAGGAGGCTTTCTGCATGTTGATGACAATTATGGACTCGACCAGTTTATCAGAAGGGAAATGAAAAAGGTTTTTCCTGAGCTGACCTTCGTTGAGCTACCCTTTGACCACCAAATCTATCGCGTCAAATATAATTTCCCGGATGGCCTTCCCAAAGTTCATGAGCACGATGGGAAGCAGCCGCAGGGATTCGGATTGATCTGGCAGGGACGCCTGGTGTGCTTCTACAGTTATGAAACAGACCTTGGCAATGGATGGGAAGATCAGAGTGTTTACAACGACCCGGAGGAAATGCGCCGAAAAGCTTTACAAATGGGAGCGAATCTATTAAGCTATGCTTTTATGATCCAGTGAATGTAATCGATAAATTAGTTTGCAGCGTATGTATGCAGTATAAATATATTGCAAATTTGACATTTCAAATTTCGGTTTTCTAACCTTTGCAACTTATTTTTGTGCAAAGTTGTTTTTTTAATTTTAGACCGTTCCATGTATATTGTTCTGATTGTATTTGTTGTACATTGGTATTTATCCCTATTCTGCCAAACCTTTTTCCTACACCGCTATTCTGCTCATAAGATGTTCATAATGAGCAAGCCTTGGGAGCGTTTCTTCTATTTGCTTACCTATCTATCTCAAGGTTCGTCCTATCTGAGCCCCCGGGCATACGCAATTCTTCACCGCATGCACCATGCTTTCAGCGATACCGAAAAAGATCCTCATTCACCGCATCATACAAAAAACGTTTTCACCATGATGTGGGAAACCAAAAATATTTACAATGCCGTACTAAGCCGTAAGCGAGCTATTGAGACGCGTTTCGAAAGAAATTATCCTGAATGGAATTTTGTGGAGAAACTGGGTGATTCGTGGGTTTCAAGAGTAGGCTGGGGCGTTTTGTACATGGCGTTTTACATTCTCGCTTACATTTACCTTGATATGCACTGGGCATTCTTTTTCTTGTTGCCGATCCATTTTTTGATGGGTCCGATCCATGGGGCGATTGTGAACTGGAGCGGTCATAAATATGGGTACCAGAATTTCGACAATTCCGATAAATCAAAGAATTCTTTGATTTTCGACTTTCTGATGATGGGAGAGCTTTTCCAAAATAACCATCATAAGAAGCCCAATTCAATCAATTTCGGTTCTAAATGGTTTGAGGTTGATCCCACTTACCCGGTGATCAAGCTGCTGAACCGTCTTAAAATTATTGAGATCCGAAAGAAGCATTAAGTAAGTCATTACCACAAACATTGAGCCCTTTGGCTCCGTTCAGGGTTGACATCGATTGTCCCGTGAATGGAACCAAAGTTCTCTTCTTGATATATGATCCAGCTAAAAGCGCCACAATATAAATTGGAGAAGGAGTACTGAATACCCATAAAAAACTTTGGCAGGCGTGAAGAACGCCTGCCAAGTTTGCTTATTAACACCACAAAAAATGAAATCCTGATTGAGTCGCGCTGCTAATCTGTTGCGACAATACAAATAAATCTGGTAATACTTAAAATGGCGTTAATAATAAGTTAGAATTTCCTTAGAGCCTCGAAAATGTTATCCTGAAAATGGTACCCTTGGGTCGGTTGGAGTGAATAGAGACGGATCCGCTGTGCAGCTTGACGATCCTTTCGACCAGAGAGAGGCCAATGCCGTAACCTTTCACATTGGCTGTATTGTCGCTTCTGAAAAAGGGTTGAAATACCAGATTTTGATCTTCTTTTGGTATCCCCTTGCCATTATCTGAGAATGCGAGGCTAAGCTGGCCGCGGGTCGGATGGAGGCTGATATTCACTACCTGATCGTCCGAGAACTTACAGGCATTGTCCATCAGGTTAAGAAATGCTGTTTTTAGCAGGGTGGAGTTCCCTGTCAGTTCGAGCCAGGTATCGTCTTCGGGCAATTCATCGAAATTCAGAATGATGTTATAAGAAGGATTTGCCTGGCTCAGGTTGAGGCGACAGTCCAGAAGTAACTCGTCGACCCGAATGGTTTCGGTCAGCAGGTCGCGCTGATCTTCGCTTACCTTAGCGAGTTCCAGTAATGTATTGGACAATTGGGCGAGTTCTAGGATATCCTCCAGCACGGAATGTATTGTTAGCTGGTACTCCGCGGCGTTTCGTTCTTTCAGCATACTTACTTCCAGCTGTGAACGAATCTTGGTCAATGGATTCTTAAGTTCGTGAGACACATTGGCCACAAAGATTTTTTGCATTTGAAATGCGGTTTCGATGCGGTCCAGCAACTTGTTAAAAGTCGTGGTAAGCCTGCCAATTTCGTCTTTTTGATTGGGTACTTCCAAACGCGTGTCCAGTTTCTGAGGCAATATACCCTCCACCTCGTTCATTACCTTTGAGATTGGTCTTAGCGCCCGTTTGGAGAATATCCATCCTACCATGGTGACTATGATCGTCACGATGAAAAAGAGGACAGTTAGTAAGGTGCTAAGATTGGACAGGTTGGCCTGACCATACAAATCCTTGGCCCCCAGCATGACCACAGCGCGGTTAAATGGATATTTGTAGTAAAGCCCTACCACCTTATAATCACCATCTTCATAGCGTATTTGCCCCGATTTACGGATCTCGTCTAGCCAATAATTGGATACGTGCAAGGACTTAACTTGGGGAGTTGTGGTATTGCTGTAAATCAGCCGGTTCTTTTCGTCGAAAATGAACGTCTTTTCGTCGTAAATAAGATCACGGTTCGTCTCATCAAGTGCTTTAAGTACATCGGAGTTGATCAATGGGACCTGTACTTTCAGGAGCAGTTCAGCCTGTGATTTGGCCTTGGACCTTAACCGGTCGTAGAAATCCTCGGTGACGTTGGAGTAGGAGAAGAAATAGATGGCAAGAAAAGTAATCAAAAGAATACCGCTTACCAACAAGGAAAACTGAACCGTAAGCCGGGTGCGGATCTGCATATCTTATTCTACTTTAAGCACATAGCCCATTCCAAACAATGTGTGAATCAATTTGACAGGATAATCCTTATCTATTTTTTTTCGGAGATAATTTACATAAACTTCAATCACATTGGTACCCGTGTCAAAGCCTATGTCCCAAACCTGCTCGGCAATCTCAACCTTTGAAATCACCCTGCCCTGATTACGGATCAGGTATACCAGCAAATTGAATTCACGGGCTGTAAGATTGATCTTGTTGCCCGACCTGTGCACGGTTTTTGCGTCCAGGGAGACTTCCAGATCGGCGAAACGCAGGACCTGTGCGGTATGGGAAACCGTAGCGCCCCTTTTGGTTAATGCACGCACTCTTGCCAGCAATTCCTTGAATTCGAACGGTTTGACCAGGTAATCGTCTGCTCCGGCGTCCAGTCCGGTAACTTTATCGTCGGTCGTGCCCAATGCGGTCAGCATCAGGATCGGCGTTTCATCACCCCATTTCCTGATTTCCCTGCAAAGCTCAATACCATTGATCCCGGGTATGATGATATCGCTGATGATTAACTGATAAGTATTGTTTTTTGCCAGTTGACGGCCAATCAGGCCATCATAAGCGATATCAACCTCATAGCCATTTTCCTCCAATCCCTGTTTGATGGATTGCAATGTTTTGGGCTCGTCTTCGATCAGCAGGAGTTTCATTTGATTGGTAAAAATAGGTCTGATACTTCTTTCCAATCGGACACCCGTTTAAAAGTATTGTCTTTTAGATTGTGCGGTGCCGTAAATAATACGCCCTTACCTTTGAAAGCCACGAGGTTCCTTACATGATCATCGATCAGATAATCCGAGTTGAGAATACTTTTATAACCACAAAAAACAATATTGGTCCACGGAATAAAAGGAAAGTGCCTCTTGAGCCAATTGAATTTGTCGTTAAAAGAAGTAGGAAATTCCATACAAGCAGTCGCCACAAACAATTCATAGAATTTCGATAGCCTGTAAACCGTTTCCTCTGCGCCTTCCTTCACCTGGACATCAGCAAAAAAGCCCGGGGTATCTATGATCTTGTTGATTTTCGCGAGTTGCTTAGGATGCAGCAATTCCCGGAGTGCCTTGGAACGAAGCTCTTTTTCTGTCAGCGTGGTGTCAAATTCATTCAGGACGATATCGATCAGCTTCTCATGTGTGTTCGCCAGGACATCGTCCATGTCCAAAGTCAGTCTCAGCATCAAATAATGGTTCTGTGAACGTCGAAATTTTCAAGATAATCGTTAACTCTTTTCAGGAACATACCGCCCAGTGAGCCGTCCACAACACGATGATCATAAGAGTGTGAAATGAACATCATACTTCTGATTCCCAGCAGGTCGCCTTGCGGTGTTTCGATCACAGCCGGCTTCTTTTTAATGGCGCCGAATGCCATAATAGCTACCTGAGGCTGAACGATAATAGGTGTACCCATCAGGTTGGCAAAAGCGCCGATATTTGAAACGGTATAAGTGCCACCGGAGACATCATCTGCTTTCAACTTGTTTTCCCTCGCTTTTCGCGCGAGCTCGTTAACCTTCCGCGCAAGGCCGGGCAAATCGTACTGGTCGGCACGATGGATAACAGGCACGATCAGGTTGCCGTCGGGCAGCGCAACCGCCATTCCGATATTGATATCTTTCTTTTTAATGATCTTGTCACCTTCTACCGAAATATTGATCAGGGGATAATCTTTGATTGCTTTAACTACCGCTTCGATCAATATCGGCGTGAATGTAATGCTGTCACCGCTTTTCTTTCTGTATTCGTTTTTGACATGCTCGCGCCAGTTTACGACCGGTGTCATATCGGTTTCGATGAAAGAAGTAACGTGCGCGGAAATTTTCCTGGATTCGATCATTCGTTGCGCAATCATTTTGCGCATACGGTCCATTTCAATGATTTCGCTGGATCCGTTCAGGGAGACAGCTACTGGCAATGGAGCAACCGAGACCTTGGTTTTACGGTGGTCAAGAAAAGCAAAGATATCGTTTTTGGTTACCCTGTTATCGGCGCCGGTCCCTTGAATCCTGGCGAGATCATCCGCATTGATATTTTCCTGCCTTGCGATGCTTAGCACCAGCGGAGAATAAAAGTTACTATGTCCGTTTTGTTCAGAAACGGGTTCCGCTTTTTTTGTGAGTACATGCAGGTAATCTTTTTCGAGAAAATCGGCGGTTGCCATCACCTCCAGTACGTCTTCCTGCGGCTCTGCGACTAAGACCGGGCTATCCGGATAATCCTCGTCGGCAACTTCGATATGTGCCACTGCACTACCTATTGCAACGACATCATTCTCCCTGACCAGCCATTCTGCAATCTTTCCACGATAGGGGCAAGGCACCTCGGTATCTACTTTGTCGGTAGCCACCTCCAATACAGAATCATCGATTGACACCTGCTCGCCAGCCTTTTTCAGCAGATGGAGCACCGTACATTCCATAATACTTTCGCCCATTGGAGGCATTACCATTTCTACTATTTTCATATCAATGTTTTTCGTCGGTAACGCCAGTATATGGTTACCTGAATTAGCGGACTATTCAGCTCTTAACGGCCAACTTGCTGTTAAGGATGGTTTTTCTCAAAAGATTAAGGGCGTATGAAGAGGTCATTTCAATGTTGATCTTTCGGTTGTTCCTTAACGTGAGCAGTTGTGTGTAAGTTTCGTCGGGTGTCGCACAGGCAATCCACACGGTACCTACCGGCTTTTCTGCGGTACCGCCGTCTGGACCTGCTATACCGGTTGTTGAAATCGCAAAAGTGGTGTTAAGCAATTTTCTTGCCCCCTCGGCCATTTCCCGTGCGGTTTGTTCGCTTACTGCACCAAATGTTTCCAAAGTCTCTTCTGACACACCCAAGACTTTCATTTTGACGGCATTACTGTAACTGACGATCGAGCCTTCGAAATAGCGCGATGAGCCAGGAACGCTGGTGATCTGATTGGACACAAAGCCACCGGTGCAGCTTTCGGCGGTGCCGACGGTTGCCTGGCTATTGATCAGTAACGATCCGATCACTGTTTCGAGTTCATCGTCATCGTAGCCAAAAACGTGCTCAGATATATAGGGCAGAAGAGAGGCGATCTGCTCTGCCAATTGCTCCTGGAGAAGGGCCTGATCTGTTCCCGTCCCTGTCAGGCGCAGCTTGACCTGCCCAAAATGAGGGAGATAAGCCAATTTAATGTGATCCGGCAAAGCATCCTCCCAAGGGGCAATCTTCTCCGCGAGGAAGGATTCACCGATGCCAATGGTGCGTACGGACTTATGCTGAATGATCTGGGTTGAAAAGCGCTCTTTCAGCCGGGGAAGGATCTCAAACTCCATCAGGCTCTTCATTTCGTAAGGAACACCCGGCAGGGAAATATAAATGACATTGTCCTTTTCAAACCACATTCCAGGGGCTGTTCCCAAAAGATTTGGGATGTAGGTACAGTTTTTTGGCAATGCAGCTTGTTGGATATTCAGCTCCGTCATGGCACGGCCTCGTTTGGCAAAGAAAGCAGTAATCAGTGTAAGCGCTTCCTGGTTGATTTCCAGCTCGGTACCAAAGTATTCGCAAAAGGTATGTTTCGTAATATCGTCCCTGGTGGGGCCCAGACCACCCGTTACGATGATCACATCGACTCGCTGACTGGCTTCTTTAAAAGCATTGAGGATATCCTGTTTATTGTCCCCGACAGAGGTTTTGCGTACCGGACGAATACCGATGTCAGTAAGTTGAGTGCCAATCCATTGGGTATTCGTGTCTGTAATCTGACCAAACAAAATCTCGTCACCGATGGTTAATACTTCTGCCCTTGGGGAGGAAATGTTCATCTGAAAATGGGTTAATTGGGACGGTTATTTTCCCAAAAATAAGTAAAATTAATCGTTATTGAGTACGTTTGAAGCTTAGTGAAATAATATCAAACTCATTTGTAATGAAACTGAAAATCTTAGTTATAATCATATTTTGGGCCTTTTGCAGTACCGTATCAAAGGCTCAGTTCAATTTGGGAAAAGTATTGGACAAGGTGGGCGGCAACGATACAGGATTAGGCGAAGGCGAGATCGTCCAGGGGCTGAAAGAAGCATTGAATGTCGGAATAAGCAACGGATCGGCAGAAGCTTCCAAGATTGACGGGTTTTTTAAAAATGAACTCATCAAAATCGCAGTGCCGCCCGAAGCACAGAAGGTGGCGGAAACCTTGCGCAAAATGGGACTGGGTGCGGAAGTGGATAAATTCACTTTGTCGCTAAACCGGGCTGCCGAGGATGCAGCGAAGAAATCGAAACCAATTTTTGTGAAAGCAATTACCTCCATGACAGTGCCTGATGCCCTGAGCATTTTGAAAGGCCAGGACGATGCGGCGACGCAGTATCTCAGGAAAACAACCAATGATGATCTTTTTAAAACCTTTTTCCCCGTTGTGGACAGTACCTTGAACCTGAACAAGGCCACCGAGTATTATGCCGACATTGTAAAGAAGTACAATGAGCTTCCGCTTGTAAAAAAAGTAAACCCCAACCTGAAAGAGTATGCAACTCAGAAAACCATTGACGGTTTGTATGTGCTGATCGCCCAAGAGGAGAAAAAAATCCGTGAGGACCCGGTTGCGAGGGTAAGCGACCTGCTTAAGAAAGTGTTCAGCAAGGCAGGTAAATGACGTCGGGAGGCCGCAGTGTGCTTCAAATGCTTACTTTTGTGAAAATTTATAACCTTCTATGAAAAAATCAGAAATACATTTCACCGTTGAACTGGACGACAAAAATATACCGGAAAAAATCTTTTGGGAAGCAACAGATAACCCGAACGAAGGCATTAACGACACCCGGGCAATAGCGATCGCAGTTTGGGACCACTACCACAGGGGTACTTTGAAGATCGATCTTTGGACAAAAGATATGGAGGTTTTTGAAATGAAGCGCTTTTATATCGAATTAATGAGCGGCATCGCGGACACATTGCTTACGGCTACCAACGACCGTAGCATGGCGGATCTGATTGAGGGCGTTTGCGAAACTTTAAGCAAACGTCTGGATGAAGAAATGAAGGCTGCGAAGTAGCATTGGTCAATTAGAACGGAGTCAAAGGGCTGCTGATATGCGCCTTGACTCCTTGTTCAGGAGAGCAGTAACACTTCCCGTTCCTTCTTAGGCAGGGTGGCTACTACCAGGTCGTATGAGTCTTTTACCCAATCAAAAAGTGTTTCACTCGGAATGCTTCCGGTAACATACACAGTATTCCAATGCTTCTTGTTCATGTGATATCCGGGCTTTACGTCCGGATATTTTTCTCTCAATTCTTCTGCTTTTTCCGGGTCACATTTGGCATTGAACTGATGGGTTACCGAGTCCATAGGTGTCAGCAAAAATACCTTGCCTTTTACCTTGAATACGAGTGTATCCGGTCCGAACGGTAATTCTTCGGTTACACCAGGCAATTTCAGGCAATAATCGCGTAATGTTTCGAGATTCATCTTGTTAACGCTCTGACGATCATGATGATGACACAAATCAAAAACATGACGATCGAGATACGATTGATCCCGTGCATCATGCGCAGGTTAAATGAATCGGGTGCATTGGGATCTTTTTTCTTAAAAACCCGGACGAAGTAATAAAACACGTCACCCAATTGAAAGTATTTTTTCATTGTATATTTTTGAATAGCACCTCTTAATCTTGACTCAAACCAATATCTCGCGCTCGCTGGGTTCGATCCACCTGCCGTCTTCACGGATCAGATCAATGAGTTCTTCTACCGCTTTTGCCGCAGTTACCGACCTTTTGATCACTTCCTGTCCACGGTATAAAGCAATTTTATCTTTCCCCATACCCACATATCCGTAATCCGCGTCGGCCATTTCGCCCGGGCCGTTTACTATGCAGCCCATAATACCAATTTTCACGCCTTTTAAATGCTCCGTATGCTTCCGGATCATGGCCGTTGTTTCCTGAAGGTCAAATAATGTCCGTCCGCAGGAAGGGCAGGAGATATATTCGGTTTTGGACATTCTGGTCCGGGCGGCCTGCAAAATGCCAAACGCAATTGAGTTGTACGTGGCAGCCTGTCTTAGCCTGTCAGCAATTAAAACGTGGTCTGAAAATAACGGCGATAATAAGGTGCCATCTCCAAAACCATCTACGAGTAAGCCACCTATATCAGTGGCCGAAAACAAGGTAAGTTTGTCGCCCAGATCAGTTGGGTACGACCTTTGGATGATTACAGGTAACTTGATTTTTAATTCGGTGAGTTTGTAAAAGAACCTTCGAAGTTCGGGCATTGCGTGGGCATTGCCTGAATGCAAAACCAGCACCACGTTGCTTTGGTCGCGATTGCTTTCAAGAAAACTTTCGTCAAATGCATGTATATCACCTCGAATGAAGTTCAACTGGTCGGAAGAATCTATGGCTTCATTCCAGGCTAATACCGACCATAAAGGGTATTTGTTGCTTCGATCCGGATGAACTTGCCATTGCTCATGATCCAGGATTTCTTTCAAACCATTTGGGAGCATAAAAGGGGCGGGATTTTTACCGGTATAGATAAAATCTGCTCCCTGGTCGTTCATTGCCCATTTATCGGGTACCGGCAAAAAGAAATGCCCAATGCTTTTCAAATCATCAAGTCCCTGAATCGGAATATTGGAATAGTCGGCAATAATCCTGGGAACATTCATGTGGCCAATGTTATACACATCATGCGTATCCCGGCGTATATATTGGAACGGGTTGATCGGGCATTGATCGACGGGCTCAATGAAATCGTGAGGAGTACGGGTTGTGTAGCGTTCAATCAGCGCCCGGGCCACGGGTGCCTCTTTTTCAGGCGCCTCGGTCAGCGAAACCCGTACGGTATCGCCTAATCCGTCTTCCAGCAAGGTGCCAATTCCCACAGCGGATTTGATACGGCCGTCTTCTGCCTCACCAGCTTCTGTAACTCCGAGGTGCAGCGGGTAGGGTTTCAAACCTTCCTGGCCGAGCCGTTGAACGAGCAACCTATAAGCCTCTACCATTACCTGTGTATTGCTGGATTTCATAGACAGCGCGATGTTGAAGTAATTGAACTCCTCGCAAATCCGTAGAAATTCCAGCGCCGACTCAACCATTCCTAACGGGGTATCGCCATATCTGCTCAGGATCCGGTCGGACAGCGAACCATGGTTTGTCCCGATCCGCATGGCTGTGCCGTATTCCTTACAAATTCTGACAAGAGGAATAAATTTTTCCCTGATCCTTTCCAGTTCAGCAGCATAAGAGGCGTCGGTATAATCGATTACTTCAAATCGCTTGCGGTCGGCATAGTTACCCGGGTTGATCCGGACCTTCTCAACAATCCTGGCGGCGAGTTCTGCAGCATTTGGTGTAAAGTGAATGTCCGCAATCAGCGGAACATAGATACCCAGCTTGCGCAAGCCATTTCTGATATTTTCAAGATTCTGGGCCTCTTTGACACTCGGTGCAGTAATACGGACATATTCGCAGCCCGATTCCACCATTCGTACCACTTCGTCGATCGAGCCCTGGGTATCCATCGTATCGACCGTTGTCATCGATTGCACACGGATCGGGTAGGCGGAGCCCATCGGGACGCCCCCGATGTTAATGGTAATGGTTTCGCGTCTTTGATAGGCTGTCAGCGACGGGCAGTAAAGATTGGTTTTTTGTTCTGAAGCTGTGATCACTGTCATGAAATTGCAGTTACTACAATGTATGTCACAAAGGTCTTAAAACAAAAACACAATCGGAATTACAATCGTGCATTTAATAGCTAACCTTCCACACGCGTTCCCGAATCAACATGGATGATGTAACTTTTTCCACCCTGTTTCTCTATGGCCTCGGCAACTTCTTCCGCGCGCGTCGGCGCATATACAAACATGCATCCTCCTCCTCCGGAGCCATTGATTTTTCCTCCCAAAGCACCGGCATCCAGTGCTGCATTCATCATCCTTTCGATCTTGGGCGTCGAAGTCCGCTTGTGATCACGCAGGTTTTTATAATGTTGATAGAGCAACTCGCCGAAGGCTTCGTCAAATAATTCATTGACGGGACTGTATGTATTTTCAGTTAGCAGCTCCTTCCCTTGCAGCAAAATATCCCGGTCTTCCACATTAGCCCGCAAAAGGCTCAATTCATCTTCGGTAAGCTGCTTTTTATAATCTTCGGTTTTTTCAAATGGGGTTGTAAAAATGGAAAAATCTGGATCGTAGGCGGTCACTTTGCGGATAACTTCCTCCATTCCATACCGACAGCGCGCGAGTATACCCAGCGTATCTTTAGGTTCCAATGAATCGCCCAGCACAAATGTTCCCAGTTGGGGTGTAAGTGCTTCCACATAGATCTCAGGTGTTGATTCCAGATAAATCACATGGCCTATAGCAGTAGAATAATGGTCCATCATCCCGCCGGGCTCACCAAATTCGAGCACTTCTGCCGCATTGGCGATCTCACCCAATTCCTTTTGAGAAAAATTTACAGGATTATCACTCATCTTATCCAAAAAGTGAGCCCAGGAAACGATCAGGGCTGACGAGCTCGACGTGCCCGAGTTGATCGGGATATTTCCATGAATAACACACTCAAAACCTCTCGAAAAGGATAGACCCTTTCTTTTCAGGATATTAATGGTACTGCGGAAATAATCACGTTGGATCACATAAGGAAATGTATCCCTGAGCGAAAATTCCTCACGTAAACCTAAATCGGGAAGATGCAGGATAATTTTATCGTCATGCCGGTAATCGCCTTCAATGCTGATCCTTCGGGAAATCGCCGCGGCGATAACCGGTAATCCTAGATAATCCTGATGTTCGCCAAACAAACAAATACGGCCGGGAGTTGAAATCCTCATGAAACTACCAGCTTTTCTTTTTGTGGCCCAGAAGACCGAAGTAGAGGATAAATACGTATAATGGAATCATGATCCAGTATGCTTTTTGGGTGCTGCCAATGGCATCGGCTATGCCACCGTAAAGCAATGGAACGATCGCTCCCCCGGAAATACCCATTACCAGAAGAGCTGAACCTATTTTGGTGAATTTACCCAACCCGCTCAGCGCCAGAGGCCAGAGGGCGGGCCAGATCACGGCGTTTGCAAAACCCAAAACTGCTATGCAAACGACTGAAGTAAAGCCGGTTGTGAAAAGGGCAACAAGCGTAACCACCAAACCGAGTACAGCGCAGAATTTGAGGTAAGCTTGCTGGGAAACGTACTTTGGAATCAGTGAAGCGCCAAGTACGTAGCCGAACATCATTCCATATAAGGTGTAAGTACCAAATAGCCGGGCTTCCTCATCCGGAAACCCCAGAGAAAAGCCATAGTTGATAATGGTGTCACCGGCAATCACCTCAACTCCGACATAGCAGAATATCGCAATAACACCCAGAATCAGGTTGGGGAATTGGAATATGCTGGTTTTTGTAACAGTCACCAGGGCTGCGGCTGAGGGCGTTTCTTCTTCCTCCTCGCTTACTTCAACGAGTCCTTTTGATAAACGGATCAGCAATGCCATACCGACCAGGACAGCCGTCAGAATGATGTAGGGAAATACTACTTTGTCCAATTCGGCTTTGGGATCGCCGGTGGCAGACGCGCCCGCCAATAACAATTTACCGAAAATCAACTGGCTGATCACACCCGCTGTTTTATTGGCAATGCCCATAAAACTGATCCGCTGCGCCGCGCTTTCGCGTGGACCGAGAATGGTTGCGTAGGGATTTGAAGCAGTCTGAAGGACGGTTAACCCAATGCCTATAGTAAATAGGCCAACCAGAAATAACGGATAGGAAGCCATTTCAGCTGCCGGGATGAAGATTAACGTGCCGGCTGCCATGACCAGGAGCGCCAGCGACATGCCATTTTTAAAACCTGTCTTCTTCAGTACTAAGGAAGAAGGAACGGCCATCAATGTATAGGAGATAAAGAAAGCGAAGGTGACCAGGTAAGAACTGGTATTATCCAGGCTGAAAGCTTTTTTGAAAAAACTGATTAAAGTTCCGTTGACCCAGGTGACGAAACCCATGATAAAGAAAATGACGCCTATGATTAAGAGGGGGACCAGGTAGTTGTTCTTTTTGCTCATTTAAGTTTTAATTTATTGGGTGTTCAGGGTTAGTATGGTTGGACAAACGGTTAATGTATATACTGAGTTTTCGTGTTTCAGGCCCAAAATGAAAGAAATATTTCAAATTTTTGGAAAAATAACGAACAGAATGTGTTTGATAGGGGTTAAGTGGAATATTCGGCTATTTGTTTGAATTAACCAAATAATCTTTCGCATTTCAGTCCAGGCCCGCAATTTACACTCAATAACCATTTTTTTAATTTTTTTATTAATTAAAAAATCAGCTGGGCTGGACGAATGCATCCAGGTAATTTTAAAATCGATTGAACAAATTCACGGATTAAGGCGTTAACCCATTGCAAGTGACTCCTATGAGCATTTTCACTCAGGCTCGAAGGCCTTAAATGTGTTGGACACATACTTTGTAACGACATTTGAGGCAGTTTTAAATTTAAGAAGATTAAAATAATGGTGCAAAAGGTGGCGGTGTTCCGAAAGGAGCATTTTAATGCGGCTCATCGTCTTCATAATCCGCAATGGCCGGACGAGAGGAACGAACTGGTATTTGGTAAATGCAACAATCCCAATTTTCACGGCCACAATTATGAGCTGATCGTGCAGGTAACCGGGGAGGTGAATCCGCAAACCGGCTATGTGGTAGATATGAAGATACTCAGCTCCATCCTGAAAGAATCCGTTATCGACCGTTTTGATCATAAAAATCTGAACCTCGACGTAGAAGAATTTAGTAACCTAAATCCCTCAGCTGAAAATATAGCGATCGTTATTTATTCAATATTAAGACCAAAAATTGATTCAGGCCTTGCTCTGAAAGTGAGATTATATGAAACAGAACGGAACTTTGTCGAATATCCAGCCGACTGAATTTTTAGATATTGAGGAGATTGGAGACGATCACGTATACTCATCCATTGAAACGCCGATGCGTAAGGATGCTTTTGCCTTAGAGGATGAGGTCAAAATCGAGTTGATCGAAAAACATTTTCGCCATATCATGGAGATCATGGGCCTCGACTTGACGGACGACAGTCTGAAAGGTACTCCTAAAAGGGTCGCGAAAATGTATATCAAAGAAGTTTTCAGCGGGCTGGACCCCAAGAACAAACCTGCGGTTACGCTTTTTGAGAATAAATACAAGTACGACCAGATGCTGGTTGAGAAAGATATTTCCGTTTTTTCCAATTGTGAGCACCATTTTGTGCCAATCTACGGGAAAGCGCACGTTGCGTATATTTCGAGCGGCAAAGTGATCGGACTATCCAAGTTGAACCGTATCGTTGAATATTTTTCCAAACGCCCGCAGGTACAGGAGCGGCTTACAGTCCAGATTGCCAATGAATTAAAACTCGCGTTGCAGACTGACGATGTAGCCGTCGTGATCGATGCACAGCATATGTGCGTTCAGTCGCGCGGAATTCGCGACTCCGGTAGCTCAACCGTCACTGCTTTTTATGGCGGTAAGTTTGAGGAAGAAGCGGTGAAGAAGGAATTTCTGAGTTATTTGGGGATGTAATGTACCCCGGTCCCTGGGATGGGGCTTTTTCTATTGCTGTACTGGAACAGCCTGAATCTAAAAAGGGCATTTTGCTGATCGCAAAATGCCCTTTTTTAGTTAAATAAAATGTGTCCGCTCTGGGAGGATGAGAAGGTTAAACTGTCGGTCCAACTCTTTCAAGTAACGCTTTCGTCGCCTTGATACCATCATATTCGGAGAGCTTGCCTCCTTCGTATTCGATACCGGCGATACCTCTAAATCCGCTTTCTTTTACGATTTTCAGGATTTTGGTATAGTCCGTTTCAATGCAATTGCCCTTTTCGTCAAAATCGTAGGTTTTTGCGCTCACACCTTTTGCAAAAGGCATCAGTTCCTTGGTTCCCTGGTACCTGTCATACGATTCCGCGCAGCCGCCGTCTTTTCTGGTAATACAGAAATTTCCAAAATCAGGCAGGGTACCAACATTTTTAAGGTTAACCTGCTTCATCACGCCGGATAACCACTGACCATTTGAAGACGAACCGCCGTGGTTTTCAACAATCACATTGATGCCTGTTTTGGACGCAAATTCGCCAAGCTTACCAAGACCTTCCACAGCCGCTTTTGCGATTTCTTCATTGGTTCCTTTCCCGAATGCATTGACCCGGATGGTTTTGCATCCCAGGTATTTGGCTGCTTCTACCCATTTGTAGTGATTTTCAACCGCTTTGTTACGAACAGCTGCATCCAGCTCACCCAAACCGCCTTCGCCGTCGATCATGATCAGGTTGTTGGTGACACCGTTGTCTTTGGATCTTTTAAGCAAATCGGCGAGGTAGGTTTTGTCTTCCGCCTTGTCCTTGAAAAACTGGTTGACGTATTCTACAATGGAAATACCAAATTCTTTCTTGGCCAACTCCGGGAAATCCAGGTTGGTTAGCTTTTTCGCAAAAAGGGCTTTGTGAAGTGACCACTCTGCGAGCGAAATATCGAACCAGAGCTTCTTGGCTGGATCAGCGAACAGGTCAGTGAAAGTGGTTGCAGCCAGTGCAGTGGCCCCCGCTTTTTTAAGGAAATCGCGACGTGAAACGTACATTTTGGTTAGAATTTAGATTTATGTTTATTCCTGAATATTAATCTGAGCATCGGTATAAAGCTTTTCGTTTTTAACGAGCTTTGCCGCATCCCATTCAATGTCCTGTACAAAAGCATGCTTCCGGACAGGGCATGTATCGATCCTGCAAAAGTAGCAACATTGATAAAGGCAGGGATCTGCGTGAACGAAAACCTCTGTTTCGCCAACGTGACTGCTCTTGAGCACATTTTCAAAGTGATGAATTGTTTCATGTACTCTTTGAAGTTCCCAATAATAGGGAAGGGTCAAATGACAGTCAATGTGCAGATCTGATCCGTATTGCTGTGCCCTGAGATTATGCACATCAATCCAGTCTGCCTTTTTGTTTTCACGAAGTGTTTTAACCACCTTGTCAAGCAAAGCGTCGTCAACTGCGTCCATCAGCCCTGCCACTGATCTGCTCGTAAGCTGGAACCCATTGTAGGCGAGAAAAATCCCAAACAGCAGTGACGCGGCACTGTCGATCCACAAGTAGCCGGTCAGCATGATCAATCCAACGCTCAGTATCAGTACCACGCTGCTGATACTGTCTGTCATTAAATGTCGTCCGTCGGCGACTAAGGCCAGGGAGTTTGCTTTTTTTCCTTCAACGATCAATTTATAGCCTATGACTGTGTTGACCAAAATCGTAAAAAGAATGAACCCTGAGCCCTTAGCCAGGTTTTGTATTGGCGCCGGATCCAGCAGTTTCTGTACTGCCTCGTAAGTGATGAAAATAGAGGCAATGATGATTAAAGTGCCCTCCACACCGGCAGAAAAGAATTCGATTTTTCCATGGCCGTATGGATGGTTACGGTCTTTGGGTTGAGAAGACAGATAAATACTGTAAAATGCGAAACCACTTGCGATCACATTGATGATCGATTCGAGCGCATCGCTCAAAATTGCATTGGAAGAAGTGATGTAATACGCAAAAAACTTCAGGGCCGTCAACAAAATGCTTGCTATAAAAGAAAGCAGGATAAGTCTTTGTTTGAGCTTATTTTGGTTTATTTGCATCTTAGGTTTGAACTACGGAGGCTAAAATTACTAAGAAAATGCGGGTTATGTCCACTGAAAATAATTGGAAGACACTTTCTTCGGAAACCGTTTATGAAAATGCTTGGCTGGAACTCAGTCACCGTGACGTGATTAACCCCTCCGGCAACAAAGGAATTTACGGGCTGGTTAAATTTAAAAATCAGGCGATCGGTGTGATTCCCCTGGACGAGGAAGGGAATATTTACCTGGTGGGACAGTACCGCTATGCTATTGAAGAGTATTCCTGGGAGATTCCGGAAGGTGGAGGTTTGCTGGGTACCGATGTACTGGAAGCGGCCCAAAGAGAGTTAAAGGAGGAGACCGGGCTGGTGGCCGGAAAATGGACGCGATTGGCAAGGATCCATACATCCAACTCGGCCACGAACGAAGAAGGTTTTCTTTATATTGCCGAAGAACTCACCCAGTTGGATGCCGAACCTGAAGAGACAGAAGATTTACAGGTAAGAAAGGTTTCTCTGGCAGATGCGGTAGAGATGGTTATGAAATCCGAGATAACCGATTCTCTTTCTGTGTGTGCCATTTTGATGACCGCCCGGCTGAAAGGTATCTGATATGCTTCAATCTCTGTTTTACGGATTGCTCACCGGAATTGCGTTGTGTCTCACCTTCGGTACCGTTTTCTTTTCACTGGTCCAGAATAGCGTGGACAACGGCTATCAGACCGGTATCAAAATTGCCTTTGGTGTCTTTGTGTGCGACATTATATTCGTATTCTTCGCCATTTTTGGAACGGCACTACTTCCCGAGATCCCCGATTTTAAAAAATGGATGGCGGGGGCGGGCGTCATTTTCCTGATCGTTCTTGGACTCAATAATCTGATCCGCGGGCAGCCTGCTATCGCCTATCCCAAAACCAGCCTGGGAAATCTGGTCTATTACTTTACTACCGGGTTTTTGCTGAATGGCCTCAATCCGATCAATTTTATCAGTTGGGTGACCATTGCCTCTTATATTCGAACCAACCTGCATTACAATTTTAATCAGGTCCTGCTTTTCTTCGCTGCCAGTGTTGTTGCCGTTTTTCTGGTAGAATGTGCGATGGCCGTGTTTGCGCACAGGCTAAAGAGGTTATTCACATCGAAGGTAGTGGCACTTTTCAACAAAGTGACAGGCGTAGTCTTTATTCTCATCGCCTGTCAGATTGCCTACATTAACTTTGTTCAGTGACGTTATTTTTTGATGTAGCCATTTGTTTGAAGAAATTCCTTCCATTCATCGATCAGGAAATTTTTAAAAACGCGTGGGAATTTGTTCTGACCGCCCAGTTTTCCTTTTGACTTCATCCAGGCGTAGAATGCCTCGTTGGGCAGGATAGTGACAAATACTTCTTGCAACGCATGACGGCGTTCAACCGCGTAGTCGTCATTCAGCTGCGATAATTTGGCGTCCAGTTTCTTTTTGAGAAGCTCACTGTCGACATTTTGCTCTTCGACACCAATGTACCAATGGTGAGCGAACATGGTTCCGTGTTCAACACCGGAAACTGTAAATTCTTTCACAGTAAGGCCCATTTCGTCCGAAACCAGATCGATGGCCTTGTTCATATTATCCACGGAAAGGTGTTCACCACAAAGGCTGAGGTAATGTTTGGTACGACCTGTTATGACGATCTCACCCCTCGATTTGTCTACAAACTTGACAGTATCCCCGATAAGGTATCTCCAGGCCCCTGCGCAAGTGGACAGCAGCAGCGCATATTCTTTGCCTTCCTCAACCTGATCAATCATCAGTGTCTCCGGTTTTGCGTGCATGGAGCCGTCCGAATCGAAGTTATTTTCATTAAAGGGAATAAATTCAAAAAACAGTCCGTTGTCGCAGACAAGCTCCATTCCCTGAGCGCCCGGCCTGGTTTGGTAAGCAATAAAGCCTTCGGAAGCCAGATAGGTATTGATATAAATCAGCGGCCTGCCCAGTAACTTCTCGAAACCCTTACGATAAGGTTCGAAAGACACCCCTCCATGTGCGAAAACCTGCAGGTTTGGCCAGATATCGTGAATAGTCTTCACGTTGTAATATGCAATGATCTTTTCCATCAAAAGCTGGATCCATGCGGGAACACCAACGATGAACCCGATATCCCACTCGCTGGCTATTTTTGTAATTTCTTCGAGTTTTAGTCCCCAGTCCTGCTGAGCGGCAATTTTCTGACCAGGCTTGTAGTAAGGCCGAAACCAATACGGGATCTGAGCGATCTGGATCCCGCTCAGGTCACCTTCCAAATGTTTATTCTGGTCTTTGAGATTGGTGCTGCCGCTAAGCATTAAGAAACCTTTTTCATAAAGGTCATTGGGAAGGTCCTTGTAATGTCCGAGAGAAAGAATTTGCCGGATGCTGGTCTTTTGTATGGCCCGGGACATGGCTTTTGTTACCGGAATATGTTTGGACGCAGCCTCGGAAGTTCCTGAACTCAATGCATAATATTTGATCTGACCCGGCCAGCACACATCTTTTTCTCCCTCGAGCGATTTATGCCACCATTCATTAAAAATCTTATTGTAATCGTAAACGGGTACTGATAGCTTGTACTGCTCATAAAAAGCACCCTTTTCACCGAAAAGAATCGAAGAGAGCAATTCGTCGAAATTGTACTTCTCTCCAAACTCGGTATATCTGGCTTTGGCCAGGAGCTTGGCCAAAGTTTTTTTCTGTTGCAGATGAAGGCTCGCCTTGCGACGGTTAGCAACAATGTTACTGAAATGTATACCTTTCTTTAATAAACTACCTACTAATGCCATAGTTGATTTTTAAAATTACAAATCCCAGGTTGATAGCTTTTTTAACGCTTCATACGCTGTCAGATCATATTGACATGGCACCACTGAGATATAGTTATGCTCGAGTGCCCAGACATCGGTATCTTCTTTTTCTGTATCAAAGTTGACAAATTCACCCGCCATCCAAAAATAGCCTCTTCCGTTTGGATCAATGCGGTAATCAAACTTTTCCTGCCATTTCGCATGAGCCTGCCTGCAAGCCTTCACGCCCCTGATAGGGAAGTCTGTTTTAGCAGGAATATTCACATTCAATGCGATACCATTCGGGATGCCGTTTTTTAAAGCGGCCTCGGTGATCGACCTGACGAACGGGACTGCATGACTAAAGTCGGCATCTTCATTAAAGTCGCAAAGTGAAAAACCGATAGCAGGCAGTCCTTCGATCGCTGCCTCGATCGCCGCCGACATTGTACCGGAGTAGAGAACGTTGATGGAATTGTTACTTCCGTGATTGATTCCACTTACAACTAAATCTGGCCGACGGTCGAGCAAAACGTAGTGTTTGGCGATTTTTACACAATCTGCCGGTGTCCCGGAGCATTCGTATTCTACTATGTTTTCAAAAATATGTGTTGAGTAGAGTCTTAAAGGTTCACCAATTGTAATGGCATGTCCCATTCCCGACTGCGGGCTGTTTGGGGCCACTACAACGACTTCGCCGAGCATTTGCATCGTTTCAACCAGTGCCCGGATTCCTTTGGATGTTATTCCGTCGTCATTAGTAACTAAAATGAGGGGTTTCATAAAATTCTACTTATCAGCGCCAAAGCGATAACGCGTTCTTGGTGCCTGGCAAGTAATCATGGTTTTTAAGTTGATAAAATATTTATTTGCAGTTTTGAGAGCCAAATTTACGCAATATGCCTGCATTCGCAATAAAGAACGCGACCGTTGAGGACATCCCCGATATCATCGCGATCCAGGAGAAAACCTGGGAACCTACTTATGGTGACATTCTTAGCAAAGCGCAAATCGACTACATGTTCGAAAAAATATATTCTTATGAATCTTTGAAAGAACAGATCATCGATGGGCAGCATTTTTTGATACTGCTGAATAATGGCCTTCCCGAGGGTTTTGCTTCTGTCTCAGAAGAAGAGTCCGAAAAATTCAAGTTACATAAAATCTACTTGCTTCCTTCAAGTCAGGGCTCCGGTGCGGGTAAGTATCTTTTGAGTGAAGCTGAAAATTACGTCCGGTCGATGGGCGGAAAAATGCTATCACTCAATGTAAACAGATATAACAAGGCAAAAAAATTCTACGAGCGCATGGGCTACTTGGTGGTGGCCGAAAAAGACATTCCGTTTGGCCCGTACTGGATGAATGATTATATACTCGAAAAAAGACTGGGGCAGTAATTACAGAGTCTCAGCTTTTTGCGCAAGTTTCATCTTTTTGATGTTTTTCTTTTGGCTTTTTAGTCCCTGCAAAGGATGGTAGTGATTGCTCTGGCTTACGTAGTAGCCGGTTCCATCGTAAATCCTTTTTCCTGGGTGGGCCTTGCATTCAGGTGAACAAGCTCCTTCCATTTCTTCACCGCACTGGTGACAAACTGGCACGTGGTTATTGCATTCCGCATTGGCGCAGTTGATCATGCGGTCGCAAGGCTCGTTGCAGATGTAGCAACGGGAGATAATGGTGGGATTTATGGTATTGACATCCACTGTAATGCGATTGTCAAATACGTAACATTTTCCGTCAAAATTTTCTCCGCCTTCTTCCAGACCATAACGGATGATGCCTCCATGCAGCTGGTACACATCTTTGAAGCCCTGGTCTAGCAGATAAGCACTTGCTTTTTCGCATTTGATGCCGCCTGTGCAATAGGTGACGATTTTTTTATCTTTTAAATGCTCGATTTCATGTACATGTTCAGGAAGTTCGCGCAGGTTGTGCATGTCAAAAGTGATCGCGCCTTTGAATTTCCCTACTTCATGCTCGTAATCCGACCTCATGTCAACCAGAACTACATCAGGATCATGAATGAGCTTTTTGAATTCAGAAGGTTCCAGGTGTTTTCCAGTGCGGACCAGGGGATCAACACCCAGATCAGAGTTTACGATTTCATCTTTAACCCTGACATGTAGCTTTTGAAAAGCAATTTTGTCGTGCTCTTCTACCTTAAACTGAACGTTCCGGAACCTTTCGTCGGAGCGAATATAGTTCATGTATGCTTCGCAATCCTCTGGAGTGCCTGAAACGGTTCCGTTCAGACCTTCGGGGGCAATGATAATCCTGCCCAGCAAGTTGTTTTCTACGCAAAAAAGATGATGTTCATCCCGATATGCTTCTGTATCGGCGATCGGAGAATAATAATAATATAAGATAACCCTGAAAGGTTTCATTGTAATGGATTTTATAGATTCAATGGAGAAAAACAATTTTGCGTCGCAGTTCTTACCTCCAAATCAGCCGCAAATATACGAATAACCCGAGTTTATAGAAAATCGAAAAATGCTGTTTTGGGCCGTTGTGGCTCCTGTGAAAATCCATATTTTTGCCACCGATCATTCGCTTACTAAACTTTACACGCATGCACATCGCTATCATCGGTAATATCGGCGCCGGAAAAACGACATTAACCCAGATGTTGGGTGAATATTACAAGTGGGACGTGATGTATGAGGCTGTAGAAGGAAACCCTTACCTGGCGGATTTTTATCAGGATATGGACAGGTGGGCGTTCAACCTCCAGATCTACTTTCTGAACAGCCGCTTTGCCCAGGTACAAAAAATCAGGGCTACTACGTATGCCACGATCATTCAGGACCGGACCATTTATGAGGATGCATTCATCTTTGCAAGGAATCTGCACGAGTCGGGCGTCATGACCGACAGGGACTATCAGACCTACCTGCTTTTATTCGAATCGATTATCCGGACTGTATCTCAACCGGACCTGCTTATTTATTTAAAAGCGGATATTCCCAAGCTGGTATCTCAGATTAAAAAGCGTGGCAGGGATTTCGAATCGGCTATTTCATTGGATTACCTGTCGAGCCTCAATAACTATTACGAAGATTTTGTAAAAAATTATGACCACGGAAAGATATTGGAAATCGACGTAAATCAGATGGATTTCGCAGCGAATCCAGAGGATTTCCAGGCGATTGTAAAGCTTTTGAATAAAGAGCTGTTCTACGTTTAGTTTATTAAAAGAGGCAGGCGAGGGCTTTGTTCAGCATTGCGCTCTTTCTTGTGTCAAGGCTAAATACCTTATGGTCTTCGGGCAGGAAGATTTCGATCTTGGAAGTACCCCTCATTTTGTCAAGCTCTTTCGGTGTCAGCGGGGCGGAAAGTATAAAACAACTTTGCCACCGAGTCCTGTCCGAGGTGGTGGTGAAAAGGGAAAAATTGCCATACTCTGAAGTAAATTTGATTTCGGTGAACATCTGGACATGGAATACCAGGTCGATCTCTTCATTATGATAGCTGAAAAGCCTTTCGTCACCTGAACTGGAAAGCGTGAGGTATTCGTGTTTACCTGTTAGAGGAATGTTTTGATAATGAACAGGTTGCTGAGTTGCCTCGCTCTTTCTTTCCTTGCATTGACCAAAAGAGGCAGTCTTGGCACAAATTAACAAGAAGACAAGCAAACAAAGCCTGCCAGCTTTATTGAAGGAAAATTGTTTCAAGTTAGTGCTAGAGAAATACGTTGAACATATCGATAAATAAAGATATTAAACAAATCAAAAAAAACGCATAAATGGTCGGGAAATAGGAATCTGTAAGGTGGCGGCTGAAATAACGGCACAAAAAAAACTGCGTCGGGATTCCCAAACGCAGTTTGCAATGTGACCAGGAGGAGAGTCGAACTCCCATACCCGAAGGCACTACCCCCTCAAAGTAGCGTGTCTACCAATTTCACCACCTGGCCGAGGATCAGGATGCAAAAGTAATATTTATCTGTTTTGTCGCAAGAGGCTTCTGAATGTTTTTTAACAAATAGGATTTATTGCGGAAAAATGCACCCGGATTGGCTGAATTATTAGTATTTTCATAGTTTAAAGCAAATCATAATATACTTCTGTTCCTATGCCTCAACAATCCCAGAAAAACAGACGGGACTTTATCAAAAAATTATCTGGCGGTGCGATGCTTGCCGCAAGTCCTGTGCACGAACTGCTCGCCGGAAACTCGGCTAAGTCCTATTCCCATGAAATCCCCTGGCTGAACCAGAAGATAGCGGCCAATGACCAGATTCAGATCGCCTGCATCGGAACCGGTATCATGGGTATGGGAGATACCCGGACAGCATTAATGGTGCCTGGGGTGAAACTGATGGCCGTCGCCGATGTATACGACGGTCACCTGGTACGCGCCAAAGAATTGTTTGGAAAAGATATTCAAACTACGCGGGATTATTCCGAAATATTAAGCCGTAAAGACATTGACGCCATTATCCTGGCTACACCCGACCATTTGCATTCCCAGATCGGCATTGAGGCATTAAAAGCGGGTAAGAACGTGTATTGCGAGAAGCCGATGGTGCATAAGATCGAGCAGGGATATGACATGATCAAAGCCCAGAACGACTCCAAAAAGGTTTTTCAGGTGGGTAGTCAGCGTGTCAGCTCGATTGTTTACACCAAAGTAAAAGAGCTTTACAAGGCGGGCGCAATCGGTGAGCTGAATTTCGTGGAGGTTTATTACGACCGGCATTCCGCGCAGGGCGCATGGCAATATTCCATTCCACCCGACGCGTCGACGCAAACCGTAGATTGGAACCGTTTCCTGAGCAATAAAGCACCCAAAAGAGAATACGACCCGCTTCGTTTTTTTCGCTGGAGAAACTACCAGGATTACGGAACCGGAGTGGCGGGTGATCTTTTCGTCCATTTGTTTTCCGGAATGCACTACATTCTTGACAGCAAAGGTCCTACGCGTATAATGACCAGCGGTGGACTTCGCTATTGGAAAGACGGACGTGATGTTCCCGACGTCATGGTCGGAATTTACGATTACCCTAAGACTGCGTCCCATCCTGCTTTCAACCTGACTTTAAGGGTGAATTTTGCGGACGGATCGGGTGGGGGATCCGGGTTCAGGTTTGTCGGTACCGATGGACAGATTACCCTGCAAGGTAACACCGTAACCGTGAAGAAGAAGAAAATGGCTAAGGCGCCTGGTTATACCATTGATACATTTCCAAAAGAGTTGCAGGATAAATTTCTTGCTGAGTACCAGGCGAAGTATCCTTCTATTCCGGAAATGTCCGAGCCGGAAACGGAAGAATATAAAGCGCCCAACGGATACGACGATCGCCTCGACCATTTTGCATTGTTTTTCGACGCCATGCGCGGAAAGAGAACGATTGTAGAAGATGCGGTTTTTGGTTTACGGGCAGCAGGACCCGCTTTGCTTTCAAACAAAAGTTATTTTGAAAACACGGTCGTGAACTGGAATCCTGAGGAGATGAAAATTGTCAAGGCTGTATAAAATTGAGAAGGCCAGCGGCTCGGCAGACAGCCTAAGGACGGATTTCAATCCGTCGACGATAGACGATAAAAAAGCGGCAGCTTGATCTCACCCGATCGATGCTGCCGCTTTTCCGTGTATACCGGGTTGAAACCTGGCGCCGGGGCCTTGGCGTCGCTGCCGGCTGTTGATGTCTAATGCGGTTACTAGGTTGACAGTGGTCGGCCGGCAGGAATGTTGATTCTTTGCTTTCCGGTCGGATATGCCGCTTTTTTCGCAGTAAATTTCGCGGTTACATATTCGACCATATCAATCTCTCCGGTGATTGTGTCACCGTTCACTTTTCCGTAAAATGTCATCACCACATTATCACCCGGAATGCTGTAACGGCTTTGGAACCGAACCTCGTTGCCGTCTATATTTCCCATCAGTTCGCGGGTTGCAAACTCTCCCTTATGGGTTCCGTAAAGATAGTTTCCGTCTTGCTTTTCAATCAGGAAAGTATGCTTGCTGGTACTCGTATAAAATTCAATGTCAACCTCCCAGCGCCCGCTGATATCCGCCGCAGGCGCTTTCATTTCGGCTGCTGCTTTTGGGGCGCTGCGTTTGCGGGACAGGATTTCGTATACCCTTTCGGCTACGATCTTGTCGTTTCCTGGTCCCATCATGTAAGCAGCAATATTGATCGATGTGACGGGAGGACCCGAAGCTGCCGCCGTTTGCCCCCTTCTAAAACCCGTTCCGACCGCAACCCGCGGCTTGGTGGTCTGCAGTTCGTCGGCAACTTCCTGGCCTGTGATATTTAATTTGGTTGGATCCCACGAAATGGTCAGGTTAGGGGTGGCATTGTCGAGCGCACCCTCTGCCGGTTCTTTGATTGAGGCCTGCACGCTATCGATCCCTGAAACCTTTTTGGAAATTGTTTCCAGCCAGGAGACCCACATTTTCATTTCTGCTTTATGGTCGCGCGTTGCCCAGGCTTCCACGGCAGCGAGCATGCCTATTACTTCTTCCCGACCTATTTTGTTGTCGCGGCAGGGGCCATGGTGCGGCGCACTGGCCTGCCATGCAGACATTAATATGTCTTTACTACCGAGCATCAAACCTGCACATTGCGGCCCGCGTATTACTTTTCCTCCACTATAGGCCACAACCGAAGCGCCGGCCTGCAAGTGAATATTAGGTATTGTCAGTCTTTCGGCTGCCGCATCTACCAGTATGGGTACATTCGCCGGCCTGGCGATTTTGGCTACGCTTGCAACGGACCAGGGTTCATTGCCAGGCATCATGTAAATCATAGCAGTGCGCGGATTGATAGCTTTCTGCAGTTCCTCAATGGTTTCAACTGTAATGATTGTTACGCCACAATTACGGATCGCATGGTCGTAAACATTCCTTGACGATCTTGGGATAATTACTTCGGTTTTTCCAAAACCTTCCAGATTGGGGATACGGATTAGTTTTTCGGGGTTACCGCCTGAGATAATCCCGGCAGTAATCTCATTCATTCCCGCCGCACAACCCGCAGAAACCATTCCCCATTCAGCACCGGTTATTTCAGCAAGGCGCTGACCGACGCCAAATGCAAGCTCGTCGATCTGAACATTGTACTGGCAGGCATATTCCATGGCCTGCCTAACTTCCGGAAGTTCAATAGAAGCCCCGATAATGGTAAAAGTCCCACGACAGTTGATAATAGGCTCAACACCAATTGATTGGTAGATCTGAGGGCCTGCCTTCAGCGGACCGGGGGCGGAAACGGCCGCCGCCGCTCTGTCGAACCAGTTGATGGATTTTTTACTTTCTGCCATGGCATCCATTCCACCGACGAGCCCGCCAGCCAATGGTAACATAGTCAGTTCTTTAAGAATTTCTCTGCGTTTCATGAAATTAAGGATTTTAATATTTCAAATCGGGGATATCCGCTAAGTGAAGTGACCGCTATGGCCGGGCCGGCTTTGAGCTTTCCGGACTTGTTCGCGGTGGCAGGTTCACCGGATCAACGAGTGCATTCAGCGTATACACAATGCTGCCGCCTTTAATGGTCAGCTCGGTTTCAATCCGCTTCTTACCCTCGATCTTTCCGTCGCGGGCATAAAAACCGAATTTGCCGTCACGCAGGTTTAGCACTGCTACATCTGCCGGCGAGCCTACAGACAAGTTACCTAATTCTTCTCTTTTGATTTCCTTGGCAGGGTTCCAGGTGCTGGCCGCGATCACACTTTTGAAATCCATCCCCATGGCGATAAACAATGACATGATGTTGTTCATGTCCTTCATCGCGCCATTCATGCTGCTGGTATGCTGATCGGTGCTGATGGAATTAGGATAAAAACCTTGTTTGATGGCAGGCTGTCCCTGAGCGAGCAAAAAACTAGACCCCCCGAAGCCGACATCGAAAATCACCCCCTTCTTTTGTGCCTCTATTACATACGGTTTTACTTTGTTCACTTCGGTATCCACAATCGATTCACGCCCACGGCCACTATTATTGCTGTTTCCTCCGAAGCAATGCGTATAAATGTCGCCAACCCGGAATTTTTTCAGATATAGCTCTTCCAGGGACAGCACCGGATTTGCGCCGCCAAAGTCGACCATGATAGGAATGTTGGCCAGTTTGCCGGCTTCCAGGGCGCGGTCGGTAGGGGTCCAGTCGTGCCCGTTGAAGTGGGCGAGTTTCACGCCCACGATATCATCAGGATACTTTTTTGCCATTTCCGCTGTTTTTGCGGCGTCCATTTCTTCCAGGCTGTTTTCAAATTTTCCGCCCGCCATTCCTTCGCCAACGATGTTGAGCATCGCCAGCACGCGCGTTCTGGAGAGATCAATGGTTTGTTTCTTGAATGTTTCGAATGTTTTCCAGCCTGAGCTACCTGCGTCCACCACCGTGGTAACGCCCGACCGGAATGTGAATCCGTCGGGCTGCAGCCCATTTGGACCATTGCGGTAAGTCCCTTTCAGGTCTGTACCCCAGAAATAGTGAACGTGGATATCGATAATGCCAGGCGTCACATACATTCCTTTGGCATCGACCACCTGCAGAGCGAGGTTCTTATCGATGTTTTTGGCGACCAGTGCTATTTTACCGTCGTTACCACCGGGGGTTCCCTCAATGGCGACGTCCATGATCGCGTCGATGTTATTTTTCGGGTCAATAACGTGACCGCCTTTAATCACAATGCTGTATTTCTTTTCTTGTGACCAGGACGGCTGGCATAAAATCAAAAGGAGCAAAAAAGGCAGGAAAGTGCGTATGCGCATAATTGGTTAAGGGTTTAGTGATCAAAATTTTCGGGCTGGTTAAGCAAACATGGAAGTTAAAATCAGGACATACAAATGAGGACAAAACCCTCATCCGTAGGATGCATTTATTTTTATCCCGCGAAATGCGGCTTGCTGTGCACCGGAGGGCGCCTTCCAGGCAACGTCAGCCGCTGTGGTCCTCTCACTAGCTGGCTTGGAAACTATTTATACAATATCACTGAGATCCAATTTACCAGAGGCATATCACTTGAAGGATCGCATTCAAAGCATTAAGGAAGCCTCATTTCGCCGAATTTAGAAACTGAATTTTTACTTAAATGACCTGCAACAGGCCGATTGCTTCAGGCGTAAATTATTTTGGAAACCTGCTACTTATGAAAAATGCTTTACGTTCGCTGATTTTCTGCCTGTTCTCGATTCATGCATTGGCGCAGGTGGATTGTAGTAATGTCGGTTTTGAACAGGGTAATACCTCAGGCTGGACGCTGGGTTACGGCACAGTTACAGATGAAAATCAAAAAACCAATTTCTCGTCGGAAATCAATGGCACAGAGCTCAATGAACATTATATTACAAGTCTGAGCGACGGCAATGATCCGAAAATCCCTTCCATCCCGATGGTTGCACCCGGCAGTACGCATTCGATCCGGATTGGCAATGTGAATGAGGGAAGCCACTACGCGCGGATCAGGGCCACTTATACGGTAACTTCTGATAATACTTTATTCCAGTATAAGTTTGCCGTCGTGCTTCAAAACACCTTCGGTTCCGACGGTCGGGCTAATCACGAACCTTATCAAAAGCCAGGATTTGATATTCTGATTTATGACGCCAATGGGCAGGAGCTTCCGTGCAGCAGCTATGACGTACAATTACAGGGGGCCAATACTGTGGATGGTTTTCAGTCTTCCGGCGATATTCAGTACCGAAACTGGACAACCGGCGCGATTGATCTGAGAAGCTCGGTGGGAAAGACACTCACTATAGTGGTTACGGCACACGGGTGTACCCGCATGCGCCATTTCGGCTACGCCTATTTCGACGCGGAATGTCTCAAATCTGAGATCAGGGCGGCCTCAAATTGCCCGGACGAGAACGGGTTTATGACATTGAGTGCCCCCGACGGCTTTGGAAAATACCTCTGGAGCAATGGTGCCGCTACACAGAACACGCAGGTAAAAGCAAATCTGGGGGATAAGTACAGCGTACAACTTTCCCCTTTGGGCAGTCTTGACGAGTCTTGCGCATTGAAACTGGAGTATACGATTACTTTTAAGAAAAGCGAAGCAGTCGTATCCGATACCATCTGTGAAGGGGAGTCGGTAACGCTCGGTGATACCGTGCTCAGGACGAGTGGCACATACGTAAGAAATATCAGTAAAAGCAATGTCTGCGACAGCACTGTTACCCTTACTTTAAAGGTGAACCCCGTGAGCCATTATACCCAGAACATCCGGATCTGTGAAGGCGAAAGCCTGACGGTAGGAGATACCAGTTATACCACTCCCGGAACCTATATCAGGAATATTCCCCAGGCAACAGGCTGCGATAGCATTGTGACGACAAACCTGGAAGTGATCAGTATGAATCTGACTGTTTCTTCGACCCTCTCGATTACCCAGGGCGACAGTGTGCAGATCCAGTCGCTGGTTGACCCTCCCGGCCAGTACAGGTATCATTGGCAACCATCCGGCTTGTCATGCACCGATTGCCCCGATCCCTGGGCATCGCCGCTGGTATCAACGCTGTTTCAACTGCAGGTCACTGATCCCGATGAAGTTTGCAGTACAGCTGCCCGCGTGCAGGTATATGTAAAACCATGTGGTATCTATGCGCCGGAAGCCTTCTCGCCCAACCGGGATGACCATAATGAAGTATTTTTTGTGTACGGAAATAAATGCGTGAAGATGATCAGGGAAATGGCGATTTACGATCGTTGGGGCGAGGTAATCTTTCAAAAAGCAAACTTCGCGGCCTCTGATCCCAATTCAGGCTGGGATGGCACCTACCATGGGTTGCTTTCTGGTGCAGGCATTTACCCTTATAAAGTCAAAGTTGAGCTTAACGATGGTTCATTGATTGATTACGACGGTGTCGTGAATTTGCTGAGGTAAAAACGAATTGTCTGAAATTTTTTGATGGTAATGTCTTATATGTTTATTCTCGTTTGTCATGGGAATGATATTGATATGAACCAATAAAAAACTATGAAAAATGGGGACGTTAAACGCATTCACTTTCGTGACATTAAATGGATTTTATAAAGGAGCCAACGAGGATATCAGCTGGCACCGACATGTAGCCGAAGAAGGAAGTTTCGCTTCGAAAAACTTGGAATCTCGTCGGGGGACGCTCGTATTCGGCCGAAAAACCTATGAGCAAATGGCAAGCTGGTGGCCGACCCCCATGGCATTGGAAAGTATGCCCGAAGTCGCAGAGGGTATGAATGAATCGTCCAAAATCGTATTTTCGAGAACCCTGGACACAGTCGATTGGGAAAATACTACGCTGATCAAGGGTGATTTGTTTGAGGAGATCAAGAAACTTAAGGCCGATCCTCACGTGGTCATGACGATTCTGGGTAGCGGCAGTATTGTGGGCCAACTCGCCGACGCCGGCTTAATAGACAGTTATCAAATCATGATAGATCCTGTTGCGATCGGGCACGGAACGCCATTGTTTGGTGGTATGAAAAACAAGCTTGACTTGAAACTGGTGGACAGCCGTACTTTCAAAAGTGGTGTGGTGCTACACAGTTACGTACCCTTGGAAATCAACCGGCAGGCTGCGCTCATTTGACAGCCAGCGACCCGGTGTTGATAACCGCGCGGCGGATGCCTAGCTGGACCATTTCAAATTCCGCCGCCATCTGGGAGTGGCACTTTTCATAGTCCAGCAGGAAGGCCTGGATAAGCTGCCGCTCCTTCATCAGCTTATTCCGTTCTTTTTTGTCGGTGGTCACAGATAGCTCGCGGTCGATGTCGGCAATATCTTTTTTATAGAAGCCCATGGTGGGGAAATCGTTATCAGCGGAGGTGAGTTCATTGGATCCCAAGCTCATTGTCTTGACATTATCGATCGTACAGCGATATTTTCCATCCAGGATCTGGATGCTCACTCGGTAATTGAAAGACTTAAACCTAATGGATGCGAGTGGCTCAGTGTCCAGAAACACGATCTTGCCGTCCTGGAAATCATCCGTTTTAATAATCTCGCGGTAATTAGGGTATTTTTTAACGATCCAGGTTTTGATGGCCTTGAAAGTTTTGTCTTTGGAGCGGTCCGTATCGACGGATACTGTTTGCGTGATCTCGCCAGTAAATCTGTTAAAGGGAAGTTCTGCCTTTTGCGCGTAACAATGACTTGCGAAAAGCAGGATTAAAGCAACTGACGCTGAGAATAAAAAAGGCTTCATTAACGATTGAGGGAGAGTTGTTTAGCAGCGAGTCTGTGATGACAAGCATGAATTTAAAGATTAAAAGTGATTTTAAGCTTTCTTTACTAACTAATTCTATAAGAAATCAATAAACTTTCTTTTGGGGTGGGTATGTAAGGAGGTTGGGACTTGCAAAAGACACCTTAGTTATCATTTTGAAGACATTCACTTCGAAAGTCTCGGAGGGATAGGTGCCAAAACGATTGTTTAGAGAAACATTTCAATATTGAATTTCAAATTTTCCAGTCTTTTGTATGATATTCTCGAACCATTGAACTCCGGTGATATAATGGCTCTGAATATGGTTGGGTATCTTGGTGCACGATCAGGATTGTTCTATAATTGACCTTACCCGACGGTAACACAACAGATTGCCAGGAGGGAGAGTTAGCATGAACTGGAGAAACTAACACCTCCATCCGGAAAGTTTTGTCGCGCAGAGCAGTTGAGTAATTGATGAGGTCACGGCTATTAAGGCTTTTGCTCTTAATCATACGAATCGTTTTCTAACTCAGTAAAGCTGAGTCGCCTGTGTCTACATTCTGACTGCTTGGCAAAATGAATGGGTTAGCTGAGATCAACCAACCCATTTTACGTTTTTTGGCAAAAACGGGCTGTTTACGGTACCAAAGATTTTACCCCTGTCGACCAAACTGTCTGTACCCAGTCCGATGTTGCGCTGTCAGCAAGCTTTCGAAACTCTCTGGCGCCTGTTGATGCACTTTGGTAGGTGACTATACTGCCTGCTTTGAGCGTTCCATAAGTGCTATTCAGCGTCGTTTTCGATGTCGGCGCGGTTGTAGATGCGTTCGATACAAAGCTTGGCGGGGTAGTGCTGACAATCCATTCTACGCCATTCCAATAAATTTCTTTACTAAGATCCGTATCGAAATAGCGGTAGCTTATCTGCGTAACGGTTGGCCGTTGTGCTGTTGTTCCTCTCGAAACAGTTCTGCTTTGCGTTAATGGCATAAATCCCTGAGTCAGGCTAACCGGTAAATAAGTATTGTGACCGATCGCAGCATCCGTAACCCCGCTGGCGAATTGAATTGGAGCGGCTCCTATTGTTTTGGAAAAAGAGCACCCGAAAACCTCAAGCTTTGCCACCAGTGTTACCGTGTTTTCAAATAAACCTTGCCCGGTATGATAGCCGTCAAATTTAGAGTTATAAAGATAAATCTCGTGGTCGGCCCGCCTTACATCGTAAAACCTGACATTGTTGAAAGTACTGTTAGATATCCTGATGATTCGGGAACCCGAGCTGTATAGTACGATCCTCGCTGCGGCGCTTGAGCTTACCCGTGAATTGTTAATACTTAATTCAGCGCTTGCCGAAGTCAACTGAGCTGTATTAGGGAATATAAGGTCACAGTTGTCATAAGAAGCTTTGCCAGTGATATTTGCAATACAGTTATTTCCGGAAACGGTTACCGATGACCAGTCCATTAATGTATTTGTTACAGTAATGTCCCCTGCGGTGGTCCGCGACTGATTGACAAATGCGAAATTGCCTACGCAATCATTTATCGTAATGCTGCCCTTTTGACCGAAGACGTCACCAATTGAGACTGGAAGCCTGGTTGTTGAATTAATGTTGTTGATGCAATCGCTGATCAGGAAGATGGGGGACCAATCTTCTGTGGTAGGTAGCAGTTGAATGTTATCGGTGAACCAGTCGGCAGTCTGAATTTTTCTATTAAATGTATTACCAATGATGTTCACAACCTGAGTATAACCAACTTCGATACCTCTCTTGCAGTCGGTCAAAATATTCCCTGAAATCGTCGCCACCTGGTTGTTACCATAGCTGAAACCTATACCTGTGCCCGTATAAGTTGCGCTATTAATAACATTAGAAATTTTGTTATTGCTGATGATGTATTGGTATTCGGCAACGTCGCCAATAGATGGGGTCACGACGATACCTCTTGCGTAGAGATTGCTTACGACGTTGGCTTCACATACGATTCCGGCTATATTTTCCGCCCATATACCTGCATTGGGAAAGGATGCGGCATTCGGATTTTCGAAGGCATCAATACAAGTGTTACCGATGATGACCGCGTCTCGTGTCAGGTCATCGTCGGCGCCTTCACAAACAATCCCAATACGTGAAAAATCGCTGCAGTGGTTATTCATGATCTGCGGGTTCAAAGATTCTCTTACATATATGCCATCTCCACTGTCACCACGGGTTTTCCTGGTTATACAATTGGTTATTTTAATGTAATCAGCATCCCTGCACCAAAAAGCCTGCAATTGCACATTGAACACTTTTACGTTTTGTATGGTTACGCCGGTCTGTCCGTCCACGTATAGTCCACGCCCGCTTGGGGTACCCGACAAGTCTCCATCAATAGTGATATCTTTTACAGTCACATAAGATTTCCCAATTGTCAGAACGGCATTACTTTGCGTCAGGATTGTGCCGAAGCCAGATACATTGCACTTGACACTGGTGTTTGCGGTAGTCGTGAGATACTTATAGTTTAGTTTGACTTCGGCATTTCTGCTGTCTGCCGCATTAAACGCAGCTTGCAGGGCAGCTCCATCATTTGTAATCCCATCACCTACCGCACCCCACCATTCGGGATAAAACACATTATCATGTTTTCTCTTAAACCTTTTGGTGCTGGACAAGATGGTTAATACCCCGTCGTCGGGAGTTGATGTGTCGGTTGGGTCATAAATGAAGATTCCAGACTTTTTCAATTCATTCACATAAACCACATTCGAGGTGTCAGCTACACCTGCGCGCAACTCTGCAATAGTCATATAGGGAATATATTCCTGGGTGACAACAGCAAGCCGCGCGGTTTGAACCGTGGGCTGGGTATCGTCCGGGGCAAAAGTTGAAAATCCGATTTGCCCTACCAGGATAAAATCGGACTGACTATTAGCAAATTGATTACTTCTCAAAAGCATGAACGTACCCTCCTGAGACGGTTTGACGAATTTTCCCCGAATTGTGTAAGATGCGGAAGGCCGGGTCGAAGAAAGTTCCGTTCCGATATAATCGGTGTACGTTCCACCAGTTTGCTGAAACCCATCTGGAAATGCCATTTTCAACTTGAATGAAGACGCTCCTTTGAATACGTAGACGAGATTTGGACTGAGAGACTGAAAACGTGCTGTGATTTTGATCTCAAATTCCTCGCCAAGACTGATGGTTGTGGCGTCTGTTGTCAAGGTAAATTTGATTGGATCGATCTTTGGACTTGAGGCGTTGGCGATGCCGGATATGAATAGCAAAGCCATCAAGTGTGCTAACGAGCTTGTAATGTTCTGTTTCATTTTTAAAGGATTAGATGGGCAGGAAAGTTATGAATAGTAACCACCTGAAACTAACCGTTAGATAATATATATTCTACAAAAAATATAATATTGTCTATCTGTAAATATAATAAATTCTATTTATTGTTTGACGAAATTCGATTTGGTTAGAGTGCTGATTATTGGGGGTATGTATTAGACAAGCGTATCCGAGGCTCAATTGGATTCAAAGTTTACAATGCAGTGACCGGGCAGTAAAAAGTTGGCCCCGGCGTGTAACCTGAATGCCCAGAATTGTTCCCGGTAGCTGTGAAAACATTCTTAGCAGGCTAGACCCAAATACCAGATACTTAATCTTTATATTGAATAAATATACGGGAGCTGGTTTGAGAGAATAAATTAACTAGAAATATCCGAGACCATTTCTTATATGGGAGAGTACAATATCTGTATTCGGCTACTTGTGAAAATTGCTTTAGAGTGAATAGAAACAACCCCTTGAAATACATCAAAGGGTTGTTTTTAAACCACTTTACTCGCTCGAAAACATATTGTGTTTGATCGTGGACTTCTGGATTCGGAGCATTGTTGGTAACATCCACAATCTTCTGACCCTTTGTTGCCGAAGTTGCCACGCTAACTGCCAGCTTGGTCTATGAATATACTGGATCTTGCTGAGTATTAATTTGAGAGCAAAAGTTACGTTGCAGTTAGGTGCCCTCTTCGAAGAGTTACGTATTCGTGGTTACCGTGACACCCTTCCCGACAAGAAGGTTATATCCGGCGCTTGAAGTTCTTTTAGGTAAATTGCCGGTTAAATCAACAACTCCTCCTGAGGCCCAGGTTGCGGCTCCAAGATCAGCAAGTAGCAGGTTAACCATGGCTGATGTCCAACTGTTCCTTTTTGAGATTCTGATGACTACTCTTCTCATTCCGGTGGGCCAGGTCCTTTGGGTATATATGTATTGTCCACTGACCGTTTCATCATTCCAGTACGTGCATAATGAAGGTAAATCATGAAGATCTCCTCTTAGTACGGGTGTGTGAGGGTATAAACTAGGATATTTCAGACTTATTTCCGTCAAGTTCCCGGGTAGATCGCTCAATCTACCTTCGATCATAGATTCTGGATCGTGAACATGCAGAAAAGTGAGCGCTCTCGGTAAATTAGTTATATTGCCCTTTAGATTTATCCCAAATGACGTATTGTCCTGTTTAATGGTTAAGGTTGTTGCTGGCAGCGACCAGAGTCTCACCAAAAAGCAATTCGGAGAATTGGTGGTATCGTACTTTATGTAGAAATTGTCTGTTCCATTGCCAAATTCGGTAATAGAGTTATAATGATCAATTATAATAGAGCCTTCTTCAGATGGGCATTTGAAAAAAATGCCCATGGTGGCAGGTGTTCCTGATGGTCCAGCAGAGAATGTCTTTTTACCCGATGGATTTGACCCAGAGCCATCGCTATATAATGTTATTCTTTCTTTTGCAGTGACTATAATATCACCCACAATTGTCAGCGTTATCTTACCGTAACCCGATCCGTCTCCGGAGGCTTTGAATGGTATGATTTGCTTATCAAGATATGCCAGGCTCCGAGAGATCTTATCGACTGGGTATATATCTATGTCATTCACAACACCGTCCGTATTTAAATATCCTGTGCAGTCGGTGATTTCAAGATTAGTGTTTATCAATGTATTTTCTCCCCAGACCAGTCCGCTTTGGCCCTGGAATTTCACCATCGTGTTTTTGAATATATTTGCTCGCACCTGAGTATTGTAATCCGCATTTTGAGTGATGGTTGGGTTGTATTCTTCGGGATCCGTGTTTAACCAATTTTCATCATCAGCCCACTCTATCAGTGTTTTGACAGCAACCAAATGGAGCCCGTTGCCGATACATATATTACCCTCCCAAACATTATCTATGCATGGCGCAATGTAACACCGCCTACGCATTGCAGAATAGGATAACTGGCGCATATTTCCAGCATTTTCTGCTTCAAAGTAGTCTCCGTAAATCTTGTTACCACGGATGGTATTTCCAAACGCATACATGAACAGCAAGACAGGATGAAAGCAATTAGTAAATGTGTTGTATTCGATTAGGTCATTTTGGTAGGCATAGGTTACTGCGTAACTGTCGCCGACCGAGGCATTTTTAAAAAACTGTGGTGATCCTTTTACTATAAAATTCTTGAAGTCAACGTCATCATCTGGCTCTATTTCCAGTATTTCCGAATATTCAAATTCCTTCCCTTTTGTAATGGATGTCATTACAGTGTTCACCAGGGTGCTAGAGTTAACTGGCTCCTCATATTCGAGCATGACTCGTGCGCTGGCGCTGTCAATCAGCTCAGAAATAGTAAAGCGGTTCCGGTTAAATGTGAGGCTGAGCCCGTCGTTATCCGTAGCGTCGCAGGTGAAGGCTTCTTCCATCATGTTAAAGAAATTGTTTCCTCTTACAATGTTGTTTTTGAAGCCTCTGAAACACCTGGCCCTTTCCAATGAATCAATCCAGGTACGGTAGGCAGTACTATTGTCAATTGGGCCGTAGGTCATCATGAACATTACCCCTGAGTCGCCGTTGTCCATTGTGTTATTTTCAATAACATTATTAACCGCGCTCAGAAACACCAGCGGCTGTCCGTGATCACCTCTTAGATAATATGGATAGTAGAAAGAATTTTCTCCGATGTAGCCATCTTCTGCAGATAGAAATCTGAATATATATAGGTCAGGATCATTTTGGGTGAATTTGCAGCCTCTGATATTAGGTGTCACAATTACGTTGTCGCTAACCGGATGCGGTTCAACATTGTCGATCTGAAAATTTTGTGCAGTTATTCCTGGCTTTACAATAAACTTTAAGGAACGCGGATAAGGGTACATGTTGCATATACTAACACGTCCATTTGCTATGAATCCATCTTCACCGCTAATGGAAAAATCACCCGTTGCATTTGTATAAAAATTCGTCAGCGTCACCCCAGGATCAATATGCACCGAACACCCTTCGCTAAGACCTTTATAGTTTTTTGCAAGTACATCCTTTACGGTAACTTCCATGCTACTGGCTGAGCGGCCAGTCTGCGTCATATTCTTGTCGATTACAAACTTTGTCCGCACAAAGGAGTCGTAAAAGTTCTCCGGGTATTCTGATCCGGAGAAGAAATCGCCGATATAGATGGTATTGTCATTGACTTTAAACATCTTGACTAACGCCGTTCCTTCAATTAAATAATTTCCTCTCGGATTAATGATCGTCGGGAATATTTTCTCATCTGTGCTACCGTAGCCAGCCGGAGAAGTAAATGCAACTAGATCAAAAACTTCAAAAATATCAATCGTTGTAGTACCAGCTCCAATATTTGATATTGAAATCCGTGTATCGGTTCCGCGGTAGACCATACTAATGGTGGCTTCAAAATTAGCCCCTGTAAGACCAGTAATGAATTTGACGGTACTATCGACTGTCAATATCTGCACCTCCGGTGACGATGTACTGCCCTTAATGTGAACCTTATACCAATTGTCTGCAATTAAAGGAATTGTTCTGTAAATGCGCCCGCTGCTCGTGCTCGTGGTAAAAGAACCTGCGCTATCTTTAACGGCGCTCCCATTGGTCGACCAACCAGCATAGATGTTCAGCGGTGAAGGTATCTTGTTTGGGGCCGTGTATGAAAATTTGGCGCCAGCTGAACAGTCCAGCGCAATCCCTGCAGGCAAATCAATTTTATCAGAAATTTTATGCACATTCGACACTTTCAAAATCGAATTTGCGTAAGGCACCAAATTAGCCGTAGACCATTCAAAATCCGCCGGGACAACAAAAATCTTGGATCCCAGAGACGGAGCTATTTCTGCCGCCGTAGCCTTGACCCACGCCGTCCCATTCCAGTAAACCCCTTCGCCTACCCCATAGCTTAATGAGGACCCCGTGATACTATTGGTGCCCGTAGCCGAAGCTACCCACAACTTGTATTTATCGGTTGTGTTGTTGAGGGTTAAGCTAGCGAGATTTGGGGTGCTTGTACCCGGGTTCCAATAGGCTTGAAAATTGAATGCGATGTTTGCCATGAGCTATAAAAGGGTTTTAGTGAAATTGCCACGATCTTTCCTTACACCGTATTTTAGGTACACGGCTAAAGATAAATAGTACTTGATTGTCAGAGCGGTGTGTGGTCAGCTGTGGTCATCAGCTTAAATTTGAATGGAAATATGTAACTGGGCGCTACATCGGCAATACTACCCAAATTTTACTTATTTGTAGAAATATTTGAATTAAGAAATCGGGTGACTTATTATTCGGTAGAAGGTGCGATATGAAGAGCCAGACCTCTCGGAAATACGTAGATTGAAGCTTTTTCAAACTCACTCTAGCAAAATCCCGACCTGCCCATAATGCACCAGGCCGCTACCTGCCGTATTTCGAGAGACTCAAACTTGCAATAAATGGATTTGTCCAGGCATACATGAATGCGCATCCGGATAAACCTTATATTTACTTTTCAGTAAACGCGCCGAACTTTCCTTGGGAGACCGGAACTGGTGGAGGAAGTAGCAGGAATGATACCCGCACTTTGACTTAAAACGGGAAATTCAGGCAATGTGACTGCCTAAGTGCTTTGAAGCTCAATGAACTGACTTTTCCCCCAAGTCTCACTTTTCGGTGGACGAATTTTTCGTCTTCGTAGCGCAAAACTTGCATATAGTTCCAATTGATATCGGTATATTCTCGCCCATAAATCATATTCCAAGGGTTCCTCGATGTGTCATCCTTTATCCTACCAGATAATCCTGATTTGTTTTTTTCTGAAAATCGACATGGACGGGTGGAATGTGACACAATAAGCTCAAAAAAGCCATTTATGTTGTTAAACATTGACATATACCATGGACGAATACATCATCTTTATGCGCCTAGACCTGCTTACAAAAGAGGCGCAGCCGTCACCCGAACAAATGCAGGAGTATATGAAGCAATACCAGGACTGGGTGGGAGCGATCGCTGCACAGGGTAAATTCAGCGGCGGACGAGGGTTGTCGACGGAGGGGAAGGTCGTTGGTTATGGCGATGTGGTTACCGACGGGCCGTTTGTTGAAATCAAGGAATCTATTGCCGGATTCATCATTATTAAAGCGGCAAGCCTGGATGAAGCGGTGGAAATGGCCCGCGCCTGCCCGATCCTGATGGGGGAAGGCAATACGGTTGAAGTCAGAAAAATCAGCGCCGTGCATCCCCAGGCATGAATGAGCTTATCCCGCATCTTTTCAGGACTGAATACCGTAAAATCGTTTCAGTTCTTTGTCGGCGTTTCGGTTTTCAGGATATCCAGACTGCTGAGGATATTGCAAGCGAGACTTTCCTGACGGCAATGCAATCTTGGGGAATTGAGGGGCCTCCTCCTAATCCGCCCGGGTGGTTGTACCATGTGGCTAAAAATAAGGCAAAAAATTATCTGCAACACCTGGCCATTTTGGAGGAAAAGGTACTGCCGGAAATCCGGACCCAACTGCCAGACGGTGAGGAAGGTGATTTAGATTTGTCGCCTCAAAATATTCAGGACAGTCAGCTTCAGATGATGTTTGCGATTTGCAATCCTGCTATTTCCGCTGAATCACAGATCTGCTTGTCGCTTAGGATCCTTTGCGGTTTTGGGATAGAGGAAATTGCCGATGCCTTTCAAACAAATAAGGACACCATCAATAAACGGCTGCTACGCGCCAAAGAAAAGCTGCGAAATGAAAAGGTGGACTTAGAATTTCCCGACACCGCCGAAATTGGAGAGAGGCTCGAACCTGTCCTGACCACCATTTATCTGCTCTTTAACGAAGGCTATTATTCGGTTAGTAAAAACAGGACCCTGCGAAAAGAGCTTTGTCTGGAAGCAATGAGGCTTTGTACCATGCTTGTTGAGAGCGCGCTGACCAACAAGCCCCAGGTCAATGCTTTGCTTGCCCTCATGTGTTTTCATGCCTCGAGGTTTGACGCCCGGCTGGACGATAGCGGTGGGCTGGTATTATATGAAAAACAGGACCCGGGCCTATGGAACACCGATCTGATCAGCAAAGGTGGTTATTTTTTACAAGCCGCTGCGGTGGGAGAGAAGTTATCCAAATACCACCTGGAGGCAGGGATCGCTTTCTGGCATACCCAAAAATCAGATACGGATCAAAAGTGGGAGTGCATTCTCTGGTACTACGACCATTTGCTTCAGATGCGGTATTCTCCGATGGCCGCGTTGAACCGTATCTATGCCCTCTCGAAAGTGAAAGGAAGAGAACTTGCCATTGTGCAGGCGGAAAAGCTTAGTTTGAACAGCAACCACCTCTACTATCTTTTGCTGGGTGACCTCTACCAGGGAATTGATGATAAAAAAGCACAAGGGAACCTGGAAAAAGCCCTTGCGCTTGCTAAAACGGAAAATGAAAAGCTCGCGATCCGAAAAAGAATAGAGACTCTATGATCGGCCTGCCTTATTCTCCCCGGTACGCTTTTTCTAATGCAGCAAGATCCATTTTCTTCATGTTCATCATCGCGGCGAAAGCCCGCAGATAACCAGGATCGTCGGGATCGCTGCCCATTTCTTCCAGCATGACAGGCACTACCTGCCATGAAACGCCGAATTTGTCTTTCAGCCAGCCGCATTGCTGTGCGCCCGGATCTCCACCTTCGCCTAGTTTCTCCCAATAATAATCGATTTCTTCCTGGGTTTCGCAATCGACGATGAAGGATATGGATTCGTTGAATTTGAACAGTGGGCCTCCATTCAGATTGACGAACCTTTGTCCTTCCATTTCGAATTCAACCGTCATCACAGTGCCTGGTTTCTGACCGTGGATTTCCTGGCCCACGTTACCATAGTAGGTGGTCTTGGTTATTTTTGAATTTTTGAAAATGGAAACATAGAACTTCGCCGCGTCTTCGGCCTGGTTATCAAACCAGAAATTGGGTGAGATTTTGTGTTTGACTGCCATGATATGATACCTTTTAAAGAATTGATTGAACAAAAATAGGGTCAGCCAATTCAGCAGGTACTGTGTAAAACCGACAAATTAAAGGGGGAATTGCGCCATCTCATGCTTTGTCATCTAGGGTAGCCGTTTTTTTGATGCTTTTATCGCTCTTGCTTTTTTCATTCTGTCGAAAAAGAAGCTGTTGAGACGGATAAAGATGAACAGTCCGATCAGGATCAGCACCGCATTGAGCTTGTACGAAAATCCTGCAAATGTTTCTTTCCCGTCCAGAGAAAGCCGGTACCTGAGCCACGACCGTTCCGCAGTAGTGGTTACCTTGTCGAACGGCAACGCTTCGTCGTACACTACCTTGGTAATAAAGTGCCCTGTCGTATCTATATAGCCATATTTGTCGTCAATCCTGACCATGGAAATGCCGTGATTGTAATAGGAAGCGAAGTCGTATTTCAGCGGTGTCCTGACTTTCCCTGACTTGTCTATGTGACCGAACTTACCGTTAATCGCGACCGCCGAGCGGTTTTCGGAGGTAAAACCGGTGGCTTCATCGTACAGGAAGGCAATCCTTACCTTGCCGGTTTTGTCGATGCAGCCCCATTTGTTGTTCTTTTTAACCCAAAACAAACCATTGGTGGGTTTGCGGGTATCGGTAAATTCGAAAGGGGTGATCATATCACCCGTAAATACATTGATGTAACCATATTTGCCATTGTGCTGCACCCTTTCCATCCCCTGTCCCGAAAACTTGTAGGTTGGGTCGATGTCGTCCAGCGAAACAGGCACCTTCAGCACCATATTCTTATCAATGATGCCGTATTTGCCTTCGTATTGGAAATGGTAAATGAACTTCGATTTCTTGATTTCCTTTTCGATAAAAGGGCTGAAATTGAAGTTCAGGATGAAAAAGATATTCTTTTTCCACCAAAGGACATCTTCCCGGGTGTCCTGGCCGCACACGAACCTCACCTCGGCTTTTGAAATCAAAAAATCATTTTTGAAATACCCGATGGGGATTTTGTAAAGCGTTTTTCCCTGGGTATCAACATAGGAAAGTCCAAATTGCTTGCCTGAACGATAAATAACCCACGTTTTTCCGTCGCGGTATTTGTCCGTTGCGGTGTAAACCGGTTCGACAACCACTTCCCCTTTTTTATTGATAAATCCGTGTAAACCAAAGCCCTGTGCATCCAGCTGCATCGGTACGAATTCTGCCAGTCCATCGGAAAAATCGCCGATATCCCGGAAAGCCGGGGTAAGTTTCCTGCCATTACCATCGACCAGCCAGGTTTCATAGGAACGGCAGGGAATAGCCACTTTTTTGACGACATACACGCCATTGTATTCCTTATATTCCTTGTATTCTTTCAGCCAGGGTTTGCCCGCATCGGGTCCAGACAGGGCAAGTGAAGGCGCTACAAATATGAAGATTAGCAAGTAAACAAAATGCCGAAAAGCTAACTGAAACATCCAAAAAAGGTTTATCGGGTCAAATCTGGGTACTGAAAAGATTGGCTAATATAAATAACCCGACCGTTCAAATTGTATCCCCAGTTACTTTATTGTTGTAAAAACGGCCGGCCAATTGAAAAGCCGCGTCGGTCACTTCGCGGGGATATTGGTTCAATTCCAGGATCCTGATCGCGTTCGTGTTAGTCAGCACGCCGGGTTTGATCTGATAATCGAATAGGATCTTATCACTTTCAACTACTTCTGTAAAATGAAAGGTGTCGAATGATTCTTTTAGCAAATCGGCCAGCTCCAGGTCGTGTGTGGCTACAAAAACCAGGTTATCGTGCTCGTTTATATATTCCAGAACAGCTTTTCCGGCAGCAACCCGCTCCACCGTATTCGTTCCTTTGAACATTTCATCCAGTAAAAACAGATTGCCAAAACCCGACCGGCTCTCTTCCAGCAAAGCCTTTACAGCCAGTACTTCTTCGAAATAGTAACTTTTTTCGTTCAGCAGATCGTCTGACACCCTGATCGCCGAATGTACGCTCAGCATAGGCATGCGGAAGTGTCTGGCAAAACAGGTATTGATCGTTTGGGCCAGGATCGCATTGATGCCGATGGTCCTGATGAAAGTGGTCTTGCCCGACATATTGGAGCCGGTTAACAATGCTGATTTACCCCGCAAATCAATATTATTAGCGATTGGGTCGAAGATAAGCGGATGGTAAATGCCCAGCGCGCTGATTTGTTTGCTGTTCTGATCGAATGCCGGGATACAAAATGATGTCAGTTCTTCGCGCAGCAGTCACACAGAAAGTGCGGCGTCTATTTCGCCTATATAATGATAAACGTCCCGCACTTGCGCTCGTTTTTTATCGAGCTCCTTCAGGACGTTGTAAAGCACCAGCGGCTCGATCAGGAACAATGCTTTAATCAGTTCCAGCAAGTGGTCGACAAGAAGGCCCACCTCGCTTTGCAGCTTCGCTTCCAGCTTGAAAATCGACATCCGGAAGCCCAGGCTATCGATAGCGGCGATGGATTTCCCGATTTCCGGGTTCAGCTTGTCCATGCCCTGATGTTTCGAAATTTCCCTGGCCGCCCAATTGAGCCTCGACAATTGCGGAATGGAGCTGCCATACTGGTATAGGTTATTTTTGTTCCAATAATGAAAACCGAAATTGACTGCGAGCAAAAGGGTGAGTGCAATAAACGCCTGGGGGAAAAAGAAGAGCAGTAAAACGGAGCATGTGCTGGCGGCCGACAGCAGCGGTACAATCCAAAACCAGCCGGGCTTGCTGATGTGCTCCTTCAGAAAGAGTGTAAGGATGTAGTAGGCTCCGTTACTCTTTAAAGCCGATAGTTCCAGCAAAACTTTATCTCTTAGGGCAGGGTTTTCCTGGAAAGCTTCTATTGTTTTTTCAAAACGGCCGGCCGCTGCGGCATCTTTTGGGATATTTCTAATCGTATGATATAGAAACTGTTGTCCGACCCTGGAAGTGGTGCGGTCGATGAACATAAAAACCTCGTCCATATCCAGGTCCTGAAAGGTCCTGTCGGAAATGGCCTGGTGAAAGTCTTTTTTATCGCTTAAAGTGAAGAATTGTGCGATGTTAAAGAAATCGAAAGGCTCGTCTTTGATTTTATTGGCAGTGGCTTTCAACTGAGAAAGCTGTTTCTTTCTGGGTTTGAACATCTTGACTGATCAGGATTGCTTTCGCGGTTGGTAGCGTAGCATCGTATTTTTGTTAAAATTATCTTTAATATCGGCAGTAAGGTTTTAATTGACGCTTTATTTAAATTCCATGTCCGATCAGTTTTTCCCCGTATGCTGGCAAACCATATCCCTCTCAGCAGTTCATAAAATGGCAGATCGGCCCGTCCGGCACCGCACAAAAACTGTCCGATTCTGAACAAAAAAAATTTGAAATATCCCGTAACTATTCACTGGACGCCGAGTTTACACAGGGCATGAAAGTTGCAGTCGTGTTCTATCCCTTGTCTTATTTTTTATGCTCAAAAATTACCTGGTTCTCGCCTTTCGCAATCTGGTCAAGGATAAATTCTATAGCCTGATCAACATCCTGGGTCTTACCATCGGGGTAACCTGTGGCATGTTATTGTTTCTCTATGTGTCGGACGAGCTGAGCTACGACCGTTACCATCAAAAAGCTTCACGGATTTACAGGATCGTTTCTTATATCCGGGAGCCCGACAAGATCAACAAATGGACCAGCACGCAGCCGCCGCTGGTGAAGACCCTCAAACAGGATTATCCTTTTGTAGAGAATTATGTGAGGTTCTTCGGTCGGGGACGGATGATGTTCCGGCTTGGTGAGCGGCGTTTTTATGAAAATGACGTGTACTCGACCGATTCAACACTCTTCGATATTTTCACCTATAAATTCCTCGAAGGCGACCCGAAAGTAGCACTGGCCCAGCCTGGAAGCGTGGTGTTGACTAAAAAGGTGGCAAAAAGGTTTTTCGGCAATAAAGAAGCACTTGGCCAGATCCTGCGTACCGACGACACTACTTCGTATAAGGTAACAGGTGTAATCGAAGATGTTCCCAAAAATTCCCACATGACATTCAATGTGGTGACGTCGCTGGATGCAAATCAGCGCAATGCCGACGGATGGGGCGGTTTTTATATCAACAGCTATTTGTTGCTGTCCAAAAATGCGGATATTAAGAAACTGGAGGCGGGTTTCCCCGGACTCTATGAAAAATATATGTCCTCCATATTTAAGCGGATGGGTATTCATATCACCTATCAGATGCAGCCCCTGACGAGCATACACCTGTACTCTAAATTCGACGGCGAAAGCAATGGGGATATCGGATATGTGTACACATTCAGCGCAGTCGCATTTTTCATGCTGCTTATCGCCAGCATTAATTACATGAACCTTGCCACGGCGCAGTCTGCCAGACGTGCGAAGGAAGTGGGTTTAAGGAAAGTCATGGGGTCATTAAAAGGCGCATTGATTGCGCAGTTCCTCACGGAATCCGTGCTGATCACACTGATCTCGCTGGTTTCGAGCCTTATCCTGGTAGCCGCCTTGCTGCCGTTCTTCAATGAAGTTTCGGGCAAGGAAATTGGTTACCTGGAATTGTTTAGCGTGAAATTCCTCATCATTGGTGTATGCATCGTAGCATTCACCGGTTTGGTAAGCGGCAGTTACCCCGCCTTTTATTTATCTGCATTTGAACCTGCGACGGTATTGAAAGGATCGTTCAAAGCGCGTGGCGGCAGTTTCTTCAGAAAAGCGCTGGTGGTTACCCAGTTTTCTATTTCAATGGTCATGCTGATCTGCACCTGGATCGTGTACCAGCAGCTCAATTACATGCGCAACAAGGATTTGGGCTACGACCGCGAACAGGTTTTGACCATTGATTACCAGGATAACCAGCCGAAAGACAAATACAATGCTTTCCGGAAATATTTGCTGGACAACCCCAATATACAGAACGTCGCTTCTGCTTCGGCCCCGGTCAGTAACATCGGGGGACGTGTGATCTTTACGGTTGAGTCCAGCACAGGAATGAAAGAAATGGCCTTCAAACCAACCTTGATTGATCATGATTACATCAAAACAATGGGAATGAAAATTGTGAAGGGACGCGACTTCTCCGACGAATTACCTGCTGATACAGCCAATAGTGTGCTCATTAACGAGGCGGTCGTGAAACGTATGAACTGGAAAGACCCGATCGGGAAGAAAATCATGCTCGGGACTGTCCCGGCCGACGGTAAAAATCCGCCTCCTACTGCCCAGGTGGTGGGTGTGGTGCGGGATTTTCACCAGCAATCGCTTTACAATCCGATCGAGCCGTTGATCATGATCTACCGCAGGGCCAGTGGGGTAATCCACGTCAAAATAAAGACCAAGAACACCAAAGAAACAATGGCCTACATTGGTCAGAAATGGCAGGAAATTTATCCCAACCGGTTGTTCGAATACCGTTTTCTGGACCAGGATTTTCAGTCGGCTTATCGCGCGGATGAACTGCGCGGGCAAATTTTTACGGCATTTTCCGCATTGACGATCCTGATCGCCTGCCTTGGCTTATTCGGCCTGGCCACTTTCACTACCGAGCAACGTGTAAAAGAAATAGGCGTACGCAAAGTATTGGGCGGTTCGGTTTCCAGCGTGGTGCTGCTGTTGTCCAAGGATTTTACGAAACTGGTTTTGTTTTCATTCCCGATCGCAATCCCGATCGCCTATTTTTCGATGGATAAATGGCTGCAGGGTTTTACCTACAAAACGCCCATGAGTGCGTGGGTTTTTATCGCAGCCTGCTTGCTGACACTGGTGATCTGCTGGCTGACTGTCATTTACCAATCCCTGAAAGCTGCGCTGGCCAATCCGGTCAAATCATTGCGGTCTGAATAGGTCAGGGCCGTCCAAAAATAGCAGTGGCCTCAATCCCGTAGTGCCGGTGCTATTTTTGTTGCAAACAATTCTATTCCTTTGACGACCTCCTTAAATGGCTGTCCGCCGAGATCGATCTGGCCCACGTAGCGTTTTGCGCCAATTACTTCCTTGATGAACAACAATTTCTCCGTGACCTCCTGTATACTTCCGCCTACGAGCGAGCCGTGGGGCGAAAGCATATAATTATATTGCTCTCTCGGCATTGGTCCTTTAAAAAGAGGTTCCATATAGGCCGAATAGTAGGGAAAAAAATCTTCGTGCGTTTCTATGGAGGTTTCAGTCACATGTAAATGGGAGAAAATTGCAAGGTTAAGATCTTCCATGGCGTGGCCGCTGTGCTCCCACACTTCCTTGTACATGGCTGCGAGGCGGGCATAGGTGGGGAGGGTGCCTCCAAGCACAGGAATAGCGACCGGGTAGCCCAGTGTTGCCGCCCGGTCGACGCTCTCAGGCGAACCCGCGCCGATCCAGACGGGAAACTTGCTCTGTACCGGCCGTGGCGAGATCTCTGCATTGCTAAGGGCCGGACGGAATTTGCCTTTCCAGCTCACCCTGGATTTTGAATTTAATTCTGAGAACAAATGCAGCTTTTCCACAAACAGGGCATCGTAGTCGCGGGTATCGAAACCGAAAAGCGGGAAATTGTCTGTAAAAGCGCCGCGCCCGAAAATCAGCTCGACTCTACCGTCCGAAACGAGGTCGGCGGTGGCGAATTCCTGGAATGTCCGCACCGGGTCTGTCGTGCTCAGCAAAGTGGTAGCGCTGGTGAGTCTTATCCTTTTGGTAACCGCAGCCATGGCTGCCAGCGTGGTTGCCGTGGCCGAGTTGATAAAGTTCAGACTATGGTGCTCACCAACACCAATGATATCCAGCCCCGATTCGTCTGCCAGTTTCGCGATCTCCAGCATTTGATGCATTCTATCCCTGCTGCTGATGGTGGTCCCTGTTTTGGGATCTGCAACAAGGTCGCCAAATGTATATAAGCCAAGTTCCATGTTGTATGCTTAAACGATTATGCTTGTCTGGAGCAAGTATATGCAAATAAGCCTATAAATGACCATGGATTAGAAAAAAGGTGCAAAGCAGTGCCGTTTGGAGGAGGTAGGGAGCGAACCTTTATCCACTTTAACAAATACACCATTGATATACCGGAAGAGGCTTGGGTAACTCTGCTCGACTGCTCATCAATTGGTGGTAGTAGTAGTAGTAGTAGTAGTAGTAGTAGTAGAAATCGAACAGGGCGGGGGCGATCGGTATTGTTGACAGGTGCAAATGACCGTTTCGCTAACCGGTTTTACCGTTTCCCGGACATTCCGTGTCAGAGGTGTCCTTAACGCATTTTAGTTTGCAGAAGTAAATACATGGCGAATGGCTTTTTTAAGATATTTAATGCGTGATACAAAAAATCTGAAAAACAGGGTGCACGCCAGACTTGTCCGTCCGTCCATACTGCTGCTGATGCTCGTTATCCTGAACTTCTGCTTCTATGGCAGGTTCAAAGGGACTACCTCGGAGTATGTATTGATTTCCATCTTATGGCTGACGCTGGCATGGGCGACCTGGGAGGTCAGCTGCATCTGGACTAACCGGATGCGCCTGCGTTATCCCCGGTCCCGAAACAGGCAACGGATATTGATCACTTTCTCAGGTTATGTGGCAATTGAAATCATTAGTGAGCTGATAGGCGTGCTGATACTTTTTGCGCTGGGATTTACCTGGATGGAATTTGGATTGCGCCCTTATCTCACTTACCTTTTTCTGGCACTGATCACCACTTTTACGGTGGCGGCCGCTTACGAAACCTTCCATACTCTTGAGCAGTACCGTATCACGCTTCAGGAATCGGAGGCAGCCAAGAACCAGGTGCTGCAAAATCAGTTTAACAGTCTGAAAAACCAGGTCAACCCACATTTTCTGTTCAACAGCCTGAATTCGCTTTCCGCGTTGATCGAGGAGGACAGGCGGAAGGCCGGCGAATTTCTGGACGAGCTTTCAAGCGTGTACAGGTACCTTCTGCAATCCAGTGAAAACGGGATGGTATCCCTTCGAAGCGAATGCGATTTTATTGCTTCCTATCTTTTTTTGCTCAAAACAAGGTATGCCTCGGCGCTTCAAGTTACGATGTCTGTCGGGGATGAATATGCGGATATGCTGATCCCGCAGCAAACGCTGCAGATTCTCGTCGAAAATGCCATCAGGCACAATGTGATTATGTCTCAAAAACCGCTGCGCATTACCATCGGTACTGTGGATGGGTACCTGGCCGTCAGCAATTCGATCCAGTACAAAAGCTACATCCCTGTACCGGCAAAAGCGGGGTTGAAGGAAACCATCAACCAATTCAGGGACCTGAATCTTGGAAACCCGGTGATCACGGATGATGGTCAGTTCTTTACGGTGAAGTTACCATTGTTGTCAAAAAGAAATTCCTGACATTATATTTGTATATGCCGCTGACAAACCTCCGCTAATATCTCGTGCGCGTCGTAACCTACACCAAACAGGACCTTTTGATAGCCGCCGGAATTCTGCCGGTTTATATCATGGTTATGAACTACCTGTTGCTCGGAGGGAGGTATTTCCGGGAGCTTTACACATTCTGCGTAGCAACCGGGATTCTTTTTGTGATCATTGGGCTGGCGTACCAGTTTCTGCACTCGCGGGTTGCCGACTGGTTCCGAAGGCGGTACTCGCACCATAACGAAACGCCCCGGAGAATGCTGCTGATGATACCGGCGCACATCCTGATCAATTTCTGTATTATTACCGCCTTGTTCTTAGGATATGCGTTTTTCAGGTTCCCGGGCTACCAGTTCGATCTCAACTCGTTCAGATGGGCGCTGGTGTTGGGGGCATCCATGAACATCGTAGTGACTTGTATCCACGAGGGCGTTTACGCTTTCGAACTCTGGGAACAAAAACTCTTGGAAATGGAGAACCTTAAAAAAGCGAATTTGCAAAGTCAGTTCGAAAGTTTGAAACAGCAGATCAACCCGCATTTTCTGTTTAACTGCCTGAATTCGCTCTCGTCACTGATAGAGGAAGATGCCCGGAGGGCCGATCAGTTTATCGAGGAAATGAGCAACGTGTACCGGTATTTGCTGCGGAGCAATGAAACTGAGCTGACGACGCTTCGGGCGGAGCTTCGGTTTGCCTGCTCTTATTTTCACTTGCTGCACACCCGGCACGGCAGCGACCTGGTCCTGAAAGAAGAAATTGATCATGCATTAATGGACATGCTGCTGCCGCCGCTCACATTGCAGCTTTTACTGGAAAACGCGGTCAAGCACAATGTGATCATGCGGGAAAGGCCGTTGTTGATCGTACTTCAAACCACCCCGCAGGGACAACTGATCGTGCGCAATACACTTCAGAAAAAAACGAACAAGGTGCCCTCCAGCCGCATCGGGCTGGCGAATATCGCCAGCAAGTACCATTTACTGGGGCAGGGAGAAATCAGGATTGAAGAGAACGAACAGTTTTTCTCGGTCACGCTTCCATTGCTGCGAGCTGAAACAACCCTGGCGTAAGCCCGCACTGGCCTGTTGTTTCATGCCAGCTAAATACCGTTTCAATGGTCCGTTTTACGTTTTTGTTGATATATGCCTTGCTAAAACAACTTGTCCCTGCGAATTTTTGCCAAAAGCCCTAAAAAGAGATAACAACCTATGAATGTTTTGATTATTGAGGACGAAGATCTGGCCGTCCGGAAACTGTCCAAATTGTTGAATGAAGTTGAAAACAACGTGCAGGTCGTAGGCCAAATGGCAAGTGTGCAGGCTTCCGTACACTTTCTGAAGACCAACCCGGCACCCGACCTGATCCTGATGGACATAGAACTTGCAGACGGGCAGAGCTTCGAGATTTTCGACCAGGTGGAAGTTGAATCGCCTGTTATTTTTACGACTTCCTACGATGAATACGCCTTGCGTGCTTTTAAGGTCAACAGCATCGATTATCTTCTGAAGCCGATCAAGCGGCTGGAACTGGAGGCCAGCCTTGCCAAATACAACCGGCTAACCAAAACGGCGGAACCAGCAACCAGGGCATTTACCAATCTGGACCGCAGCGCCATTGATTCACTTGTCTCACAGCTTCGCGAACAGATACAACCGGCAGATTACCGGAAAAGATTTTTAGTCAAACATATGCAGCAATGGATGCCGGTAGAGGTAGGGGACATTGCCTACTTTTATTCCGAAGAAGGGGTGAGCCTTTTCAGGTCGCGCGCCAATCAGAAGTTCTCGCTGGACTATACCCTGGACGAACTTGAAAAAATGCTTGACCCGGAGAATTTTTTCCGCGCCAACCGGCAGTTTATCATCAGCGTCCAGTGCGTGCAGCAGATCAACCCTTACTTTAATAACAAAATCAAACTCGCTCTGAACCCGCCACCGGACACGGAAGTGGTGATCAGCCGCGAGAAAGCGACGGATTTCAAAAAATGGCTTGGGAAGTGAACGACTTTCCACGGGTAGTTTTGATCATTTCACAAAGTAATTATTCCGCTTTATAAACCTTCACCATGGCCTGAGAGCGAAGCCGACACATTTTTGCAGCGTTAAATAAAAGATCTATTACGCTATGAAAATGTTTGGAAAAATCATGAAATGGACCGCATGGGCGCTCTCCCTGATTCTGCTTCTCTTTGCGGGCTTTTTTACCAAAGCCTATTTGTCCACGGAAACGAGGCGCAACAAATATTATCCGGTATCGCCGATTGCGGTCCGGGTCAGCACCGATTCTGCGATACTGGCCAAGGGGAAGCGCCTGGTAAAAGTCAAAGGCTGCGACGATTGCCACGCGAGCGACCTGGGAGGCCGGATAATCTTTGAAAAGGAAGGGGTCGGGCGCCTGACGGCCCGCAACCTGACGAGCGGGAAGGGGGGACTGGCCCCAGGCTTTTCTGCCAGCGACTGGGTGCTCGCGATCCGTCACGGCTTGCAGCACGACAAAAAACCGTTGGTATACATGCCTGCCGGCGATTACAACCAGCTCGCAGAAGACGACTTACAGGCGATCATATCCTATCTCGCCCAGGTACCGGCCGTAAACCGGGCATTGCCACCTTCCCAAATTGGCCCGGGCGCGCGCCTGCTCACGGACCTTGGTATGCTGGATCTTTTTGCTGCCGAGCAAATCGATCACAAATTACCGCCGCCGACAAGCCAGAAACCTGAGGTAACCGCCGAATTCGGAAAGTACGTAGCCCTTATCTGCACGCATTGTCACCAGCCCAATATGAAAGGCAAGCCCGGGGACGGCGGTTACCCGGATATTTCGTCTACCGGTCCAAGCAGTAAATGGACAGACCAGGAGTTTTACCAGGCATTACGTACCGGAAAACGTCCGGACGGATCCGAGCTCAAAGCACCTATGCCGTGGCAGGTCACCCAGGCGTTTTCAGACACAGAAATGAAGGCATTGCGCCTGTATCTCCAAAGCATCTGATTAGCCATTCTTGAAGCCCATCCAAATGTTGAGGTTGTTGGTGTTAGTGATATATCTAAGATGGTACGTGATGTGTTTGGGAAATATTCCTCGTTTCCATGTTTTACTAACTATGAAAGTTGATTAAAGTGACAAAGCCGGACGCGGTATTTGTGCGGTACCCACCAAATACCATGCTGCCATGGTGAGGATGTATGGGAAAGCGGAAAGCATGTCTTTGCTGAAAAAACCTTCTGCCTTACCTCCGGAGAATAACCAGACCATTACCATCGATAGAAGTTATTCAGGAGGTGGGGGGGAGCGCGCAGCCTTCCGCTGGTCGCCTGGGAGTCAGAATTTGGCCAGGACCCGAATTCGTCCAAATCGAAAGTGCTCACCGACCAGGAGAGCAATCTTCGTTATGAATACAATGGCTCCGGTCAGGAGTCCTTAGTGCCGGTTACCGGACTTTATACCGACGTAGCTACCACCAGACATTCGGCCAACACCAAAATTCCAGCGTTCAGCGGCGTTGTGCTGGTGAAGATCCTCAATCCGTAGTTATAGAAAGCACCGGCTTCGGCAACTGGTCCAATCCGGCGATATGGTCGGGGAGGTTTGTGCCCGCGGAGGAAGACAATGTCCGGATCAACAAGGACCACGTCATAGACGTGGACCAGGAAGTGATTACGAAGAAGATCGAGGTAGGAGCGCGTGGAGAGCCGCATTTTCCGGATAATTTCAAAGTGCTGAAGACCAACTGAGCCATCGCCGAAAATCCTTTGCCGACGTTCGTATCCATTTCAGCGCGAAGTTTCAGGTTCCACCGGTTGAAATTGATTTGAATAATGCTTATGTTGGTAATTAAAATAAAATGAGCAGTCAATCTGGCGGCTGGGTTTTGTTTGGGTTTGATCCGATCATCTAAAACGCATTCTTGTGCAATGATTCTCCTTGACCTGTTGTCGGTGCTTCTGATAGGGATAAGCAGTTTTGCAATCGGTCACCTCGTAGAGCTATGGAGACCCAGGAAACGCAGGCATGGATCGCGCAGAAGGCGTTCCGAAAAACCAAAGCGTCCCAACCGAGTCCAGATAGAGACAGATCTTGACAAGCTGCTGCTGCTTTACCAGCAAGGCGTTTTGAATGAACATCAGTATTACGACCGGGCCAATCAGCTCATCGATCAGCTGGCCGACGTGATCAATGCCGAGTCGCCCGTAGTCCAATAAAATGTGCTTTACCGCTGCGAAGGGTTCAGATATTGGCCCGTAATTGAATCATCGGCTTTCAGAAGTTGCAAGGGAGTCCCTTCAAAAACTACTTTCCCGCCTTTGGTACCGCCGTCGGGGCCCATGTCGATGATCCAGTCCGCATTCCTGATCACGTCGAGATGGTGTTCAATGACGATCATCGTATTACCCGCATCGACCAGCCTGTTCATGATAGAAAGCAAGTGGCTGATATCCGACATATGCAAGCCGGTGGTAGGCTCGTCCAATACATAAACGCCGCTTTTCTTATGCAGCTCGCTGGCCAGCTTGATGCGCTGGCATTCCCCGCCGGATAATGTGCTGAGCGGCTGGCCGAGCGTGAGATAGTCCAGGCCAACGTCACGCATCGCCCGCAGTTTGTGCAGGATTTCCTTTTGACCGAAATAATCCAGGGATTGCAGAACCGTCAGTTCCAGAACGTCCGAGATTGATTTTCCGTCGAGCTTGTATGCCAGGACTTCTTCCTTGAAACGCTTTCCTTCACATATTTCGCAAGGTGTCTTAATACCGTCCAAAAAGCCCAGATCCGTATAGATAACCCCCGACCCCTGGCAATTTTCGCACGCGCCCTGTGAATTGAAGCTGAAAAGTGAGGCACTCACGCCATTCTCTTTCGCGAAAACCTTACGCACGTCGTCCATCACGCCGGTATAAGTGGCCGGGTTGGACCGGGTAGAGGTTCCGACAGCCGACTGGTCGATCACGATCGCCTTGGGGTGTTGTTTCAGGAAAACCTGGTTAATAAGCGAGCTTTTGCCTGATCCCGCCACGCCGGTGACTACCGTAAGCACTCCCTTGGGAATATCGACACTTACCTGGCGCAGGTTGTTGATGTTTGCATTGATAATAGAGAGCTTGCCCGACGGCTTTCTGGTCTTTTCCTTGATGGGCAACGTCTGTTTAATATGGCGGCCGGTCAGTGTATCCGCGTTGGCCAGGTCGGCAAAACTTCCTTCAAAAACAATCCGTCCGCCTCTGCTGCCCGCGTGGGGGCCTACATCCACGATATGGTCGGCTACTTTGATCACGTCCGGATCGTGTTCCACGACGATGACCGTATTGCCCTTGTCGCGGAGCTTTCCGAGCAGCTCATTGAGCCGGTGCACGTCCCTTGGATGTAAGCCGACACTCGGTTCGTCGAAGATATACATCACGTCGATCAGGCTGCTGCTGAGGTGCTTAACCATTTTTACCCGCTGCGATTCTCCCCCTGATAAAGTGCTTGTTTCCCGGTCGAGGCTCAGGTATTCAAGGCCGATATCGATCAAATGCTGCAGCCTCTCCGACAATGTATGGAGCATTGAGGCAGCAACAGGGTCGTTGATACCCTTGATCAGGGCAAGCAGTTCAGATACTTCCATGGCCGACATTTCGGCAATATTTCTGCCTTCTATTTTGCAGCTCAACGCAGCCTGGCTCAGGCGCGTCCCTTTGCAGGAAGAGCATGGCCCAAACGCGATATATGGGGCGACGGCTTTCTGCGTTCGCTCGGACAATGTTTTAAGATCTCGCTTGATATAGGCCCTCTCGAACTTCTCAATAATGCCCAGGTAAGTCGCGTTCATGGAACCGCCGCCGACCTGTAATTTAAATTTGAGGTTCTTGCCGTAAAGCAAAAGGTCCATTTCTTCCTTCGTAAATTCCGAGAGCTTTTTATCATTATCAAAGAAGCCCGAGCTCGCGTAACTGGTTTTCTCCCAGGTAGCAAATACCGGGACCTGGACGGCGCCTTCGTTGAGCGACTTGTCCATATCCAGAAAAGAATCCGCCACAACGCCCATTTTCCTGCCCAATCCATTGCATTCGGGGCACATTCCCTGCGGGTCGTTGAAAGAAAAGGCGTTAGAACTTCCGATGTGGGGCTCGCCGATCCTTGAAAACAGCAGGCGCAACACAGGTGAAATGTCGGTAATCGTACCCATCGTGGAATGGGAATTTCCTCCCAGCCTCCGCTGGTCCACCACAATGGCCAAACTCAGGTTTTCGATCGCATCGGCATGGGGCTGGCTGTATTTCGGTAGGAAATTCCGGACGAACATGCTGAAATTCTCATTAAGCTGCCGTTGCGCCTCGGTCGCAATGGTATCGAAAACGATGGATGATTTTCCGGATCCGGACACGCCGGTGAAGATGGTTATCTTCCGTTTCGGGATCCTTAGGAACACATTTTTTAAATTATTCTCCTGCGCTCCGCGGATTTCTATGTATTCCTGAAACATAGTCATTGCTATAAGTCTTGCGGTTTTAAGAAGTGTATCTTTTAGGCCTTAATTAAGGAAAGCGAGCCTAAACTTCCTGAATTTTTTGATAAAAAAACAACAGAAAGCATTTTCTAAGATAGGATATTCCAAAACCTGCGTTGTGCTGCGACCCTGGTTAACGTCCCTGATGCTCCTGTATCAGTTGCCTCATGGCTTTTTCGACGGCCTGGTAATAGGGTTCGTTGCGTTTGGTGTTGTACGTTTCGAGTTCCCGAAGCAAAACCGGCAGATAAATAAACTTCCGTTCATTCAAATAGTGTTCTTTCAGGCGTTGCGCATCGGAAAAATGACCCAGGTTTTGCGCAATGATAATTTCTCCTGCCCTTACAAAATGTTCATACACACAAGCTTTCCAAGCCGTATAACCCTGGTCAGCCATAGCTTCTTTGATAGGGGCAAAAAGCGGCTCAGTCTCATTGAGAAGTGTTTTCGGAAGCTGGTCCACGGCTGTGTTGGCAAAAGAATGTCCAAATTCATGCGTGCTCAATTCAAGGAGATGCTTTTTGTTATTAAAACCCATATCCAGCCGCGACACCTCGTGGAATGAAGGTAAGCCAAAGGATCCGAACACATGGTACGCCAGAGTTTGATGATTGGAGGAATATTTAATGCCAAAACCCATACCGGGTGGGATCGTCAGGCTTGGAACCAAAATATAATTGTCCAGATGCCCCTGATAAAAGCTTTCCATTGCCGGAATAAACAAGCTATCCGGCAGGCCGTCCTTCACCTGGCTGGACGCGTTTTCATATTTTTCGCGGTTTTTGCTGAGATAGGAATCGAAATCCACTTCTGTATAAAGCTGGTTCATGGCTTCGATAAAAACAGATGCATTTGTCCTGGCTTCTTCGGGCTTTCTTGTGGGAGAAAACCGCAAATAGTAGGACGGGTTGATTTGATCCGTCAGGCGGGCTTTTGGAAAATCGTCCAGCTGGACCAGTAAGGCGATAAAATAATCCAGCCAGATATCCTGGGCGAACCCCACAGCGACGGCCAGCTGCTTGCTGTTTTCGTAAGCTTTGTATTGCTGATACAAATCCAGGCCATAGGCGTACCGGGCCCTGGTTTTAGCGGAATAATCCGGCGTTTGGGACTGGGCACCCTCGTACCCCAGGAAATATACAAAACCCAGAAGTTCCACATTTTTATTGATCCGGATCTCAAAACCGCGGTCCGTCGGACTAATAGGGCGACTGCTACCTTGCTGGCAAAAAGCAGAAAATGGTCCGAAAAGGAACATGAAAAGGAAAAACGGCTTGTTAATCATGGCTTGTCAAACTTTTAGGTTGAAAGCCAAAACAAGTGAATGCCGCATGGCCTTGCGCTTTGGAACGTCTTTTCGGACGTCCGGAATCACGATTCGGGACGTCAATAACAGAATTCTCTGACGGCGTTGTGATTTTAGATCCAGGATTTTATTTCTGGACCAGCAGAAACTGGGATGGCGATTTTCCGGTGTGCTGTTTGAACACCTGGTTAAATGTGGATTTGGAATTAAATCCGGCCTCCATGGCCAGGGCGAGCACCGTTTTGTGCTGTTCTTTCGGATCGCCCAGCTTTCGGATCACTTCCTCTACCCGAAAGCTGTTAACAAAAGCATTAAAGTTCGAAGCAGAATGGGTATTGATCAGATAAGAAACGTACCTGGCAGGCAGGCGTAACCTTGCGGCCACTTCTTCCAGAGTCAGCTTGGACTGGGTATATAAGGCGTCCTGCCGGAAAACTGCATGTAATCGCTGCAATTCGGCTAAGTCATCGTACTGTGCAAAATCCGGTTTTTCAGAGACTTTCGCTTTCGGCAACGCGGGCAATGTAAAGAAGGCGGGATCCAGATAAGCAATGTAGCCCAGTCCGAAGAGGCAGAACGTCAGCATAGCCTCTATCACGCCAAAAACCGGCCAATCCAAGACGACGCCCGCAGCCCATAGCAATGTCAGGACAAAAAGGAAGGTAAATAACCCATAGGATCGAAGGTATTGCCAGGGTTTGACAGGGTAGTTTTGGTCCTTCCAGGTAGAATGGAAATCAAACAGCTGCCGGGCATAAACTCCGAGAGCCACGAACATACCGATGATCGGCAGTATTTCGGTAACGAAAAACCACACCGGGTTATCCAGTAACGAAGACAGATGGATATCGAAATGGCGACGATAATACTGCCAGTAAGACCTTATCAGTACTTCAATCAGAACCGGAAGATAAACAAGCCAGTAACGGTTTTTAAAAGTATAGCCCGGCATGGTGGTGAGCCGGGCAAAAAACCAGAGCGAAATTGGCAGCACCAGATAACTCTGAAAGTTCCAGAATGGAATCGCATCGGGGCTCTGATGATAGTGCACCTGCATACCCCAGGCATTCAGCAATTCCTGAGCAAACACACAGAGTATCAACCCCAAAAACAGACTGGCGCGTTGGCCGTTTAATCCTCTGGCAATCAATGCCAGGCTGAGGATCAGACCCTGCCCGGAGGCTAGCATAAACGCAATGGCTTTCCAGTTTTCCATTCACTTTGTTCGAAGAGCGGTTCTTTGATTTGGTTAAGTAGGCTTTCCTAGGTAAACAGATCAGCTAGTTAAGGATCACATTGGGATAAATTACTCTTTCGACGGGTCTATTTGGTGCTTGCAAAACGGCATATTGACAAACTGCGGATGGTATCTGGCTAAAATCCCTGAACAATTCAGCATTTTTGTTACCGCCCGGCGCATTCTTCCGACTAACGATTTGAATCAGGATTACTTTAAACTCTAAATGTGCCGCCCATGGGAACGCGATTGGCAACACCTTCCATTTCTTCTCCAATTTCAATTCTAACCAATACTCTTTTAATAAAAGGGGTATTTGAGGGCGCTGAAGTCTTGGTGGCTTCCGCCACTTATCTCGATAAAGTTGCACAGGGTATTTGCAGTAATTCGTCTGGGGAACTTTACCTGTCCTTGTCGCGCGAGTTGCAACCGGACGATGCGTTATATGCTGTGCAGCTAAAGGATGGCATGGAAAGTGAGCCTTTTCCGGCTGTTCTTGCGCAAAGAGTGCAACCTGTACCTCTGTTATCGGACTTGGCGCCAATTGGCTTTATGAGCCATGTTTACGACTGTGGCCGATATATTTGGGTGATTGGTGGCATTCCGGGAGCAAAACTAAGGATTCTCAATGGTGAGGGTAACCCCATTGGATCTGGCGGGTTTGACCACGGCGGCGCAATCATTTCACTAAGTGAGCCCGCCAGCGCGAATTTTCGAGTTTATGCAATTCAGACAATACCGGAAGGCGATGGTATAGCTGCCTACGTAGTGGTCGATGAACATCCCAAAATTTTACCACCTCCTGTTTTACAGCAACCGATCAATAGCTGCATGGATGCAATAGATGCAAGGGAGATTTACGACGGTTCGGTACTGGTGATGTCAATTCAAAATGGAACAACGACAAAAACAATAGACTGGGGCCTGGACTTTCATGCGGTAAGGCTGGCTAGTGGTGAATTTCCGTTGACGGAAGGTTCAGAAATTCAGGTATTCCAGTATTTTCCCGATTGCAATTCCGGCGAAATCATCAAGTCGGATCCGATCGTTGTCAGCGCCCTTGACAAGATTCCAAAACCGCTGTTTTTGGCACCATTAAGCGCAAATCACAGCGTTGTGAGAGTGGTAAACCTGATGGCCGGTGCGGAAGTGGTCATGACGACCTCGCAGGGCGAGTATATGGGAAAAGCTTCGGTCAATTCGTCCAGCATTGATTTTTATGTGGAAAACCTTGAACCCGGTTCTGAGATTGCAGCATTTCAAAGGACGCCCTGTGGACAGAGTGAAGAAACGGTGATCGCTGTTGAACCTGCTATCGACAATTCGAGAAATGAAATTAGACTTTATGAGCCGATTTACGCCGGAGCAAGAGGCGTACAGGTTGAAAAAGCCAATAGAGGCTCCATGATTGAAATTTGGAAGCGCGACAAAAATGGCCAGGAATTTCCAATCAGTCAGCGTAACCTCTATATATCGGGCAGTCCGATTATGCCGATTACTCCGTTTTTGTCAATAGGAGACATGGTTTGGTTCAATGAGTATTCGGGCCACGGTTTGATGACGAAATCCAATGAAGTTGAAGTACTGAAACTGGAAAAGGAAACTAAGGGACTGTATCCGGAACTTCAGGTCATGATCAGCAGAACGTTTGAGATCACAGCATATGGGTTGCCAGGAGCATATATCGAAGTGCTCAAAAAGGACGGAACAGCCCGTGAGGTTATTGGGTCCGGAATCGTTGCGGCGGATAAGACCATGCATTTGTCATTGCGAAAACCACTTGTTTTGGGAGAAGTTTATATAGCCCGGCAATATATTGGGAACATTGTCAATTCTTCACTGGATCAAAGTGTCCTGCGGCCCAATCCGTCTAAGCCCCGGGAGATCGAACCACGCTCCGGGCAGGGAGGTGTTGCAGTTAATTCCAATCTTATTTGGTCAGATTCTTCATGGCATACCGAGGCAAGGGCGACAAAGTTCAGAGTTTTTCTTTCAACCTTTCCATACGGTGGGCAGACAAGTGTGCAAATCCTGGAACAAGAGGTTCAGGCTGACGAGAGCATCTTAAATAATACCTTTGATTTGCCAACGCTGAGCTATTTGACCCGTTATTACGTTTCCGTCATGCCAATCAACGAAACGGGTACAGGCGAGCCCCTCCGCATTCTCTTCACGACTGCCGGAGAACCAACGCGGCCACGGACAACTCCCAACATTGACTCATTCGATGTAAATTCGATGACGCTTAAAGGCAGCCGGTTTACCCCAAACAGCGGCATCAGAATTACAATTCAGGCGACCGGGTCTATACCATTCGTTGCCAATGATATGGATGAATTGTACCAGCATTCTTTGCCGGACAATCGAAACAACGCTGAAATTAACGATATGCCTTTAACGACTGTCGCCGATCATGCGGGCAGGTTTAGTTTGGTGATCGATCTGAAAAAGGAGCTCGGCAGGAAGTATCATATGGAGTACGGACAGTACATGGAGGGGGTTTTACAGGGTGAAGATATCACATTTAATGCCCTAGATGAGATGTCGGCAACTTACGCCTATCCACCGTATACGTGGAATGCCACGCAAAATATCGGCGTAGCGTACGGTCAGATCTGACCTGTCCTTGGCTACAAATGAATAGCAAACAATTTGTAGCCAGCATTAGTCATTCTATATACTCCAGTATATCCGCCGGCTGGCAATCCAGGGTTTTGCAGATGGCTTCCAGGGTACTGAACCGGATCGCTTTTGCCTTGCCGGTTTTCAGGATGGAAAGATTGGCGAGGGTTAAACCCACCTTGTCCGAAAGCTCATTCAAAGACATTTTACGCTTGGCCATCATGACGTCCAGATTTACGATGATAGGCATAGTTTATACAGTTAGTTCGTTTTCGGATTGGATTTCCACGCCGCGCTTGAAGACCTGTGCGATGATGAAGACCAGTCCCGCCATAAAAAGCGATTCGTCGTTTGCCAGTTCACCGGGCAAGATCCCTGTTCTTTCTGACAGCCAATCGCTGTGCAGGCTACTTAATAAAGCCAGGGACCAGGTGCACAACAGGACGTAGCTTATCTTTTCAATTAGCATTGCCACCTCTACTTGAAAGGGGTTCGCCAGATTCACACCGGACAGGGTCTTGATGAGCAGAGACAATGCGAGTGCTTTCATAGACAATAAGGCAACCATCAGCAACACGTACAAGGTGTAATGTACGAAACTGAACTGTTTGAGCAGGTGCAGATTCAGTCCCTTATAAAGGTCCTTTGCAGCCTCAGGGTTAACACAGCTTACGCCGTACGAAATCAGTATGGCACCTGCTTTGGTGGTGAACCCAATGAACGCCACCCATGTCAGGACGCGCATAACGGTCAGAATTTGCCCGGTCCTCGAATTTGTTTTGATTTCTGTTTCCATCGCATGAAATATTTGAGGTAGTTAATCGATCAAATATAGATAATTATTTATTGTAATTCGATAAATAAAGTATCTTTTTCAATAAATTGAAAATTGGCGTGTCAACGACCTCGCGAGCCTGGACGTTAAAACTGGCGCCGCCCGGACAGCGGACGGGATTTCTGACATTGGAATCTGCCATTTTACCGTTTAATAAATTTTTAAACGGGATCACCATAGCCGTTTACTTTCAAAATCTACATTTTTTATATTTGGTTACTACTCAACCAGCGTAATACCCAACCTTCATGCCGCGTATACCCCGAATTGTCAGTCTGTTAAAAAGAACCCCCTTATTTGCTAGTCCAAACCCATTATCTCGCCGTGCATTTGTTCGCCAGGGTTCCCAACTTCTGATTGCGGGGACTTCATTTTCTTTCCTGACGCGCTGTAAGTCGACAGAGCCACGTATAGTCATTATCGGCGCTGGCCTTGCTGGCCTCACGGCCGCTTATCATCTCGAAAAGGCGGGTTTAAAAACGGAAATTTACGAATCGCTGGACAGGGTAGGAGGCAGGGTGATGTCCGCCACGAATCTGGTGGCAGATGGCATTACGACCGAACTTGGGGGGGAGTTCATTGATTCAACTCATGCGGATATCCTGGCCTTCTGCAAGGAATTTGGGTTGCCCTTGCTGGACATGAAAGCACCTTCCGAAAAGAAGTTGGTCGGTATCGACTATTTTTTCGGGGGGCGCAGGATCACGGAGGCTGAAATTATTGCCGAATTTCAGCATTATGCAGGCCGTATGAAGCTTGATAGCGATGCTCTCCCAGCCTCGCTAGATCCCCGGAACCCCAAAGTAGCTGAACTGGACCATTTGTCGATTGATGCTTATTTACATCGCATCGGCATGACCGGCTGGCTGTTCGACGTGTTGAGTACTTCCTTTACCAGTGAACTAGGCATCGCCGCAGGCGATCAATCGAGCCTGAACCTGCTTGGCGTGGTCAACACAGACACTTCGAAAGGTTTTGAAATATATGGTGAAAGTGACGAACGGTTTAAAATTGCCGGCGGCAATGAGCGTCTGCCGACCGCGCTTCGCAAATCCCTGAAAAGCCAGATCTACACCGGCCATCATTTGAACAGGATCCGATCCAATGGACCCGGGTATAAACTCATGTTCAGGGACGGGCAAGAAGTAAAAGCAGACCTGATCGTTATGACCTTGCCTTTTTCCGTGCTTCGGGATGTATCATTGGACATTGAAATGCCCGAGCGGAAACGGCGGTGTATCAATGAACTGGCCTATGGAATGCAATCCAAGTTATTCATAGGAGTCAACGAACGGGTGTGGCGCGCACCCGGCTATTCGGGTTATGTGCTGAGTGATCAGGTTCACAACGGATGGGACAGCAGTCAGATGCAGCACGAAAACACCGGCCCTGGCGGGTACAGCCTGTTTCTGGGCGCTGATAAAGGTAAGAACCTGGCAGTGTCGCAATACGATTCCTACCTGTCTGAGTGCGACAAGATATACCCAGGCATGAAGCAAGCGGCCAATGGTAGGAAAAATATCTATAACTGGAATCAAAACCCCATGACAAGGGGCGCTTACGCATGTTACAAAGTAGGTCAGCTGGCTGGTATTGGTCACGCCGAGAAAGAAACGGTGGGCAATATGTTTTTTGCAGGCGAGCATTGCAGTGATGAATTTCAGGGCTTTATGAATGGTGCCGCGGAAACCGGCCGGAAAGCTGCGGAAGGCATATTGAAAAAATTAGGGGCCAGACAGCTCCGGTAAGCGAACCAGAAAAGGAAACAAAGAAGATATACGCAACGTCAATTACTTAATCATCCATCGTAAACCTCAACCCTCATCTGACATGGAAAGTATCATTGCCCAAACCCCGGAGCCCCCGTATTATGTGGTTGTCTTCACCATCGTATTGTCGCCGAACCTGGACGGATACGTGAGTATGGGCAACCAGATGGTCCAACTAGCTTACCAGCAGCCCGGTTTCCTGGGCATGGAGTGGGGCGGCGGTGAGATGGAACTCACCATCTCCTATTGGGACAGTTTGGAAGCGATAGATCAATGGCGTAAAAACACGCAACATTTGCAGGCCAAGGAACTCGGGCAGCAGCAATGGTTCCAGGAATACAAAGTCCGTATTGCCAGAGTCGAAAAGGACTACGGAAATCCCGTCGCTGGCTAGTCAGGCCAGCACATCTTCTTCTTGAAAATTCATCCGAGGCGTTACTTCTGCGGCTTGGAAGGTATTCACACATGCACTTCTAAAAAACTCCGCCCTGGCATGGCCAGATCGCGGGCATACTTTGGGGTAACCCGGATTTTGATTTCAGGAATTACGTCAATGCCAATAGTGGTAGCAATAAAACGTGTCGATAAAACCCGTGTGATCAATGGATTTTACTGTTAAGTGGATCGAAAAAGATCCTGAAAAGGAATTCTGGGATGCTTTCCAGGCAGATCATACGCTGCCAAAGGATCTTTTAATCAAGCATTTTCAAAAGCCTGGGGCACAGGCCAAACCAACGGCTGTCTCGGTCTATTACGCTTTGCTGTGCTCCAAAATCGACCCGGCGGCTGGCGACCCGGCGGTCGGCGATCCTGCGACAGGCGATCCTGCGACAGGCGATCCTGCGACGGGCGATCCCGCTGCCGGATGTATATTTATCTATTTCCCGCAGTCCAATTCGGTACTGATCCGGCATATTTTTATTAAAGACGCCTACCGCAAAGAATTCGACCTGGACGGGATTGACCCGACATATGACAAACTGAAACATTTATTTTCCAATAAACGCATTTATGCGTCGGAGCAGGATGGACTTGCTTATCTCCTCTCACAAATCGGGAAAGCGGGCCAGCCCATTTACGTTTTCGGGGAAACAATCAACGTATTAAAAGCGAAGGAATTACCGCTTGAAGAACATCAGAAACTCAACAAGCTGCACCGGTTTTATGCGGCCATGAAGGGAAAAACCTTTGAGACGGACCAGTACGATCGGCCGAGGATTGGCGCTGAATTCTCTGATCTGCCACTGTCGCTGATCAATTTCCCCGAGTTTCACGGACGGCCTTTTGCCATTCCCGTTGCGGCTGTATTGTCGTTTGTTGAAGAATACCAGCAGTTTGTTTTAACAAAAGGCATTAGCAATGAGAAAATAACGGATTGGTCCGCAACCAATTTATTGGCGAAGATTGCTGATTTACCCGCAGCAGCGACGGTGGAAGATTTGAGGGCCCTGGGAGTAATTAAAAAGGGCGAACAGTGGGATCAATTTCTTCTGGGTTTACTAAAAGAACAATACTTAGAAGACGAACCCTATGTTTATATGCTTGAGCTTCCGCGCTTGGAACAACCAAAAATAAGTTTCAACAGGGCATCCGTTTGTTTCGAGCTTATGGTTGATGAAGACTATTATGAGCCAACAAATATTGACAAGGAGCAAAAATTCTTTAGAATAACTGAAGAAGTGGAAGAAAAAGGCTTCTGGCAGAGCGCTTTTAGCTGGATTTCCAAAAAACCTACTCAGGAAATAGCGCCGGAAAAGACCCGAGAGGCCAAAATAAACCAAATACTGAGTGATGGTTATTGCGCGATCAATCACTCGTTCGAAACGGACTTGCTGGCTTACAAGTACCAGGCAACTCCTCCGTTTTTTACCAAGAATTACCGCCCCGGACAGTTGGTTACAATCCAGTTTCCCGAATCGAGTGATTTTATTTCAGAGGGCAGGAAAGAAAAATTCTATACCTCTCCAGATGGAACAGGTCGGGAAATCACGATGAATTGTTTCGTCAACTATTCCTATTTTCCAAACAGTCGAATGCGTGTTTGGCACATTGTCCTTCGATCCAGAGACGAATATCCCGTTTCGGAATTTGACATCATCAAATTGATGAAGTTTTTCAGCGGCTCCCAGGAAAGCGTCTCCGAGATTAAGAAAAAGGAACAATTAGCAAAGATCAAATTCAGGGTCGAGAAAGAGGGCGGGGCGATGTGTAACTTCCTTGATTTCTTCAAGCAAGTATCGGAAGTCATTTACATAAAAAGGTCGGATACCAGAGAAAACAAAAACATCGAAGAAGAACTCTCCCTCCTGAAAAACATCAAGACCGGGATAGTGCAATTGGATTCGATGTACGCCAATCTGGAGACATTGATAGCTTATCTGCAAAGCAGTGCGCCCACCGTCAACGAGAAGGAAAATGTATTCAATGCCAAGGTAGGTGAACTAAGTCAGGAAAAGCTGGATAACGACCTGATTAACTATCACGATCATCTGTATCGACAATTCAGTCGTAGACCCAATAAAGACAAGCAGGCTAATCTATACGGAGATATCGAATACCTGCTCAAAACATATTGTGGCATTGCGTTAGGCATATTTGATTTTGAAAGAATGGGCGGACAGGAGGTCGGCGACACGCTGCAGCCCAGAACAGAAAGCCTCGACGACGCTTACTTTCTGACAGTTAACCGGGGAGTGATCACATCCTTCAGCATCGACGACGACGTTTTAAATTCTACCTGGGATACGCTGGGCATCAATCCGTACCTGGTCGTACCCAGTGCGGTGCTGGTGCATAATGAATATGTATCAACCGACGCGGACAACAGGTTGACCAGAGTTTTGGAACGCTGTCGGGTTGACAGCACAAACGCCATCAAGCTGGAAGAATTGATCGAAGAGCGAAACTTTATCGATGATTTAGTAAACGACGACATTTTAGGTAATGTATTTCAATACCCTTCTGAGAAGGAATTGTATGAATACGGGATGGAGCACAGAGGTATTAATGAACGGATCAGGGATACAAAGTCTAAATTGAGCCAGCTTGACAAGATCATTGAGCAGATACAATCTCAGAAAAGTATCTCAAATGAACGGATCATTCAAACCGTACTGGGAATACTGTCGCTGCTCCAAATCGTGTCATTTTTTGCTGATTTAAAGGAGATCTCGGAGTTCCGGAAAATATTTATCCTCCCTGCGATTGGTCTCCTGGCAATTGGACTATTGTATTTTAATTTTCTCAGGAGTAGCAGTGTCAAAATAAAAAAACCTAGAAAAGATGGCAAGCGCAACAAAAAATCTTGATTCATATCTACATTTATTTAACGCCAAGGAAAATGAAAAATTTTATTATCTGACCCTCATTCAGGAGAATTCACAATTTGTCGGTAATATTTTTCGGCCGGGAAATCCTGCCATTGAAGAAAACAAAGCGGCCCTTCTAACCTACTTAGATGAATTTTTTACGATCTATGTGAACACTTTTTCGGGCAATGAAAGGGAAGAAGTTTACAAAATACTGGGACGCATTCTGCCTCAATACTATCTGGATGAGTTAGAGGACGCCCCTGATTGTTTTTCAGATACCTGCAAAGCCATTTCATCGGACAATTTGTATACAGGCTCTGATCTCATGAAACAGATAGAACGTTATAATCGAGAAAGAATCTCAAAAGAAGCCGAATTTGGCTCCTGGAATGACCAGACAATCATTACGCTTTGTTTAAAAAAAGATGAAGAGAAAATGACGGTGGTGGGTGGAATGATATTGGAATATTATTCTTCACGCAAAGAGAACGCCAATCATTCTGAGCTTTCACGTTGCATCCTGACGTACTTGTTTTTTGATGAGGCATATAGAAAGAAAGGTATTGGAGGCTATTTTATAAAAGAGATTTTACCAATCATTACAAAGAGTCAGATCTGTCTAAACGGGCATGATAAGCCGGTTAACCCTTCATATGTATTTTTCGAAACAGATAACCCAATGTACGCTTCCAAAGATGAAGGGGAGTCAGAAGAAGAGATAAATCAAGAATCAGATAAAGAGTTAAAAGTGAAGAAAGGAATGTCATGGAATGACAGGCTGTGCTTCTTTCAAAGTGTTGGTGCGAAATGGCTGGATATTTGTTATGTTCAGCCAAAACTTTCAGCTGACCAGTGTCGGGCATATAACCTGTTGTTTATGATATTTCCCGACGTGTCGGATGCTCTTGAAAACACATTTATGATTAATAAACGGGATGTTTTATCCTTCTTAGTGGACTTTTATAAAAACCTGGAAGAAGACAAACCAAAATTTGATTTGATTCCCCAATTGAAAACAGAACAAAAAAATGATGTCCCCTTAGCTGATATTGAAGGAAAAGATGTGGACCTATATCGCTCATACCTTGCTATCGAAATATCTGACGCAATTGATGATTTTGAGAATAATTTGCATTATCACAAAGTTGTTAAACTTAGGACACTTCAGAAAGATTTAGAAAATCAGTTTGATTTAATTGCCCGCCTGACCATCGGCAAAAGCAGCGACGAGATTAACCTCATTTTTGACTTCTTGGAGCCGGTATTCATGACTGACCTTAATACAAAACACGAATTTGAGGAATATTGTAACAAGTTTTACAGTGACTTACGCGGCTCAATGACGAGTTTAAGACTTGCGGAGATTAAAAATGTAATAGACGATATCATAAAGGAAAAAAATGCTTTGGAAATCGGTTCTACAAAAATTAGATCCCTTGCTGAGATCAAAAGTGATTTGCAACAGATTTTTGAAGAGCCTTTGATAGAAGCTCTTGGAAGCAACCCAGAGGATTTTTCTAAGAATGTGGGAAACTCTATCGCAGACAACATTGCTATTTTAAAAGGTAATGATACATTTTATCTGAAAGAAGTGCCCCGATTTGAATCACCTATGCTGCTATTTGATAGGTCATCAATTGCATTCAACATTGCTTTGAACCCATATGTTGACTCGAAATATTTCTCCCTTAGTTCGCGGGACAACACAATGTTTTATAATTTTAATTATAAAAGCGAAAAAGTACTGAAAAATATCCCAAACGCCCGGTTATTGCATTTGCGGTCGAAGGACAATAAGATTCTCACTTTCGAAGAACTGGATTGTCCTATTTTCAAGTCTTATGAAAATGATTTATTTGCGTTTAATTACTACGAGGAAAAATCGAGGACAAAGAATAAATTCCTCACATCTTTTACAGTTGAGGTAACGTTTCCGTATAAAATTGAATTCCTGTCAGAGGGACGCAAGGAGAGTTTATTTTTGAATGTTAAGGAGGATCCATTCATTCTAGAGAATGATGAAAAGGAGGCGAAGTACCTTACTTATAAAAAGAAACTTAAAGGCTTTCTAAATGTGATGTATTTTAAAGATGATATTTCCAGGGACTTTGCTGATCAATATGAGCGCATAAAGAGTAATGGAGGGAATACTTTATTGGAAGGAGACGATGATATAATTCTTGACTTCGAAGTCTCTAACGCAAAAAGCCTCGTTTGGAATATAGTTTTTACTAACGATAGAAATGACTTTAATAAAAGTATAGCACTCTCTGAATACGAAATTATCGCATTGACCAAGCTGTTCTCTGGAAAGCAGGAGCGAAGTTATGTGGACTTGAAATTTGACAATGTAACGATTAAGTCGAATTCTGCAAGTATCAGGGATTTACTCGTCAATATTTTTGGAATAGTTAACGACAAGATTGCCAGAAAGAAGAATGTGTTATATGACATTCACTCGGGTATTATACAAATTGATACCTTGAAAACGAAGATTTTTTCGAGTAATAAAAATGAATATACGGATCTTTTTCAGTCCGACTATGATACGGAATTGGCGATAGCCAGGCGGAGGAAAATGCGGCAAAGGAGGCAGCAACTAATGGAAACCAATCTTACCAAGCAAAATATTTATATTTTGCTTGAAGAATATCTGAAAGACAACGTTGACAACATTGAATTACTCGATCAACTGTATCCGGAAATTAAGCCAGAGGAAGAAGCAGCGATATCCCATCTCGAGCTCTACCGTAATGCCCGGGATTTTCATTATGATGATTCATTCACGGGATTTGAGGATCGATACAACGTAAACAAGTTTTTAAATTATTCTCTTAACGCGCTTTGCGGTATTTCGCTGGGAATTTTTGACTTTCATAGGATGGGCTATGAGGAAGTAACTGATACAATCTTTCCATTAGATGAAAGCGCCACAGATAAGGCAATGATCATTATGAAAAGGGCCAGCCTATTTAGTTGCTGCCATGAGAACAGTGTTTTTGATAGTTCTATTGGGACAATTGGTATGAGCCCTTATTTAATTATCCCGAATTCTGTACTGGTTTATAATAGGGTACAAGCAGACTATTACAAGAATTTTATGCAATCGATCTTTAAGTTAGCAGATGAAGAACTAGACAACAAAGAGTTTCTTTTTCGTCGCGAGGAGGCGCTAAAAGACCTGAACATAAAAAGTAGGGATTTATATCTGATCCTGCTTAAACTTAAAAAGAAAACAGAAAGTTTTTTTGACGATATTTATATTCCAGACATTTTTAACTATCCGACGGAGCAGGAAATTTATTCAAAAGGAATAAAGGATAGAGGAATAGTTGAGTTATTTAACCAAATATCGGTTACAGGAGGTGAATTAAAAGAACGGATTGAGGAAGTGGTAGAAGTTAGAACGACAATTTACAATATCCTTACAGCCTTATTTTTAGGCGTGTTTTCGATCGCTTCTACTTATGAGCTTTTCACTAAGCCTTTATTCATTCCTTTTTGGGAATTTTATATCAAAGGAGGGCCACTTGTCGGCTCCTATTGTTTCAGTGTTGGCGCAGTCGTCTTTCATGCTTTGCTTTGGGGATTTCTTGGCTATTTCGTGAACAGACTGCGCAAGATTATACCAAGGTATATCACGATTGACTGGTTTAGAATAGGGTAACCCTGTTGCCGTTTCAGGCCAATTAGTTTTTGAATCACGTCAGTCCCCGGAGCTTGCCCCCTCAGACCGCGGCTCCGGGAATCGCAGTCAATGCCACCGACAAATCATCCACGCGCTGGCTGACCAGATTGTCGTACATTTCACGAATAATATTTTGGCCGTTGGCCGATAGGCCGATCAATTCTGGTGCCGTCGGAGTTAGCGGTCGAAGCCCTCGAAGTTGTTTGATCGCTTTGAAATCGTGCAGGTAGTTTTCGGTCCCATAACGGGTTGTCGAATCCGGGTCTTTGTTCCGGTCGAGGCTCTTGGCTAGTTCCATCACAAATGAGATAACCGTTTCTACGGAAATGGTATCCGTCAATCCGGTAAGGCCCGGGAAACACAGCAGATAGAGGTTCGTCACAATCCCTTTGTCGTCACCCAATGGCGGCTGTACATAGGTGAAGTCAATCCGTTTTGCGCCCATTCGGCTGAAGAATTTGAGTCTTTTCGCAGGCGGCATCGAATCCATCTCCGGCGGTGTGTCGAAAGGATTATTTGATTCGAACAACACGGCATTGATGTGCTTGCCATATTGGTTTGCAAAGAATTTTACTAACCCCGCCAGTCCCTGCTCACTTTCGATCAATGATTCGGCGATTTTCTTTTGTTCGGCACCAATGCCTATCCCTCTGAATGCCTGGTCGACGAACAAATAGGTAACCAGTCCGCAGCCGCTGTCAGGGTAAAATTCGACGATACAGCCGGCCACAAATTGTTTGGTGCCATCAGGACTTACAAGTTGATAGGCCATCAGGTGCGTATGTGGGTTGTCGGTTCCTTCGGCGATGCGTTCTTTGATGAACAGCGGCTCTTCCAGTTCGTCGGGATCGGGAAAGTTGGATGGGTGTTCGTACAGCGAAAAAAATGAGTCTACGAGCTCGGCATGTGTCTGAAGGTCTTCGGGTCGGGTGATCCAGACGATGTCGAACGAGTGGCTATTGTATTGATCCACAGCAAGATTATAATTTTGTGATTGGATTTGAACCTCTTTTGGGAGTGTTAATATAAAAAGACTTTCAGAACACTTTCGATAAAATGTGCTGTGGCGGTAATTTGACGAAGTGTTTTCAAAGCGAAACCGATCGGGAAATCAGCCTGTAATGGGGCTTACCGGCTTTGAGCCAAAAAAGGGTTGCGGTATAAATCCCGGGCTTCATTTTTTTGGGAATTTCAACATTGAGCTCACCGGCTTCACTACTTTTCCAGGATGGCCTGGTATCTATCAGCGCCAGCATATAAAACTTAGCCGGGTCTGCATTTTCAGAGAGCCCCAGATACGTATCCTCTCCCGGCACCTCCCTGCCTACATGCAATACCTTCACCTCCGCGACTGGGTAAATAAAAGTGCTATATCTGTCCAGCTTCGGAAAATCGGTAACCTTTATTTCTATGCCTTTTGCAGGCGTAGTCGTGCTTTTCCATGCGTCAATGGTTGTTTTGTCGAAATATTCCGGGAACGTGTAGTTCTCGTAAAATTCGGGCGCAGGATCGGGAAGGTTGAAATACTGGTGCAGGAAGACGCCGTTCCTTGTGTAATTATAACTGTCGGCTTTGAGCCCGGCAGTGTGAAAATTGACGGCTCTCTCGTATTTTTTGTAGCTGTAAATGCTGATTACCAATGCGAGGAAAACCGAGGCAATTTTAAACAAAGCTGCATTTCGGAAAGGGGCGCTTTTAACCAAAAACAAATAAAAAATGATAGCCATGCTCACGGAATAGATCTGGAACCGGATCGAGATCATGGTCCCTACTCCCCCGGCATAACGTCCGATCATGATTACAGCCATGCTGGCAAGGAGTCGGAGAAAGCAAATGTCTGTGAGATCAAATTTGAACCGTTCGGTGAAAGTGAGTCTGGGGTTGTGTTTGGGGCTTGGGAAAAATTTAAGCAGGAGAAAAGCAACGAGGATCCCTGCACCCAGGAAGGTGGATAGCATGACGCCGTGTGTATCCGATATGATTTTGGCCAGAGAGCCGATAATTACAATAAAAGCGTGTGCCATTGCCGGTAAGCTGGCAAATGAAAAATCGATGCGACTGGCGGAGGAAAGTTTGAAATGGGTGAAATAGACCGCGAAATAAGCCACCGAAAAAGCAAGAAAAACGGCGCTGTCTTTCCAGCGTTTTTGTGTCAGTAGCCAAAATACCCCTATTGGCATGATGCCGATCCCGTCGAGGTTGGTGAGGCTGGCTGCCACTGCGATTGGAAATGCAAAAAACCATCGCGCCTTTTTCTCGGGCTGTAAAAAATAGAGGCACAAAATGGAAAAAGCAATGGAAAGTGTATGCTGAAAAGCGGTAAGGCTCCAGAGATGAACCTGGTAAACAATAGGCGAAAACAGGAGTATTGTTACAGGCAGAAACGAAGTGATATTCTTATTGGCAGACCGGTAGATCAGATAAAAGGCATAACCCAAAAGGACCAGGTTAAAATATCCCAGCAGGATCATCAGCCTGAAATCCAGTGTACCCCGCAACAGATAACTCAGTATAATTCCCAGCCTGGGGAAGGTCGACCGGTGGTCGTTCTGCTGACGGAATAGTACCGTAAAGAGATTGGAAGTTCCCTTTTTCAGGATGTTGATGGAATCGACCAGTTCCATATCATCCATATAAGGCACATTAAGCGCGTGTCTGAAAATGTAGGAGCCAAATACAATGACGGGAAGAATCATTGCTAAATAAAGCAAGGCATACTTTCCTTTTGTAGCCGGGATGTTCATGTAGTAAGTTGAGATGCCATCGACTGATTTCCATATCAAAAATAGGAGATCAGCCGTGAATTAAGTCAAACCGGTTACAAATCTTTTGAGACACGATGCAAATTAGCTCTACACAATGTATGATATGCAGCCTGGCAAACAGCGTTGCTAAAGGTTTGTCCCAGCGACCTTTTCCCTTAAAAATGGGTGGTTCACTGCTAGAATTTGGTAGTAGGTTGTAAGCTAGCGGATGGCTTTATCGTCGGGTCATGAGCTGAGATTGACCCGGTTTCTTGATTTATGCGAGTTTTTAAACTCCTGAACGTCGCGGCTCGTTACAAAATCGTCAAATTCCCAGGCTTGAAACTCTTTTATCCTGGGCCCTTCGACCAAGCGGGTGGTTACCTGACGGAAACGCAGAAAATAGAAGAGCACGAACGGATTATGGTCCAGCATTTCCGGAGTTGCCGATGGATTGAATTTCTTATTTTTCACGGCAATGATATAGGTTTTATTTTCCGGGAGCGTTGGTATGTATTTCATTTGTTCATACCCTTGGGCAATAATTTCATCTTTTGTCATCACTGGCTAATTGCGGGTTATGTTCTTCGGAATATTCTCAAATGCTGATGTGCATTCGCATTGCTTATGTATTTCTACTCTCTCCTTATGGTTTTTCAAAGTATTTTTATGGAAAATGTAGAAATATATTTTGAATTAATGTTATGATTATCAATTAGTTATAAATATATATGGCAGTTGTGGTTTTCCCTAACAAATGAGCGAAGAATACATTCGCCGGTTTTGGGCCGAGGCAGGGCGCACAAGAAGAAATGGACGGTAAAACAAAGATGCGCGATTGACCGAAAGTTTTGTCCGGTGGCCGAATATCGGGGCCGGATCACTAGTTTTGGGTAAGTGATTTGTGCACATTCGAGCGCCGTATATCAATACATTCCCATATGTTATCTTCTCAAATGCTGCACCAGGAATTTGATCCCCCCGAAGAGCTAACGGATACGATCAGGTGCTTTTGGTACGATAGAAAGGATTTTGGAAAAAAAAGATCGGGCTTTGAAGTTGTACCTGACGGTTATGCGGAAATTATTTTTCATTTCGGAAGCGCATGCAGCATTTCTTACAAAGGAGCCTTGCAGCCGTTGCCATCACCCTTCATGATGGGGCTGCTCAATGAGCCTGTACTTTTTCAGACGAAAAACCGTCAGGAAATTCTGGGCGTCAGATGCTATCCGTGGACCGTGTTCGATTTGCTCGGACTGCCGTCCGGCAAAGGCGGGGTACGCACATTGGAGCATCCGATTGCACAGCTTCAGCCTATTTTGGGTGAAAGGGTCGGCGCAGGTGAAATAGCAGAAGCGGTGGAACTGTTGCAACAGTATTTCCTGAATGCGAGAGCGCGGACAGCAGGTAACAGCATGCTTTTCAAAGCGGGAAAGGCTATGCAGGAAGCGAACGGGAGCATGCCGGTAAGCCAGGTAGCGGCGTCAGCCCATGCGACGGTTCGCACATTGGAAAGGAAGTTCAAGCAATCGTCGGGCCACAGTGTGAAGGATGTTTCCGGCCTGATGCGCTTTGAGCAGGTACGAAACCAGTTATGGCGGGACCCGGATTCCAGCATTGCAGGCCTGGCCTACGAGTTAGGTTATACGGATCAGTCACACCTCAGCAGGGAATTCAAGCGGTACAGCGGCGTCAGTCCTGCTGTTTTCGCAAGGGAGGCCAGGAAACAAGCTGTGCAAGATCATTTTGTGTCTTTCATGCCATCCGGCAGCCTGTCCAAATAAAAAGCCTGCAAACCGGTGATCTGCAGGCGCTGGACGTCTTTTGTTTTCGTTACAGTTCGGGTGTGGAATACAGCAGCTGCCCGCCTACGTGGATCTGAGCGTCGACCAAGTATTTCTTTAAACCTTCATTGTTGATCTCCATACCGAGTCCGGGGAGTTCCGGGACGTTCACAAACCCATTGTTATCCAAAAGAATTTTATTGGTGGTGATATCAAGCGCAAGGCTCTTGGGCTCTACCGGGTATTCGCAAATGATGTCTGTTTCCAGTCCCGCATACGGCTGGATGGAGGCACTTAAAGCCAGGTGCGAAGTAAAAGTGTGGTTGACATATGTGATGTTTTTTGCCACGGCGTGGTCGGCAACCCGCTTGGCAGAGGTGATGCCGCCAATCCTCCCGGTATCGATCTGAATGTATTCCAAGCCACCAAAATCCAGCATGGCAGCAGCCTGTACGTAGTTGTTGCAGCCCTCGCCGGCTGCCAGCGAAATTTGGGGCTTCGCCTCCGAAAGCGCCTTGTATGGGCCGAGCGCCAGGTTGGTAAAGGGTTCTTCCAGCCAGTAGGTGTTTACTTCCTTCAATGCCTCCAGCCGCTCGATGGCAGCAGCCGCATTTTCATTCCAAACCGTGCCGATATCTATCATCAGGAACAAATCTTCTCCCAGACCGGCCCGGGCGGCGCGAAAGTGTTGTCCGTCTGTTTTTGCGTCAGTCTTACCTATTGGGCCCCAGCCAAATTTCACGGCTTTGTAACCTCCTGCCCGGGAGGCTTTTGCCTTTTCAAAGGTAAGCTCCGGGGTATCTCCGAAGAGCTGTGAAGCGTAGGGCAGCTTTGGAAATGCTTTTTTGTAACCCAATAGCCGGTAAACGGGCTCCTGCAGATATTTCCCCAACAGGTCCCAGAGCGCGATGTCTATCCCGGAAAGTGTATGGTCCGACTGCAGAAGATCGAAGCAATTTTCATGCACGCGTTTGGTAATCTGGTAGATGTCGGCAATACTGTTCAGCGACATACCTTCCACTGCCCATTTTACCGGTTTACAAGCGCTATGCGACATCGGTGTTACATAGCTGGCGATGGTGGGCAATGGCGAAGCTTCGCATTCTCCCCATCCTTCCAGGCCGCCGCCCCGTACCCTAACCAGCGTAGAATCCTGACTGCCGTCGCCTATATCAAGCACTTCGGGCATGCTGAGGTAAAAAAAATCAACCGATTCGATTTTCATAGAAAAGTGTTAAGGATTGGAAAATAGGTTAAAAGTTTAGAAATAGTTAAAACGTGATCGTCAGGCCCCCGTCGACGGTGAGCACCTGGCCGGTGATATAGGAGGCATCTTTGCCAGCCAGGAAAAAAACGACGCCTGCAATCTCCTCTGGATAGGCCGCACGGCGTAACGGCAGGTGGTTGCCTTCGATGTAGTTGTCGCGGAACCATTGCGTATGCAGCTCATTTTCCCCGTCCGTAACGGACATGGGCGTATCCACAAATCCGGGCGCCACTGCATTGACGAGGATGCCGCGATCGGCCAGTTCGAGGGCCATCGCGCGACAGAACTGGTTAATGGCCGCCTTGGCCATCGAGTAACTGCTGCCGTATTGCTCGGCTCTTTCCCCGTGTATGGAAGTGATGTGGATGATCCGGCCGGGGCCGGACATCAGGCCAATGCCCATCCGGGATATCAGCAAACAGCCGTCGACCATGATGTCGAATATCCGGCGCCATTGCTGCGGCTCCATGCTGAGCAGGTCGGTCCGGCCAGATACGCCGGCGCAGTTGACCAACGCATCCAGTCCGCCCCATTTTTCCAGTATCAGCGCTCCCAATCGGGATACCGTGCCTGGCTCGGCATAACTGCCGGCAAACATCAGATGGTGATGGCCGGGAAGTTCCGCGAAAACAGCTTCGAGCTTTTCCGTTTGGATATCGTTTAAACACACATTCCACCCCTCGGCCGCGAAACGGATTGCTGTTGCTTTTCCGATACCCGACGCGGCCCCGGTAATCAGAACTTTTTTGTCAGTCATTTTCATAAAGCCGGCCGGTTTGCGCCGGCATAAATAGTCACAACGGTATCAATCTTTTCGCCGGGATGAAGTACCGTACATTGGTTCAGGTCTTTGGCCTCGTTCACGCTCACCGGCATGGCCGAAGCGGGTTCCAGGATTGCGGTATAATGGTCATTGAACTGGCCGTAAGAGGCGAAGTACCATTGATATGGAAAAACGTAGCCGTCGTACCTGTATTCAAAAAGGTGCTCGTCGTGATGGCTGACCATGCCCATCTCCGCCCTGGGGACATCGTATAAGTAGAAAAAATCCATTGTCTGATCATAGGCCGGTACTTTGGATACATCATTTGATTGCAGGTGAGGCCATGGGAATTCCTCTTCCGATTTGATCCTGCCGACTTCAGGGTCGACGGCCCTGGCTTTTGCGGCGCTGCTGACGACCCTATCACCTTCGGCAATTTGTACGGCCGCATGCAGTTTCCAGAGAAAGTGCCTGGTACTGTTTGAGTCGTTCCTGATTTTGTAGCTCATCCGTATGACAGGCTCCTCCGAAGGAAGGGATAGTGTTTTTTTGTAATAAAGCTTGCTCAATGGCAAGAGCCCGAACACGGAGATGTTATTTTCATTGATTTCAAATTCCAAAGGAGCGGTCCATAACTCGCCGTGATCCGGGTAGGCAATGGAATCTACGGTTTCGGGGATATCATTGGGGATCAGCTCATCGATACCACCCCAGAAGTTCGAGTCGTAATCCGCACCGGCCTGGTTTTCGGCCAGGTTCAGGTTTTCATTGTGCCAGAGAAATTCCTTTTTCAAATCTTTATTGTAAACACTGACGATCCTGCCGCCCAATTGAGGAGCGATTTCAAACGCAATATGCTCATTCTCCGCCCGAATGATCAGGACACCGCCGCGGTAGGTTAAGTCTGTTTTCATCCCAGGATCGTTTCGGTTTCTTTGCGTACAAACACCAGTTCGCCCAATTCCGCCAACAGCAAATTGTCGGCCGGGTAACTGAACCCCAGATGCTGACGGAATCCTTCCGCATAGTCGCGGCCTATTTTCTGTCCGGCTTTTGCGGAAAACTCCTTCATCGAAAGGACAAACTCATCCAGCCCGGAAATCTGTCTGAGCCAATCCCGCTGACTTTTGTGACATTTCAGCATCTCCTCTTTAAATGGCATCACCCGGGTGATATCAACGTGAATGGTGGAAAAGATTTCCCTTCCCAAAATGTCTTTGTTGTGAGTAGGTTCGCAATAATACAAGTGAGGTACCGGCGAGAAAGCTTCAACACCTTCAATAGGAATATTGGGAATGCCGGCAGCGATGCAGGCAGTCTGCATTACTTTACTTGTGATCTCGTGATCGACAATATAATCCGACGGGCTGGCCGTAAAAACGACCGACGGCCTCACTTTCCTGACCAGCTCAATGGCCTTCATTAGGGTTGGCCGATCGTAGGCAATAAAAATATCTTCACATTCCAGACAGTAATAGGTCGCGTTGATCAGTGCCGCGGAATTGGCTGCCTCCGCACGCCTTATTGCACTGATTTCCTCCGGACCCATCACCGTAGAGCCCGCCTGGCCGGGTGTCATCGTTGCCATCACGATCTGCCATCCTCTTTCCGCCAGTAACGTTAAGGTGCCTGCGCATACAAATTCCGCATCATCAGGATGCGCGATCACGCAAAGTGCTGTTTTATTTTGTTCCATTTCAGAATTCAATTTTTTACCACCACATATAATAAATCACGGCATATACGACTGCCATGACACCCCACCACAGCCAGGCCGATTGCCAGAGCGGCCGGTCGGGCTCGTTTTCGGGTACTTTTAAAAGTTTGATATTCCAGAGCATGCTCCGGATTTCCTCAACATTACGGGGCTTGGTTACCAGGCTCACGGCAATCAGAATCACCGAGCAGAAGAGTTGGGTAATGCCGCCGGTCACATAGAAATTCGTGAGACTGTACTCCGCGATCGTTTCGGAGGAAAAGAGGGCAGGGATGATGGCAAGCTGTATCAATGCCCCCAATGGTATGCCGATGATCATGACGGTCAATGCGGCAGCTGGGGTAGCTCTTTTCCAGAATATCCCAAACAGAAAACAGGTCGCGACCGGGACCGCCAAATAAGTGGATGCTGCCTGGAAATAGATAAAAATGCCGCCAAAGTTTTCGATCACCGGCGCATACAGGATGCTGAACACCATCAGGCCCAATGTAGTGAAAATCCCTACCCGCACGAGCTTCCTGTCGCCCGCCTCTTTATTGATCCATTTTTTGTAAACATCATAAGTGAACAATGTGGAAATGGAGTTAAGAAAGGCGGCCGTGGTAGACATCACCGTAGCCAGCGTACCGATCAGGATCAGCCCTTTCAGTCCCTCCGGGATCAGGTTTTTGATCAGCATCGGGTACACATTATCGATCTCGTCCGGCAACACCCGGTATTCGCTATGGCCCGTAAAAGCAAGTGCCCGCGCGACCATGCCGGGAAAGATTTCAATAAAAGGGCGGATCAAAACAAAGCCGGCCGCGAGGATAATCGCCATCCGTACGTCCCATTCGGACCTGGCGCCCAAACCCCGCTGCACAAGTGCCTGGTTGATGCAGGAATAGAAAAGCTGCAAATTGAAGAGGGCAAAAAGCACGGCATGCCAGGGCATCACCGGCGTGTCTGTGGGCTGCATGAGATGGAAGCCCCCCGGCGCAAACTCTTTCACATCAGCCCATCCGTGAGGCAGTTTCATATAGCCCAGTATGAACAGGACCGCACCGGCTGTGAGTACCAGAAAAAAATCGAAGACAGCCGCATTCATCACGAATTTCATGCCCCCGTACATGGTGTACAGCCCGGCGAATGTGCCCAGGATCAGTACGCCCAGCCAGATCGGTACGCCATATATTCCCTGAAAAAGCTTCGCGCCGCCATATAACACCACCGAAAGGTTCAGCAGGATGTAGCTGATCAGCAATAGGACGCTGAAAATGTGCTGGCTTTGCACACTGAACCTCAAGCCCAGGTATTGGGGCATGGTGACGATGTTGTTGCGGAGATAAATCGGGAAGAAGCAAAAAATGAGTGCGCTGTAAACAAAAATGGCGATCAGGTAAGAATTGACGAGTGGCAAGCCTACCATATAACCCATACCGTTCATCCCCACGAGCTGTTCGGGATTCAGCCCGGAAGACACATAGGCCGCAGCGATCGCCCAGAATGGGAGCGTGCCTTTAGACACGAAATAATTGGCAGCGGTGCCTTTCTTCCCCCGCCCCGACCACAGGCCCACTCCGAGGATCAGGACAAAGTAGCCCACGATCGTCAGGACGTCAATAGTACTGGCAGACATAAATAATAATTTAAAAAAATGAGTGTTTCAGGAATGCTATTGCAGGAATGCTATTCGAGACTAATTTTTAGAGACCCCATTGGGGCAAACGTTTCCGCATAGGTATTGCGGTGGTCATGCACGGTCAGTTTTTGCGGCTTGTCTGATAAATTCCAGACGATCACACACTTCGCGCCGGGATACCACGCGCAAACGCAAGGCGATTCTTCAATCACGTAAGGTATTTTGGACGACTGCAAATGGGGCAGGATGGTCTTTCTCCATTTCCAGAGCGCAGTCAGATCTTCTTCCTGGCGGGTTATCTGGATATTGTTTCTCAAAATCGCATCGGGCCGCGCCACGAGATAGGGGAGCCGGTCGTCTTTGGTAACCTGGGCACAATCTTCATTGCTGACAAACACCCAGCCGTCCCCTGTGTTTTTGAGATCATCAATCATTTCAAAAGGCACACCCAGTGCTAGCCACAAAGAATAAGGCTGATCGCGGCCTACAAACCTGGACATTTCGCCCCAGTAGTGTTTCAGGGGTCCTTTTAACGAATGCCCTGCAACCGCCCTGTGAAGCGCCTTTTGTTTCGTGATAGCCGGCCCGAAAGTACTCCAGTAGCTATCCGGCAGCGGAACCAATCCACTCATGAAAGTGGTATGGCGGACGTCTGCAATCGTGGAAATCGTAAGCTTTGCAGCCATATTTTCGGCAGAAACGGCATCGGCGGGAAAAGCGGTGGTTTCGCTCCAGGCATATTCAGGTGCAATGAACCTCCGGTGGAAGAGCACGCTGAAAAGTTCATCGGTCCAGCCTTTGGGTTTTGACAATCCGGTGTCCGTGAAATGCGCTTCCCCCACTCTGATCGGTACGTTTTTATAATCCGAAAACCGTATACCTGCCTTTTCAGAACACAGGTACATGGCCATGAAACCCAACCCCGCGCCAAAGCCTCGCTGCTGGATTTTGAAGGATTCAGTGAGCAGATCACATTGCCAGTTTACCCATGCTTTTACCAGAGGGGTCAGTTGCCGGTTTTTGATATCTTCCACCAGCTTTTTCCATGAATCTGCTGCATATCCGCCTTTTTCGATAAAAAGCTGTTGGTTGGCGTCATTGTAATTCCCGCCGATGGTACCTGGCGCGCGGGCAATTCGGAAGTCATCGTCCAGGATACATTCGGGAAATCCCATCTCCCTCAACTCCTTCAATGCAATCGCATTTTCCCGATTGGCCAATGTGCTCACCGTCGTTCCCGCATACAGTTTGCCTTCGATATCGATACTTCTGCCCCAACTGTCAGGCGAAATGAGCGGGAATTCCTTATCTCTCGGGTTCAATGCGTCGCCCGGATGGCCAAACGGCAGGGTGATTGCGGCCGCTTCCATACCGCTGTCCAGGATTGATTTCCTTGCTTTTTTCAGTTTCTCCTTGTCCCAGGGCCAGTAACCGTAAAAGTACGTCGCCAGCCACACGCGGTTCACACCAGCGTCCGCCACCATTTTCAGCATTCCCGGATTTTCAAGAATGGCATCAGCCGTAAGGCAGACTGAAAAATCACGTTTATCTTTCGCCGGTCCTGAGAGATCGAAGACATCCGAAATTCCGGATGCAAATACCGGCAGGAACAAGCCTGCTACTCCCGTCTTGATAAATTCGCGACGGGAGGCAGGGGTAAGTGAGGTTACTGACATCAATAATTAGGATTTTGTACCAGCTTCGGATTGGTGTCCAGCGCCGACTGCGGGATCGGGAAGACGTAGTTTTTGTTGGCGTAGAATGTCCTGGCACCGCCCGGAATCGTCACAGGTTTATAAACCCGCTTGCCGTTTTCAGTGGATATCGCCATACCATGCAGCTGACCGTTTAATTTGACTTCCGCAATTTTCAGGCGGATCAGGTCGTACCAGCGTTTTTCTTCGAGACTCAGCTCAACCCGGCGTTCCCGCTGAATCGCAGTGCGCATTTGCGCCTGGGTAAGTCCGGCCGCAAGGGCAGGCAAGGCAACCCGTGCCCGGACCTGGTTCAAGGCGGAGTAAACGGATTCGTCGGGACCCACTGCTTCATTCTGTGCTTCCGCATAGCTCAGCAATATTTCGGCATAGCGGAAAATGATGAAATGAGCGCTGTTAAGGTTGTTGTCGATAAATGCGTAAGCAGGGTCCATGCCTTTCCTGAAATAATAGCCGGTATTGGTCGCTTCGCTTTTTTCGTTCAGGTCAATTTCGTTCTTGCTTCCCTCGCCGAGGCGCGTCACGATCTCAGAACCCAGCCAGGTGGAACCATCGTACACGATGTCCTTGTAAAAACGCTGCTCACGGTTCGCATAAGGATTTTGCGGATCATAACCCGATTTCGGATCGGAGATCGGCAAGCCATTTGCCATCGCATATTCATCGACCAGCTCCTGCGTAGGGTTCACGCCGGCGAATGCACGCGCAATTCCGTTCACGTAGCTGGGTGCCTGCAGGGCGGTTTTTTGATTTCCCAATACCGTTCCGCCGAGATAAACCTTGTCGAAAATCACTTCTGAATTGTTATTGTTGGCTTCGAGGAACATGGTTCCATAGTCGGGAAACAGCTTGTATTGGTTCAGATCGATGATGCTTTTGTTCGTCTGGGCGGCGGCAAGCCATTTTGACTTATCGCCAGTCGGGTTGTGCAGCGGACTGGCGGCGAACAATTCGCACCATCCTTTCAGCGCCAGCGCGGCCCCTTTTGTAACACGTCCGGCCTGGGCGCCTTTCAGCGGGAGGTCCTGCGCAATGGCAGCGCATTCGTCGGTGATAAACTTGAAGGTCTCCTCGAATGTATTGTTGGGTTTGTAAATTCCGTCACCCTGTTCGCTCAGGCTAAGTACCTCGTTGATGATCGGAACATTTCCATGAGCAGCCCACAGCAGCATATGAAAATACGCTCTCAGGTACCTTGCTTCCGCCAGACGCAGCTTTTTCCAGGCATCGGGCAGGGTCGATTCCGTTACGCCCTTGATGAACACATTGGTTTTACGGATACTGCTGTAGTTGTCCCACTGGCTCGGCCCGTTGCTCGCCGTGTAGCCCGAATTGGCATAGGTTGCCGCGCTGAACCTGCCGGCAATCCCGTTGATGGAATTGTCCGAGAAGTTTTCCCAGGGATCGGGGCTGTTAAACGGTGCAGGTATGGCGCCGTAAATATTGTTCAGGAACAGGTCGGCATTTTCGGTTGTTTGCCAAAGGGTCTGATCCGAAACCTGGTCGGTGGGGGTGACCTCCAGGAATTGATCGCAGGACGACAATGTGATCGCCATGATCAGAAAAAGTATCTCCTTTCTCAGCTTAAATGCGATTGATTTCATGATGATACAGGGTTTAGAATGTAAGGTTAACACCGATGGAAATCACTTTTTGATTGGGGTAGCTCCATCCGTTGGTCGGTGCGCCGGAATCGTTCGGGCCAATTTCTGGATCGTAATATTTGAGCTTGCTCCACGTCAGCACATTCTGTCCCGAGACATAAATACGGGCATTCTGCAGCTTGATTTTTTCAATAATCGATGTCGGGATCGTGTAGGAAAGCGTCATGCTTTTCAGGCGGAGATATGCGGCATTACCCATCCAGAATGAGGATGTCTGCAGGTTGTTGGTTGTGGGTGCATTGGTGATGCGCGGATTTTTTGCATTCGGGTTTTCCGGTGTCCAATAATCCAGGTTATGCACGTATGGCCGCATGGTGTTGGCAAAAGGCATCACAGCAAAAGCCTGATAGTACCAGTTGGTTTTGGCCGCGCCCTGAAAAAGCAGGTCCAGGCCGAGTCCTTTGTAATGTACTGACGGTGAAAGTCCGTAGATAATCCGCGGTGAGGCCACGGGGTTACCAATTTTGGTAATATCATTGTCATCGATCTTGCCATCATTGTTCAAATCGGCATACCGGATATCGCCGGGCGCTACTTTGCCCCAGGGCTGCACCGCGATGCCTGGTTTCAGATTACCGCTCTCGTCAAAATCATTCACCTGGAAAAATCCCAGTGATTGAAAGCCAAACTGTGTTCCCAGCGGCCGACCGGTTACCCGGCGATTGGGGTTGTTGTAGGTCACCGGGGTTTCAAATACTTTCAGCAGCTTGTTTTTGGCATAGGTAATGTTAGCGCCCAATGACACCCGCAAATCGCTCGTTACCCGGTAGTTGGAACCGATGGCCAGTTCGATACCACGGTTGCTCATCACACCTTGGTTTACCTGGCTCAGCCCGATGCCATATTCCTTCGGAACGATCACGTCCGGCGTTACCAGCATATTGGAACGCTTCTCGTAAAAATAATCTGCCTCCAGGTTGATAAACCCTTTGAACAAAGTGGCTTCCAGACCGATGTCCGTTTTCTTGCCCCGCTCCCAGGTAATGTTACGGTTGGGTTCTGCGCGCTCGCTTACACCCTGTACGGCATTGTTGTCAAAGGCATATGCGGTACCCACCACATTATAAGTGCTCAAATATTGAAATGCGCTGCCGGCCAGCGAACCCACCTGTCCGTAAGATGCACGGAGTTTCAGATTGTCAATCCAGCGGATATTGTCTTTGATAAAATGCTCTTCCGACAACCGCCATCCCGCCGAGAATGCAGGGAAAAAGCCATACCTGTTTTGTGGCGCGAAATAATAGCTCCCGTCGTAACGGCCGCTGGCTTCGAATAAATATTTGTCATTGTAGTCGTAGGTAACACGGTACACCAGGCCCATTTGCCTGCCCGAGGTAGACGATCCGCTCGTGGTCATATCCGCCTGAGCAGAGCTTCCCATGTTGATCTCAGGCACCGTGAGGTTGTAGTTGGTACGTGCGGCACCGAGTCCGAACGTCCGGTTTGCTTTGGCTTCAAAAACGCCCAGGAAGCCCAAATTATGTCTGCCAAAAGTCCGGTTGTAGTTCAGGCTGGCCTGATAGGTAAGTTGCTGAGCACGGCTGTAGGATTGCGCCAGAGAAGGCTTCACCGCGCCGAAAATACCATCGGTAATCACGTAGGGATGTTTTGTCGTGTCAACCGTGGCGACGTGCATGGGGATTTTCCAAAGCTTCGATTCCGAAAAGCTGGGGTCATACGCGACGGTACCTTTCAGAGAAAGCCCCATGATGAAAGGCAGCTGCTGTTCGATGGTCATCTGCGAATAGATGGAAGTACCGTTGTTTTTTTCATAGCCACTTGCAAACAAAGCTGCCATGACATGGCTTCCGTACATCCCGTTGCTGAATACCAGGGGGCCAAATCCCAGGTGGGCAAATCCGGCCAGCTCAAAAATCCGGCCGGTTCTGTGGGTAGTTCCCGAACTTTGGTCCGAGGGTGGATAGGTCGATTGTTGCACGATCCCGTTTAGTCCAAATGATATTTTGGTCGTTTTGGTGGCCTGCGCGTCCAGGTTCAGGGATAAATTATACCGGCTTGTACTGGTGGTTTTCCACATTCCCTTTTGGTTCTGATAACCGACACTGGTGAAGAATTTAATCTTGTCTGTCCCGCCGGAATATTGCAGGTTGTGGGTGGTAATCACCGCATTCTTGTCAATCACCGCATCCCAGACATCGTGTTCAGGATAGCCGTCCGGATCCGAATGATCTTTGTACTTCTGTAGCTGGCCTTCGGAAAAAGGCAGCGGCAACCCGGCATTCTTTGCAGCAGCATTTCTCAATGTTGCTTCCTGAAATGAATTGGCATAATCGGGCAATGATAGCGGGTTTTGAAAACCGATGTATCCGGAGTAGGAAAGCGTAGGATTACCGGCTTTTCCCCTTTTTGTGGTTACAAGCACCACACCATTTGCACCGGCGACACCATAGGGGGCCACTGCTGCGGCATCTTTCAAAATAGTGAACGATTCAATGGTATTAGGATCCAGCAGCTGGAAACTTCTAGGGATATTATCCACGATCAGCAGTGGCTGGTTGTTGCCTGTGGAGGAAATACCGCGGATAAAAATGTTAGATCCGTCCTTACCCGGCTCACCCGAGTTCTGTTTGACGATTACCCCCGCAATGCGTCCGCCCAGACCGTTACTCAGGTTGGAGATGGGTGTTTCTGCAATGTCGCCGCCTTTTAATGTCCCTACCGCAGCGGTGACAGAGGTCTTCTTTTGGGTACCATAACCCACCACCACCACTTCGCCCAGGGCTTTTATATCTGATTTCAATACGACATCGAGCGAGCTTGCATTGCCGGCGGGCAATTCCTGGCTTTCATAACCCACAAAACTGAAAATCAGGATGGCCGAGTTGTCGGGTACCACGATCTGGTAATGGCCTTCCGCGTCGGTGGTCATACCTCGCGAAGTTCCCTTGATGATAATGCTCACACCCGGCAGGCCCGCTCCATCTACGTCCTTTACGGTGCCCTTAACGGTGATGTCTGCCGCCCGGAGGGAAGTTTTTTCAATGACATCTTTTTCGGTGTTGAAACCTGTGGGCTGTGCATCGCTCCCGACCATTTTCCGGCTCAGGATAATCTGGTTATTCCGGATAACCTTGTACTGTATACGTCTTGGGGCCAGGACATGCCTGAGCACCTCGTCGAGCGTTTCATTTTTGAATTCGAAATTGAGCCGTTCTTCCGTGGAGACGACATCTTTCTGATAGGAGAAAATGACATCCACCTCCTTTTCAAGGCTCTTCAGAAAGGCTTTTAACGTGCCATCCCGGACCGTAAGGGTCACTCTTTCTTTGAGCAGCTCCTGCGAGAAAGCCGGTGCTGCAAGGCTGTTCCCGACCAGGATACAGGCAATAACAAGTTGAACAGAAGTGATCTTCATAATCCTGAAAACCTCTTTTCTAGTACATAAAATTTTCATACTTTTGACTGAGTTTGTTTTTCAAAAGACAAAACTGATTGTCCAATAGCCTTCCAGGCATTGGCGGAAGGAAGGGGATGTCGCCACATCCTTTTCCTTTTTTTTTGGGCATTGTTGCGGAATAGGTTACTTCATAGGCAGGTGGGTTAGTCGGTAGTGGGTTCGGGTTTAGGGCATTATAAACAGCCGGTTGATTCGATGATAATCTGAGCGTCTATTTCCTTGTGCGTCGCACCGATGGTCTGACAGACTACATCGAGCTTGTCATTCAGGGATTCGTTGCCGAAAATGGTGCTGATAATGCAGGAAGCCAGGATCTCTTTATTGTAAATGATCTTGACGCCGTATAATTCTTCAAGTTCCTGCAACACCTGTCCCACGGGAACTTCTTCAAACCGCTTTTTCTGGTCGGCAGCCTGTGGTACCAGAGGGACGGGCCTGTCAGAAAGATGCTTGGAAAGAAGTTCATTTTCGCGGTCAAAAACAGCCTTTTGGTTGGGCAGCAGAACAACACCCTTTGTTTCGCCGTCCAGTTGCCTCTGGCTGAACACCGATACCTGGCCCGTAAGCACATTGACGCTGGCATGACGTTCCCCGTCAAAGGACTTAATTGTAAAACTTGTGCCCAATACTTTGGTTGTCAATTCATTAGAGTATACCAGGAAAGGCTTTTGAGGGTTCTTCGTCACTTCGAAAAATGCTTCACCACTCAGAAAGGTTTCACGAACACCCGAAGCGAAATGGACCGGATAACTTAGTCTGCTGTTTTTTTGTAAGGTGACCATCGTGCCATCTTCCAGTTTCACATGCATCGGACTTTCAGAAGTATTCACCCTTTCGGTCATCTCGTACTTTTCCCTAGCTTCGGCTACCAGGTCTTTGTAGCTGGTAGCGTGCCCGAATTTGCCGTTGAGCAGTAGCCAGCCCATTCCGGCGAACACAAAAATAACCGCTGCCCATTTTAACCAGCCTGTGTTCCTCTGTTTTTCCATCGGCCATTCGAAAACTGAATCCTGCAATTGAATTTCTCCCTGGATACGTCTCAAAACCCGGTCTTCATCCAAATCCAGTGTCTTATTTCCTTCTTCGTAGTTCAACTGACAAATGATCACGCGCGCTTTCTCGATCAAGACGGCACGGGACGGAAATAACTGCCTCACCTGCTGCCAGTAAGCATCTTCCTTTCCTGTCAATGCCCATTGAACAAAAGAGTCGTCATTCAGAAAATCCTGTAAATCAAAATTGCTGTAATCCATGGATATAGTGCAAGTCCCTAATTATACAGAGACAAGCTTTTTTTTAAAATAACCCATGGGCGTAAATTATTTTTTCAGATGCAAAGTGTACCCGCCTGAATAGGGGAAACAGGCCGTTTTTCAGGCAAGAGGGAAGCCGGAGGGAGCGCAGAATAGCAGCACGGAGATGAACTTAAGCGTAAGCCGAAGAACCGTGTAAGCCTTAAAAAGCATATTGGAAGCAGCTTGCTTGTTGATGCCCATGATCTGGGCGATCTGGTCGAGGCTCATGCCATGATAAAACCGCAGGTTGATCGCCTCCTGCTGCCGGGGGCTGAGGTTGGCAATCGCATACCTTACTTTCTGGACCTGGTCCAGTGCACCTTCGTCGTCGATGATTTGCTGCTCGGATGAAAGGGAAACAAGGTGGTCAAGGAAATCGTCCATATTTTCGGACTGATCAAAAATATCATGGTGCGTATTACGCATCAGCTGGTTCCGTAATGCGCGCAGCAGATAAAACTTGGGGCTCTCTACATGCCCGAGATTGCCGAGTTGCTCCCTGCGCCTCCACAGCGATACAAAAAGATCCTGGACGGCATCTTCCAGTAAGAGGACGTCGCAAGTAAACCTGGACCCATAGTTGGCCAGGGTTTTGAAATAATACCTGTAGATCAATACAAAAGCTTCTTTATCACCATTTTTAAAGGATTGCCAAAGCTCTGCTTCCTTCAACTTATCGAGTGGGTTATCAGACATCAGCTGATCAAAAAGATAATTGCGAAAGACGACAATATTATAAATTTTTCTATTAAAAAAATGCAAATGGCATGATTAATCATCGCCGATTTTGATTTTCAGTGATAGGATCGTGCGTGGCGGTTCACGGCGGTTTTTGGATTTTTACAATGGCACCCGTACCAGACGATTGCGGCCGGGGAAACGGGAAAGTGGGTACGGCAGGCATTTCAGGTAGTAATTCATCACGCCGTTCTTTATGCAGAAGGAAATCAGAAGGCCCCTAAGCTTTTTCTGGCAAGGGCGAACCCAATATCGGCTTCTAACAAACATAGCGGCGGAATGTGACCGCTGCTTTTTATGGATTCAACAAAACCAAAGATGAAGACAGCCAATTTTAAGTGCGTGCTATATGCGATTTTGATGCTGGTCGTCAGTGCTTGCGTGCAGGTTGTGGCCCAAACGCCGACGAGAATGGGCCCGGCCTCCGCCGAAGTAATTGAAAAAGCCCTGGTTGCAGTGGAAGCCGATCTGAATAGCCTGAAAGCCCATAGAGCCTATATTTTCGCGATGGGCATGAAAAATCCACTTCTTTGGGACCAATATGAAGTATGGATGAAGAGGTATCCCGAAAATGTGAATATTCCATTAGCCATCGGAACAGTTTATTATAAAGCTTTAATGCCGCAGCCGAAAGATTTTCTGCTGAGAGCAGCTGCACTGGACCCGAAAAACGCTGAAATATGGTATATGCTTGGCGTAGATGCAGATATGAGGGCGCAAAGCGATTTGTTTACAGCCTATTTTGGAAAGGCAGCATCAGCGGACCCCTCAAATGCCGGTTATGCATTTGGTTATCTCAAATCCTTAGAGAGCGCCGATCCGGATACTTACAAGGAGAAAGTAGTCGATTTTGTGGCGCGCTTCCCGGCAGACGAACGTGGCGCGCAGGCACTTTTCGAGTTGGGCAGCCGCGCCACAGATCTCAATGAGCAGATTCATTATCTCGAAGAACTTCGCAGACTGTTCCCCCCGCAAAAATTTGGGTCGTCCGCATCCGGCATGGTAAGATTGGCGGACGCCTATCTGCAGACAGATCCCGGAAAGGCATTGATGCTCATCGACGAAATGGGTACGGCGGGCGAGTGGAAGAGCAGAAGGCAAATGGCCGTATCATTGATTGAGATTGGCCAATTGGAAAAAGACCATCAATATTCAGCTGCCATTATCAAGCTTGACCAGGTCAAACTTCCCAGCTTCAGCTTTACCAAAGACCTGATACCATTGAAAAAAGCATCGTTAATGGAAAAGTCAGGCAATGTTAAGGGTGCTTATGACAGCCTGTCTGTCAGATTTGCGAAACTACCCACTGACCCGCTTTCCAGCGCGCTGGAATCGTACGGGAAGAAAATCGGTAAAGAAAAAAAACAGATCGATCAAGACATTGAAATGATCAGGATTGGAGCAGCTGTTCCTGCCTATCCATTTGAATTGGGCCTTTATACCAGTAATGACACGCTGAAATTGGCCTCCCTGAAGGGCAAAGTGGTCCTGCTCACGATCTGGTTTCCGGGCTGCGCTCCCTGCCGCGAGGAATTCCCTCATTTTCAAACTGTGGTCGATACATTCAAAAACGACAGTCTGGTATACATCGGCGTCAACATACTGCCTTCGCAGGATGGTTTCGTACTCCCTTTTATGAAAAACACCCGGTATTCTTTCATTCCAGTGCGGGGCAATGCATCCTATGCCGAACAAAAGTTCGGTGTATCGGGCGCGCCTGAGAATTTTGTAATTGACAAGGAAGGGAGGATCATTTTCAGAGATTTTCGGATTGACGGCACCAATCACCGCACGCTGGAGTTGATGATCTCTTCATTGCTGGGGGAAGGAGGAGCTAAGCGATAATTTCAAAGCAAACCATGCATGCCATCGTAGGGCAGGGATTTACCATTTAATGTAGCCTGACAGGCGCATATCTCAATATTGCGAAAATTTAGGATTCTCCGCACACCTGCTCAGCCAGGTGTTCATTTTGATTATCAAATTCGTACGGCACGACTCATTGGCTGAACCTAGTACTTAGGAATTCATCCAGTTCCTTTCCGTGTAAGTTCAGCGCCACGACGTAGCCATTACCATCAATGATCATGTTAAAGGGGAGCTCTTCCAGCTGATAGGTTGTTGCAACAGGTGATGTCCAGAATTTCAAATCACTCACTTGTGCCCAGGGCAGCCCCAGCTTTTTAACGGCCCGCTCCCAGGCGTCTTTTTTACTGTCGAGGGAGATGGCAAAGATTTCGAAATTATGGTCCTGTACGTGAGGGCGGTGATATTTGGCGTACAGTCTTTTGAGCTCCGGCTGCTCCTGAACGCAGGGAGCGCACCAGGAAGCCCAAAAGTCGATCAGGACGGTGTTACCCCTTAAAGCATAAAGCGACTTTTTTTCACCCTTTATCGAAGGCAACTCAATTTCAGGGGCCAGGCTCCCGATTTTGATTGCCTGCTGAGTGAATGCCTTTTCCACAGCGGCACAAACCAAAAAGCCCGCGAAGCAGATTATGATTGTCAATTTTGTCATTTGCGGCGTCGGACTATTGGATAGGATAACTCTTATCAATCCAATCCGTTTTGATATTTTTGGAAATATCCAAAAGCCTCGCATTTTTGAAACCCATCTTCTTAACCTGACTAAAGGCGGGCCGGATATTAGGGCAGCGGTCGAAAGGGCAGCAGCCACAGTAAATGACAACTTCGCGGTCTTTATCTTCTTTTGACAGCAGATTTTCGAGTTTCTTTATATTTTGCTTTTCACTGCCAGGGCCCACATCCACCGAGCCTTTGATCACTGCCTGCGGCCCGATATTGAGAATAAGCGGCATCGGTTTTTTCGCCTGTTCAATACGGTCTGCCAATTGCTTTGGTGCCATCAGGTCGGAAGTGGTCCATGGCTCCTGGGCAGCTTGTCCCATCGCGTATGAGGTTAATATCATCAAATACAGGACCGTGATGACGTGTGAAATTTTTTTCATATTTGTCGTGTCGATTTTTAAGTTAAGAGTTTCAACAGGTGGACAACCGTCCGATCCCGTTCCTGAAAAACCACTACTATCCATACATCGTTCCCTGTAATGTTATTATGCGCTGACACGATGGCTTCTTTGTTTGCAATGCCTTCAATGGCCATTCATAAGGGTCATTCTTGAAAAATCACCGGGGCCTGGGCCGTGGCGGATTTTCCCAAACAGCTTCTTCTCACTGGATCATCATCCTTCCTTGTTCCGACTACCCATTTTTTTCAGATAGGACATCACCTCTTCGTCACTTACCTGGTTAAAGTTCTTATAGAAAGCACCAACGCTAGCAAAATCCTCTGGTATCAACACCGTTACGACTTCTTCAACTTCCCTGGTTAATTTTTGCACTGCTTGCTTCGAGGCTACCGGAACGCCGATGACAATTTTAGCAGGCCGGCCTTTGCGTATTAATCTGACCGTACCCAGAATTGTACTACCAGTTGCGATACCGTCATCTATGATAATTACTGTTTTGCCTTCCATGTTTTGCGTGGGCGTGTAGCCACCGAATTTTCGGTACATTTCCGTTAATCGTTCCCTTATAGATATGAGTTCGCGTTGTATGTATTCGGGTTGGACATTGTGCCGGGGCATCACAAAAAATCCGAAAGACTTGCCGCCCCAATGGCGTACTCTTTGTGACTTGGATGCCCGATCTTTTTAACCAGGACTATTTCCAGGGTAAACCCAAGTTCCCGTGCAACCTGATACGCAACCGGCACGCCGCCGCGCGGAACCGCTAGTATAATGACCGGGTCATCTTTGTATTTGCGGAGTTTTGCTGCCAGCAGTTCACCGGCTTCTGTTCTGTCTTTGAACATTATAGTAAACTTTAATTGCGTATATAATCACACCATGATGGCCGGTATATGGTTTTTGAACCAACCGGATGCCAGCTCAGTCACTTTTCTAATTTTCCGGGCTCTTCAAATAAATGGGAGCCCCCGTTCCCCATTTCCAGCCGCTTTTCGCATTTCAGGTCATGATAAACCTCCCCAACCCGGCACACAACCGTAAAAACCTCTGGCAACCAGGCGGCGTCTCGCAGTGCTTACGGTAGCTGGCCGGGGGTGTTACCTGCTCTTATTCGTTCAATTTCTGTTAAGTCTCCTGATCGTATCAGGATGGTTCTTTGCCCGGCTTATGCAGTGGCTATTGCTGTTTCTTCATTTGTATGCCCGTCTTCAAGGATGGCATTGGCTATTTCAATCGCCTTGTTCCTGACATAAACAGGCAGATCGAGGCATCATACCGGAAAAACGTACACAGTATTACGTTACCAGCTTGCAGGCACCCATCCAGCCTGATCCTCCTTAGCAGTCAGGTCGAGTCCGGCCGAGATTAACTGGTGTCTTGTTATCCCAAAATAGAAATAGTAACAGGCTGATATTGATTAATGTGATCGTGTAATCTCTGAAATTATATTTCGAACATATTTACCTGCTTTTAATAGATCGCCTATTGAAATCTTTGGAGAGCCCATTGATCTTTACCTCAAGAATGGATTTCTTACGGCCCAGTTGGACGGCGGTTTTTGGATCAGGTTCAGAGGATCTCAATGTCAGCGTGTAATCGTGCCATTTTCCGATCGCCTCCTGTAAGGAATCCAGATATTTGCTATTAAGTTGCCTGGACAGCACTTCCCGGGCAATTTTCTCATTGTACAACAGTATCTTGATCTTTTTACGGCACTTATGCAAATGTGCATCTGGAGACGGTGCCGCGACTTCCATGGCGATTTTTCGCAGTTGAGTCCTATAGAAGTTATTAATTGTTCTGTTTTTGACACCTTTTACTTTGCTGTCTAATTTTCGGTGCGCTTTCTTAATTTTTTTTAGGCTTTTTCTTTTCTTTAAGTAAAAAATCGAAAAAGCTTTTTCGGGCAATTGCTGCTCTTTCAACATCTGTATGCGAACAGATGCATTTCTTAGTTCGCCCGCACGTTTGAAAACTTTTCTAACCGTTTTGAAATGGGGAAGCAATTTGGTGTGGCGGCGGCCAAAGTCCAACAGAATTAAAAAAGCTTCAATTTTTTTGACCTGAATTCGGAACTGGTGAAGATGCTCTTGCTCATTCGTGTCAAAATAATCTTTGAGCCACCTTCTCATCTCTCTCCATTCGTCTTCAAAATATTCAATGGCTTTTTTCTTTGTAACGAATTTCAATGGTTAAGTGGTTTGAAATTTTGAACCAAAAAATAGGATAGGGGGCCGTAAAGACGAATGCATGTTAAAATGCTACCGAGCGATGATAATCACCGTACCGCTTACACAACAATTTTCATAATGAAAGTTGCCCATAATGACTAGGTAATCAGTGATGGTTGATAGGAAACTGGTATCCCAAAATAATACATCCGGCGCCAGTCCTATTTTTACCATTGATCTGATATTTCTGTATATTGATAAACCCGTAGTTGAAACCTTCTTCCAAAATAAGGTCACTGTTATGCAGTCTGTATTTGGCAGTCAGATTTGGGATACTCAACCCACCTTTCAACCCAAAATCGAAGATTTGCTGCGCCGGGCAAAGGTTGAATTTGAAAAAGATAAACATCGCCAGCAAATGAATTATATAGTTTTTCATCGGCGTCCATACCAGGTTAAGGAAACTTGAGTGACTATTTTTCGTGCTTTTTTCTTAAGAGCGATTTGTCTATTCCATTTAAACTAAGATTCCAGAAGTCGGTTTCTTTTTAGTTTTCGTAATAAATGTCTGATTCTGTATTTCAGATTGTCGTAGGAGTCTTCACCTTTCTCACGAATTTTTCTTCGGGTCCTGCTGCCTTTTTCAGGCGCAAAAAGAATTCCTGTGAGAAAACTAATGGTTGCGATAAAAATAATGGTCGGGATAATTTGTTTCGGTTTCATATTAATGGCGTAAAATATTCCTCCTGACCAATGCAGGAAACTTAGATGATTCTTGAACACAGGTAAGGGCATTGAAATGTCAGATAGTTGACGACATTTCTGACTCCAAAAATATTTGTCACAATCTGACAAGCAACATCCCGCTCTTTCTCTGATTTCACTTTGCCGTCGAGATATACAGTTCTGCCTATCACACGAATCCTGATTTGATCGCTGTCAACGAAGGGATCGTTTACAAGCGTTTCACGAACTTTCAGCAACAGCTCGGCATCAACATCACTGGCCTCGCCGGATATTTCCGGAGGTCCTTTAACGCTTTTTGACTTCGTCTCATCGTTTTCCATGTTCTGTATCTGAATCTTGGATTATTAGGGACTTGTGATTTGCAAACGTAGATTAAATTTATTGGTGACAAGGTGCTATGAGAATGATATACAATCTATTTGCAGATGATTTTAATCAGCCGGTCTATGCTGTAAATAATTGCATGGTCGCCCGGCAGTTTCAAAATCCTATGGAAATACAGTTTTGACAAATTTTTCTAAGAGTGATTCGCAGGGAGAAATCTTTACAAAATTCCAATCCAGGTCGTTGAGACGGTAGTAGTTGTCACATGTTCGACCCGGTGAAAATGAGTAGATATTTAATGCTTCAAACCAAAGATTGACCTGGCCGTGTTTGAGCAATGGGTATAATGCGGTTTCGCACCGACAGACAAGCAAATGCTGATTCATACATATGCTTTTTTGACAGCCAGCAGTCCAGTTTTTGGCCGGGCCTGAATAAATAAAAAGGGCTTGCGATCAACAAGCCCTTTCTGCGCGGGTTAAGCTATTTCAATCAATCTCGGTGATTTTTGCCTGGCCTGTTCCTTCTTGGGAATAGTAAGGTAAAGAATACCGTTGTCATACCGGGCCGCAATACCATTGTCGTCTACGACGTCTTTAGGCAGCACAAAACTCCTGTGGAACGATTGGTAGCTGAACTCTTTTCGGCTATAACCATCCTCGCTACTTTTCTGCTCCTGCTGTTTATGGGAGCTGATTGTGAGCGTGTTGCCATCAAGTTCGATCTTGAAATCACTTTTGGCCATGCCGGGGGCGGCCATTTCCACTTCGAAATGATCGCCGGTTTCGCGGATGTTGACCGATGGCACAGTCGTGCTGGTCGATGAATAGTTGCTGTTGTCCCAGTTAAAACGTTCGCGGCCAAAGAAATCGTCGAACAGCGCTGGGAATACGGGGGACAATGTCCCGTTCCTTTTGATGAGTGACATAATTAACCGTTTTTAAATAGTTAAACAATACTAATCAGCCCGAGCCTTCGCAGCCGAAGCTAACGAGCAAAAATCAAAGGTTGTGCCAGTCGGCCTGAATCAGACATTTTTGCTGTCGGCTGTCAATTTTTCCAGTAAAATGGTCGTAATGCTGTCATTATTTTAGTTGTCAGCCGTACGAAAGTCTTGCATAAGGACGACCTGTCGGTTATTGAGGCAGATACGTACCAGCTCAGTTCTGAGATGTGATTTGCCTGTCCATATCATCCACTTTTTAACTATGCCAAACCAAAGCTCTTGCCCGGCACAGTTCGGGAATAACCGGCCCACGGTGTCACCGGTAAAGGGTTCTACACTTACTTTCAGTGCCGGAACTTAGCAGTCCAAAAAATTGGGATAAGTGGGAAACGGGCAGATGGGTATTTTTGTAACTTCGCGGACAATTATCCTCCAACTCAACGATATCATGTTAACCTTCAAGAGAAACTGCCCCTATTGCGGTTCTAAAGATATTTCGCGTCGGTCGCGCCCTGTTTTAGCCAGGAATTTCTTTTTCCCATCCCGTTATTTTCAGTGTGAAAGGTGCCTGCGACACTTTTTTATGCTAAAATTTTGAGCTCATTCGGACGCTACCTGTCGGAGCCTGAAAATACTTCGTGAGCTTGCGTGCGCGCATTTATTCGATAGCCAGCATATTTTTAATCGTACGCATGCAATTAAAACAGAAAATGACCGATAGACACCAATTCATATTTCGAAACCAGCAGAGCCTTTTAGATAAGACCCGTGTTAAAATATTACTGGCCTGTATTCTTACTTTTTTGTTCATGCGACTGATATTTCTGGGACTGCACCTCCTGGAGCATCCTGGAATGCCGTGCTTACTACCAGTTATATTGCCTCTGATGTGGCTGATATGCCTGGGCGTGCTTTTGTTCGGGAATTCCTGGAAGGTGGCAGCCAATGTTTTTATGGGGTGCCTGACTTTTATCATTTGGGCAAATATCATCTTTGTCCAGGCCAGTATTAATGTAGTGGTTACCCAATATTGTCTGCTCGCGCTTTCCTGTGGCTATTATTTGCTGGGGCCGAAGAAAGGCCTGCTGTATTCCACCATCAGTATTCTGCCGCTCTTTACGGAAGTGGTACTAAAAAGCTATTTTGGATATGAAATCCCGGGTAGAGATATATTCCCGAACCCGATGGCGTACCCGATTTTAATTGTCACTAACTTCCTGCTGCTGGTGTATGTGCATTATATGTTTTTTGAAGCACATATGCGGGTAGATCAGCAGAAGGATGCGCTAAAAAGTGAGCTGATGGCAGCATTGGCTGAGTCCCGTTTACAGACAGTAGGGAAAACTAATTTTCTTCTGACCATGTCGCATCAATTGCGCACACCTTTGAACGTAGTGCAAGGTGCAGCCAGCTTGCTTCTGACGGGCGCAAAATTGCCTCAGCAAGAGGAATATTTCCAGATGCTTCAATTTTCCACCAATAATCTGATGGCCACCATCGACCATATTGTCGACTTCACTGATTTGGAAGAAGGGGGTGTCGAGCTTGCCAGCGAGCCCTTTTTTCCAGGGGAGTTAGTCAGAAACGTGTACAAGTCGTTTCGGGCTACCGCGGATCAGAAAGATCTTAAATTTTCCCTGGATTCCGACCTTGCAGTGCGCGACGCGGCGGTGTATGGCGACGTGCTGCGTCTTAGTCAAATTCTCTTTCATCTGGTCGAAAATGCGGTCATGTTTACGGAGACCGGCCATATTTCGATAGCTATGCGCGCTTCACGGCCTGCCTGGGACAAACTCACCTTGTCTTTCCGGGTGACAGATACGGGAATTGGATTATCGAAAGAACAATTACTGAAAGTACTGGATCCCTTTGCCAGTATCCGCGCCGAGAGCAGCAGACAGCATCACGGAACGCTGGGCCTGGCCATCGCTTATCGACTTGTTCGCCTGCATAACCAAAACCTTACCGTCGAAAGTCAGGAGGGTTATGGGACAACGGTCAGTTTCGACATGGAGTATCCGCTCGTGGACCAGGATTCTCAGACGATCGGTTCCAGCACGCCTGGTGAAAGAACTCTTGTAGGTTACCGCGTTCTCGTAGTGGATGATGAACCTTTGAACATTCTGGTGATAAAAAGGCAGCTGGAACGTTGGTCAGTGATTGCAGATAGTTGTACGGATGGGGTGCAGGCAGTTGAGAAGGTTTCGGACGGCCATTACGACCTGATCCTGATGGACATCAACATGCCGAGAATGGATGGCTTTGAGGCGGCAAGAAGGATCCGGCAAATGGACGATCCTGCAAAGGCTGCGATACCGATAATGGCCGTCACCGCGTCGACGGAGGCAGTTGAGGAGGGTATCGGGCGGTCGCCCGATATCAACGACTATATACTTAAGCCATTGAAAACGGACGAGTTATGGCGAAAAATCTGCTTTTTCCTGGCGGACAAAACTTCTTAGCCTGTCTTCTGTAAGGCCAATTGAAACTCTGTGCCCCTTTCGGGATAGGACCTGACACTGACCCGACAGGCAATGGCCCGTGCCAGGTCGCGAACGAGATGCAGTCCAAGCCCATTTTTCCCTGAAATCGTAGCGTTATCGAAATACAAGATCTCTAGCTGCTGATCCGTAATCCCAGGACCATTGTCGGAGATGGTCAAAATCACCTCCCCGTTTTCATACTTTGCCTGCCATTGAATATGTCCGTTGGGATGGTTACGCACTGCCTTAACGGCGTTACTGGTCAGATTCTGCATGATCGTACGCAGAAAATCCTCATCGGTTGTCACTTTCAGGCCATCGGGCGCCAGATAACTAAACTTTACCTGGGTTGTCCCGGCGAAAAACCTTTGCAAATACTGAAAAAGTGCTTCGATCGGAACCTGCCTGACAACCGGCCTGAACTGCTCCATCTGACTTTTACTCCAAAGCAGCATTGACTCCATGTTATCAAGCAAGTCCTGCGCTGCTTCCGTGATCTTTTGCTGATGCGCAACGGCCTTGTCGGGCGGGAGCAGATCCGGACTATTGCGCTGCAGGTTCAGGAAGCTGATCAGGTTGGCTATCGGGCTGCGCAGGTCGTGGCTCAGAATGGCAAAAAAACGGGTCTTCACCTCGTTCGCCTCGCCCAGCTCCTGATTCAAACGGAGCAAAGTAACGTTGGTGCGTTGCCGGGTACGGCTTTGCTTATAAATTAAGGCCCCAATAACAAGCAAAAGGCCAACGCCGATGATCAGGGCCATTTGCTGGCGTTTCTGTCCGGCAATGGTTAGGTTATTGATCTGAAGCTGCCTGTCGCGCAGTTCGATTTCGCGTTGACTTTCCAGCCCGGCAATCTTGTTTTTAGCCCCCTGAGAGTACAGGGAATCCTGAACAGCCTGATATGCCCTGAAATTTTCATAAGCTCCTTTGTAATCTTTCATGAGCGCCTGAAGTTCCGCCAGATTTCCCCGGAAATGTGCCTGGTTGCTTACCTCGCCCCGGTCGGCGCTGATCCTGATGGCTTCTGTCAAAAACTTTTCCGCCAGTCGCAGTCGCGCGTTCCTGTCCCGAGGTATAACGGTAGAACTATCCGCGCCTGGATACCGTACCAGGTCCATATAAGCGATTCCCAGATTACCCAGATTAGCAACTGCGTCGGGATGATCAGGGTTGATCTGATTCCATAATTGACTGGCTTTGAGTGCATATGCTATTTTTTGTTTGAAATCATGCTGCATGGCAATCGAAAGGTTTCCGTACGTCTTCGCCAATCCATCCTTGTTGTCGACCTGCTGATGCAGGGCCAAGGCCTGAGTCCCATATGTCCGTGCCTTGGGCCAGTCGTGCATTTGTGTGTAAAGAGCGGCCATGCTGGTCATGGAGGCTGCTAATTCGCGGCGTGCATTGATGTCCGGATTATGTTGCTGTTGCCGCAATGCCAGAGACCTACGACCGAATTGAAGTGCCTTCGGGAAGTTCTGCTGAATCCGATATATTTCTGATATGTTGTCGAGGCACAAGCCGATGAGGTAGTTGTCCCCGGTAGCTTCGGCATATTTCAGGCCTTCGAAATAGTAGCGGGTGGCTGCGGCATAATTGGAACGTAGGTTGTGTTCGGTTGCTCCAATGTTGTTGGTGGTGCCAGCCAGATTCCAGTTGTCGCCCAGTTGCTTGTAGATGGCAATTGCTTTCCGATAATAATAAAGGCAAGAGTCGTAATTACCTTTTTCGCTGTAAGCACGGCCGATGTACGTGTTGAAAACACCTATACCCCGGGACCACTTCATGCGGGTTGTGTGCCGTAGCCCCGTCCGACTGTAACGCAGTGCTTCATCGACATTAACAAAAAAAAGTTCATCAACGATGACCCGGTACAATCTGGCCTTTAAGGTGTCGTCAGCTGTTTTTGGGAGTTCATGCAAGAGTGAATCGATCAGTGCCCGTCCCTGTTTCTGCGCGGGAGCAGGTGTTGCCAGTAGTACAGAGGCGAATAACAGAAATTGAAATCGAAAGTGCCACCCATCGTTTTTCCGAAGCAATGTCATAATCAAAGTATTAGAATCGCATATAGCCAGAAATCAGACTACTTAGTTTAGATTGACAGCACATTATCCGGCGCTGATAGAGTCCAGCGCGGAGCGGTAACTGCGACCCACCGGTAATATAAATTGCCGGGCATAGACATTGTGTGTATCAATGCGGTCAATATAATTCCGTTGCACAGCATAACTCCTGTGAACGCGCAAAAAAGACTGGAAAGGTTTGCGCTGTAACAGGTTTCCAATGGACGTCAGGACTGTGTACTGGCGTTCGGAAGTTACTATACGGGTATAGTCCCTCAAACCTTCCAAATAAATGATTTCATGAAAGTTCAGTTTGATCTGCTGGTGGCCGTCCTTGATAAACACAGTATCAGCACCCAAACTCAGGTCGAACAGCCGGGCCTTATTTTTTATTTCAAAAAAAAGCGCAACGCGTTTCATGGTATGACCAAACCGATCGGACCGGATGGGCTTGATCAGATAATCAAAGGCATCGACGGCAAAGCTGTCGGCGGCATAGTCAGGATAGGACGTGATAAATATGCAAACCGGGACCTGCATAAGTTTCATCCGCAATTCCAGCCCATTCAGACCCGGCATGTCAATGTCAAGCAACAGGACGTCCACACTCCGGTTTTGGAGGAAAAGCAAGGCTTCGGCAGCTGATTGAAACACCCCTACGATGTCCAGCGCAGCATATTGCCGGGCATGTGCCTGTACAGTCAGACGATCAATCTCATTGTCGTCGACAATGATGCAGGAATACAACTTCGTTAACATTGTTGCATGTAGTCAGTAACCAAATCAAGAGGACGTTTCCACCAAAATTAAACCTTTTACTCAAACCACGGTATTGTTTGTCGATTCAAAATGTCGTTTGTCGAGTGGTCGTTGCCTGGACCGATGAACTTGTGCAGTTTCGACCTGTCATCTTTGATATGGTCTCATGAAAAAACTCTTTCTTTTACTTCTGTTGGCCGGATGCAGCAGCCCGTCTGCCGATCCGGATAGTGATGACCCTGCCGACCCAGGGCCGCCAGGTACCACCAAGCTGGGCGACGGGCAGCCGGGCGTAGTGGGCTTATCCGGAATTGAAGCCTGGGATCAACTGGCCGGCGCCGAAAAGGAGCGGATAAAAAGCTGGAATACACTTTTCCTGCATCAGTCGGTTGGGCAGGATCTGGAGGAGGGGAGCAAAGCTAACGGCATTCCATTCGAATACTTCGGCGCGCAGGACCTGGTTGATAAAGGCGTACAGGGTAAAGGACTGCGCGGCGGTATTTTTGTCGATGTTGGTGGTATCTCCAATGGCAACCCGAACGAAAAGATGCGTGTTTTCGAGGAAGCCGCTTTACGGAGCAAAGCCACCCTGAAGATTGCGATCTTTAAATTTGGTTATGCGGACATCATGGACAGTAACCGGGAAGTTGTGAAGACCGCCTACAAAGCGTTTGTTGATAAACTGCGCCAACAGATTCCCGGGCTTAGGTTTGTCCATGTTACCCCTCCGCTTGTCTACACGACCTCTCCTGAAGAAGGAAACGCGGCGAAGGCCAACTTGGGCCAGTGGATGAAAGATACCTTCAAAAATACGGATGTGATTTTTGATTTACAGGCGATAGAAAGTCAAGATGGGGCCTGCCAACAGAATAATATACCCCGTATTTGTCCTGAAAACCGCGCCAGCGCCACAGATCCGTCAGAGATAAATGGCGTGGACAGTGACGGGCAGGGACATTTAGGAAAGCGAGCGGGGCAGCGTATCAGCAAGGCACTTTTGTATGCCATTTACCAGACCGGGAAATAACGCGTAATCATCACCAACCATTTCAACACATGCAGCGACGTAATTTTTTGTTCACCTCTGCGCTCACAAGCCTGATTTCCGGTTTGGGAGAGATAAGTGCTGCTCCGGAGACGCCCGGCAGCGATCCGCTGAAACCATTTTACCATCCTCCCCAGGAAAGATTGCAAGCTGGCCCGAGGGGACTAAACATCCGGACCAGGGTTCGGCACGGGCAGACCAACGGGCAGTTTTCTTGCGTGGAGTTTGCAATTGCCGCGAAAAAAATGGGGCCGGCACCGCATCTTCATCAAGAACTCGACGAATTGATGTATGTGTTGGAAGGGACCATAACGGTGTTGGTTGGGGATACAGAATACCAGGTACAGGCCGGCGGGTGGCACTTGCGGCCAAGGGGTATTGTACATACATTCTGGAATGCTACCGATAAACCAGCTATAGGCATCGATTGCTATTTCCAGCAACCCTTCGAAGATTACCTGGAAGCTTCTACGTATACGATTCCCGAATACGCAAAAACGCATGGATTAGCCATGAACTCGCCCGAAATTCAGGCTATGTACAAAAAATTGCATGAACAGTTTGGTATGATCGGCTATCCGGATAAAAGGCAGCCCATTATCGAAAAATATGGCTTGATTGCATAAAAAACTATTTTCCGATGTCCAGGGGTTTTCGATTTTTTCTGTTTTTGATCATGATGGCCATGGTCAGCTGGGGTGTTTATGAATGCAAATACTATTACAGCTACTATTCCGACCTGAAAGACCGTCCGTGGGCTTACAGCCGTGACGAACATGCGCAACTGCTGGTGGGCACCTGGCAGGGTGAATTCAGCGACCCAGATCATATCAACAAAACGATCAGGCTCACGATTGAGCCGCCCGTATCAGACGAAGAACGTGCCAGAAAAGCCGCGCGTATAGCGCGAAAACGGAGCGGGTTTGGCTCTCGGGCAGATAAAAAAAGGTTTGGGGGATTTGCGAGTGTGACCAGCGCACGCGGAAAGGAAGAATACGAAGTCAGTGGCCACGTCCGGACAGAAGACGGTCACCAACTCGGTACGGTCGATTTTTCAACCGTTGATGGCGTGCGTCCAATCCGAAATCATTTTTATCTGCACGAAGCCAGCGCAGGAGGCACCTGGCAGGGCGACGAAGTGATGCTCACCGTGAGTTTCACGTACATTACCGCTACCGGTGCCAGCCACTGGAGCAGCGCAGATCCGCGTTTCAACAAAAAAGTAACCATTCATCTTTTACGCATCAAACCATGAAAAAACTTTTGCCTTTCGTACCATTGTCGGCCGTCCTGCTGGGCAACTCGGGAGCTGGCTGCGGCGGTAAAAATACCAACGATCCACAGCCTGACCGTTTCACGAGCCTGATTGGTAGTTGGGAACTGAAAGAGGCGGAAATTTACACCCAGGATACCGGCCAGCCTGAACGTATGCTGGGCAAATCAAGTGAAGGGCTTGCGTTTATGTTTTATACTGACGGCAAATACGATGGCTGTGTTCTGCCCGGTTCGGAATGGGACAATGCAAGTCAGGGCGGCCAGACAGGAAGCTGGAATTGCACAACAGACAAGTCTGGTCGGTGGGCGTTGAAAGTAACCAAACTGGACGGGAAAAACATCGACGACGGCACGTTGACCTTAACCGCCCCAACGATGAAGGAGCTATTTATCCTGGAAAAACTATTTGTCAGCGCCGCCTCGGGTGGCTCTGCAAATGTAACGGTCCTCGTTGGTGAGACCCCAGCTACAACTGATAGCTACGGCAGCAAATCCTGGGCTGTTTATCACTTTGTCAAAAAATAGCCATGAAGCAAGCCCGTATTTTTTCTTTGCTTTCCGCACTCCTGCTGTTGTTTTCGATTTCCTGCTCGCGTCATGAACCGGCGCCCGCTGATTCAATGGCAGATACCCAGTGGTACGGTACATTTTCATATGCGGGTGAAACGATCACGCGGGTATTTACAATTCAGTTCAGCCAGAACAGCGATTTCATCTGGCAGGATTTAGAAGGGACGTACTCCGGTAAATGGTCGCGTATAGATAATGACGTTACGATCAGTTTCTCCGTCAATGGTATTCAGACCCGCTTTCAGCTTGAAGGAAATGATTTGCTAAGCAACCCCGCCAATCTGAATCATAACGCCTGGACAATCAAGCACCTGGCACGGATCGAAAACGAAACGGCATTAAAGATAGGCACGGTACTTCCCAAGACAAATTGGTCGGGGAGCCTGCAAATCGCGTTCGATGTAGATGCAGCCAATACCCTTCTTTTCAAACCTGGTACCAGTTACCATAGTGGCAGGGGGGATTATAGCACTTCGGGGCCGGTGATCCGGATTACCGGCGCGCACTGGGACGCTACCTATAACATCCTGTTTTTTGGAGTCTTCATCAGTGAGAAAACGTTGATCGGCAATTTTCAACAGAAAGGTTTTGCGCAGACGGCGTACAAGACCTTGACGAGCGAAGAGTTTTTTAGAAAATAGGGCAGTATCGGACGGCCTTCCCACCCTTGGTTGTTTCGCAATTTGTTGACTGGCAGACACGCCCTGAAAAGCAGGGAGAAGCAACCGATGCTGTTGCAGTTCAATTGATGAGAGCTAGGCATTGACAAGCCGTTGGAATAACGATTACTTTCTCAAATCGTGCGCTCTTACGCCATTGTAGGTGGTCATATGCGGAGAGGTTATTGTTTTCTCTCATCTCAATACCGTTATATGGCCCTTTTTAACGATACTCTCAGATCATTCTGACATTCATACAGTCCGCTGATCATGACGCGGATGACTGATGGTACCCCGAGCAGTGCCTGCCTGCAGTCGTTAACGGCGCTTCTGACTTTTTCTGAAGTGTACGGGAGAAACGCCTGTGGTCTTTCCAAACAAACGCGTGAAGTATTTGTCATCTTCAAAACCAAGCGAATAGGCGATCTGCCTGACATTCATTTCCGTGTAGTAGAGCAGGCGCTGTGCTTCTGCGATAACCTCCTGCTGGATGAAATAGGTCAGCGGGAACCCTGTTACGCTCTTCACCGTATCGTTGAGATAACTGACCGAGAAATTCATTTTTTCAGCATATGTTACCGGCTTCTTGATGGTTTTGAAATTTTGCTTTACCAGATGCCGGAACTTATTGGTAATTTCTATACTCCTGTGAGAATGGTTTTGCAGGAGCGTATCTTCCTGCGACTTGCACATCACGCAGATCTGATATATAAATGAGTCCAGAAGCGATCTGGTCAGTTGCGCGTGCAGGAGTGTGTCCTGGTGATTGTCAACCACCGAATGTAAGAGCTCAAATAATTTTGTAAACCATTCGCTCTCTTCCTTACCGAGTGTGATCAGCGCAACTTTTGCGCCCGATCCATCTATGGTCATCTTCGCGTTTTCATTGACCAGTTTCGCATCAAAAACCAGCATCCATCCGCTGCAGTTTTGGTAAGTATCCGATTGATGGATCTGCCCGGGATAGGAAACGAGTATCGATTTTTCACATATCCGCACCGGCTGGAAATCCAAATGAAAGTCCATGTGGCCATTTTCGATAAAGAAACAGCAATAATGGTCGTGGCGGTGCGGCTGCGACATTTCACTGGAATAATCTAAAAGAGGAGGGTGGGCAAAATTGAAAATGGCAACACCCGGATTTTGTTCACCTATTTCATCTAGGTGATACAGTGGAATTTTCTGTGACATGCTTCTAAATTAAGACCAAAACCCATGCGCGAAAATCCTGACGTGAAGTTTATCCATGTTTTTAAATACCTTTCTCAATCCAGATACCATTGGAATATGCCCGGCAATGTAAATCGAAGTAAAGTCCGTCCAATTTTCCTTTTCGACAAAATGGCGTAATGTATCCAGACTATCGGCATTAGGCCTTACGATAAATTCAAACTCAGGGTTATTGCGAATAAGTTCTTCTGGAAATACATGGCCTTTATGCAAAGAAACAACGGCCCTAAGTGGGTGTGTTGTTCTGTCTGTCAACTGTTTAAGCGCCAGAAAATGGCCCACCGCGCTGCCATCACCGAAGCATGCTATTTTTCCGGGCTTCGATGGCAGCCCGGCCGCTGGTGCAGGCGCAAATGTAACGCTATCGCCCACCTTCAGGTTTTTTGCCCATGAGCTTCCGTGGCCTTCGTGCCCCGTCTCGATCAACATTGTGCACATTCTTTTTTTGATATCCCAGCTTGCAGGGGAATAATCCCTATAATGGCCGGGCTCTGCTACCTTGATTTTCAGCCGCGGAATGGTCGTCCATTTTTCCATGTCCACACCGGGCAAATGAAGGTCAATTTCGTGCAGCGACCCGGATGTCCACATTCTGATGCCTGATACATACCCATTTTGCGCGAAAGCCCTGTCTATCAGTTTAAAAACTGCCTTTTTAACTCCATCAACCATGTAGCATTTGTTTAAGAGGTATTTTGTCACCTGTTCATTTCTAGTTCGTCAGCTCTTCGCACAGGAATCCCTGCCTGGTCACAAAATCGGCGATTTCCCTGGCAAGAATACAAGATCCTTCTACGCGCAGTATCTTGTCGCAATCCTCCAAGTCAAAACTGATTTTGAGACTTCTGCAAAACTTGGCCAATGCAGAGATGACGGACTTCGCCTCGACCACGTGGTTTACGTTTGTCTTGAAAACATTCACAACTATCTTATCGCCTGTTACCTGGGGAAATCGCTGGCTTTGAGAGATGCCGCTGGCTATGACCGATGACTTGACCATTTACATAAAGGGAATTTGATCCTGTAATAGAATTACCAAGACAAAGGTATCCGCCGCGACATATCCGGAAAAGTGCCGAAAGACAGGAAAGAGTGGACAATTCGCGGGAATTGTTGTCGGAGGATCGCGCGGACGGCAAGTGGATTTAATGTTCGCATTTTTCAGGCCAACACTTTTCCCGTCCTCAATAATCGCGCTAACTGAAAGCTTCGCAGTTCTCCCAGCATTAAGAACAGGGCTCAAAACGGATTTGCCAGCGCGGACAACCAGGTATTTGAGTAACGGTCTTTTTCAAACCCAGCACTCTGGCGGATATGGTTAGCACTAGTTTTAAAAGGTCGATATAAAATGTCCTCATTACAAGTAGTCTATTTATTTGTGAAAATCTGTGGCCGCAAAAGCGCATTTGTGGCCCACTACTCGACGAAAAGACCGCTAGCACCAATAATTTTCAAATTCTCCTTAGGCATGTTCTCCATTTGAATGTTTTTACCCAAAACTTGCCCAGTCAGCTTGATTGCGCTGAGCGTTACCTCCGAGCAGCCGTTGAAATAAAACATACTTTTGTTGCTGGATTGAGCGGGTAGGGTAGTCGTCCGGAAAATCGAATTATTGCTAAAAATCAGCCCCTGAGTACTTTTTGCAAACAAAACAGGATAGTCAAAGACTTTGAAGACATTGTTTTCGATCCTGATATTGAAATGAACCGGCTTTTTGGGATCCGCCACTTTATTCGAAGGGTTGATGGCAATCACGGCGTTCCCGGGTCCTCCCTGATAAGCGCAATCGACAAACTCATTGTTGCGGATCGTAATATCCCGCACGGGGCCGGATTCATACCAGCCTTCGGCATCGGCTTCAATCAGGATTGCGCTCATGCCAGTCCTGAAAAAAACATTGTTTTCAACCAGCGCTTTGCGGGGTGTGGTGAGCAGGATACCCCGCGTATTGGTTCTTGTAAAGTAGTTGCCCCTGATCAGCACTTCCGGAGTATAAGTCATATTTTCGACACAATCATGTGATTCGAGCGCATCAGGTACATTGCCCTCGAATGTCACCGCCATTTCCCGGCCGCTGAGCCGCTCCACTGATTTGACCTTACCTGTTTCAAAACGGATCATTGTGGCCGAATGCACAAAAGCCACGGTATCACCAGGGAAAAATGCATTGAATCCATAACTTTGCCCATGCATGAACCGTAGTTTCAAACGATCGGGCGCGAGCTTTTCGGTCATACGCAGATTGGTGCCATGCACATTAATCGGGTCATCGTGTGCCCCCGAAAACTGACATTCCTCGACGGTAATCTTTCCACGACAGCCTGAAAAATGCATAAAGTCAGCCGAGGACGCGATGATCCGTTTGGTTTCCGGACGGGGCGCGCAGATCACCCTTCGCATGGTGATGTTTTCGGTATACTGGCTCACGATACCCAGCCCATGCATGTAATGCATAGCAACATTTTCCAGCAGGATATTTTTACTTTCCAGAATAAACATACCCACCTGATCCCGAATAATATCTCTGACCGTCAGGATATTACCAGGTTTTGGCTTAAATTGTTCAGGTGTATCGAAATGCACCAGGTTGGGTCGGATCTCCGTGGCCTTGCTGTTCCCGAACGTCTTCCAATCGCTATATCGCATCGTTTTGATGGTGGTATCATACTCGACAGCGTGAAAATGCGTCGTTTTCCAACCTTCACCATGCCAGATCAGCTTGCCGCCTACAATTGAATACTTTGCGTCGGGATGGATTTCCAAATCCACACCTTTGCCGGTACATGCTACATAACGCATCTCCGACATGGTAGGCCTCTCAAAATCCTCTTCGATGTTTTGCAGCTTCACATTTTCGCAATGGTCCATTACGATTGTGGTCATTTTGCCATGGAAGACAAACAATGAACCGCTCCCATCGATTGTCAGATTTCTGGCATTTTTGAAAAGCATTCCAATCGTTTTGACCTTTGCAGAATCTTCTTGCTCGGTGGAGGTATTGGATACGAAATATTGAGCCCTGATTGCGCCGTCCGGCCAGAAATCGTAGCGGCCTTTGGGGAAAATCAGTTTGGAGTGATTGTCTTTGATGGTTTGATCAATGATCTTTTGAACGCGGGCAGTCACATTCTCATAAGTATCGGGTCTGACGCCAAAGTCGGCAACGGAAATCGTTTGGCTGTTTGCGGCCTGAACTGCAAGAAGGTAAGCCGCGACAAGGTTGAGGAGCCTGGAGAAGGAAATGATAAAAGGCATGAGTTTAGTAATAAAATGCGGCGTGATCAGTCTCATTTCAGACACTTTTCTCCGCAGGGATCTTAATCATAAAGACGTAAAAAAAGCACTCAACAAAACTGTTAAGTGCTTTTCTGAGCCCCCAGTCGGGATCGAACCAACGACCTACTGATTACAAGTCAGTTGCTCTACCAGCTGAGCTATGGAGGCCTTTTTTATTTTGATAACCCTGGTTATTCCGTTATCGTGGTGCAAAAGTAGCGCGAAGGATTATACAATGCAACAGTTTCAAAGTATTTTTTCCTCACTTTTTTCCCGATTTTATATAGCTTCCTGAATAATAGTGAGTTGATGTTTTAACTCATCCAGCTGATTCAGGGCACTATTGATCTTTCTTTCAAACTCTGCCTTCAAACGGTCCGAAGTTTTTGACTTGGCAAAAAACTCGATGTTATTCTGCCATAAAGCGATATCGTTTTCCAATTGGGTGATCTTCCGTCTGATATCGCTTTCCTTCCTGTATAAGGTCCGGTTGCTTTCTCCGTCACGAACTAACTCTACTTCGCTTTCCAGCACGGCCTGCTCTTTTTCTTTGGTAGAAAGCTGACCTATTGCGCTCACATAAGTGTTGATTGCCGCGATATAGCGCTTTTGAATTCCCTGCATGTCCTTTTTGGGAACAAACCCGATAGATGACCATTCGCTCTTAAATGCACTCAGCAGGTTCAGCGACGACTCATCTTTGCTCTTAGCTGCTGCTTCAATGCGGTCTATCAGATCGTTTTTGCGCTTCAGGTTAATTTCAAATTCCTCTTCTACCTCTTTGTTCTTAGCTCTTTTCTGATCAAAGTAGGCGTCGCATGCTTTTTTGAAACGATCGTAAATGGTATCCTTGTATTTCTCTGGTACCTGCCCGATTCCCTTCCACCTTTTCTGTAATTCAATCACTTTTTGGGTAGTGGCAGGATTGTCGTCACCTGTTGCCAGAATGGCTTCCGCTTCCACGCAAAGCTCGGTCTTCAACTCCAGATTTTGCTCTCTTTTAGATTCCAGCTGACGGAAAAATTCACCTTTGTTGTTGAAAAAGGTTTTCAGGGCTGCCCAAAACTTTTTGCTGAGTTCCTTTCCTTCTTCGCGGGGCATAATGCCCTTCAATGCAACCCATTGATCCTGGAAAGCCATAATGTCTTTGGTTTTGGCATTCCATTCTTTTATGCTTCCTGAATTGTAAGAGGTAAAGGGAACGATTGCTTCGTAAATTTTGAGCTTCTGGTCATAATTTTCCTGCATCGATTTCTTCTGCTCTGCAAACTGTCCTCTCTGAGCGTCATATAGGACATCCAAAGCTTCTTTGAAGCGCTGCCAAAGTTTTTCCTGGTCTTCTTTTGGAGCTGGACCTAAATGTTTATAATCTTCGAATATATGGTTGGCTTCATTCAGTATTTCCTTGGTCATCGGCCTGTTTGCCAATGACTTGCCAAGCTCTTCGACCTTTTCGCACAATTCCGCTTTTAAATCCGCATTACGGCGTCTGTCGAGTTCTTTTAATTCAAAATAGATATTTCTGTTGCTGAAATAGCGATCGATCAGCGCATTATAAGTTGCCCAAAGCGTTCCGTTGTGAGGAGAAGCGATATTTCCGGCCTGTTTCCAATCGTCCTGGATCTTTTTGAACTCCTCCCAACTTGATTTTAAACCGGATGCATCCGTCTCTTTTCCCTCATCATCCAAAAGAGCCCTCAGGCGCTGAAGCAAGGCTGTTTTTACATTGAAGTTCTTCTCCTTTTCTTTTTCCTGGCTTTGATAAAAGGAATTTTTCAAACCACGGATCTCCCGGCTTAACGAGTCAATTTTCTGCGTTTCTGCGTCATACTTGTACTCAAAACCTTCTTCGCCTCCCGTATCCGCAATGAAGGCTTTTAACGCAGCCTCTCTGTCACGCAGCTTGATTTGATCCAGGACAGGCCGGATCTCACGCGAAACTGCCTCGGCCTTTTTCAATAGGCCAGGTTTAAGCCCTTCACTCTGAATCGATAAAAGTTCGTTTTCCAACAAGTTAACCAGCTGCTCCTTTGATAGTTGGCTATAATCTACGTCCGAAGCTTCCTCCTCGTGCTCTTCTGTCAACTCGCTGTTAAGATCAATTTCGAGGGTGTCGACCGTCTTTTGTTCCAGGTCTTCCTGCTCTTCGCTCTTGACCCCTTCTTGTTGTTCTTGTGCCATCGTGATGCTTGTTTCGTACGTACGTCTCTTGTGGATTACAAATCTAATAATCTTTCCTCTGAAATGGCTACTTTTGAATTCCTAACATTGAACATATTCACGCAGAATGGACCATAATATTGCAAAAATCAGGCATGACTACCACTTAAAAGGCCTTCACGAAGGTGATTTAGCACCTGACCCATTGAAACAGTTTCGGTTATGGTTTGATGAGGCGGTGAATTCCGGAATCTCCGAAGCCAATGCGATGTTGCTGAGTACCGTTTCCAAAGGTCGGCCGTCGGCCCGTATTGTGCTGCTAAAAGACCTGGATGACCTGGGGTTCTCTTTTTTTACCAACTATGAAAGCAAAAAGGGGATGGAAATGGAGGCCAATCCGCAGGTAGCCCTGACATTTTTCTGGAAGGAGTTGGAGCGACAGGTTCGGATCGAAGGATCAATCACGAAAACGACTGAACAAGAATCAAATGAGTACTTTGCAATGCGACCAAGAGGTAGCCAGATTGGTACCTGGGTTTCTACGCAAAGCGAAGTAATCCCCAGCCGTCATTTCCTGGAAGAGAAGACCAAAGCTTTTGAAGCAAAATTTGAAGGAAAGGATGTGCCGAGGCCGCCTTACTGGGGAGGTTACCGCGTTATTCCGGATTACATTGAATTCTGGCAGGGAAGACCAAGCCGCCTGCACGACAGGCTGGCATATCTTAAGAGTGAGGCTGGAACTTGGAGCATTGAGAGGCTTTCCCCCTAAAACACCGTCCCCCTGAGAGGAACGGCGATCGCTTCTCCCAGGGGGACGTACTTATTGATTGTGCTGACAGATGACCCGCCATGCGCCAGAAATTTTAACGTTCGCTCATCGAGACGAATTCTCTCTTTGGTGCACCCACATAAATCTGACGCGGACGACCGATTGGTTCTTTGTTGGCGCGCATTTCTTTCCATTGCGCTATCCAGCCTGGTAAACGGCCAATTGCAAACATCACTGTGAACATATTGGTAGGAATGCCCAAAGCACGGTAAATGATACCTGAGTAGAAGTCCACATTCGGATAAAGCTTGCGAGCCACGAAGTATTCATCTTCGAGTGCCGCTTTTTCAAGGCTTTGTGCAATTTCCAGGACAGGGTCGTTGATCCCGAGCTTGTTCAATACATCATCAGCCGCCTTCTTAATGATGCGCGCCCTCGGGTCGAAATTCTTGTAAACCCGGTGGCCAAATCCGAACAAACGGAAACCGCTGCTCTTGTCTTTAGCCATGTTGATATATTTTTGCGTATCGCCGCCGTCGTTTTTGATTGCCTCGAGCATTTCGATCACTTCCTGGTTCGCGCCGCCATGGAGCGGCCCCCAAAGTGCACTGATACCGGACGAAATAGAGGAATAGATATTGGCGTGAGACGAACCAACCAGCCTCACCGTCGAGGTGGAGCAGTTTTGTTCGTGGTCGGCATGCAGGATCAATAACTTGTTCAGCGCCGCCGATACAACCGGATCTACGTGGTATTTGGCCACGGGCAGTGAAAACATCATGTTCAGGAAGTTCGAGCAATAATCCAGGTCGTTCTGAGGATAGTTGACCGGATGCCCCTGTGATTTTTTATACGACCAGGTCGCAATGGTTGGCAATTTGGACAACAGCCGGATGATATGCAGCTGCGTAACTTCCTCCGTATTTTGCTCCGTCGTGTCCGGATAAAACGAGCTCATTGCACTCACCAGGGATGACAGGACGCCCATTGGATGCGCATTTACCGGAAATCCTTCAAAAATCTTGCGCATGTCCTCGTTTACAAGTGTATGTGTCCGGATTTCATGCTCAAATTCAGCAAATTGCTTTTCAGTAGGAAGTTCTCCGTAAATCAGCAGATAGGCCACTTCCAGAAACGAGGCCTTTTCGGCCAGGTCTTCAATCGAATATCCTCTGTAGTTTAGTATGCCTTCTTCACCATCCAGAAAAGTGATGGCACTCTTGGTAGCGCCTGTATTTTTGTAACCTGCATCAATTGTTATGTATCCCGTTTGGTCACGTAATTTTGCAATATCTATCGCCTTTTCATGTTCACTTCCTTCAATTATGGGGAACTCGTACTTTTTACCATCAAGGGTCAATTCAGCTATTTGGGACATATAATTAAAAATAAAATTAAAAAGGTTAAAGACAAGATAGATGCAAATCAGGCCAGTTTAATGCAAAGATTTTCCGAGTTACTGATTTACTTATCCAACGAATTAATTTTGTGTTAAACCGGCCAGAATTAACCATTTTTCGAACCGACACAAGCCGCAATATCCTAAAAAAAGCGTGTACTTTCTATTATAATCTGTGTTTTATTTGTGAAAATTCCTTCCTTAAACAATAATATTTCATAATAGGAAGGAATAATGCTAATATTCTCCTGTTTTCCCGGTCGGTCCAAAACGCCTGTTCGTTGTGGGCTTAAATCTCAGGCTTTTGTCCATTTTCATGCGTTGGCTGCATCTCTTTCTGCGCCACTCCGGCTAGGATTCTTTTGAGGAAGTAACGTGCATACAGTCCTGTCAGGATCACTGGCAGCAAATGTGCCCCATAGATAAACGCTTTCCCTGTGATCTTATAAGCAAAGGAGGAAAATGTGATGTAAACGTACATGAACCACCCGATTGCAATCACGATTAGCAAGAGGTAGGCAGCCAATGCAGTCTTTTGCTTCAAAAACCTGTAAATCAATTCGCAGAGCAACAACGAAAACCCCACAACCAGCGCCACCGTCAGTACAGCCCGGGGGAAATTCCTGATATAGGTATGCTTGTAAACCAATACCCCGATTTTCCCGATCAAATTCGGATGCGCAAGCAGGTAGGCATCTGTAATACTTAAAACTAACAGCAATAATAAGCTGCTCAACTTCCTGTTCATTTTCGTATGACGTTTTTTTATTAGCAGTACTCTTACTTGATACCCGTCAATTTGTTTTTAAATTCCCTGTAACGGTCAATAATGGAGCCAATTTTCTTCACCTCATTCCACTCCTCTGGCAGCCAGTTGATTACCAGCCCTTCCTTTTCCATTTTACGAAAAAAGGTCATTTGGCGCTTCGCAAAACGGTGGATCTCGGCTTCCAGACGGTCTTTCATAAAGTCGTAGCCGATTTCTCCCATCAGATATTGGGTAACATATTTGTATTCAAGCCCGTAATAGATCAGCTGCTCAGAAGTCAGGCCGCTGCTTAAGAGCGATTTCACTTCCTCTGTCAAGCCGTTCTGAAGTCTGGTGTGCAGGCGTTTGCTGATACGCTCCCTTCTGACCCCGACCGGAGGGTTCAAGCCAAAAATAATCGCCTGATATTTTGGGGTTTCGGATGAAAACGAGCGCGACTCGCCGGGATTTTCCAACAGGAACGCCGCAATTTCTATGGCGCGGATCAGCCTCTTTCGGGTCGAAATGTCTGCCAATGCGTGATAGGGACTGTCAAACTCGCGAAACTTTTCTAAAAGCTCTTCTTTCGAAAGTGTTTCCAACTCGCTTCTCAGCTGTTCGTCGACTGGAATAGCAGCGTATGCGTGGCCTTTTAACAGTGCATAAATATAGAACCCGGTCCCTCCGCAGACAACAGGCACATGGCCATTTGTGGCAATGCATTCGTATGCTTTTTCAAAATCATGCTGAAAATGATTGACATTGTATTGGTCGCCAGCTTCCAGGATGTCGATCAAATGATATGGGATTACCTTTTCGCCGACAGTATATTCTTGCAGGTCCTTGCCTGTGCCAATATCCATTCCTTTGTAAACCTGCCGGGAATCGGCGCTGATAATTTCGCCGCGTAATTCGGCGGCAACTCGGGTGGCCAGATGCGTTTTTCCCGAAGCCGTGGGGCCTAGGATAATGAGTAAAGGCGGCCTGTCAGGCATCTGATCCATTAGTTTTAGCACTGGTTTTCCTCACAAACTTAATACTTCCCATATTGAAAACTTCCAGGTCGTGGTTGTCGGTAGCTTCATCGGTGCCTGGCTGCGGAGCGATTAAGCGGGATGATCTGACCAGATTAACCGGGTTGAGATAAAAGGGTTGCGGTGATTTGTACCCGCTCACTTCAAAACCCACTTTGGCATAACTGCTCCCTTCCGACCATTCGAGGTCGGCATAGGTCATGATATCATGCGGACTTTTGTCGGTGATGAAAGCGCGCAACAATTTATCCAGTCCTCCGATCACGTTCGTTCCCAGGAGACTTGCGAAGCGGACCAGTTCGAAGGACTTAACATCTTTACCTTCAACCCGAAAAATACGCGGGTAACTAAACGTCGCAACAGCTACCAGCAATTCGTCGGATGTGCGGTCTGCTGGAAAATCGATGTTCAATATTCTGAAATATTGTTTTGGTAAAAACAGGCCGAACTGCGTCTTCGAAGGGATGGAACCGTTCAGGTGATTGATGTCAAGAAACGCGGACGTAGTCGCTTTGTCAATTCGCCGGGCCTTTGTCAGTCTGGCGGGTATTTTTTGTGAAAAGCCCAATAACGCTAGAAACCTGGACTGAACAATCCGCTTTTTGGCTGTCCAATAATCTTCCCACAGCAGGATACATTTGATCTGGTCATTTCGGCTGCATTTAACCTGTTGAAAACAAACATCCAAAGCTTCCCTTGAGCCAAATACCTGCCATTCGGCAAGACCGACCAGCACAAGCGTCAGCACGGTCCCGCCATTGCCGGATACCTCCACCGACCAGGAAAAATTATTTCCCAGTCCAGCAGACCTGCATCGGAACCCTTTGGTAGCAAACCAATTGCATACTTCGTCGGGAAATTGGCTCTCGGACTTCAAAAACTGGATGTTAATTTGAGGCGGCAATTTATGGGCTGCGTTCCTCAGTAACAAAAAAAGATGCCGCCAGGATGGTTAATCTCCACGTTGCTGTGCGGCCTCCCAGCCAATCAATGCCTTTTTGCGAAGGCTCCCCCAACGGTATTCACCGAGTACACCTTCTTTGCGTATCACTCGGTGGCAGGGGATGAGATAAGCGATCGGGTTGTCGCCCACGGCGGTACCTACCGCTCGCACTGCTGAGGGATTGCCTATGCTTTTTGCAATCTGCTGGTAAGTGGTAACTGCACCCTTGGGAATACTGAGTAATGCTTCCCATACTTTCAACTGAAAATTAGTGCCCTGAACCAATATGGGCAACTTTTCGGGGGATTTCGAGGCAGGTCCGAAAATGCGTCCTATCAATTGTTCCGTCATTTCCTGATTTGGAGATATGCTCGCATAATGCCACTTCTTAGCTAGCTGGATTAACTGCTCGTCCTTCGAAGTTTCGTCAACGAAAGCCATCGCGCAGACTCCCCTGTCTGTTACCGCGATGAAGCAATGACCAAAAGGCGTTTCATGAATACCATAGCGAATGTCAAGTCCCTTTCCCGAGCTTTTGAATTCTTGTGGCGTAACTGCTTCGATCGTTGTAAAATGGTCGTAAACCCGGCTTTGGCTCGATAAGCCTGCGAGTTCTGCCAGTTCTGCCAGGTTGGATGATTCCTTGATCTTCTCCTTAAGATAACCTGCCGTAATGTATTGGAGAAATTTTTTGGGACTTACCCCGGCCCACTCTGTAAAAACCCGTTGAAAATGAAATTGGCTGATGCTTACTTCTTCGGCCACTTCAAACAGTGACGGCTGCTCTTTTGCGTTTGCGACTATGAATTCGATCGCCCTGGCAATTTTTTCGTAATTGTAAGTTTGCTGGTCCATTGGAATATTAATTTGTTGAACAAATTTGGCCCATATCTTGAACCTGTTCAACCTGAAACTTGCTCATCTACATCATCAGAAAGCGTTTCGCGCAGCACAAACCAATCGGGAGATATAATAATGGAAAGAGCTCCTCTCGGAGCTCTTTGCTATCGGATCAATAATCCTTTTTGCCGTCTTTTTTTGCCTTCTTATCGGCGCGCTTTTCTTTGAGGGATTTCTCGGGCTCCTTTTTGGTGCTTCCTTTATCAAGATTTTTACCTTTTGCCATGACTACTGAGTTTTGAGATTAGCGTTTTACAAATAAACTGAAATAGTAAGAAAATCTGTATCCTGCATGACCGAATTATTGGTTTTGCGTGATCCAGTCCATGATATGGTTCGCCCTGGCCCCGGACTCTCCACTGCTGGGGCACAGGCCTTCTCCACGCAGCTCCTTCACAATGGAGTCAATAAGCTGTTGCTGAACATGCTTGGGATATGGAATATGAAAAACCTCAGTACCTTCCGCAGTTTCCACTTTAATGTCGAATTTTTCGAAAAATGAAAAGGTAATGCGGCCTTTTGACCCGATGATTTGCGCCATATCCTCACGTTGCTCTTTATTGATCGTATAACACCAGCTGCCTTTGCCGAGAACACCCGATCCGAACTCGAAACTGGCCATGACAATATCGTCCGCCTCATACAATCCAGCCTGGTTCCTGGCAATTCCGGTTGCATATTTGACGGGGCCAAAAACGTATTCAAGGAAATCAAACTGGTGCGAAGCGAGATCATGGAAGTGCCCACCGCCGGAGATTTCGGGATTGACCCTCCAGCGTGGTTTGGGATTTTCGCCCACTTCCTCGTCGTAAGGCTGCCATTGGAGACAAATGTCCACAAACCTCACATCTCCGATCACCTTCTGATCGATCAGCTCTTTTACCTTTTTGAAATAATCCAGCGACCTGCGATAATAGGCTACAAAAACAGGTATGCCTGTTCTCTTGCTCTCCTCGTTGATCCGGTCGCATTCAGCACCGGTCCTTGCCATTGGCTTTTCAATGTAAACAGGTTTGCCGGCAGCCATGGCTTTGAACGCAAGGCTTTCGTGGGCATCGGGCGGGGTGGCGATATAAATCGCGTTGATATCCGGGTCATTGATCAAATCGTCGGCATCGGCATACCATTTGGGAACGCCGTGGCGGGCAGCATAATCAGCTGCGAGCGCGGCATCCCTGCGCATTACCGCAACGAGGGTGGAATTGTCGACCAGATTGAAGGCAGGACCGCTCTTGACTTCAGTAACATTCCCGCAACCAATAATTCCCCATTTAATTTGATCCATAATCAGGCGTTAAGATTTGAACTAAACAATCAGCTTAATAATTATTTAATGAAGGAAATCTACTTTAAACGTATAGCAACATTTTGAACCAAAATATGGAAACGCAAACCAATAACCCGCTTCATGGAAAGACCCTGGAGGCAATTCTGAATGAACTGGTGGCGTATTATGGATGGGAACAAATGAGTTACCACGTGAATATCAACAGCTTTCAGCATGACCCGAGCGTAAAGTCAAGCCTTAAATTTTTGAGGAGAACGCCATGGGCACGAAAGAAAGTGGAGGACCTTTACCTCAAAATGCAGGAACGAAAATAAAAAGCAATTGAAAATTAGCTATCTACATCCATTAAGTTGAAACATTATGCCTTTTGTAGATTATTATCAAATACTGGGTCTGGACAAAACAGCCGATGAAAAAGCCATCAAAAACGCTTACAGAAAGCTGGCGAGAAAGTACCATCCGGATCTTAACCCCAACGACAAGGAAGCTCAGAAGAAATTTCAGGAACTGAACGAGGCCAATGAAGTGCTGAGCGACCCCGAAAAGAGAAAGAAATACGACCAGTATGGAAAGGACTGGCAGCACAGCGAAGAATTCGAAAAAGCCCGCCAGGCAAGGGGAGGTGCCGGCAGGCAGGAAGGCCAATGGTATTCCGGCGGAGGGGCTGACGGGTTTTCCGACTTTTTCGAATCTATGTTCGGCTCAGCGAGCGGCTTTGGCGGCGGCGGTCGCCAGGCCAGGTTTCGCGGGCAGGACTACCAGGCGGAGGCACACCTTACATTGAGGGATGCTTACGAAACACACAAGCAAACGTTGACAGTGAATGGGAAAAATATCCGCATCACCGTTCCCGCAGGTATTGAAAACGGGCAGACCATCAAGATTCCAGGTCACGGTGGAAAGGGATCCAACGGCGGTCCGGACGGCGATCTGTACCTGACTTTTACGATACAACCCGACGAAAAATTCAGGAGATCTGGAAATGATCTGCATTATAAGGCGGACCTCGACCTTTATAAGGCGGTTTTGGGAGGCGAGATGGTGATCGAAACTTTGAGCGGAAAAGTAAAGCTCACTATTAAACCCGAAACCCAGAATGGCAGTGTTGTCAGGTTAAAAGGAAAAGGTTTTCCGGTTTACAAAAAAGAAGGAGAGTTTGGCGACCTGTACGTCACGTTCGATGTAAAGATACCGACCAATCTGACAGACCGGCAAAAGGAATTGTTTACTGAATTATCTAAATCTTAATCCATACAAACTATGGAAAATGATCAATTGATAGCCATTGAAACTTTCTGCACTTACTATGGTGTCGAATATTCATTTGTAGAATCACTGCAGAATAATGACCTGATTGAAACCGTTCTTGTAAACGACCACCGGTTTCTTCAGGTACCGCAATTGCATAAGATAGAGCGGATGATCAGGCTTTACCATGATCTGGACATTAACCTGGAGGGCATTGCGGCCGTTCATACGCTGCTTAATCGTATTGATTATCTGGACAGGCAGGTTCTTTTGCTAGAGAACAAACTGAGGTTCTACGAAGCGGGAAGGTAACATATATCAGTCTTTCAGGAATAACAGGTGTATCTTTGTCCGTTTTTTAGCATTGCAGCCACTTTCCAATGGTCTGCGGAATCTGTTATTTATGAAATTCGAAGATTATCACATTGCCGGGGAAATTAAAAGAAGCCTGGAAACATTGGGCTTCAAACGTCCGACGGACATTCAGTTCAAGGCTATCCCGGCGATTATGAAAGGGGAAGATGTACTCGCAATTGCCCAGACCGGGACAGGCAAAACAGCGGCGTTTGCTATTCCGGTTATTGACAAGCTCCATAAGCAAAAGACTTCCAGCCGCTCCGAGGGGATCAAATGCCTGGTAATGGTGCCTACGCGGGAGCTGGCTATCCAGATCACCGAAGTATTCAACACAATCGCGGAACACACACGGGTCAGGACCCTCAGTTTATTCGGTGGGGTAGAACAGGACCCGCAGATCGCGAGGCTGGAAAAAGGCATTGACGTGCTTGTCGCTACGCCGGGCCGTATGTTTGACCTGGTCAGTCAGGGACATATCAATTTCAGCCGCATCGAAATACTGATTCTGGACGAGGCCGACCACATGCTGGACCTTGGGTTTATCAAGGACATTCAGGATTTGATCAAATTTCTGCCCAAGAACCGGCAAACCCTGTTTTTTTCGGCTACTATCAATGAAAAAATAAAGAAGCTGGCTTATTCTCTGGTACGCAATGCGATCAGGATACAGATCTCGCCGAACAATCCTGTTGCCAGAAATATTAACCATTCCGTGGCTTTTGTTGAAATGGACGACAAGCGATTCTTTTTAGAGAGGGTTATTAAAGAAAACCCCGACAGCAAGATCCTCGTTTTTGTCAGGACGAAGGTGCGCGCCGAGAGAGTTTTTAATGCATTGGAAAGAATGGAGATCAAAAGTCTGACCATTCATGGTGATAAAGAGCAGGCGGACCGGCTGATTGCAATGAATGAATTTAAAAAAGGGAATGTAAAGGTACTGATCGCAACGGACGTCAGTGCGAGGGGAATTGATATCCCCAATGTGGACTACGTGGTGAACTACGATCTACCGGAGCAACCCGAAAATTACGTCCACCGGGTAGGAAGAACAGGCAGAGGGACACAGAAAGGATTGGCGGTTTCATTTTGCAGTGCCGAAGAAAAGCCCGTATTGGAAGAAATTCAGAAGTATCTTGATAAACCCATAGATGTGTTGAAAATAAGCAGCACCGATTACAACCAGACGCTGGACTTCACTGCGGATACCACAGATGATCTCAAATCGCTGATGCAGGAAGTAGAGGATTACCAAAACTTCAAAAAGAAAAAGAAAAGGAAATAATCAGAGCTTTACCATAAAAAAGGGGGTTGCAGATCATTTCCGCAACCCCCTTTTTTATGGTATATCCGTTAAATCCTATTCTTCAAACTTATCAGCCAGGATCTGGCCCCGAATTTCTCCATAAATAAATGTCGTGGTGGGGATATTCACATACAGCAATCCTTCGATCAACATCGTCTGCTGCTCGACAGTCAGTTTCTTGGTACCCTGAACCTGATTTCCGGTAGGGTTGTCTTGCAGCGGGAACAACAGCGGGCCTGCTTCCCACGCGGGGTTCGCGCTGTGAATGTTAACCGAAGTAGGTACTATGTTCTGGTAGGTAATGTTGTATTTGAGCTCCATAGTTACCTTGTTGTACTCGAAAACCCCAGTTCCCTGACCGGCAGAAGTTGCCTTGGGGACAGTCGGGCTACTATTAATGACTGCAGAAAATTTGACAATGTCGTTTTTGTGAGGTCCTTCTTCTTTACAGGAAGTGACAAATCCCAACATCAAAACTCCTGCGATCAATAGTAAAAAACTTTTCATTGGCTTTTTCATACAGCGTTTAATTTAAAAATGTAACCCCTAAATATACATACAAACTCCTATGCAGCAAAAATGATACCACCTCAACTCAAATATTCCACAGGTCACTTTTCCGGATGTAAACAATTCTGTTGTTCCAGATCACCCGGTTCCAGTGGTCCACAGAGCCGACGATAGTCAGCTTATGCCCCTTGCCAACCCGCTCAACCACAGCAGATGCGGAGGAGGGTTCGTCCCTGAGAAAGGTATTTTCATTGATAATAATACAGGTCTGATAAAGCGACGGAATGTTTAAGATTGCGAGCAGCAAAAGCAGATAAACAACTATAGAAACTTTGTGAATCTGCAGAATAGGCTCCATTCGTCTCACTTTTGTAACCATGATAACCACGATGTAGGTACCCAAAGTCAGCAGCAATATGGGAATGTAGTCGCCATATCTTCGGTAAAATATGATGAAGTAATTATAATCGTCGAATTCGTAGCCAATTAAATTCTGCTCACCAGCCAGCTTATCCATTTTTTCGAACAAACGTCTTGAAGGGTTTATGAGGGCAAGTTTGCTGAGATAAAAGAGGCAGTCCGTGTAATTGTTAGTCTTTTCGGACAAAAAAGCCAGTTTGAGCAGATGGCCCGGGCTATTTTTTTCCTGTCTGCTGAAGTTTTTTTTATAAAGCAGTAACGCTTCGGGGTACTTCGACATAGCAAACAGAGAATCAGCCATTTTTAATTCCTTCTTGTTGGCTGAGAGAGCAGGTGAATAAGCCAAAACAATACTCATCACGATCCAAGGCAGCAGGTATTTCTTACTTAGAGCTTGCATTATACTATTAAGAATTCTACTTTTGCATCGCAATTACGGAAAAGGCTCCGGTTAATCCAACAAATTGCAAATCTCAAAGCAAGTCAAGTGATAAGTTAAGATTCCGTAGCTCAGCTGGTAGAGCAATACACTTTTAATGTATGGGTCCTGGGTTCGAATCCCAGCGGGATCACCTGAAGAAATAACAAAAAGCATCAAAAGCCTGCTAATCAAACGATTAGCAGGCTTTTTTCTTTTTCGGATTACCCCAAAATATTCAATTTTCCACAAATTTTTGGTGAGTTCAAAGATCTGCAAATTTTACTCACCAGAATCGTTACAACTCATTGTGTAACAACCTGTTTATGCCGTAAACATCTTGTGCTGATTAGGCTTGCAAGACTACTTTTGTTCAACTTTTTAACCTGAAAAAGGGTATGAAAACAATGATCAGTCTGCTTTTCTATTTGAAGAAGCCGAAAAATTATCAAAAAGGGCCGGTGCCGATTTACTTTCGGATTACGGTTAATAAAAGCGGAAACAATCAAAAACAAATTTCTAGGCATTGGCCCGAAGCAGCGTTTTCTAATGGCAGTGATCGCTGATCACAACGAGCTTATGAAAGCATTGGTCGGCCAGGAATATGCGATTGGAACTCTCAACCGCTATCGAGTTTTGGAGCGCCATACCATTGCTTTTTTGAAAGCGCATTTCAATACGACCGAATTTGATATCAGCCGCATCGATTTCGCTTTCATAGCCGATTATGAGTTCTACCTACGCTCAGTTCGGAAGATGGGCAACAATGCGGTTGTGAAGCATATGAAGATGTTCCGCAAGATCGTCAACATTTGCTTAGGCAACGGCTGGATGAACCTTGATCCTTATTTGAACTTCAAAGGCAAGTTTAAGAAGGTTAACAAAGCAATCCTTACCAGAGCTGAGTTGGACTTAATGGCCGGTAAAGAATTTGCTAGTGATCGGCTCGCCCAGGTTCGCGACACTTTTCTTTTTTGTTGTTTCACCGGCCTGGATTATTCGGATGTTCAGAAGCTCGAAAAAAGCCAGATAGCAAGAGGAATTGATGGTGAACAGTGGATTTTCAGTCAGCGGACGAAAACGAATGTCAAATCGCATATTCCGATGCTACCAGAGGCGCTTCAAATCATTGATCGATACAGAGACCATCCGCTTTGTGAATCTCGCAGCCTCGTATTGCCAGTGCCGAGCAATCAGAAGATGAATGACTACCTGAAAGAGATTGCCGTGATCTGCGGAATTAACAAGGTTCTCACTTCACACGTGGCTTGGCATACGTTTGCGACGACTGTCACGCTGCAAAATGGTGTTCCGATTGAAAGCGTTTCCGAAATGCTTGGACATACTAACATTCGTACGACGCAGATTTATGCGAAGATTCTCGACACGAAGGTTAGCGCTGCACCTTCTCTCTCACGACCCCTCCGGTTTGTGAGAGGGGATCGCGAGAGAGAAGGTGAAAATAGCAAGGCGAAAAGATAATTTGCGGGACTATTCCGTGTCTCAGGAAATTGGTAGACCTTTCCTGCCATCAGCCCCTTATAATGACGTTATCGTCTGACGGTGAATCAACCTATTGCAAACCGTTAGTAATGATTAACAGACAAGAGCTCCGACCTTATCTGTTCGGCTCCTTTTATTGCGTCGGTGAAGCCAATAATTCTTCCAGGGGTTGTGCTAAAACGATAAAATTTTCCGTCTTGGAACACAATTGTATACAACGGTAAAAATGGCAAGATTGGTCTAATTGTCTTCAAATTCTCTTTTCGATACCGGATCTCACCTCGAACATTAACAATCACTATGTTCGAATGGTCGTACTTTACACCTGAGAATGCAAAGATTAAATACATCCACAATAACAAGGATGACATAAGAAAGATGAATACCCATATGTCACTGTTGTCGCTGATAGCCGAGACAAATAGCCAACAGAAAATTATGCATATCACTATCAGAATCAATCTGATCTGCAATACTGAGCCTTTTGCGCCAATATATTTATACACCTTATTTAAGTTTTTGTAAGTGCAACTTAATCAAGATACATCATTTTGCATAGTTTAGATTGAATCTCAGATCCATCATTCCCTGAACGAGCTTATCACTTTTCCTTTGTGCGTTTGCCAAGTAGATTCACAGCTTTTAAAGTATCGATTGCCTCTTACCCACAATCGGCCAGATGTCAGATTGTGTCACAATCTAATCTGGCCCGGCCAAACGCTCCGAAGTCGCTGGCGGGAGATTTTTATAAATTTTCCTATATTGAGGATTCCCACAATTGGCATGATAGGTGAATTATTTGGGCAATCAAAATAAATCAGATGGTGCACTTGATGATAAAATTCGGAAGCGAGAAGAACATCAAAAGTATGTTTGACGAGGAATACTTGTTTTTCTCTGCACAAAGGTCATTTAGAAAACAATTAGATGAAATTGGAAGAACGGATCCAGCGGAAGGAAATTTAGCCATTCACAATATTACATCTGGAAAGTTAATGTTACCGACAGGGGATATCACGCTAGATATTGTTAGTGGGCAGGTTTTCGAATTCCTAGCAGAAGACCATAAGCTCTTGTGCTCATTGTATCGGCCTGAACTGGACCAGGACTACCAAATTATCGATTTTGATGAACGCATGCTCGCATTCGGGCCGTGTGCAATGATAATTCACGACATTCGTGGATTTTTTGCACTGCTATTTGGTTCTTTCAAACAATTGGGTCTGGAATATTCCAGCCGCCAAGCAACTTATTTTGATTCGCAGCTTTTGAATGGTGAAATTTCGGTTCATCACAAAGATCTGCGCTACGCATATCAACGTGAGCATAGAATTATGACATGGATTCCTGACGTTGAGTTTTTCAAATTGCCTTTACCAGGAATGCAGACCTTTGTGAGCATTATCGACTCATGCGACGTCCCCCATTTGAAAATTTCGGTTACAAATCGAATTGCTAATTGAAACATAGAGTTAGCAACTTGTTGCTTCAAATTTCATTATGCCTATCTTTGAAATAATTGCAAGCCAATCCCTGCAATTTGGTGAGTGACAAGGTGAGTAGAAAATTTGCTAGGGCTTAAATAATTGATAGACAATTTGTTACTTCAAAAAGTATGACCTCAGCGGATCACCAAAAGCGCCTCAGGGCGCTTTTCTTGTTTAAAATAGCCTTAAAATCAGCTTGTTTGAAGATTTGTGAATCATTCCCGATCAAAGCAACCTCTCCAATATAGGTAACCGAATTTCCGAAATTAGAGTGTGCCATTCGCTCGCTTATGCCGGAGTTACAGCCCGGCACTTTCGGTCGCTGCTGACGGCCAGGCTCGCGGACAGCAGGTCACGACAAAGGGTCGGGTACGAAGCGGGCATCTGGCATGCATGTTACTAGTCGCGCCGGGGGCGAAAGTTTCCGTTTTTCATCATTTCCTCCATTTTCTTTTTCATGATCTCCTGATATTGCGCTTCGGTGATGGTCTTGCCGCTCTTGGGTGCTTTCAATTCGGAGGACTTGGGTTTGCGCCATTGCATTTCCGAAACAGTGTACACGGTTTCTCCGTCGTTGATCTCTACTTCCAGGATCAACCCCGGCAAGCCGCCGTAGCGCTCCGGACCAATCGGTACGGGAATATCGGGACTATACCACGCCACTACCGAACGTGAACCGTTCCGGTTTCCGCCGTTCCTGTTGTCTTCCGGCGGCGCGCCGGGCGCTCTCATCATCATGGGCTGGAAAACCTGCATGGTATCCGTGAAAGAAGCCTTGTGGCAAACAAAGCCTTGAATGGTTCTGGTTTCCTTGCTCGGTTTCCATCGCTGGTTAACGAGGGTATCTGCAACACGGTATTCGTCGCCAAAAGCATCCCTCGCTTCTATCCGCTTCCGCTCGGTGAGCTGCGTGTAGACCTTCGTGTTGGAACGGCCGAATGGCATCGGTCCGCCCGGCCCCCCGGGCCCACCGGGTCCGCCCGGAAATCCGCCGCTTTCACCTTCGACCACCGCAGCGGGCTCGTACAAGGCTTCTTGCGCCGTAAATGCCAATTGAAACTGACTTGTAATGCTTTCCGGCATACGCGCCTTCATTGCTGGATCCATGTTCTGCATTCTTCTGCTGAGATCGGTCTTCTGCCGGTATATAAGCACGCCTTCGGTTTTTTGCGCAACCGCTGAAAAGCTCGCTGCGCTGAGTATTATAAAAGCTAATTTTTTCATTGGCTCAAACGGATTTGTGAACCTGGCAAAGCTAAAAGATTGGCCTGTTAACTAACCTTACAATAAGGTTAATCAAGGTTAATACATGTTCCCATCTCCTGGAAAGGAGGTATCTTTGAATGTATGCGGTCCTCTAAAATCTTATCGTCGAACCAAATACTGGTCGGTCTGATCGCCAGTTGTTTGCTTGTTCTCACCATTTTCCTGGGCTGGTGGCTAACGCACGGGTATCATGAGCAGAAGAGAATTCTGGCCGTGGAAGCCGGTCTGCCTCTTTTTCGGTCAGTCAATGCCTTACAGGACAGCCTGATCATGCGGCGGTTTATCAGGCCCTTCGAAGACTCGGTGAGATCGTCCGGCAAACCTCTATCTTCAATAGCGAACGGCCGTGACAGCCATAGGTTTGATACCCCGCGTCACGCGTTTGGCGAACGGGACCATAACCCGGGCAGGGATTCGGTGATGTTGCGGCCGCGGCTGCGTCCTATGAACGAGGATGGTGAGTTCAACGACTTTCCAAGACCACCCCGCTCGTATCTTATGGCCAGGGTTATGCCCGCCTTATGGGAAAAACTTTCGCGCAGCGAGGTTCGGGATTCCTTGCGGTTGAACGAACTGCTGGACCGTTTCAGATTGGAACTGGACTCTTCCAGGATCGACGTGGATGCCTACCTGGTACGTTTGCCCGAGCCAGTGCGTTCGTCGGCCGACAGCCTGCACACCGCTTCGTACCAGGCTGGATTACCTCCGCGCGATTTTTACGCAGCCTATCTGATCGGTTACCAGTGGATTTTGATTCGGCGCCTGCTCCCTCAGATCCTGTTCTCTCTATTTTTGCTCGGTCTCACATCCGTGGCCTTTCTTGTCGTATTTCGGAGTTTAAAACAGCAGCGACGCTTGACCGAACTGAAAAACGACTTTATCAGCAATATGTCCCACGAATTGAAAACCCCCATTTCGACGGTAGGGGTGGCCATCGAGGCCCTGGCCAACTTCGATGCCCTGAAGGATCCCGCCCGGACGAAGGAATACCTGACAATATCCAAAATGGAACTCAGCCGTTTAAGCCTTCTGGTTGACAAGGTAATGCGTACCGCGTTGTTCGATCAGCAACGCCAGGTGTACCATTTTGAGCGCATCGATGTCTCATCTTTGATTGATGAAATCCTGCATTCCCTCAAATTTCAGTTCGAACTGAACAACGCCAGCGTGGAATTTGAAAAATCAGGCTCGGATTTTACGCTTTCCGCCGACCGCGTACATTTTATGAATGTGGTTTACAATCTGATCGACAACGCGATGAAGTATACCGACGGTCCGCCCATGATCCATATTTTACTGGAAGGCCGGGGAAATGAGCTGCGTCTTAGCGTACGCGATCATGGCATTGGGATCGCTCCCGCATACCAAGGCCAGATTTTTGAAAAATTTTTCCGGGTCCCCACCGGGAACATCCATAATGTTAAGGGGCATGGCCTCGGTTTGAGCTACGTTAGTCAGGACGTGCGGGCTCACAATGGTACCATTACCCTTACCAGCGAAATCGGGAGAGGCAGCTGTTTTGATTTAATTTTTTACAGATGAAAACCAAGATATTATATGTGGAAGACGAGCCTTTTCTGGGCAGGATCGTCAAGGAAAGCCTCGAAAGTCGGCAGCTGCATGTGCACATGGTCGCAGACGGCCTGGCTGTCATGTCCGAGCTCGAACAATTCGTTCCGGATCTCTGCGTGCTGGACGTGATGCTGCCCAACCGGGACGGGTTTGCGATCGCCAGAGATATTCGCCTCCGCTATCCGCATCTTCCTATTCTGTTTCTGACCGCCAAAACACAGATAGAAGATGTTGTGCACGGCTTTCAGGTCGGAGGAAACGATTACCTGCGGAAGCCGTTCAGTATGGAAGAACTGCTGGTTCGTATCCAGAACCTTTTGCGTATGAACCAGCATTTACCCGATCAGAGCGTTTCCGGGGCGATCGCATTGGGTAAATATGAATTCTACCCTCAGAAATACAAACTTACGCTGAATGAAAGCAACCGCAAATTATCCAATCGTGAAAACGAGCTACTCCAAATCCTCTGCGAGAACCGGCACAAAACGATCGCCCGGAAGGATATCCTGATGAGGGTCTGGGGCGACGACTCGTTCTTTAACTCCCGTAACCTGGATGTGTACATTACGCGCTTGCGGGAATACCTGAAAAACGACGACAAACTCCAGATCGTCACCATCAAAGGGGTTGGCTACCATTTTATCACTTCCTGAAACCGGCTGCGTTTTACATGCGGTTCATCATCATAGGTCCACCGAAACCATCTGGTCCTGTTCGCCGGTTATTCCCGCCCATGCCCGCCTTGTTTTTCAGTGAGTAAGTAAAGGTCAGCAGGAAATAGCGGGCCAGCGACCGGATGCGCTCTTCCTGGTAGTAGTTGACCTGTGCCGACCTGTTCACGACCACGTTGCGGTTGAGCAAGTCCGTGGCGCTGAGTTTCAGCTCGCCCACGTTCCCTTTCAGCATGTATTTTGTGATCGAAGCATTCCAGATCGGAATTTTCTGGTTGTAATCCTGCCCGGTCAATACCTGGTAGTTAATGGAGCTGCCTACCGACCAGGTACTGGTCACATTCCAGTTGGCATCTGCGGTATAGCGTTGTGTGAGGTAGTTCTGGTTCATCGACGATTGCAGTGAATACCTGGTTTGGTTCAGCGAAAGGTTTGCTCCGAGGTTGAAATCAAAATGGGTATCGTTCCGATAGTCCAGACGGGAACCAACATTGGAAACCAGCGTATTAGTCCTGTTTTGCACTTCGTTGGTAATGCTGATGCCCCGGTTATAGGTCATGCCGAGGTTCGCATTGAACCGCATTCCCTTCAACCGCTGAATGGGTGTACCAAAACCGACAAACGTATTACCCTGAATATTGTTCGGCACGTTGACGGACTGCGTAGTCGTTACCAGCTGATCGCTCACCGACTGCGAAGTCGAAATCTTGTTTGTAGTGTAAGTCAGAAATGCGTTCCCGAAGAAATTACGGTACCTGGTCGTGTTAAAGGAAAAGTAGTTCAGCGCAAAGGAATGGCTGTATTCGGGCTTCAAATCGGGATTTCCCATACTGATATTCAACGGGTCCGTGTTGTCGATGATCGGTTGCAGCTGGGTGAGGCTGGGCTGGTTGATGCTGGTCCCGTAGGTAAAATTCAGATTCCGGTTGTTCGACAGATTGTACATCATCCGCACATTGGGCAGCAGGTTGGTGTACCGCCGCTGGATCTTCGAATCGGTCAATGGAAACTCTCCCACCAGGTTGGCGTCCTGCAGACTCACGCCGGTCGATATATTGATCACGGTTCCGACAAAACGATAGTTCACGCCCCCCTGATGATAGTTGTACTGGTTGTCGTATCGGTTGGTCAGCTGGCTATTGAGGGTAGAAACGTCCCCGTCGATATCGTAAACCCGACGATCAGTGTTGTTCAGGTTTCCCTGGAACGAGTAATTCATTTCCAGAAAAGTCCGCTTGGTCAATGGCTCGATATAAAAGGCAGTGATGCCGTAGTTCAGTTTGCCATTTTTCTGAGCATCGTTCTGAAGCGTGGTATCCGCCGTGTCGGTGTCGTAATATTGGTTTAATGTGTTGATAGTCCCGTTTCGCTTGTCGTTATTGAGGCCGAAGATCAGATTGGTGGTCAGGGTGCGCCCTCTCTTCGCAAAGCGGTGACGGAACGCGAGATTGGAGCTCAGCGAATAAGCGTCCCCATGGTAGTTGTTCGTCCGGTCGCCCTGGTTTTGCAGATTGCGGTTGGTGGTATAGGTTTGGGTGAGACTCTTGATATAATAGTCGCTGCCGGTGACGGATGCGGTATTGACCGATCGGATCGTATTCACCGAATCCAGCTGGTGCTCGACATTCAGGCTCAGGCGGTGATTCTGGTTCTTATTGGTAGAATGGCTGTTCTGCGAACTGCTGTAGTTGCCGGATTGCAGGTAGTTTTCCTTGTTCAAGTCCTTCTCAACCAAACTGTTAACGGAGTTGATCAGGTAGTTGCCATCGACCTTGGTCTTTTTGCTCAGTTGCTGGTAAAAATTCAACCCGCCGGAGCCCGAGGTAACAAAGCCTGAGGAGGTCTGACCGCCCTGGTTGACCGGCTGGGGTCCCGATGAGGCACTTCCGTTGCTACCGGCCGATGCAGCGCCGCCCCGCTGGGTGCTGCCGCCAGAAGAACTGCTTACTGATGAAAAATTGAAATAATCGTTCATCGTAAACCCTTGCTGGTTGATGTTGTTCAAAGTGCCCACCAGCGAGAATTGCTGATCTTTCGTAAAGCGGTTCAGGTTAAGCCGGGCCGCATAGCGGTCCTGGTCGCCTACTGCGCCGGAAGCGGTCCCGAAGAGCCCTTTCTTGAATTCTTCTTTCAATTCCAGGTTGATGGTCTTCTCGCGTGTGCCGTCGTCCACTCCCGAAAAGCGCGATTGTTCGGATTTACGGTCGAATAACTGGACCGCTTTGACGGCCTCGGCTGCAAGGTTCCTGGTGGCCATTTTAGGGTCTGTCCCAAAGAATTCCTTTCCTTCCACCAGAATACGCTGCACCTCCTTTCCATGAGCCTTGACGGTACCGTCACTTTCCACTTCTACGCCTGGCAACCGTTTTAGAAGTTCCTCTACGGTAGCATTCGGACGGGTTTTGAACGAATCGGCATTGAATTCGACCGTGTCGTGCCGCATGGTGACGGGCGCCTTTTCGCCTTTGACGACAACCTCGTTCAGGTCTTTACTCCTGGGCTTCATTCTGATTATCCCGAGGTCAGCTTTGGTTGCAATTTGCTCATAATCGACATAGTTGATATGCGTGACGCGGATCAGATAAGACGGCAGACTCAGGTTCTGGAATGCGAACTCACCCTTGGCGTCGCTGCTGGAGAACTGGATCAGTGTGGAATCCTGGGTATCGAGCAGGAGGACAGACGCACTTGGAACGGCGACTCCGGAGGTGTCGGTGAGTTTGCCCTTCAAATTCCAGGGGGCTGTTTGGGCCGAGGCGGAAATGGAAAGGGTTAGGAATAGTAAGTCGAACAGAGGCAGGTAGCTGATTTTCATTGCAGAAGGTTTCCTACTGCGAAAGTATTTCCAGAATACCGATAAGTCGGTTAACCAACCTTTCTTTAAGGTTAAATAAGGTTAACAGCCGGAACCCGGTTTCCGTTTTTGCTAAAAGCGACCGGATTTGCCGGATAAAAATAGGATTGCTTATTAACCAAAAGCGGCACAGGAAGCTGTTTTGAAGTATTTGTGTAGACTGAAAGGATTATGACAGACAATGTAAAAGGCTTCAAAATTAACCTTTTGAAATTGAACGCAGGTACACAATCCCGGCAGTGCCCGAAATGAGCGAAGCCAGCAAAATGCCATACTTAGCTGCGTCTATGTGTTGAGCATCTTGGAATGCCAGGTTGGTAACAAACAATGACATGGTAAAGCCTACGCCAGCCAGTAGCGCAACACCCAAAATGTGCTTCCAGGTAACCTGGTAGGGCAGCTCCGCGATGCCTGACTTTACCATCAGCCATGTAAAACCGAGCACGCCCGTCAGCTTCCCGACAGCCAGCCCGACCATCACACCGGCACTGACGGGGTTGATTAAGGCTGTAAAAAAGTCGCCACCAATATGCATGCCCGAATTGGCCAATGCAAATACCGGCATGATCACAAAAGCAACCCATGGGTGAAGGCCATATTCGATCTTTTGAAGCGGTGTCTGCGCGTCGATGCTGATGCGTTTGATTTCCTCTATAATCTGGTGCTGCTCCGACGTCATCAGTGGGCCGTGTAGCGGAATTGCCGCTTCAAATTCTTTTGAATTCGCGCTGACACGATCCAGATATTCTTTTTCATCGATCCTTGTCCTGGCAGGAATCATGAAGGCGACGAGTACGCCTGCTATGGTAGCGTGCACACCCGAAAAAAGAAAGCAGGCCCAAACGGCTACCGCCAGCAAAAGGTAAAATAACGTATGCCTGATCCCGAGCAGGTTTCCGGCTAATATCACGACCAGCAACCCGGCCCCAATCATTAAATAACTGAATTCAATATGGGCCGTATAAAAGAACGCGATCACCAGCACCGCGCCCAGGTCGTCTGCAACCGCCAGGGCGGAGAGGAACACTTTTACCGAAGCAGGAACATTCTTACCCGAAAGCGACAGCAGACCCAGCGCAAATGCAATGTCGGTGGCCATGGGAATACCCCAACCGCTGGCCGATGCGAGTCCGGCATTGAGCAGAAAGTAAATCAATGCAGGTACAAGCATCCCGCCTAGAGCAGCCACCATTGGCAAGGCGGCTTTTTTTGCACTGGAAAGTTCCCCGGCCATAAATTCCCGCTTTAATTCAAGCCCGATCACGAAAAAGAAGATCGCCATCAGCCCGTCATTGATCCAGATATGCAGCGGATGGGCGAAAACATTCCCTGCGAAACCAACTGAAAGACTGGTTTCCCATACACGGTGATAAGATTCCGCATACATGGAGTTTGCCCAAATCAACGCGGCTACTACGCTCATGAAGAGAACAATTCCGCTGGTATATTCCTGACGGATGAATCTGCTGACAGGTTTGACGACGACATCAATGGGTGCTTTGGGCATGATAAGGAGATTAGGGACAGGTACAATGTCGGCAAATATAGCCTTATATGAGGTTTCAACGGAGTTTTAAGGCATTGATCCGAATCGCATTGCTTCTGAGGCCGGACCGCAACGCGGAAGCAACCGCATTTGGGAACTAAAACAGGCTTCTCCATTTACCTATTCATAATTCCTGGAGACTATCGTTCGACAAGATTGAACCTCTTCAAGAGTAACTCGCGTCGGCCGTCGGGTATGGTCAATTCATGGGATGTCAGATACAGTGTTTCTTTCCATATTTTCTGAACGTGGTTCAGGTTAACGGTTTCTGAGCGCCCCAGTTGAAAGAAGCACGAAGGTAGTTGACTGGAAAGCCGTCCCAACTTAACCGAGACAAGAAGGGAGTCTGAATTCGTTATGTGGTGACGCTGGAGCTCATTATCGGTCAGGAATAGATTTGCGCTTTTTGCCGCTGCCTTTATGTAGATGATCTCGGACGACCTGATATTCACCAAGCCGTCTCTTGTCGGGAATGCGAGAAGCCCTGGTTCGGCCCTTTCCGGGTTTCCAGTCAGACCTTCCTCGTAGTTATTGAGGGCCAGATCAATTTGCGCCGATAATTCTCGAATACGCAAGGGTTTTTGAAAGAAAGCCGAGGGATAGGTCTCCCTCATGCGTTGCTTCACTTCGTAAGGGGAGTTCCCGGTTATATAAATGATAGGGATCCATTTGATTTTCAAAATTTCCGTCGCGGTAATGATCCCATCTTCCGGACCATCCAGCTTCATGTCGATTAAAGCCAGATCAACATTTCCCTTTTTCATGATGCTCATGGCCGACGCATAGTTCTTGGCAACGCCGGCGATTTTCCAGCCGTGCAGTTTCAGGCTCGCCTTGATGTCGGCAGCAAGGAGCAGGTCGTCTTCGACAATGAGAATATTTTTGTCTGGGTTCATAGGAGTGCCAGGTCGGTTTGATTTGGATTTAAAAGTCGGACAAGGTTTTTATCCACAGGAAAGGAGAGTTCAAAACGGCAGCTGCGATCAGACCGGAATGTATGTTGTCCTTCGAGTTGCTCCGAAAGCATGTCAATCAGTTCTAATCCGAATCCACTTAAAATGGTTTCCACATCGAAACCGGGGCCGTTGTCTTCAAAAAGGAAGTAAACTTTATCCGAAAGAACGTACCAGCTCAGATGCAGGGTGGGGGCGGGGCTTATAAAAGCATATTTACAACTATTGGTCATCAGCTCATTGACAATTAATGCAAGAGGGGCCATTTTCTTTACGTGCAGGAAAAGGGGCTCGACATCCATCGATAGCGTAACACGTGTTAAGTCGTAAACCTTGAGAACACTGCGTATAAGATCCCCCAAATACAATTTGACATCGACATACATCGGCATCGTATCCTGATAGAGCCGCCGGTGTATGAGAATAATTGATTCGACCCGAAGCAGACTTTCCTCGAGGAGTTTGGCGGCAGCCGGGTCTTGCGATTGATGCGATTGCAGGCTGAGGAGATTGGATACGAGCTGAAGATCGTTTTTTGTCCGGTGACTCTGCTCTTTTACCAGATTCTCGTTGTATTCGCTCAATGTTCTGAACTTTAAGTAAAGCTTATTATGCTTCCTATAAAGTTTACCGTACAGGAGCGCGGCAATTGAAGAGATAATGAGAAGTAAAGCGCCGGCGTAAAGGATACGATTTTTTAAAGCCGCATTGCTTTTCAGCAGAGCGACTTCTTTCTGTTTGCCAACCAGGGCTACTTCTTTAAGTTTTACTTCTTCGCTTCTGCGGACCCCTTCGACGGCTTCGTTCCGGTATCGGACAAATGCACTTTCCCTCGCTGCTTCGAGTTTAATCCGGTAGTTAAGGGCTTGTTTCCATTCCTTCTTTTGTTGATGGTATTCTGCCAGGCTACGCAACAGCGACACCCCCAGGGTGGGTTTGACATCCGGGTTTACAAGCAACTTCTGGGCTTCAAGTAACCACGGATGGGCACTTTCAGGATCCTTGTTTCGAAGATACTGGTCTGCTATATCGATTGCTAACTCTATACTGTTCGTCAGCAGGCCTTGTTTTTGGTCTAACTTCCATGCTGTAATTTTAAAGGACAGGCTTTCATCAATATTGTTTTCGTGTCTCGAACAAATGCCAAGGTATCGGTACATCTGTCCTTCATCCAGGGGAGAATGCAGTACCTGAGCCAGTTCCAATGATTTTCTGAAATTTGCTTTGGCTTTATGCAAGGAAGACTTGAACCTGGTCTGCTGGTTAGCGGTGCTCTTTTCCCACGCGAGTAAGTGACTTGTTCCTAATGCGCCATGAGCACTCATCACGCCTTTGGACGAGCCGGCTTTCCTGAAATGGATCATTGCTAACTGTGCATTCCGTATCGCCGCCGGTGGATTATCCAGAATAAACTGGATCTCCTGCAATCTCAGGTAGATCTTCCCAATGTCTTCAAAATTGCGCTGGTCTTTACGTATGCGAAGCGCTTTTTGAAGCCAGGTCTCGGCAATGGCGTAGTTCCCCAGATTGATGTGCCGTTTTGCCATCAGGTAGGAGGCTTCTGCTATTCCTGCCGAGTCTCCGTTGGCGACCGCTTCGTTATAAGACTTGATGTCCCGTCTGAGCCTTACCATGAGGCCCTCTGGCTTGTCTTGCGCCGGATTCTGGGCCTGACAGAAGAAACTGGTCAGCAGAAATAGGTACAATATCGTGGCGACGAATCCACAGGGAGCACGCCTTGCAAGCATTGATGACGTTGAGTTAAAGGTGACAGATTGAATGTTCTATTGGTCAATATACGAAGGAAAAGCCCGGAAAACCGCGTCCGAAACAGGTTTCGGAGAAATTGTAGCAAGCGACGTTTATATCTTCAAAGGCGAATTTGGGCAGATTCAAGGCTATTATAACCGGATTCGCGACCTGCCGGTCCATTGCGTTCATTGATACGCTTTTTTTGAAATGTGAAGGTTAAGCAGTCGGAAATCGTGTGAAGTCCGTGGCAGTTCCGCCTGAATAATCCCAACCCCTTCACGACCGATTTATCCAGCATAATCCACTACCAACAAATGTTTTTATCAACGTTATCCAAGTCAATGCGCCTTCATTTGGCCGCCACTCTGATTATTGCATTTTATTCCGTGCGGTTTGCGAACGCGCAGACCAAGTCAGAAGTATTGACGAATCAGAAAGTAATCTCGCTGGTCAAAGCGGGTTTGGACAAGTCCATTATTTTGACGGCCATTCATTCCAGCGATGCGCAATTCGACGTCACGGTTACCGGGCTCTCTAACCTGGCAGCCCAGAAAGTTCCGACCGAGATTATCGCGGCGATGCAGGAAAGGCAGGGAAATCCGAAAAGTGAGAAACCGGTCGGCGGAGGAAGTGTCACCGATCATCCTGGTGCCGGAAAATTGCCGCGCATTGATGTAGTTAATCAGCTTTTTGCATTCAAGAGTGCCACCGGGAAGGCGGAGCCTTTGGAAAAGGGGTTGGCGAATATGGCTTTTAAAGCCTCGCCACTGGGAACAAAAGCGCAGTATGAAATAGAGGGGATGAAGGCTTCGTATCGCATGGTACAAGGAGATAGTTTGCTGTTTCTGGTGAATACCGGCGGACCGGCACCCGAATTTGTTCTCTATAAATCAAAGCCCCAAAAGAACAAACGTATTGCCGTCACGCTGGATGGAAAGATAACTGGCGCAAAAACAGGGAACAATACAATCGCGTGTACGATTCTTTCATTTGGGAATGCCACATATAAGGTTGTACCATCGGCGAAGCTGGAAAAAGGGGAATACTTCTTCGCAGGTAAGCCTGTAGGCAGCTCCAATTCCATTGACATTTACGCGTTCGGTATCGACTAGGTCAGCATCATCAAAGTTTCGCCTGGGGGTATTTACACTGCCGGACTCGCCATTCACTGAAAACAGAGTTGCATCGGGAGTGCGTCTGGAAGGGTTTATTGCAAATGATTGATAAACTTGCAGGAAGCCTTATTGCAGATCCTTCTATCCATTCCATCGAATCCAACCGGGCGGAACAATTTTAATTGAAGCTTAAATGATGAGGTCGGCTTTATTGCTGATATAAGAAAAATTTCCGTGATGTGTATGAAAAGCAAAACTACCCTGGTACTGGCAATCGGTCTCTTTTTCAGCACTTTTAGCTTAGCGCAGAACCCTTACATCGGACTTTGGCAGGGATATTTCCACTATGTTTTCGCGGACGGTACCACGCAGACGAGCAAATTTCAGCTGTATTTTCATCAGATGGTCGCAGATACCTTGTATGCGAAGGTGATTGCCTACGACCCGAAGGATTCGACAAAGGTGTTGGGAATATCAGACTCGTTTTCAGCCGGATTTAGACGGGAGTCCAATATGTTCTACTATTTTGGATTCGCCGACAAAACGCCAAAAAAGAAGATCAAGGGACTATATCTTTTCAGATTTTCAGACCCGGGGAATAAAACCATTCTTGGTGAATTTTTCCCGGAAGTCAAGAGGAAAAATGATCCGGGGATCACTGCGAAATTTCACCGTATCAAATCCCGGGAACAACAAGACGCATTTGTGGCCTATTTCCGGGAGAAATTTTATGAAGGAAGGAAGAAAAATCTCAGTTATCTGAATTGCGAATGTGACGACAAAGTATACGGCATTATCAAAGGCTATATTGACGAACCTGAAAAAGACAGGCAAACAGGGAGCAGGTCAGGCGCATATAGTAACGGGCAAAGTATCAGGGAAATGAGCTCTCTATCGCCCTCGGCTAACTTGATCAAAATACATCGTGAAGTGATTCCGTTTCCGTCGGTGGCACTCGCAAAAGGTTTTGATAATATACTTTACACCGTTACCTCCAATTCATCGAGCCAGCCCGAGCCGGTATACGGTTACAATCCAGCTACCGGCAAAGGAGCCTATACACGCTGGAAACTTCCTGTCCCGACGGTGGGCAATGATCGCTTTGGCGTATGGCTGTCGGGTGGTACAGACAGATCCGGGAATTTGTATTTTATGACCGAACCAGCTGACAAGCTCGTCAAGATAGATCCCGTGACAGACGAGGTTTCCGTTGTCTGGAGCGAAAGCCCAATAGGAAAACGGGCTAATTCCTTCCATAATAATCCTCTTTTCAAATATGATTTTGGATTTGGAAACTTTTGCTTTGACGAAAATGGATATCTGTACATGGTGACGAGCAATACCGGCAAAATTGTAAAAATCGATATCAGCCATACGCCCAAGATCGTCGAAATGTTTGCGATAGATGGTCTGCCAGAAACAGGACTGCTGGCCGAAGGCTTCAGTTACGGCGACATTTTGATCCAAAGAGACGTTTTGGGTATCAGTCGCGCCTACGTTACCGGCAGATACGAGATTTTTGAAATCGATTTGGTCGGGAAACGGGTGATCAGGGCGGTGGCACAGTTTCATAATGCTGATCTGGCAGGTTGTAATATTTTCAGAAAAGTGAAAAATACGCCAGCCAGAGATGAAAAGGTAGTCGTCCCCAACGCTCCAAAGCTTCCTGAGTTGTCTGTGCGACAGCCGTCACCCGCACCTGCCAAGGCTTCGATCCTCGATATTGAATTCGTGCAAAGTAAGGACGAGTTTATAAACGAGCAGGCTGCCAGGCTTGAAATTAACAAATGGATCGAGATGATGACAGCCAATTCCGACATGACGATCATGATAAGCGGGCATACCGACGACGTAGGAGATCCGGATAAAAATAAACAGCTATCCAAATTGCGCGCGATAAAGGTGAAAAACTATATGTTAAGCAAAGGTATTGCTCAACGCAGGGTAACCGTGGAAGGATTTGGAGGAACGAAGCCCAGGGTTCCCAATGATTCGGATGCCAACAGGGCAAAAAACAGACGGGTTGAAATGATGATCACTTCAAGGTAATTCTTCATGTCACAGGTTTAGGTTATTCTTGTAATTCAATACAAATCAGCATTGTTTCGAAGAGCGCTGGTATAGGGGAAACTTTTCTATCTATCATCAAGATTAAAGACAACGCCCTGGCGCTGATCGCATTTGATTACGGTATTGGGTTGGTAAGTTGGAATACCTACTCGTGGGTAAATTCCTTAGGCGTCAATTCCGCTTTCGAATTTCAAACTGTCCTTGCATATTTTAACAATGACACCCGGCTAGTAGTAAAAAAATCTGAATGGGATTCCGACGTTTATGAGGTATATAAAAAAATAGAGATGCAATTGCCTGGATAAGCGATTGATCATTGCCAGCTGCCAACTGAATTTAAGGGCTCTATATTCGCCTTTCAAGGGCATTTGGGGAAAATTTCGTGGAAATCTTTCTGTAAATGGAGCACGTTTTAAAAAAAAATTGGATTTTTTTAGAAACGTAAATTTTTCATTTACAGTAGTTTTAATACCTGTTGACCCGCATGGTATAAAAAATACAGCTGCGGAAGTTTGGTTCATTTCATTAAAATTGTACTTTTGCACCACGTTAAGCGAAAGCAGTAACGTTAAATGATTCCGTAGCTCAGCTGGTAGAGCAATACACTTTTAATGTATGGGTCCTGGGTTCGAATCCCAGCGGGATCACTTGAAGAAATAACAAAAAGCATCAAAAGCCTGCAAATCAAACGATTGCAGGCTTTTTTCTTTTTCGGATTACCCCAAAATATTCAATTTTCCACAAATTTTTGGTGAGTAATTCGGTGAGTTCAAGGATCTGCAAAATTGACTCACCAGAATCGCTGTAACTAATTGTATGTGAAGATGTTTACGACGTAAACATCTTGTGCTGATTAGGCTTGCAAGACTACTTTTGTTCAACTTTTTAACCTGAAAAAAGGGTATGAAAACAAAGATCAGTCTGCTTTTCTATTTGAAGAAGCCGAAAAACGATCAAAAAGGCCCGGTGCCGATTTACTTGCGCATTACGGTTGAAAGTAAGAGAGCAGAATTTACGACCGGGCGTGAATGCGAGCCTAGTCGGTGGAATGCGGTCGCTGGCAGAGTATCTGGTGCGAAGGAGGCTGTAAAGTCGGTGAACGTTTATCTCGGCAACCTCGAACAGCAATTGTTAGATGCACAAGATGCATTGGTTCGTGACAATGCTTTGATAACAGCAGAAATAATTAAAAACAAATTTCTAGGCATCGGCCCGAAGCATCGTTTTCTAATGGCAGTGATCGCTGATCATAACGAGCGTATGAAAGCACTGGTTGGCCAAGAATATGCGATAGGCACATTCAACCGCTACAAAGTACTCGAACGTCACACGCTAGCATCTGAAAGGCAACTTCAATACGAGCGATTGTGACATCAGCCGGATCGATTTCGCTTTCATCGCCGATTATGAGTTTTATCTGCGCTCGGTTCGTAAGATGGGTAACAATGCGGTGGTAAAGCACATGAAAATGTTTCGTAAGATAGTAAACATTTGCCTGGGTAATGGGTGGATGAACCTTGATCCGTATTTGAATTTCAAAGGCAAATTCAAGAAAGTTGACAAAGCTATCCTTACGAGAGCTGAGCTGGACTTAATGGCCAGTAAAGAATTTGCCAGTAATCGTCTCGCGCAGGTTCGCGACACTTTTCTCTTTTGTTGTTTCACCGGCCTGGCCTATTCCGACGTACAGAAGCTCGAAAAAAGTCAGATAGCGCGAGGAATTGACGGCGAGCAATGGATTTTCAGCCAGCGGACTAAAACGAATGTGAAGTCGCATATTCCGCTGCTGCCCGAAGCGCTTCAAATTGTTGACAGATATAAAGATCATCCGCTATGTGAATCTCGTGGCATTGTGCTGCCTGTGCCGAGTAATCAAAAGATGAATGACTATCTAAAAGAGATTGCTGTGATCTGTGGGATTGACAAAGTTCTCACTTCACACGTTGCCAGGCATACGTTTGCGAC
>NZ_JBXHAR010000006.1:0-578252 GCF_056895195.1 Dyadobacter sp. HNCC25DJ185
CCAAAAAGTATGCAACTGACTGATTTACAAAAAGTAAAATTTTAAAAAAAATTAACAAAAAATGGCGCATACCAAGTACGCGCCATACAGTTTCAAATTATCCACAAAAATCAGCTCCCGCAAGCCTCGCAACTCTCAGGATCATCCAGTGAGCACTGCATATCTGAACGATTATCTCTCTTAACAACTGGTTTAGCGTGATCCTCAGCATATTGCGCGTAGTCAAGCGCTCTTTCAGCCACAACGGCTATCGCAGGTTCCAGCTGAACTTCTGCTTGTTTGCTGACAGTGAATTGGACAGGATCCGAAGCAGCGCGGGTACGGAGATAGTACATACCTGTTTTAAGCCCTTTTTTCCAAGCGTAGAAATGCATCGAAGTTAACTTACCGAAATTCGCCTCTTCCATAAATATATTAAGGGACTGAGATTGGCAAATGTATGCTCCACGGTCAGCAGACATATCCAGTAAACTGCGCTGCTTAATCTCCCAGGCCGTTTTGTATAGATCCTTAATATTCTGCGGAATATTGGGGATGGGTTGTACGGAACCACTGGCCCTCACGAGATTATTTTTCATTTCTTCATTCCACAAACCCAATCGTACAAGGTCTTTAAGCAAATACTTATTAACCACCACAAATTCACCTGAAAGAACCCTTCTCACGTAAATATTTGAAGTGAATGGTTCGAAGCATTCATTATTGCCTAAAATCTGGCTTGTAGAAGCTGTTGGCATCGGAGCTAGCAACAACGAATTACGTACTCCAAACTTTACTACCTCCTTTCTAAGTTTTTCCCAATCCCAATTACCACTCTCCGGCACAACCCCCCACATATCAAATTGGAATACACCCTTTGATATGGGACTTCCCGCCCAGCTTTCATACGGGCCATGCTGTCTGGCCAGCTCCATCGAAGCTTCCATTGCACCGAAATAAATAGTCTCAAACACATCTTTGTTTAATTGACGCGCTTCATCGGAATCAAAAGGCATGCGCATCATGCAAAATGCATCCGCTAATCCCTGAACCCCAATTCCGATTGGCCTATGCCTTTTGTTACTTTTTTCAGCTTCAGGAATCGGGTAATAATTCAGATCAATAATTTTATTCAAATTCCGGGTGATCACTTTTGTAATCTCATACAATCTCTTATGGTCGAAACGCATGAAGCCGTCGGCACCTTGTTCTACGAACTTTGGTAATGCAATAGAGGCTAGATTACAGACTGCTACTTCGTCGGAAGCCGTATATTCGATGATTTCAGTACACAGATTCGACGATTTGATCGTACCCAAATTTTGTTGGTTTGATTTGCTGTTCGCATGATCCTTATAAAGCATATATGGGGTTCCAGTCTCAATCTGAGACTCCATAATGGCAAACCAAAGATCCTGGGCTTTAATCGTTTTCCGCGCCTTGCCTTCCAGCTCATACTGCTCATATAGTTTTTCAAAAGCCTCGCTGTGCGTGTCCGAAAGCCCGGGGCATTCGTGTGGACAAAATAGCGACCACGTATCATTGGCTTCCACCCGTTTCATAAATAAATCCGGAATCCATAGCGCGTAAAAAAGGTCGCGTGCCCGCTGCTCCTCTTTGCCATGGTTCTTTTTCAGATCCAGGAAGTCAAATATGTCCGCGTGCCAGGGTTCCATATATATAGCAAATGAACCCTTGCGTTTGCCACCGCCCTGATCCACGTACCGCGCAGTATCATTAAATACACGAAGCATTGGGACGATACCATTCGATTGCCCATTTGTTCCTTTAATGTAAGAACCTGTTGCACGCACATCGTGAATGCTCAATCCAATTCCGCCGGCAGACTGCGATATAAGCGCACAGTTTTTAAGTGTGTCATATATACCGCTGATACTGTCTTCTTTCATCGTTAACAGGAAGCAGGACGACATCTGGGGCTTGGGTGTTCCTGCATTAAACAGAGTGGGTGTTGCATGAGTAAACCACTTTTCGGACAGCAAATGGTACGTTTCTATCGCTGCCTGAACATCGTCCTGATGGATACCCACAGCTACACGCATCAGCATATGCTGCGGACGCTCCACGATTTTTCCGTCAACTTTCAGTAAATACGATTTTTCGAGTGTTTTATAGCCAAAATAGTCATACGCATAATCCCGATCATAAATGATAGTAGAGTCAAAAAGAGAAGCATTCTGACGTATCACCTCATATACTTCTTTTGATATCAATGAAGCATTTTCACCAGTTTTGGAATCTATATAGGTATACAACCGCTTCATCGTTGCTGAAAAGGACTTTAGCGTGTTTTTATGCAAGTTTGAAATGGCAACCCGTGCAGCCAGGATCGCATAATCGGGGTGCTTGGTGGTCATAGAAGCAGCCGTTTCAGCTGCCAGGTTATCGAGCTCGGCCGTAGTGACACCGTCATATATACCTGACACAACTTTTTTGGCGACTTCTATAGGTTGAATATAGTTTGTATCCAGGCCATAGCTGAGCTTTTCTATACGTGCTGTCACTTTGTCGAATTTCACAGATTCGCGGCGACCATCACGCTTTATTACGTACATTGACATAATATCTTGTTTATTAGAGAGTTAATGATGTTGATACTTAAGATTTTCGTGGGGGTATCATTTAAAAATCTCTTGAAATAACATTAAAATTATCGGAATCACAATCAGTATTAATAGCGCAAATTTGATTTTGTAAGGGCAGCATAGGTTATGAAATTGTTAAGATTCTTATAGCTAGTTATTTAGGGCAAACCGACGACTGAAGAGTTTCTACAAAAAAATTTAGATTTTTTTTCGTTTCAAAATTTGTTCACTTTTTCTCTTCTACATGCTGTTTTTGTCTAAAAAATCGTTCCAATGGCTATTGAAAATCAACTATTTGCACAAAAAATTTAATCCATGCAGAAAATAAATTTGTAAACTTTATTTTTTTTCGCCCCCATTTTCTTGAAAAAATTAATCACTTCTTGAATCAATCATTGTTCAGCATGAATACAAACTTAGATCAGTCAACACGAAGGGCCTTCCTGAAAAGAACGTCCGGACTTTTCGCCGGGCTAGCAGTCGGCTCCTCATTGTCAAACGCCTACGGCCTCCACGAGCACAAGCCGCAATACACGATCCCTCTTGGTGTTTATGCGGGTTATAACAAGGCCACTTTTTTGAAAGAATCCGGATGCACATATATAGAGGAGTCTGTTGCAGGTTTTTTGCTTCCTGCCGATGGGGACGAACAGTACGAGAAAAATCTTCAACAACTTAAATCCGAAAATTTCCCAATCAAATCCTATGTGATACTCCTGCCCGGTAGCTTGAAGACGTTAGGTCCGGACGCCAATCATGAAGCCATTTTACAACGCACCGACCTTGTACTGAAAAGGGCCAAAGAATGCGGGTCCCAATATGTTGTATTTGGAAGTGGGGCATCGAGGATCATCCCGGATGGCTTTGATAGAACCGTCGCAAAAGCCCAGCATATCGACCTGACTAGAAAAATGGCGCCATTGGCTGAAAAATACGGCGTCACCATCGCAGTAGAACCGCTGAACCGGGGAGAAACCAACTTCATAAACAGCCTTGCGGAGGGTGTTGAAATTGTAGATGCGGTTAAAAGCACCCACGTCAAGCTGTTGTGTGACATCTATCACATGCTCAAAGAGGATGAGCCGGCAACCGAAATTGTAAAGTATGGTAAACACATTGTGCATTGCCACATTGCCGAAAAGGAAAGCAGGACACCCCCGGGGGTCAAAGGGGATGACTTCAGGGCATATCTTGCCGCCCTTAAAAAAATCAAATACAAAGGCGGGCTTTCCATTGAATGCTTTGTTTATACAGATTTTGACAAGGAAGCAAAAAGGGGTATCGAAGTTCTTAAGCAACAGCTCAGTGAAGTATAGGCCGTTTGAACGTATCCTATTAATATTAAAAAAGATAGTGATCCAATTCTTGGTTTACAAAAGAAGAATTTTTACTTTTGCAATCCTTTTTGAGAATTGTATCGAACACATAATATCATATACCAATGAAAAAAGATATTCATCCCAAATACAGAGAAGTGGTTTTCTGGGATCTATCAAGTGATTTCAAATTCATTACACGTTCTACTATAGAGACTAGCGAAAATATCACCTGGGAAGACGGCAAAACTTACCCGGTCTACAAAGTTGAGGTTTCTTCTCAGTCACACCCATTTTACACAGGTAAAAATGTACTGGTAGATACAGCTGGACGTGTCGACAAGTTCAGAAAACGCTACGGAAGCAAAGAAGCTTAGTCCATTTCGGCTATCGGTCTTTACCGGTCTGTTTTCTAGAAAGAATTTAAAGCAGTCTCCTGGCAAAATATGCCGGAGACTGCTTCTTTTTTTGTCCCGACCAATAAAATGACCGAACTTTGGCAACACATACTTCAATAATATGCCTGCTATCATTCTGTTTGATGACCCGCTAATCAGAGCTCAGCTTTTACCCTTAACTTATACAAGGCCTGTTGCAGAAATCAGATGCGGGATCAAAACGATATCTCAGAAATGGGCCGATTCATTGAAACAGGATATCTCTTTTCAAACCGAAAACTATCTCAGCAAGAAGTTTCCGGTTAAAATAACTGAGGATAACATCTTCATCAATGGCGGTTTATGCCCGGATGCTATGTTGGCATCAGCTATCCAAAAACTGGAAATTGGTTCGGTACTCGTTTCTGAAAACAATGAGGTACTCGCCGTTAGAAGCAAATCTTGGGAACCCACCCAAGGTTTACCCGGCTACGAGTTAAGCACCTACGCCGAACCTTTTACACTCATCCGAAATACATGGGACATTTTCACCTTCAACGGCCCGCAGATCAGAGCTGATTTTGAAAGGATTGCATCGTCTACTGTTTCACAACCCATTACCGATTCGTTCACCCATTGCTACAATCCTCAACAGATATTTATCGAAGAGGGAGCTGTAATAAAAGCTTCTGTATTAAATGCGGAAAATGGGCCGATTTACATTGGACGTAATGCATTGATACAAGAAGGTTCATTGATTCAGGGTCCTTTCGCAATCGGAGAGAACTCCGTCTTGGCTCAAGGAACAAAAATCCGCCCCAATACGACCATCGGGCCCTTATGTAAAATTGGCGGAGAAGTGAGTAACTGTGTAATTTTGGGATATAGTAACAAAGGTCATGATGGTTATCTGGGAAATTCCGTGATCGGGGAATGGTGTAACCTTGGGGCAAATACGAATAATTCCAATCTCAAAAATGATCACACAGAAGTAAAATTGCATAGCTATGTTTCCAATTCCTTGATAAGCACTGGTTTGACCTTTTGCGGACTAATGATGGGTGATTATTCCAAAGCGGGGATTTCGACTATGTTCAACACAGGCACGGTTGTTGGCGTAAGCGTCAATGTATTTGGGGCAGGATTTCAAAACAAACATGTTCCCTCATTTTCATGGGGAGGCCTTGCGGAAGGAATATCAGAATATCGCTTTCAAAAAGCTTTAGAGGTAGCAAGGGATACGGTCAGCCGTCGGAATGTTATCTTTGACGAGGAGGACGAAAATATTTTCAGATATCTTTTTGAGCAAACGCAAGTCCAGCGCAGGCCCTAACACCTGCACGCAGATAAAAGCCTAAAAATTAAATCAGACATCGTGCTTTTCAAAGATATTCCGGGACTCGAAAGTATCAAAGCTACGCTGAGACGCTCGGTACAAAACAGCCATTTGGCCCACGCATTGCTTTTTGATTATCCGGCAGGTGGCGGGGGCCTTGCATTGGCACTCGCTTTCGCAACTTACATCAACTGTGAAAGCCGACATGAAGAAGATGCCTGCGGCGTTTGTGCTTCCTGCGCAAAAATGAGTAAACTGATCCACCCGGATTTTCACTCTATTTTCCCAATCGCTACTTCTAAGAAAATAGACGGAAAAACGAGCGAAGCTTTCCTTCCGCTCTGGCGCTCTTTCCTCTTGGAAAGCCCCTACCGGGTACTTCCGGAATGGCTGGATTATATCAACGCCGAGAATAAGCAGGGAAATATTTCCGTAGAAGAAGCGAGGGGCATTTTGCGAAAACTTTCTGTTAAATCGTACGAAGGCGAATATAAAATTCTGTTAATCTGGAAACCGGATATCATGAATGCCGCCTCGTCCAACGCTATCCTCAAAATATTAGAAGAACCACCGGAAAAAACGCTCTTCTTGTTAGTAAGTGACCAGTCCGACAAATTACTTACCACCATTATATCCAGGACCCAGCGCGTAACCATTCCAGCTTTTTCAGATAAGGACGTTCGCCTTTTCCTTCATGAACAGGGTGTATCAGTCGGTACAGCGAATCAGGTTACCTATTTATGTGATGGAAATCTTTCGGAAGCATTAAAACTTGTCCAGGAAACGGAAGATGACCGCTCTGGCTGGTTTGCAGCATGGATGCGCTCCTGCTACAAGTATGATGTGTCTCATCTTGTCAAACTTGCTGACAGCTACGACGTCATGAGCAAAGAAAAACAGAAAGGCGTGCTGGAGTACTCATTGAGGTTATTCCGTGACATGCTGGTTTGGACGCACGGTGCCGGCGAATTATTGCGGGTGCCGGATGAAGAGCTTACTTTTGTACAGAACTTTTCCAAAACAGTTACTTTTGAATCCCTCGAAAAAATGGTGGAAGAAGTCAACCTCGCCAGCTATCACATCGAGCGCAATGTACGGGCCAAAATGGTTTTCCTTGACTTGTCCTTAACTTTTGCCCACTTTTTCCAGCGCAGATGAAACATTCTTTGCAGGTAATTGGGGCCACCGACATCGTGGATTTGCCCGAGCTGGGTTGGTTCAATGTGCCTGTACGCGTCGATTCTGGTGCAACCACTTCCGCAATTCACTGCTCCAGGGTACGGCTTGTGAAGGATGGTGAACAAACCTTTCTTCATTTTTATCTGGATAAAAAGAAAGGGGCTCCGGAGCAATCTTATGTCGTAACCGATTTCAAGGAAACCGTTGTAAGAAACTCTTCGGGCAAGGAAGAAAAAAGATATGTGATCAAGACCCGGATCAAATTGTTCGGGAAAAAGATACGGACTGAATTTTCCCTTGCAAACCGGCGGAAAATGAGCTATCCCATCCTATTAGGCCGCAAACTTTTAAAAAACAGGTTTTTAGTGGATGTATCTCAGAAAAACCTGTCCGCATCAAAGCAATCCCGTTCCAAAAACACCCATTAAGCAAACCCTCCCATTATCTTTATCAACCTTCTATGAAAATCGCCGTACTATCAACCAATCCTGATCTTTATTCAACGAGACGATTGGTGGAGGCAATCAAGCAAAAAGGGCATCAGGCAATGGTTATCGACCATGTCAAATGTTTTGTCATGATTGAGGGCGGAAAACCCGCCATTATCTACAAAGGCAAACCTATTCCTGAAATTGACGCGGCAATCCCACGCATCGGAACTTCGGTCAGTGCTTTTGGTTGCGCGGTCGTACGCCAGCTTGAATTAATGAAGGTTTTTACCACCGTAAAGTCACAGGCAATCCTCCGGTCCCGGGATAAATTGAGAAGTATGCAGGTGCTGGCTAAATCGGGTGTCGGTATACCCAAAACAGTTTTTGCCAAAAATCCTGCACAAGTCAACGAACTGATCCACCTCGTAGGCGGCCCGCCGGTGATCATTAAATTATTGGAAGGCACACAGGGCGTTGGCGTTGTTCTCGCGGAAACGATCAAAGCTGCCAAATCAACCATTGAAGCATTTTACGGTCTTAGGGCGAATTTTTTGATACAAGAATACATCGCCGAATCAAAGGGGGCTGATATCCGGGCTTTTGTAATCGGCAACAAGGTAATTGCAGCCATGAAACGGCAGGGGGCAGAAGGGGATTTCCGGTCCAATCTGCATCGTGGGGGCGAAGGCCGTATGATCGAACTTTCTCCAGAGGAAGAACACACGGCCATTGCTGCCGCCAAAGCGCTCGGCGTCAAAATCGCTGGTGTGGATATGTTACAATCCGAAAGAGGACCGTTGGTGATGGAGGTCAATTCGTCTCCAGGCTTACGGGGTATAGAAGAGGTCAGTGGAATCGACATTGCTTCTCTGATTGTGAGTTACATTGAGGACAAGATTGTTACGGATGAAGGGGATACAGTTGGCGTTTGATCACAGAAAATAAATAACCATGCATATAAAAATCGGGACACGCGGTAGCAAACTCGCTCTTTGGCAAGCATATTATGTGGAGCAGTTGCTTCAGAAAGGCGGCGTAGAAACTGAAATCGTTACCATTGAAACGAAGGGCGATAAGATTCTCGACAGGTCGTTATCCAAGATCGGCAGCAAAGGTGTTTTTACTGAAGAGCTGGAAGAGCAGCTCAAAGGCGGAAACATTGATATCGCTGTTCATAGCGCAAAAGATTTGCAATCGCAGCTGGACGATGCCTTTGAGTTGGTAGCCTTCACTGAACGTGAGAAAGCCAATGATGTATTGGTAAGCCATCACACCGGCTTATCGGTCAAAAGCGGTGAAACTTTTGTCGTTGGAACTTCATCGACCCGCAGGATTGCTATTTTGAAGCATTTTTATCCCCATATCAAAACAGTGGATATGAGAGGTAACCTGCAAACACGTCTCAGAAAATTGGAAGAAGGACAATGCGACGCGCTCCTGCTCGCATATGCGGGTGTACATCGTATGGAGTATGACGATAAAATTGCTGAGCATCTCCTTCTAGATGAATTTACGCCAGCGGTGGGCCAGGGCAGCGTCGCGATCGAATGCGCTGTTTCTCTGTCGAACGACAAAAAAGATACCCTCAGAAAACTGCTCAACCACGAACACACCGAAACTTGCCTGCTGACAGAACGGGCATTTTTGAAACGGTTGCAGGGTGGCTGCAGCATTCCCGTATTCGCAATGGCTACGCTGCACAAAGATACCATTGATATTTCGGGAGGCATTGTTGCGCTGGATGGCAGTGAACTTATCCGAAAAACACAGAGCGGGTCACATGCATTTCCGGAAGAGCTTGGTATTGCGCTAGCTGATGAGCTGCTCGAAGCCGGCGCCGACAGGATTCTGGCGGACATCAGACAACAAGGCAGCCATTGACATTTTAAGTTTATAAAGCGAAAGCCCCGAATCAAAGATTCATTCGGGGCTTTCGCTTTTGTATGCTTGAAGACTAATTCTTTTTAGGTAACGAATCAGCCGGAGTGGCTGGCTTCGCCGGAACAGCAATTGAATCCTGTTTCATTGGAAGTGCTGGAATCGCTGGCTTAGCTGTGCTGTCTGGTTTCGTTGTTGAATCAGGTCGCATGGTTGAGTTTGGGCGCATAGTCGAGTCACGACGCATAGAATCTGGTCTCATACCACCGTTTCTGAACTGGGCCGAATCCGGTCTCATACCGGAGCGCATCGGCATTCCGCCTTGTCCGGCAGGCCTCGCCGTACTGTCAGCTCCGGCAGGCTTCATTCCGCCAGGCCTTACACCGCTTCCGGCACCTTGCTGTCTGATTGCAGGGACGGTCACCGCCGGAGTTGTTGCGCCACCGCCATTACCAGCGGCATCCATACCGCCACCGCTGTCGCCTTTCTGATCGTCGTTATTAACAGATTTCTTTCTGCGTGTTTTTTGCTCTACAAAAGTCATTTTACCCAGGCGGTAAGAAAAATTCAGCCTGAAACCCCGGTTGTACAAGTGGTTGGTGTTGTTCTGTGTAAAGCTGTACGATTCCAAAACAGTTTTTTGTTTGAATGCCGGTTGAAAGAAGTTCTCCATACCAAATCCGATGCTTCCTCTTTTGTTTTTGAAATCTTTTTTGACGCCAAAATCATACATTCTGAAACCTGTCTGATATCCTTGCAATTGAACATCCCTTCCTCTCAGGAAACCGCCTCCCTGGAAGCCCCAGCCGTTCTTAATGGTAAGACCAGTCCTGATACGGCCACTGACCACGACACCGTTATTGCTGTAATGCAAAGTCGGGTCTGCATTGTTGTTTGACAAGGACACGTAATAGGCGTCCAAACCACCGCCGAGCTGCCATCTTTTAAAGAGTGTGATGTTTCCAAAAACATTCACACCATAATTGTCCTTCTTACCAATGTTCCCAAAAGTTGTAGATATCACGCCTGTTGGGCTGACAGTCCTGATACTCTCGATAGATCCGTTTGTAAACCTGGCGAAAGTCGAGACATTAACATAAACGGTCCCTTTGAAGAAACTGGTCCCCAATTCGACCTGATCGGTAAGTTCCGGTTTAAGATTTGGGTTACCGAAAGATATATTTTGAGGGTTTGAAGCGTTCACGTTCGGATTCAGGTACTGGATACCAGGACGCTGTAATCTCCGGTTATATCCCAGCTTGATGGTTTGCCCTTTTCCAAAAGTTTGTGAGATGTTGATACTTGGAACCAGGTTTCCGTATGAAGGAATATTCAGGTCCACCTTATTACCTTCTCTCGATAATTGGTTTGCATTGATGGTCGTGTATTCATAACGGGATCCAACCTTCACTGTGAAACGGCTCTTTGTGCTGTAAGTATATGATAAATAGCCCGCCGCTACATTCTGATCATAATTAAGGTTATTGGTTGAATCCAGCGCATTGGCTTTGTAATAGAAGTAATCACTGACTACCTGACGCATAATGGCCTTACCACCCATTTCAAGCAGTTGATTATCTTTAATCGGAGTCTGATAATCCAGCTGAATAGTGCTTTCCTGGTTATGGCTCTTGTTATCGTTTGACTGATTGCTCAAAAACTCCCTCACATCCAGGCTACTCAACGAGTAATTGTCGGCTATGTAGTTGTTAGTCCTGTTGTTACGGCTGAATTGGGTCGAAATGCTCAATTCCTGCTGAGGCTTGCTGAGCGTTTTAAGGTAATCGACATTGACATCCCAGGTTCCGGACAAATCTTTTGTATCTACATCGCGGAAAGAAGAAGTGGAAGAACCCGCCCTACTGTTGATGGTAGTCAGCCCCTGAGAGGTAAGCTGGTTACGCAAGCCGTACCGAACATTTGCTGAAAGGGAAGATTTCGGATCGATTTCATAATCCCAGCCCAGGTTATAAGATCCAAATGCGTTTTTGTTATGCGAATCTGAGGTTTGTTTTACTGAAAAGTCTTCGGTTTTACCAAGCTGCAGGTTTTCAGACTTTCCTGGCATGTTATATCCAAACCGTCCAAATCCACCCAAACTGAAACCCATTTTTCCAACCCGGTAGTTTCCACGTAAACCCAGATTGGACCCCCTGTTGCCGATTCCAGAGTCAATGTTTAAAGTACCTCCCTGGATCGTACTTTTCTTAGTTACAATATTGATGATACCAGCAGAACCTTCCGCATCGTACTTAGCCGATGGAGACGTAATTACTTCCACCGACTTAATCATATCGGCAGGAATTTGCCTCAACGCATCTGCGACGCTGGTTGCAATAATGGTCGAGGGTTTGTTGTTGATCAGCACGCGCACATTGGAACTGCCCCGCAAGGAAACATTCCCATCCAGGTCTACAGTCAGCATCGGCACTTTTTTCATGACATCTGAGGCATCGCCGCCCTTGCTGGTAATGTCTTTTTCGGCATTATACACCAGCCTGTCAACCTTTTCTTCTATAAGCTGGGCCATACCCACCACTTCTACTTCTTTCAACTGAACGACATCGGGGGCCAATGTAATCGAACCCAGGTCAAGCTCTGTCCTGCGGTCAATTTTAACATCATTGATTGTTCTTGTTTTGTATCCGATAAACGAAATCAGGATTTTGAAATTCCCAGAGGCCACTTTCGTCATTGTAAACTCTCCCTTTTCATCGGTGGTTGTTCCGTCTATCGGGTTATTGGTTTTGATATCAACAAGAGCAAGCGCCGCGAACTCAACGGGCTTTTTACTGACAGAGTCAATCAAAACACCTTTAATCTTACCACTGCCTTTGGGTGTATCTTCTGCGGTCCCTGGTATAACTGTCTGACGTTGCCGGTCGCCTCCGCGCTGGAAATCGCCGCCAGGTCTTCCTCCACCTCCACCGCCGCCCCCTGGGAACTGGGCGAAGGCTGTTAATGTGCTTGCTGACAAAAAGGCCAGTAATGTTAAATGTAAACTGAGTTTCATCTTTTGGGCTATAAATTGATGTACTATTCGAATGTCAAAATAACTACCAATTAAATTGTAATAAAAAGGGAATAGATGAAAAAGGGGTATCTACCGATCAAAGTCCCCTTTCACACGATCAAGTCCCGCAAACTGACCTCCAATCGCCTGTCCTCAATGCATTTACATTTCCTTTGCCGCAAAGAATTGGATTAAATGTAACGATGACGGCCTTGCATTTTTCATTAATAGACTGACGGGCTGAAACGGTCGGCATTTGCATTACTTTGATCGATTGAAGTAGGTGTTTTGATAATTTCCGCGTAAGATTGCAGTTAGAATATTGCGCTCATACGCAAGATCAAACTAACTAATTACTAAATGGATACGCGTGCTGCTCGAAAATACCCGCCGCTGTTTTTGCATCTTCTGGGATGGAGCTTTCTAGCCCTTTTCCTGATGTGGCAACCATTGAGCTGGCAAATTGTGTTCCCTGTTTCCTTTTGGATCAAACAGGTCGTGTTGCTATCCTTGCTGATTTCCGCGTTTTATCTCAACTACTATATCTGGTTTCCCCGTTATCTGGCCAAAAACCGTTACTTCAAGTTTATCATGCTGAATGTGGTTACGGTAGTAGCACTTGCATTCTTTATGGAGCAGATTAAAATCATGCTTAACCATGGTGAGCAAATGGACCGCGCTTTTAAAATGGCCCGGGAAGCAAATGGGGAAAAAAGACATCAGGATAAGCTGGACAATTTCGCATTGCTTACCGCTTTAATGATCATCGGGTTAAGTACCAGCATCGCGGCAGTAAGAACCGCGCAAATGGACAAGCAGTATCGCCAAAATCTGGAGAAGGAGAAAATCAACTCCGAGTTGTCTTTCCTGAAAGCTCAGATCAACCCTCATTTCTTTTTCAATACACTCAATAACATTTATGCTTTAACTGTCATTGACGTCGAGGCGTCTCGAGAAGCGTTACACAAATTGTCGCGCATGATGCGGTATGTTCTCTACGAAACCCAGCACGGAACTGTATTGTTAAGCCAGGAAATCGCTTTTGCCCAGGATTATATCCAGCTCATGCAACTTCGTCTGACAGATAAAGTAACGGTACATCTGGATCCGCCCAATCCGCTTCACGACGTGTCGATTGCTCCAATGCTGTTCCTGCCCTTTATCGAGAATGCATTCAAACATGGGGTCAGCGCCGTACAGCCCAGCAGGATCGATATTCAGATCCGCCAGGAAGGGCATAGGATCTTTGTGGAAATAAAAAACACCTTATTTAAAGATAAAAGGGCTGTTCTGGACGAAAGCAACGGGATTGGCCTCGCCAATACCCAACGTCGCCTCGACTTACTTTATCCCGGGAAATATCAGTTGGAAGTGACTGAAAACAAGGAAGAGAAAGAATTTGAAGTACACCTTGAACTTGAAACTGCATGACTGCATTAGAATGCATTGCAGTAGATGACGAGCCACTTGCTCTCGGCCTTGTCTGCGCGTTTATTGAAAAAACCCCTTTCCTGAATCTTGCCGGCAGATATTCGAGTGCCGTTGAAGCCCTGCAAGCCATCAACAACAAGCAGATAGATGTCATTTTCCTGGATATCCAAATGCCCGATCTAACCGGTATCGAACTGGCAAGAGTTCTGGAAAAAGCTGGAAACAAGGCACCAAGGATCGTATTTACAACTGCATTTAACCAATACGCATTAGATGGTTTTCGTGTAGATGCCATCGACTATCTCCTAAAACCCTTTAATTACGAAGAGTTCCTCCGTGCGGCATCCAAAGCTCAGGCGTATGCAGAACTACTGCAAAAGGCTTCATCGGCCACTTCCCCCGAAACCAAAGATGAATATCTTTTTCTTAAGGTGGAATATCAGCTCGTCAGGATTGCATACGATGACATTCTGTACACGGAGGGACTTAAGGATTATGTAAAAGTTCATCTCAAATCGGACCCCAAACCAGTATTATCACTGACAAGCCTGAAAGCATTGGAAGAGAAATTGCCTCCTTCTAAATTTATGCGGGTACACCGTTCGTTCATTGTGAACCTGGATAAAATCGGTGCAGTGACACGCAATACCATACAGATCGGGAGTGTTACGATTCCAGTCAGTGACCAATACAAAGAAGGCTTCAATCAGTTTTTGAGTAAGTGGATGTAATCGTAAGTAATTTTTCTTGCATTAACAACTGATTATCAACTACTCAGTTCCCTAACTACTGCTCAATGCCATGAAACTACCTGCGCTGCTAGGCCTCGCCCTGCTGCTGACATTTGTTGGCTGCAAGAAAAAGAATGAAAATCCCGAACCCATAGAGGAACAAATCACCGTCACCGACCTCACTGACAAAGACTTTATCCAGTACATTGAAGTACCCGGCTCCGAAAAGATCGTTTTTGATTCGGTGCTGAATACTTACCTGGTATCCCTCCCGAGTAGCTACGTGAAGGATGAGATCAACATCAAATTCAAATTTTATCCAGGCGCCTTTCTGAACACCGGCCACAGCGCCAGATCATCGGAAGAGATTGATTTTACCTACCGCGGCCGGTCGACGTTGTTTTTTCAGGTAAGTACTTCCAAAGAAAAGCTGGCAGACTATCAGGTATTTGTCAAACATAATGGTCCCTTGAAAGCCACGTTGTACACGGATGAAGATTTTCATTGCGACCCCGACGGAAATTTCAATGTTCCTCTCATTATTACATCTGGCATGGGCACCATTCCGTCCGCACCTGGCTTGAATGAAGAGCCGCAGGCTATTTTGAAAGATGAAAAAACAGGAACGCAGCTCCTTGGCGGCGTTTCGCAATCCAATTTGTATTTCAATAATGTGCTGCCTTTTGCGCAATCGGGGAATGTCAGCGTGACGTTTAAATACAATAACCAGACTGTGACGCTGGCACAAAACAAAAAGCTCAGCTTGATGAAAATGGTGGTGTATGGAATTTCCGGAATACCTCTTTTGTCGGCTGTTCCTCCAAATCAGAAAGTTGAAATTTCGGGGAATGGTTTCACACCCAAACCAAGGTATCGTCTCAAATTTGAAAGTGACTTTTTAACCACGCCGGTAACAGCCAATGCTGATTTCTCTGAGACGCTACGACTGTCCACCACTATTCCGGGCAGTTTGCCAAGTGGCTCTTATTCCATAGGTGTTTATCAAAATGATACCTTGATCAATCGCGTTGTCCACACCATTTCCAGCAATGAAAAGGAAAAATCGATCGGGCAGATGTGGACAAGACAACTTGATTACCCCACCGCGGATCGCTTCTATCTGAATGCAAACCGGATCTTGCTTCAAAAAGGAGGAACTGTGTTTGTTAACCCTTTCCCTGCTATCTACACCTATGGGCAGATATTTGATCCGGCAAAAGTGCTGCCTGATTTGCAGCTAAAAACAACAAACGGGACCGTCACACTCAAAGCCGAAGCAAAATACGATCCTTCTTATGCCGATGGCACTCTGAAAGTCTATTACGGCATGTACACCCTTCCCGGTGACATAGCGGCCGGATTTTATGAGGCACGGCTGGTTTATGCCGACAAATCTGTTTCGCTTCCTTTTTGGAGCAAGATTGAAGTGAAATAAAAAATGCGTACTCCCTTTAAATCAGGGGATTACGCATTCATTTTATGACCATTTCTATTTCAATTCTTCGAGCAGAAAGTGTCCCGTAAAGCTTCCCTTTGCCTTGGAGACTTTTTCGGGGGTTCCTTCGGCAACAATTCTTCCGCCTTTTGCTCCGCCCTCAGGGCCAACATCAATGATATGGTCAGCGACTTTGATCACGTCCAGATTATGCTCAATAATCAGTACGGTATTCCCTTTTTCGACCAATTTGTTCAAAACATTCAACAAATGCCTGATATCCTGAAAATGAAGCCCGGTGGTAGGTTCGTCCAGAATGTAGAGCGTTTTTCCGGTGTCCCGTTTGGACAATTCCTCCGATAGCTTCACTCTTTGGGCCTCACCACCCGAAAGTGTCGTTGCGTGCTGTCCAAGCGTAATATATCCTAATCCCACATCATTCAAAGTCTGGACCTTCCTTAAAAGGCGTGGTTGGTTTTCGAAAAAGTCCAACGCGGTCTCAACCGTCATATCCAGGATATCTGCAATAGATTTCCCTTTAAAACGCACTTCCAATGTTTCCCGGTTGAAGCGCTTTCCTTTACAGGTTTCGCAATTGATATGCACATCGGGCAGGAAATCCATTTCTATTTTCTTCATTCCTGCTCCTTCACAATCTTCGCAGCGGCCACCTTTCACATTAAATGAAAACCGCCCCGGTTTATATCCCCGGATCTTGGCTTCGGGCAACTCCGCGAAAAGTGTACGTATGTCTGTGAACAGGTTGGTATAAGTTGCCGGGTTGGAGCGCGGTGTACGACCAATAGGAGTCTGGTCCACTTCAATGACTTTATCAATGTGTTCCAGTCCTTCAATGGATTTATACGGGAGCGGCTCACGCCTCGATTTATAAAAATGATGGTTCAACAACGGGAACAGCGTTTCATGGATCAGGGACGACTTGCCACTGCCGCTCACGCCGGTAACACAGATCATGGTACCCAGTGGAAAAGACATCGTCACGTTTTTCAGGTTATGTCCTGTACATCCTTTTAATGTAATGCTGTTGCCATTTCCCTTCCTTCGCTTCTTAGGCACTTCAATCTTCTCACGCCCGCTCAGGTATTCTGCTGTTAGAGAGCCGTTTTTCAGGAAATCGTCCGGTTTGCCCGCCCCTACCACATTTCCGCCATGCCTGCCTGCACCCGGACCAATATCCAGTATATAGTCGGAAGCCAGCATCATATCCTTGTCGTGCTCCACCACTAAAACCGTATTACCAAGATCACGAAGGCTTCTCAGCGAATTGATCAACCGCACATTGTCCCGCTGATGCAATCCAATGCTGGGCTCGTCCATGATATAAAGCACGCCGGTCAGCTGCGTACCAATCTGCGTAGCCAACCTGATCCTTTGGGCTTCGCCTCCCGATAAAGTCCTCAATGCGCGATTAAGTGTCAGATAATCAAGGCCTACATCCAATAAAAAGCCGACCCTCTTGCGTATTTCTTTCAGGACCTCATGACCAATCATACGCTGCTTTTCTTCCAGCCGGTCCTCGAGGTTAACAAGCCAGTCCGCAAAAACACGTATGTCGCTGTCGGACAGCTCAGAAATGTCTTTTCCGTCGATTTTAAAATGCAGCGATTCTTTTTTTAGCCTTTTCCCATGGCATTCCGGACATGTTTGGGTAACCATAAAATCCTTTAACCAATCCTGGATTTTCTCATTGCCCGATTCCTGCTGCCTTTTCAGGAAATTAATGATCCCGTCAAATTTCGTCTCCCATTCTGTCCCGGGATATTTTTTGGAAGGTACCGGAACAGCATCCTCGCTTCCATAAAGTACCAATTTGATTGCATCCTCAGGAAATTTATCCAATGGAGTCTGCAAGGTAATTTTGAATTTTTTAAGCAGTACTTCCAGCTGTTTAAAGATCCAGGCTTCCCGGTATTCACCCATGGGTGCGATGCCTCCCCGGCTTATGCTCAGAGACTTATCGGGAATAATGGACTCCTCTGTAATCTCTTCGATCATTCCAAGGCCCTGGCAGGTAGGACACCAGCCATAAGGTGAATTAAATGAAAATGCATTGGGCGCCGGATCGTCGTAACTGATTCCCGACTCGGGGTCCATGAGATTTTGAGAAAAATAGTAAGTCTCTCCTTTCTCGTCCAATACCATCAAAGCCCCTTTTCCCTGCTTGGTAGCCGTTGCCACAGACTGGCTGAGCCTGTATCTTGATTGCGGATCTTCCTCTTCTTTTTTGGGAACAACACGGTCAATCACAATTTCTATATCGTGGACCTTATACCGGTCGAGCTGCATTTTGGCCGTGATATCCTGTACATCACCGTCCACCCGTACCTTCGTATAACCCATGCGCGTTATCTGCACGAACAATTCGCGGTAATGTCCTTTTCGTCCTTTAACAACCGGCGCGAGCAAAACTATTTTTTGTCCCAAAAACTGGGTCAGCATCTGATTGACGATCTGATCCTGCGATTGCTTGATCATCCGCCTACCGGTTACATAAGAATAAGCTTCCCCGGCCCGCGCATAAAGAAGCCTGAGAAAGTCATAGATTTCTGTAACTGTACCCACCGTAGAGCGGGGATTACGCGACGTCGTTTTCTGCTCGATGCTGATAACCGGGGATAATCCACTTATTTTATCTACGTCAGGTCTCTCCATTTCACCAATAAAGCCTCTGGCGTAAGAAGAAAAACTTTCCATGTAGCGTCGCTGTCCTTCCGCATATATGGTATCAAAAGCCAGAGAAGATTTCCCGCTTCCACTGATACCCGTCACAACCACCAGTTTGTTTCTTGGTATGCTTACATCAATATTTTTCAGATTGTGTTCACGCGCCCCTTCAACTTCTATCAGGTCCGCTCCTGTCAATTCAATATCATTAATGTGTTCCAAAATATAGTCGTATTAGCTGCTCAAATGAAGTGGCATATCCTTGAATAACCACAAAGTTAGGCGTTGAGTTGCATAAATTTTACACGGATTCTTCAACAAAATATTCCTTATAAATTATTGTAAAAAAACAAGAAAATAAGGCTAGTGCAAACGTTCCCAAATTAGGATATATACTTGAATCGACTACAAGTAACCATTGGTATAGTTATAATAAATATTTTTAGAATGCTGTTTTCTGTACGGTATTATCGTCCCAATTTGTATTTTTGACATTATATTGATAATTACTAATACATTTTTAACTCTCTAACTCCCTATTTTATGAAACAAAATTTACGAGTCTTTTTGACTTCCGTAACACTATTGCTATGGGTGGTGCTGGGTAGTGGCGCCTCTTATGCTCAGGAAAAACAGGTAACGGGAAAGGTCTCATCCGCAGCCGATGGAGCGGGAATTCCCGGGGTTAATGTTCAGGTAAAAGGCACCAACATCGGCACAGTGACCGACGCCGAGGGCCGCTATTCGATCGAAGCTAAGGGTTCCGACGCTGCGCTTGTTTTTTCCTCAATCGGTTACATTAAGCAAGAAGTCGTAGTCGGTGCGAAATCTGTGATTGACATTACCCTATCTGACGATGTGAAAAGTCTTACCGAAGTGGTAGTAACGGGTTATGCTTCCCAACGCAAGCAAGATATTACCGGTGCGGTTACCGTAATAAGTCCAAAAGAATTGACAGCCGTTCCATCCGCAAGTGTCACCCAGATGCTCCAGGGACGTGCAGCAGGGGTTACCGTGGGAAATGACAACTCACCTGGCGGGGGAACGATGGTACGGATCCGTGGTTTCGGGTCGATTAACAACAACAGCCCACTCTATGTCATCGACGGCGTCCCAACCCAGGGAACCCTGAACCAGATCAATCCAAATGACATCGAGTCCATGCAGGTGCTGAAAGATGCATCTGCTGCGTCTATATATGGTGCGCGTGCAGCAAACGGCGTCGTGATCATCACTACTAAAAAAGGCAAGCCCGGAGAACCCGCCATTTCCTTTGATTTTTATACGGGCACACAAAGGCCTGGCAAAATGCTTAATCTCTTGAACACCAAAGAACTGGGCGAATACCTGTATCAATCAGATCTTGGAGCGGGGAAAAACCCATCGGTTACTTCTCCCTCCGCTCAATACAAATTTGGCCCGAACGGTGAGCAAACAATCGCTGACTATATCTATCCGAACGTCTACGGTGAGCTACCTTCCAATTATACTTATACCAATGATATTGCTGATCCGAATCTTGGAAAAACAGCATTCAACATTACCAAAGCAAACAAGGAAGGGACCGACTGGCAGGATGTGATCTTTGATCCTGCACCGATTTCCAACTATCAGATCGGCGCGTCGGGTGGTTCAAAATCGGCTAAATATGCGATTTCTGCCAACCATTTCAAGCAGGACGGTATTTTGAGGTATACCAAATACAGAAGGTATTCGGTCCGTGCCAATACAGAATTCACAAAAGGCAAAGTAACCTTGGGAGAAAACATCACCTTCTCTTACGATGAAAGACAAGGTATCACCAATAATGACGAAAGTAACCCGATCATGTTTGCGATCCGCGTTCACCCGATCATCCCTGTTTTCGACATTACCGGCGGCCCCAAGGCATTAGGCGGAACAAATACATCCGATTATAATGGTTTTGCGGGAAGCCGCGGTAGTAACCTCGGAAATGCGCCAAACCCGCTTGCCCGCTTGTACCGTGAAAAAGACAACATTACAAAAGGTACGCACGTGTTTGGTAACATGTTCGCTCAGATCGATATCTTACCAGGCCTGGTTGGCCGTACCAGTTTCGGCTTGGAATATAACCAATCGAACCGCTCCGAATATTTCCACAGAGACATCGAAGCTGCGGAAGCAAGAAACGCGAACAGCCTGAACGTAATCAACAACCTGGACCGTTCGATCACCTGGTTCAACACCTTGAACTATTCCAAAATCATCGGTTCGCATAACTTAAATGTGCTGGTGGGAACGGAAGCAGTTAAAACCTATTCTTTCGGCTTCCAGGCCAGCAGGAGCGGTTTTGCTTTTGATGATCTTGACTACCGCTACCTGGACGCAGGTTCTGCGGCAGGTTTGGCCAACTCCGGCGCAGGTGCTACACGAAGCGCATTGTTCTCGCAGTTCGGTAAAATCAACTATGGCTTCAAAGACCTTTTCCTGGCCGACTTTACATTGCGTCGCGATGGTTCGTCACGCTTCTCGGAAGCCAACCGCTACGGTGTCTTCCCCGCATTCTCGCTGGGTTTGCGTATGACGGAGCTGGAATTTATGAAGCCTGCCAAGAAGTTTGTAGACGATCTGAAACTCCGCTTCGGCTGGGGTAAAACTGGTAACCAACTCATCCCTAACGTTTATAATGCTTACACGCTGTACGCAGCAGACCCGCAAAACAATGGTTACGATATCAATGGTACAGGTACTTCCATTGTTGGCGGGTTTGACCTGGTGCAGTTTGGTAATACAAACGGTAAATGGGAAACCAATACTTCAACCAACGTAGGTCTCGACGCCGTGTTGCTGAATAACAAACTGGAACTGGTATTGGATGTTTACAGCCGTAAAACAACGGATATGCTGACACAGATCGCGATTCCAAGAACAGCTGGCACAGGTACAATACCCTATACAAACATTGGTGAAGTAACCAACAAGGGTTTTGACATCGGTCTTAACTTCCGCGACAAAAAAGGCGATTTCTATTATACTGCCGGGGTGAATTTCGGTCATTATAAAAACAATGTAGTAAGGCTGAACAATGACCCCAATTCGACCATTTTCGGGTTTACGACACGGCTTCCGGCGATGTCTGCTACAAAAGCAGGCTATCCTATCGCGAGCTATTACGGCTACTTTGTCGACGGTGTGATCAAAGATCAGGCAGAAGCGGATGCAGCACCAAAGTTCGGATCGTATACACGTGAGGGTGTATTCAAATTCCGGGATGTAAATGGTGACGGGGTTATTACTGCTGCGGACAGAACGATCATTGGAAACCCACACCCTAAATTTAATTACGGTGTAAACCTTAACATTGGTTATAAAGCGTTCGATCTTACTTTGTTCGGACAAGGTGTTTACGGCAACCAGATCTTCAACTATACCAGATACTGGACAGATTTCAACGTGTTCCAGGGGAACAGGTCGAAGGACATGCTCTACAATTCCTGGAAAAAATCAGGAGACGTTGCGAAGTTACCAAGACTTAACTCTGGCGATGCGACCAGCCAGCAGGTATCTTCATACTTTCTTGAAGACGGCTCGTATTTCAGGTTCAAAAACATTCAGCTGACTTACACTTTACCATCTTCATTGCTGAAAAGGATAAAGATCAACTCAGCGCAGGTGTATATCCAGGGTCAAAACTTATTCACATTCACCAAGTACACCGGTCTTGACCCGGATATCAACCTAAGAAGGTCAGGAACCGACAACCAGGATATTCATATGGGCGTTGACGAAGGTGCCTACCCCGTTTCCAAATCCTATCTTGTCGGCTTGCGTTTTGGTTTCTAATCCTCTGATATTCACGAAATTCATATAATAAAAATGAAAAAAATAACCTTAATAATCGTTTTAATTGGACTGAGCTTTTCTTGCTCTGACAGCTTTTTCGATCTGAAACCCCAAGGACGTGCTTCTCTGGAACAACTAAGCAACAAAAATGGCGTAAATGCCTTGCTGATAGGCGCTTATTCGCTTGTTGATGGCGTTGGCTCAGGCAACACAGGTCGCCAGTCGACGGTATCCAACTACGTTTTCGGGGGGATTGCCAGCGATGACGCAGTGAAGGGAACTGACGCAGGTGACCAGCCTGAGCAATCATTTATCGAACAATACAACTGGCTTTCGGATAACACCTATTTTCTTGGAAAATGGTGGCACCAATATGATGGCGTTGCAAGATGTAACGAGGTAATCCAAATCGTTAACGGCGAACTTGTTAAAGATATGACAGACGCTGAAAAAACGCAGGTGATTGCAGAAGCCCGCTATCTGAGAGGCTTCTACCACTTCGAAGCCAAGAAAATGTGGAACAAGATTCCTTACATCGACGAGAACATCTATGTTCGTTCCGATCCTAATTCTACAAAAGTCCCAAATACGGAAGATATCTGGCCTAAAATAGAAGCCGATTTCAAATTTGCAGCAGACAATCTTCCTGCCACGCAGGCGCAGAAAGGGCGCGCGACCAAATGGGCGGCTAAATCTTTTCTCGCAAAATGCTATTTGTTCGAGAAAAAATGGGCGGAAGCTAAAACATTGTTGGACGATGTCCTGACCAACTCAGGCAAAAAACTGGTTGCTAACTACCACGACAATTACCGTACAACTGGAAACAACAATAGTGAGTCGATTTTCGAAGTGCAGTTCTCCGTCAATGACGGAACTAACGGGAACAACGGGAATGCCGGGGACAATCTGAACTGGCCATATTCGGCAAATGCCCCGGGACGCGGATGCTGCGGGTTTTATCAACCTTCACATAATCTGGTAAATGCATTCAAAACAGAAAATGGTCTACCAATGATTGGTACGGCGGCAGACGGTTCTCTGGATACTTATAACAAAGTTGATCTACCGAATGATCAGGGCATCGTTAGCTCTGCTGCGTTCACGCTTGACAAAACCATCCCCGTCGATCCGCGCCTTGATTGGACAGTGGGCCGTCGCGGTGTAAACTTCCTTGACTGGGGTCCAATGCCTGGTTCATCCTGGATTCGCGATCAGGCGTATGCAGGTCCGTTTACCGGCAAAAAATGGATGTATTATCTGGCAGAGGAAAACAGCACCACCCACTCAACCAGCAAGAGGAATGTCAACAACAATTTCCGTATGATCAAACTGTCACACGTTCTGCTCTGGCTGGCTGAATGCGAGGTTGAGCTTGGTAACCTGGCGGCTGCAGAAGGATATGTGAACCAGATCCGCAACCGCGCAAAAACAGGTTCTGTTCAGGACGCGACAGTAACCTATAAGGTAGAACCTTATCCTGCCGGTACTTTTGCTTCAAAAGGAGCTGATTTTGCGAGAAATGCAGTTCGTATGGAGCAAAGACTCGAATTTGCAATGGAAGGTCACCGTTTCTTCGACCTCGTTCGCTGGGGAATCGCAGAGAAAGTACTGAACAAATATGCAGCAGAAGAGGCAGTTCCAGGAAAGGAACCGTCCGGACGTACTTTCAACAAAAGAGGATATATGGCTGGAAAAACTTTTGCTCAGAAAAACCTGTATTACCCGCTTCCTCAGGACGAAATTCTGAACAGCCAGCTAAATGGTCAGCCAACTTTAACCCAGAATCCCGGGTATTAATATCCGTCGATATTTTTTTAACCTGCTAAATTGCTTTTTAACGTAAATGAAAGGACCGGCTGTAAAAGGCCGGTTTTTTTATTTTCTTAACTTTGTTGGGTCAATTATGACTCCAAGCCAACAGGAAAAATGAAAATCAAAAACGAAAGTGAATACGAAAAGGCCTCGGAAAGGGCCGACGAAATTTTCGGCGCAAAAAAAGGGACAGCCGAAGAACAGGAACTGAAGGAACTTCTGAGCGCAATTAAAGAGTATGAGGATGACTTTATCCGGATGTTGAAAGAGAATGACTGAGGACAAGACCCGCTATCTTCTCGGCCCTGGTATGAAATTGCTCAACTTTCGACAAACGCACCTCCACTGTTATCCTGCATTCCATATCATACTTCTGCCCCGATACCACCAAATCCAGATCCTTCACAATTTTCATTACCTCATTCATTTGAAGATAAGGAAATGATACTTCATAGATGCTGCAAAAAAAACGCGTAACCACCTCAGCTTCTGCCAAAGCTGCTTCCGTTGCAGTTTTATAGGCATTGATCAATCCAGGAACGCCGAGTAATGTTCCGCCGAAATATCTGACAACCACAACCAATAGATTTGTCAGACTTCTGGAGTACAATGTATTCAGAATGGGTCGGCCGGCTGTACCCGACGGCTCTCCGTCATCACTCATCCGATAACTCATTCTGTCGGAGCCCAATCTGTAAGCATAGCAATGGTGTACTGCCTTGGGATGCAATTCGCGAAGATGAAGAAGCTGCTCTTTGGCCTGTGGATCATCTGAAACAGGAAAGGCAAAGGCAAAAAACTTGCTGCCCTTTTCTTTAAAGAGGCCTTCGGCAGGTTTCGAAATGGTCTGGTAACTATCTTCAAATAACACGGGCCCTGCGCTTTTTATACTGGTATATTGCCAATGTATAGGTCAGGGCAGCAATGGCAAAGCCCGCCATGCAAAAGAAAACAACCGGCAAATTTGCTCTCTGATTTGAAAATAACGCTGCTGAAAGAAAAGCCCCGAAACCAATACCTGCTTCCAGGCAGATATACATCGTGGCAATAGCGCGCCCGCGATTGTGGTCACCGCTGAGATCAACGGTCCACGCGGAAAGCACCGGAGACAGAATCCCCATTGCCATCCCAAAAAACGCCGCCCCCGCCAGAAATAGGAAAACAGAGTCGGCATATCCTGTTACAAGCATGGCTACAACCAGGATCAAACATCCTGCTATAGTAACCGGGATACGACCGTGACGGTCTGATATTTTGCCCGCAAACAAGCGAACAAGAATCGAAAAAAGCGTAAAAAACATGAAATAATACCCCCTGTTCTGTAATCCCAAATACTCACTAAAATCAGGCGTGACAGTAGAAACCGCGCCAAAACCGAAATAGCAAAGAAATGTAATAAGTGCCGGGCTGAAAACGTCAGGTTCGAACACATCCCGCCAGGTAATCTGAAAAGCCTTGACAGACAGCGGCTGCTTTTCTGCCAGCGTTTCTTTCATATTCAAAAGTATTGCAATCGAAAGCAGCGCAAATACCGAAGATGTATAGAACAAAGCATGAAGGGAGAATGTCAGACTGATCATGCTGCCAACCGCAGGTCCAAACGCGGAACCGACACCCATGCACATCCCATGAATGCCCATCGCTTCGCCTCTTCTATCTGCCGGAACGATATCTGCCACGTATGCAGAGGTTCCCGTAGGCTTGAAACCAGTTGAGAATCCGTGAATAAGTCTCAAAAGTAAAAAAGGCATGACCGTCGTAAAAATAGGATACAGGAGTCCGCATACAAAACAAACCAGCGAGCCAAATGCCATGACAGGAACCCTGCCCACCCGATCAGTAAGCCTGCCACTGAAAGGTCGTGACAAGCCCGCAGTTAATGTGAAGAGGCCGATAATAGCGCCTTTGTATTCAGCGCCTCCCATGGATGAAAGATATCCTGGCAGCTCGGGGATCAACATGTTAAAGCTGGAAGAAAAAAGAAACGAGCTGAGGCCCAACAACCAGAACTGTGCCGTAAAAATGCTGGGGGAAGCGGTATTTTGCATCACGCAAAAATACGACTAACTTCATGAAATAGCCAGAATACTGATTTGCGTTTTTGTGCTTACAGGTTTTTTCCCAACTTTAAAACATGGTTCGCATATTTTACAAAGAAGGAAAGGTTATCAAGCGGGAAAATGATATCCGGGAATTGGGCAAAGTGAAAAACCTTGTCTGGGTAGATTTACAATCCCCCAGTGCCGAGGAAGAAGAATGGGTAGAGAACAAATGCAATATTAGTTTTCAGACGCCGCAGGAAATTGTTGAGATCGAAAGCAGCTCACGTTTTTTTGAGCAGAATGAGACGATCAACGCCAACTCCAACTTTTTAAAAATTGATCGGGACGGCTACGAAACCTATCCGGTATCATTCATTTTACATCAAAACGTCCTTTTTACTTACCGGAGGGGCGATTCCAAAACATTTGCGGATACCGTAAAAAAGATGAAGGTAAGCCCTGAAACCATTCATGGCGGGGTGGACTTTATGCTACTACTCCTGGAAACACGGATTGAAGCAGACGCCGACTCTCTGGAGGGAATATCAAGAGACATTTCTGCTATCAGCAAAGACCTGACCCATGAGCAAAAAGCACGGCAGGAAGTACTGATCAGGATCAGTGGATTACAGGAAATAACAATGATGCTGCGCGAAACAAGCATTGATAAGCAACGGGTACTATCAGGTATCCTGCGAAGTCAGTACTTTCCGGAAGACCGTAAAGAACATTTGAGGATCATTCTGAAAGATATCAGTTCGCTTCTGGAGTATACCACCTTCAACTTTGAGCGGCTTGAATATCTGCAAAATACATTCATGGGTTTAATTAACCTCGAGCAAAGCCAGGTGATCAAAATATTCACGGTCGTGACGATCATCTTTATGCCGCCGACACTCATTGCAGGTATTTTCGGTATGAATTACGCACACATACCTTCCACAAATGAGCCCTGGGGCTTCTGGATTTCCCTGTTTTTGATGGTGTTTTCTTCCCTGATCGTACTCTGGTTCTTCAGGAGAAAAAAATGGATATGACGCCCCTGCAACAACCCGGCATTGCATTCGGCACAGCGGTTCACCCCGACAACCTGATTCAGATTCTTACACTGCAAAAGCTTAATCTGAGAAAGGCTGTATCGCAGCAAACGCAAAAAGAGCAAGGTTTTTTAACAGTAACTCACACCCTTGAGGAGTTGGCTGTCATGCAAAAAGCTTCTCCTCAAATCGTCGCCCGTGACGGCCAAAGGATTATCGGTTTTGCCCTGGCTATACTTCCCGGGCTCGGCCAGCTGATCCCCGACCTTCGGCCCATGTTCGCCATATTGGACGATCTGACCTGGCAAGGCAAAAAACTTAATGAACTGACCTATTACGTGATGGGCCAGATATGTGTTGATTTCAACTACCGAGGTCAACGCGTTTTCGACGGGTTGTATGCCAAGCATAAGGAAATTTATGCTCCGGATTATCAATTGTGTGTCACCGAAATTTCTACATCCAATACCAGATCTCAGCGGGCGCATGAAAGAGTAGGGTTTCGGACTATCCATACACATCGCGACCATGTGGACGATTGGAACGTTGTGGTGTTGGAATTCTAGCTGCTAGTGTTTGTAAACGGCAAATCGCCCGTCGAAAAACGACAGCTTATAGAAAGGAATCGACTTCGTCCCGGCTTTGGGATAATAGGGCTCCGGCCTGAAACCATAATCCATTACTATAAAATCCGCTCCATTCCTGAATGCCCAGCTTGCCATTTTTTTGACGGTCATCCCTTGTTTTTTCGACTGCAGCTTGTAGTTTTCGTGGGTAAGGAGCTTGGGGTATTCCTCATATTCGTTGAAGAAAAACGTGAGGGGCACAAATCCCTTTTGATCATCACCAATTCTGGATCGCAGTTTCAAGTAAGAGACAGATAAATACTCCATTGTAAAATTCTTATAAATGATCTGCCCCATTCCGAAAAATCCAATGAACAGATATATGGCAAGAATAGCTTTTAAGACTGCCGTCCTAAATGGGCCAATCTTGTAAAGCTCGTAAACAAGTGCCAGCATGAAAGGTATAAAAAGAACCTGATAAAGCGCTCCGTTCGCCTTCGTAATCAGCCAGAACGAAAGGAACAACGTCAGCGAATACACGCGCAGCATCATCGGGAGTACAGATACGAACTTTCTTTGGTGCCACAGCATAAACACAAGCAGAAGCGAGAGTGCTATTTGTTCGGGAGAATGAAAAAACAGCCGAGGATAAGTAATCAACTGGATGAACTTGGAATAAACCCCGAATACATCCTGCGTAGCGGGATCGTTGCTTAACTGATAATACCAGGTCGAAAACCCATTTTCAGCCCGAAAAACATCCATCCAATAGAATAATACCGTAATACCGCCCGCCATCGCATATCCTACGGCATACTTGTACTCCCTGATCCAAATCAATGTAATAAAGCCCGCAATGACATATATCGACCCATTTAAATGGCAAAGAAAAGCCAAGCCAGCCAGGATACCCGCCAAAGCAACTTTTAAGACACCCTTCCTTTCCGAATTCAGTAAGAGAAAAGATCCAAAACCCAACGCAGCAAGCATCATTTCGGGGCGATTCTCGAAACTCATTTTTACCAGCAACCTGTTAGCAAAAACAAGGACCAGCATGGCAGGCAGATACCAGGTATCCAGCGCCCCTTCCCTTTTTTTAATATAAAATACCATTTCAGAGACGAGAACACAGAAGAAAATCAACCCGGTAAATTGTAAAACTGGCAAGTGATACCCAAACAGCCGGATCATCATAGCACCAAAAAGAAGAAAGAGCTTATGACTTAGCAAAATTTGCTTCTCCCATCCCAAAAGCCCTCGAAAGAACTCCGAACGGATAATTCCCGTTTTTTCCAGCCAATAAGATTGTTCACCAAACCAAGCATCGTCACCAGTGGGGTACCTATGAAGATATGTTAGGATAGTGAGTACAAAGAAAGAGGACAGAATAACAAGAAGTTGTCTTCTTGAAATATTCAACATTGAGTATAGAAAAAGTAACTTTTAAAGGAATATTGAGTAATGTATTGCTTAAATCTGTTTCAAATAAACCTATAATTCCGGAATTCAAATAAGCGTCTGCCCGTCTTCTTTTCAAACCAATAAAGCAATGCGTCCTTTAACCGGAATTTCTTTTGGGACGTATCAAGTTCTATTTTCCAATTTTGCCTGGCGATCCTGCCCTGCATTACCTTCGGGTGTGTCTCCTCAAATCTTTTGATCGAGTCAAATTCCCCGTAATCGAAAACATCTTCTGATTTAAGGATCTTCTCCCATTCTTTGTCGTCATTCCAAAACCTGCTTACATTCTTCATCTTGGTCTTCATCTGCGCCGGGCTTTTCACCCAGCCATAATGATAAACTGCCGCACCAGAATGCTTTACATAGAGCTTGGTATGTCCTTTTCTGAAACCTTGAGCGTCGCGAAAAGCCGATATTTCATGGTTCCCTGTCTTGTTTTCATTTCTGATGATGCGGATTTCCCGGCGGTACCACTTGCGGCTGTCTCCTACGTAATCATACGTTCCGTAAAAATGCAGATAATCAAACAGCAGGCCCTCAACCCGCATGTCGTCAACATATTGATTGCAAGATTCCAGGATAGCAGCGTGGTACTTTTCGTGTACCACTTCGTCGCCTTGAATATAAAAAGCCCAGTCGCAATCCGGTGAAATTTGCCGCAATGCCTTGTCAGTTTCAACTGCAAGCACCCTGCCGCCAGCCCGCAACGACATATCCCATTCCGACTCAACGATCCTGATTTTATCCGACTTGATGGACCGGATCAAGCCCAGCGTTTCGTCGTCGCTATACCCGACGCTGACCAGCATTTCGTCGACGACGGGCAGGATCGAGGTAATCGCTTCCACAATCGGGTAGTCATTTAAGACTGCATTTCTAATGATGGTAAATCCTGAAATTTTCAACGGGGAAGAAGATTTTTACTGGCTTTGATTCTCAAAAACATTCGCGGCATTAATCTATTGGAACCAACAAAGTTAAGTGATTCCTAAGAAGAATTTTTCTAAATAGGCTGGTCAAATGGTCGGACTCTCCTTGAGTTTTCGGCTCAAAGCATGTAGATTTGTTTTCCCTCAAAGCTGGCTTTTCCAGTCAGGTTTACGATAACGTTATATAATACTGATCCCCGTAAATATTTAAATCAACTATGTCACAAGAACTTACCAGGCAGGAACCCCTGTTGATCGAAGACCCTTTGCGGTTTGTGTTATTTCCTATCAAACATTCCGATATCTGGGAAATGTACAAACGCCACGAAGCCTCCTTCTGGACAGCGGAAGAAATAGATTTATCCCAGGATATGAAGGATTGGGAAAACCTGTCTGACGGTGAGCGGCATTTTATCTCTCACGTACTGGCATTTTTCGCTGCGTCGGATGGGATTGTAAATGAAAACCTGGCGGTGAATTTTCTTAGCGAAGTGCAATATGCAGAGGCTAAGTGTTTCTACGGCTTCCAGATCGCGATGGAAAACATTCACTCGGAGACCTACTCGCTGCTGATCGATACTTATATCAAAGATCCGTCTGAAAAAGACCATTTGCTTCGGGCCATCGAAACTGTTCCTTGCGTCGGTAAAAAAGCGGAGTGGGCTTTGAAATGGATTAATAGTCCTGTCTTTGCGGAAAGGATCATTGCATTTGCCGCAGTAGAAGGAATTTTCTTCTCCGGTTCATTCTGCTCTATTTTCTGGCTGAAAAAACGCGGCTTAATGCCCGGACTTTCATTCTCGAACGAGTTGATTTCCAGGGACGAAGGCTTGCATTGTGAATTTGCCTGCCTGCTCTATACAAGGCATATCGTCAACCAGCTTGATCCGGCGCGGGTAATCGAAATTATGCTCGATGCTGTTGAAATCGAAAAAGAATTTATCACCGAAGCGCTCCCGGTTTCACTGATCGGCATGAATGCGGATTTGATGAAACAGTACATCGAGTACATTGCCGATTTCTGGCTCGAAAGATTGGGTTGCGAGAAACAATTCGGTTCTGCTAACCCATTCGATTTCATGGAGTTGATCTCACTGCCGGGAAAAACTAATTTCTTCGAAAAACGCGTGGGAGAATACCAGAAAGCGGGCGTGATGAGTGGCGTGAAGGATAAAGATTCCGGCCACAAAATTTCGTTCGATTCGGATTTTTAATCCTTGTCGTCCAACTCCCGCCAAACCAGCTCACTCTCATACCCTTTTCCGAGCGCGAACCTGGCGAGTTTTTGTTTCAGTTTAAAAGGATCTGTTTCCGTTTTCGAAAGCAGGTCCTTCTTTTTTGCCAGCAATGTCCGGAGACCATCCACGTAAGCCTGGTCCTGAATCTCATTCATGCCTTTTTCAATGCTGTAAGTGCTTATGCCTCTGCGTTGAAGCTCTTGGCGAATCTTCATCCGGCCCCAGCTTTTGATCCGGAATTTTCCACCCGCATAAGTTTTTGCAAAGCGCTCTTCGCTCAGATAATTCATGGAAATCAGCTCCGCGATCAGCTCGTCGGCTTCCTCTCCCCACACATTCCATTTTCTGAGCCGCTGCCGGACCTCATCTTGCGTCCGCTCCTGGTAGGCGCAGTAGGAAGCCGCTTTTTGCAGGATTAGCCGATCCATGAACTGAAAAATTTATATTAAATATTCTTAACAAGATGCAAGAATAAGGAAAATATCACGGATGAATAAGTATTTTTGAAATTACAATCACCCGCAATTTCGCTACTCAAATCCGCTGAATGATGAATTTTAAAAGACGGTCTTTCCTGAAACTTTTGCCGGCAATTCCCGGCATCAATCTGCTTTCCGAGCCCCAAAAACCGTCTGCCGCCAGAATATCAATGCGTTTCATCGTGGCTTCCGACGGACATTACGGACAGCCCGACACGGATTTTAAAACCATGCATTCAGACCTGATCGGCTGGGTCAACCGCGAGAAATTGCAAAAAGGCGTTGACTTCCTATTCTTCAACGGAGACCTCATCCACGACGACCCGACATTACTTTACGATTTCAAAAGAACCATCGCCAACCTCAGCGTGCCGTTTTACGTAAGTCGCGGAAATCATGATAAAGTAGGTCTGGATGTGTGGCAAAGCACTTGGGGCTACCCCACGAACCACAGTTTCGCAAAAGGAGAATACGCCTTCGTGATCGGCGATACTTCCAACGAAAAAGGCGAATATGTATGTCCGAATGCAGCCTGGCTAAAAACTGAAATCGCCAAATACAGTGACAAAAGAGGCATTTTTGTATTCCTGCACATTACCCCGGCCAAATGGACGGTCAACGGAATCGAATGCAAAGAAGTGATCGACCTATTCGAAAATACGCCCAACGTAAAAGCCATTTTCAACGGCCACGACCACGACCAGGATAGCACTAAAATCTACGGCAAAAAACCTTACTTCTTCGACGGCCACTTCGGCGGAAATTGGGGAACTGCTTATAAAGGCTACCGGATTGTGGAGATTTACGAGGATCATACCTGGCAGTCGTATCAGTACAATCCTACGGCCGCGCCGGTTTTGAATAGTTTTTCTGGGAAGAGTTGACAACTCGTAAGATTTCGATTTTTGATAATTCATTCTCAAAAATCGATAATTGAGATAATCTTAATACCTTTGCAGCAACACGTTCACCCCCCTTCCCACTAGAACAGGGCGCTTAGGGTGAACTTTTTGTTTTTATAGCGAATGGATAAAATTCCTTATTCAAAGCCCTCCTTAACATACACCACTCAGCTTCAACAACTTATCAATCGCGGTTTGATTGTTGAACATTGTGAAAAGGCATTACATCTTCTGGAAAGTGTTAGCTATTATCGCATAAGTGCCTATTGGTTTCCGCTTCTTGCCGACAAACAGCAACATATCTTCAAGGAAGGCTCCACATTTGAAACAGCGTTCCAACTTTACTGCTTCGATCGGGAATTGAGGTCGCTTATCAGCTCAGAGTTGGAGAAAATTGAAGTCGCTGTCCGGGCTAAAATGATTTATGTCTTGTCGCAGAAGCACGGAGGTTTCTGGTTTCAAAATCTGACATTGTTTAAAGACCCAGTAAAATTTGAGAATCAGATACTTGCAAAACTCAAAGAAGAATATGAGCGAAGCGACGAAGAATTCATCAAAGCGTTTCGCGAAAAATACTTGGATCCCTTTCCTCCTTCGTGGATGATTATGGAGATTGTCTCCTTCGGAACCTTATCAAAATTGTATTCGCAGCTCGCACCCGGCAAAGAAAAGCGGGACATCGCACATTATTTCGGCTTGCCCGACTCGGTCTTCACAACCTGGTTACACAGCATCGTATATCTGCGAAATTTGTGTGCCCACCATTCACGATTGTGGAACCGCGGCCTGAGTATCAGACCGCAATCGCCACATTCACCTCGAAAAATCTGGTTAAACAATCGTGATGTAAAAGCGGACAAAGCATATTTTGTGCTGTCCATGACTAAATATCTTTTGCAGACGGTAAACCCGAAATCCAAATTCACCGCGAAGTTTATTCGGTTGCTGAATAAGTATCCCAATGTAGATGTGAAAGCAATGGGATTTCCGGATGATTGGCAAGCAGAACCATTGTGGCAAGCTTAACATCAGGCATTTCCCTACTTAATCTACCTCACCCTCGTCTGCCCCAGCTTCGTAATCAATGTCACCACCCGCAGATTATTTGCAATGTGTATCCGCATTTCAGGAGTAACATTGTCCACATCTTTGGCAAAAAGGAACTCCTCAACCAATATGTTCAGAGAATTCACGATTTCTGCGCTGCTGTCTCTTTTGAAAAATTCACACACTATATCGTGTTGCTCTTTCAATAATCTTGCTTCTGCATCTGATAAAGGATTTTGGCTGTTCTTAGCATTTGAATCAATGATCATTTTGATAGTGGTTATAGTTTAAAAAAATTTGTAGGGAATTCTTACAAAATTGGGGCAAAAAAATTTACTTCTTGTAAGTCACTGAAATATTCACGTCAAAGCCATATCGCTCTAAAATGGAGATCATCCGTTTTTGAGATATGCCTTGCTTGAACTTAAAGCTTCGCCAAGCACTTACCAATTCACCTTTTTTTTCATCCGGCGGTAAATCCTTATAAACATGCTCTAAAAACCAGGCAAAAGCCTCTTCTATCGAACTAAATGATTTTGACATTCAAAGATATATATTTTGTAAGAAAACCCTACAAATAATCAACTAGATTTTATTCAAATCTAAAGAAATGCTTAATAAGTCAAATAAAAAAGGCTCCCCCGGAGCCTAAAATCAAATATTAATTTTCCCTAGACTTCCTACCACCACCAAATGACTGAATTGCTCCAACCTTTTATATGTATCAAATGATTCTTTTTCCCTTTTGATATTAACAAAAATCCATTCTGTAAGGGCTTAAAGGCTGCAAGATTTAGATCAGGCGAAGTAACTTTTATCTTATTGATGCTGACCGCATTCTGCTGAATTGCGCGTCTAGCTTCGCTCTTAGAAGCATAAATTTCGAAATGTGTGACTGTAGAAATAAGATCCAGAACAAAAACAGTTTTACAAAATTCTTCAAACTGAATCTCAGTTTGAGGAACTCCGGCGAAAATCGTATCGAATTCGTCTTCGGCAATGCTTTGCAATGTTTCCAAAGTTGCTTTACCGAACAAAACTTCGGAGGCTTTCAAAACCAGTTGGTAGGCTTTTTCCGAATGTATGCGCGAAGTCAGTTCGGCGGCCAGCGCTTTTTGCATGATCCGCAAATGTGGCTCGGCGGCGTGGCTGGTTTCCAGCGCTTCGATCTCTGCTCTGTTTTTGAGCGAAAAAACACGCAGATACCTTGGCAGATCCTCGTCACTTTGGTTTAACCAAAACTGATAAAACTCGTAGGGAGAGGTTTTTTCAGCATCGAGCCAAATGTTTCCACCTTCACTTTTTCCAAACTTTGAACCGTCAGATTTCGTCAAAAGTGGCGTAGTCAACGCATAAGCCTTGAAATAGCCTTCTTCATCTCCTTCCTTGCGGCGGATGATTTCCGTGCCCGTCGTGATGTTACCCCACTGGTCGGAGCCGCCCATTTGCAGGCGAACGTTTTTGTTTTTATATAAATGATAAAAATCGTAACCCTGCAAAAGCTGGTAGGAAAATTCAGTAAAAGAAATCCCGGTCTCCAAACGCTTTTTAACAGAATCTTTCGACATCATATAATTGACACTCAGAAACTTACCTGCTTCCCTTAAAAATTGCAGAAAGCCGATATCTTTAAACCAGTCATAATTATTGACCATCTCAGCAGAATTGGGGCCGCAGTCGAAATCGAGAAACTGTTCAAGTTGCTTGCGGATGCCTTCCTGGTTGAAACGCAATGTTTCCTCATCCAAAAAAGAACGTTCCGAGGCTTTAAATGAGGGATCGCCAATCATTCCGGTAGCACCGCCCACCAAAGCAAAAGGCTTGTGGCCAGCACGTTGAAAATGCACCAGGAGCATGATCGTCGCGAGGTTACCGATGTGGAGCGACGAAGCGGTCGGGTCAAATCCGATATAACCGGAAGTCATTTCCTTGTTCAGTTGCTCATGCGTGCCAGGCATCATATCATGCAGCATCCCGCGCCACCGCAGTTCCTCGATAAAATCAGTCGTCATTTCTAATCTGTTACTTATTTCAAATTGAAGCGCAAAGGTAAAATTTATCGCTTTTAAAACTTTGCTTCACCGATTTGTTTTAAAAACCTGACCCAATAATTCGCTCAAAACTGCCTATTTTAGTACGATTAAAAGATTTTTATGGAACATACTATTTCTAAAAGCACATTGAATTGCATTACAGGGTTTTTATGCTGTCTGCTATTTTCCATCACGTCCTGGGCGCAGTCGACCTACTGTAACCCGATGGATATCGACTATAAATACAACTTCGAGCAACTGAATGACAACATTAGCTACCGCTCCGGGGCTGATCCTGTGATCATTAACCATAAAAGTGAGTATTTCCTTTTCGTGACAATTTCCGGCGGATACTGGCATTCGAAGGATATGATCCACTGGAAATACCTGACTGCCAACCGCTGGCCTTTTGAAGATATGTGCGCCCCGGCCGCGGTTTCGGTCAGGGATACGCTTTTTCTTTTTCAATCCACATTCGAGTCGCGGCCGATTTTGTATTCAGTAGCACCCGAAAAAGGCATTTGGGAATTCTACAATCGGTGGACACCCCGCCTGCCCAAAGATATCGGCCCCTGGGACCCGGCGCTTTTTCATGACCCGGATACCGATAAATGGTATATGTACTGGGGCTCGTCGAATGTTTACCCGATCTTCGGTTCGGAGCTGGATTACGCTAAGAGGCTGGCATTCAAGGGACAATATCAGGCGATGTTTTGGTTAAATCAATACGAGCACGGCTGGGAGCGGTTTGGGCCAAATCATTCAGATCCTTTCAAACCTTTTACCGAAGGTGCCTGGATGACAAAGCACAAAGGCAAATATTACCTGCAATACGGCGCGCCGGGGACGGAGTATAATGTGTATGCAAATGGTACTTACGTCGGAAATTCGCCGCTTGGGCCGTTCACTTATGTGCCTTACAATCCGGTTTCCTACAAGCCGGGAGGTTTTGCGACCGGCGCTGGTCATGGCAATACATTTCAGGATAATTTTGGAAATTATTGGAATACAGGCACTTCCTGGATCGGGCTGAACTGGGGTATGGAGCGCAGGATCGTAATGCATCCGGCGGGTTTTGATAAAGATGGACAAATGTTTGCGAACACGCGATTTGGAGACTTCCCGCATAAAATGCCCACAAAAACCTGGCCGGGCAAAGGCGACGAGTTATTCACCGGCTGGATGTTATTGTCCTACAAAAAACCTGCAACTGCTTCATCCACATTGGATACCATGGCAGCCGCAAAAATCACAGACGAAAATCCAAGAACATTCTGGGCCGCCAAACAAAACAAGCCCGGCGAAACATTGACAATCGACCTGCAAACCGAGCAGGACGTAAAAGCCATCCAGATCAACTACACCGACTATAAATCCAACATTTTTGACAACAAACCGGAGAAGGTTTACACCCAATTCAAAATACTGACTTCAAAAGACGGCCAAAACTGGGGCCTTGCCAGCGACCTTACCAGCGAGCCAAAAAGGGACAGACCTTGCGCCTACATTGAATTACCAAAACCAATCAGAGCGCGATATGTCCGGTACGAGCACATTTACGTAGCCTCCCCGATCCTGGCCATCAGTGAATTTCGCATTTTCGGAAACGGGCTGGGCACAGCTCCTGAAACGCCAAAAACCTTCTCCGCCGTCAGACAAAAAGACGCGCGCAATGCAGATTTAAAATGGGAAAAAGTACCCGGCGCAATCGGCTACAATGTACTCTGGGGTATCGCGCCCGACAAATTGTATCAGACTTACCAATTCTGGAATGACGAGCCGGATACATTCGAACTTAGGGCGTTGAATGTCGGAGTGCCTTATTATTTTGCGATTGAGGCTTTTAATGAGAACGGGGTATCGAAGGTGAGTGAGGTGGTGTCGGTGAAGTGAACCTTAGATTGGCTCTTCGTCAGGGATGAAAACGATGTTTTCGTAGATGGCAGACACTGCGATTTCTAAATCCAATTTTTCTAACTGAATGCTATTTTCTACATTATCAAAGCTTTGGTAATTCCAGACGTCGGCCTGATTTGTGCGTGAATACACCTCTACATAGACGTCATTTTGAGAAACAAGCATGTAATAAAGCAAGGAATCCATTTTGATGTACTTACTCAATTTCAAGCCCCTGTCGTCCACTTCTGATGATTTTGATAAAACCTCAACAAGAAGAGACGGCCGTTTAACAATATACGTACCTGAGACGCTTTCAGGAGCGCATGTTACGATCAAATCCGGATATGGATAGTACAGATTCTCAATTGCTTCTACCTTCACATTCTCTGCAAAAACATCACAACCTGCTGGCAAAAACTTCCTTTCTAAAATGCCGCGCAATCGTCCCACAATGCGGTTGTGATTCATCGTCGTACCTGCCATAGCGAAGATTTCCCCATCATAATATTCATGACGGATATCGCTTTTTTCCTCCATTTCGAGGTATTCGGGTACGGTATATTTCGATCCTGCCATTTGTGCTTGTCCCATGTGTGTAAAGTGTTCCGTGAAGGAAGCAATTTACAGGATCGTTGGAACATTCCAATCCGATCACCTTTCGGAATTGAGCCAAAGCAGGGAGCTATCCCCGTAGCTCAAAAAACGATATTTTTTTTCAAAAGCGTCAGCATATATCTTCTTCCAGTCTCCCCCAACAAACGCGGCAACCAATAAAATAAGTGTAGAGCCAGGCTGATGATAATTGGTCACCAATCCTTTGCAAAGCTGAAACTGGTATCCTGGAAAAATAAAAATCTCGGTTTCACCAATCAGTTGATCCAAGTGATACTCGTCCATAAATGTCGCAATAGCGCTGAGCGCTTCCCGTGCAGTCGGAAGTTTGGTTTCCAGTAACGGATAAGGGTACAGTTTTTCGATTTGGAATATTGTTGTTTCCTTTCTCAACAGCTTCACACCAAACCAGTAAAGACTTTCGAGCGAACGTAGCGAAGTTGTTCCCACCGGCACGATTAAATCCACCGAAAAAAGCAATTGATCTATCAGGCCTCTTGAAAAAACAACCTGCTCGGAATGCATGCGGTGTTCAATGATCGAATCTACTTTGATGGGGAGGAATGTTCCAGCACCCACATGCAGTGTCAGAAAGGCCTTTTCAATATGCTTTTCTTCCAGTTTTTTGAAAACGCTTTCGGTAAAATGCAGTCCCGCGGTCGGCGCTGCGACCGCTCCGTCGTGATGCGCGTAAACGGTTTGGTAAGTCTGTTTGTCCTGTTCCTCAGTTTCCCTATTGAGATAGGGCGGCAACGGAATTTCCCCTAAGGCCCTGACAATCTCCAGAAACGTAAAATCGCCGGACCAACTTAGCTGAATATGGTTTTTCTCGTAGTTGCTGTAGGACGCTTTTAGAGCTACAGGCTGATTTTCAAGAAATATGTTGGTGGTTAGCGTATCTCCCTCTTTCCAGCGTTTTTTATTCCCGACCATACATTCCCAAACACATTCGTCCCTTACGAGCATCGCGTCATTGATGATACGGGTGGGGAATTCGGGATGTAAGAGCAATAACTCTATCACTGCTCCTGTTTCTTTTCTAAAATAAGCGCGGGCAGGAATCACCTTCGTATCATTGAAAACAAGCAGCGTTTTATCCGGAAGATTCGTCGGTAAGTCAGAAAAACGCTGGTGGCTGATCGATCCGTTTTTGTAGATCAATAGTTTCGAGGAATCCCGTTCGGGAAGCGGATAGTGAGCAATCCTGTCGTCCGGCAGATCGTAAACGTAGTCTTTAAGATTGATTGATTCTGCCTCTTGGAGCCAGTGATTATCGCTGCCTTCGCTTGTCTTCGCCAATTCCATGCTGTTTTTATCTTACAATCTGTCTTCCGGCAGCGGCGGCCACAAAAGGCGAAGCGGAAGCAGAAAAACCATAATGATCAACCCCAAACCTGCATAATAAAGCCAGGAAAAATCGAACACATCGAGCTTGTATTGGGTACTGTTGATGGTAGCCAAAGCAAAAAGGCTGAAACCGATAATGGTATTGATTACAGCAACCAGACAAAGAAGCCAATTGGTCAGGTGCTCGTTTAATTCGGTACGATGCTGCGCCCAGCTCTTTTTATTAAGGATAGGAAGATGGTCGGGGTCTATCTTCGGGATGTGTCGCACAAACGCATTAATAATCACATTGTTAAGCAGGAAAAGGCCCATAATGATGTAAAAGATATGCTCTTTATCCACATATCTTTCGGCCAGGCCGGTATCGGAAAAATCGACCGCCACCATTTCCGGAAAAAGGGAATACGTCCAAAGCAAGGCGCCAATGACAAACAAGATGGACATCCAGCGCCATACTTTGATGACAAAAGTTGTAATTTTCATGAATTCGTAACCTCAGAGAGGTTTTATTTCGCCATAGTAAATCAGGCCGCAAAATTAGGTTGGGGAGTTTCTAAAACCTAATTGAAATCGTTAACTTTGAAGACTTGTCCCCCTTTTATAACACAATACTTACTCATCGATGCTTGAAGGGAACGGGATCGAAATAACATAAAATATATTTTTGAAGATTATCCCGAACGAAAACACACGATATTCAGTGCGGAGACCGTGTTCTGTGAACCTGACTTTTTAGTAACAAATAAAAGAAAAGCAAGCGGCTAAATACGGTTCTATGCCGTCGGAATGAACGGGCTAGGGGTCATCTATATAATTAGTGAGGACAAGACAGACCGGTAAGCTGTTGGCCAGCTAATACACAAACTAATGATATAATCATGAAAGCTTTAAAAGGCAAGAAAATCGCGGAGATTAAAAATAACCACACCGAAAGAAGATGGCAGAGATAGAAAGAGAATTTTAATCAGTAAAGAACCTTTCTACACACTTCAACAAACCATCGAAATGGCTCGCAATGAAAATCTACACAAAGACAGGAGATAAAGGAACGACGTCTTTGATCGGCGGTACGCGCCTTAGCAAGGCACATGTAAGAATCGAAGCATACGGAACTGTAGACGAATTGAATAGCTACATTGGCCTGCTCCGGGATCAACCTGTGAATGAAAATCGCAGGGATCAACTCAAAGAAATACAGGACAGGCTTTTTACAATCGGTTCGCATCTTGCCTCCGAACCGGAGCAAACCAAAAGAATTTTGCCAGATCTCGAAGAACAGGACATTGTTTTTCTGGAAACAGAGATGGACCAGATCGAAACCAAAATCCCTCCGTTAAGATCCTTCGTTCTTCCGGGCGGTCACCAATCTGTCTCCTTCGGCCATGTTGCCCGCACCGTTTGCCGTCGTGCCGAACGTGCGGTGATCCATTTACAGCAAGGCGAAGAAGTGGAATCAATCGTGATCCGATATCTCAACCGCCTTTCCGACTATCTCTTTATGCTTTGTCGCGCAATGACTTACGAGCTTGGCGTGGAAGAAGTTACCTGGAAGCCCAGGGTTTCTTCAAAAAAATAATTGTTATACTAAATATCAATTATTTACAGATTTAATTTTTTAAATTGCGGGACTGGAGAACATCCTGATAATACCCTTTTTAAGAGCGTTTGAAAAATTAAATTCTGGCATTATGACAGCCGACACATTGCAAATTGAAGTTCAGCAAACCACCAAGTCACGTTTGCAGGAGGTTGATTTTAACAACCTTGTTTTTGGACGGAACATCTCCGACCATATGTTTATCGCCGAATATCGCGAAGGCCAGTGGCAAGACCTTCGGATTGTCCCTTACGGTGATCTGGCGCTAAGTCCCGCCACTGCTGCGCTGCATTACGGACAGGCAATTTTTGAAGGTATGAAAGCCTACAAAAATGATGAAGGTGAAGTGCTTCTCTTCCGCGCTATTGACAACTGGAAAAGACTGAACAAGTCGGCTGAACGTCTTTGCATGCCAACCATCCCTGAGGAAATTTTCATGAACGGTCTTGCCGAGCTGCTCCGTCTGGATGCGGGATGGGTGCCGTCCCAGGAAGGGTGCTCGCTGTACATCCGCCCGTATATGTTCGCAACAGATCCCTACATTGGTGTAAAACCGTCCGATTCATACTACTTTATCATTTTCACAAGCCCGGTAGGTACTTATTATGCCAAACCTCCACGCGTGAAAGTGGAAACACATTTTATCCGTGCAGCAGAAGGCGGTGTGGGTGCAACCAAATGTGCTGGCAACTACGCCGGTTCACTTTATCCCGCAAAACTTGCACAGCAGGAAGGCTACGATCAGTTGATCTGGACAGATGCACGCGAACATGCTTACATCGAAGAATCCGGAACGATGAATATCATGTTTATCCTCGATGGAAAACTGGTAACACCGTATGTTTCAGAAACAACGCTTGACGGCATCACCCGCAAAAGCATTGTAGCCATTGCACAGCATTGGGGAATCCCGGTTGAAGAGCGCAGGGTAAGCGTAAAAGAAATTATCGACGGATTGAAAGACGGTTCATTAGAAGCTGCGTTTGGAGCAGGGACGGCTGTAGTAATTTCTCCCTTCGCAACCATCGCTTACGAAGGGGTTGACTATCCGCTTCCTGAGATCAAAGAAGATTCTTTTGTCAATAAAATAAAAAAATATCTGACAGACCTGCGCACGGGCAAAGAAGACGACGTTTTCGGCTGGATGCTAAAAGTTTAGTTACCAGCTAGTTAAATAGAATGGCTCAGCATGGGAAGCATTATCTTCGCATGCTGGGCCTTTTCATTTAAACGAAAGTCCTGGTTCCCGAATAATTGCCTCTGAATTCTTTCGGGGTGCAACCATTTTTGTTCTTGAAAATGCGGTTGAAATAGGAAAGATTGTTGAACCCGCATTTATAGGCAATCTCAGAGATCGTATCCGTCGTGTTAATAAGGTACCGCGACGCGTGTCCCAGTCTGATCTCATTCAGACTTTCTACAAACGTTTTGCCTGTTCTTTTCCTGATAAACCTGCTAAAAGAAACCTCCGACATCCCAGCCAGCTTGGCCACCCCGGCCAGGTGAATTTCCTTTTCATAATTGTCACGCATATAAGCAAACACTTTCTCGATCCGTCTGCTATTAAAGTTCACATTCTCCTCTGTAAACGTGCTATTGGAAAGTGTCCGCATATTCCTTGAAACAGATAGATCATGGAGGATAGACATCAATTCCAGAATAGAATCAAAGCCGCTTTTCTGGGACAATGCCTGAAATCTTGGCATCAGCCGCTCGATGGTATCTTTTGAAAAGGAAATACCTTTTGCTGATTTCTCAAGCAAGGAGCGCACAAAAAAAAGCTGGTTACGTTTCAGGAATTTATCGTCAAAAAGATCTTTATGAAACTGGACGGTTATTTCCTGTACCTCCGGCATCCCCTCTTCCCATTTATAGCAGTGGGTCATCCAGCCGTGTGGAAGGTTATTCCCTACCAAAACCAGCTCAGCGTCATCGATTACCTCCGTATGGTCCCCGATGATCCGCTTAACGCCTTTTCCCGAAAGAATTAAGTTAAGCTCGTACTCTTCATGCGTGTGAAGAGGAAAGTCGAAAACTGTTTTGCTCCTTGTAAAAACCGTAAAACAATCGTACTGGGTCAAAGGAGTAATTTCGCGGTAAATTTCATTCATATAACGTGAGATTGGCGGACGTTAGCTAGATGAGAAAGCATCAATCAAGTATCATGACTCATTCTCAAATTTAATAACAAAAAAAGCCAGAATAATCCTACCAAGGGAGAATTTTGTTTTTAGGAGAAGATAAAATACAATATATCATAGCAATCATTATACGGGAAGCAGCATTTGTTGCAAGGATTACCAAAAATGTACTATAATGCTGTTATTCAACGAAATAGCCTGTTCCAGCCTTTATGAAATTGAAACTGATCGATTTTGCGGTTATTCTCGCCTATCTGGGCTTCGTAATCATCATCGGTATCGTCCTGAAAAAGCAGGCTGGCCGGAGCAAAAATGATTACCTCCTTGGCGGCAAAACCATTCCTTTCTGGATGCTAGGCATTTCCAATGCATCGGGCATGTTCGACATTTCCGGTACGGCGTGGATGGTCTCGATCATGTTTGTGTATGGTGTCAAGAGTATCTGGTTACCTTGGTTATGGCCAGTGTTCAATCAAGTCTTCATGATGGTTTATCTTTCCGTATGGCTCCGAAAGTCGAATGTTTCAACGGGGGCCGAATGGATGCTGACCCGCTTTGGTCGCCAAAGGGATTCAAACCTTGGGCACGGCATTATCATTATTTTCGCACTGATCAGTTGCCTGAGCTTTATGACCTATGCTTTTATCGGGTTGGGAAAGTTCATAGAGATCTTTATCCCTTGGTCGACCCTGAGCCCGTTTATTCCGTTTGATCTCAATCCTAAGTATGTGGCCCATATGTACGGGATCATTTTCACAGTTTTTACTGTCTTTTATTCACTGCTGGGCGGCATGAAAAGCATCGTATGGGCGGATTTCATTCATTATATCATTATGGTAATCATTTCCGTATCTGTAGCTGCAATCGCGATGATCGCTTTGAAAGATCCTGCCAATCTTCATGTTCCAGAAGGATGGGCTGATCCATTCTTTGGGAAAGACCTGAATCTCGACTGGCGGGGAATTATTCCCGAGGTGAGTCAAAAAATTGCAGACGACAAGTTCTCCCCATTTGGTTATTTCTTTATACTCATGGCTGCCAAAGGTATCTTGGCAAGCCTGGCCGGACCAATGCCTAGTTATGATATGCAAAAAATCCTGTCCGCCAAAACGCCAAGGGAAGCGGCACTCATGAGCATGGTCGTAAATATTGTGCTCTTGCCTACCCGATATCTCTTGATCGTTGGCGTCACGGTTTTAGGTCTTTTATTCTTTGATCAAATCAATATCTCGACTTTTTCCGGGATGGATTTCGAAAGAATTCTCCCTGCTGTCCTGAACACCTATATTCCTTCCGGCCTGCTCGGACTTGTACTGGTAGGATTGATGGGGGCCTTTATGAGCACATTTGCGGGTACGTTTAATGCTGCGCAGGCTTATCTGGTCAATGATGTGTACCTGAAATCAGTCAATCCCGGCGCCGGCAGTGCGCAAATCACACGGGCCACTTACATGTTGGGATTAATCGTCGTAACCATCAGTACTTTGACAGGTTTGCTGGTGAAAGATATCAATAGTACGCTTCTCTGGATCGTTTCAGCGCTTTACGGAGGCTACATTGCATCAAATGTTTTGAAATTCCATTGGTGGCGGTTCAATAGCTATGGCTTTTTCTCTGGAATGTTCGCAGGGATCGTTTCCGCTACCTTATGCCCGCATTTATTTCCCGGCACATTGCCGTTGTTTTATTTCCCTTTGATCTTGTTTCTTTCCACCGCAGGTGCAATAACCGGCTCATTGCTGACGCCGCCCACTGAGCCCGCAGTTTTAAAAGCCTTTTATAAGCAGGTCAGGCCATGGGGCTTCTGGGAGCCGATTAAGCGGGAACTGAGAAAAGAAGACCCTGGTTTTACCGCCAGCACAAATTTTAAAACTGATATTTTCAATGTGTCGATCGGTATTATTGCGCAAACCGCGCTTACTGCCATTCCCGTATTTCTAGTGCTCTTAATGCCTTTTCAAACCTTTGCAGCACTGATCATCTTCCTCATCTGCTCCGTCATTCTCTGGAAAACCTGGTACAAAAATTTGTCTTCCAACTAAGTACGTATACCCTACAGAGGTAATTTGAACACAGTTAAAATACTGCAAGGATTTCAAATTGGGGCAAAATTGTACCAGAAGAAAATAAACTATACAATGTGAGTCAAAAAGGCACTTTTTGAGCCCTTACCCCGCAATTCAAATTCGCACAACGTTAAAAATGTGTCATTTTTAGCTAAAATAACACTATATAGATGTGCACGAACCCGTGGTATATTTGATTTAATTTCTATCATTATTTCCTTGTCTACCAAAATCTATTAACCTATCCAGAGTAAGAAAGAGTATGAAAAAAAATCTACTGATGAAGATGTTGGTACTGCTCTCTGTGCTCGCCCTCCCGGGTTATGCGCAGGAAATGACAGTATCCGGAAAAGTAACGGATGCAAGCGGCGGTGACATTGCCGGTGTGAACGTAGTCGTTAAAGGTACCACCAGGGGTACTTCAACCAATGATAAAGGGGAATATAGCGTTACTGTCGAAAAGGGGAAGACTTTAACATTCAGCTATATCGGTTATGTAACCAAAGAAGTAGTAGCCAATGCCACCGTCTTGAACGTGTCCCTTGCGGCCGAAGCGACTGCTCTAAATGAAGTTGTAGTAACCGCGCTTGGTATCAGCAGGGACAAAAGAGCGCTCGCATATTCAATCACAGAAGTCAGCGGAAGCAACCTGACCGCCGCCCGGGAAGCCAATCTTGGCAATGCCCTGGCCGGCCGTGTCGCCGGCGTGAACGTAAGCAAGGTCGCTTCCGGGCCTGCCGGTTCGTCCCGTGTAATTATCCGTGGTAATAAATCATTGCAGGGAAACAACCAGCCATTATATGTGATCGATGGTATCCCGATGGACAACAACAACTTTGGACAGGCAGGTCTGTGGGGAGGATCCGATGAAGGGGATGGTTTGTCCAGTATCAACCCCGATGATATTGAGTCTATTACGGTGCTAAAAGGTGCGAACGCGGCCGCTCTTTACGGTTCCCGCGCGGCAAATGGCGTAATCAACGTGACCACCAAGCGTGGCACAAAAAGAAAAGGGATCGGCGTGGAATTCGGGTCGAACTATGTATTTGAAAAAATGATCGATCTTTCTGATTTGCAACATTCTTACGGCGCAGGAGGCTACGCCAACGGCGTCGCCGTGAAACCAATCAATCAAAACCAGGCGTATGAATGGGGTGATGATTCCTGGGGGCCAAAATACGACAATAGTCAGGTTATAGGCTTCGACGGAAAAATGCGTCCCTATTCCTATGCCGGGGACAACTTCTCAAGGTTCTTCCAAACTGGTCATGCTTTTACAAACAATCTGGCATTCTCCGGCGGAAATGAAACCCAAAACTTCCGTGCGTCTGTCACAAACCTGAAAAGCACTACCATTATTCCCAATTCCGGGTTCGACAGGATCAACCTTTCTCTGTCGACCAACGCGAAATTTGGCAAAAAACTTTCGCTGGATGCAAAAGTGCTTTACTCAGAAGAAAAAGCAAAAAACCGTCCTAATCTGTCAGACTCGCCAGGTAATGCAATTCAGGCTGTCTGGCGTACACCTGGGAATTACAACATTCTCGACTATTACGGAGATCCCAACAAACCAGGCGCCATACCCGCCGGCACTGACGCTGCGAGCCTGAGTATCTGGGGTAAAGAAGTGGGCGAAGAATTCCAGCAGGCCAATAACAACTGGGGGCAAAACCCATACTGGACTGCTTATCAGTTCATTAAAACTGATAAGAAAAACAGGATCATTACTTCCGGCCAGTTGAAATACCAGCTTACCGACTGGCTTTTCATACAGGGACGTGTAGGGATGGATAAATACGAACGACGCTCGGAAGCCCTCACACCAGAAGGTACAGGTTATCAGCGCGGGGGCGCCAGAAGCATGGGAACCTGGAATGTCTCAGAAATCAATGCAGAATATACCATTGGCTTCAACAAGGAGTTTGGCAAGCTGGGTATCACCGCTTTCGGAGGTGGTAACCGTATGAGAAGAAAATATGACTATGTGAACATTTACGGTAACGGGTTCAATGTCCAGTTCTTCCCTGCCCTCAATAACGTACAGGGTAAATCGTGGGATTACGACGTCAGCGAAAGCGGCATCAACTCACTGCTCGGATCGGCAGAAGTTTCATGGGACGGCTACTTGTTCCTGACCGCTACTGCACGTAACGACTGGTTCTCGGTGCTCAACCCTGCTACCAACAGCATTCTTTACCCTTCTCTGGGAGGTAGCTTCGTATTCTCTGATGCTTTAAAGTCACTTCCATCCTGGGTTTCATACGGTAAGGTACGGGCATCGTGGGCACAAGTAGGTAATGCTACAATTGGGCCATACGCCACCAACCTGACCTATTCACTTAACGGAAACCCACATTTGGGATATCCGATGGCTTCCTTCTCTCAGGCTATGGGTAACGGCGGTAACATCCCCAACCCGAACTTGAAACCATTGACTGTGACAGAAACAGAACTCGGTATTGACTTCCGCCTTTTCAATAACAAGCTAGGTGTTGACTTTACCTATTACGATCAACAAACAACCAATGACATCCTGAATGCTACCATTTCGAGGGCGTCCGGCTTTGGCAGTACATCCGTTAACCTGGGTAAACTTCAAAACCGTGGTATCGAGCTCCTTTTGACATTTACTCCAGTCAAGACCAACAACCTGAACTGGGATATGACTCTAAACCTTGCCAAGAACAACAATAAGGTTAAGTCATTGATTGAAGGCACTACTGAACTTGTAATGGATGAGCCCCGCACCAGAAATTCATACATCAAGAATATCGTCGGCCAGCCTTTCGGTATGATCACAGGACGTGTTCAAAAAATGTCCCCCGATGGCCAACCCGTATTCTATAGCGACGGACGTCCTGTTGGAACGTCAGGTTATGAGATCATCGGAAACGGTATTGCCAAGTTGACCGGCGGTTTGACCAACGCATTCAACTACAAAGGGATCGACCTTTCATTCCTGGTGGATTTCAAAGTGGGTGGCGACATTCTTTCAGGTACCAACATGAGGCTCGATCAGTGGGGACTGAGCAAACGCTCCCTGCAGGGAAGACAAGGAGAGGCTACGCTGACTGTGACCGGTGTAACACAAGAAGGAACTGAATACAAGCCGTTTACCAAAACCCTGACTCCGCAGGAAGCCTACAATTATTGGGGTTCAGTAGGAGGCGAGGCAGATGCGGTCACTACCATGTATCTGTACGATGCTTCTTTTGTGAAACTGCGACAGCTGACATTGGGCTACTCTGTCCCTAAAAGGTTCCTGGAAAAAACGCCTTTGCAGGCACTTTCGCTCTCTTTTGTTGGTCGTAACCTGGCGATCCTTTTCAAGAATGTTGACAATATTGACCCAGAGTCAAACTATTCCAACGGAAACTCTCAGGGATTTGACTATTTCGGATTCCCGTCAACACGTAGTTACGGTTTCAACTTAAGAGCAACATTCTAATTCTGACCAAAATGAAAAACATGAGAAAATATATAAAGTATGGGTTAGTCGCAGTATTGGCAGCAGGATGCGATACCCAGCAATTGCACGATCTGAATATCAACCCGCAGGCACTCAACGAAGTAGATCTTAACCTGATCTTCACGACGACGGAGCTGGCTATCGCGTCCAATGGTTCAACCGGCGATAACCGTTACATCGATTGGCGGACCAACATTGGCTGGTGCGCTTACGCAATCCAGCAGTTGGCAAGCTCCGGAGGCGGTATCTCCCCGGGTGATAAGTATACAAACAATGCCGAAACCAACGCGGCCCCGTTCGAATTTACTTACAATGACCAACTTAAAAACATCGCTGAAATCCTGAAGCAATCGGGCCCGGGCGGATTTGCGGAAGGAAAGTATACCAACATGCGCCAGGCAGCACGGATCATCCGCGCATTCAGCTTTGCACGCCTGACAGACTTTTATGGCAATGTTCCCTACACCGAGGCCAACCAGGGTACCAGCGGTATCTTCTTCCCGAAATACGACACCCAGGAAGCAGTGTATACCGATCTGTTGAAAGAACTGGACGAAGCCTGCTCAACCCTCAGTGCCAGCAACCCGGAGGAAAATTTCGGGGCGCATGATTTCATTTACAATGGTGACATTGCGAAATGGAAGAAATGGGGCTACTCCCTGATGCTGCGTTTGGCGATGCGCATTTCTAATGTAGATGCTGCCAAGGCCGCCACCTATGTAACCAAAGCCGCCGCGGGAGGCGTTTTCTCCAGCAACGCAGATAATGTCTGGGTTAAAATGGCCGACGGACCAAGTGAGTGGGTTAACCAGAACGGAATTTCCCGGGCATTCGACCCAGGGGACGGCGGACAGCCCTCTTACCTGAGCGCGACATTGGTAGACTTTCTGAAAGGCACCAACAAGACCACCGTCGCCGACGACGATCCGCGCCTGATGATCATCAGCGGCGGTATCGGAGAATGGACCGCTTCGGCTTACACACCGATCACCCTGGATCCTTTGCAACAAAAAGGGATGCCGAACGGCTACGACCAGGCCATGCTCGACAAGCTGGAAGGCAAGACCGTTGATGTCCCCAAGACTTATTCCCGCATCAATGTGAAAATGCTGCAGGATTCAGATCCTTATATGATCATGAATTATGGTGAGGTCGAACTCCTTCTGGCCGAAGCGATTGAAAGAAAAATCGGTAGCGGTATCGCCGGAACTGCCAAATCTCACTACGATGCTGGCGTGAAGGCTTCGATGCAAATGTATACCCCTTACGACGCGAGCCTGACTGTGTCGGACGCAGCCGTAACCGCCTATCTCACAACCTATTCCTACGGAGTGACGAAGCCCGCGTTAGAAATGATCGGCGAGCAGCTCTGGGTCAACAAATTCTTTAATTGGTGGGAAGCATGGTCCGACTGGAGAAGAACAGGATATCCTAAACTTACCCCCACCAACTACCCTGGGAACCTCACAAACGGCACTATACCTGTGAGACTGAAATATCCGACTAACGAAATAGCTGGTAATCCCAACTATCAAACAGGAGCAACCTTGCCAGACGACTTTACCACCAAGGTATGGTGGGATAAATAAGTATAAATTAGTAGATATAATTCAAAAGATGTCCTGAATATTTTGGGGCATCTTTTTGTTTTTTATCCTAATTTTGACATTCACCCGATTATCATTAACTCTTTCGCATGATACAGTCATTCTCAGCAACAGCCGATAAGGATGTTGTTTTTGCCAAAGTACAACAGTTTATAGACGAACAGGGATTTACAGTTGTAAGTAAAGACCATTCCCGCCCATGGGGTGGTTTTTTTGTTTTAGAAGAAAGTGAAGCACCCAAGTTCATATCTACATTTTTCCCGCATTTATCCCTGGAAGACTTTGCTGGTTATGAGAAACTGAGCCCGAAAATATTGGTGGTTGCGCCTAACAAACGTCTTTCGTGGCAATACCATCACCGCCGCGCCGAGATATGGAAGGTGATTGGCGGCAATGCAGGTATTGTTATCAGCGACACGGACGAAGAAACCGAACTCCGGCAATTGCCGATCGGTACGGTAATCGATTTGAAAAAAGGAGAACGCCATCGCCTGGTCGGAGTGGATGAGTGGGGTTTTGTTGCGGAAATATGGCAGCATACGGATCCGTCCAATCCTTCCGATGAAGACGACATCGTACGCGTTCAGGATGATTTCGGACGATGAGTTTTGAATAAAACGATCCATATCCTAACCTAACTTAGTCCCTATGAAATTCGGTAAAGTCGATAACCCCGATGAGATTGATTTTAAATTGCCCCCCGACCCGGCAATCAACAAGCAATTGCTGGCTGCCGCCGGAAACAAGGGCAAACCGAATATCTATATCGGATGCGCTAAATGGAACAAGGCGGACCTGAAAAGATTTTATCCGAAAGGGACCAAAGACGAGCTGGCATATTATGCTACTCAATTCAACAGCATTGAACTTAACGCCACGTTTTATAACAATTTCCCGCTGGAAACCATTGAATCCTGGTATAACAAAACACCGCCGGGATTCAGATTTTTCCCAAAAGTACATCAGGGAATAAGCCATTGGAAGCGGCTGAAAGATGCCAAAGAACCAATGGACCTTTACCTGGACGGGATCGCGCATTTGCAGGAAAAGCTGGGTATGATATTCCTTCAGATGCCCGACAATTTTGGTACAAAAAACTGGGAGACGTTAAAAGCCTTCCTCCAGGAATGGCCCTCCGGCTTTCCGCTGGCTTTGGAGCTGCGCCATACAGCCTGGTACGACGGCTCCTGGAACACCGAAGAACTCTACAAAGTGCTGGAAGAGAAAAATATCACACATATTGTCACAGATTCGGCCGGACGCCGTGATTTACTACATATGCGGTTGACGACGCCGACTGCATTCATCCGCTACAACGGGGCCAATGTCGATTCAGACTATACCAGGCTAGATGACTGGTTTGAAAGACTGAAACGCTGGATCGAAGAAGGTATTCAAAATATATTTTTCTTTGTCCACCAGAATCACGAGGAGGCATCTCCACTGTTATCGGGATACCTTATCCAAAAATTTAACGAGGAGCTGGGAATGGACCTCAAAGTTCCTGTCAATCCTGTAGCGCCGCAGCCAAAGTTGCTCTGAATTATTTGAGGTCGATCGCTATTCCCTGCTCGGGAAAAATCAGGTTTAAGTTCAGCGGATTATCCGAAGTCAGTTCCTGAATGATCGTCTTTTCATTGTTGCCGGTCGCCTTGATATGCGTTACGATTACGTTCAGCTTTTTCATTTGATCCTTGCCTGCCAACTCACCAAGCCGACCGAGTTCCCTCATAAACCATTTGGGTGTCAGGTGTCCGTATAACTGGCGGTCGGGCTGCGCGTTGGGGTAGGAAACTTCCAGTAATATCCCTTTTAGTTTTTTATCACGGACAAAAGGAGCTATTGCCTGCCAAACTAACTGCATTCTATCACTCTTCTCGACCTCGTCTGGCCCGGTATCGCCAAAGTAAAGCAAATAATCCTCCCCGCTTTTGATCAGGAACGCGGCACTTTCGTAAGGATTGCCATGACTGAGCCTGAATGCACGGACGGACATTTCTGTTTGAGGAATAGTTTGTATTTCACTATCTGCCAATAATTTATAATTATATTTTTTCAAAGCCGGAGAGTTACCTTCGTTTGCTACATTAGGCCAGCTCTGCCAGTTAAAGTAATGGTTCTTGACCGTCTCTATACAGGACGCAAATCCATAGAGATTTTTGACCGTATCATCCACCGAGTTGAGGATCATCCCCGACAAATGATCCAGGTGAGCGTGGGAAATCAAGTAAGCTTTGATATATTTTTTCAAAACTGTTTCCGCAGATACATCAAACACATTGTTGGCCACCGACTTTCGGATACCATTGCTCACCGTACCGGCATCCAAGCAGATATAGTGATATGAACCGGCCGGGGCAACCATATAAGCCGACAAATTGCCATCGTTCCCTCCGCCTTTGACACCCAGCGGGACAACTCTGAAGCCGCTCTGACCAAAACAAGCGTCACTCAGGACAACTATAAGCACGGTCAGGTAAAAAGAAATTCGCATGATTTTATTGAGCTTGATTCCGCGTCGGACGCCTCCCATGAAAGATAGAAAATTATGACGAACCAGTCGCTCCCATTAATCCGAAAGGATGAACCGATCGTTTCACAAGAGTTTTAACGAAAAACCCCATGCTTACGATGTTTTTGATAACTTGCCGGACGCAGGGCAAAAGCACACCCGATACATACCAAACTTTTTGCATAAGCTGGACAATTAGTCATGATGACCATCACCCGGACCAACAGCGACAATCCTGATTTTCAAAAACTCACCGACAGGCTTGATATCGAGCTTTGCGACATCTACAACACCAAACCTGAAGACTTTGAAGAATACAACCGTATCACTAATCTGCAAACCGTGATTTTGGTCTACGAAAACGAGCTGCCTGTGGCATGCGGGTGTTTTAAAAAATTCGATGAAAATACGGCTGAATTGAAAAGAATGTACGTCACGCCCGCTTTTAGAAACAAAGGTATTGCGACGGCAATGGTATGTGAACTTGAAAACTGGGCACGCATGACCGGAAGTACCTACGCTATTTTGGAAACCGGCAAAAAGCAACCCGAAGCGATTTCAATGTACCACAAATTAGGATACCGGAATATCCCGGCATTTAGCAAGGATACCGAAACAGAGAATAGTGTTTGCATGAGAAAGCAACTTTGATGATACACCAGTCTAAACAACCCATCATAAAACTTCAACAAAACCATGAAATTTCAAGGATTAAGGACCACTATTTATAAGGTAGCGGATATCGATGCGGCCAAAGAATGGTATGCCAAAGCGTTTGAAACGGCACCCTATTTTGACGAGCCTTTCTACGTTGGCTACAACATTGCAGGCTACGAATTGGGATTGCAGCCGGAAGATGAGCACCCCGGCCTCAAAACGGAAAACGTTGTAACCTATTGGGGCACAGAGCAAATCGATTCTGAATATCAAAAACTTATTGGATTTGGTGCGACGGCGCATGAATCTCCGAATAATGTGGGAGGAGATATCGTCGTAGCCTCCGTCAAAGATCCTTGGGGAAATGTGATTGGATTGATTTACAATCCCGAATTTACGCTGAACGAAAGTTAGATCAACCAAACCCATGACCTCCACTGATACCCCCGCCTTCTACCAAAGATTTTCCCTCTCCCTACTGGCAATCGGGTTGATCATGCTTGCGATCTATCTTGGGCAGGACATCCTTGTTCCGCTGGCTATGGCCGGATTAATGGCCGTTTTGCTGAGGCCGGTAGAACGTTGGCTGATAAAGATCGGCATACCCAAAATTGTCGCGATCAGTTTGGCAGTCCTTCTTGCTGTGGTTATCGTGTCAGCAGTGGCGATCGTATTATCAATGCAGCTGGCGGATTTTTCGGACGAATGGCCGAGGCTGAAGAGAAATCTCAATGAGGTGTACCGCGACGTAAGGCGCTGGATCAGAAGAGAATACAGCGTAAGCTACTGGCAGCAGGAAAAATATCTTAAAAATGCCCAAACCAAAACGCTCGAAAATTTTCAGGGGGCGGAAACGCTTGGCGTAGTGACGGGCCCGCTGGGGACCCTGATCCTGATACCGATCTATGCATTCCTTTTGCTTTACTACCGCACCATGCTTCTACACTTCGCAGTGGTGCTGTTTGCCGAGAAACACAAGGAGAAGGTATTGGAAGGCCTCGGTCAAATCAAAACAATCATCCAGAGCTATATGGTCGGGCTGCTCCTCGAAACCACCGCCGTCGCCATTTTGAATTCGGTGGGGCTACTGATTTTGAATGTCCAATACGCCATATTATTGGCTATTATGGCTGCTATCCTTAATCTGGTTCCTTACATCGGAGGTCTTGTGGCAACCGGACTTGCGGTTATGGTCACTTTTATCAGCCATCCCGAACTGGACACTATCCTGGGTGTTGTGGGCGTATTCATCGCTGTCCAATTTATTGATAATAACTTTCTGGTACCTGTTGTGGTCGGGTCAAAAGTGAAAATTAATGCCCTGGTATCGATCCTCGGCGTATTGATCGGCGGTGCATTGGCAGGTTTGTCCGGAATGTTCCTTTCCATCCCGGCCATTGCGATGATGAAAGTCGTCTTCGACCGGGTCGACGGTCTGCAGCCATGGGGTATATTGCTGGGAGATCAAACCCCCGACGAGGCCAACAGCAATCTGTTCAGACTGGTCAGGAGAAGAAAAAAGACTGAAGAATAGGGGCGGACATCTTCCCGCCCCCATGGCATTTCAGGCAACAAACTGTTTTGTATCAATGGTCGCTTTCAGGTCGTGCAACAAGCTGAACAAACCAAAAAATGTTCTGTTGATGTAGATAAAATGTTTCGAACCACGGTTCACATTCATCTTTCTCAGCTCCTTGTCATTTGCATATTTTTCACCTAGCTCAGCCAGCTTGCCAAAGAACTGCTCGTCAGAAAAATCGAACTTTTCAGATTGGAAGGGCTGGGTCAGCAGCGACAATATTTCATGAAAAAGCTTTGAAAAATAAACGGTCTCTGCTTTGGTATCCTTCTCGGTCAGAATTTCAAGATCAAACAACCTGGCATAAAATACATCGGGGTTATTCAGGTTTTCCTGCTCCGCAAGCTCAAAATACGGATTGTAAAATGCCTCCGGAATTTCCTTGATACATCCGAAATCAATGGCGATCAGGTTGTCCTGGTCGTCGATCAGGAAGTTACCTGGATGAGGGTCTGCATGCACTTTCCGTAACTGGTGTACCTGGAACATGTAGAAATCCCAAAGCGCCTGCCCTATCCTGTCAGCACTAACCTGGTCGGGATTGGATTTACAAAACTCGGATAAATGTTTCCCCGTCATCCAATCCATGGTGATGACGCGCTCACTCGAATATTGGGGGTAATATTTCGGGAACCTAAGATTTGGGATATGCGCGCAGGCCTCGGCAATTTCACTGCTCTGGGCTATTTCAAGGTTATAATCGGTTTCTTCGGTCAGCTTGGTTTCAACTTCCTTAAAATACTTGTCCGAATCCTTCGCCTGAATGTTGAACATCTTGATAGCGATTGGCTTGACCATCGCAAGGTCCGAAGAAATGCTCTCGGCAACCCCGGGATACTGTATTTTCACGGCCAGTTCTTTCCCATCCAATGTGGCCTTATGTACCTGGCCAATGCTTGCCGCATTGATCGCATTTGGATTGAAGGTGTCGAACAAATCCAGGGGCGACTTGCCGAAGTATTTCCTGAACGTCTTCACCACCAGCGGGGCAGAAAGCGGAGGCACAGAAAACTGGGACAATGAAAACTTCTCGACATACTGCTGTGGAAGAAAATTCTTCTCCATACTCAGCATTTGGGCCACTTTCAATGCACTGCCTTTCAGGTTTTTAAGTCCGTCGTAAATGTCTTCGGCATTGTTGGTATTCAGATTATCGCGGGCAGTTTCAGGGCTAATGATCTTTTCGCCGTAATATTTCAAATAGTTGCCTCCGATTTTCACTCCTGTCGAAAGCAACTTGGTCGCACGCTGTATTTTTGAAGTAGGTATGCTGTCAATGGTCTCCATTCCTACCGTAACTTTTCTTTTATGAGAAATTTTCCAAAATCGATCACACTTTCCAATGGCGTCGTATCAATCAGGTCAAATGTGGCCCGTATCGATTTCTCGATAAATAAATCTGTTTTTTCAAAGCCGATGGACTCGTCATCCAGCCAGAATTTGAGCGTTACCATGAACTGAACCCACGCTCCCTCGTCCAACGCATCCTGCTGGGCTTTTCTGATCCGCTCACTTTTTGCCTTGAGGTATCCCGCGCTGATTTTCTCAATGAAGTTCTTGAATTCGGTGCGGAATTCTTTCAGCTTAAGTAGCCCGTTCAGCCTGTTTTTACTTTCGTTTAAAGCAAAAACAACATAGCTTCGGTTGGCTGTCAGGATCTCGAAGTAGGTGTAATAATAGGTCAGAAGTTTTTCCCGGAATCCCAACACATCTGCATCCCCGCTCTGGGCGATCAGGTTAACAGCAAACTTGTGAAATGTCACAAACACGCTTTTCTCAACCGCGTCGACGGATGAAAAATGCTTATAAAAATCCTTTTCGACGATGCCATTTTGCTTACAGAACAAATACACCGATTCCGGTTTCTTGTTGTTCTCCAAACAGTAATGCATGTATAACTCTGTGATTTTGTCGGCAGTAAGTTCCTGCGCGGCAGCCGGAAGCTCTTTCAATTTTGTTGCCATTATCTATTGAATTAACAAAGTGATGACTGGTATTCGGTAAAAACGACACGAATTGACTGGATCGTACCTTTAACTCAGTATCCGGACAACAAAAAAACTGCCTTGAAACATTCATTTCGAGACAGTTTTTTAGATAAAAGTATGGTGACCAGGGTTCTGATCAGATTTAGCCTTTGTAAACATTCAAATTCAAAAAGTCATTGCGAAACTTCCCTTTTGGATCATACTCCTTCGCCAGCGCTCTGAAATCCGCCATTTTTTCATACCGCTTTTCAAGTATTGCAGGTGAAATAGTAAACAATTTTCCCCAGTGCGGCCTGATGTTGTATGGCGAAAGTTCCTTTTCGATAACCGGGAGCAGCTTACTCACCGCCGACCAATCCTGCTTCCAGGTAAAGTGGATCGCCACCGCATCCTGCTTGTAACAGGGGCTCATCCAAAGGTCGTCCGCTGCAATGGTCCGGATTTCCGAAGTAAATAAATGTGGTGTAATCTGACTTCCCAACCTCGAAACAGCCATAATTGCATCCACTGCATTTTGTCTCGGCACAAAATATTCTGTCTGCAATTCTTTACCGCTGCTGGGCGTAAAGCCCATTTTGAAATGCGGCATACGTTCGTACCACGGACCCGGCACGCCCATTTGCGGCGTGCAGTTTTCGGCAGATAGTTCGGGGATCGGATGCAGGTTTTTGGTTGCCAGTTTTCCGCCGAAAAATTCCTTTTCCGGCGAAATTTTGGGCGCGGAAGCATTATTTGATTTATACTTTACCCAAACTTCCGTAATGTCATTGGTCGCCCAGTTGGTAAACAAGCTCACACTGTATCCACTGCCTTCGATCTTGTCAAAATTGTTTTTCAGCTGATCCAGCGGGACATTTTCGTACACATACTGCCCCATCAGAAAAGTCGGCTCCACATTCAATGTCACTTTGGTAACCACCCCCAGCGCCCCCAGGTTAACCACCGCCGCATTGAATTTCTCACCATCCTTCTTCTTGCTCAGCTGCACCACATCGCCACTTGCAGTCACGATTTCCATCGCTACGACCGCCGTCGCCAGGTTACCATTTTTCTCCCCCGAACCATGCGTCGCAGTCGCACATGCGCCCGCGACCGAAATGTGCGGCAAAGAAGCAAGGTTATGCAGTGCAAAGCCTTTTTTATGCAGATAGGGGCTCAGTTGACCATATTTCAGCCCGGAGTTGACAGTTACCGTTTTATTTTTTTCATCCAGAACAATGGATTCCTCTGCCGAAGTGAGCGAGATAAACTGGTCTTTGGTATCGGCAATGTTATTGAAGCAATGTTTCGTGCCAAGCACTTTAAGCTTCGGATATTTTTTTACGATTTGCTGGACTTCCGAAAGCGTTTTGGCCTGATCGAGTTTCTCGGTACTGTATTCCAGGTTACCTGCCCAGTTTTTAAGTTTGTCGGCCGCGTGGCTATGACCGTCCATATCGGATGCGGCCCAACCTTCAAGAGGCGAAAATAAGGGAGCTGTCATTAAAGCGGATGATAATTTGATAAAGGTGCGCTTTTTCATTTTATATGATTTTCTCACAAATTAATTGAATAATTCATGATAGCAACGCAGATCCGGAACGCGGCTAAATATTCTTTTCCAAAACATTCCTAAGGATCAAAACTGCCTCTTTCAATTCCGTTTCATTCATATTTCCGAAACCAAGCCGCATAGCACTCAGTTTTCCGGTCTGAAATAAGAGCGTTTGCGGCAGGTGGAGGTTTTGTTTCAGACAAGCCTTACTGATCCGCATGAGGTTAACATCCCTCCGCCATTCCGTCCAGATTGCCAGTCCGCCTGGAGGTGATTGAAATGACAAGTAATCGCCAAGATGTTCGCCCAGCATTTCGCTTAGCAAATCTCTCCGGTGATGATAAACCTTCTGCGCTTTTTTGATATGCCGCTGAATTTCACCTTCGTCGAGCAGTTCGCCCAATGCCTGTTCCATCATCAGGTCACCCTGCCGGTCGATGATCCGCCTGATTTTCCCCAACTCGGATATCAGGTTTTCGGGACCAACCATGTAACCCGACCTTAATCCCGGCGCCATCGCCTTGCAAAAAGAACCAACATACACCACCATGCCTGCGCTATCCGCACTCGCCAGAGGCAAAACCGGACTGCTGTTGTAGTGAAAATCATAATCATGATCGTCTTCCAGAATAATAAATCCGTGCTGGACCGACAGATTAAGCAATTCGACACGCCGTTCCGGGCTCAGGGTAACTGTTGTCGGATAGTGGTGGTGTGGCGTGATGTAAAGCATTCTGATCCTGGTTATCTCACACAATTTCCGCACAGCTTCCACGGAAATCCCCTGGTTATCAACCTCAACCGAAAGAATTTGTGCGCCGGCTTGCTGGAAAATCATGTTGGCCACATAATAGCTCAGGTTGCCGACCACCACCTGGTCCCCTTTTTTGAGCAGCAGCATGGAAGCCAGGTAAATGCCCATTTGAATGCCCCGTGTGGTGATGATATTTTTGCTTCCGACATGTAATCCACGGGTGTTATTCAGATAATTGGCCAACTTTTCCCTGAAATAGATATTCCCCTCTACATGTGAATAACTGAGGTATTTCCGGTTATTCTTCCTTTTAAGAACACTAGAATAAGCTTTGGCGAGCTTGTCCATGGGCGCGAGCCGGACATCGGGCAGGCCGTCTGTAAACTCCAGGTCAACATTCGAAACCGAAACGGGCCTGTCCAGCAGCATACTTTGATCGAAGCTAAAACCGGTGTTTTTGGGATAGCTCACAAGGTCCCTGGCATCAAACGGAAGGCTTTTTGATTCGCTGACCAACGACTTTTTAGTAACAAATGTCCCTTTGTTGGGAAGCATTTCAATCCAACCCTGCGCATCGAGTTCGTTATATGCCGCCACAACTGTTTTGCGATGTACATTCAGAATGTCGGCCAACGACCGTGTTCCCGGCAATTTCGCGCCGGTCACCAGCACGCCGCGCTGGATGGCATTGATCATCTGGCGGGCTATTTGCAGGTATATCGGCGTTTCTGCCAGTCTGTCCAGCAGGATCACATTTTTAAAGGGAATTTCAACCGGACTACTCATTATATTCAAACCGGGGTACTTGACCGGTCCGGCAAGATAGTATGTTTGTTTCAGCTTTTGGCTGGTAGCGATAGCCTTCAGCTTCGGTTTTTAGATCATCGTCCTTTAATTAACACCAATGAATAAATATTACGCCGCCCTTCTATTGCTTTATGCGTGCCACTTCGCAATGGGCCAGGAGATTTCGCTCGACCCTGTAACCGTCACTTCCTCCATGATAGAAAAAAGGTCCTCGCAGACGGGACGTAACATTGCAGTGATTCGGGGGGAGTATTTTCAAAACCTGCCGGTGCACAGCATCGACGATCTTTTGAGATATGTGCCGGGCGTTGAAATCCAGGCGCGCGGGCCCATGGGCTCGCAGAGCGACATTGTGCTTCGCGGCGGTACTTTTCAGCAGGTGCTGGTAATTCTGGACGGGATCAGGCTGAACGATCCCAATACCGGCCACTTCAACAGCTATATCCCGGTTTCACCCTCAGAAATCGAACGGATCGAAGTTTTGAAAGGCGCTTCTTCTGCGATTTATGGCTCGGATGCCGTAGGAGGTGTGATCCACGTGATTTCCAAAACTTTTGCAGCCAGGCAATTAGCTGATAACCAGGGAAAGCAGGCTGTAAAAGCAAGTGCGAACGCCATGCTGACTGCCGGCGCTTACGGACTGATAAACGCCAATGCGGGCGGTTTTTATCAAAAAAATAAACTGGCCCTTTCCGGGGGTATCCTTTCGAATAATGCTACCGGAGTTCAGCAGCGCGGTATCAAAGGTTTTTTTCACAACAATACTGCATCTCTTTCATTGCACTATGACTTGTCGCCGAACTGGAATCTTGCCATCAGAAGCGCTTACGACCATCGTGATTTTGCCGCGCAGAATTTTTATACAGTACTCAAATCCGACACCGCCAGCGAAAAAGTAAAAACTTCCTGGAACCAGGTCAGGCTTGGTTACAAAAAGGATAAGACCTCTTTTTCCTTTGACGCAGGATACAAGTTTGCCGACGATCGATATGCATTCAATCCGCATGCGATTGCAAATAGCAGTAAGTCGAGGCTCTGGCAGGGGCTGGCGGTATGGCAACAGGCGTTTACGCCAAATACAAGTCTGATCGCAGGCCTGAATTATCAAAACCGTAATATCTCGTCTAACGACCGGGGCGATCATTCGTTGAGCCAATTCGCGCCTTTTGTTTCTCTTGTTCAGGCATTCGGAGCACATTTTACGGTCACCCCCTCTGTACGATTGGATTGGCGTGAAAACATTGGTTCCGAATTTGTGCCGCAGATTAATTTGTCATACAAAAAAGATCAGTGGCAGCTCCGCGGAAGTGCCGGAAAAACAATCCGCGATGCCGACTTTACCGAGCGTTTCAACAACTATAATAAAACGCTGGTAACCGGAGGAAATGTAGGCAATCCCAGCCTTAAGGCTGAGCGTTCGTTCAGTTACGAAGCCGGGGCCGACTGGTTCCTGTCCGGAAGCCCAACTGCTCAGTTCAAAATTTCAGGTACTTTTTTTCAGAGACTTCAGAACGACCTGATCGACTACGTCACAACGCCTTATGCCCAAATGCCCCGCAAAGAAAATCTTTCACCGACTGGTACTTTTGGGTTGGCATTGAACATTGCAGAAGTCAATACAACAGGCTTCGAGCTTGACATTCAATCAGTCAACTCAATTTCGGTCAACCAGAAATTGATCTTCAACGCAGGGCTAACCTGGCTCAACAGCAAAAACAGCAGTCAGATACCTTCATTCTACGTTTCATCCCACGCGAAATTCCTGACTAATTTTTCGGCGATCTACCAGGTTTCCGGGTTTTCGCTTAGTCTCAATGGTCTTTATAAAGAGCGCGCAGCCCGGGATGCCGCAGCAATCGAAGCGTCTATCACCAAAGACTACTTTGTGCTGAATGCAAAGGCAGAATATGCTTTCCTGAACCGTGCACTCGCCCTGTTTGTCCAGGCTGATAACACATTTGACGTCCAATACAGCGATTTGCTGGGATCAAAAATGCCGGGCAGATGGTTGATGGGAGGTGTCCGGCTTAATCTGGGCAAATAGCTTTAAATCTTTATTTTGCCGGAATTCGTATATTTCGAAAGCTACCTCTAAGATATGTTTTCAAAATTTCGGGCTCCTTTTATTGCATTACTGGTCTGTCTGATTTCCATCGGCCACGCTATTGCCCGATCCCCATCTGCGTCAAAAATGAATGTTTACTTTTTAAGTGGCCTGGGCGCCGATAAACGTGTTTTTGACCAGCTAAAACTGGACGACCGATTTCTTGTGAAGCACATTGAATGGATTAAACCAGAGAAAAAGGAAACATTGCAGCACTATGCAAGCAGGCTCGTTGCCCAAATGGATACCACCCAGCCATTTCAACTGGTGGGCCTGTCTTTTGGTGGTGTCATGGCATCGGAGCTTTCTGATATCGTGCATCCCCGGCAGATTATCCTTATCTCCAGCACGCCAGTAGGTATCCCGGTTTCGAAAGGTTACCAAAGACTGATCAAATTCCTGCTGCTCTCCCCTTTCGCCGCACCGATTTTGAAATCGACAAATTCCATTGTTTATAAATATTTCGGGGCAGATACTCCCGAGCTGAAAGCCTTGCTCAAATCCATTTTACACGACACCGACAGTAAGTTTCTTAAATGGGCACTGGTTCGCATGAGCAGTTGGGACCGCAAAAAGAAGGCAGAACATCTTTACCATATCCACGGCACGGCTGATAAACTGATCAGTATCAAGCTCGTCCAGCCCGACATTACCATCGAAGGCGCGGGCCACTTGATGGTCTACGCACAAGCAGATCAGGTGTCGGCTATTTTGAACAGGCAGTTGGGGGAAGGAATGAAATGAAAGGAGTATGCTTTCTGTCAGGGAAGGTGTACGGCCAGCACAATCTTCCCGATATGCTCGCTGCTTTCCATTAAAGCGTGCGCCTTCGCAGCTTCCTCCAATGGATATTGTTTAAAAACAACAGGCCTAAATTTCCCACTTTCCATCACCGGCCACACTTTTTCCCTGATTTCCAAAGCGAGAGCAGATTTGAATTCGGGCTCTCTATTGCGCAGGGTACTGCCTGTTACGGTAAGGCGTTTTTGCATAATCAGCCCGAAATCGGCGTCCCCTGCTTTGCTGCCTTTCATGGTATTAATGAAAACCAGCCTTCCTTCTCTTTTTAAAAGTCGGAGGTTTTTAGGAATGTAGTCTCCTCCAATCATGTCGAGAATGACGTCAACGCCCTGCTCCTTTAGTATCTCTTCAAAATCAGCAGCATTATAATTCACACAGAGATCCGCCCCCAGTGCTTGACATGCGTCGCATTTTTCATCGCTGCCAGCCGTGGTAAAAACCTTCGCGCCAAATGCTTTTGCCACTTGAATTGCCGTGATCCCGATACCGCTGCTGCCGCCATGCACCAGGAAATTTTCACCGGATTTCAAGCTGCCTCGTTGGAATACATTGTGCCAGACCGTAAAAACAGTTTCAGGCAGCGATGCGGCTTCCGCAAAATTGAATCCAGCCGGGATTGGAAGACAATGTCCCGCTTTCGCTACGGCAAACTCGGCATAACCGCCGCCTACCAGCAATGCGCAAACTCGGTCACCCACTTTCCAATCCGGAATTTGTGAACCCGTCCTTTCTATTATTCCCGCTACCTCCAGGCCCGGAATATCTTTGGGAGCTCCGGGCGGAGGCGGATATTTTCCCTTTCGCTGCAGCACATCCGGCCTGTTGATCCCCGCTGCATAAACTCTGATCAGTACTTCATCTTTGGTGATGGCCGGCACCTCCCTGTTTTGAATTTGTAAAACATCGGGACCTCCCGGCGTAGTGATTACAGCGGCTTTCATAAAATTTCAGATTGAAAGAATTAATAAATCTCTTTTCCAAAAGGTGCAAAAGAGAGGCTCATCAGCTTGAAGTGCTGCCTTGCAAAAGGGAGTCCGATGATCGTAATGGCAAGAATTATTCCAAAAACAAGGTGGGTAAGCGCAATCCAGATACCGCCAAGCAAAATCCAGACTATGTTGAAAATCGTGGAAAGGCAGCCTGTATTTCCCGGAACCTCCCTAACCTGCTGCCCAAATGGGAACAACGTCAGAAAACCGATCTTGAAACATTGGATGCCGAAAGGAATGCCAACAATGGTAAGGCACAAAACCAGGCCGGAAACCATGTATTCCAGGAAGACGACGAATCCACCGAAAATAAGCCAGATGATATTTCCAATTAAGTTCATTTCAGGAAGCGTTAAGTGATCGTTTATGACTAATAGATGTCGTAAATCTAGGTTTTCGATCTATTGAGAACTCACGTTTTATACGAGCGGCGGCGTCGGCAAACGGCTGGATGATATGGCTGACTGCCAGTTTTCGATTTTCAAAAGTCTGAAAAAGTCGTTTTCATCCAATTCGCGTACGGCACCCGGCTGCAGATCTTCCAGCGCAATATCTTCAATACTCGCACGCACCAATCGCTTGCACCGGTGGCCGGCTGTGCGTACCATTTTCCTGATCTGGTGATATTTCCCTTCGGTGAGCGTCATGCGCAGCCAGGTATTGGGCACATTTTCCCGTATCTCACTGATGTGTTTTGACAAGATCTCAGGCCTGGAAATAATCTCAACTTCACAGGGAGAGGTCACATACTCAATGCCGCCTTTCACGCGGATCCCAATCCCACTGCGTAAAAGCCGCAAAGTATCCTCACTCACATGATGCCCGACATTCACCCAGTAAGTCCGCTTGTGAGGGACCTCCCCCATAAAAAGCAGGTTGGTTACCCGTTTATTGGTAGTCAGGATAAGCAAGCCTTCGGAATGACTGTCGAGCCGCCCCACCGCATGCGTACCCTCCGGAAAATCAAAATCGATATCTCCCAGAAGCCCCACATCATCAGGACTTACAAACTGGGAAACCATATTTGCGGGCTTATTAAGGATAAAATATCGGTGTCGCGCGGAAGTCATTTCCAAAGTTAGCTATGCTTCGTGACTAAGAAACGAATCTTTGCCAATACATCCTCTATTTGAAAGAAAACTTCATGGTTGGTAAATCTTATGACATCAATGCCGAACTCTCCGATTAGCTCCGGGCTCATTTGGATCATATGCCCTGTTTTTTCCAAGACTGTCAAATGTCAAGTCCCCAGGGGGATTTAGGGGGCAAACAAGCACTCAATGCCCCTTCTCATAATGCGCACCCAGCATATCCTCCCCAAAATCATTGGCAAGGTCCCTTACCACCGAATGCACATGGTTGCCGCCATTTTGCGTGTTGTCAAATTCGATCAGGAATGTCGGGCCGTGGACTCGGTAATAATGGCCATGCCCGGGACCGATCTCCGGTTTTTGATCGCCCATCCAGGCGAAATGGATTTTGTCCAATCCATTTTTTTCAAGCTCGCTCCACTGCTGATTTTTCAAGGTAATGTGGTAACGGCGCAAATATTCCATGATCAGGTTTTTAAAAATCGCCTTCTGCGCTGATGTCATTTCTCCCATGGGGATCCCTTCCATTTTTGCAAGCGACGCTTTGCGCGCATTGCCTGTAAAAATCTCGTTAGGCGCTTTGGTGCCCATATTGGCTTTCGCCAATTGAGACGGATCCAAACTGTGCAGAAGCTCAAATGCGATATCCTGCTCTGCTTTTAAAATCCTTTTACCTTTCTGAGGGACATCGATTAATACGGTTCCGGGATTGCTTCCCATAAAACTCGGCGTGTAAGTTACTTGCCCTTTCATCGATGAAAAATGAAGCGACAGATGATGGCCCTCCACCCGCCAGCCCCACGGATCTGTACCCGGTGTGCCAAACACCAGAAATGCATAGTTTTCGGGATCTCTGTAAGTATCGTTGGCCGGACGGTTTTCAACGACTCTCAATACATTTTCCAGGTCTATAATTTGTTCTGCCTTACTGTAACCTTCCTGACTCAATGCCAGCCTGACCATGTTCATCGCCGCTTTGCGCTGGTTGGCATCCATCGCTTTCAAAGTAAGGCCCTTCCTTGCTCTGGGCGTAAAGTTCCAATCAAAACGCATCGTATCTGTGTAAGACATCTTAGCGTCTTTCAGCTGGTCCGCAGAAAGAGTTTTCAGAAAGACTGCTGCTACCTCCGCCATTTCCTTTGCCAGCTTTTCGTCCTTTTTTAGTTCCGCTTTATCCTCAGTCGTTTTATCAACAAACCCAAAGGAGATATTTCCAAATGCAAGAAAACAGACTGCTGCGGCTATCTTTTTCATAACTGGCTGTTTAGGAATTAAACAATTTTATTTTTGATTAAATGAAAAGTAACGGCGCGCTGGAAACTACCATTCTATTCCTTTTTCCTGAATTAGCTGAAAGCGATTAGCTTTGCCGGGGTTTAACAGATATATCATGAACTGGGAAAAGTTACTCTCCGCCAAACGCTGGGGAAGCGAAGATAAATACAATGCCGACCCCGCCGAGGCAAGATCGGAGTTTCAGCGCGACTACGACAGGCTGATCTTCTCCTCCCCATTCAGAAGATTACAGAACAAAACACAGGTTTTTCCTTTGCCGGGCAGCGTGTTTGTCCATAACCGCCTTACACACAGCCTGGAAGTAGCCAGCGTAGGCAAATCATTAGGCCGGATTTTTTACAATAAGTTAAAAAATGACGATCCTGCAATTGATGAGAAGCTGCCTCTGATCAGCGAGATTGGCAACATTGTTTCCGCGGCCTGTCTGGCCCACGATTTGGGCAACCCCGCATTCGGGCATTCGGGAGAAGCCGCTATCTCCCATTACTTTACAGATGGCGACGGTTTCAAATACAAAAATGAGGTTACCTCCGCTCAATGGGCCGACCTGGCTCATTTCGAAGGGAATGCCAATGCTTTCCGGATCCTTACCCATCCCTATGCCGGAAAAGGCTACGGCAGCTTTGCGCTCACCTATTCCACGCTGGCCTCCATTGCCAAATATCCCTGCGAATCGCTGGCCGGCCATCATAAATCAAAGATATTCACCAAGAAATACGGTTTTTTTCAATCGGAGCAAAGCGGTTTTCAAAAAATCGCCGCTGAACTGCAATTGAATGAAGTAAGTGCATCTCCTTTGGTTTATAAAAGACACCCGCTGGTATACCTGGTGGAAGCTGCCGACGATATCTGCTACAATATCATCGACCTCGAGGATGCTCACCGCCTGAAAATATTGTCCTATCAGGAAGTAGAAACACTTTTGCTCGAATTGTGCAATGATCCGAAAATGCCCGCGCGGCTGGCCGAAATCGATGACGATGATGCGAAAATCAGTTTGCTCAGGGCCAAATCCATCAGTACACTCATCGGAAACTGTTCGGAACTTTTTTATCGTGAGCAACAAATCATACTGGATGGCGATTTCAACCAAAGCCTGATCGACGGCATTCCTGAGCCCTTTAGAACAGCCATGAAAGAAATAGAACGGATTTCCGTTAAAAAAATCTACAATTACTCCTCCGTGGTCCAGATCGAAGTAGCGGGTTATAAGGTAATGGGCGGGCTTTTAGAAGAGTTCGTACCCGCCTATCTCAATAACCAATCACATTATTCCAGAAAACTCGTCGACCTCATCCCCAAACAATTCATTACTTCCCGAACAGACCCCTATTCCAAAATCCAAACCGTTCTGGACTTTGTTTCCGGGATGACAGACCTCTATGCTGTGGAACTATTCCGGAAGATAAAAGGCATTTCCTTTCCTTCGATTGCATAACACCTGCCGGGGCCACAAATTGCGTGCTCGTGCACGTACTGCTTGGATGCAACAGATTTTTTCGTTAAACTCACGTCCTGATGCGAGTTGTCATCTCTCAACTTCCTAAACTCCTGATATGGTCCCTTTTTCAGAAACAGGGCGCTGCGGCAGTGCTGCTATTCTGGCCTGCCTGCTCATTTTCTTCATCAATGCTGTCGCTTTCGCGCAGGATATCGACGTACTCTTAAAGGGCGGTCATGTGATTGACCCAAAAAACAACATTGACACTGAAATGGACGTCGCTATCACGGGCGGAAAAATCGTGCGCGTAGCGAAGGACATTCCTGCCTCTTCCGCCAAAAAGACCGTTGATGTCAAAGGATTTTACGTCGCGCCGGGCTTTATTGATATGCATGCCCATGTTTTTAACGGTACTACACCGGATGCTTACATTGCCAATGCCTCCACGAGTTTGCCGCCCGATGGGTTCACATTCCGGACGGGGGTAACTACGGTTGTGGACGCAGGGTCCTCTGGCTGGCGCAATTTCAAAACGTTCAAAGCGCAAACGATTGACAAAGCCCAAACCCGCGTACTGGCTTTTCTCAATATTGTCGGTACCGGAATGGCGAGCCGGTACGAAGAGCAGGACCTGTCGGACATGAACCCGGTGATGGTCGCCAATATGATCAAAAGACTTTATCCCAATCTCATCGTTGGCATCAAATCTGCGCACTATTGGGGCGATTATTCTCAGGTACAGAAGGCCGTTGAAGCCGGAAAACTGGCCGACGTGCCCGTAATGGTCGATTTCGGTGAACATAGGCCGCCGTTGTCCATTGAAAAGCTGTTCAAAGAATACCTTCGCCCCGGTGATATTTTCACACATACTTACGCACATGGACCCAACGACCGCGAGACTGTCGTAGACGAAAACGGGAAAGTGAAACCATTCATTTTCGAAGTGCAGAAAAAGGGATTGATCTTCGACGTCGGTCACGGTGGTGGCGCTTTTGCGTGGAGGCAGGCCATTCCGTCCTTACAGCAAGGTTTTAAGGCCAATGTCATCAGCACCGATTTGCATACCGACAGCATGAACGGCGGTATGAAGGGCCTGGACAATATCATTTCCAAATTCCTGAACATGGGTATGTCCCTGCCAGACGCAATTCTGCGGGTTACCTGGAACCCCGCACAGGTAATCAAGCGCCCCGACCTGGGAAGTTTATCGGTTGGTTCGGAGGCCGATGTCACCGTTTTTAATATCAGAAAAGGCGATTTTGGTTTCCTGGATACGAGGAGATTGAAAATGAAAGGGGATAAAAAGCTGGAAGCGGAACTGACATTGCGTGCCGGAAAAATTGTCTGGGATTTGAACGGGACCGCTTCCGCGGACTGGGAGACCGAATTATCAGCTAAATAATAATGGGGCAATGATAAAGCCAGCGAGGTTCTTCAGCATAAAACTTTTCCCGGTACTGTTCGTCAGTATTCTGCTTTCCTTAGAAAATACTTTCGGCCAAAAATATGAACTGCTGATCAGAGGCGGGCATGTGATTGACCCGGCAGATCAGGTCAACAAGGTTTTAGATGTGCTGGTCGACAAGGGAAAAATCGTCAAAATCGCAAGTTCGATATCGGATTCAGCTGCTAAAATCATCGAGGCAAAAGGCCTGTACATTACCCCCGGTTTTATTGATACCCATACCCACGTTTTTGTCGGTCCTGAAGCAGGGTTGTTTGCAAATGGTGTAAACAGTGTTTCTCCCGACGATTTTACATTCAAATCGGGCGTCACAACGGTGGTAGATGCCGGCACATCGGGCTGGCGCAATTTTCCGGTTTTCAAAAAACAGGTCATTGATCAATCCAAAACCAGGATATTGGCATTCCTCAACATATCCGGCGAAGGAATGACGGGCGCGGCAAGGGAGCAAAACCTGGAAGACATGAGTGCAGATTCGACCGCTGCATTGATCTTGAAATATCCCGAGCATATCGTAGGCGTTAAAATCGGACATTACAATGGAAAAGATTGGGTACCATTTGACCGGGCTGTTTCCGCAGCCGCAAAATCAAAAAAGCCATTATTTGTGGAATGTCATTTGCCCGAATACCCGTTGGAATACCAATTGGCTAAAATGAGGCCGGGTGATATGATCACGCATTCTTTTGAGAATATAAAAGAAAGAATGCCGATTGTAGGGGGAGACGGGAAAGTCAGACTTTTTGTATTGGAAGCAAAAAAGCGGGGTATCTTGTTTGATCTGGGCCATGGAGGCGCAGGCTTCTGGTTCGACCAGGCCATACCCGCTGTGAAGCAGGGTTTTTATCCCAATTCTTTCGGGACTGACCTCCACCGTTTCAGCATGAACTCCGGCATGAAGGACATGGCCAATGTGATGTCCAAGTTTATGGCTATGGGATTGTCATTGGAACAGGTTGTCCAGATCGCTACCTGGAATCCCGCCAAAGCAATCGGACATGAAGAACTGGGCAACCTAAGAGAAGGCGGGATCGCAGACCTCGCTGTCTTCCGGCTGAGAGAAGGGGAATTCGGGTTTACGGATTCTGCCGGAAACAGCATGACCGGAAACCGGAAGATAGAAGTTGAAATGACCATCCGCGACGGCAAGATCGTCTGGGACCTGAATGGTTTGGGAGCAAAAAAGCAGAAATATTAATCACCATGACTTTCATTGAAAAGACCAAAGAAATCCTGAGAACCGCATCTATTTTCGGCCTGCTTACTATTCTGATCGTCGCTGCCGGAAAACCAGAGGACAAACTTCCAGCCGGAGATCCTGACAACGGCGGATTAGCGACGCCCGACGGTTTTGAAACACTGGTCGTCGCGGATAGCACGGGCCTGGCGAGGCATATTGTGGTCAACACCAATGGGGACATTTACATTAAGCTGCGCTATTTCGGAAAAGGGCAGGGAGGCGGAACGGTGGCGCTACGGGATACCAATCGTGATGGGAAGGCCGATATCATTAAAAACTTTGGCAAATACCAGGATCAAAGCAGCTTAGCCAACGGGATCATGATTCAAAATGGTTACCTGTATTACAGTTCTTCATTGGTTGTGTACCGCAGCAAGCTCATTCCCGGCGAGCTGATACCCGATGAAAATTACGAAGTTGTGCTCAAAGACGACCACGAGCACGGAACACACTGGCACATTACCAAACCCATGGCTTTTGATAACAAAGGCAATATGTATGTGCCTTTCGGGGCGCCATCGGATGCCTGCCAGGATATGGTCAATTCGCCGGGCGGCAAACCCGGGAGCGTTGGTTTAACCCCTTGTCCCGATCTGGAAAAACATGGCGGGATCTGGAAATTCAGTGCGGACAAACTGAATCAGACACAAACAGACGGTACGCTTTTCGCGACTGGCCTGAGAAGCATATTAGGCTTGCGCTGGAACACCGCGGATCAGAATTTATATGCGGTAGTACATGGCAGGGACAATATGCACAGACTGTTTCCCGAATACTATTCGTCCTGGCAAAGCGCAATGCTGCCGGCGGAGGAATTTGTGAAGATAACCCAAGGCACAAACCTCGGCTGGCCTTACTACTATTTTGACCAGATGAAGGGCAAGAAAATGCTCAATCCCGAATACGGCGGCGACGGAAAAAAAGAAGGGGAAGGAAGTAAATACCAGAATCCGATCATTGGTTTTCCAGGCCACTGGGCGCCGAACGATCTGCTTTTTTACACGGGAAACCAGTTTCCTGAACGCTACAAAAATGGTGCTTTCATTGCTTTCCATGGCTCCACGAACCGGGCGCCGTACCCGCAGGCCGGTTATTTTGTATGTTTTGTTCCCTGGGTAAATGGCAAGTTTTCCAACAAATGGGAAGTTTTCGCCGACGGTTTCGCGGGAGTAGACCCGATTATCAACGTAAGCGACGCAAAAGCCCGCCCAATGGGCCTCGCACAGGGGCCAGACGGCTCACTTTACATTACCGATTCGAGGAAAGGGAAGGTTTGGCGCGTCATGTTCAAAGGAAACAAAAAGACTTTTGGCCCTGCCCAACTTGCCTCTATGGAAAAACATAAGCTCGCCGCCAATATCCGGACCCCTGACGAAGTAAACGATAACCTTGACAAGGACACAAAACTGGCCGGTCAGCGCATTTACAATACTTACTGCACACCCTGTCACCAAAGGAACGGCCTGGGCGACGGAAGCCGTTTCCCGCCCCTGGTCAATTCGGAATGGGTTACTGAGGACAAAAGAAAACTGATCCAGGTAGTCGCCAATGGCCTCGAAGGGCAAATCACAGTCCTTGGAAAACCATACAACGACCTGATGCCTAAACATGATTTCATCAAATCAGAAGAAATGGCGCAGCTGCTGACGTTTGTGCGGCAGCAATTCGGCAATATGCCCGACAGGGTTTCTGTAGAGGAGGTGAATCGGGTTTTGAAGCGGTAAACGGGATCACACAGACTTATATGCGATCTGCAATTGTTCAGCAGCGAAAACATTGATCAGCTTCGAATGGTCCCCAAAATTGAAGACTTGCCCATCCGTTCTAACCTCATCAATTTTCGAAAAATCCAGTTCCTGAACCAGCCAGCCCTCTTGCTGGGGAGTCATTGACGAAATAATGCCTTCCTCCGGAAAGTCTTTGTCAGGAGTAGAGTAACACGCTGCATAGCCATAATTGATGTCGACAGCCGGTGACCAGGCTGCATTTCCGACCGTCTGGGAAACCATCGTGTAAGCCTGGTTTTCCAGTGCGCGTGCCCGGGCACCCACGTGAACACGTGTTGCGCCTCGGATCGTTTCGGTACAGCTCGGGGCCAGGATAAGTGACGCCCCGGAAGTACTTAGCATTCGCGAGCCGATAGAAAATTCGACATCGTAGCAGATCTGAATTCCAAAGTTGCCCCAAGGTGCTTCAAATACGGTCAGGATTTTCGGGGAGCTCTGGATGCCCCATTCTTCATTTTCAAAGCGGGTCATGAAAAATTTGTCCTGATAACCCACCAAGCCGTTGGGAGAAAACACATAGGCCCGGTTGAGATTTTGCCCGTTTTCGATGACGGGTATGGTCGGGGCGACAATGATGATATCGTGCTTTACAGCCAATGCTTCGAAAACCGCGCAAAATTCGGACTTGATTGCATCCAGCGAGGATATCTGCTTCCGTATGTCGCGTCTGATGTCTTCAGAAAAAATACTGACCAGTTCCATCGACCCATATTCCGGAAAAAGAAGCAACTGCGCCCCTTTCTGAACCGCATCCATAACCCAGCGTTCGATATGCAGCTTCCAGGCGGCAAGATCGGCATGTTCCGTGATCGGATATTGGGCGGCTGCAATCGTTACGGTCATTTTGGCTTGTTTTAATTCAGGTATTTAACCCAGAAAATCATTGTTTTCGCTGTCGACCTGCTCTCTCCAATGTCCGGCCAGCTCATAAAACTTTGAAGCCGAGGCTCCTTCCGGTAACCTCGCTTGGTCCAGAATACATCGTTCGGACGGTAGTTCGCTGGCTTCGACGGATGATCTTCCCCCCTGTCGACAGCACAAAAACAGCACATTTTGAAAGTCCCGAAACTTCCCGCATGTGCTTCGCGCTCGTCGAAAAAACGGTGCCCCAAACCCAGGCCCCGATACTGCGGTAGCAAAATACTCTCTCCAAAGTAAAAGACCGAACCCAGGTCAAATCCGGTATCTTCAAAAGGTTTCCTGACTTCCGGCGCTTCGTCGACCAAGGGAATGCAGGTGGTAGCCCCAACCATCTTGGCATCGTCGTATACTGCAAACAATAATGCTTTTTCCGATTGTGAATAGATTTTCAAATACTCAGTTTCATAGTCAATCGAACCGTCGTACAAATAAGGGTAATCGTGGAATACCGTAATCCGCAACTGACCCAGATCATTGACCACGGATTGGATCTGAGACCCTTTTTTCCACGAAAAAGTCAGGTTACCCATTTATTTTGCTTTTGAAACCAGCTCAATCCAGAGCGGCAGGTTATAGTAAGTGGTAACCCTGCAGATCCTCCCCTCTTTGATCTCCAGAAATGCCCCGGCAGGAAGCACATAGGATTGGCCAAACGCCTCCGGCATACCCTCTTCGCCCTTTTTGTAGATGCCATTCACAACAAATTCAGCCGCTACCCGCCTTCCTGATGGTTCGGTAAAAAGCACCATGTCCGTCAGGATTTCTTCGTAGGACTCGTCCATTTTTTGCAAAAACGCGGTGAATTTGTCCGCTCCGATCCGCACTTCCCCTTGATTTGCCTCGTGCCGTACTTCCGGATCGAGCAGGGTAAGCATCCCTTTCCAGTTTTTTTGGTTAAAACATTGGTAATATAATTTTACAGTTTCCAGTGCAGTCATTTTCAATGCTTTTAGTTAATAAATGATTTGGTCAGCGGTTGAGCCGGAATATAAAGCCACCTGTCCTTGCCAAAGGATTTTGCCACATAAACCCTGCTTTTATACCTGAATTTCTCCCCCTCGTCATGCTCCGAGATGATCAGATCGGGCACAAATCCTGGCTTTTCGAGTACTTTGGACGGATTTCTTAAACCAATATGTTCAAAGGTACGGCCTGGCTTTCTCAATGAAAACTGGTAGCCATAATCATAACTGTGTTCTTCCAGATCAAGCCCTATTTTTTGAGGATTGCGCGCATTCACTTCCCGGATGAGCTTTTCCATTTCTGGCCAGTGGTCCCCCCATATGATTTTTTCCGGGTTTGAAAACAGCACGCTTTCCTGTTTCAGATTCTGGATTCCCTCAATGTTGATATTCAGGTGAAGGCTCGTATTGATCGGCGGAAAAACCTTCTCAAAAAACCATTTGGTCGAAAGTAAAGGATGGGTCACGCTCAGCAGCGCAAAAGGAAGCGCCGCAAGCCAAAGGACCAAAACAAGCATTTTTGAACCGGCCACCGGCAGGACAGATCCGTACACCAGCCCGATGACTGGTGCATACAGCATAAAGAAGGCGATATGCAATCTGGAACCGTAGGTTTGATATGCAATAAAAAAGCAAAAGGTAAGAAAACTCAAAAAGGCCAGCCCCGCATAGAGCCTGGCAGAGGATTGGATCCGGGCAAAAAACAACAAAGGTATGCTTAACAAAACAAGCCACATAGCCAGGAAATTATGGGCAAAATCCTCATTGAAATTAAGTTTGTTCATCTTAAACTCCATTCCATTATCATACACATTTAAGGGCGTGTGGATTGACTCATGGAAGTTTGAGAGCTGATTCTGGAGAAACTGATTATATTGGTTGCCAGGCGAAACAAAACCCAAATGAAGGAAAACATGCTTGGAAACGGAGGAAAAATAACCTCCCGGACCTTTGAAGCTGGTTTTATTTCCACTGCTGATGTGACCGATCGGAGAACCGAAAATCTGGTAGGTGCGATACCAGAACGGACCATTCAGCAGGAGAACCACCACCAATGTCCCTGCGGCCAATGCGGTCAGCGGTTTCAACAAAGCCCTTTTGGAAATCATGAAAACAAAGAGGTATAAACCAAAAGGAAACACGTAGAACGCAAAAGTACCTTTGGTCAGCATGCCCAAACCAGCCGATATCATGATCAGGACCAGTGAGGAGGCTTTTTGCGCTTTCACGTAATCAAATACATAAAACGCGGTCCCGACAACAAAGAAGGCCACCACCAGGTCATTCTGGGTTGTCATGGATTCCAGTACAGCAATAGGCAACGTTGCCGCAAAGCAAAGGGCAATCCGCAAAGCTCGTCCGGAATCCGTAAAAAGATGGATTAAGAGGGATATATACCCAAGAATCCCTATCAGGCACAACCATTGGACCAATTGGAAATAACGCTCATTTCCAGCTAACAGGAAAGTATGCAAGTGGACATATTCTGAAAACGGGCTGAATGAAATGGACCTTTCGATGTGTGTCGCAAAGTGGGATACATTTTTATTCTGTATCCAATAACCCAGCCTGCTAAGGTGATAGCTCAGGGAATCCAGGTTATTTGGCGTTGCGACGATGGCAACAACGCATGTTATGCTAAAAAGAGTAAGCAGAATAACATTGGTGAGTGGCCCCAGCTCTCTCAGGAAAAACCTGCCCGACGAAAACCAATTTTTACAAACTTGCCCCAGCTCAATCCCTGATTGTTTTTTCAATTTCATACAGCCTAGCAGCAGTACGAAATCCAGAATAATCCAGCCGCCGGCCAGTGCCCAGGTGGTAATCAGGTTGAAAGCGCCGAGTATTTCGGTGATGCCTCCGATAAAAAAGAATATACCTGTGGATGCTGCGAGCAGCGAACGCCGGAACGATTGCCCGGCATTTCTGAATAGGGCCATATAGCAAATAGCTGTACCTAACCATATCGCTAATGGAATCAATAGTATCATGTGAAGGGACCTGCTGAGTAAATTCTCCGTTCAAAACTAACCAATTCAGCTGAAAAAAGGCCCTCAAAATCACTGAATAGCCATTTTCATTTATTTACGGCATTTTTTAGATAAGTGAGCAGTGCCTCCACGGAGACTACTTTAACCACCTTCTGGTTGTCGTAAACTTCCCAGACAGTCCCATTATCTTCGTCTTTTGCATTGACTTTCAGGTAGGTATTTGGGGAAGTACTCCATTTCCAGCCTTCCCTCTCGAATGCTCTTTTAGTCCAGGAGACCAGATTTTCGTCCCCTTCCAGGTACACTGACGCAATACCAGGTTCTTTGCGCACCCGGAATGTCCCGACAGTTTTGTCAAAGAAAAACCCTTTTTTAGAGAAAGCCGATTCGAAGGAACCGTTTAAAACGAGGTCTTCCGGAACACCGGTCACAAGTTCGCCGTCGTGTTTCAGGAGCCACAGATAATCGGCCGTCTGCAGAGCAAGGTCGAGCTCATGTGTGCTAAGCAAAACTGCTTTCTGCGTTTTCCGGGCGAGGCTGTGCAGCAATTCCATCATTTCGATGCGATTGGGTAGATCGAGATGGGCAGTCGGTTCATCGAGTAAAATAATACCGGTATCCTGTGCCAATGCCCTGGCCAGCATTACTTTTTGCCTTTCCCCATCGCTTAACTGATGCATCCGCTTATCCAGAAGCATTGAAACGTCGGCATAAGTAATTGCCTGTGCAATTTTTTCCCGGTCGTCGGCATGCAATTGGCCAAGCCAATTGGTATAAGGGGTCCTTCCCAGATCCACTACCTCACGGGCTGTGAGGTTACCTACCTCAACCCGGTCTGTTAACACGAGGCTTAGCTTTCTGGCCAGATTTTCGGGCTTTAAATCAAAAAGCGACTGATCGTTGATGAGAATTCTCCCTGCCAACGCCGGCTGCAGTCCCGCCAGCGTTCGCATTAATGTAGATTTACCAGATCCATTGGAGCCCAACAGGCAGACCAGACTTCCCGGCACCAATTGCAGGTTAAGTTCTCTGGATATGGTTTTGACCAGACCTTTTGACCGGTAGCCTATCGCCAGATTTTCCGTGGTCAGATATGGAAGCTGATCGGTCATGAGAAAGACGAACGAATGTTATTTCGGCTTATGATCACCCAGATCACTATTGGGGCGCCGAGCAAAGAAGTAACAATATTGATGGGAACGATAGCCTGTGTTCCGGGCAGTTGGGCGATGATATCACAAAGCAGCAGCAGCACCGTTCCGGTCAGGCAAGTAGCCGGTACCAGTACGCGATGGTTGGCAGTACCGAGCAGTGACCGTGTAATATGCGGAATTGCAATGCCGACAAAGCCGATCGGTCCGCAAAATGCTGTAATACTGCCAGTAAGAATGCTAGTGCTGAGCATGATGATCAATCGCGTCCTGCCAACAGAAAGCCCCACGCTTCTCGCGTAATTTTCTCCCAATAAAAGTGCATTCAGGGATTTGGAAGAAACAAAAGCCAATAGCAGCCCAAGAAACACGACTCCCGAAAGCACGTACAAATGGTAACCAGTAACACCGTTAAGCGAGCCGAACGTCCACATGATATATTCCTGCAATTCTTCCGGCTGGCTGAAATATTGCCAGATACTGATCACAGAAAGTGTTATCGTTCCGATCATCACGCCGACAATCAGCAAAATAACATGATCCCGGATGCGACCAGCAATTAAAAGGATCAGTGCCAGAACCAGTGCAGACCCCAGAGAAGACATTCCCACGATCAGCCAGCTTCCGGAAACCCCGAGCTGACTGATCGCATAAATACTTGCGCTGCTTCCTCCTGATAACATCACAGCGGCAACACCCAAACCAGCACCGGCAGTAATGCCCAGTTCCGACGGGCCTGCCAACGGATTTCGGAACAAGGTCTGCATTTGCAACCCGCTTACAGAAAGTCCGCATCCGGCAAGAATTGCTGTCATTGCTTTCGGGAAGCGTATTTTTTCAATGATGAACAGCCATGCCGTATTTTCAGATTTTTGAAAAAAGACAATATCAAGGACGTCGCGGAGGGGAATCTGTACTGGCCCGAGCATGATGTCGAACGCAAAGAAAACAACAGCCAGGAATGCCAGACCCATGAAAATCCAGTTTCTGTTATTCTCCTTTTCGATCATTATGGGAGTTGTTTGTAGTAAACCAATTGGTGCCCGGGCATGATCTCCGGATGAAATATCTTGATGAGATCGGCCAGGACAATGTGAGGATTAACCGTTCCGGATTCAAAGAAATCATTGGAACCCTGCTCATTCACCCGGCCATTGTAGCTGTACATTTTCCCCGATTTAAAGGCTTTAAAATCCGAATATCGTGAATCCTGAGCGAGGATATCTTTCTTGGTATCACTTTTATTGAAACCGACGTTGACCCAGAAATCAGCTTCCAATGCAAACGGGTATACGGCTTCAAAGTTCAGCGGCAGGCTCCCCTCGGCCTTGTTGTTTTTCCAATAATAATCTGCGCCTGCGTCCTGGAAGAATTGGGCCATATAACTATCGCCGCTGGGCAGGAACCAGGCGTCTTTTGTATTGAGACCCGAAATAATTGTTGGCTTTATTTTAGTACCCGCGGCCAGAGCAGTGAGTCGGTTGTATTCCGATTCGAGTTTGCCGAATTTTTCATTCACCAGCTTTTCCTTATTGAGCAAAGCAGCCACCAGTTTGACCCACTCAGCGCGCGCCAGAGGCGTTTTCTCAATCCATTCGGAATTAACCAATACAGGAATTCCCGCCTGTTTCAATATTTGGTAATGATCTGATTTAGTGCCGGGACTCCCGACCGTCATCACAATACCCGGATGCATTTCAATTAATTTTTCCTCATTCAGTCCCTGATCCCGGCCTACCTCAGCGACATTACCTGCCTTAATTTGGGTGATAACCGCTGGAGAATAAACATATTGCAAGTTTCCTAATCCGGTCAGTATCTTTTCAGATTCCAGAAATTCGAATAGGCCGATATGCATGGAAGACATCACAACTGCACTTTTCACTGGGATTTCAACAACCTGGGCTTTTAGGAAATTTTGAGGACGGGGGATTCCTTTCCCGAGCAGGACATACTTTAAAGTATCGGCAGAACCAATAATACTGACAACTTTGTAATCTTTGAAGTATTCAATCGTGAAGCCTTTTGCGTGTTTAATTTCTACTTTGTCAGCATAATTACTGGCTTCGGAAGCTGGCTTTTCTCTGGTTTTGGTTGAATTTTCGGTGTTGCAGGCTAAGAATATCGTTAAGAAAGCAAGAAGTAAGTATAGCTGTTTGATCATTGTAAAAGAGAAGCGTTGAGAAAGGAAGTTTAAGTGTTTGTAATGTAAGTGAGCATCTTCCTCACATTTTCAAGACCTGTATGAACTGTTTTCACGGATCGTGTTCCGTGGTAGTAACCATTGATATGCAACTCATCATACACTTCCAGTAAAAGGGCTAAAAGCTTTTTATTGTACTTTCTGATCCTATTGCTATAATCCTCGATACTTGTGGGCTTTTCAAACTTGATCCCTTCCTTCTGTCTCAGGTATTCATCGAGTATAAGCAAGGCGGCCGAGTAAGCAGTACCTGACGCCATTTTCACATACTTGATGTCTCTGTATTCGCCATCTTCCTTTCTGGCCTTTTCTGAAAGCATTTGCCTGGCGTTTTCCGGGCACCTCTCCGCTTCCTCACCCAGGGGTAGAGAATTTGCGATGCTTTTCTTTGTCATAGTCGTGTAATTAAATATGATTTGTAATAAGACGGCGCATTCGGGAAAAGTCACTCAAAAGTAGCACTTAATTTTCAAAGCCACCGGCACGACAAACACTCAAATGGCACGCTTTTAATGTTTTCACATTTTATGCCAGCACAGCCTCTTTTACAATTTACCGGCAAAAGTGTATACTGCACCGTTGCCGATGCGCATATCGATCCATGGATCCCTGTGGACAAGGCGATCATTACGCATGCACACAGCGATCATGCGCGCTGGGGAAGCAAGCATTATCTGGCACACAAGGATAGCGAGTCCATTTTACGACTGAGGCTGGGTCAGGATATTTTCCTGCAGACCGTCGAGTACGGCGAAAAATTCGTCATCAATGGCGTTACTTTTTCACTGCATCCCGCCGGACATATTATTGGGTCGGCGCAGGTCAGGGTGGAATACAAAGGGGAAGTATGGGTGGCTAGCGGCGATTACAAGCTGGAAGACGATCATTTCGCAACACCTTTCGAGCCGGTGAAATGCAATGTATTTATTACCGAGTCGACTTTTGGGCTGCCCATTTACAAGTGGCAGCCTCAGCAGGAAGTTTTTTCGGAAATAGATCACTGGTGGGCGCAGAATAAAGCTGAGGGCAAAGCCAGCGTGCTGATGGGTTATTCTTTGGGCAAGATGCAACGCATCCTGAAAAATATCCAGTTGCAGAATGAGACCATTTATGCCCACGGAGCAATTTACACATTGAATGAAAGATTAAGGCTGGCAGGCTTTGATTTGCCGGAACTGACATTAGTAACCCGCGAAACCGACCGAAAATTGTTCAAAGGTTCACTGGTTCTGGCGCCGCCTTCCGTCGATAGCAGCACCTGGATCAGGAAATTCAATCCCTATTCGCTCGGCTATTGTTCAGGCTGGATGGCATTGCGCGGAGCGAAAAACCGCCGGGCTGTTGATCAGGGATTTGTGCTGAGCGATCATGTGGACTGGCCCGATCTGAATAGAGCGGTTAAAGAAACGGAAGCCGAAAAAGTGTATGTTACCCACGGCTACACCAGCATCTTTTCGAGATGGCTCAATGAGAATGGTATCGAGGCGGGCGAGGTGAATACCATGTACGGAAATGAAGATGAAAGCGAAGAAGAGGAAGTCGTGCAGGATGCTGTTGCAGGGCAGGAGGCCTATCAAAATCATCAAAAATCGCTGGAAGACAGCAAAACTGACAACCAAGAAAATTCAACTGAAAAGTCCCTGTTGGGGACAGGAGATGCAGAGGTATGAGACAATTCGCAGCACTTTTCATGAACCTGGACCGGACCAACAAAACCAATGCAAAGGTTGAGTTGCTCAAACAATATTTTTTGTCCGCTTCCGACGAAGATAAACTCTGGGCGCTGACCCTTTTCACCGGCCGACGCCCCTCTTTCAAGGTAAACCGCACGATGGTTAAAGAATGGGCTGCACAAGAGGCGGCAATCCCCATGTGGCTTTTTCAGGAAAGTTACCAGAGCGTGGGCGATCTGGGAGAAACGATTTCCCTGGTTTTGCCAAGAAACCAAACGCTTTCTTCAGACAAATCACTCGCCGAATGGTTTTTTTACCTCGGATTACTTCCCGGGATGACCGACGAAGAAAAACACGATCATATTGTGAAGGCCTGGATGCAGTTATCTCAACATGAGACATTCGTTTTTAACAAGTTGCTGATGGGCAGTTTCCGCATCGGTGTTTCCCAAACTTTGGTTGTCAGAGCATTGGCGGAAGCTACCGAAACGGATTCCAATGTGATCGCGCACCGTGTGATGGGGCAATGGGACCCTCTGGAAACTACTTTTGAAAAACTCATCCTCGATAAGGGAGCAAATGATCATGCGTCACGGCCGTACCCGTTTTTTTTGGCTTACCCGATTGAAGGCGATGTTTCGGACTTGGGAGAACCCGATGATTGGTTTGCCGAATGGAAATGGGATGGAATCCGTTCGCAGATCATTTACCGAAACAACGAGCTGTTTATCTGGACACGCGGCGAAGAACTATCGACCGAGAAGTTTCCTGAATTGCATTTTCTAAGTGAAGCACTGCCGGACGGTACAGTCCTCGATGGGGAAATTGTAAGTTATACGGACAATAAGCCCATGCCGTTCAATATTTTACAAACCCGAATTGGCCGGAAAAATCTTTCCAAAAAAGTCCTGGAAGAGGCACCTGTCGCATTTCTGGCTTATGATATTCTGGAAGCCAACGGAGTGGATATCCGGGGCCTCACGCAGGAACAGCGCCGCGCAGAGCTGGAGTTGGTCCATCAGAAAGTGCCCGATCAGTATGTGTTCAATCTTTCGCCGCTCATCGATTTCAAAGAATGGCCGGTGCTGCATGAACTGCACGCACTTTCGAGGCAAAATATCGCAGAGGGTTTCATGATCAAAAGGAAGGGCAGTACCTACCAGGTGGGCCGGAAGAAAGGCGATTGGTGGAAATGGAAAATCAACCCACTGAGTGTGGACGCGGTACTGATATATGCTCAAAAAGGCTCGGGCCGGAGAGCCGAACTTTTTACGGATTACACTTTTGCAGTTTGGGGAGAAGACCGAAAACTGGTTCCTTTTGCAAAAGCCTATTCAGGGCTTACTGACGTTGAGATTGGTCAGGTCGATTATTTTATCAAGAGAAACATACTCGAAAAATTTGGCCCGGTCAGAACAGTAAAGCCTGAGCTGGTTTTTGAAATCGGCTTTGAAGGGATCAATGAATCTTCGCGGCATAAATCGGGCATCGCCGTCCGATTTCCCCGGATTTTGAGGTGGAGAAAGGACAAAAAAGCAGAGGAAGCAGATACATTGGAGGCGCTCAAAGGAATTCTCCACATGTACCGCTGAATCCAGAGAATCTCCTCCTTCACCAGCTTAAAAATGGATCGGCGACTTACCTTTAAATAAATAATACTACCCGATTACTGTTTAATTTTTCCCGTTTGCTCATTTATAGGTAATTTCTGAAAAAACACTCCTATGCACGGCTACACATTTATTCGTGAGGTTGCGAAGTTCAAGATTGACAGCTACATGCCTCATTTGGGTTGGATTGGCCTAAATCCCATAAAAATATATACCAAAAGCGGCTCCCGATACTTTTATCTTCACGATGAGCGTCATGATAAGCTTTACGAATTTGAGGCACTGGAACCCAGAGAACTAAAGAGTTCAGACGAACATGAGAAAGTTATCCAGGCGTATTTCGCAACCTACCCGGGGAATGTCTGAGCGTGCCTGATAACCCTGTGGTAATTTTAGTTTATCCAAATCAAAAATATGACTGAATAGGGATAGTTCTTATGGAATAATTTTTTAGTTTCCGGTAGTCAGCGTATTTCCAAGATCACATTTACTTTAAGTACCAACTTGACCAAATCCCCCGGACATACCATCGTTGAAAAATGGTTTAAGGCAAAAAAATGGAAATGGGCAGCATTTCAGCAGGAAGCGGCAGAGGCTTATCTGAACGGAAAAAGCGGGTTGGTGAATGCGCCCACCGGCAGCGGGAAGACCTACTCACTCTGGATCCCGATCCTGATAAAGCATATCAATGAAAAAGCAGATAAAGATTTAAGGCCGAAAAGAGGGTTGCAGGTCCTCTGGATCACGCCTTTACGTGCACTCTCCAAAGATTTGTTCCGAAATATGGAAACAGCAGCTTTGGAAATGAATCTTACCTGGCGCGTTGGGATCAGGACAGGCGATACCAATACCAAGGATAAAAACGATCAGAAAAAGCAGATGCCCGACGCGCTGATTATCACTCCCGAAAGTTTGCACATCCTTTTTGCCCAGAAAAACAGCTCTGAAACTTTCAAAAACCTGCATACGGTTGTCGTGGATGAGTGGCATGAACTGATGGGGAGCAAGCGCGGAACGCAAACTGAACTTGCATTGGCAAGGTTGAGAAGTATCAGGCCAGGTTTGCAAACCTGGGGTATCTCGGCTACTATCGGAAATCTGGAAGAGGCGAAACACACGCTGCTGGGAATGAAATTTCCAACTGGCGATTCTGTAATTATCAAGGCGAATACCGATAAAAGGATATTGGTCGAAAGCATTATTCCGGAAAAGGTACAAACATTGCCCTGGTCGGGATATATGGGTACCAGGCTGGTGGACCAGGTTGTGGAGGTGGTAAATAAGAGTAAAACAACGCTACTTTTTACAAATACCCGCTCGGGAACGGAGATATGGTACCGAACGATCATTGATAAATATCCCGAGTTCGCCGGCATCATGGCATTGCATCACGCTTCTCTGGACCGGGAAATCCGCGATTGGGTGGAGGAGGCTTTACACGACGAAAGGTTGAAACTTGTGATCTGCACGGCAAGTCTTGACCTGGGTGTAGATTTCAGGCCGGTAGATACAGTGATACAAGTGGGAAGCCCCAAAAGTATTGCACGGTTTATTCAGCGGGCGGGCCGTAGCGGCCACAGGCCGGGTGTGGACAGTAAAATCTATTTTTGTCCAACCAATGCCCTGGAATTGATTGAAGCCGTTTCGCTTCGGGAAGGAGTTGCTAAAAATATCCTGGAAGACCGTCCGCCGGTCGCGCATGCATTTGACGTGCTGGCTCAATGGATGATGACTCTGGCAGTAGGCGAAGGTTTTGACGAAGCGCAATTGTTTGAGGAGGTTTGCGACGCTTATGGTTATCAATACCTGGACCGTCTGGAATGGGAATGGCTCTTGGGATATATTACAACCGGAAGCTCGTCCTTGCTGGTCTACGATGAGTATAAAAAAGTGGAGCGCATTGAAGGGTTGTACAAGGTGACCAGTCGGCGCGTTGCGCTCCGTCACAGGCTGAGTATGGGAACGATTGTTTCTGAAACAGGTATCAAAGTCAAACTGCAGTCCGGAAAATACCTCGGGACGGTAGAAGAATCTTTTGTAACCTGGATGAAGCCCGGCGACGTCTTCACCTTTGCCGGCATGACCGTCGAGTTTGTCAGGATACACGAAATGACTGTTACTGTTAAAAAAGCGGAAGGTAAAAAGGGTTACCTGGTACGCTGGGCGGGGGGACGGATGCCCTTGTCCTCACAACTATCCGCATTCATCCGAGAGCGACTGGCAGATGCCATTGAAAATCCGCACAAGGAGCTTGAACTGGCTAAAATGCAACCCTTATTGGAACTGCAACGCGACCGTTCGATGATCCCGAAAACGGACGAACTGCTGATCGAGCAATGTGAAACGCGGGAAGGCCATCATATTTTCATTTTCCCGTTTGAAGGTCGTTTGGTACATGAAGGAATGTCGATCATTCTCGCTTATAGGATCAGCAAGCTGACGCCCATTACATTTTCGGTAGCGATGAACGATTATGGCTTTGAGTTGCTGAGCGACCAATATGTTGATTTTGAAAAAATGATGCATGAAATCGACGTTTTTTCAACCAAACATCTGGTCGATGATATTTATCAAAGTGTGAATGCCACTGAAATGGCGAAGCGGAAATTCAGGGAAATCGCTGCCATTTCAGGATTGATGTTCCAGGGGTACCCCGGAAAAAATATGAAGACACGGCAATTACAGGCTTCGAGCTCGTTGCTTTTTAACGTGGTAAGCAAGTATGAAGACAACAATCTGCTGGTAAAGCAAGCTTACCAGGAAGTTCTGACCTATCAATTGGAGGAAGTAAGGATGCGACAGGCGCTGGACAGGATCGCAAATCAGAAAATTATTGTTAAGCAAACCAGTAAACCAACGCCTTTTTCGTTCCCGATTATGGTGGACCGGCTGCGGGAGCAGTTAACTTCGGAAAAGCTGGATGACCGGATCCAGAAAATGATCAAACAGTACAGTAATGCAGATTGAAATCAGAGGGAACCATTTTATTTTACTCACTCAAAGGGCCATTTTCTGGGAAGAGACGCAAACATTATTGATCGGGGACCTGCATTTGGGGAAGATCACTCATTTTAGAAAAGAGGGGATCGCAGTACCGCCCAACGCAATAGAAAACAATTTCAAAAGGCTCAACGAACTCGTCCAAAATACCGGCGCAACCCGTATTATTTTCCTGGGCGACCTATTTCACGCCCAATACAATGCGGAGTGGGAGCTTTTCAAAAACTGGCGGGCGGGGCATCACGACATGGAAATGCTGATCGTGATGGGGAACCATGATATTTTGCCGGTAAGCCTTTTCCTGGAAGCTGATCTTGAAGTCCATCTGAATGATTTCGAGGAAGGTGATTTTATATTCACGCACCATCCCAAAGTTGAAGCGATTTTAAACAAATTCGTCTTCGCGGGCCACGTACACCCGGTTTTTACAACTTACGGAAGGGGTCGCCAGAGCGTGCGGCTGCCTTGTTTTGTGATTGACCATCACCAGGCGATTGTGCCGAGTTTCGGGGTTTTTACAGGAGGCTATCCAATGGATTTAGTGAAGAACAGGAAGATTTACATTACGACCGAGACGAAGGTTTTTTCGGTTTGCTAGCAAGCTGAACGTAGTCTCCCGACTACGTTCGAGCGGCAACCAGTCTCCTTGACCCGGCAAAAGCACAATGCAGCCGGTTATTGCGATCGCCCTCAGCTTCTTATCCAGCACTTAGACGTTTGCCGTTTTTGGATATAGCTCCCTGGCTATGTCCGAATCTTCCTTGTTGTCATTGAACAGGCCCTTTTCATCAATATAGTCTTCGAGAAAATCATTTAAAGTTAAACCTTGATTTCTCGATTTAAAATACATCATTTACTTTCCAACCGACTCACAACTGCTGACCTCACTTCCCAGCCGCCGCAGCATCCCTCCCGCCCTCCGGCATCCGCTTCTTGCCATCCACTTTTTTCATCCACTCCAAAATCTCCCTGTACCTTCCATTCCACGGGTTAAAAAACTGTGTGATCATGGGAACATGCTTCTTATTTTCCTGAATGTGATAGGGCGTTCCCGGCGCGTATTCCCGTAATGCTTTGATAAACTTTTCATTGCTGCTCATGATGGAAGGATAGCTTCTTCCGCCACGATAAATGATCATGGGCGGCATATTTTTGTGTAAATGATACAGCGGCGTTGCCTCTTTCCAAACCGCAGGATTGGTGGTAAAAGTGTTGAGATAAGTATTGCCCGCCGGAAATTTTTCTTCCGTTAAATAGCCATACATATCCAGTCCTGCGGCGTCGATCAGGATTGTTCCCGCAATCGGGTTTTCTATTGCCAGGTTTCCGAAATATTGGTTGTCAATGGAAACCAATGCTGCCAAATGGCCGCCAGCAGAATGTCCGGACAGAAATATACGCTCTGGGTTTCCTCCGTATCGCGCAATGTTATCTTTCACCCATTTTACCGATTTCGCTACGGATTCAGCCATTTCGCCAAATTGGGCCAAAGGACTGAGTGGATAGTCGATGATTACATAAACTACCCCCCGCTTCGCCCAGTTGCTTCCGATGAAATTGTATTGTGTCTTTTTGCCGGAATTCCAGTTGCCGCCGTGGACAAAGATGATTACATCGTGTACGTCATGTTTTTCCCTCGGGGCGAAAATATTCAGCCGCTGTTCCGCGATCGATTTATCCGCAGGCTGATAGACCATATCTTTCGACCTCGAAATTCTTTTGAAAGAACATCCCGAAAGGGTAAGCAAAAATGCCCCGGCGATGATTGTTAAAATGATTAGTGTGATTCTTGCTTCGGATTTCATAAGATCATCTTTACAAGACTTACGTGCCTTTCCTGATATAAGATGATTCCAGCAAATGATTTAATTGACCGGAGCCAGTTGGCGGTGTCCGCAAGATCAGCTTGCCGTAACCGGCCCTGGTGAGTTCGTAAATGACAAATGCCGGCTGATTACACGGATCAGTTCTTCTGCTTTGAACGGTTTGGTAACAAAATCAGTGAACTTGCAACCCGCAATTTCCGGGGTGGTCTGAGCAAATGTATCAGCAGTAAAAGCGATCACCGGAATGTTTGCATAATGCGGGAAATTACTTTGGATTTTCTTCATAGCAGTAATCCCATCCATCACGGGCATCTGAATGTCCATTAAGATCAAATCAAATACACCACCCTGTTCGAGGCATGAAAGTACCTCCGTACCGTTGTTACAGATCACAAACTCCGCTTCCCATTTCCTGAGCAGGTGCCTTAGCAACACCTGATTGGCCACTATGTCTTCCGCAGCAAGGATCCGATAACCTCTTAGAGTTAAACCTGCCGGGGCGGCAGTCTTTTCCTCCCCAAAGGAAGTGCCTCCCTTTCCGAAATTCAGGATCACTGTAAATGTCGCACCCTCGCCGAGCCTGCTTTTGGCTGAAATAGAACCGTTCATCAGCTCGGTAATTTTTCTGGTAATGCTTAAACCGAGCCCGGTGCCACCAAAATATCTTGTTGCATTGTTGTTATGTGCCTGGGCAAAACTCTCAAAAACAACGTTCAGCTTGTCCTCCGAAATACCAATCCCCGAGTCTTCAACCTCAATCCGTATGTCCAGATTTGATCCGTAATCTGCATGCAGGTGAACGGAAACTTTAACGAAGCCGTCTTCCGTAAACTTAATTGCATTGCCCACGAGGTTGATCAGTATCTGGTTCAGCCGGTAAGCATCACCCATTAAAATGTGGGGCACATCATTGTCAAAATGGACCGAGAGATCAATAGATTTCTCCTTTGCTCTGACTTCGAACGTCTTAACAAGGTAATCCAGCTTTTCTTTCAGATCAAATTCAAAATTTTCAAGACCGAATTTGCCTGCTTCAATTTTAGAAAAGTCCAGAATATCATTCAGGATCACCATCAGGTTATCTGCCGAATATTTGATCATTTTTAAATATTCCTTGTCCTGCCCCGTGAAATCGCTGGTTAAAAGCAGATCCGTAAAACCAATGATACCATTCATAGGTGTCCTGATTTCGTGGCTCATGGTTGAAAGAAAATCCGACTTGATCCGAGTGGCTTCTTCTGCATCTTTTTTTGCCTGAATCAGTTCCTTCTCCGCTTTTTTCCGGCTGGTTATGTCAATGGCGGTACCCAGGACTTCCTGCACAAAGCCATTTTCATTTCTTTTGAACGGTACCTCACGGGTGATAATCCATACCTCGGAACCGTCCTTATGCCTCAGCCGGAACTCCTTTTCTACTACGTCCTCATCTTTCACCCAATTCCGCATGTAATGGTAATGCCTGCGGAAAGTGAGCTGGTCCTGGTTGTTGATGATCTGCGCAAGACCTGTTGAACTGTCCGTGATGATATCATCTTCAGAATAGCCCAGTATTTTCCAGATTTGTCTGTTATGGAAAATATTAGTCCATTTTTCAATGTCAATTACATATATAATATTGGGTGACAAAAGCGCAATTTTGTTAATAAATGCCTCTTTTTCAGCCAATTCCTGACGCGCCTCTTCCCGGCCCCTTTCTACCTGGATCATCTGGCCCATCGTGTGAAAGGCCTTTTTCAGTTTCTCTGAGGTAATTTCCGATTTTGTAAAATAATCTGTCGCCCCGGCTTTCATCATCTCCACCGCAATGCGTTCGTCGCCCTGGGAAGTCAGGACAATGACCGGCAAATTCGGGGCCATTTTCTTGATCCTTTTAAGCAACTCCAGTCCATTTGTTTTTGGAAGCTGATAATCCAGAAAAACACACCCTGGAATCCAGGAATCCAGCGTTAGTAAAGCATCCTCAGCATATTTACAGATTTTGACCTCCCCTACCTCCACCTCCGACTTTTTCAAGGACCGGATCAGATTCATAGCGTCGATATCATCATCTTCGACAAGTAGAATGGTTAGAGGCTTCATGGAGTTTTATCAGGATGGTCTTGAATGGATTATTCGGGGAATTCGCATAGCGTCCAATAGCTGTTCAATGTAGAAACCGCGGCGATAAACCGGTCCATAGAAAGCGGTTTCAAGATATATCCTGCTACATTCAGATTGAAAGCATCGATTTTGTCGCTATCCTCATTGGAGGTGGTCATTACAAAAACGGACAACGAACTTAGCTCCGGATCCTGCCTGATTTCCCTGAGAAACTCAATCCCGCCCATTCTTGGCATGTTCAGGTCAAGAAGCACGATGCGGGGCTTCGGATAATCTAACGTAGCTGAGCGAAGCACTCCCAGAGCCTCGATACCATTTGAAGCGACGATCAATGGGTTAGAGATATTATTCTTTTTGAATGCACGCTTCACATTCATCACATCTACTTCATCATCTTCTACCAACAGAATGGTCATCGGAACTGGATTAGAAAGGGACATTTTGTTTATTTATCTTAATTATTGAAATGGGTTATTTTTTAAAGAGGTTTCTGATTCTTTCATTTCATTTTTCGGCCAGGTAAAATAAAACCGAGTACCCTCAGTCATTTTAGATTCTATCCGGATTTTACCCCCCTTCTCGTCCAGGATTTTCTTCACGATGGCCAGCCCCACACCCGTGCTTTCCACCTCGTCACGGGATTGCAAAGTCTGGAAAATCACAAAAATCCTTTCATGAAACTCGGGACTGATCCCTGGCCCATTATCCCCCACATAGAACTCAAACCGCGACTCATCTTCCGTCCAGCCGATCGTAATCTCTGCTTCGGGCTTATCATTGTATTTGACCCCATTCGAAATCAGGTTCTGCAGGATTTGGGTCAACGTAATTTTTTCGGTGTCCAATACCAGGTCCGGGTTTCCTTCCAGGATAAAACGGACCGGTTTTTTACTGTTGAAAGTTTCGTACAGATCATCAACAAGCGTCTTAAACATAAATCTTTCCCTGACCGTCTTGATCCTGCCCGCCCTGGAATACGACAGGATACCGTTAATCAGGCTTTCCATTCTGTGCACACGGCCTCGCAGGAGCTTAAACTGGTCCCGCGTTTCTCCTTCCAGCATGTGGCTGATATCTTCCTCTATCCACTCCGACAGGTTATTGATTGCCCGCAGAGGAGCTTTCAGGTCATGGCTCACGACATACGCAAACTGGTCCAGTTCTGCATTAATGCGTTCCAGGTCACGCATGTAAGATTTCAATTTTTTTTCGGCGTTGATCCGCTCGGTAACATCCGAGAATGTCCCGATATACCCAATATGTTTATCGCCCGCATATTGATGGCTTAAAGAAACGCCCAACCAGATTTCCTTGCCTTTGGCCGTTTGTATCTTGATGATGGATTCAATCGTCTTCCTGTCCGAATCCATTATCTCGCTGATCTCATACGTGGAATCCGGAAAAAAATCCATCCAGTTCCGCCCCAGGCTTTCTGATATGCTGTAATCGGTAATATTTTCCCAGGCTTTATTAAGGTAGGTAATGTTACCACTTTTATCAAGCTGGACCAGGACTTCTGTAATGCTGCTGACAACTTCTTCGAGCCGCTTACTGGTCAATGCCGCCTCCTCGGTTTTTTCCTGGGCAATACGGCTGAGTTCGCGATTGGCTTTGAACAATTCGCCCGAACTCTGCTCTAGAATAAGCTCCACCCGCCCGAGATCGTCCTGAAATTCGCTATAAGCCTGATGTACCGAAAAGAGGAAATCCTGCATGGCAGGATGCCCGGCAAGCTCTGCTGGCAACGATTTTCTGATCTGTCGTTTTAAAAGTCTGTGATAATTAGTCTCTGTAATTTCGACGGCTGGCATTGTTAAAATTCTCTGAAAGTAGTGATGGTCATGGTTTGGTTATGGAGCTCGCAAAGTGCACTCCTGTTAAATGGCGCCAGTTCTCCATAGGAATAAAAGCCGGTCATAACCGGACCTGCCAACACTTCCGAGACGCATTCCACTTCTTCCTCAACCATTTGTTTGAGAACAAGCTTACGTCCGACGCAACTGACCAGCAAAGCAAATTCCGGGCTGTTCTGAAGGCCTTCCGATGCAACATGTGCCGCCTCTTCCGCTCCCACGATGAGTCGGTCATTATTGGCTTTCATCAATCGCACAAATGATCCTTCCGGGATGTCGCCGGCAAACGTGAGGCTCTTCTCTTGCTCATTGATTCCGAGAATTGTCCTAACAACAGGAGCCCTGTCTTCACTATCCCGCATACTCAAAGGAAAAAGGAGCCCGGAAGCAGGGAGGTCCTTGGCCCTCTCGCCCAGGAAAGATTTGTAGAGGTCCAATGCCGGTTGTCCGTCAATCTCAAACAGGATATTCTCCTTTGATTTGGTGACAAGTCTGTCGAGCCCGAAACTATCCCAGCCGCCGCGTGACCCAAACCCTATCGAAAGGGCTTCACCATAGAATCCGATGGCAGCCACACTTGCTGTCGCAACGGCCCCGTCCGGCTCAATAATGACTGTTTTAGAAAAAAGTGGCCCATCGCCGGCAAGCCCGCCCGTCAGCGTCACTTTGGGTCCTATCCCCTCGGTCATGCCTTTAACCAAATCTGTTCCATTCACTTTAAGCCCGTCCGAAACGACAAATATGTGCTTCAAACCTTCCTTGGGAAATTGCTCAACAAGCTGCCGGCCAGCTTCCATGCTGCTGAACTGAATTTTCTCCAATGCTATTTTAGCCCCCCGGACTTCGGTATTTTCAAACCGGATTCCTGTAACGATGATCGTGTGGTCCCAGACTGATACATTGGCGATTTCTCCGGCGGTTGAACATCCAGAAAAGATTGCTTCGGTATATGCTCCTGCCAGCTGGCTCATTATATTGCTTTTTTCAAGCAGTTCGCGGTTCCCGAAAATGAAAAATAATTGGGGATAAAAAGGAAATGAAACAACTGATAAGGGGTCTGTGTAAACGAATTGTTGAATCTGCATACAGAGGGGAGGTTTACGGCGACGTAATTCGATCAACAATTTACATAAAACTTTTGATAGACGAATTATTTACTGCTAAGCCTGTGTACAATCAGAAAATAGAATTATTGTGACATATATCGAATTTGAACAATATTTTCACAACATAATCATGACGATGCAGGAAAATATCCGGGATCTGTAAGAAGTAAGGCATTTGCCGATCCCTAAGAGAAGAACAATATCTCCAGCCAAATATGCAGCTACGCGAAGTGCAGGAAGTCATGAAAGGCTCCTCAAAAGAATGGTAGTCCAACGGGAATGATCGGGCGCCTATAAATCGAGTTCCGCTGCCATCGCAGGATCGGTGATGCCATGCTTTCCGGTTTCAACACGACCGGCAAAGCGGCGGAAATAAGTCTTGTTCCCTTTGAGCGTAACGCGGAGATCGTACCAATTGCCGCTGTCTTTCAGTGTCCAGGTCTCTTCATACTTTTCTTTTGCATTCACCGGCCCGCCAGAAGGAGGGCCGTATTGGGAGCCAATGACCAGGAGATCCGTAATGCTTTTCTCATCATGCACAATTTCCAATGAGATTACTCCTTTTTTGGGGCCATATTTAACCAAAATCTCCGGCTCCACTTTTTTCGCGTCGCCCCGAAAATGCCTGAAAAAGCCGTTTGGTCCATACACTTCCAGATCATACAAACCGGTATCGGCCAGTAAGTCCCAATTATCCGAAAGTGATTTGCCAGACTCGACCGTATAGCGTCTGGGAATCCGGTCCAGGTGTTTGATATCATAAACATGGAAAACGGCGCCCGCCTTTCCAGAGTTATCGAATTTCAAGTTCAAATTATTTCCCGTTTTATCAAGTTTGCAATGCGTATGCAATTCATAAGGCAATGCACGCGAAAACTTGGTTCCCCTTTCCTGAAAAAGAGGTGTTACAGTGGCAGGGGCAACAGCCGGGGGCAATTGCCGGGAGGCTTTCTCAATATCGTCATAATTGGCCGTGGCAGGTAACTTTGGAAAAACTGGATCATTAGGATTTACAAAATCGAAGGCTGAAGTGAGATCGCTGCTTACCGCCCTGTGCCACGGGCTAATTGCCGGAAGGTGAACCCCGAAACGCTTTTCGAGAAACTGGCCGACCGACGTATGGTCGGCCACCTGCGAGTCCACCCAGCCGCCCTTGCTCCAAGGCGAAACAATATAGAGCGGCACGCGCGGGCCCATCCCCCACGGCCGCAAATTACCTGAAATGTTATCACGCTTATCCTGGTAAATCCGCTTCCTGACCGGGCCTCCCTTTGACATACTTTCGGCGTGAAATTCATTGGGGAATTCGGAAGTGCCTTTGTCATTATTAAAATACATCCCCGCCAGATCGACTGTGGATTTTCCGGCCAATGTTCCGTCAAGATTGTAGGAAGGAACAGCCGGGGCAGGTACGTGGTCAAACAAGCCGTCGTTTTCGTCGAAAGTCAGGAAAAAAACCGTCTTGCTCCAAACTTCCGGATTGGAAGTGAGCGCCGTAAGTACCTGATGCGTAAAATCGCCGCCCCGGTTTGGACTGGAAGGTGCTCCCGGGTGCTCAGAATCGTCTTGCGGAGGCAATATCCAGCTCACCTGGGGCAGCGTATTGTCTTTCACATGTTTTGTCAAATCTTCCAATGACCAATGCTTCATGCCATTTTCATGGATCGGTGAACCGGATTTTGCATTGCGGAAACTTTCAAAAGCCAGGCAGCCGTGCATCGCACCATCCCAGTTGTTTTTGGGATCCTGGTAGATCCGCCAGCTGATACCAGCCTTTTGCAGGACATCTGGAATAGTATCCCATTTGAACGCGTTTCCGCGGTATTTATAATGTGGTTCCGGCAGGGATTCGTCGATGGTTACCCAACAGCGCAGATTTACAGGTTCCGAATCCTGATCGGTACAGTTGATACCGGCGGCCCGTTTCTCAGGATTAAAATTGGAACCCGACCAGAAAACAATACGATTGGGATCCGTCCCGGTGGCGATTGAGCAATGGTATGCGTCGGAAATCGTGAAAGATTCGGCTAGTGCGTATTGAAAAGGGATTTCCTCCCGGGTGTAGTAAGCCATTGAAAACGGCGTCTTAAACTTCGGCCAGAATCCGTATTTTCCCTGGTTCCAGGCAGCCTGGGTATCCGGAAAATCGTGCGGGGTACCGTGGATCAATGCCGCATTCATGGTTTTTTTGTCGGCCCGGTAAGGCGGAACGATCTTATTCCCATCCGACTGGCAAAATACCCTCTCACCACTCTCCAAAGGAACCGGAAACCGGTCTCCGAATCCCCGAACGCCTCTCATTGTACCGAAATAATGATCAAACGAGCGGTTTTCCTGCATCAGGATCACCACATGTTGCACATCGTTAATGGACTTTGTCGGATTATGCGCATCAACCGCCAGTGCCTTTTGGATCAGGGGCGGCAATACGTTCATGGCAGCAGCGGCCATGGCAGAAAGTTCGATGAATTTGCGGCGGTTGAGATCTTGCATTGGGATAGTGCTATCCATTGGCAGAGGCCAACGGGAATTGATTTTGGGTTTTGTTTGATGTTGAACCAGTTGGAAGCAGAACAAAAAAAGTTGTTCCTTTTTCCGGCTCGCTTTCGAACCAGATTCTGCCGTGATGGGCTTCTATAATTTGCTTTGAAATATATAATCCCAATCCGAAGGGCTGCTCACCGGCAGTACCGGTTCTTTTCGAGGTCGTAAAGGGATCAAAAATTTTAGCGGCCGCCTCTTTGGGGATTCCCAGGCCGTAATCCTTCACGGAGATCACAATCCCTTCATGGGCTTGACTGGTACCTACTTCAATCGTTGCGCCAATCGGACTGAACTTGATTGCATTGACTATCAGGTTATTGATAACGCGCAGAAGCCGGTCGCGGTCGGCAAGGATTTCGATATTGATCAGATTTTTCAAGATCAGTTGTTGATTTTTTTCACTGGCCCTTAAAGTTAATAAAGTAACGACCTGCTGGAGAAAGTGACCCATGTTGATATTTTCTTTATGCAGCTCTGATTCTTTGAAGGAAAAGTCTGTGGCAAGCAAATCTCCAATCAGTTTGATACAGCTATTGCTGGATTCATAAATAAGTTGGACAAACTCCCTACGCTCCTCAGCGGAGAGATCATCTTCCTGCAAAATGGTACTGATACCATTGATCGCGCCAATTGGGTTACGTAAGTCGTGCGCTACTATTTTGATCACTTTCGCATAATTCTGATTACTCAATTCCAAAGCCTCGGTCGTCGATTCCAATTGACGAAACTGCATTTGCAGCGCCCCATTAGTCCTTTTCGTCAACATCCAGTTTCTCCACAAGAACACAATGCTAAGGATCGTCAGAATACACACAGCGATAGCGAGCCACAAAAGACGTGCGTTGTACAACGCCTTAACCTGCTCCGATTTTAATGCCTGGTCCTTAACCGCATACTCTATGTAATCTATTCCTGAAATTCTGTCTACCTCGGCCTGTTCCTCAAAGAGCCTGACCAATTCCTGGCTGTAAATGTATGCTCTGGCGGTATCGTTTTTACTTTTATAATAATCGTAAAGCTTTTTGCGAATTACACGGGCATAGACCCGGTAGCCCTTTTCCTCCGTTATTTTCAGTGCCTGTTCGTAATATTTAATCGCAGTATCTGGCTGATTATCAATAGACAAATCGCCGAGCTGGATCATCATATCTATGCTGAAAAAGAAAAGCTCCATTTGCAGGCCTTGTGTAAGTGCCTGTTTTAGTAACCTAATCCCCTTTTCACGCTGGTTTCTGGAAATATAGTCATTGGCTTGCAGCTGCTCAATTGCAAGCTGTGTTCGTACATCCTTATATTTCAACGCAATAGCCATGGCTCTGGTTATGTTTTTTTTCCTGGCCTCTCCTTTGAAATCGTCCGGATAAAGCAGCATGTAATTGTAAATCGCGAGTGCGGTTATCGAGTCTTGGGCAATGCGATTTCCGATCGCAAGTGCCCGTCTAAAATTGCCGATTGCTTTCTGATCTTTCCCGCTGACGTTGTACACCATCGCCACGTTCATCAGGGTCTGGACAATGTTGGAAGAGTCTTTTATCGCCAAATACTGGTTGTAGGCATCGTTATAATAGCGAAGTGCGAGCTGTACGTTGCCCTTGATGTCAAACACGATACCCAGGTTATTGGTCGCGTCGGCCTGTCCTTTCCGGTAATCCAGACGGGCCGCTATGTCGCGCGCCTTCAGGGAATAGTAGAGCGTACTATCCGCATTTTGCTCGTAAAGAAGAAGGGAGATCTTGTTGAGCGCATCCACATACTGGATACTATCTCTGAGCTGCGGAAGCGTTCGTTTCAGCTTCCTGATTATTTCAATTTGCCCAAATGCACTCAGGGCCGATAGCACAAAGAGCACGCAAATCAAAGGAGCTTTCATAGTCTTTAATTTGTAAAAGTCACTCAGGCAAAAATCATAGAATAAATATTACAAATTGGCCTTTCAAATGCAAGAGAAAAATAACGGTATGGGCTATAGGAAGACTGCACATTTTTAAGCTGATCAACACTGAAATCGTGTGGTAGTTTTTGAGAAGCCTAAAAATGTGTCACCTCGCCGCCTCCTTCAAACCAAGTTCCCTTTACCGCCCCAGTTCCGTTAAACCGGTACTGAACTCCCACAACGCCGGTTGGGTCATTGGGAAATGCCAGTGAGTAGGCCTTCACGTCGTTGACAAAAATGGTCGCTTTCTTGTTAATCGTCACAATCCTCAACTTCGTCCATTGGCTCAGGTCGGCTCCGAATCTTGATAAGTCCGCCTCTTTGCTGTTTACAAACTTGCCGCAGAAAGCCAGTGATAAATCTCCTACGCAGGCTTTGGCAGACAACGGGATGATGATGATGTCGTCTTTGCATTGGATCAAAACTTCTACCAGCTGGCAGGCATTGCACCCCTGGCTGAAATCGTTCCTGACGTAGGTTTCAAAAGTAAAATTATCGCTCATGAGGCCGCCCATATCCCGCTGATTGAAGAAGCGGATTTGCGGGGCTTTGGGATGCAACGACAGATTATACCTCCTCAAAAGATCCTCATCGACCTGCACAATGCCGTTTTTAATAGTCTCTTCTTTTTTGAAATAAAGCGGCACGGGTTCATCCTCTGCCAGACTTAGCCAGCCATTGGAGGTAATCCAAAGGTCATGTGTTTTCACGACCTCATTATCCGCGATGAGTTTGGTACGAAAAAAACCGGGGTAATAGTAAATGGACGAATGCTCGTGCCGATCCTTAGGGACCAGTTTCTTTCTTCTGAAATCCCAGGTTTGTACAATGAAGACTGAATCTGATTTTGCGGCGGAGGCGTCATAGTGGAAAACAACGGAATTGGGCACACCTTCTGTGACCATTTTATCCGCCCGAAATTTGAACAACTTGCTGTCTGCAGCGACGCCTGACATGGTTTTCCCCCTGGTCGGAACAAACAAGTAGCCAATCAGGATGATGGGCACCAATAGCAATAAAAGCCAGTAATATCGGAACTTGGGCCGGGCAGTTTCCGGGACTAAAATTTCAGCTGGGATTGGTTTAAAGGTTTCAGTTGCGACTGTACTGTTATTTTCACTTTGCTTGAAACTTCGCCAATCGGCAAAGCCTGCAAATTGCGCCAATGTATTTAAGGTCGTCAGCGTCGGCACGCTGTCATATTTCAGTTTTCCCCAGATCCTTTTCAAGGTTGTTACACTCAAACGGACGCCGGTCCTGTTATCGATATCCTCGCTTAATTTCTCAAAATCGTAGTTCGTCCATTTTTCGCTACTGCCCCAGCCGAGTTTCGACTCGATCAGCGCCAGGCAGCGACTAACCGCCCATTCTTCTCCGTTTTTTGTCATGACTAGAAAAATTTACGCGTTTGTATGTTTTTGGCGCAAACTTGAACAATCAAAAATAACCCAATCGGCCGATCTTTGTACAGATGAATTATCCGAGATCAAAACGACCAGCTATGAAAATCTTACTCGTACCATTTCTTGCATTTCTTACTACGTTACCCGTCCTGGGCCAGGCCATTCGACCGGATTTGCATAATTCTGAGTTATGGGAAGTCAAAAATCGTAAGGTCCAGAATTTTACTGAGGGCGACAAAAAAGCAGTCCGATTCGATGTTGCCGAGCAAGAAGGATTTATGATTTTGAAAAATTTCACTTTCTCAGGGGGGACGATTGAATTTGACGTAAAAGGAAAAAATGTGCTGCAACAAAGTTTCGTTGGCATCGCATTTCACCTGCAGGACTATGAGGTGAGTGAAATCGTTTATTTCCGTCCGTTCAACTTCATGAATCCGGACACCGTTCGCCGGCCACGATCCGTGCAATATGTTTCAATGCCGGAATTCCCCTGGGAAAAGCTGCGTGCTAATTTCCCGGGAAAGTACGAAAACAGGGTAAACCCTGTTCCCAATCCTGATGGCTGGTTTCACGCAAAAATTACAGTAACTGGCAGATCAATTAAGGTATATACCGATAATTCTTCGACGCCAAGCCTTGAAGTAGAAAGCCTGGGCAAATTCACAAGCGGGAAAATTGGTTTATGGGCCGGGCCATTGTCTGACCCCTCATTTGCTAATCTGGTGATTACGCCGTAGAAACCTCCTGTTTTGATCCAGTTCTTGATCCGCCCGCGCCTTCTCCGATATATCTTTAATAATGCGGTCCAATTCGTGGGCCGAACTCAGGATACCATTCAACATTTCTTCCTTTTCCGCTTCGGAGTTTTCGAAGTTTTTGATAAGATCGATCAGGCCCATAAGCCGTGCTACCGGGGCACGGACCACGTGCGACTGTATCCATGAAATCTCTTTTAATTTTTTATACTGATTTTCGACAGCGGCAATATATTGAAGTCTTTCGGTTACGTCAGTCGCCAGAACAACCTTGGCTGGCCTGTCTTTATACCAGATGTGGTTGCTTTGTATATCGACAAAGGTCACTTCCCCGCTTTTCTTGCGGTGGCGAAAAGTGTATGTGTAATCTTTATGGCCGACATCTTCTTGAGACGCTTCCAAAGCTTCTTCCAGTATGGTAACGTCTTCGGCAGGTCGTATGTCCTTAATAGACATACTCAAGAATTCACTTTTTGAATACTCATAATGCCTAATAGCTGCTTCATTCACGTCCAAAAACCGAAGTGTCTCCATGTCATACACCCACATAGGCTGCGGACTCAGGTGAAAAAGACTGCTGTAGCGTTTTTCAGACTCTTCCAGCTCAATCGAATTCCTCTTTTGCGCGTCGATATCCTGAAAGCTTCCGTAAATCCGCTTACATTTTCCATTCACCAGTTCTGCCTCACCAATCACCCTCACCCATCTCTCGTTTCCTTTGAAGGTAACGATCCGCAATTCTTCATCGATTGGCGTGCCCCGCTGGGTGCAGTCGGTAAACATTTTCAAGACCGTTTCCCTGTCGGCTCCCTCTTTAAAAAACGATGTCGCACTTCCGAAATCTGGCATAAAATCTTCCTCCGCCTCGTGGATAAGTCTCGTAATGCTGGACCAATAAACCGTTTCATTGGCCACATTCACTTCCCAGCTTCCAATACGGGCCAGTTTGTTGGTTCTTTCCAGCAGATTCTCCAGCTCTTTTTTATCGGTAATATCTTTGGCAACGCAAAAAATAAGCCCTTCTTCCGGGGATTTTGTACCTGTCCAGGCCAACCACTTCAGCTTGCCCGATTTGGTCAGGTACCTGTTCTCAAGATACGTCGTGCGGGTTCCGGTTATGAAGCTTCTGATCCTGCCCATGGTAGCCTGCAAATCGTCGGGATACAGAAATGTCGCAATCGGCAGGGACAACAGTTCCTCTTCCGAATATTCCAGCAATGCACACATCGCAGGATTAACCTTTTTGAAATAACCATCGGTGCCTGCAACGCAGATAATGCCTGGGGCAGAATTGAAAATCTGGTGCAATTCCTCTTCCAACTGCTTCCTTCTGATTTCCGCGCCGATGTGGGTCCCAAGGCTATTCAAAAGATCCGAAAATATATTTTCCGGCTTTTTGTCTGCGGCCAGACCGAACAGCAGAACGCCAATGATCTTGTGGTTATGGAACAGAGGAACGCCATATGCGGACTGCAGCCCTGCTTCCCGGGCGGACCTACGCCTTTGAAAATCCGTATGTTCTTCCAGGCAGTTCCAATACTGAACCTTCTGACTTTTCCATGTTATGCCAGGCAAACCTACGCCTTTTTTAAAATCGCTGATTTGTGATTCGTTACCAAAAACATCCCTTATTGCGTCACTTTGCGCGCATTGGGCTGTCAGACTAATTTTTTTGTGGTCACTTGCAACAAGCCAGGCTTCCGCAAGCTGAAAGTCCGCGAAGTTCATCAGCAGGCCAAGTACCTCATCAAGCATGTCTTTCAGCCCTATTTCTTTGCTAAAAATCAGGCTTATGTCCGACAAAAGTCTCTTTTGCAGCTCTTCATTCTTCCGTTCAGTGATGTCAATGCATGAGCCAAGCATTTTCTGAGGTTCATGACGTTCATCATAAACCAGAAATACTCGCGAAAGCAGCGTTCCGTAGGTACCATCTGCGCGTTGATACATCACTTCATTCTGCCAGCTCGACAGTCCTTTATTCCTGATCTCGTTGATACTTTCGGTAAAAATCGCACGGCTTTTGGGATGGATCTTCAGTAGCCACTCGTCCAGCGAAGGTACCGGCAGGGCCGGATCAAAGCCAAACATGATGTAGTGGCTCTCGCTCCACCAGATATTTTTGGTCACAAAATCCCATTCAAATAACGCGTCCTTGATCGTGCTGGCAATCAGGGAGAACCTTTCATTCAATTGCTGAACCCGCTCTTCCGCTTTTTTTCTGTCAGAAATATCCGAACGGACCGCCACATATTGATAAGGCTTGCCCTTGTCATTAAGGAAAGGAACAATAGTAGTATCGACCCAATAAAAACTTCCGTCCTTTGCCCTGTTCTTAATTTCCCCTTTCCAAATTCTCCCGTCGGCTATGGTCACCCACAATTCTTTGATAAAAGACTTTTCGTGAAATCCCGAATTAATTATCCGGTGGTCCTGACCGATCAGTTCCTCCTGATTGTACTTGGATATCCTGCAAAAATTATCATTTACATGCTTGATTTGACCTTTCTGGTCTGTAATGGCGACAATGGAGGATTCGTCCAATGCGTATTTATAAGCAGATAACTCCTGGATCGTCTGCCGCAACAACTGATCTGCCTCCGCCTCAACAGTTACCTCTCTGAAATTGAGAATGATAGCCTCAATATCTTCATCATCTAGCATGTTAGTAAAAACACCCGCCATATAAATGAAATGCCCATCAAAATGCCTTGCACGGAAATTACAAGCTTTCGAAAAGCCGGGAGTCATCAATACTTCCTGAAATACCAGCCTCACTTTTTGCTGGTCTTCGGGATGTATAATATCGCGGATGGCACTCTGTGACCTATCTTCCGAACCCCAGCCGGTGATCCTTTTTGCTGCCGGGCTGCGGTAAACAAAATTGAGATTTTTGTCAATAAGAGAAATTCCCGCCTGATCGGCCTCCACCAATTTTTTGAAAAACAAGCGGCTGAAAATTTTCTCTTCTTTCTCAGTTTGTTCATCACGGATAAACGTAAAATCATCCTGTCGTTGCGAAACCGATTTACTGAAGGTCAGGTCACGAACCATCACCGCGTATCCTAAAAGCTGGTTATCCTCGTAAAGGGCCGTGTAGTTGATGTTAGCCCAGAATTTCCTGCCAGTTCTTTCCACCAGCCAGGTATCCGCGGTAGACCTGGAGTTTAATAATGCGTCCTGGATATGATCATAGAACAGATCTGTCTTTACGCTGCCGTCATATAGTACACTGATAGAACTCCCGAGAATTTCCTTGTCTAGATAATCAAGCAGCATTCCAGCCCCTCTGTTCCAGCTCTTTACATGCCCAAGCTCACCCACCATGAAAATGGCATAGTCGTGCATGTTATTCGTCATCACCTCAAAAAGCCTTTCTCCTACACCTTTCCGATTTGTCCCTGAAATGTCCAATTCCCGAGGCGAAAACGAATTACGCCTTTCATTCATAATATGGGGGTAAATTCTGCCTATGCCCAATCAGCACTCAGTAAAACTAAGAATCTCTGACGATGCCAGCAAAATAATGTAGACTTAATTCTATAAAATTGCCCCTCAACCGTTTAACGCTGGTTTTGTTAGCGCTGACTGATTATGCTGGGGTAGTTCCTGTGGAGGCGTGATCGTAGCGTTGCTGAACGAGCTCCGTTGACCAGCCGCCGGCATCTTCGACAATGTTTTTAATGTTTGTGAAAATCTGCTCAGCTTGTTTTTCCATATCGCCCTTTCCGACCAGGTTTCCTTCCTTGTCAAGTGCAACCTATCCCGCGATGATCACCATTTTGGAATTGCCCAAATCAACAATTGCAGCATGTGAATAACCATTTGCCTTCGCGACAGAAGCAGGATTGCTGAATTTGACTACCTGGCCAAAACCGATAAAAGCCAAGAGTATAAGGGGGAATAAAGAAAAACTTCATGCTCTACAAATCTTTTTTGATGAAGCCGGCGCAACTAGTGGACTTGTCTCAAAAATGACACATTTGCTCTAATGCAACAAATGCTTGTTGAAACAGAACAGGATCAAATCAAAAACTTGTGGAGCGCATAGGAGAACACCCCCTCGCCAGACTACATGCGGTTCGCTGCGTGCAATGTGAGAAGGCAGCAAGCGCTCTGAGATACCAGGGAAGTTTGATTCCTTTTCGTACTGATCCCCGCTTTGATCCGTACTGGGGTGCTAGCGCAAAGGATATTTAAGCAAGAAAAAAGCACCTATAAGATTTCTCTTATAGGTGCTTGATTTTAAAGGCTCCCGAAGTTGGGCTCGAACCAACGACCCTCTGATTAACAGTCAGATGCTCTAACCGGCTGAGCTATTCAGGAATCTTAATCCGGTTGTTTACTCGAATTCTGGTGCAAATCTAAGGATTCAATTTATACAGCGCAAGAATAAGCTTTAAAAAAATGTCAGCTCTGCACCTTCTGCAAGATTAACTCCTTGACTTTCTTAGCATCACCTTTAGTAAAATTATTGATAATAATTTCAGGGCGCATTCTCGGGATCACCCTGATCGTCGAGAAAAACATGCCGCTATCGACTTCCACACCTGAGATGTCGGAATAAAAAACAAAGTTGTCGGTACTTTTGAAAAGCTTACTGACCTTGAAGGTTACGCCCTTTTCTCCGAAAGTGATTTCATCAGGAAAAAGTGGATTCATCAATCCACTAGCGCTAAAACGTTCGCTCATAAGAATAGGTTATTTAAATAATGTTCACAAAGGTACGTATACGACTTTTTTAGTCTCAAAGAATTCTTCGTCAAAATAGTCCGAAAGCTCATAAATGCTCGACTTTTGCTTCAACTCGGACAATTCTTCGGCAAGATCCCCGCCTTTTAAGTATAAAATCCCGTTCCTGAGCTCGTGAAATGAATTGCGGCTGATATTGTTTTTCACCCAGCCGACAAATGGGGTAATGCGTGTAACCGCCCTGCTCACCACAAATTCATAAGTATCTTCCAGCCTCTCGGCCCGAACTTGTTCGGCTTTTACATTATCCAGTTTCAGAGCAGCAGCAATTTCCTGCACCACGCGGATTTTTTTGCCAATGCTGTCAACCAAATGAAATTCTGTTCCGGGAAAAAGTATCGCTAAGGGAATTCCTGGGAATCCACCCCCGGTCCCCACGTCCAGAATACTCGTGCCCGGCTTGAAAACCTGCACTTTGGCAATACCAAGCGAGTGCAATACGTGCCTCTCATATAATGTATCGATATCCTGCCGCGAAATCACGTTGACCCGGGCATTCCAGAACTGGTACAGTTCCTCCATTTGCCCGAACTTGCTACGCTGGTCTTCGGTGAGATCGGGGAAATATTTGGTGATCAATTCCATGTTCTGCGGGGTCTTCTGCTGGTCAACGTGCGGATTCCGAAAATAAAGTAATACAAGAATAATGCGAAATCCATGAATAAAAAGGTAAACCACTCAACGGTTTTGTCAAGCTTGATATTGATGATGATTAGCAAAAACCATTGAATAATCCATCTTATGCCCGTAATGATCCCAAGGTATTGTAAAAACAACATGTTTCGGGTAACGATCCCAAATACCAACGCCCCTATTCCCACGACCCATATACCAACGTGCGTTCCGGAAAGCATTCCCAGCAGTATCTTGTTACGGAACTTATAATAACGACTCACAGAAATGTGCCTGGTTTTTTGGCGGAACCAGTCTTTCCAGGTTGTCTTAGGCTTGGAATAAACAAAGGAATCTTCTTCAATGGATATGGTCGTATTCGAACTTGTAGAAACTTCATTTAGAAAAATGTCGTCGTCGCCACCGAATACATGCTTGTGTTTGTAAAACCCCTTATTTGCGAAGAAAACAGACCGTTTGTATAAAATGTTACGACCAACGCCCATGTAAGTAAGCCCGGCGAGCGCAAATGAAAGGTATTGGACCGCAGTATAAAATGTTTCGCATCGAATAAACCAGTTGAGCAAACCTGCCTCTCTCGCATAAGGAGAAAACCCCAGTACGATATCCTTATCTTCTGTAACCCGGGAAGTCATAGCTGTAATCCAGTGATTGGATGAAGGGCGGCAATCGGCGTCGGTCATCAAGGCGATTGGATGTTTGGCTTGCTTCATCCCAACAGTTAATGCATATTTTTTGGGGGTTACATGGTCAAACTGGTCATTAATCCGAATGTAACGGATATGCCTCCATTGCTGAATATTTTCCCTGATATACTCTTCGCTGCCGTCATCAGAGCGGTCGTCCAGAAGGATTACTTCAAACTCCGGATATTCTTGTGCATCAAGCAAAGGCAACAGTTCCGTAAGATTTTCTCTTTCGTTCCAGGCACATACGAGTACTGTTACCCCCGGCATTGAATTTCCATAATTCGCGCCTTTCCCGTAAAATGCAAGTCGTGTAAAAAAGAAGAGATAATAGAATATTTGAACAGATACAAACACCCCTAGCGCATAGAGTAAAGAATCGGCCACAATAGAAGAGAGATGTAAAATTTTATCATACTTCTTACAAATATACTGTCATTGTCAGGAATGTTAGAGACCTTCAACCTATTTTTGCGCGCCAGCAATTTAAAACCGTAATGAAGTTTACACTACAAGCAGAAGATCCCCGGTCGAAGGCAAGAGCAGGGTTGATCGAAACCGATCACGGGATCATTCAGACACCTATATTTATGCCTGTCGGAACCGCGGGAACGGTAAAAGCAGTACATCAGCGGGAGTTGAAGGAAGATATCAAGGCACAAATCATACTAGGGAATACTTACCATTTATACTTGCGGCCAGGGCTGGATATTATCGGCCGCGCAGGCGGGTTACATGCTTTCAATGGCTGGGACAGGCCTCTGCTTACGGACAGTGGCGGTTATCAGGTGTACTCGTTAGCTGGGACTGGAAGAAAGATTAATGAAGAAGGTGTGGTATTTAAGTCACACATTGACGGTGGCGTACACACTTTCACACCCGAGAATGTGATGGATATCCAACGGATTATCGGAGCGGATATCATCATGGCTTTTGACGAATGCACACCGTATCCGTGCGACTTTACATATGCCAGGAAATCCATGGAAATGACGCACCGCTGGCTGCTGCGCTGCTGTACAAGATTTGATCATACCGACCCAGTTTACGGCCACAGCCAGACACTTTTCCCCATTGTTCAAGGCAGTGTTTATAAAGACCTTAGAAAGCAATCCGCAGAATTTATTGCATCCTGCGACCGGGAAGGCAATGCGATCGGGGGATTGTCCGTGGGGGAACCTGCAGAAATCATGTACGAGCTCACAGAAGTGGTTTGTGATATCTTGCCTAAGGATAAGCCGCGCTACCTCATGGGCGTGGGAACACCTTCGAACATCCTTGAATGTATCGCATTGGGTGTCGACATGTTTGACTGTGTGATGCCAACCCGCAATGCCCGCAATGGCATGATTTTTACAACGGAAGGTGTAGTGAATATCCGCAATGAAAAATGGAAGGATGATTTCTCACCGATTGACGAAAATTTGGGAGGATATGTTAGTACTTTTTACAGTAAGGCATATTTGAGACATTTAGTAAAATCTGGAGAAATGTTAGGATCACAAATCGCAAGTGTCCATAATCTGACTTTTTATCTGTGGCTGGTCGGTACGGCAAGGGAGAAAATTATAGACGGTAGTTTCGTCTCATGGAAGGCCGAAATAGAAAAAAAAATAAATCAACGGCTTTGAAAGTTCGGAAAAGGGCGTTTCTTTCGGGTAAATTTTAAATTTATTATCAGGAAACTTTTTCATTTGTCTCAAGTTCGGTTGATTAAGTGATATTGTTAACCTATTTTTGTCGCACTAGGCATTTGGTTAACGTACAATTGGCCATGAAACTAAATATATAACTTTACTCATAATTGACTATCGATCAATCCTAGTTAATCTAATAACGCTAACTTGAATAGTATGAAAAAAGTATCCCAGTTGATTTGTTCGTTTGCCTTGGGGGCAATGATGGCGCTGCCTTCATTGGCACAACCACTAGTGCAACCGAATTCTCCGGATTACAATCCCAAAGCAACCTACGATGGCCCTTACAAATTGAACACATGGTCAGTTTCTGCTCATATTGGCCCATCTATGTTTTTTGGAGATTTGAGAGAATATGATTTTTGGCCTGTAACCAAAACAAATTCCGATAGTCACAAAGAATCCGGAACAATTCAGGGCGGTTTAACTTTAAACAAACAGCTTTCATACTGGTTCGGATCTCGTCTTGACCTTTCTGTTGGTAACCTCAGAGGTATGAAGCGACGCATGTACAACCGTTATTTTGAGGGTAATTACTTTGATGTGTCAGTTGCAGGAACCGTCAATTTGAAAGGTCTTTTAATGGGCCCTAACAAAATGAAGCGTTGGAAAATTGATGCGTATGTGGGTGTGGGTCAAGTTTTCTACGACGCAACTGCGTACGATCTTACTGGTGGAGTTAAACTTCGCGAGACCGGAAGCAAGAATGACTGGATTATCCCTACAGGTCTGAATGTCAACTATGAAGTGACCAAAAGAATTGATATTGGTCTTGACTTCCGTTTGAACCATACAAATTCTGACTACCTGGATGCTACTTATGGCGGTGACTACGACAGAACACCGAATTCTTTTAACATCAAAGATCAAAAGACTTCTCACAAAGGCAATTCCGAGTTGGACAGCTACGGTTACGGATCTGTTCAGGTAACATACAAATTGGGTAAAAACCCGCTTAAAGTTGCAAAAGTGGACGGCAAATGGGACTACAAACCTGATGAAGGTGGATATTACCACTTGCGTTACACAGATCCAAAAGTGTTGATCAAACCACCGAAGATCCTTACACTTGAAGAAATGGATTCCGTTGCAAAAGCAAACCGTCCAAAAGATATCGACCCAAGATTATTGCTTGATACCGATGGTGACGGTGTTTCTGACTTCTTCGATAAGGAACCCAATTCTCCAGCAGGAAGCGTAGTGGATGGTAGCGGCCGCGTTCTGGATTTCGATTCTTATGTTAAAAATGCACTTAAAAATGGTGCGGCTTGCAGCGAGATCTTTGCCAACGTTATGTTCGACACGGACAAAAATACGATCAAGCCAGAAGCTCAGGAAATGCTTAAAAATGTAGCGAAGTTGATGAACCTGAATGGTTGCCGTCTGCAATTGGCAGGTCACACAGACCGTCGTGCATCTGACCGCTACAATATTGCACTGTCAAAACGCCGTGTTGATGCAGTTAAAAACTACCTGATCAACGAAGCCGGATTGAGCGACCCAAGCAAGGTGATCGTAGATTACTTCGGATCATTCAAACCAATAGCTGACAGCGCAAGACGCGAAGGTCTTCAGAAAAACCGTCGGGTAGAATTGAAACTTCTTCCTTAGCAGTTTTGGAAATACCATAAAAAGAAAGGCTCCCCGCAGGAGCCTTTCTTTTTATAACAACACATTATACTCATCATAAATACAAACAGGTTAATGAAAGAATATGATTATTTAATAGTAGGTGCTGGCTTGTGGGGTTCGGTTTTTGCACACGAAGCGACAAAAAGAGGCAGAAAGTGCCTGGTTATCGACCGACGTGAACACACGGGTGGAAATATCTATTGTGAAAACGTGGAAGGCATTAATGTCCACAAGTACGGCGCACATATTTTCCACACGAATGATAAAGACGTTTGGGACTATGTAAATTCCTTTGTAGAATTCAACAGATACACCAATTCGCCGGTTGCCAACTTCAATGGCGAGCTCTATAATCTTCCTTTTAATATGAACACATTCTACCAGTTGTGGAAAGTGCGTACACCGGAAGAAGCCAAAGAAAAAATCCGTCAGCAGGTAGAAGAGGCCGGAATTACCGATCCTAAAAATCTTGAAGAACAAGCTATTTCATTAGTCGGAACTGATATTTATCAGAAATTGATCAAAGCCTATACCGAGAAACAGTGGGGTCGAAAAGCCACCGAACTGCCGGCTTTCATCATCAAACGGCTGCCGGTCAGGTTTACTTTCGATAATAACTACTTTAATGACCGCTACCAGGGCATTCCTATCGGAGGTTACAATAAACTCACCGAAGGACTGCTAAAAGATATAGAAGTACGACTAGGCGTAGATTTCTTTAAGGAAAAAGAAGCCTTGACTGCACTTGCACAGACTGTTGTATACACAGGACCTATCGACGAATATTTCGATTTCCGCTTTGGCCAGCTTGAATACCGGGGCCTGCGATTTGAAAACCAACTTCTTGATCAGGAAAATTATCAGGGTAATGCCGTAGTAAATTATACCGATGGAGAAACTCCATTTACCCGGATTATTGAACATAAGCACTTTGAATTCGGCACGCAGCCGAAAACAGTTATTACCCATGAATTTCCCGAAGAATGGGTAAAGGGCGAGGAGCCTTATTATCCTGTAAATGATGATAAAAACACTGCCGTGTTTAACCAATACAAAGCACTGGCCACAAAAGAAGAAAATGTAATTTTTGGAGGAAGGCTTGCCGAGTATCGATATTATGATATGCATCAGGTTGTCGCATCTGCGCTCAAAAAAGTCAAAGTTCATTTCGGCTGATATTAGCCTTTTCTTGCCTTCAAACCCTGTTCATTCAATGTAAATGGACAGGGTTTTTCATTGCAAAATAAAAATTTACAAAAAGTCAGTTACCTAATTTACAAGTGCGCGTCTAAGTCTTATCACCCTCTTTTAGACTTAATGAGCGGAAAAACCTTAGAAGTACTGACAGGATACACCAACAAAAATCAAGGTTTAATCAACCTAGGTATTTTAAGAGAAGTCTGGGCAAATTGGTACTGGTTCATATTCTCCGGCCTGGTATGTGCGATATCGGCTACGGTGTTTCTAAGATATAGTTCCCCCCAGTACCTTATTACTGCATCCCTGCTGATACGAGACGACTCTCGCGGAGCAGAGTTTGGGGATGCATCAATGCTCGAAGACTTCGGGTTTTCCCCAGTAAAAAGTAGTGTCGACAACGAGGTTGAGATCCTTAAAAGTCGTAGCCTCATGCAGCGGGTCGTGGCAGATCTGCAGCTTACCGTTCAATACTTTATTTCCGGGCGTTTGAAAACAGCTGAATTGTACGAGAAATCCCCATTCAGACTTACTTTCTTAAAACCTCCGTTGGTCAGAAAAGCCACTCGATATAAGCTGAAAGTTTCCGGCCCGGGCTTGTTTGAACTGACCAGCGAAAACCAGGTTTTCCCTGGTCGCCTCTCAGACACGATAATGCTTCCGCAAGGTGCAGCCGTTTTAACAAGTACAAGTTACCAGCAGGCAAGCGACGATCAATATTTTATCGTATTGTCTCCCGAAGAAGAAGTAATTAAAAAATATTCGAATGCACTGACTATCTCTGCCACCAATAAAATGGCAAGTACGGTTAACCTATCGCTCAACGACGAGATTCCGGCAAAGGGCGAAGCCATATTGGCAAGACTGATATCCAGTTACGTACAATCAAGCATCGGCAATAAAAATCGGATTTCGGACAGCACCATTGTATTTATCAACAGAAACCTGGCGGAAGTATCCAGGGAACTCGAGATACTAGAAAAAGAAATTGAAAGTTTCCGCACCTACAACCAGCTTATCAATCTCAGCGAGCACGCCAGAATTCTGCTTCAGACTACTGATCAATATAATAAAGAGGAAAATAGTCAGGCGATCCGTCTGAAAGTGATTGAATCCCTTGAGAAAGATTTGAGAAAAAGTCCTGATTATGTGGTCCCGTCATCTTTATTTCAACAAGAGCCAGGCTTTACGCTGCTCGCCCAAAAATATAACGAAGTCCAACTATCGCGTCAAAAGGCACTATTAACAGTTTCGAAGTCGCATCCATTAGTTCAGTCCATGGATGTCCAGCTAGCGATGTTAAAGCTGGATTTGCTGAACGCAATCTCATCGCAGAAAAATGAATTGAAAGTCAGTATCCATGCAATTGATCGCTACAGCGACGGATTCAAAGTCAAGATCTCCAGGATCCCAGGGCTGGAAAAGACGTATAAGGAATATACGAGACAACAGGAAATCAAACAAGAGCTATATCTTTTTCTGCTTAAAAAGAAAGTCGAAGCCGCCATTTCAAAGTCCTCGACGATTGCGGATGGGCGAGTAATAGATGCTCCGCACGCAGAACCGACAGCTTCCAAACCCAATAAGCAGCTCGTCTTGTTGGTATCCGCAATGATCGCAGTGGCGATGCCAGTCTTGCTGATCCATTTGAAAAATATTCTGGATGACAGAATAAGATCTAAAACGGAAGTTCTTGAAAACTGCCGCGTACCCATACTCGCAGAAATCAGCCTTCAAAAAAGGGTTATTTTAAAAACATTCGATCCCGACAAGCGCGGCCTCACCACTGAACAGTTCAGATTATTAAGAACCAATATCTTCTATTCAGGTCACAGTTGCCAGGCTATTTTAATTACCTCGAGCATGGGTGGTGAAGGGAAATCATTTATTGCAGTTAATCTCTCCCATTCTTTGGCGTTATCCGGCAAGAAGGTGATTCTCGTTGAGCTCGATTTGCGAAAGCCAACACTAAGCACTTACCTTGGCTTAAAGACAGCCGGGATCAGTGACCTGCTTACTTCTCATGAGAATGTCACAGACTACATTCAAAGCCATGGAACGGGCAATTCGTTTGACATTATCACCTCGGGGCATCCTCCTCCCAATCCCGTGGAAATGCTGGCTTCGCCCATGGTAGCGGAAATAATATCAGGACTTCGCGAACAGTATGATTATATCATTTACGATACGCCGCCGATAGGTCTGGTAACAGATGCGCGTCTGCTGAGTCGTTACACGGATTTATCGCTCTACGTGATCCGCCAGGAGATTACATTCAGGCACCAGTTGGACGATTTGACGCGCATTTTCGAAGAAAAGCATTTCCCCAATCTGCACCTTATTCTTAATGGAGTAAAGCAATATCATGGCTATCAATACGATTACGGCTATGATCACACAAGCTCAAACCTGTTTACCACCTTAGTCGGAAAGCTAAAATTTTAACAAAAAAAACCAATGAACAGCATCTACCTCATCGCGGAAATTGGCCAAGCTCACGATGGGAACATCAACCTAGCACATGCTTACATCGATGCCATTGCGCCGACCGGTGTGAACGCCATCAAATTTCAAATGCATATTGCCCAGGCAGAAAGCAGTGTCCATGAACCGTTCAGGGTCCCACTTTCTTATCAAAATGAAACCAGAATGGAGTATTGGAAACGAATGGAATTCTCGAAGTCACAATGGACCGCATTAAAAGCGCATTGTGAGTCGAAGAAGCTCGACTTTATTGTGAGTCCCTTTTCTGTAAAAGCCATCGACCTACTTGATGAAATCGGAGTTTCCTCCTTCAAGATAGGATCAGGCGAGATCGATAACCCGCTGATCCTCGAAAAGATTGCCGACTCCGGTAAAAACATTATCCTATCATCGGGAATGAGTTCCCTGCCCGAACTGGATCATGTAATTGATTACCTGAGCGGCCGTAATTGCTGCCTAGCGCTCATGCAATGTACATCTGCCTATCCCACGCAGCCTTATGAATGGGGAATCAATATGATCCCTTTTTTCAATGAACGGTATCAAATCCCTGTTGGCTTTTCCGACCATTCAGGTGACATTTTTGCATGCCTGGCCGCAGCCGGTGCAGGGGCCCGCCTGCTTGAGTTTCATATTGTATTTGATAAAAGAATGCCTGGACCAGACACTTCATCATCATTAACAATTGACCAGGCTGAGCTGATGATCGGGGGTGTGCGACAGATTGAAATTGCGATGAATAACCCCGTCGATAAATCAGAGAATTCTGAATTCAAGCATCTGAGGAGGATTTTTGGTAAATCCCTAGCCGTCAATAAGAGCCTTAGAAAAGGCCACCTGCTCACATTTGATGATCTGGAATCCAAAAAACCCGCCGGATTCGGAATATCTGCAAAACATTTCAGAAGCATTCTGGGTCGACCGCTGACAAGAGATATCAATGAATGGGATTTCCTGACCGAAACCCATCTGTGACCATGCGGAGAATTTGTGTAGTAATAACCGCGAGGGCTAGCTATAACCGTATCAAAACCGCTCTGTCCGCCATGGAGGCTCATCCGTCCGTTGCGCTCCAGCTGGTGGTATGTGCCAGTGCATTGCTTGAAAAGTTTGGTTCTCTGAGATCTGCGATCGAACGAGATCAACTCACGGTCAGCGCAACAATACATAATCTCCTAGAGCCCACCCATTGCACTTCTGCTGCGAAAACAACCGGTCTAGGCATCATTGAGCTCTCCACGATTTTTGAAAACATTCGTCCCGATGTCGTTGTTACCATCGCCGACCGATTTGAAACCATGTCGACAGCCATTGCAGCATCTTATATGCATATTCCCCTGGTGCACATTCAAGGTGGCGAGGTGACTGGTAATATCGATGAGAAAGTCAGACATGCTATCACTAAACTGGCGGACTTTCATTTCGTAGCCACCGAAGCAGCAAAACAAAGGGTAATCAGACTAGGCGAAGATCCCGACAAAATACATCTGACAGGCTGTCCATCCATTGATCTCGCAATACAGATGTTAGAAAGCAATTCACTGACTTTCGACCCATATCAGATCTATGGAGGCGTTGGTACCCGCCCAAGCCTCTCCAATCCCTATGTGATCGTCCTGCAACATCCCGTTACAACCGAGTATCAACATTCGAGGGAACAGATTGAGAGTACGCTGGAAGCCATCAGCGCATTGAATATCCAGACACTTTGGTTCTGGCCCAATGCGGATTATGGTACCAGTGACACCTCGAAAGGGATCAGAGCATTCAGGGAAGTCCAGAAAAAACATCCTGTTCATTTTTTTAAAAATATGCATTCCGGCCATTTTCTTAACCTTCTGAAGCATTCCGCATGTCTTATTGGAAATTCGAGCACAGGAATTCGGGAAGCAGCTTGTCTGGGTGTTCCGGTTGTCAACATTGGTACAAGGCAATTGGGCAGGGAACGAGGTAAAAATGTGGTGGACGCCGACCCTAATGTGAATTCCATTATCCAGGGCATTTCTTACCAGTTAAACCATGGTCACTACGTTCCTGACTTTCTGTACGGGAACGGGAAAGCTGGTCGGAAAATAGCGGATTTGCTCGCTGGGATACCATTGTCATTTGAAAAGAAAATAACATACTGATGAACCCTATACCAAAAATCCTGGGTATTATCCCTGCCAGGGCCGGATCAAAAGCGATTCCCGGCAAGAATATGAAACGTTTGGGCGATAAACCCCTTATTCAATACACCATTGAATCCGCCCGGAATTCCGCACTTTTAGACAAGATAGTTGTATCAAGTGATTGCAGCCGGACGATTGAATTTGCCCATAGATTTCCCTGGGTAGAAGCTCCTTTCAAGCGCCCGGCAGAATTTGCACAAGATCATTCCCCATCCATTGATGTGGTTCGCCATGCACTCAATTATTACCTGACAAAGGGCCTGGCTTTCGAATACGTAGCCTTATTACAGCCAACCTCTCCTTTCCGAAGTTCTGATCTTATCGATATAGCAATTCGACACATCATAGAAACAGGCTCCGACAGCTTGGTCACTGTTCAAAGGATTCCCGACCGGTTTAATCCTTACTGGGCCCTCCGGCCGCTTGCCGACACATCTCTGGGGTTTGTGAATTTTGGTACCGAGCTGATAACCAGACGTCAAGATTTGCCAGACTCCTACCATCGTGACGGAAAAATTTACATCTCTAAGGTGGCTCTCATCGAAAAAGGTTTACTGCTGGGCGGGAAGATTGCAGGCCTGGTACTTAATAATGACTCCAATATCAACATCGACACCCCATATGACTGGCAAATGGCATCCCGGGAATTGCAACGCAGAAGTCCAGGACAGAAAAAGGATCTTAATCATGATCACAAATAGCTTTGCGGCGATGAACTTAATCCATAGCGGTCTTCTTTCGAAACTGTCGGAAAAATACCATGTCAGCCTACTTTCGACTATGATCGGCCACGCGGAGATCTTGCATATCAACCAGCATTATAACATAATGGTGGACCTCGTAAACATGGAGTTACCTAAGGAGGGAAAGTTGATGCGGCTGCTCCGCCAAATGGAGAAAACGATTTTTTCAATTCATTTCAAAATAGAAACGGAGTCGATCAAGACGCGAACAAAAAGCGTTCATCAACGTTTCATCATCCAATTAGCCAGTCTGCTAAGGTTTTTGCCAAGCCTTTCAAAGTGCCTTCTCAAAAATTTGCGGAGGCACATTATTTTTCTATCCGAACGCAAAATGGGTTTTTGCCAACTGTGCAATGGTCGTTTCGACGGGGTTATCTCTTCATCTCCGTTAGACATCAGGGAAAACACTGTTATCAACGCTGTTTCTAAACTTAAAATCAAAACCCTGGCGATGGTGATCAGCTGGGATAACCTTACCTCAAAAGGCGTAATCAATGCAAGACATGACTATATACTCGTATGGAACGAGATGATGGCGAACGAGTTCAGAAAGTTTTATTCCATTTTTAATACGCAGGAGAAAGTGTTTATTACCGGGATACCGAGATTTGACATTTATTTCCGAGATCATAACAAAAGCAATAGCCCGACTGGCTTTCGCAACCGGCTTGGCATATCTCCGCAAAACAAAATTATTCTCTTTGCTACGAGTGCCCGAAAACACTTCCCAACTCAGGATCTAGTCCTTGCAGATTTGGCTGAATACGTTCGGCACAACGAACGTATTACTGCAATAATAAGATGCCACCCCTCCGACCCGTTTCATTTTTATAAGCCATTTCTGAAAATACCTAACCTGCTGCTATGGCATCCGGGGATTTCGGCTACAAAACCTGAGCAGGTATTTTACAAATGGCTGCCCCACCCTAACTTCCTGTATTCACTCGCCGAAATGCTCGAAAACTGTGATGTATGTGTCCAGGTCGCCTCAACAATTCATCTGGACGCTGCGGCTTGTAACAAACCAGTTATCAGCATTGCATACGACGGGAAATACGGCTTGCCTTATCACCAGTCTGTGAAACGGCTTTATGATTATGCGCATCAACTCCCATTAAACCGGCTTGGAACCGATCAGAAAGTGTTCAGCAAACAAGAACTGTTTTCCCTTCTGGACACGAATTTGCGAGGCCAAACTCCAAATAAAAATTATGTTAAGGCAGCCCTGCCGATCCTCTATTATGATAAGCCAGAATCAGTTCCAGCAATACTACGAATCGTTGAAGAATGGTTACATTGATGATAGAAATAGGCCAAAAGGCGTTACTGTCCTTCATTATCGTCGCAATTTCAGGCAAAATATTTGACCAGATACTGATTATAGGTGACAATCCATTTCAGACAACTGTTGTCTTTTCCTTTTATACCTACTGCTTTTTTGCACTATTTTTCAGATCGCGGCACAAATTGTTCCATGTGCTGAGCATTCCTGTTTTCACGCAGTTCTTACACCTCTTTCAGAAGTATTCATTCCCAGCCGGGGCCAATTCCTTATGGCGGCTTTTTCCATTTATAATCCTAACCATTTATTTTTTTATCTTCTTTCTAAGCACAAATGTTTTGTTAAATAAAATTGAGAAACTATTTATGCTTATGTGGGGAGCAGTCCAGTTTTACTTTCTGTGCATCTCGCCTAACCTATCCCAAATTGCAGTAGGTGGTTCTTTACTGTTTCTCATGATCTTACCCATGTATTTTCTTTACCTGCGGAACGCGATGGGCGCAATCAATTTCCGATCAGAAATAGAGCAATACCTGTGCTTGTTATATGTCGTCCTCGGTCTGGGCACTTTTGGCCTAATTATCGCCGGGGCCGAGTACAAAGGTTCCGATAATCTTTTGGCAACCAGGAACATATCCGACACCAATGTCACTATGGCTTATTTCATTTTGCTTTGGCCGTTTGCATTACTCTATCTCCGACGCAGTAAAATGCACATTCTTATCTTCCTGGTATTGTTAAGCATTTTGGTCGGCGTTGTCATTTTCTCCTTTTCCCGGGGCGCTGTCTTTATTCTTACACCTTACCTGCTGATTTCCATCCTGCTTGTTTCCCGGGCTGAACAAATGGCACAGCTCTTGATTTCGTCGTTGATCGTATTACCATTCCTAGAAAAATGCATGACCATTTTCCGAGAGCAGGATCTCAATTACTTCTGGGCATTGCGGTTTGGAGATTTCCAGTCAGCCTCCTCAGTCATTGAGAAATTACAGATAAACAGCGGGCGGACCAGCATACACGACATTGCTTATGCGCTATTTCTCCAAAAACCGCTGCTCGGCCATGGCACAGGAAGTTTTGAAATACTCGGTCCAGGCTATAGGGAAGCACATTCTCTATTTTACACTTTGCTGGCTGAACAAGGGCTGCTGGGGACAATCTATATGTATGCCGTTTTTACAGTGCTTGCAATTTCACTTTTCCGCACGATCCGGGTGGGCAAGAAATATACACTCCTCCTTACCAGTCTGATCTTTTACCTCATTTTCAATCACACCGTCGGCAGCGTGTTTGTCATTATTCCTGCCAAAAGCGTCACGGTAAATTGCATCGCACCTGTTCTGTTACTCTGCCTCTACTTTTATGGAAAAAGCATAGTGCCGTCAGACAACTTCTCCACAAATGGGTAAAATTCTTATAGTGGGAAAAGTCCCTCCGCCTGTTGGTGGGGTATCCGTTCATGTAAGCAGATTGTTTGAAAACCTGAAGTGCCGGAATTTCTCCGATTATATCTTTTGCGACTTTGGGAAAGAGCCGCTCTTTAAAGTCATTTTTCAAATATTAACCCACCGTATTTGCCATCTTCATGTTTCCCGGCCATACCTGCAGGCTTTGTTAGCCGTATTTTTTCGTTTATCCAATAAGACGTTGCTGATCACATATCATGGAAATTGGGGGCGGTACGGCTGTGTTCCAAACTGGCTTGTCAATATCTCAGCCTGGCTATGTACTGTTCCGATTGTCCAAAATGAGGAAAGTTTAAAAAATGCGCTCGTATGGAATAAAAAAGCGCAACTTATATCAACCTATCTTCCGCCACCTCCGTTAGGCGCTATCCATCCTGCAATCGCAAAAACTCTGCGTGAATTCAGAAAAAACCATCCGTTGGTCGTTTCTACCAATGCCTGGAACCTCACTTTTGACAAGAATGGGAAAGAGACGTACGGAATTTCAGCCTTGTTACAGCACCTCAGCAAATCTCCGAAAGTCGGATTGATTGTTTCCGATCCTTCCGGAAACTATACGGCATTTCTCCAAAAAAAATGGGGCACACTACCCATAAACGTGGTTTTCATTACCGGGCTGCACGATTTCAGAAATATACTGTGCTCATCGGATGCGTTCATCCGCAACACCACCACCGACGGCGTATGCTTATCCATTCACGAGGCACTCGGGTTAAATATTCCAGTACTTGCATCATCAGCTGTAACCCGCCCGACATTTTGCAAGGTTTTTAGTGATGTGAGTAAAATAAACTGGGAGGAAGACGTCGCACTAGCAGGAAAGTTGCTGGAGAAATCCGTGGCAAATGCAACTGGCCATGAGGCGATGGACGAGCTATTAAGGGTCTATTCCTGGTTCACCGGTACCGCGAAGCGAAAATTGTAGCAGAATGGTAAAAAAACAAAGGCATAGAAAAATTTCCATGCCCTGTTTCACACTATACACACACTATGTTTTTAATATCTATATATCTCGATTGATAGTTTCTTCACTAAGTTTCAATACCGCAAAATAACAAACTAAAGTAATTAGAAAAAAACTTTCGTTTGTGAATTTCTAAATTCTAATAAGAAAATGATGGACAATTCTATAAAACAACTAGACCGAAATAAGCCAGGGCACCAAATTTAAGGAAATATAATTTAATTATTGCTCAAACTGACACACCTGATTACTTTCGTACAAACATACTCATCATAACTTTTATCCATGGAAGCGTTTTTTACGGCCGATGCGCTGATAAGTTTACTTACTTTGACCTTGCTAGAAGTCGTTCTGGGCATAGATAATATCATTTTCATTACAATTGTCGCCGGAAAGCTTCCGGTTTCTCAACGCAAAAAAGCACAGAATAATGGATTGCTGATCGCCTTGGTACTCAGAGTAGCACTGCTTTTTGCGATTTCCTGGGTGATAGGATTGAAACAGGATCTTCTGACCCTCTTCGGACATGGTTTTAGTGGCCGGGACCTGATTCTGCTGGGCGGCGGCCTTTTCCTCCTTTATAGTACCACAAAAGAAATTCACCATAAACTGGAGGGAGAAACAGAAGATAAACCTTCGGGAGATGGTGTAGCCAAGGGTTCGCTGACCTTTGGAAGTGCATTGACTCAAATCGCACTGCTAAACATCATTTTTTCTTTTGATTCCGTGTTAACAGCAGTTGGTTTGGTGAAAGAAATACCGATCATGATCGCGGCAGTCGTGGCTTCCACCTTCATCATGATTGCATTTGCGGGAAAAATCGGCGATTTTGTAAATAGTCACCCTTCCATCAAAATTTTAGCGCTGTCATTTTTGTTGATGATTGGTACCCTGTTGGTAGCCGAGGCGTTCCACTATGAAATTCCAAAAGGTTACGCCTATTTCGCAATGGCGTTTTCTTTCCTGGTGGAGTTGCTGAACATGCGCCTCGATAAAAATACTAAAGAAGGCCCTGTAAAACTGCGGGACCGCGTTAACTGATTAACATGCGCATAAACCCCGAAACCGTTGACCGTATCAAGCACGCCGCCGATATCGTGGAAGTGGTGGGGGATTTCGTATCTCTTAAGAAAAAAGGCGCAAACTATTCGGCCTGCTGCCCATTTCACAATGAAAAGACGCCCTCCTTCAATGTAAACCCTTCCAGGCAGATCTATAAATGCTTTGGCTGCGGTGCCGCAGGTGATTCTATCAAATTTGTGATGGATATTGACGGCATAGGCTACGCTGAGGCTCTGAAGTATCTGGCCAATAAGTACAATATTGAAATTCAGGAAGAGGAGCTCACAGATGAAGAAACCCTTCGTCAGAATGAGCGGGAAAGCCTCTATATCATTTTAAATTTCGCCAAAAACTTTTATCACCACCAACTCGACCATAGTGAAGAAGGACAGGCGGTAGGCCTCAGCTATTTTCGCGAAAGGGGTTTTACCAGAGAAATTCGCAAAAAATTCGAACTGGGCTATAGTCTGGACACTTGGGATTCCTTTTCAAAAGAAGCATTGGAAAAAGGCTATTCCGCTGAATTGCTTGAAAAAGCAGGCTTGCTCATTCATAGAGAAGGTGGCACGACGGCCGGTTACGACCGATTCAGAGGACGGGTGATATTTCCGATCCATCACGTTTCCGGCAAGGTGATCGCCTTTGGTGCAAGGATACTCAAATCCAGCGCAAACCAGAAAGGCGCCAATCAACCCAAATATCTGAATTCTCCCGAAACGGATGTTTATCATAAAAGTGACGTTCTCTATGGGATATTTCAAGCAAAAAATGCGATACGGCAGCAGGATCATTGCTACCTGGTTGAGGGTTATACGGATGTAATATCGCTGCACCAGGCCGGTATTGAGAATGTTGTGGCCTCGTCCGGCACTTCGCTTACTGTGGAGCAGATACGTCTGATCGGACGCTTTACTCCAAATGTCACAATCCTTTATGACGGAGATATAGCTGGCATAAAAGCCGCATTACGAGGGTTGGACCTCGTTCTGGAGGAAGGGCTGAACGTAAATATTGTCCTGTTCCCAGACGGCGACGATCCGGACAGTTTTGTAAGAAAAGTGGGTGCAGAAGCATTCAAGGCACATTTAAAAAAGGCCTCCAAGGATTTTATTTCCTTCAAAACCGAAATCCTGTTGCAGGATGCCGGCAACGATCCGTTCAGGCAGGCTGCTGTCATTGGAGAAATTGTCAATAGCATTGTGAAAATACCGGACGCGATCAAACGTCAGGTGTTTTTCCATCGGACATCAGAAATGATGAAAGTGGATGAACAAATGCTGATCACAGAAGGTAATAAGCTGGTCAGAAAACTCCAGTCCCAAAAACCACAAGAACGCAGGCGCCCGGAAGTAATTTCTCCCGAAGGTCCTGATGATTTAGGAGGTATGAGCCGGGTATTGCAAGGAGATTTCGAGGTCCCGGATGATTTGTTTGTTCCTGAAAAAGACGTGACGGAAACCCCGCCACGGAGCAAATTGCACTACCAGGAAGAGGCTTTTGTGAAACTAATGGTCGTTTACGGAACCAAAGAACTGGAACCAACAATTACAGTTTGCCAATATGTTTTGGGACAGATTGACGGAATTGACTTTAAAGATCCCGTTTTCCACCACTTACTGACATTATTTCGCGAAAACTTCAATCGAGGGTACGTGCTGCCTACCGACTATTTTTTACAACATCATGAATTTGAAATTCGCAGTCTTGCTATAGAATGGTTGACTGCAAAGCACGAACTGAGCGAATTGTGGGCTGAAAAGTATGAGATTTATGTGCCGTTTGAAGTCGATGTATTGGACAAAACCGCTTTTAATAACATCTTGCGGCTCAAGAAAGCATTTATTGAAGAAAAAATGAAGGTATGTCTTCAACAGGCGGTTCAGGCAAAGTCCGAAGAGGAGCAAAACGCTGTTATGACCGAGTTTATGCACTATAAAAGTATCAGTATGGCTGCGGCCAAAGAGTTGGGGAGCGTGATCGGATAGTTCATTTGCAGATGATTCAGACTATGAAAAACCCTTTACACCTGCTTTTTTTCCTGTTCCTTTTCCTTTTTTCGAGCTGCGGATCTTCTTATAAAGTTTTAAAACCAAAAAAGGAAGCAGGTTTCAGGTTGGCCGACTACGCCACATTCGGCTTTTACGATATTGAAGCAAGCGGCGATACCATTCCTGAAAATTTTGAGAAAAACATAAGCATTATTAAAACTGCCATTGCCCAGAACCTTCAGGCAAGAGGTTTGGATGAAGCCCGCGATGCCAATCTTAAAATCAACATAGCGCTATCCGTTAAACAGCAATTGCAAACCAGGCAAACAGATTTCAGGACAGAGGGATTACCGAGATACATGGGGCAGCGCAGGTACTCGTGGAAAAGCGAGGAGATTGTGGTAGGAAAATACCGTGAAGGGACTTTAATGATTGACCTGGTCGACACTTCCAACAACAAGATGGTCTGGCAGGGCGGCGGAAGCGGGATCATTCCTGAAAAAAGTAAAAACTTCACCAATGATATCAATAAGATTGTCAAGGATATCATGGACGAAATACCCCAATAGAATCCATAAGAAAAGGGCAGCTTCTTTAAAGAAACCGCCCTTTCAATGTCCTTGATATGGGGATCTATGCATTGTTGTTCACGACATTGCGAACTTTATCATTTACATTTTCTGCAACCGTTGTCGCCTTGTCTTTTACAGTATTCACGTTTTTCAAAAATCCGTCTTTCAGTTTATCCGCCAAAACAGACAGCTCCTCCAAACTCTTTTCATATTTATCTTTTGCTGTACCTCCCAGGTCGTTAGCCTTGTTCTTAAGCAACTTACGGGTGTCTTTTCCGTTTTTAGGCGCAACCAAAAGGCCAATCGCAATGCCTGTGAATAAAGCGCCAATAGATGCGATCAAAAATTTTTGATTCTTGTTCATATGAATTTCCTATTTTGTGTTTATAATGAATTAGAACTGTAAAGATTAAAAATACTGTGCCAATTTACCCAATAAAGAACATATATACGTCGGCAAGGCTTTTCCGGTGCCTATTATTATTAACCGGCCTCATGCTGGCGCATCTGGCATCGGCGCAATGGACGATCTATAACATCAAGCCAGCAATACATATGCGCGCAGTGCACGCTGTTAATCCCAGCACATGCTGGATAGGCGGCACAAAGGGCACAATCATCAAAACGCTCAACGGCGGAAAAACCTGGACTACCTACAAAGTGCCAGGTGCAGATTCTCTCGATTTTCGTGACATTTACGCCTTCAATAGGCAAACCGTAGTCGCAATGAGCGCTGGCCCTTCGGAACAGGGCAAAGCCAAAATTTACCGAACAGACGACGGGGGAGAAAGTTGGGTTCTTGTGTATCAAACTACACAAAATGGGGTTTTTCTGGATGGAATCGACTTTTGGGATAAAAATAGAGGCATTTGCCTGGGTGATCCGACGGAGGGAAAACTGTTTATCCTGACTACCGAAGATGGCGGAAAAAGCTGGCAGGAAATGCCTATGGAAAAACGTCCGGCAGCAGAACCGGGAGAAGCCTGCTTTGCAGCTAGTGGTACTTCGATACTGACAACCGGTAAGGGGGCTGCGTACATCGGAACAGGTGGAAGCAAAATGGCGCGCGTTTTCAGGTCCGAGGATTATGGTCAGTCTTGGCAGGTTGCATCCACCCCATTACCAGCTGGGCCAACCAGCGGCATATTTGGTTTGCGGTTTTGGACAAAAAAACATGGGATCGCTGTCGGCGGAGACTACAAGAAAACCACAGATTCGAGCCAGAATGTATTAATGACGAAGGACGGGGGTGTAACCTGGCACCTCGCGGGTATGACAAAGCCAGCGGGTCTGAAAGAATGCGTGGCACTTTACCATAAAACAGACGCGATCTGGACCGGGGAAACAGAACTGCGCTCGGATGATTACGCTCTAATTGCAACCGGGCCGTCGGGAAGCAGTTACAGTATTGACAAAGGAAAAAGCTGGCGGCCTCTTGGGAAGGAAGGGTTCCACGCCGTCAGCTTTGCGGCAAATGTCGGCTATGCCGTCGGGGCTAACGGATTGGTTGGGAAAATTGAAAAAGTGTCTATGAAAAAGAGGAAACGAAAGCTCAAATTAATTGACGACGAATAATCCTTATATCCGGTCAATCAGTTCCTTCACCTTCCGCACTTCCCTGCCCGCCAGGTGATCCGCAATAGCAGCTGCATGTTCGCGGCCGTTTTCGATGAATACTTTCTCGGTAAAGACACCGGCCATTACGGTACCGCACAAGTATAGCCCGGGTACATTGGTTTCAAAAGTGTCGGAATTGAAAGTCGGTACTTTGGTTACCGGGTTTAAAATCACGCCACACCTTGTAAGCAGATGTTCGTCGGGCAGATAACCTACCAGTAGAAAGACGAAATCAGCCGGCAGCCATTCCGTCTCACCGCTCTCCAGGTTCTCGATCTGGATTTTTCCCGGCTCGATTGCCTTGGTTACGCTGTTGAAACGCGTATGGATCTTCCCTTCCTTTACACGGTTTTTAACATCGGGGATAAGCCAGTATTTCACTTTAGTACGAAAATCGGCCTCCTTGTGTACGATTGTTACGTGGGCATCATGCCTGTATAACTCAAGTGCAGCCTCAACAGAAGAGTTCGAACCGCCCACCAGGACCACATTGGTATAGGAATATCTGAAGGGTTCATCATAATAGTGCGAAACGTGCGGTAGGTTTTCACCCGGCACATTCAGCATTCTGGGGACATCAAAATAGCCTGTTGCCAATACTACATTCTTGGATTGAAAAACCTGGCCATCATTGGAATAGGTTAAAAAGGTGCCGTCCGCCTGTTTCTCGGCACGGTCCACATCAATAAATAATTTGAAATTAAGGTGATAGTAACCGGCTACTTTGCGATAATATTGGAGCGCCTCATTGCGATTGGCCTTGACATCGGAAATTGCGAAAGGAATTCCTCCAATCTCAATGTTCTCGGCAGTAGAGAAAAATTTCATCCTTCTTGGATAACGCCGGATGGACTCTGTCAGATTACCCTTTTCCAAAATGAGATAGTCCAGACCGCTTTTGGCAAGCTCTATGCCCATGGCAAGTCCACAAGGCCCGCCTCCGATGATGATAACGTCGTATATATGCATTTGTTAAGTAACTGTCGGCTGTCGGGCCTCTTTCCTCCCTCTTTTAACCCCCTAATTTAGATATTGGTTTCTGAACTTTGTAAATTAGCTCATTGTTGGAAATGTTCAATTAGATCCTTTTGAGATTGACCGAAGCAGTCGACAATTTTGTTGGTAATCTTAATGAATGGGGAAAATCAAAAACCCCTTTCGTATTTCTTATAGATTACCAGTTTGAAAAACCACTTGCCTGGAAGCTGGCAGATCCTGGCCCAACGGATGTGCTTTTTGACTTTAAAGGATTCTCTAACCATGATTTGTTGAGAGATACCGGATTGACACCAGATTTTCACCTTACTAAGGAGCCCGTTCCATTCGAAATTTACAGGAAGAAATTTGACCACGTAATAGCTAACCTGAAATCGGGAAACTCGTTTCTGGTTAACCTCTCCGTTCCAACTCCCATTGACACAAATCTTAGTCTCAGGGATATTTATGAAAACAGTGAGGCCCGGTACCGTTTTTTATACAAAAATGAATTTGTCTGCTTTTCGCCTGAAATTTTTGTAACAATCAAAGGCGACAGCATATCCAGCTTCCCCATGAAGGGTACCATTGATGCCTCGGTACCCAATGCTGAAGATGTAATCCTGGCGGACCAGAAAGAAGCCGCCGAACATGCTACCATCGTTGACCTCATCCGCAATGACCTGAGCATGGTCGCGAAAAAAGTCTGGGTCGAAAGGTATCGATATATTGATCGGATTGAAACCAATGACAAAGCTTTATTACAGGTCAGCTCGGAGGTTGCGGGAGTTTTGCCGGAGGACTTCAATGGAAAATTCGGTGACCTGCTTTTAAAACTATTGCCGGCCGGTTCTATTACCGGTGCTCCAAAGCCAAGTACATTAAGGATTATCAAAGAAGTGGAAGGCTACGAAAGAGGTTATTATACCGGTGTCATGGGTTATTTCGATGGAGAAGTTTTTGAAAGTGCAGTGATGATCCGGTTTATTGAAAATCAGAATGGCAAGCTGATTTTTAAAAGTGGTGGCGGCATTACCGCACTCAGCCGAGCAGAAAATGAATATCAGGAATTAATTGATAAAGTTTACCTTCCATTCAGCCATGTCCCGCACACTGTGTATTGAAACGATTTGTGTCGAAAATCGTATTTTGAAAAACCTTTCGTACCACGAATCAAGATTGAATAACACCCGGAGAGAGCTCTGGGGATTTACCGATCACTGGGATTTGTCGGAGTTGATCACTCTTCCAGACTGCGTCGGGAATGACCTCCACAAATGCAGGGTCGCGTACGGCAAAGAAATCGACCATATCAGGTGGGAGCCGTATTCAACAAGAACAATCAAGAAAATTCAGAAGGTTTACGATGATAGCATAGACTACGCCTTTAAATACAATGACCGTGATCAACTGGACACCCTGTTTGCGCAACGAAAAGACTGTGATGAGGTCCTGATCATTAAAAACGGAATGGTAACTGATTCTTTCTATTGCAATGTGGCTTTCCGGGACGGAGCGAAATGGTATACTCCGTCAACTTATCTGCTTCCTGGAACGCAGAGGGCACTTTTATTAGATTCGGGTGTGATTCACGAAGCCAATATTTCAGAAGAAGATATATCAAAATACAGCCACATCAGGCTTTTTAATGCGATGATCGGATGGGAGAAGTCAACTGTTCTACCCGTCGAACTGATTGCTTAATTCGTATCTTTCGATAAACAAATTGCTCATCAATGACCTCCTTCTTCGAGGAAGAAACCACTTTATTCGCTGATCTGATCTTACCTGTCCCGGTTCCAGCTTTATTTACGTATAGGGTTCCCAGGGAAATGAGCGACCTCATTAAGGTCGGGGCAAGGGTTATTGTGCAATTCGGACAGAAAAGGGTTATTACCGCCGTTGCTGCCAAAATACACACCACACCCCCTGTGAAGTATCAGGCAAAATACATCCTTGAATTACTTGACGATCAACCTATCGTAACCACTAAGCAACTCGAATTATTCAATTGGGTTGCTGAATATTATCTATGTAATATTGGAGAAGTACTGAATGTCGCTTTGCCGGCAGGGCTTAAAATTACTAGCCAATCACGCATCCAGCTCAATCCCGAATTCGAGTATGATGACCTTCTGACCGACCAGGAACGAATTGTAATCGAAGAAATCAAAAAGCATCAGACACTCTCTTACGAGGAAGTAGAAAGGTTGTTGCAGAAATCAAATATCACCTCGATGATCAAATCGCTGGTAGGCAAACGTGCGGTTATCCTCTATGAGGAAGTAAAGGAGCGGTATAAACCGAAAGTTGTGAAAAAGATTCGCTTATCGTCTGCCTACCTGACCAATGAGTCGCTCTCAAAACTGGCTGCTTCCCTGGAAAAAAACCAGAAACAGCAGGACATCCTTCTTAAATTCCTAAGTTACGTCCCGGTGTACAATCATGCTGAGCTAAATCAAAAGGGGCTTGATAAGTCTATTTTTGCCCAGGATGATGCGATTTCGGATGCTTCTTTAACTACTCTGATCAAAAAGGGCGTTTTTGAGCAGTTTGAAGTTTTCATCTCCCGTTTTGAAGACATACCTGCCGGCAATATGGCCAATATCACGCTGTCGGATTCGCAAAAGGAAGCCTCAAGGCAAATTCAGGAGCTACTGGCCGAAAAAGAAGTGGTATTGCTCCACGGGATCACCGGAAGCGGCAAAACAGAAGTATACATTGAGTTGATCAAACAAGTACTCCAAAGCGGCTCCCAAGTTCTGTTTCTTTTGCCGGAAATTGCCCTGACTACTCAAATTGTGGTACGATTGCGAAAAGTTTTTGGGGATATGATGGGTATTTATCACTCCAAATTTTCTGATAATGAGCGCGTTGAAGTCTGGAAAGGGATTTTGGATGGGAAATTTCAGTTTGTGGTCGGTGTAAGATCAGCTATTTTTCTTCCTTTCGATAATCTTGGATTGATCATTGTAGATGAAGAACACGAAACTTCCTACAAGCAACATGATCCCGCGCCGCGCTACAATGCCCGAGACGTGGCGGTCATTATGTCCTATATGCACAAAGGGAAGACACTACTAGGCTCCGCGACCCCCTCATTGGAAAGCTATTATCACGCAAAAAGCGGACGATACGGACTGGTAGAAATGAAGGAGCGTTTCGGAAATGCCGCATTGCCTACTTTTCAATTGATTGACACAAAAAAGGAAAAGAAGCAGCGCCAGATGAAAAATGAATTTTCATCTGTTTTGCTCGAACATCTACAGTACAATCTCACGAATAAGGAGCAAACGATCCTGTTTCAAAACCGGCGGGGGTATTCGCCTTACCTGCAATGTGAAGAATGCTCGTGGATTTCTGAATGTCCCAATTGTGATGTCAGCCTTACCTACCACATGAAAATGAAGGAATTACGCTGTCATTATTGCGGACACAAGGAAGAAGTTCCTAGAACCTGCCCGAATTGCGGCTCGCCTAAAGTAAAGACGATGGGTTACGGTACCGAGAAAATTGAGGACGAGATCCACCTGATGTTTCCGGAAGCAAGAGTGCAGCGTATGGACCTGGATACAACTCGGGCAAAAAATGCCTATCAACAGATCATCCGGGAATTTGAAGAAGGAGGAATTGATATTTTGGTCGGGACCCAAATGGTCAGCAAAGGGCTGGACTTCGATAATGTAAGTGTGGTGGGGATTTTCGATGCAGACCGGATTATTCATTTTCCGGAATTCCGCGCCTCCGAACGCGCTTTCCAAATGTTGACCCAGGTGAGTGGCCGGGCGGGGAGACGGGCGGATAAGCCAGGCAAAGTTTTAATACAGACGGCCAATCCTGCTCAAAAACTATTGGAAAGAATCGTCACCAATGATTATGAAGGGATGTATGATGCCGAGATCACCGAGAGAGAAAAATTCGGCTACCCTCCCTTTACAAGACTTATAAAGGTCACTGTCAAACACATAGACGAAAACACTTCCCAAAGAGCTGCCAGGATCCTGGCCGAAAAGCTTACCGCCAACCTTGGTTCAAGCCGGGTTTTGGGACCGCAGCCGCCTTTGGTGGAAAGAGTGAGAAATCAGTTTTTGTTCGATATTCTCATCAAACTTGAGCGAGAAAAGATTAATTTTAAGGCGGCAAAGTCATTTATTCAGGAAAAGGTAATTGACACATTAACCGATAAGACATTAAAGAGCATCCAGGTTGTCATCGACGTGGATTGCTTATAAAATCATTTCTTACTGCATATCCATCTATGTCTTCCAAAAAAACAAGAATTGTTGCAACCGTAGGCCCCGCCTCTGAAACAAAAGAAACATTATATGCATTGGCAAAAGCCGGAGTCAACGTTTTCAGGCTTAACTTCTCCCACGGTACCCACGCCGATCATCTTTTAAGATTAAATACCATTCGTGAAATCAATGAAGAATATGGCTTGAACCTTGCGATCCTGCAGGATTTACAAGGGCCTAAAATTCGTATCGGGTTGGTTTCCGAAAAAGACGGGGTATTGATTGAAGCCGGCAAAAAGCTGATCTTATCCAATACCGAAGTGCTTGGTACGGCCGAGAAAGTAAGCACTCCCTACGATGGTATGTACAATGACGTGAAGATAGGCGACAGGATCCTGATGGATGATGGAAAACTGGAAGTGCTCGTAACAGGAATGGACGGGACCGACGTGGTTACGGAAGTAATTTATGGAGGCTACCTGAAATCGAAGAAAGGGGTCAACCTGCCAAATACCAAAGTTTCGATGCCTTCGGTGACAGCCAAGGATTACGAAGATCTGGATTTTGGTCTTGAGCATAACGTTGAATGGGTTGCATTGTCCTTTGTGCGTACAGCTGCGGAAATCACCAAAGTAAAAGAATACATCGCCAATAAGGGGAAACTGGCCCGCGTGGTTGCCAAAATTGAAAAACCGGAAGCAATTGTAAATATTGACGAAATCATTGAAGTCACTGATGCAATTATGGTTGCCCGCGGCGACCTGGGTGTTGAGCTTCCTGCGGAAGAAGTACCGATGATCCAGAAAATGATCGTCGACAAATGTAACAAAGCAGGAAAACCGGTTATCGTTGCCACTCAGATGCTGGAAAGCATGATTGAAAGTCCACGTGCTACCCGCGCGGAACTTAACGATGTAGCGAATTCAGTTCTGGACGGTGCAGACGCTGTAATGCTCAGTGCGGAGACGGCCTCCGGACGTTACCCGCTTCTCGCTGTCGAAAGCATGACGCGCACGATCGAGAAGGTTGAATCTTCTACCAACAGCATTTATTTCAAACACCACGCTTTTGTAAATGAAAATGCAGGTATTTATAAATTAAACGACAATGTCGTGATGAGTGCCTGTAGATTAGCGCGCGATACACAAGCTGCGGCAATCATCGGGATTACTCGTTCGGGTTACACTTCGTTTAGGTTATCTCACCACAGGCCAAAAGCCAACCTGCTGATTTTCACGAGTAACAAAATGCTCATGAACCAGCTCGCTCTTTATTGGGGCACAAAAGTATTCTATTATGACCGCGATCAGGGAGTTTCAACAGACGATCTGATTGAGGATATCAAGTTGTTCCTTGTAGAGAAGGGTGAGCTGCAGAAGGGTGATGTTTTCATCAATACGTTGAGCATGCCTGTTTCGAGACAACGTAAGACCAATACAGTAAAATTGAGCGTCGTCGAATAAAGAGCCGCATTCAATACCAGGAAGCAGCAGGGATTTGTCCTTGCTGCTTTTGCTTTTCTGGATAGCAGCGTTTCGAATACCTGCGCCTACTGAACGTTTGCCTGGCACGCAACCAAATCACACGAGGCCAAAACGGTGACTTTATTCACCGCTTTTTTATTTTTTCACAATAACTAATAAAATAGTTTTGGAACTAAGCAAATAGTATTAACTTTGATTTACCGGTTTAATTAGTACTAAAAGTCCCACAAATAATCATGGAAATTCGCACGCTTACCCGCGCCGAGGAAGAAATAATGAGAATACTCTGGCAACTTAAAAAAGCATTTGTCAAAGATATCCTGGCAGAGATCCCGGAACCCAAGCCAGCCTACAACACCGTTTCGACGATCATACGGATCCTCGAGAAAAAGGAAGTAGTAGGTTATACAGCTTATGGAAAAACGCACGAATATTTCCCGCTCATCAGCGAAGAAGAGTATAAGCGTCACGAAATGAAGCAATTGATGGTCAATTACTTTGACAACTCCCTACCCAACCTTGTTTCATTCTTCGTGAAAGACAACGACCTTAAAACAAAGGACCTGGATGAAATTATGAAATTGATCAACGATCATAAAAACGATCACTAAAATCTGTTAGCCATGGATACTTTAATCTATTTCGGCAAGGTTAATTTGTATTGGATATTGTTATACGCCTGTTATTGGCTCATGCTGCGTAACCACACCTTCTTCCAGTGGAACCGCATCTATCTCCTTGGCTCGCTGTGTGCAGCATTTACACTTCCGCTTATCATTTATCCGGAAAGTGCCCCGATGCTTCCCATTACATACGAGATAACCGCAACCCCCTTCACTCTTTCGCAGGTGCAAGAAGTCCCAAAACCAATCGTCACCTGGGTTCAGGCAATCTGGATGATTTATGCAATTGGTTTTTCCATTTCGGCCTACTATCTATTTGGCCACATTCTGAAACTCAGAAAATTTCTGAATGCGGGTGAAATCATCGACCTGGACGATTGCAAGGTTGTTCTGATTGACTCCAATCGCATCGGCTCATTCTCATTCCTTAAATGGATCGTCATCAACAGGAGCGACTATGAACACCATTTCGACGCGATCCTGAGGCACGAAATGGTGCATACGCAGCAGTGGCACAGTGTGGATATATTGCTTGTAGAAGTCATGAGGGTGATTTTCTGGTTCAACCCTATACTTTCGCTTTACAAACACTCATTTCAGGAAGTGCACGAATTCATGGCTGATGAGCAGGCACCAAACCGGGAGACTTATGCGAAGTTTCTGGTTGCCTATGCCCTGAATGCGCCGGTCGCTTCACTTACGAATCACTTTTTCAAACCATCACAGATTAAAAGCCGTATTCAGATGATTTACAAAAACAGGACTTCGAAATGGTTACTCGGTACCTACGCGATTGCACTGAGTTTGATTGGTTTTTCGGCCTTGATCATAGCCGGTTGCGAACGCCAGGAGAGTGGAGAGCCAATTGCCGAGGAAAAAGTAGCATTGGCTAAGGAGGCGATTGCGGATAAAAAGGTTTTCACGGTAGTGGAACAACAGCCTGAGTTTCCCGGAGGAATTAAGGCGATGTATGAATTTCTGCGTGATCACTTAAAATATCCGGAGCAAGCCGTCAAGTCAAATATAGCGGGAAGGGTATTTCTCTCCTTCGTTGTAACTGAAAACGGTGATGTGGCGGATATACAGGTTTTAAAAGGGCTTGGCTATGGCTGCGACGAAGAAGCTGTAAGGGTTTTATCCCAATTTCCAAAGTGGAAACCCGCCAAACAAAACGGCAAAGCTGTGAATGTAAGGTATAATCTGCCCATTAATTTCCAAATCGACGAGAGCGATAAAAAAAGGACTGCCGGTGTAGGGCTAGATTTAAAAGGATCAAGACCCCTATTTGTCCTGGATGGCAAAATCATTGATCAGGACAAAGTCGCCAAAATTCCTGAATCGGACATTGCTCATGTAAATGTGCTCAAAAATGGAGAAGCAGCAGCACGTTATGGAGAGACAGCTAAAAGCGGCGTCGTTGAAATCAGCACAAAGAATGAAGCTATGCTCACAGGTGAAATCATGGCGGCGGCGGAGCCCCGGAAATCTTTTGTACAATCTACCAATTCAGCCGTCAATATTTCGGCATATAACAACGGATTTAAAAATGATGCTGCAAAAGGCGAAGTCGCTGGATACAACTCACTATCCAACACAAAAGTAGAGGTTAGGGGCAACTCATTGTCCGGCGATCCATTGATTATCATCGATGGAGAAAAACAGGAAAAACGTGGCTCAGAAGGCTACAGCCAACTAAATCCGGATGATATAAAAGCCATCAGCGTTTTGAAAAACAGCAGCGCGACTTCAACGTACGGCGATGAGGGACGCAATGGGGTTGTCATGATTACGACAAAAAAATAGATCATGGAAACGCTCCTCTATTTTGCCAAGGTCAATGCGGCCCTGGTCTTGTTTTACAGTTGTTACTGGCTGCTGTTCCGCAATCATACTTTCTTTCTCTGGAACCGATTTTACTTGCTGGGTTCACTGATCATTTCGTTCCTACTGCCATTTGTGACATTTTCAGAAACCTACAAGGTTGTAGTTCCGCAGACTTTACACAATGTATCTGTATCCCCAGCACTGACAGCCTCTCATCAGGTCCCGGAACAAAGCGTGGGATGGGAACTGGCCCTGGTTGTGTTGTATGGATTAGGAGTGGTCACCATGCTTTTCCGGCTTTCATTATCTTTTTACAAACTTTATTTAACAATCCGAAACGGAGAGAGGCTGAACGTGGACAGTTATACCTTGGTGTTACAGGAGAGCGTACAGCCCGCGGAGACAGGATCCTTTTCCTTTTTTAAATGGCTTGTAATCAGCAGAAATGACTATGAACGTAATCCCGATGTCATTCTCAGGCATGAATTTGTGCATATCCGCCAGCTACATAGCTTGGACATCATTTTGGCTGAATTGCTGAAAGTGGCTTTTTGGTTCAATCCCGTAGCTTGGTTCTACAAACGTTCCATGCAGGCCGTTCACGAATTTCTGGCAGACCAACAGGTTCCGAACCGCGACGATTACGCCAATTTCCTTGTTGCATACGCCTTAAATGTACCGCAAAGGATAATCACCAACCATTTTTACAATTCGTCCTTGCTTAAAAGCCGCATCCGGATGATCTATAAAAATCGCACGTCACGCTGGTTACTTGGAAAATATCTGCTGATTGTGCCCATAACATTATTTGCCGTTTTTCTAACTGCCGCCCGTAAACGTATACCCCAACAACCAGCTCCCGCGAACACTGCGCCGGTCGCCGACAAGGTGGCAATGGTCAGTTACGGAACAATTAACCTGAATGGAATTGTATTGGACGAAAACGGGGCCAAAATCCCCGATGCGATAATCATTCTGGCCGGTACGACCAGAGGAATCGCGACAGATCAAGATGGAAAATTTGCACTGACGAATATGCCGGTCGGCGGGAAGCTTGCGGTCACACATATCAATTTCAAATCAGAGGAAATACGTGTTGAAAGCAACAAAACCTTCTATGGCATAACCCTTCAAACGAACCATGAAATCATTGCCGACACGTTGCCCGTCATTGGAAGCGCTGATAAGAAATCCGTGAACGACGATATCGTTAATACGCCAGATCCGATGAAGGGTGTATTCACAATTGCCGAACAAAAACCACAGTTCCCTGGCGGACAGGAGGCGATGTTCAGCTACTTGCATGAAAACATCCAATACCCCGACCCGGCACTGCAAGCAAGTGTCCAGGGCATTGTGTTCGTTCAGTTTACGGTGGACGAAGATGGTACATTAGGCGATATAGTGATTATAAAAGGTGTCGGATTTGGACTGGATATGGAGGCTATCAGGTTGGTAAAGGAAATGCCAAAATGGGAGCCAGCCATTCAAAATGGAAAGCCAATTCGAGCGAGGCAGGCAATTGAAGTCAAATTTGATCTGGAAGAAGCAAAACAAAAAACCAGACAGGGGCTGCTTGAGAAAGAAAAACCTATGATCCTGTCTACGATGACCGAGCTGGGAATGTACTTCAATAAGTTCATCGATTTTTCGGGGAATAATCCCAATAAAAAACCGACACCAAAAATAGATAGCACCAAAAAATTAAGGCACTTCAGGAACTATAATATGCTGGTTCATAGCACAATACCCCCTACCCCGTCCTACAAGTTCCAAAGGCAGCCATCCGCGCTTTCCAGACAAGGTAGGCCTCCCGTAAACCAGGATTGAGCTTAAACATTCGATTTGGATAATGTTTCGCTATTTTAGCAAGCCACGAACCATTATCAAACATCCCGCATGTCACTCCTCAAAGCAGCTATCATCGGCGGAGGCCACATTGCCGACGACAACCACATTCCAGCGTTAAAAGCACTTTCAGACCGGGTTGAAATCACGGCGATTTGCAGTCGTGACAAAAACAAGGCGCAGGCGCTCGCCGATAAACATCAGATTCCCTTCGCATTCGACAACGCGCTGGAAATGTACAAGAGTGAAGCAAGGCCCGATATGATTGTGAACTGCACAGCCAACAATCTGCATTACCCCTTTACAATCCAGGCACTTGAACAGGGTTGTCACGTTTTTTGTGAAAAACCTCCTGCCATGAGCAGGGCACAAGCCCGGGAAATGGCCGATCTTGCAATAAGCAGGGGCAAAGTGCTGGCGTACAACTTCCAGTTGAGACAAACGGATGAATACGCATTGTTACAAAAATGCATGAGGACAGGCCAGTTGGGTAAGGTGTACCATATCAAAGCCAACTATCTGAGGAGGCGTGGCATTCCTGGCTGGGGTAATTTTACCAATAAAGAAATACAAGGCGGAGGCGCGCTGATCGATCTTGGTGTTCATATTCTGGATCTGGCGCTGGGCATTCTGGATTATCAAATGCCTGACCGCATTGTAGCAAATACTTACGACTATATTGGAAAAGCAGGCGGCAAGGGCTTAATGGGCGGCTGGGATGCCGAAAAATTTGAAGTCGAGGATGGATGCTTTGCGCACTTATCATTTCCTGATAATGCCAGCATATCCTTATCTACGTCTTTTGCATTGAATACCCAGCTGCAAAAAAACGTAAACCTGGAAGTTTTTGGAACCAAAGCAGGAGCATTGCTCAACCCTTTTACGCTATATACCGAATTCGCGGGTGAGCTGACGGATATGGCATTCCCGCATCTGGAAGTTCCCGACATTCAGCTTAAAAATACAGCCGCATTTCTCGACGCCTGCGCCGGAAAGCCGAGCAATATTTGCAGTGCGGAAGAAGGTGCTGTTCTACAAGCGATTGTAGAGCAAATCTATCTAAGTGCGCAACAATAGTGCTAAAATAAAGCGGCCCTGAAACTCGAATTTCCAGGGCCGCTTTGCTTTAATTATATTCGGTTATTTGGCAGTTGCCATCACCATTTTAATATCATTCTTGGCCCCCAGCTCCAGTACATCTACCAGATCCTGAACTGCCAGATTTTTATCTACTCTCAAAACAATCGTTCTTTCCTCAACATTGGCAAAAATACTTTGCAGTTCTGCTTCCAGTCGGTCAAATGGTATAGGCTCTTTATCAATAAAATAGCCTTTGTGCTCATCTATTGATAATGTAATCTGTTTTTTATACATCTGCTGGGTAGCCGAAGCTTTTGGCAGCATCAGTTTGATCACATTCGGATTGGACATCGTGGAAATGATCAGGAAAAACAGCAGAAGAAAAAACATGATATCGTTCAGAGAGTGCGTGAACACCTCCGGGGCAAACCGGGCCTTGCGACGTATTTTCATATTTCTATATTTTACTTAGCAGCTACCGGCTTTTGCAATACATCCAGGAAATCCGAAGCGGCCATTTGCAGTCTCAAAGCAAATCCGTCTATTTTCATGTTCAGCAAGTGGTAACCTGCGTAAGCGATCAGACCAATAATCAGACCAGAGCCAGAAGTGATCATTTTTTCGTACATACCACCTGCAATCGTGCTGATATTAAAGTCGTTGGAAATGGAGATATCGTAAAAAATACGGATGATACCCGAAATCGTACCCACAAAACCAAGCATGGGCGCTATACCTGCAATCACACCGAGATAGGGCAAGTTACCTTCCATTCTCTGAATCTCAATCTGGCTCGCATTTTCGATCGTTGTCTCAATGTCTTTGATCGGATATCCAATCCGTCCGATTGCACGCTCGAAAATTCTGCCTGCTGCATTGCGCTGGTTCCGGCAAAGCGATTCGGCAGATTTTAAGTTTCCCTGCTGAATAAAGTCTTTTACATTATCAACAAACTGCGGCTCAATCTTCCCATTCGCATTAATCCCTAAAAACCGTTCAATGATCAAAAAAAGCGTTGCCAGAAATAAAAGTCCGAGTGGCAACATTACCCAGCCCCCTTTTGCGAGAAGATCTATGACGGAAAGTCCCTGATTGGCAACGGGAGCTGCCATAGTAGAGTCAGTAAGTGCTTGCAGAAGCATCATATGTGAGATAAAAAGTGAATGGTTAAGCTAATGAAACTGAGGTCGATTGGGTGTAAAAACAACTTTGAACATAAACGGAGCAAGTGCCCCCATATTGTTTAAAGGGCAAATATAGGAAAATTACTCTACCGAGTCACCGGATGAGCTGTACTTGACGCAACGCTTTCTGTCTTTCTGGTGTCGAGCTCAAGTAAGCTTTTCTTTGGCCTGATCATGCGACATGTATTCTTTATTTTGATTTGCTTCTGTCTCAACAGCTGTATTGACTGCGGGCCACAGCATGAACTATTTGTAACAATCCGCCTTTCTGCCGATTCTCTGCAGATCGATTCGGTCAGTGCATTGCATGTAATTAATCGCGATGCCTTTAAGTCAAGCGCAGAATTACTAAAAAAACCCTTCCCTTCTTGCGTGCTTCCCATTTCGCTCAATGCTGACAGCACCACATTCTTATTTTTTACAAAAGAAAAAGCGGATACCCTGACGCTGTTCTATAAAAGGGAATTTGAAGTAAAGCAAGGATGCGGATTTACTGTGGACGCAGACAAGCCGGCGCATGGCCCAAATGCCAGATCAACCTTTTCAAAAGTGGAGGTAGATTATGGAGGCTACATTCTCTGGGGCAAGCAACCCGTATTCCATTCCTATGCTCCCGGCATTTCAATTGACGTCACCCCATGAAAAAATTGGTCCTGATCACCACACCTTTCTGTTGGCATGCATTGATGTCATACGCGCGCAGGTGGACTCGCATCCCAGGCAATATGCAGGAATCGACATCATTAAGAGTATTCCTTCGTTCATTCTTCCTGAAAAGTATCTTATCCGGAAAACCATCATGATTGAACCCTATTACCGGTGGGCTGCGCACAAGGCAAACCGGAACCTGATTCTTGGTGCGGGTTTTGCAAAGGGTACAACAAACAGTGAAAGTAAATTCGACCCTGACCAGCGGTTCAGAGGATATTACCTGCGGGGAGCTTACGAAATACAACATCCGCGTCATAATCATTTCTTTGGCTTTGGGCCAATGGTTTCTTTGTCGGAATATACTGGAAACGTTTCTTTCGACGGCCCGACTTTCGGTAACTACGAAAAACAGTATAAAATGCAAAATCAGTTTGCGGTTGGGTTTGAAGCGTATTTTGCACACGGTGTCACGCTGAGTGAGCGGCTTTCACTACGCATACAGGTTAGAAACACCGCTGCATTGCGTGCGTCACCGGAAGTTCCGTCTCAGTATTTTCCCGGCGTCGGTTATACGCCGGCAGGTGTCAATAAGTCATTCTTACTCTCAGGCAGTTTCTCTTTGCAACTCTTTTATAAAACCAGGTAATGGGATTAAAATCGCCTAAAAACGAACATTTTTGATCATCGGTTAATACCTTTGTAGCAAAGGAATTCTAAAACTTGGGAAATAAAGTCAAACAATGGATCTCCCTCAGCTTGCTGAGCCTTATGCTGATCAAAGTATGGGTGATTCCTTTGTTATATCTCGACTTTGAAATCCGGCGGGAGTATATTGTAGCCAACCTTTGTGAGAACCGTACCCGTCCACAAATGAATTGCAATGGCCAATGCTATCTTGCCAAACGAATGGCAGCATTGGAAGAACAGGAAAAACGGCAGGCTGAAAAGAACTACATGGCGCGATTGCTGGACTATGTGATGGACAGCCGCACGAATTTCAGCTTTTTACCTCAGGCTGCTGCTGCTTTTGAAATACTTCGGGAACTGAATTTCCCCTATGCCAATCCGTTTGCCGCCTATCTTTCTCCCGATGATATTTTTCATCCTCCTCTAAGCTGATTTTCGCATAATTCCTGCGCTTTTTCTGTTTTATCTCTTAGGTAAAACACCATTCTTTTTTCAATATCCTTAACTATAGAATTATGAAAAGAGCATTTTCATTTCTATTCTCCACGGCATTGGCTATGTCGCTGGGCTTTTCAACTATTTCCTGCTCTGACGATGACAATCCAGACACTTCCGAAACAGGGGCATTGAGCATTCAATTTGACAATGTGGCTGGCAGCAAAGATTTGAAGCTCAATACCGAAACTTACCAGAACTCCGTCGGCGAAACTTTTACAGTAAGTACGCTCAATTATTTCATCTCGAACATCAAGTTGCTCAAAACCGACGGCACCAGCTACACGGTACCGCAGGACTCCAGCTATTTTCTGATCCGGGAAAACAATGCGGCTTCACAACAGGCTGTGATCAACAATGTGCCAGTCGGAGAATATTCCGCGGTCGAATTTTTGATTGGTGTCGATAGTCTCAGAAGTGTCTCGGATGTTTCAAAACGCAAAGGAGTTTTAGACAAAGATACCGGCCCTGTGAATGAGGAAGGTATGTATTGGGATTGGAACCCTGGTTATATTTTCCTAAAAATCGAAGGTACCTCTGACTTTGCGACCTCTCCAAACGGTAAGTTTTACTACCATATCGGTGGATTTGGAGGACGTACTGAAAAAACACTGAACAATATCCGTAAAACCAAAATCGATTTCGGGGCCCAAAAAGCAACTGTTTCCAAGCTATTACATCCGCAGGTTTCCTTAGTAGCCGATGTGCTTAAAATTTTCGACGGACCAACGCAATTGAGCATTAAGACAAGTAGTGCCATCATGTACAGCGACTCTTCTAAAAACGTTGCCGATAACTACGTCAGCATGTTCAGGCTAAGCAAAATACAGCCCAATTAACTGGAATTGAATTCAATGAAAAGGATTTTACTTTTTTGCGGTTTGCTTTTTTGCCTGTTTCAGGTAACAGCTTCCTGCCATAAAGATCCAGAAAATCCCGAGCCTGATCCAGACACCGACAAGCCTACCCCATTGCAATGGACCAAGCCATCCTACTTTCCCGATCCGGTTTATGATATCTCCAAGAATCCTCTCACAGTGGAAGGAGTGGAATTGGGCAGGTTCTTATTTTATGACGGTATCCTATCCCGGACTGATAAAATCGGATGCGGTACCTGCCATCAGCAAGCTTCGGCTTTCACGCACCATGGCCACGACCTGAGTCACGGCGTGGACGATTTGCTGGGAAACAGAAATGCACCACCAGTTCAGAACCTGGCCTGGAATACTTCCTTTTTCTGGGACGGCGGCGTGCACGATCTGGATATGGTGCCACCTGTTCCCATTCAAAATCCGGTAGAAATGGGGGAACGCGTTGGTAATGTAATTGAGAAATTAAAGAAAACGCCGGTTGCGGGTGCCGCCAAGCAGGTTGATTACCCCAAAATGTTTAAAGCGGCATTTGGTACCGATGAAATTACATCGGATAAAATGATGCAGGCACTTTCACAATTCATGATGACGATGGTCTCCGCCTCTTCCCGCTATGATTACTATTTAAAAGGCGACGCATCGGCACTAACTGCACTGGAAAAGCAAGGCTTAACGCTTTTCCAGCAGAAATGCAGCACATGTCACAGCTCGGAACTTTTCACAGATCAAAGTTTCCGAAATAATGGTTTGATACCCAATAAAATCAATGATCAGGGAAGATATGCGATTACCCTGAACGAGGCAGACAGACTGAAATTCAAAGTGCCGAGTTTGAGAAACATTGGATTAACTGCCCCTTATATGCACGATGGCCGTTTTACCACATTGGAGGAAGTATTGAGCCACTATGCCAATGACCAAAGCACCAGCAAAGACAGCATTTTTGTATCGCCTTCTTTGGATCCGTTGCTACAGGTAGCTGGTCAAAAACGTGGAATAGCAATTACAGCAACAGAAAAGCAGGCGATCATTGCATTTCTGAAAACATTAAATGACGATCAATTTATCACAGACAAACGTTTTTCAGATCCAGGAATAGGAACATCCTTTTAAGCGTGAGAATATTTGTATCCTATATATTGCTTTTCTCAATACTGCTGCCCACGCTCACGCCGTGGGGAACGATCGCCTATTTTAAACTGAACCGGGAATACATTGCCAAAGTCCTTTGCGAAAACCGGGATAAGCCCCAGCTGCATTGCAATGGTAAATGCTATCTCGCGAAAAAACTGAAACAACAACAGGAGAAACAGGACAAGGAAACATCGGAAAAAGTACAGAACACGCCGGTTATCCAGCTTTTTGTACCCTCTGTTTTTGCTTATACTTTTGACTCCCCGGCTTTCACTCTTTCCGAAAAAAAGGCATTCTTTCACCAGCTGAGCCTTTATTCTGCACCAGTTACTTCCCTTTTGCGCCCGCCCAAAAAGATGAATTCATAAGTCAGCATCGACCAGAATGAATTTTTATCTTTTATCTAAATCATAATGAACCTGAAAATATTTTTACAGGCACTCGTCCTGTGTGGTTTCGCTGTAACATCATTTGCGCAAACCATCCACGGCAAAGTGTTCGATACCCAAACCAAAGAGCCTGTTATTGGCGCAACCGTACAACTTGTTTCCTCAAACATTGGGACAACAACCGATTACAACGGATTTTTCGAGTTACCCGGAAATCCTGAAAATGCGAAGATTAAAATTTCCAGCATTGGTTTTTCAGCCAAGGAAATAACCGTCAGCCATGAAAAAGCCGTGGCTATCGGGCTTGAATCGGCCACTGAGAATTTACAATCCGTAGTCGTTACCGGCAATCGTGAGGCTTCGCTCCGCACTGAAAGTCCGATCGCCATCTCCAAGTTAACTCCCAGGATGATCGACGAGGCCAAGCCAACAGCGATGTATGAAATTGTGAACAAAGTGCCCGGTGTCATGATGGTTAACCTGGGCAATGAACAGCATTCGATGGCGATCCGGCAGCCTTTTACGACTAATTCGTACTTTCTGTACATGGAGGACGGCGTCCCGATTCGTCCCATGGGTATTTTTAACCATAATTCGATTCTTGAATTTAACCAGTTTGCGATCAGTTCGGTGGAAGTTGTAAAAGGTCCGGTTTCTTCTATTTATGGCCCGGAAGCTGTGGGTGGCGCAGTTAATTTCATTACCCAGCGACCTACCATTTTACCTACTGCCAAGATCGGTATCCAGGCCGATCAATGGGGTTATAAGCGGCTGCAATATGGGGCTGGGGGAATGACGGGCAAATTCGGTATCTACGTAGGCGGCTTTGTAGCACGCCAACGGGACAGCTGGATGAAAAGCTCCGATTACGACAAAAACTCGCTCAATGTCAGGCTGGAATATCATTTCAATCCATCGGCGAGGCTGATCTACACTTTTTCTTACAATAAATACGACTCGCAGACGAGCGGAAGTGTGGATAGCGTAGCGTTTTACTCGCGTAAGTATGTGAGCACAACCGATTTCACATACCGCAAATCCAACTCCCTGAGAAGCAGACTTACGTTTGAAAAAGATTGGAAAAACGGTTCCCAAAGTTTTATTACCGCCTTTGCCCGCAAAAATGAGCACGGACAAAATCCCAATTATGGGATCAGATGGGTGTCCGGCCAGTCGACCGCAATCGGAGAGGTAAATTCGAGTGATTTCAAAAGTATTGGCGTGATTGCACAGCATAGCCATCGATTTAGCTTTCTGAATTCCAGATTGATCGCGGGAACGGTTCTGGATTTTTCCCCGTCGAGCTATTGGTCCTACCAGATTGATTTGGCGGCCCAGCTCAGGGCGGATAAAAAGTCTGTTGAAAAATATACGATCGTCAAAGAACGTCCCAATGATAAGAATGCCGATTACGATGCAGATATCAAAAATGCGGCAGCTTATCTCCAATACGATTTCGAGATTTTGCCAAAACTTCGTATTTCTGCCGGTTTGCGTTACGACAGGATGTCCTTTAACTACACCAATTTTCTGGACAAAACTTCCGGCAGCAAATCTTACAGCAAAGTCACTCCGAAAGTTGGCGCTACCTATGATCTGGGCAAAGGAAAGGGGATTTATGCCAATTATTCAACCGGCTTTTCGCCTCCCGGGCTTACCTCCATTTTCAGAAAAAGAACCACCCCGCTGCCCAACGGAGATATGTTCTACTACAATTTGCAACCCGCGCAATTCAATAATGCTGAAATTGGCGGCTGGGCTGCGCTGCTGAACAATAAGGTATATGTTGACCTGGCATTTTACCAAATGAACGGCCGCAATGAGCTGCTGAATATCAGGCTGCCTGACAATTCCTACGATTACCTTTCTGCGGGAAAAACCTTGCACCGCGGCGTGGAATTTGGGATTACCTACAAGCCTACCAAGGAATTTTTCTTACGTTTCGGCGGTACCAGCGCCATACATCGTTACGACGAGTTCACTCTGAGCAACAGGGAATCCGATGCAATCAAGAATGTAAATGGTAAGGATATGCCCTCCGCACCGCGCTGGCTTTGGAATTCCGAATTAAGTTACTACCCCAAATGGTTCAGGAATTTCCGCTCGTCAGTGGAGTGGCAGCATGTGGCGAGTTACTATCAAAATCAGGTCAATACCGTCAAATACGAAGGTTATGATGTCCTGAATGCCCGGCTTGGCTACCATTGGAAAGGCATTGAGCTGTTTACCAACATTTTGAATCTCACCGACGTGCTTTACGCAACCAATGCAACCCGCGGCAACAATGCTACCGACCGCACCACCTACAATGCAGCGGCCCCGCGGACATTCGTTTTTGGCGTCCAATACACTTTCACCGGAAAAAAATAATACCATGATCGGAGAAATAGAAATCAAACCAAAAGATTCCCTGAAAAGCAGGATGGGGAAAGTGGTCCGCAGGAATATTTACCGCTGGCACCGGATACTGGGCCTCCTCGCAATCGTTCCGACGATTTTCTGGACGGCTTCCGGGGTGATGCACCCATTTATGTCTCATTGGTTCAAAACCAGCATCGCAAAGGAATTTTACCAACCCGAAAAACTGACTCCCGCAGATGTGAAACTGCAATTGGGAGAAGTTTTGATTCAGAACAAAATATCCGAGTTCAAGAATTTTCGCTTGGTCAAATTTGACGGAAACAGTTATTTCCAGGTCAAAGACATCACAGACAACCTTCGGTATTTCAATGCAATAACCGGCAAAGAGCTATTGGAAGGCGATCGAAAATATGCGGAGCACATGGCGCGGTTTATGCTGGGAGATCAGAAATCTCCGATCGCGTCCAGTACCCGGCTGACCTCATTCACAGACCAGTACAAATACGTCAACCGCTACCTGCCTGTCTGGAAAATCAGTTTCGACGACTCCCGTAAAATGGATATCTATGTCGAAACTGCCCAAAGCCGGTTTGCAACATTTAATGATGGTGGCAGGAGGGCGTTTATCTGGATTTTCGGAACCTTCCATAATTGGGGTTTTATGGATTTGATCGTCAATAACACCCTCCGGATTACTTTGATGGTCACTTTTCTGAGCCTCATCATTTTCTCTGCAGTCGCCGGCATCGTGATTTACGGTTTGATGTGGAAAAAATTCAAACCCGCAAAATCCGGAAACAGTCGCAGTACTTTGAGAAAATACCATCGGTCTATTGGCATCTGGTCGAGCATAGTAACTTTCACATTCGCCTTTTCCGGCGCCTATCATGCTTTACAAAAGCTGGATCCGGATGAACGTTTAAAATATGTATACGATCCGGTCATCAAAACCGAGGACGTAGCCCAGGCGTCGATTATTGATTTGAAAGGCGTTTCCAATATTGCGATTGTCAAATGGGGCGAGAATATCTTCTGGCAAACCGTTCGGAAAGATTGGGAAACGGACAAGACGGTCATTGATTATACCAATATCAAAGATGGAAAAATCCTGGCCGACGGGAATATCAAGTTCGCCAAATACCTTTCCCGCAAATTTGCCGCCCAGGAGGAGCGCAATGCAGCAAGCTGCTGCGACTTGATGGAAGCCCAGATTTCCTCTCCTATCTCGGATGCGGAGGTGGAGAAAGCATCGTTGGTTACGAGTTTTGCAGGCGAATATGGGTTCGTTAACAAACGATTGCCAGTCGTAAAGCTGGCTTATGATACCCCTGAGCATACTACTTACTATATTGAGACGACTACGGCAAGGCTCTCTACCAAAGTGGAAGACGGCAACCGGCGCGAAGGTTTCAGCTTTGCATTTTTACACAAATACAGCTACCTCGATTTTCTGGGCAAAAACCTGCGCGACGGAATTATGACTTTCGCCGCCGCCAGCGTGCTCGTGGTCGGTATCCTTGGTTTTCTGGTATTTTTGAAAATCAAATGAGGCAATGCAAGTAGAAAAGGCCGTTTTGGTACTCGTTAAATGGCGCATTTCCGATGACTAAAATCAGGATTAAACATTCATTAAAGTCAAGGATAAATGCGCATCGCGTTGTTTCTTTGTGAAAATTTTAAGACGTTCAATTAACAATATATATGCAAGGGGAAGAAAAAAGTGCGCAGCCCTGGTTGGGTAAAATGCAGGAAAGATGGGGATTGGAAACAACCAGGCAGGTTTTACTGGTATTGGCGGTGTTCAGCTTGTCAGGCTCGTCCGTAGTTTGGTTACGCAAAGGGCTTTTTCATTTGCTGGGTTACGACAACGCCACTCCGATGTGGTTGAAAACCGTCACTTACATCCTCTTCATTTTCCCGACTTACCAAAGCCTCTTGCTTTTATATGGCTTCTTATTGGGCCAATTCTCATTTTTCTGGGAAAAAGAAAAGAAAATGTTCCGCTGGATTGCCGCGAAGTTTAAGTCGAAAAACTAGTTTTCAGGAAATAAATAAGCTTATTGAATTGATAGGAGTGCAGGATTCCCTTTCCTGTACTCCTTATTTTATTTATACCTTTGTGAATTATTTGAATTAGGATCAGAATCATACAGCATATTCCATGTTTGAAAACTTACAGGACAAACTTAACAACGCCTTCCGCACACTAAAAGGAAAGGACAGGATCTCCGATATAAATGTTGCCGCCACTACCAAAGAGGTGCGCAAAGCATTGGTCGACGCCGATGTTAACTTCAAGGTTGCCAAAGAAATAACCGACCGTATCCGCGAAAAAGCGCTCGATAGGAAGATATTGATCTCCGTGGAGCCCGGACAAATGTTCGTCAAGATCGTTCAGGAAGAGCTGACCGAACTGATGGGCGGCCAGGCCGAAGGAATCAACATCAAAGGCGATCCGGCAGTGATTTTGATCGCTGGGTTGCAAGGTTCCGGTAAAACCACTTTCTCCGGGAAACTCGCTACGCTTCTAAAAAAACAAGGCCGCCAGGTACTGCTTGTTGCCTGCGACGTGTACCGCCCGGCGGCGATCGACCAGCTGAAAGTATTAGGAGAGCAGGTGGGCGTAGAAGTTTTTTCAGAAATAGAAAATACAAATCCTGTCAGCATTGCCCAAAATGCGGTGGCCCACGCCAGAAAAACAGGCAAAAAGATTGTGATCGTCGATACGGCGGGGCGTTTGGCGGTTGATGAGGTAATGATGCAGGAGGTCCAGGACATCAAATCCGCAGTAAAGCCGTCCGAGATCCTTTTCGTGGTCGATTCGATGACCGGCCAGGATGCGGTAAATACTGCCAAAACATTTAATGAAAGACTTGATTTTGACGGTGTTGTATTAACCAAATTAGACGGCGACGCGAGAGGTGGAGCGGCATTATCGATCCGCCAGATTGTAGATAAGCCGATCAAATACATCAGTACCGGCGAAAAAATGGAGGCCCTGGATTCCTTCTATCCCGATCGTATGGCGAGCAGGATCCTGGGGATGGGTGATGTGATTTCGCTGGTTGAAAGGGCGCAACAGGCTTTTGACGAAGACGAAGCGAAACGCATCAACGCCAAAATGCGTCAGAATAAATTCGATTTTGACGACTTCCTCGGCCAATTGCAGCAAATCAAGAAAATGGGTAATGTGAAAGATCTGATCGGCATGATCCCCGGGATGGGAAGTGCGATGAAAGATTTGGATATCAGCAATGAATCCTTCAAACCCATTGAGGCCATTATCCAATCGATGACCAAAAAAGAGCGCGAAAATCCGGATATTATCGACGGAAGCCGCAAAAAGAGGATCGCGACTGGTAGCGGAACTTCGATTTTGCAGGTGAACAACCTGATCAAGCAATTTGACGAAATGCGCCGGATGATGAAGAAGATGAATACCATGCAGGCTGCGGGCAAACTAGGGAAGGCAGTACGTCGATAAAATGAAGAAACTCCTGCTAGTCGTCACTCTTTTATTCCTTTGCAGTTTTGAAACATTGAAAGCGCAGGCTTCCGTGGGCTATTATCCGTGGAGCAGCCTGCTTTCCATCAGTACCAACTCCCGGAAAGCAGTTTGGCTGGATGCCCGTTTTCAGACCAATTCCTTATTCAGCAGCCTCAGTGTAGACATTTTGCCAATCATCAACCTCAAAAGAGGCGAGGTGGTGCAATGGTACCTGGGTGGCGGCGTGCGATTGAATCCGCTTTACCGCATTGCGGACGCTAATGCAGATCTGATCACAATAGACGGATACTCGCTGAATTTTGGTGCGAGAATATCTCCTTTACCTAAAAACCGCAACATCCAGGTCGCATTGGAATTGAATCCCTATGTGAAGGACAAATTTGACAGCGGGGTTTTGAAAAGCCATTTCGGGCTGGTTTATGTTTTTGGAAAAAAGAAAAAAGAGGAAGTGATTCCAGCACAGCCTGCCAATCCTTGATATTGTTAATAATTTCTTAGTCTCTCAATGCCTTCAAATCCGGTAATTTTACCTTTATTTTGAGGGCATCTTTTGTTCCAGAACCACTGCATCCCTTTATGAAAAGATATCTCCCTACCCTGCTTTCCCTCGCAATTATAGCAACTTCCAGCAATAGCGTTTTTGCCCAATCAAAAATTAAAAAAACGCTTTTTGTCATCGTTGACGGTATCTCAAGCGATAGCAAGGAAAAAGTCGCGACGCCCAACCTGGACGCGATCACCAAAGTGGGCGGCTACACGCGTGCTTATGTAGGCGGTGGAAAAGATACCTATTCGCAAACACCGACGATTTCAGCAGTAGGATACAATAGTTTGCTCACCGGTACCTGGGTCAACAAACACAATGTTTGGGATAACGATATCAAGGACCCGAATTACAATTACTGGACGTTATTCCGCTTTTTTGAAAGCCAGTATCCGCATAAGAAGACTGCCGTCTTTTCTACCTGGCTGGATAACCGTACAAAACTCGTAGGAGAAGGACTTCCGCAAACCGAAAAACTGCGCCTGGACTATTCTTTCGACGGTTTTGAACTGGATACTGTACATTTCCCACACGACAAAACTGCCCAGTACATTCACAACATTGATGAAAAAGTAGTGAATGAGGCCGCCGCCTACATTCAGGAACAAGGACCGGATATGTCGTGGGTATACCTCGAATTTACCGACGACATGGGTCACCGCTACGGCGACAGCGAGCAATTCCACAAGGCCATCGGAATGATGGATGATCAGATGGGCCGAATCTGGAAAGCGATTTCGTATCGCGAGAAAACATTCAACGAAGATTGGCTGATGGTAGTCACAACTGATCACGGCCGCAGTCCAAAAGACGGCAAAGGTCACGGCGGGCAGTCGGACAGAGAACGTGGCACCTGGATCGTCACCAATGCAAAGGATTTGAATGCATCCTTCAAAAACACGCCTGGCATCGTAGATATCATGCCGACAGTCGCCAAACATATGGAAATCAATATCCCAAAAGAGCAATCATTTGAGATCGACGGAATCCCTTTTGCCGGCAAAATATCTGCTACCAGTTTGAAAACTGCAAAAGAAGGAAGCAAGATTACGCTCTCCTGGAAAGCTATTGAGAAGCAAGGAAAAGCGAAAATCTGGCTGAGCACTAAAAATAATTTCAAGACTGGCGGTCGCGATCTTTATTATCTCATGGATGAGGTCGAGGTGGCCAATGAAAAAGCCGAAATAGATATCAGTAAATATCCTTCCGGCTTTTATAAGATCGTTTTGGAGGCGAAATACAACAATGCCAATAGCTGGGTGGTTGAGAAATAGCTAGTTACCTCCTCTTCCCGCCTTGTAAGAATCGTATTCTTCCAGCAGCTTGATCAGGTCATCGTCCCCGGCGAAATCAAGCTGTTCTTCGCGGATCACATACTGCATCTTGTTTTTTTCATCCGAAAGCAGTTTGAGAAAACTATTCCTGTCGCTCAGGTTTACAGGATTCATCTTGTTGTCTTTTAAAATGTAAAGCTTGGCGGAAGGATCGATATTGGTTGTAGCAGACGCCTTTTCCAATTGGATTGGCTTCGCGTATTTCTTCAAAAGCTTCGTATTTCCATCATAAAGCAACCGATAAAAACTCTTACCAGTATAATCGGCAACCGCCGGATAGCCGTTTTTGAAGATATACAAATCAGTGCCCGATGGGAGGTTGAATTCCGTAATCCCCGTCGAAACTCTGTACATACTGGAATCTATCATGTATTCCAGCTCGTCCTTCGCCAGGTCATACCGCAGCTTCACGCCGTCATGCACTTTATCGTCATTAGTCCTTACACTTCCCGTGTACCATTCTTTGAACAGATAAGTCGAATTCGCACCGCCTGCTTGTGTTTCCTTATATGGTGTACCTGAAAGTCCCGTAGAATCCTGCGCAACAACCGCGAATGCAATCAGCATGGGCGATAGCAAAAAAAATCTTCGTAAATATTTCATGTTTTAAGTTGGTTAATTTGATAAGTTCGAAGTCTGGAAACCGGAGAGTTTAGATTCCCTGTCATCTTTCAGTACTTTTGCCAAAAAAATTGTACCCGTTCCATTGGATATCAGCGAACAGCTCATAGATATACGCCAAAGTCTGGCCGGAATCATTCCGGAAATCTTTCTGGCCCTTCTTTTTTGCCTTTTTCTTCTCTCTGAATTGCTTTTCCTGAAACGGTTTAAAGAGCCTAAAACGTCCATATACCTTCAAAACATTGCGCTGGCAGGAGGTATTGTCACATTGGCAATACTTTTAGGCCAATGGAATGACGAACCCTCATTCCGCTTCCACCCCTTATTATTTCTTGACAAACAGGCCGTTTATTTTAAAATCCTCATTACATTTTCCTGGATTTTCACACTGATCCACGTCCGTATCCTCAAATATGATTTTCCTCCCGAATATCACGCACTACTGATTGCCGCCGTGCTGGGCATGAACCTGCTGAGTATGTCCACACATTTTCTGTCGATATACCTTTCATTAGAGTTGGTTTCTATCAGCTCTTACTTACTGGTTGCCTTGTCCCCGTATAGAAAAGCTGCGGAGGGCGGAATCAAATACCTCCTTTTTGGCGCGGCCAGCTCAGCCATGATGTTATACGGGATTTCATTTGTTTACGGTCTGACGGGCACGCTCGACATTACCAATGTAATGATGACAGACGGCTTATCCAATAATCCCAATTTCGTAGTAACGGTCACCATTGTACTTACGCTTGCCGGATTACTTTTTAAGCTATCGCTGGTCCCTTTTCACGTCTGGACGCCGGATGTATACGAAGCCGCGCCGACACCCCTGGTTTCTTTTCTATCAGTTGCTCCGAAGGCCGCAGTGATATTAGTCTTGATGCGGCTGGCAGGTATTTTACCTGCCCAATACTTCCCGGTTCTGGGAGGAATTGCGTTGATCAGTATGACTGTTGGAAATGTAGCTGCTTTGTGGCAGACCAATGCAAGACGATTGCTGGCTTACTCCTCCATTGCTCAGGCTGGTTATTTGCTGGTCGGGGTAGCCGCCTATAACCGTTTCGGATTTGAATCCGCGGTTTTCTACGCGTCGGTCTACGTAATCGTCAACCTCGGCGCTTTTTTCCTGATTGATCTACTGCAGCCTCGTGCTGAAACACAGCTTGCTGATTATGAAGGACTAGGTAGGCACGCCGTGTGGGTATCGGGTATCCTGACGGTGGTAATGGTTGCGCTGGCAGGCCTTCCACCCACTGCCGGATTCACGTCTAAACTGCTGATATTTTCGGCCCTCTGGGAAAGTTATCGCCAACAGGAATTTCCCTGGATGTTGTGGTTGCTGATCGGAGGGATACTGAATGCTGCGATCTCCCTGGCTTACTATCTGAAGTTTCCCTACCTGTTATTCTTCAAAAATTCAAAGCACTCCGAGCTTCTGATGAACAGAAGCTTAACTGGTAAATTGGTAGCGGGAATTCTCGGCCTGGCTATACTGATCCTGTTTTTCAGGCCGGATTGGCTGACGAAATGGATTTCGGCCTTTTGATCACCTGTAATTATTTTGAATTACCCTAGTCTCGAAACATGTCAAAAATTGAGGTGTTCTGATCAAATTAATTTTCAAAATCTCTCCATATATTTGTTTCTACAACTGCTCAGCGTGTAAAAAGGAATCCCTTTTAATCATTCATTCACACGCTAAAAATGACACTCCCTACCCTACCGGCAATTGGCCGAACTGAGTTCACCGAAGACTGTTTTTCGCTGTTAAAACTTACAGAATGGAAAATACTTGTCTTACTGGCAGATGAATTTCGCAATCAGGACATTATGATCGCATTGAACCTGAAAAAGCGTACTTTCAAAAATATGCGATATGTGATCGGCGAGAAATTAGATTTGAAAGGCAAAAATACGCTGCAAAAATTTTCACGTAGTAACAGAGATTTCATTCTGAGCAGGTATAATTTGTATCGGTCGCAGTATAACGGTTATTAGCATCTGCCTGGTTGCCTTAAACTAACGCACAGCCCTAACCTGATACCCCTCTTTCCGCAATAATGCGATAACCCCTCTTTCTCCACCCAAATGCGCGGCGCCTACGGCAAAAAAAGTCGGTTTTTCGTAGATTATCTTTTTCATTCTGGGAATCCATTTTTGATTTCTTGCAAATAACATTATTTCCTCATTCCCTTCCATTCCGAATTCGCTTTTCATCGTCATCTCATATAACTCGTTCACTTTTTGAAATTTATACAAATAGATCAATTTGGCAAATTCCCTTTTAGCAGAGGGTAAGCTGTCAATCAGAGTCAGGATCATTTTTGCCTGATCCTTGTAGGGGACTGAATCGAAAATGGCCATTTGTTCTTCGAGCGTTTCAATTCCAATCACTTCCGATTTTTGCTTTGCAGCCAGTTCAACCAGAGCCATTTCATAGGATTGCGGCTGGCACGACAGTACCGCACTAAAAACCGGCCCCATCAGCATAAAAGGTTTGGCCTTCTCCAACATCTGAATCCCCATCCCGACGGAATCTTTGTAAAACTGACTTAGGCGCGCATATTCCTGTTCAGAAATCAGCTTTTTCAACTCATTTCCTTCCTTCATATTCATGCTTTTCATCATGGTCGTCAACATGGCCGGATCGTCCATGTCGATTTCCAAAGCTACCTGCTGGGTGCGCGCCAAAGAGGCTTTCAGGGAATCACTTAATGAAAAATCCTTGGGACAAATCAGGTGTATAGTCCCGAAAAGGTAAGAGGGCTTCTCTGCCCCTGGCGCTTTGATTTCCCAGAGCAGCGAATTTTCAGTCGGCTTTTGCGCCTGGCCGTAACTGGAAAAAAGACAAAAAAGTAAACCCCACCAAATCCTTCGCATATCAGTCAATTATTGCTTGTGGCTATCTACTACAATCCGTTCATCTCTGTTAACAAGCTCCCAGGCCGTGTAGAAAACCAGTTTTACAATCGAAGACTGCTTGTCGAACATGATCTTTTCCACATCGTCACCTGGCTTGTGATAGTCTTCGTGGACGCCGGTGAAATAGAAAATAACCGGAATACCTAGCTTGGCGAAATTATAATGATCCGAACGGTAATAGAAGCGGTTTGGGTCTTTGGGATCATTAAAGGTATAATCCAGCTTGTAGTTCACATACTTCCTATTGGCTTCTTCACTGATCTCATGGAGCTTGGAGGAAAGCTTGTCCGAACCAATCAGGTACACGTATTTCGGATCACTTTTATGCGCCTCATCAACCCGCCCAATCATATCAATGTTTAAGTCAGCGATCGTTTTTTCGACAGGGAACAAGGGATTCTCAGAATAATATTCCGAGCCAAACAACCCTTTTTCTTCACCGGTCACATTCAGGAAAAGAATGCTTCGGCGGGGGCCTTTGCCATCTGCCTTGGCCTTGCTGAATGCCTGTGCAATTTCGAGCAGCGAAACGGTCCCCGATCCGTCGTCGTCGGCACCGTTATTGATTTCACCATTGGGAGAGATTCCAATATGGTCCAGATGCGCGCTGATGACCAGAACCTCATCTTTTTTGTCCGTGCCCTCCATAAAAGCAGCCACATTTTCAGTGTCTATCGTATCGCTGACCCTCGCCGCAAGTAAACTTACTTTACCTGTTATTTTCTTTGAGGACGATTTGCCCGATTTATCAATCTGCAATTTGTTTTCATCCAGCTTTTGAACGGAATTGCCGAGGATCTGCGCAGCTATTTCAGGAGATATAACAAATGCAGCCAGATTTTCCGGGTTTTCCTGAACGGGCTTCAAAGTAGGGGCGCTGAATCTCCTGGTCATCACCGCATGTTGTCTGACTTCTTTGCTCCAATCCTCACCGGTTTTATCCGTGACAATGAAAACATATAGGGCTCCCTTTTCCTTTGCCACTTTCACTTTTTCCTTCCAGCTAACCGGGCCACTCCATTTGGTTCTTTCACTGTTACCGCTCAACCAATATTTCTCTCCTCCATTTTTTGGTTCGCCTTCGTAAATGACAACCGACTTGTTTTTCACGTCCAGATCGGCATAGTCACTATAACCCTTATCCTCAATACCGTAGCCCGCCATTACGACCGCGGAGCCCGCCTCCTGAGGTACGTCGATAAGTCCATTGAGAAAAAAATCCTTGTTGAATTCATACTTCGTACCACCTGCCTTGACATAAACTTCACCCCAGCTGCGCTTGTACAGATTATATTTTTGCAAATAGCTTTTCGAACCATCTGCGGCCGTGGCAGCAGGCAGATAACCATAGTCCTTATAGTATTTGGAAACATATTCAGCGGCCTTCTTCTGCCCGGGAGATCCGGTATCCCGTCCTTCGAGACTGTCTGAGGCAATGATCGTTAAGTGTTTCTTCAAATCTTCCGGCGTAATGCTTCCGGCGTATTTGGTCGCGTCGTCCTGAGCAAACGCGTGGATTGTTCCAAGCAGCAACAACCCGGCTATTCGATTTTTCTTCATTTTGAAATTTAGTGGTATGTCAGTTCTCACAAAGAACGTAAAAGGAGAAGGCGATTGCAAAATTCTGATATCTAATCGTTAATAAGACAATTATTTAATCGGAATGCCTTGTAGCTCTGTCTATCGACCTCATTACACACACTCATTATGCCAGAAATAAGCCGCTTTTACGAAATCATTATCAGAATGTTTTTTGATGACCATCATCCTCCTCATTTTCACGCCGAGTTCCAAGACTACAAAGCGGTCATCGGGATTCAAACTGCCGAGCTTATTGAAGGCTACCTTCCGGTCAAACAGTTGAAACTGGTTCAGGCACGGGCAATTTTACATGAGGAGCAATTGCTGGAAAACTTTGAAAACTTAGGCAAGGAGATTAAGTCGTGGGATAAAATAATCCTGCTCAGCTGACATGCTAGACTACATTAAAAAGATAGTATCGATTCAGGATTACACGATTGCCTGTTTATTTAGTACAGGCGAGGTACGAAGCGTTAACCTGGAAAATATGATTAAAGAATATAAAGAGATAAATGGCGGCCTGGTTAGCCGTCTTTCTGATCCAGATTATTCCAAATCTGTGCAGCTGGACTCCTATGGCACACTAACCTGAGATAACCGCGTCGATTTTGACCCCGATAACCTGTACAATATGTCAGAGTCCAAAATTGAAACATTCTGATATTTTTCTTCACTTTTTGCACTTCTCCTAGCCTAATGCCTCTTTTTCAGCTATTAACAATAAATTAATTGTAAAATACTGTTATTCAGGGAAAAAGTCGTACATTTGCACCTTATTTGACGAAACTTCAGTCAAACAAACACAGCGGTTCTTGTTAACCAATCTGTTACAGGTTAAATGGATCGTAAACAATTCATCTAAAAGAAAAATGCAAGCCATTCGTAACATCGCAATCATTGCGCACGTTGACCACGGTAAAACCACTTTGGTTGACAAAATCATCCATGCTTCTAAGCTCTTTCGGGACAATCAGGAATTTGACGACCTGATCCTTGATAACAACGACCTGGAACGCGAACGTGGGATTACAATTGTTTCTAAGAACGTATCGGTGCGTTACAAAGATGTCAAAATCAATGTAATTGATACACCAGGTCACGCAGACTTTGGTGGTGAGGTGGAACGCGTACTTAAAATGGCGGATGGCGTATTGTTGCTGGTCGATGCATTTGAAGGTCCAATGCCCCAAACACGTTTTGTATTGGGAAAAGCCATCGATTTAGGTTTGAAACCAATCGTGGTCGTAAACAAAGTAGATAAAGAAAACTGCCGTCCTGAGGAAGTTCAGGAAAACGTCTTTGATTTGATGTTCAACCTGGGCGCTACCGAAGATCAACTCGACTTCGTGACCGTTTATGGCTCTTCAAAACAAGGCTGGATGGGCCCGGATTGGCAGCACCCCACTGATAACATTACATTTTTGCTGGACACCATCATCGAATCCATCCCGGCACCGGTGATTGACGAAGGTACCCTGCAAATGCAGATCACTTCTCTGGATTACAATGCGTTCGTTGGCCGTATCGCGATCGGTCGCGTGAAACGCGGAACCATCAAGGAAGGACAAACATTGTCGCTTTGCAAGGCTGACGGTGTGATCAAAAAAGTGAAGGTAAAAGAACTTCAGACTTTTGAAGGTCTTGGACGCGTGAAAGTATCGGAAGTGACAGCCGGAGATATCTGCGCGGTAACTGGTATTGAAGATTTCGAAATCGGTGACACGATCGCTGATCTTGAAAACCCCGAGCCGATCGCCCGTATTGCGGTGGATGAACCAACGATGAATATGTTGTTCACCATCAATAACTCCCCATTCTTTGGCAAAGAAGGAAAGTTTGTGACATCTCGCCACTTGCGTGACCGTTTGATGAAGGAAACCGAGAAAAACCTTGCACTGCGTGTTGAGCCAACGGATACCGAAGACAAATTCCTTGTTTTCGGACGTGGTATCCTTCACCTGTCGGTTTTGATTGAAACCATGCGTCGCGAAGGTTACGAATTGCAACTGGGCCAGCCTCAGGTGCTTTTCAAAGAAGATGAAAACGGTGAGCGTCTGGAACCAATCGAAACATTGGTAGTGGATGTTCCTGAATCGACTGCTGGTAAAGTAATTGAATTAGCTACTCAGCGTAAAGGCGAGTTGCTGATCATGGAGCCAAAAGGCGATTTGCAGCACCTTGAATTCCTGATCCCTTCAAGGGGTTTGATCGGTCTGCGTTCCAACGTATTGACTTCGACACAAGGTGAAGCCGTGATGACGCACCGTTTCAAGGAATTCGGTACTTATCGTGGCCCAATTCCAGGACGTATCAGCGGTTCTATCATTTCTAAAAATACAGGACCTGCTACGGGTTACACCATCGATAAATTACAGGACCGCGGCCGTTTCTTCGTGGAGCCGGGCGATGAAATTTACGGTGGCCAGGTAATCGGCGAGCACAACCGCCCGAACGATATCGTGGTAAACCTTCAGGAAGCGAAAAAACTGACCAACATGCGTGCTTCGGGTACGGATGACGGATTAAGGATCGCTCCGAAAATCAATTTCTCTCTAGAAGAATCGATGGAATACATTCAAAAAGATGAGTATCTGGAAGTGACGCCTCAAAGCATGCGTATGCGGAAGATCTATCTGGAAGAGAATGACCGGAAGAGATTTGGGGCGAAGATGGAAATGGCTTAATAGGTTATTTAATAAAACAGAAAACGGCCGCTATTTTGAGAATAGCGGCCGTTTTCTGTTTTCATCCTGCTACTGTACCTCTTGAATTGCATTTGATCCTACATGCAGATTCGTGTAAAAGTAAGTTCCGTCACTAGACAGACTATGTATTAACAAACGATCTGAATCTTTTTTTGCAGTAAAAATGAACTCCTGTTTTCCCCAATTTCCATTCAGCGAAGCGTATTCTACATACTTGTAAGACTCATAATAGTCGTTGAAAACCCTTATATCTGCGCCGCCACCATAATTAGTGTTCTCCCCTTTCACCTTAGAAGTGGCAATATCGAAGGTTAACTTATACTTTTTACCCGGAGTCAACCCTTCGATTTTAGCGATAGCAGTGCCGCCGGAACTGTACATGGTAAATACTGAGCTTGAACCAGGCAAAAAGGCAGGTAATTGTTTTTCCCACTCCGTCGCAGGATTGCCATATAAATACTTGTAACTTGATATTCCATGGGTGTAACTATCTGCAGTCCATCCGTACGGTCCACATTTAATACAGGGGGCTCCGATGGTAGGAGGAAAGTACAGGCCAATCCCTCGCATTTCCTCCCCAGTTTTAACTTTCCCTACTTCCGGCTGCGGCGCTTGCGCCTCCTCTTTCGAGCAACCGGTCATGAACAGCATTCCAGCTAAGCAGGAAATGCCAATGGATAAGCGTACTCCCTTACTAAACTTGATCATTTCAATAAAAATTAAGTGTGAAAAATTTGTTGTCTGAATTTCTCACAAATCAAGCGGGAGCATTTGGGTGGGTGGCAAATTCTTTATCCTGCGGATCCTTCCATTTATCTAACGAAAATAGCTTTGTAATAACTTCGGTTAAATCCGCTCCTTCTCCTCATCCGAGGCGTTGTTGTTATGTCTCCGCTTTCTCGTAAATGTATCTTTTCCAAAGCGATAGGTCAATGCAAGTCCAATTCGCTGTGTGTCCGTTCTGTTGGTTTGAAAATACTCCGATTGTATCAACCCAATAGAGCGGTTGTGGTAAACCCAGGAGTGGAAGATATCGTCAAAGGATAACCGGATACTTCCTTTCCCATCCCATATCTTTTTCTGGATCGATGCATTCAGGCGGTACATGCCGCTGGTGACTGTCTGGCCGGTAAAGTCGCGGCTTGCGTAGTAGCCGCTTAGTTCAGCTGATACTGTTTTTCCTAATGTGAAATAGTTATTCAATTCCAGCCGGGCAATGTTGCTTTTGAAATCAAGATCGGCATTCAGCACTTTCCCTTTGAGCCCAACCCTGGAAAGCCGCAGGGTGGTGTTGGTATACCACCATTTGGCAAGCGATGCGGATATGCTGGTGTTGAGCAGTACCATAAATCCCCCCGCAATGTTATCCGGCTTATTTAAGAAAATCGTATCCAGCGTCTGCGTGGTTGGAAATATGGAATTTTTAAATCGATTGTAACTCAATCCCATATTCAGCCATTGCTTTCTCTGGTATTTTAATTCCAGGCGGCTTTGGTATTGCGGGTTCAGGTCAGGATTACCTGAGCTGTAAGTATATTGGTCGCGCAGAAAAAGGAATGGGTTAAGCAACTGATAATTAGGTCGGCTGATTCTCCTCACAGCCATCAAACCCAGCGTATTATACTTTTTTTTATCTGGTTTAAAGCTCAGGTAAGCGCTCGGGAACAGGCCTGTATAATGTTTGGTAAATGCGGACCCTGCCACTTCTTCATTACCCAATTGATTACCTTCAATATTGGTATTTTCTACCCTCAGGCCAAGCTGCAAACCCAATCGTTTCCACGATTTCTGTCCATTCAGATAAGCCGCATTGATATTTTCACTGTATTTAAAATGATTGGATTGGGTGTTGTTCAGCGTCTCACTGCCCTCTTTCAAATTATAGTAGTTGAACACATTATCTGTTTTGATCAGACTCGATTTAAAACCGGCTTCCACTTTGGCTTTGTTTGGAAGCGGGTGCGCATAGTCGGCCTTGGCGGTGTAAATGTGAATGTCTGAGGGGACGCGGTATCTGAAATCCTCCTGTTCCAAAAGTGCTCCGTCCGGCTCAAATGCACGGTTTTGCAAAAGCTGATTTCCATTGTTAAGGTAATGCAGATAGTTGACATCCACAGAAAGGTCTCTTCCGCCCGTATTGAATTTGTGCAGCATATTGAAGTTGACGCCGGTATTATCCCGCTTATCCCCGCCCCTCGTACTCCCCGAACCCGTCACTGCCAGCTGATGTGCGGCATCATAATTCTTACTATCGTATGCAAACACCCCATTCCTTTTCCCATTATTGAAATTGAAGATCAACCCATAAGTCGTTTTCGGCGTCGCGGCAAAGTCCAGCCCAAAGTTGGCGTTGATACTTTTGTTTTTGTAAACCTGGTTATTGGTCAGATCCACAGAAGAAATCAGGTCGGATGATGCATTGTAAAATCGCCTGTCAAATACGTCTTCGCCATAATTCTTTTCATAGCCGTAACCTAGGTTTGCAAACAGATTTACTTTTTTGCGGCTGTAATTCAGGTTGAGCGCATCATTGCTTCTGGCGTATCTGCCCAGGCTCATCCCGGCAGACATGCTCCCGGTCAGCCCGCCGATCCGGTTCTTTTTCAGGCGGATATCAATTACTGCATTACCGGCCGCGTCGTATTTGGCCGATGGGTTATCAATCAGTTCAATTTTATCCAGAAGTCCACCAGGTAACGATTTAAGATAGGCCGCCAGGTCCGCGCCTGACATATAAGTGCTCCGGCCGTCAATCAAAACCAACACGCCGCTTCTTCCATTCAGGCTGATCTCGCCGTTGCTGCTCACCGATACGCCAGGTGTTTTTTCCAAAACCTCCATCGTATTGCTTGTCGCGCTGCTGATCATCGATTCTACATTTACAATGGTCCGGTCAATTTGCTGCTCGATCAAAGGCTTTTTAGCCTTCACGGTCACCTCTTTCAATTCCACACTTTTAGCGGGAAGCAGGATGATGACCGGCAAAACAATGGTCTGATGCGCGCTGTCCAGCGTCAACGGCAGACTGACAAACCGCTTTTGACCCAATGCAGTTATGTCCAGCAGGTAAGTTCCGTTTTCAAATCCCGTTACCCGAAATTTTCCGGATACGTCGGTGATTTCGCCCTTGACAAATGTAGAATCCTGCGCTCTAATCAGGCGGACCGTGGTGCCGGGCAAAACCTCATTGCCGGTATCCTTCACCGTGCCCGAAATGGTGTTCACCGTTTGCCCCCGCAGGGCAATGGAATAAAAAAGAATCATCAGAAATGTGCTTAACGTTTTCATGGCTTCATCAATAAATGGTTGTTCCGTTTTTATGAAGCAAATATTGGCCGCACAGGTGGCGGGGGAAAATAATAGTGTCGTAACTTCCCAGATCGCTGACGGAACGTTGTTTTGGAATGTCAAAACATTTTGAAATGATAATTGAGGTTTCCGTCAAGCATTCAGGCTTGTTCGGCAGGATCATTAAAATCAGGAGATCCGGACGCAGACATTTGTGATCATTACAGATCAATCAAAATGAGATGAGCACTTTATCAGATCAAATACAGAAGAATTCAGGCGTAGTATACTTCCTCCTGGCAGCATTAACCGCCGCCCCGGTTTGGATTGCCATGGATTTTCTGATGAATACCATGCATGTCAATGGCGATGAAGCCGTTGCTACTGCCATTACCGTCTTCTTTTTGGCCGCGATTTTTATCGGCAGGTACTTTGCAGAACTCCTGATCATCAGGATAAAGGATCTCAAAAGCGTGGTATTGTCATTGGTGGCCGTGCTGGTCGTCAGCAGCATTGCACTTTTCGCTCAGCTTGCATTTCCATTTGAGGGAGCCCCGGCCCTGCATATTTTGCTCTATTGGCTGCCATTTCTGATCAGCAGTGTCACATTGGGCATGCTGATCAAGGTGGTCAGGACCATTGGAAAAAAAGAATTACAGGAAGCGCGAAGCGCGGCTGCGCACAGTCAGAGTGAATTACATCTGCTGCAATCCCAATTAAGTCCCCATTTTTTGTTCAATACGCTCAATAACCTTTATGGGCTTTCCATCACACAGCATGAGAAGATCCCACCTTTACTTTTAAAACTGGCCGATTTGCTAAGATATTCCGTCTATGATTCCAGCGAAACCTTTGTGCCGCTCAAAGATGAGCTGGCCTATATTGATAATTACATCGAATTTGAAAAAATAAGGATTGGAGAGAGACTGGTTTTAAAAACCGACATCGAAAAACTGACCGATACAAGCATTAGAATTGCCCCGATGCTACTGATAGTCTTTATAGAAAATGCCTTCAAACATTCCAAAAACACAGCCGACGATCTCATTTACATGGAGATATCCCTGAAAACCTGGAACAACCTGATCCTGTTTTCCATAAAAAATTCATGCAATAAAACCGGCGCGAAAAATCAGATGCTGAACAAAAGCAGCGGTTTTGGGCTCCCTAATGTAAAAAAGCGACTGGAATTATTATATCCCGGCGATCACGAACTGACCATCGACGAGCGTGAAACTGCTTACAATGTGATTCTGAGAATAAAAGCAAAATGATATGAATAAAATCAACTGCCTGATCGTCGACGACGAGCCTATTGCGCGTGAAATCATCAAAAGCTATTGCGCGCAGATTCCCTATCTGCAGGTGTTGGCTTCCATCGGAAACGCAATGGAGGCCAAAGCTATTTTACATCAGCAAAAGGCAGATATTTTATTTCTGGATATCAACATGCCGGTATTGGATGGCGTCTCTCTTCTAAAAACGTTGAGAAATCCGCCTCAGGTCATTTTCACGACTGCTTACAAGGAATATGCCCTGGATGCTTTCGAACTGTCGGCATGTGATTATTTGCTGAAACCCTTTTCCCTGGAACGCTTCATTATTGCGGTGGACAAAGCAGTGGACCGCCTGCAGATCCTCTCCTATCCCGCCCTCGAAAATCCGGATCAAAAAGCAGAAAATTATATCTTCATCAAAACCGACGGAAAGATTTTCAAGATCCTTTTTCATGATTTGCTATACGCGGAAGCCAGCGGCAATTACACCAAAATCGTGACTTCGCAGAATACCCTTCTTCCATCCATGACCTTTTCAGGGTTTGAGGATTTACTTCCCAAATCGATGTTTGTCCGTGTTCACCGGTCTTTTATTATCAATAAATCAAAGATTGACCATATAGAAGGTAACCGGCTTTTTATAGGTAAAACCGAAATCCCAGTCGGAAGCAATTACCGGGAAGGCTTCCTGAAAGAACTGGGATTGAGCTCCTGAGGATGTGGTTCATCCAATTTTACTGAAAAAATATTCACCAAATTTCCTATTTTCTACATTCTACGAATTTGGCGAAACCTTCTATCATATTTGGGTTTCTTCCACACCACTGCCCGTTCGTTCCAGCCTTTTGGAATGACATAGAACAATCTACTTTTTTACATTTATTATACTATTTCAAGAAATTTTAGTTTTTTGTTTTTATAGAAACAAATACAGTAAGTTTGTGTTATTGAAGATAGAACATTCATTAACATACTTATTATCAATACTTTAATTAATCAGCAATGTCGTATATAGAACCGGCTCCGATCAAGGATAAAGAAAATCCATTGGAGTCAATGATGCAGCGATTTGACAAGGCCGTTGAACTTCTGGGAATTTCAGAAGAAATGTATCATATATTAAAAGTACCGCGCAAGCAAGTCATTGTCGGTCTGCCAGTTACAATGGACTCTGGCGAGATCCGAACATTTGAAGGTTACCGGGTAATCCACTCCACCATTCTGGGCCCAAGCAAAGGAGGCATCCGTTTTGATCCCGATGTAAACCTGGATGAAGTACGCGCACTTGCAGCCTGGATGACATGGAAATGCGCGGTCGTGGACATCCCTTACGGTGGCGCAAAAGGTGGGGTAGCTTGTAATCCCAGAGAAATGTCTGCCGGGGAAATCGAGCGTTTGATGCGGGCCTATACGACTGCCTTATTGGACGTTTTTGGCCCCGACCAGGATATTCCTGCTCCTGATATGGGCACCGGCCCAAGAGAAATGGCCTGGTTAATGGATGAATATTCCAAATCAAAGGGCATGACTGTGCCGGCAGTGGTAACCGGCAAGCCACTGGTACTGGGCGGTTCACTGGGCAGGACAGAAGCAACCGGCCGGGGTGTGATGGTATCTGCTTTATCGGGCATGGAAAAACTTAGGATTAACCCTTATCGTGCTACGGCGGCGGTTCAGGGATTTGGCAACGTGGGCTCCCACGCAGCTTTGCTTCTGCGCGAACGCGGGGTTGCTATCCATGCATTGAGTGATATTTCAGGTGCCTATTACAATAGCAAAGGCATTGATGTAGCGGCCGCGGTAGCGTACCGCGATCGCAATAACGGTTCGCTCGAAGGATTTACCGGTGCCGAACAAATTCCAGGCGAAGAACTGCTCATGCTGCCGGTGGATGTATTGGTCCCTGCCGCAAAAGAAGACGTGATCACCCGCAAAAATGTTTCGGGAATCCAGGCAAAGATGATCGTGGAAGGTGCCAATGGCCCCACTTCTTCCAAAGCCGACGATATTATCAATGAAAAAGGCATTATGGTTGTGCCGGATATCCTCGCCAACGCAGGTGGCGTAACCGTTTCCTACTTCGAATGGGTCCAGAACCGCATCGGCTACAAGTGGACGCTTGAACGCATCAACCGACGCACCGACCGTATCATGAAGGATTCATTCGACAAGGTTTACGAAGTCTCATTGAAATATAAAATCTCCCTTCGCATTGCGGCATATATCGTCGCCATTGATAAGGTTTCAAGTACATACAAATTCCGTGGAGGGTTTTAGGACATCTTAAATTCCACCCCGGTCGAATGAAGGTCAGGTGCTGTCGAAATGACTATATCTGACCTTCACTTCAATATTACCAAACCATTAAGAAACCCTGCCCAATAAAAAATCCGGGCTTTGTTCGGGGCAGAAATGTTAACTTTATAGCAATAATGTTGATATTATGTCGCTGAGTCCCCGATTTATTGCCTTTATCCTGGCATTCCTCATATCCCTGATTACCACGACTTTCCTGGCTTTTGTGGAAGGTGTTTCGAAAGGGATGTTGTTCGTATCTGCCATTTCTTCCTTCATTTCTTCTTTTTTCCTGGTTCTTTATACAATAGACATTTTGGTTTTCCGGGAAGTCAATAAAATGTACAGGACCATTCATAAGCTCAAAATGCGGGATTTCAATATGACTCCCCGCAAAAAACTCATCCAGGAATCCAACCCGATGAAGACCATCAACGACGAGATTTTTGTGTATGTGACCAAAAAACAAAAAGAAATTGACGAGCTAAAAAAGCTGGAATTGTTCCGACGCGAATTTCTGGCCGACGTTTCCCATGAATTTAAGACACCCATTTTTGCTGCCCAGGGCTTTATCCACACCTTGCTGGACGGTGCCATGGAAGACGAAAATGTACGTGAACGCTTTCTGAAAAAAGCCGCCAAGAACCTGGATAGCCTGGATGTTCTGGTAAAAGACCTGCTGGTTTTATCTCAAATGGAAACAGGTGACATAAAAATGAACCTGACGCCCATGGATATGCGGCTGATGACAACGAATATATTCAGCCGACTGGAAAACATCGCCCAGGACAGAGGTGTTGCACTGAAGGTGAAGCCCGACGATATGCCGGAAGTTTGGGTTAAGGCCGACGCCGACCGAATGGAACAGGTGATGCTGAACCTGATTGAAAATGCAATTAAATATGGAAATGAAGGCGGGAAAGTGATTGTTCATTTCAATGAGGGCAAAAAATATGTGGAAGTCGCTGTGAGGGATAATGGGCCTGGTATCCCACATGAGCATTTGAACCGTATATTTGAAAGGTTTTACCGAGTGGATAAAAGCCGGAGCAAGGAAATTGGAGGCACAGGGCTTGGACTGGCGATCGTAAAACACATTTTAAACGCACATAACACCAAAATTGCTGTAATGTCCAAACCAGACAAAGGGACTACATTCTCATTTAAGCTTGAAAAAGCCTATCTGAACGCAATGACCAACCCTATCGAAGAAGAACCAGTGCCACAACTGAATCCTTAACAATTAATAACTCCATAAACCAACACCAATGTTTGTACATAACGTATTTTTTTGGCTGAAAGAAAAAGACAACGATGAGGCGAAAAGTGCTTTGCTTGCCGGAATTAAATCTTTGGAAGCAATAGAATCCATCGAAACTGCCTACATCGGTACCCCGGCCTCTACCCGCAGGCCGGTTATCGACGCAACTTACGATTTCGCAGAGATCCTGATCTTTGCAGACGAAGCTGCCCATGATGTTTATCAGGTTCATCCGCTCCACAAAAAATTTGTTGAAGACTGCGCCCATCTCTGGGAAAAGGTGCTTATCTACGATGTGGAAGCTTAATAACAAGTGGTAATATTTGTTAACAGGTTATCCACAGCGACAATGTGGATAACCTGTTAACAACTTCTTATTATCCGCATTTACAGCATTTTAACGCACATTTAGCTGTATTGTCATGTGTGGATAACTATCTCAGGATGCTCACATCGCCCCTTTGCAAAACGCCCTTGGGGCACTTTTAACCTCCGGCAATCGTTTTAACAACATAACAAAACGAACTAAAGCCGTGAAAACAAATAGGTTCCTGCTGTCGGTTATCGTTACGATTATTGCAGCAATTAGCATTTCGTCCTGTACTTACAGGGCATCTTATAACCCCGGATATGATTACGGTTACCGGCCCGGGGGTTATGGTTACGGATATCGTGTAGCGCCGCCGCCAAGGGTAGTGGTTGTAAGGCCACCTCACAGAAGGGTCATACACGCAGACCGGTACCGGTCGAGCAGATACGACAACCGCCATTACAGGCAACAATACAACCGCGGAAATCATTACGGTCATAGAAACCGCAGTTACGGTCCAAGATAATTATTCACCATTCGCATATCCAGCCGGGCTTTCAACATGAAAGCCCGGCTTTTTATTTCTGTTTTGTTTCAATTAATTGCAGGTTCAAACACTACAGGAATTCACTAAATGCTTGCATTTTCCATCCTTGCCTACTTCCTGGCTAACCTAGGTATCGGCCTTTGGGCTTCCCGACGGATCTCTACTACGCAGGATTTTTTGCTTGCCGGTCGGCGCCTTCCTTTGGCGCTGGCTGCTTCGGCGACTTTTGCGACGTGGTTTGGCTCCGAAACAATCATGGGCGCTCCCATTGAATTTGTAGAAAATGGCCTTCTTGGAGTGATAGAAGATCCTTTCGGGGCTGCTCTTTGCCTCTTGCTCGTTGGACTGTTCTTCGCCAGGAAGTTTTATAAAATGAATATCATTACCTTCTGTGACTTTTTTCGCATCAGGTATGGAAGGTATGCAGAGCTACTGTCTGCAGTCTTGATCATTCCCTCCTATTTCAGCTGGATTGCCGCCCAGTTACTGGCCATGGGATTCGTGCTTAAAGTAATCCTAGGCTGGTCTCTTACGACCTGCATTCTAAGCAGTTCGATAGTCGTGATCATGTACACGATTTGGGGCGGAATGTGGTCCGTATCGATTACCGACTTTCTTCAGACCATCATGATCATTGCAGGCCTGATAATCGTTGCAGTGGTTTTATATCAAGAAGTTGGCGGTTTCAAACCGCTTATCGAGACTGCCCCGGAAGGCTTCTTTCGTTTCTACCCCGAATTCACCCTGAAGGCCTCGGCCGAATATTTAGCAGCCTGGATTACCGTCGGGCTGGGTTCCATTCCACAGCAGGATGTCTTTCAAAGGGTGATGTCAGCAAAATCTGCTGATGTTGCAGTGAAGTCAACATTACTTTCTTCGCTTATGTATCTTACGGTCGCGCTTCTGCCGCTTTTTATCGGGCTTTGTGGCCATCACCTTTACCCCCAGGTGGAAAAAACAGGTCAGATGATCATCCCGAATATGATCCTGAAACATATGAATCTCCCTCTCCAGATCATTTTCTTCGGAGCGTTGGTGTCGGCTATATTAAGTACCACCAGCAGTGCCATCATGGCCCCGGCTGCCGTGCTGGGCGAGAATATTTTCAAATTCTTTAATCCTGAACTGAATGATGAGCAGTTGCTACGCATTATCCGCATTGGGATTGTTGCTATAACATTCATTTGTATTATCCTGGCTATCACGCGAGAAAGTATTTTCGAGCTTGTTGCCGAGTCATCCGTATTCAGCCTAGTCTCCCTTTTTGTGCCGCTGGCAGCTGGCATTTACTGGAAGGCAACCAACGAGGTGGGCTGCATTTTATCGATGGTATCAGGGCTGGTTGTCTGGCTTTTATGCGTATTGTTCGGAACAGCATATCCTCCACTGATTTATGGTTTGCTTGCCAGCCTCACCGGAATGTTTTTGGGAATAATCCTGGCCAGACTATTCCCAAAAACTGAATTTAAATAATGAACTTCGCCACACCTCCGTCTACCTTCAAAGCAGATCCATTGGTTGCCGATGAAAGCGGGCTGGCAATGTAAGTGACCAGATTAGCGATCTCTTCTACGGAAGCAAAGCGCTGCAGCAATGAGGTAGGTCTTGCTGTTCTGAAAAAGTCCTTTTCTGCTTCCTCAGCCGACGTGTTATTGGCTGCTCCCAGCTGCTTCACAAATTCTGCCACTCCTTCAGATTTCGTCGGCCCGGGCATTACCGTATTAACCGTCACGTTGGTCCCTTTTGTCAGTTCCGATAAACCCCTGCTGATAGCAAGTTGCGCAGTTTTTGTGGTTCCGTAGTGAATCATTTCCTCGGGAATGTTTACCCCGGATTCACTGGATATAAAAATAACCCGGCCCCAGTCTTTCGCGAGCATTTTAGGGAATAAGTAGCGGGATAAACGTACACCACTTAACACGTTCACTTCAAAGAACTTAAACCATTCTTCATCCGTAATTTCAGCAAATGGCTTTGGCTCAAAAATACCAGCGTTGTTGATCAGTATATCAACGTCCGGCAGCTTTTCCAGCAATGCATTTACTTCGTCCACTTTTGAGAAATCCGCTGCAATGCCTGAAACGTTTTCATCGGGGAAAGACTCTTTCAGCCTTTTGACAGCTTCGGCTATTTTGCTTTCCGACCTTCCATTAATGATCACCGCTACGCCTTCTTTCAACAGGTTTTGCGCAATTGCAAACCCAATTCCCTGCGTCGAGCCGCTGATAAAGGCAGTTTTTCCTTTTAATTGTAAATCCATAATTTTTTAGTATTATTCAAAGAAATTAACTGATTTTAGAAGTATCAGAATCTATATGACCCTTAACCCGAAAACCGGTATCCCGATAACAAATCACCCAAAGAAAATGTCCATATGAAAAACATTTATCTTCTTCTGTTTTCCCTGGTTCAAATTTCCGTTTTTGCTCAAAGTCCAAGGATCCTGATTGTCACGGCCCACCCCGACGATGAAACCATGTTCCCGGTGACTGTTTTTAAAATCACACATGAACTCAAAGGATCGGCAGACCTTGCATTGATCACCGATGCTTCCGGTGGTTACAATGGATTGGTAGCTTCCAGCTATTATGGGATGAATATGGTTGATTCTGTAATCGGCAGGAAACATTTGCCATTGATCAGAAAAAAAGAAATCATGGCTTCCGGGGAGATTATGGGTATCGGCAATTTTTTCTTTCTCGACCAACTGGATGACTATTACAACCGCAATGAAAAACCCTATCTCGAAGGCAAAAACTGGGACATTAAATATGTCGAAAAACGCCTCGACCAGATCCTGGCAAAAGGGAATTATGACTTTGTATTTTGCCTGATCCCCAGTGAAGGACAGCATGCTCATCATAAAACGGCTTCAATTAGCGCGATCAGGGCTGTTCAGCGGTTCAAGGGCATAAACAAACCCATTGTTTTGGGAGGCCAGTCAAGAAATAAGGACAGCGAAATCAAATTTACCGGCCTGGAGGGTTACCCCGAAACAAATGTCAGCAGCTCGGCACCGGTGTTCGATTTTGACCGGTCTTACAGTTTCGGCGAGGATAAAAAGCACAGTTATATGATCGTAGCAGACTGGGTGAAAGCGGCACATAAATCGCAAAGTGGCGATATGAACCAGGCCATGCACCGCGGCGAACTGGAAACGTTCCTGTATTTCGCGACAAATGGTGAAATGGGGTTAAGTAAAGCAAAAGCGCTTTTTGAAAAGGTAAACAACTCCGGGTTCTCGAAAAAATAACGTGACAATACCTATTGTCTCCCTCAAAGGGGTTTCATTGTCATAAACAGTGAGCTGCCGAAAGGCGCACTGGAAAGTAAAAATGACTCTGTTTTCACAATTGCTTTGAGCACTAAATTGATCGTATTTCCGGGAAATTTGACATCCGAATCAACATCTTCTGCGTTGATCCCATCTCTTCTAATCCTGAATTTTTGCCACTGACGCACCGCCAGAATGGGGATCGAAAGCGCAAAAGGCCAATAAGTGCTGTAACCAATCTTTAAACCGGCAGCACTGCTGTATGATTTGAAATGGCGCAACTCAAATCTCCGCTGACTTCCCACTGCAAGGTCATGCGTGCCCGAAAATGCTTCAAACGCATGGATATTGATGATCAGCAAACCATCCTTATTCAATCGCGCTTTAAAAGCCCTCAACGCATTTACAATCTCCTCATCTGTAAGAAAATACAAGGCGTCGTTGCAGCATATGACGTCAAACGTTTCCCCAGGACGGTAATCTTCTACCCTTCTCAGATCGCCGAAACCAACTAAAAGACCACGCTCTTTCGAGAATTCGATTGCGTGTTGAGAGTAGTCAAAGCCTGTCAGATTGGGATACCCATTTTCTTTCAAGAATGTCAGCAAGCCGCCCGTTCCGCATGCCGCGTCCAAAATGCGCAGATCAGCTACAGAAGTTCCGAATTGTTTTTTGATCTGCTTTAAAACCTTTTCGTGCAAGACCTGATACCACCAGAGCTTCCGCTCTACATCGTACATGCGCTGGTATTCAAGCCGGTTGTCGATCATATTTCCTGCCCGCTGTTATACTTGATCACATACTGCGGCTGGCCGCTCTGAGCCATGAAACTTTTGCCTATATACTCACCCAGCACGCTCAGGAGGGTGCATTGTATTCCTCCGATAAAAATGAATGTTGCAGTGACCACCTGCCAGCCTTTTGGGTCCGGACCAATCATCCAATGAATCGTCAGGAAAAACAGGAGGCAGAAGCCCAGGCCAAAAAGTCCCAGGCCGATAGGCATAAAGAAACGGATAGGAAGCGAGGAATAGCAGAAAAGGATATTCAGAAAAAGGGAGATCAGCTTTTGCCAGGTATAGTTGGAGATCCCTTCTTCCCGTTTCAAATGGGCCACCTGCACAGTACCGATATTGCGTGTAATCCTGAAAACCAGGCCATCGATGTAAGGATAGGGACCTTGGTATTTGATTATTTCCTCGACTACCTCTCTGCGGATCAATTTGAAGCTTGACAAATAAAGGTCTTTGGGCTTATTCAGCAGATAGCTGGTGAGCCAGTTCACAAACCTGCTGCCCAGATTTCGGCCTACTGAATGTTGTTTTTTAGCGTAATAGGTATAAACTACGTCATAATCCCCACTTTCTGCCGTTTCTACCAGTTTTAAAATTTCCTCCGGAGGATTTTGAAAATCGTCGTCGATCATCACACAATAGTCTCCGCAAGCCCAGTTAAGTCCGCACATTACCGCATTGAACTCTCCATAATTGCGACGTAAAGAGATAAAACGAACATTGGCGTAGGTTTCGGCCAATTGTTTTCCCACGCGTTCGGAACCGTCCCGGCTCCCGTCGTTTACTAATACAATTTCAAAGCTGATCCCGGCCAGCGTATGCTGCAGCTTCCCCACCAGCGGCTTGATCGTCTTTTCACTATTATAAACCGGAATTACGACTGACAGCTTCATGCCTGATCACCAAATTGATTAACCGTTTGAATAATATACGCAACTTCTTCGTCAGTAAGAACCGGATTTAACGGCAGGCTAACCACCTGCTCGTGAATTTCTTCGGTTAGTGGCAAACTCAAATGCCGGAATGCCTGATAAGCCTTTTGCAAGTGAATGGGCACCGGATAATGGACATTGGTCTGAATACCTTTTGAATGCAAATAATCGATAAATTCTGATCTGCGGGGATGCCTGACTACAAACAAATGCCAGGCGTCCTCATTCCAGCGGTCGGCCGGCGGCAGAATAAGGTCCTGCACTTTCAGCTCGACCAGATACCGTTTGGCAATTTCGCGTCTGCGGTGATTTTCACTGTCAAGATAAGGCAATTTAACACTTAGGATAGCTGCCTGTATTTCATCCAAACGACTGTTTACACCTTGATAATCATTTTGATAACGAATCACGGAACCATAGTTCCTCAAATATCTGATCCTTTCCGCCAGTTCGGTGTCGGAAGTCGTAACGGCTCCAGCATCGCCCAATGCGCCAAGATTCTTGGTGGGATAAAAACTAAAAGCCGTTGCCTCTGCCAGACTGCCTGCTTTCTTCCCCTGATAAATCGCGCCGTGCGATTGGGCGGCATCGGTAATGACTTTCAGATGATGGCGTCGGGCGATTTCCAGAATTGGCTGCATTTCGCAGCTTCTTCCGTAAAGATCCACCGTGATGATCGCGCGGGTGAGTGGTGTAATTTGCTGCTCGATCCGCGAGGGGTCCAGAAGCATGGTGCGAGGATCCGGTTCGACAAAAACAGGTTTCAATCCTAAATAGCTGACCGGCAGCACAGAGGCAATGTAGGTATTAGCAGGCACAATCACTTCGCTACCTGCCGGGAGGTCCATTGCCTTCAATATCAGGGTAATTGCGTCCAGACCATTCGCTACCCCAATACAATGTTCCGCGCCGCAGTAGTCTGCAAAGGACTCTTCAAAATTTTTGAGTTCGTTTCCGAGAACATACCATCCTGACTGAATAACACGAACAGATGCCTTTTCAATGGCCTCCAGATAGGGTGCATTGACCTGTTTCAAATCCAGAAATGGGATCATTGAGAAATAATCTGGTTCAGTAGGTAAGGCTCATCGATATAATCCGCCTTGTCATAGTATTCATTGGATAGTACCAAAAGTATAGCATCCTGCGAAAAGCGATCCATGACATGCCAGTCTTTCGGTTCCAGGATCAGGCAGGATATGGGATTATCCAGAATAAAGTATTCTTCCTTCGTTCCGTCATTAGAATAAATGCGGCAACTTCCGTGGATGCAGATCAAGGCGTTCCAGGTTTTGTGGTGCCGATGCCCTCCTCGCTGGGTTTCTCCTGCGCCGTATATATAAAAAACACGTTTAATTGTCCCCGGAATAATCTTTTCAAACACGGTGAGATTGCCCGAATCCGTGTTAAAAGTATCTAATTCAATTAAATGAGGCATGTTTTAAAATCTTATGTTAGGGGGTAAACTACAGCGTTCTTTCTTTCGGAAATTTCCATCCTAAAAATTTATCCGAACCGGCATTTTCCCTTGAAAATACAAAACTCCTATTTACATAAAAAATCGGTTGATCCATCGGCAATGATTAATTATTTTATAATCAACACATTATCTCAAATAGTTTTTTATATCATAATATGGCAGTTCAACCCAATATTCTTTTTGTTATGAAAATAAATGGAATTGTTAAGAAGGTTTTAGCTAAAAAAATTCCAATGCATCAACCTGTCCACATACATGAATACCTTAACAGGCAGAGGTTCAAGCCATAAGATTTTATTATAGCCCATGTAAAAAACCTGCGGATGGCACACGCATACGACCATTGTGAAGAAGAGGATGATTTTGAGAGACCGGCGGGAAGCTGAGTTCAAAAGTATATACATTGCTGTCAGTATAAACGGAAATCCATAAGCCAGCGCCCTGTCGATGTCATGGACGTAAATACCGGTGGTAACCAGCACCGCAAAGCCAATACCAAGTGCGGCGAAAAGCCAGTAATGCTTTGATAACCAAAGTACAAGCGCCGCCGAGAGAATCAGCAGCCACGTCCCTTCAAAAGCTCCCCATATACTGCTGCCAAGGCCATTCCGGTGCGCATTGGCAAAGAGAACCGGCGTTCCTATCGTGGAGTAGCTGTGATGGGGGAAGTAGTGTTTTTGAACATAAAACCGCACGCCAAAATAAACCACCCAGCCTATCCATACCACCAGGCTTTCACCCGTAAAAGCAGATTTCAGAAGAGATAATAAGCCAAAGTCCTTTTGCGCATAAGCCTTGGTCGCCATCCACCAAAGTATCAGATAACCGCCGGCGACAACCGCTCTCTCGTCGGTGAAAAATGCAATCTGCAAAGAAACCAAAATGACAAACGGATTTCTGCTGAGCAATGCTAAAAGCAGAAAGAAATAAGCAAACCCATCACCATATCCATGAATATCAGCAAACGTCCAGACACATACGAACGTATTGGCAAGGGATAGTACAAACAGTGCAGTGAGCACTTTATCCTCAGAAAGCGCATAAATGTATTCGCCTATTTTTTTGAGGAACAACACGCCTAATATTGCCTGAAGAAGCAGGATAAGCACCACATTATGGCTGGTAAGAAACGACAATACAGGCAAAGTCCACCTGAAAATCATGTTTTCTCTTCTTACGTCATAAGCCATATCCCTGGGATGAAGCAAATCCTGGCCCTGGTTACGGACGAATACCCAGGCGTCGAGGGAGTTACCATCCCTCAGATAATCCAAAAGAAGCGTGTAGGGCGGGAAAGCGAGAAAAAGAGAAAGTGCTAAGGAAAAAAGGGTAAGCTTCCACAACCAGCCCTTTGCCGACAATTTTAACTCAATCCAAGAAAAGAAAGCTTTGTAGAAGTGTTCTAAAATCATAAACGCTCAGAAGCCAAATCGCATCTCAAATATACGTTTTAATGCTTTATGCAAAAGCCAGGTAACACCAGCGGCAAGAAAATGCTATTTCCAGCTCGGTAAGATCCGGCTGCCCTCTTCACTTTCAGTGATACGCAAATACGTTTGGATTTCCTGTTGCAAATCCTCCACATGGCTGATAATCCCGACAATCCGGTTTTCTTTGCGCAGGGATTTCAATGTATCAAAAACCGTTTGCAATGCATTTTTATCCAGTGACCCAAATCCCTCGTCCAGAAAAAAGAAATTATGCTTTGATTTATTCCGAATGTGAATGTGGTCCGCAAGTGCCAGGGCGAGAGACAATGCCGCCTGAAATTTCTGTCCTCCCGAAAGCGTTTTCAATAACCGCATGTGTCCTCCATTCAGTAAATCCCTCACCCAAAAACTGTTACCTTCACCCAGTTCAAGATGGAGCTGCTGATGCGTCATCTGATGGAAACGGTGGTTCGCCGCCTGTATCAAATTTTGGAGATAGATACTCGAAGCATAATCAACAAACCCGCTTGAACGGAAAAGTTTCGCAAGGTTGTCCAAATGCTCTTCGCGCAACTCAAGGCGCTCTTTTTCTTTCACCAAAACGGACTTTCTCGCCAGGTCGTCGGCCATTTTCTTCAATGATCTGTCCAAGCCGCCTTCTTCTTTTTGCAAGCTTTGCAGGGCCGCTGTCAAAGATTCTTTTGCTTTGATAACTGCTTCGTACTTTTCAGCATCATATTGCTGTTCCGCATTTTCGCTTGCCAAGTTCGTGAGATCCCTGACCGTCGTGTCCAATGCAAACTTAAAATCAGAAATTACCTTTCTTTCCTGCTCGATCTGAATGTTCCCCGACAGGATCTCGACCACGTGACTTTCCGGGCCAAGGCCAAATTCGGCGAGCTTTACGTCAATGTCATGTTGTATTTCGGAAAGGCCTTTTTTATTCGCTTCCAGTGCGTTCAGCAAGGTTGTCTGACTCCCCGATAACCTATCTTTTTCCTTTTCAAGCTGTTCGGCTTGCTTTTCCGTCTGTTCAAACAATTGAACTATCTCATCAAATTTCGCTTTTAAAGTGATCATCTGCTCAGCAATTCCGGACACCCCACCCCCCTTAAAGTCCTCGTAATTTACTTTTTGCAACTGGCTTTGCAAGGTCGTAACCGTGTTTTCCAATTTCAGTATATCATCGCGCAGAACTTGCAGCGGCTTTTCGATCTTCTCTGTTTTTTCCTGTAATTCGACATCCATTTTTGCGGAAATCGCTTTTAGCACAGTTTCTCCATCTTTGATCTGTGATTGAATTCCACTTGTCTCAGCAAAATGCTTTTCAAACCCTTCGCGATCATTTTTATCGAACTCTTCCCACACAAATTCCTTATCGTGCTGCGCAAGGCGGGCTTTAGCATCTGCAAACCGAAGCTTAATAGCGTCCTTTTGCTTTTCCAGATTTTCAATCTGAATAAAAAGCTTCTCGATCGGGGCCTGCAAAAGCCGCACTGATTTTTCACGGTGATCAAGCTGCAATACCCGCTTTTCAAAAACCGCCAGCTCTTTTGAAATTGCATCATCAGCATGCAGGACAGCCGGATGATGTTCCGCGCCGCATAGCGGACATGGAACTCCTTCTTCCAAATTGCCCGCGTATTGATGGAGGGCTAGTTTCGTGTGGATACGCAGAATTTCTTTACTGAGGGCATTCTGTTCTTGTTCATTGAGCCGAAAAAACTCCTGAACAGCATTCTGAAACGATTCCGGGTTTATGTCAGAAAGTGTAAGAGAGAAACCCCGGTTCATTTCCTCTTTCTTTTGGGTCAGCTCCTGTTGAAGTTTCACAATTTCGGTTTGCAGGGCCTCGGCCTCACTTTTAATCGTTTGCCGGATTTCAGAAAGGCTATCTAAGCCTGCGAACCACGATTTTACCTGACTTAATTTTTGAATATCAGACAATTTACTTTTAAGCAAATCATTTTCCTGCTCTTGGTGGAGCTTTTGCTTTTTCAGTGTTTCAATGGAAGCTTCTTTGTCCGCCAGTTGCTGTTCTCCTCTTTTCAGGGCATCCTTCCTCTTCTCCGCAGCAGCCACCCCTTCCACGATCTGCATTACTTTTCCCAGTTCATCGGCGGTATGCAGGAGCTCCTGCCGGTTTTCATATTGCGGTTTCAGCTGGAGCAGAACCCCCTTTTGCTTTTCCAATAGCCCTGCCAATTCATTTGTCCTGATCAGGTTTTTGTCATACAAATCCTGATCTCTTGCGACTGCACTGGTAAGGTTCCTCTTCTGATCCAAAACCGATTTAAAATGAACCGAGCAAATTTCAAAGGCTGTTAATCTTTCCTCCCGGAGCTTCATGGCCGGTCGCTGGCTTTCCAGAATCTCCAATTGATTTCGGAGTGCCGAGATTTTTTCAGCCGTTTGTCTGAGCTTCAGAAAATGACTTTCGAGCGTCGTTTGCATCAATAGCTCTTCCGCTACTTTCTTGATTTCCGCCCGGATCGCCTCTCGTGATTTTTCCTCCGCCTCAATCATTTCCGGTGTCACTTCGCCCAGGCCGATCAGCTGCCCGTCCACATTGGACAACGCCAGATCGTTTTGTTTGGCCAAAGAACCTACCTGACGGCTGAGGTCATACTTCTCCAATTGGAAAAGTTCCTTCATCATGCGTGTCCGCTCGGCATCTTTGAGCTCAATAAATTCCTGAAACCTGCCTTGCGGAATGATGATAGTCCGCCGGAAATTGTCGTAACTCAGCCCAATGATACTTTCCGTAGATTCGTTTTCCGACAGCGGGAGCCAGCGCTCGTCCTGCCAGATGTATGCTTTTCTTTCAAAAGTCTTGACCTCCTTGAAATTCTTGCTATTGCGCTTTCCTTTCACCGTAAACCTGTACCTGGCACCATTTTTCCCTGCAATACACTCAAAATCAATCAGCAAATCATCCGATCGGAGGTTCATCATATTGTAAGTCCGGTCGTCGCCCGACTTGTTCAATCGCTCGGTATCCCCGTACAAAGCAAAAGTGATTGCCTCTAAAATGGACGACTTACCACTGCCTACGGCCCCAAAAATCCCGAATAGGGATGCATCGGTCAAGGGATCAAAGTCGATCTCCTGTTCGGTCTGATAAGAATAAAGGCCTCTTATTTTAAGATATTTGGGGATCATTGTAGTAGCTATTGGCTATTGGCTGTTAGCCAATAGCTCCATTTGGTAGGCGTCCGGATCAAGGCAATGCATCTTGCAAAAAAACTAAAAGCTAACAGCCTTATAACATCACCAGCAAATCATCCAGGTACTGCCTGTCATTACTTAGTCTTGGGACCTTATTCTGGCCTCCGAGTTTATGGAGTTTTCCCATCCAGGAGTAAAAAGTCCCTTCAGGAACAAAATGGATCAGCGGGGGCAGCAATGCCATATCCTTATACCTTTTGGCGTCGTAGTCCGAATTCACTTCACGAAGAGCGACATCAAGCGCGTTTTCAAACTCACTATAATCATCGGGTATTTGGGTGAATTCAATAATCCATTCATGCCGACCTCTTGAGCCATCGCCCATATAAACAGGCCCGGCAGTGTAATTTGCAACCAGCGATCCCGTTTTTTGGGCTGCCATTTTAATAGCGTAATCTGCATTTTCCACGATCACTTCCTCTCCAAATGCATTGATGAAATGCTTGGTACGGCCACTTACCTTGATACGGAAAGGATAAGTTGAGGTAAATTTCACGGTGTCGCCAATCAAATACCGCCATAAACCCGCATTGGTTGAGATGACCATCGCATAGTTTTTGCCGATCTCTACTTCTTCCAAAAGCAATGCTTTCGGGTGCTTTTTGCCGACCTCGTCCATGGGAATAAACTCATAAAAAATGCCATAATCGAGCATGAGAAGCATTTCCCCAATCCTTTTCACATCATCCTGAATAGCAAAAAAACCCTCGGACGCACTATAAGTTTCGAGATATAAGACCTGATCTGAAGGAAAATATTTGGTCATAAACAGGTCCCTGTAGGGTTCAAAAGAAACCGCTCCGTGAACAAAAACCTCAAAATCGGGCCATACTTCCAGCATATTTTGCTTTCCTGTCCTTTCCAGTATCTGGTCCAGTAAAACAATTGTCCAGGTGGGCACACCCAAGATGCTGGTCACATTTTCCTGGGAACAAATGGAAGCCATCTTTTCCAGCTTATGCTCCCAGTGGTCCATCAATGCGACTTCCAGCGGCGGCGTCCTCATAAACTCAGCCCAGGAGGGAAGATTTTGCATAATCACCGCCGAAACGTCGCCAACCTGAGTATAATCATCAAAGGGATTTGCATGCAAAGTACCTCCAATCGACAAGCCTTTTCCATCAAAAACCCGGGTATCCGGACGATTATTGATGAGGAGCGTCATCATGTCCTTACCACCTTCATAATGGCATTCTTCCAGTGCTTCAGGAGAAACAGGGAGGAATTTGCTTCGGGCATTGGTAGTACCGGAAGACTTGGAAAACCATTCAATCGGGGACGGCCAGAGCACATTTGGCTCGCCCTTCATCACTCTCTCCAGATAGGGGTACAGGTCTTCATAGGTGGATACAGGGACCTGCTCCTGAAATTCCCTTATCGCCTTGATCTGACCATAATTGTAGCGGCTTCCCCACTCGGTATAGCGCGCAGTCTCAATCAATTCGGAAAATATGCGTTGCTGGGTTTCTACGGGATATTTCATAAACTGTTCTATCCTTTCAAAGCGCCGCTTTAAAAACCAGACAGTCATATCATTAACCAGCTTCATAAATCATTATTCGGTTTGAAGTGCCAGATGCAAGCTTGTAAAAATAGCAATAAAAAATGGTGCACGAGCAGCGGCGGGCTGTTCCTGCACCATTGGAAAAGGTTTTCTGACTGTGTAATTACTTGTAAAACATATTGCTGCCGCCTGCTTTTTTTACAATCGAAGACGTGATTTCCTGCTCTTCCTCTTCCTTTAGAACCCTCGCCCCTTTTCCCTGTCTGGCAACACGCGTACCGGTAATCTGAAACAGGGCTTCTCCCAGCAGCGGGTCCTTCGGGTTTCCATATGGATACAGAATTACACCTTCGCTGGCGGGATAGTCAGGAACAAAACCGGTGCTGTAATCAGAAAGATGGTCTTTATTTAATGATTTAGAAACAATTGGCTGCAGCCCCCATTTGATCCCTTTATCCGCACCGGTCAACGTAACGGACCCTACGTTCTTCCCGACTGTTTTGCTACCTACCAGTTTGACTGTCATGTAAGGCTTTAACCCGTTGATCAGCAATTCACTGGCAGAAGCCGAGCGGGAAGAAACGAGAAAAAACAATTGGTTCAAATTTGAGCCGATGTTCTGGCTTTTAACAATGAACTTGTCGTAGAAAAAGGTATCCCCGTATTTCTTGCGATTGGTTTCGGTTACCTCGTCATTGTATTCTTTATAATAAAAAATATCATTAGCGGTAGCTTTCGCAATCAGGCTGGCGAAGTTTGTGGCCGAACTGACATACCCGCCGGGATTATACCTCAGATCAACGATAAGGGAATTTATATTATTCGTTTTGAACGAGGTAAAAATAGCATCCAGTTCCTTGTCAAACTGCCCGTTACTGGTTTTGTAAGGTTCAGGGATAAACTGATGATACACTATGTAACCGATTTTGTTGGCCCCATAGGTAAAAACAGTATCAAAGAAAACCGGGTCTTCCTGCAAAACGATAGGCGTCACTTCTTTCTTGGTAGTTCCCTCTTCCAGAACTCCGTCTTTGTCAATTTTGGCTAATGTATAGGTCTTTTTGTCCTGGGAATTTAAAAGCTGGCTGTAGTTGGTCCCCGTCAGCTTCTGATCGTTGACACTGCTGAAAATATCCCCACGCACAAACCCGGCTTTGGCAGCGGGAGAATCGGGTATCACATACAATACAATACCGATTACATTGGTGGTCCCGGTAGGGTAGTACACCAGCTTGTATTCCATTCCCGGTGTTTTGGATTCACCAGCCAGAGATGCCTGCAGTTCATCGGCGCTTTCCTGGATCCAGGAAAACCGGTCGCCGTCGGGCCTTAAAGTAGGATCGTATTTATAAAGCAGCGATTCGAAAAAACTTGCAGGGTCTTTGTTATAATCTGGTGTAGCTGTGATATGGTCGTTCCAGTAATACCAGTACTTCATATTGTCGTAAATCCACTTGTTTGTCTCGGTTTCATTGGCCGGATCTACGGTTTTATCTTTACAGGAGACCAGTAACGCTCCCAGCAAAATGACAGGCAGGAAAAATCTCAGTTTCATAGAGTGTTGTTCATTTCAAGAAATACCTCTTTAATAATATCACAGGCCTCATTCATTTGTTCTTCATTGATCACCAGCGGCGGTGCAAAGCGAATTTTATTGCCATGGGTCGGCTTGCAAAGCAGGCCTTTTTCCATCATTTTGTAACAAAGGTTCATGGCTGTCGCACTGTCTTCACTGTCATTGATTACAATGGCATTCAAAAGTCCTTTTCCTCTGACGATTTCGATCAGCGAGCATTGCCCCTTCAATTCAAGCATTCTGCTCCGGAAAAGCTGGCCCATTTGCTCGGCATTTTCTGCCAGTTTTTCATCTTTTACTACCTCCAGGGCTGCAATGGTAACAGCACATGCCAGCGGATTACCGCCATATGTGGAGCCATGCTCCCCCGGAGCGATGGTCAGCATGATCTCATCGTCTGCCAGTGCTGCTGAAACTGGCATTGTGCCTCCTGACAAAGCCTTTCCCAGAACCAGGATATCCGGCTTTACGCCTTCCCAGTCACATGCAAGACGTTTGCCGGTACGTCCAATGCCGGTTTGCACTTCGTCTGCTATAAAAAGCACATGATATCGGGTACACAGATCCCTTACACCCTTTAGATACCCTTCTTTCGGAACTACCACGCCCGCCTCTCCTTGGATGGGCTCAACCATAAAACCGGCAATGTTGGCATCACTTTTGAAGATATCTTCAAGTGCATTCAAATCATCATACGGAACAATTGTAAAACCCGGAAGAAATGGCCCGTAATCATTGGTACTGGAAGGATCTGTGGAGGCCGAAATCGCAGCCAATGTCCTTCCCCAAAAATTGCCGGAGGCGAAGACCATCTTAGCCTGGTCCGGCTGGATGCCCTTTACTTTGTATGCCCATTTCCGGGTAAGCTTCAATGCGGTTTCGCCGCCCTCCACGCCTGAGTTCATCATCAGAACTTTATCATACCCGAAATAGTCGCAAAGAAATCTCTCGCATTCTCCCAGCCGGTCATTGTAAAATGCCCTGGAAGTCAATGTGAGCCTTTGGGCTTGCCGCGTCATCGCGTCGATGATATATGGATGGCAGTGGCCCTGGCTTACGGCACTATAGGCAGACAAGAAATCGAAATATTGTTTTCCTTCCAGGTCCCATACAAACACACCCGAACCTCTTTCCAGCACAACAGGCATGGGTTTATAATTGTGGGCGCCATATCTGTATTCCAGCTCCATTGCCTGCTGGGAAGCACCTACGTCCATCGTGTCTGTATAGTTAGGCATTATGATATTGAGTATTAAAAGACCGTATTGAGTTACGTAAAAATAATGAAAAGCTGCGACTGATTTTAGCGTTCTGTTTTGCTCGGGCCAAAAGATTATATTTGTAATGACTAAGCAGGCATTGTCATGCAATTGCAATAAATCTCCGACAGCAAAGGCGTTTACATTCCCATTCAAGAATGGAACGAACTGAAAAATAAATATCAGGATATTGAACCGGAAGAAACCGGTGATACTCCCCTATGGCATAAAGATCTGGTTCTAATCAGATTGGAAAATTACAAAAACGATTCTACTCAACTTCTTGATTTCAATTCTTCTATGAATGAAATTGAGGAGGAGCTATGACATATAAGCCTGTAATTTTATCCTCCGCAAAAAACGATATCAGGCAGCCGCGATCTGGTATACTGAACAACAACCTGGCCTCGGAAAACGATTTGTTAATTCAGTAAGAAGCAAAGTCAAAAAATCTCGTCCAATCCGGAAATTTATACCGTGAGATATTCAAAAGTCCACACTGCAATTGTTGATGTCTTTCCTTTCATGATTCATTTCCTTGTCGATGATTCCGACAAAAGGATTATTATCATTTCAATTTCTCACATGAGTCAAAATCCAGCCATTTCGCCGGGTCGCGAACAATAACTATCATTTTGATTGCAATAATCGCCGATTCTGACGTAGCTTTGCAGCATAATCTCAAGGGGTGCCCTACCAAACGGGCTGAGATCATACCCATAAACCTGATCCGGGTAATGCCGGCGTAGGAAGAGAAGGCCGAAAGTTATTTGGCTGACCAAACTTAAATTTTTATTCAACCCAAGATAGGTGGCCCCTGCCTGTTGTAACATTTTATCGCAATGCGAAACGTTACTGCCTATCTGCTCATGCTGCTTTGCAGCATCCTGCTGACTCCTGTTATTGCCCAAAAAACCGTTTCCGGACGGATCGTTGACGCCGAAGACGGCAAACCATTACCTGGTGCTTCCGTAAAAGCCGGCGAAGTGCGAGGTACCAATTCCGATCAGGAAGGAAAGTTTATCCTGAGAAATATTTCGGAAAATATCGCTGCACTGGACGTCTCTTACATCGGTTATCAGACCACAAAAGTTGAAATTTCTTCAACAAACACACTGGAAATCAAACTGACAAAAAGCACTTTCCAGGCTGATGAAGTGATTATTAATGCAACCCGGGTGAATGACAAAACCGGGATGGCCTATTCCAATATTACTGCCGCGGCCATTGACAAGCAGAACCTGGGACAGGATTTGCCGGTACTGCTCAATTTTACACCCTCGCTGGTAAGCACGAGCGACGCCGGAGGTGGCGTGGGTTACACGGGGATACGCATTCGCGGCTCCGACGCTACACGCATCAATGTGACCGTCAATGGCATTCCCTACAACGATGCCGAAAGCCAGGGCGTATTCTGGGTCAACATGCCCGACTTTGCTTCTTCAGTGAGCAGCATCCAGATTCAGCGCGGTGTAGGAACTTCCACAAATGGCTCGGGCGCATTCGGCGCGACTGTCAATATCAACACCAATGCTTTCAGGCAAGAAGCCTATGCCGAGTTAAATAACTCATACGGGTCTTTTAATACCTTCAAAAATACCATCAAGCTTGGCTCCGGATTGATTAAAGATAAGTTCACTTTTGACGCGCGACTATCCCGCGTTTCCTCCGACGGATATGTGGACCGTGCATCATCGGAACTGCATTCTTATTATTTGTCAGGAGGCTATTTTGGTAAGAAAAGCTTTGTTCGCGTCAATGTATTTTCCGGAAAAGAACGTACCTATCAATCCTGGAACGGAGTGCCCGAAGCAAAGCGGAGGGGTGACCGCGAAGGGATTCTCGCCTATATTGACCGCAATGGTCTCGGTGAAAAAGACGCCGAAAACCTTATCAATTCCAACAACCGGACTTACAATTCCTACACTTACAAAAATGAGGTCGACAACTATCGGCAGGATCACTACCAGGTCGTTTCGTCTCACAATTTGAGCGATCAATGGACTTTTAACCTCAATGGTTTCCTGGTACGCGGCCTGGGCTATTATGAACAATACCGCGCCGGGGATAGCTATTCAAATTACAATCTGCCGAATGTGGTGATCGGCAAAGACACCCTGGGCCAAACGGATATCATACGCCGCCGCTGGCTGGATAATTACTTTTATGGGTCCACATTTTCATTGGACTTTAATAGTTTCAAAAAGCTTACAGCCAGCATTGGCGGTGGCTGGAATAAGTACGATGGAGATCATTATGGTAGGATTATCTGGGCCCGGAATGCTGGTGATATTGAAAACGACCACCAGTATTACTATGGAAAAGGAATTAAAAAGGATTTCAACTTATATGGAAAACTGTATTACCAATTCACCGATAAGCTCAATGCCTTTGCTGATCTGCAATACCGGAATGTAAGTCATCATATCTCCGGAATCGATAATGATTTGGTTCAGTTGGCCTACGACCAGTCTTACAACTTTGTGAACCCCAAAGCCGGGCTTACTTACAAACTCTCAGACAGAAGCTCGGCGTATGCATCGTACAGCATGGGCAACCGCGAGCCCAACCGTGACGATTTCACCTCTTCAACGGCTGGCTTGTTCCCCAAAAGCGAAAGGATGCACAATGTGGAGGCGGGTTTCAGAACGCAAACCGGCAGGTGGGCTTTATCAGCGAATTACTATCTGATGAGCTACAAGAATCAACTGGTACTGACTGGTCAAATCAACGACGTAGGAAGTTCCGTCCGGGTAAATGTCCCCAAAAGCTATCGTACCGGTATTGAGCTGGAAGGAGCTACGGTATTTAATAAATTCCTGAAATGGAACGTCAATGCCACTTTTAGCCAAAACAAAATCGACAATTTCACCGAATACATCGTGAATTATGATGATGGCGGCTACAACACCGTTAATCACGGCAAATCGGATATTTCGTTTTCTCCCAACGTAATCGCAGGAAGCCAGTTCACTTTTGTGGTCAGAAAAAACCTGGAGCTAGCTCTTCTTTCCAAATATGTCGGCAAACAATACCTGGACAATACCTCAACCGAAAGCCGTAAATTGGATGCCTATTTTACCAACGATCTACGCCTTTCATGGACCATCAAACCAGCCTGGGCCAAGGAAATTGTTTTCAACTTACTGGCTAACAATATATTGAACGAGAAATACGAATCCAACGGCTACACTTACGGCTACTTTGCCGGAGGCGCCCTGACCCAGGAAAATTTCTACTTTCCACAAGCAGGAACAAACTTCCTGATCGGGTTGAATTTTAGGTTTTGATATATACTTTCTCCATACCTTTGCCGCATGAACTTGAAAAATGACCTTCTATTACGTGCGGCAAAGGGTGAAAAAACGGAGCGCACGCCTGTATGGATGATGCGCCAGGCCGGACGGATTCTGGCCGAATACAGGGCTGTCAGAGAAAAAGCCGGAAGTTTCATAGCGCTGGCTACCACGCCTGAAATGGCCGCGGAAGTCACGTTGCAGCCGGTGGATATCCTGGGCGTGGATGCCGCCATAATCTTCTCGGACATATTGGTTATTCCCGAAGCGATGGGTTTACCTTATGAAATGATCGAGCAGCGCGGCCCGGTTTTCCCCAGTACCGTGCATACCATCGATGATCTTGCAAAATTGCATATTGCCGAGCCTGAGACGGATCTCAAATATGTGCTCGATGCAATTAAACTCACGAAACAAGGTCTCGAAGACAGAGTGCCTTTGATCGGGTTTGCCGGGGCTCCTTTTACCATTTTCTGCTACATGACAGAAGGAAAAGGATCCAAGACCTTTTCGGTCGCTAAAAGACATTTGTATGCAGATGCCGAATTCTCGCATCAATTGCTGCAGAAAATAACGGACAGCACCATCGCCTATCTGAAGGCCCAGATCGCAGCGGGTGCAGACCTCGTACAGCTATTCGATTCCTGGGCGGGTATCTTATCCCCCGAACAATATCGTATTTTTTCATTGCCCTACATCAAGCAGATCTGTGACGCCATCATTGAGGTTCCGGTTACTGTTTTTGCCAAAGGCGCGTTTTTTGCCCGACAGGAAATCGGCGAGCTAAGTTGCTCAGTAGTAGGTCTGGACTGGAATATGGATATTTCAGAGTCGCGAATGCTAATCCCCGATAAGACATTACAGGGAAACCTCGATCCATGCGTGTTGTATGCTTCTTATGACCAGATCCGGGTTGAAGTCAAAAAAATGCTTCAACAATTCGGAACACAACGGTACATTGCCAATCTCGGACATGGCGTGTATCCGGATACAGATCCTGACAAAGTGCGCTGTTTTATTGATTCGGTCAAAGAATTCTCCTGTTAGTACCCCATTTATGATTTTACCGAAAACAAAATGCGTTTTTCTGGACAGGGACGGCGTGCTCAATGAAGATTGCCCTGATTATGTGTATAATCTGGAAGACCTCATTATCCCGGAAGGTGTGCCCGAAGCGTTGAAATCGTTAAAGCGGGCGGGATATTTATTGATTGTAATTACCAATCAGGCTGGCATTGCCAAAGGTTTGTATACCGAAGAACAGGTTTACGCGATTCATGAGGAAATGCAGAAAGCCTCCGATAACTCGCTGGACGACCTCTATTTCTCTCCTTACCATCCCCAAAACTCGGGTCTTTCCCTTTCAAGAAAACCTGGCTCGCTCATGCTGGAAAAGGCAATAGCGAAGTATAACATCGATCCTGGCAAGTCCTGGATGGTAGGGGATAGGGACAGAGATATGCAGGCGGGGAAAAAAGCGGGGGTCAGAACAATTCAAATCGTTCCGGAAAACGAAAGATCAGAAGGGGACTATTCCGCACCTAACCTATCTGAAGCTGCGAGAATAATATTGAATAGTTAAAAATTAAGCCCTGGATGAGGGGCCTGGCTGCGATGCTGGTTTTTGAACCGAGCCATATGCAGGGCAGGCATGCTTGGTGCATGAAGCAGCCGCTAATGTTCCGCAAACCGCAAGAAGAAGTAAGATCTTTTTCATTTTCCTGTTCGTATAAGATTTTGTCACCGCAAAAATATAAAAAATTCTTTGAATGAGTATTTCATTCTGACTAACAACGAACTCATTCAAAGAACTTTATAAGAGAGGTCAAATTTTTGTTTCGGCCAGTTCCTCTTCAGATTCGATACGTTCGCCGCTGCCTTTCTCTGTTTTGCTCACAGAAGTTGTGAAAGGTTCGTCCTTAAAACCAAGGATCCTCAGCATTGAATCGCTATTTTGCTCCTCGGCAAAAACACGTGTAGTAATATGACCCTCTTCATCCCTCTCCACCAAAACATGCTTTGGGGCAGGGATCAGGCAATGCTGAATGCCGCCATATCCGCCAAGCGATTCCTGATAGGCACCTGTATGGAAAAACCCGATATATTGCTTTTCTGTATCTTCCTCAAAAATAGGCATATACAAATCTGCACTATGCATTTCGCTATTGTAGAAATCCTGTGAATCGCAAGTCAGCCCTCCAAGGTTCACTTTCTGGTACGGACTATCCCAGTTATTGATCGGAAGCATGATGTATTTCTGGTTCATACCCCAGGAATCGGGGAGCTGCGTGATAAACGATCCATTGATCATATACCATAACTCCTTGTCGTTCTGCAATTTCTTGTCGATAATCTCGTAAATAACCGCGCCACTTTCTCCAACCGTATAGCTGCCGAATTCAGTAAAAATGTGGGGCACCGGGACATTGTTCTTGTTACAGATCCATTGAATATTTTCAATGATCTCGTCGATCATTTGCTGATAATCATAATTGGATTGCAGTGACGTCTGAATAGGCAACCCGCCTCCAATATCGATAGAATCCAGTTCTGGGCAGATCTTCTGCATTTCGCAGTATTTGAACATAAACCGGGTAAGCTCACTCCAGTAGTACGCGCTATCTTTGATACCTGTATTGATAAAGAAATGCAGCATTTTTAGCTTGAAACGCGGATTAGACTCAATCTTCTCTTTGTAAAGCTGCTGCACGTCGTTGTACCGGATACCCAGACGAGAGGTATAAAAAGCGAAATTAGGTTCTTCGTCCGTCGCAATACGCATCCCAAAATTAACCACATCGGCAGTTACCTGTTGCTCGTAAGACTCGATCTCCTTCAGGTTGTCCAGGATCGGGATCACATTAAAGCCCTCGTTGATCAGCTCGCTCAGGTATTGGGTGTATTTTGGGAGTTTGTAACCATTGGCAAGGATAAACGTGTTTTTGGTAACCTTGCCACGACGGTACAATTCTCGAAGAATAGGAATATCGAATGCCGACGAAGTCTCTATATGTATGTTATGTTTCAAAGCTTCTTCCAGCACAAAGCTGAAATGGGAAGACTTCGTACAATAGCAATAAGTGTATGTCCCTTTGTAATTGTGCCTTTTGAAAGCATTGCGAAAAAACATGTTCGCGTTGTAAATATGCTCCCCTATTTTAGGCAAATAATTCAGTTTCAGAGGAGTACCATGTTCTTTGATGATATCCATCAATGGTACATTGTTGAACAGCAATTCATTATTATCAACATTAAATTCCATGGTAGGAAACTCAAACGTCTGCTGAATCAGGTCAATGTAGCTGCTTTTCATTGATTTGTTTGTCTCGATAGCAATTAGTGAATATAAGTTATGATAGGAACGAAAAGACCCGAAATTTGAGCACAATATGCGTCATTTCCAAACGTGGTTTGTTACTAAATCATTCCCTGTTAAGATAGATTTATCTGTTGTTTTCACAAGTTCATACCTCAAATAATCCGCCTGATAATTTTTTGGTTGCGACTCCTTTTAATCTCTTTCTACATTTAGGCTCTTAAATAAGCTAAAAGTACCTTATAGGTTACAAAAATAATCATTCAGCACTATGCTCTCGATATATTAATTCTTGCTATTTTACAATTTTATATTTCATGTCAATTTCAAACATTAACTCAATTCTATTCTCAAACCATTAAAAAAATGGAAAATTTCTGTTGATGTAAAATATTAATCAGCTAAATATCAACCATTTGAAGACGATTATCAGACTTTTGTTTTTACTTTTGCAGCCTCAGATTAAAAAAGCATTAGAAAACTATAAAAATTTTCAGAGTTTTCTTAGTTTTTGCCATTCGAATATTTCAAATTTGCCATGTGAAAGATCGAATTATAAAATCAGCATGTAATCTGTTTTGGCGCTATGGGATCAAAAGCGTCACAATGGATGATATTGCCAAAGATTTGGGTATATCAAAAAGGACCATTTACCAACACTATTCTGACAAAGAAGCAATTCTGGCACTGGTAATCGAACAAGAGATTATGTCGCAGAAATGTGAGATGGAAAAATTGGACGAGCAGGCCTCCAATCCAATTGAACAGATGATGTACGCCTCTACCCAGATGCGGGATACGCTTGCCAACATGAACCCAACCCTGCTGTACGACCTGAAGAAGTATTACCCGGCTGCCTGGGAACTGTTTCAAACTTATAAGCATGAATACATCATCAGGAGCATCCGCGATAATCTGGTGAAAGGAATTGAACTAGGCCTCTATCGTCCGGACATCGATATTGAAGTACTTTGTATACTCCGGGTCGAGCAGGTCGTGATGGCGTTTGACCCCACGCTGTTCCCTGCAAAGAAATTCGAGACGATGCGCGTTCAAATGCAGTTCCTGTTACATTTTCTGAGGGGTGTCCTTTCGGAAAAAGGATTTGAATACTACAACACCATAAAAGATAAATCAGCAATTGAAATCAATTTCCATGAAAAATAACCAGGTCATTCGCGGCAGTCTGTTTTTGCTGGCGATGTTATTTAGCTTCGTTCCACTACGGGCACAAGAAGGCGGCTTCACACTGAAGCAAGCTGTAGACTATGCTATTAAGCATAACCTGAACGTCAAAAATTCGCAACTGGATGCTGTCTCAGCAGAAGCCAGGATTGGAGAAATAAGGGCTGCCGGATTACCCCAGGTAAACGGCAATTTTACGTTTACTGACAACCTGATCATCCAGCGTTTCTTTTTACCGGCCACCTTCGCCGATCCAACTGCCCCTGCCGACGCGCCACCGGTAGCTCTGAAATTCGGTGTTCAATACCAAGGATCTGCTTCGGCAACATTGAACCAGCTGATCTTCAATGGTTCTTATTTTATTGGGCTGAAAGCCGCTGCCACTTACCGCGAACTGGCTCAGAAAAACATCACCTCTTCAAAAATATCTGTCGCCGAAGCGGTAACCAAGGCTTACTATTCAGCACAGGTAGCCGAGGAGCGTGCAAAACTACTCGATCTTAACATTGGCAGGGTTGATTCGCTCATGCGCGAAACAAAAGCCATGAACGCCAACGGTTTCGTGGAGCTTCTGGATGTTAATCGCATCGAAGTCCAGATCAACAATCTGCAGACAGAACGCCAAAAAGTACAGAATCTCATTGATCTGAGTTATGCGCTTCTTAAATATCAAATGGCAATGCCTGCTGACGAACCGATCAGACTAACCGACGACATCAATGCAGTAAACATTGATTCTCTCAGAACGCTCAGCAGCCGGGCAGGCGTATCCTATGAAAATCGGATCGAGTTTTCCTTACTGAATACCCAGGAAAAACTGGCCGGGCTGGACCTCCGGAATGTACGGGCTGGTTATCTGCCCAGTTTGTCCGCTTCTGTAGGTTACGGACATAACAATGGTCGCGATAGCTTCAGTGACTTATTTGGGTCGAAATGGTTCAACAACTCCGTTTTATCGATCACACTCAATGTGCCGATCTTTGACGGGTTCTCTAAGAGATACCAGATAGAGCAAAAGAAAATAGCGATCGACAAGGTCAAGAATAACCAGACTTTGCTGAAACAATCGATAGATCTGGAGAGTAATCAGGCCAGCATAAACATCAAAAATGCATTTGCCACATTGGAAACACAGAAACGCAATCTGGATCTTGCACAGGAAATTGTCCGGGTCTCCAAGATCAAATACAAAGAAGGTGTAGGTTCCAACATAGAAGTGATTAATGCAGAATCATCCTTCAAGGAAGCTCAAACCAATTACTTTACCGCACTTTACGACCTGATGATCGCCAAAGTGGATTTGAGCAAAGCAAGAGGAGAGCTTTATATCGAAACTCAAAATTAATCTTAACGCCAATAACAAAATTTGAACCAGCTACTTACTAATACCATGAAAAAAAATATTTTGCTCATCGCAGTCCTTGCCACCTTGCTCACTTCCTGCGGCGGGGAGAAAAAAGAAGGAGTAGAAGGTAAAAAAGCAGAACTGGCTGAACTGAAAGCAGCGCAGGTCGAAAACGAGAAAAAAATCAAAGCGCTCGAAATTGAGATCAGCAAACTTGAACCTAACAGAGTGTCCGAGGCCAAAGTCAAGCCAGTATCCATCGATACGCTCGATTCAGAAACCTTTCGCCATTATGTGGAGCTTCAGGGAACAGTGGACGCAAAAAACAACGTCATGGTAACCCCGAAATCGGGCGGCGCCGTGGTAGCGATGTATGTCAAGGAGGGCGACTTCGTGAAAGCCGGAGGCCTCATTGGAAAAGTTGATAACAGCATCCTGACGGAATCCATCGAGGAATTGAAAACGCAATTGAGCCTGGCCAATACGCTATACGAAAAGCAGAAAAACCTTTGGGACCAGAAGATTGGCACCGAGATACAGTTTATCCAGGCTAAGAATAACAAAGAATCATTGGAAAGGAGGTTGAGCACATTGAATACCCAACTTTCCCAAACCAACATCGTCTCTCCTATGGCCGGTGTAGTGGATATGGTGAATGTGAAAGTCGGCGAAATGGCTTCTCCCGGCGTCGGCGTTGTGCGGATTGTTAACCTGAGCAATCTGAAAGTACTGGCGAAAGTTTCCGATACGTATGCGGCCAGCGTTAAGAAAGGTGACGAAGTGATCGTCAAATTCCCCGACCTGAAAAAAGAGTTCAAAGCACGGGTATCTTTCGTGAGTACGGCAGTTGACCCGCTTTCCAGAACTTTCACCATCGAAGCTAACCTTCCTTCAGACAAAGACATTAAGCCGAATATGATGGCCAATGTCCAGATCAACGATGCCACCAGTAAAAACGCATTGGCGATCGACCAGAACTTTGTACAAAGCACGGAAAAAGGCCATATCGTATACGTAGCGGTTACAGAAGGCAATAAAAAGGTGGCCAAAGCTAAAGAAGTAAAAACCGGTTTGAGCTACAATGGCAAAGTCGAAATACTTTCCGGATTGTCGGCAGGAGATCAGCTGATCACACTGGGTTACCAGGAGGTGTCCGACGGCCAGCCTATCAGCTATTAAAAAACGGGTGGTGACCTGTTAAGAGGTCATTTATAGTCACGAATTGGACTGATTTTCAATTCGCTCATTCAGTCATCGCACCGGCGACCCGGTCACTCATTCAAAATTAGCGTTATGAAATTTGATGAATATAAAACCCTTGGCTTCACCAACTGGTGCGTAGAGAACCGGACGACGATCTACATCTTTACGTTTATCATTACGTTAGCCGGGTTTATGGTTTACAACAACCTGCCAAAAGAACAATTCCCGGATATCAAAATCCCGCAGATCTATATCAATACAGTTTACTTCGGAACAGCTCCTGCCGATATTGAAAACACGATCAACAAGCCCATCGAAAAACAACTTAAGTCGTTGAACGGGGTAAAAAAGATCAAATCCAATGCATTGCAGGATGTGTCTGTAATCCTGGTCGAATTTACACCAGACGTTGCAGTGGAAGTCGCATTGCAAAGGGTGCGGGACGCCATCGATAAGGCAAAAACGGATTTACCCCAAAACCTCGATTCTGGTCCTACCGCACAGGATGTTAACTTCTCGGAATTCCCGATCATGAACGTCAACATTGCCGGCAACTACTCACTGAAACAACTAAAACAGTACGCCGAAGATTTGCAGGATGGAATTGAAGCATTGCCCGAAATTACCAGGGTAGATATTTTAGGTGCGTTGAACCGCGAGATCCAGATCAATGTAAACCTGGATCGCATGAAATCGACAGGCTTGTCATTTTACGATGTGCAAACTGCATTACAGGGTGAAAACATCAACGTATCCGGCGGCGAGCTCAATGTAGAAGGTGTGCGCCGGACACTACGTGTAAAAGGTGAATATACCAATGTGGCCGACATGGCAAATATCCGCATCCGTACTTCAACCGGCGCGACCGTCCGCCTGGGTGACGTCGCCGATGTCATAGACGATTTTGAAGAGCAGCAGGATTTTGCCCGGCTGGCCAATAAATCGGTTATCACCTTGAACGTGATCAAACGTTCGGGAGAAAACCTGGTAGAAGCGGCTGATAAAATCGAAGATGTGATTGCCAATTATAAGGAGAACAGATTTCCCTCCGGACTGGACATCAAAATTACTGCCGACTCGTCTATCCAGACACGTGCAGATCTGCATGACCTGATCAACACCGTCGTACTCGGCTTTATCTTCGTGGTCATGGTACTCATGTTCTTCATGGGGGTCCGGGATGCGATCTTCGTAGGCTTGTCCGTGCCACTGTCGGCACTTGTGGCCTTTGTAATGATGCCCATCATCGGGCCGATGGTAGGAACCGAGTTTACTTTGAATACCATTGTCCTTTTCGCCTTCCTGCTCGGTATCGGTCTGGTCGTGGATGATGCGATTGTGGTAATCGAGAACACGCACAGGCTTTTTAACCAGCACAAGGACTGGACGATCCAGCAAGCAGTAAAAGCAGCTGCCGGCGAGGTGTTTCTCCCCGTACTCTCTGGTACGTTAACCACCATTGCGCCGTTTTTTCCCCTGCTTTTCTGGTCCGGTATTGTAGGTGAATTCATGAAGTTCATGCCGCTCACATTGATCATCACATTAGGGGCCTCGCTTTTTGTGGCGTATGTAATGAACCCGGTTTTTGCGGTATCATTCATGGGCCGTCATGACGATGAGAAAGAAGCACACGATACCAGCTTCAAAGGAATCCGCCGGCCATTGATCATTTTAACAGTAGCAGCCATACTGGGCTACCTGATCGATCGCGGTATTGGCAACTTCGTGGTTTTCATCCTCGTACTCTGGATTTTCAATCATTATATTCTGACACCAAGAATCCTGGTCCCATTCCAGGACCGCCTATTGCCGGCGCTGAAAAACAATTACCGTAAGCTGATCGACTGGTTACTAAGAGGCTGGAGGCCCGTTATCGCGATCGTTTCCATGCTTGTCTTGCTAGTAGCGACGTTCATCATTACAGGCATCGCTCAGCCAAAAGTATTGTTCTTCCCAAGCGGCGACCCTGATTATGTGTATGTCTATACCAAAATGCCGATCGGTACCGATGCCAAAGTGACTGACTCTGTGACCAAGATCATTGAAAAACGGGTTTTCGATGTTTTGGAAAAAGAAAAAGCGATGGATATGGTGAACTCGGTGATTGCCAATGTTGGTAAAAATGCCGGTGACCCTTATAATCCCGACCGCTCGGCAACCCCGCACAAATCCAAAGTGACGGTAGCCTTCGTCTACGGAACAGAAAGGGGCGGCCGCTCATCAGATGTTATTTTACGCAAAATCCGTGAAGCCGTAAAGGGTATCCCGGGCGCTGAAATTTCGGTAGAACGAGAAGCAGTAGGTCCGCCAACCGGTAAACCGATCTCCATTGAGATTTCAGGAGATGATTTCGCTATTCTTCAAAAACTGGAAAAAGATGTGCTGCAGAAAGTGCAGGATTCGGGTATCGAAGGTATCGACCAACTCCGCTCCGACCTGGTAACTAATAAACCTGAAATTGTGATCGACATTGACCGTGAAAAAGCACAGCGCGAAGGTATCAGCTCGCAACAGGTTGCATTAGCGGTCAGAACTGCATTGTTTGGCCTGGAAGTATCCAAATTCAGGGACGATAAGGACGAGTACCCGATCATGGTCCGCCTGCAAAAAGACGACCGGGAGCAGATAGAAAAATTACTGAGCCTGAATGTGGTATACCGTGACATGGTGATGGGCGGTGCTTTACGTCAGGTACCCATCACGTCTGTCGCCAACATTCACTATTCAACCACGTTCAGCCAGATCAACCGGCAGGATCAATCGAGGATTGTAACCCTGGGTTCGGATGTTTTGCCTGGGTATAATGCCAACGAGATTGTAGCGCAGATCGAAACTGTGATTGCGGATATGCAGGTGCCAAACGGATATATTATTAAAATGGGTGGTGAGCAGGAAGAACAGAACGAGTCGATGTCATTTCTCGGCACCGCATTCGGCGCAGCAATTTTGCTGATCTACCTGATCCTGGCAACCCAATTCAACTCCGTAGTGAAACCGTTCATTATCTTCTTCACCATTGTTCTTTCGCTGATCGGGGTGTTGCTTGGTTTTGTGATCTTCCATAAAGACTTCTCTATTATCATGTCGGGTGTGGGTATTATTGCCCTGGCAGGTATAGTGGTAAAGAACGGTATCCTGCTCATTGAGTTCATCGAAGAACTCAGGGGAAGGGGGTATCCCATGCGTGAAGCGATCATCGAGGGGGGCGCGATCCGTCTGACCCCGGTATTGCTGACGGCCTCGGCCGCCGTACTCGGGCTTGTTCCGCTGGCGTTGGGCATCACGGTCGATTTCGTTGGTCTGTTCCGCGATCTCGAACCACACCTGATTATAGGGGGACCAAGCTCCGTTTTCTGGAATATACTTGCCTGGACGATCATTTTCGGATTGACCTTCTCGACCATACTCACACTAGTCATGGTGCCTTGCATGTATTACGTCAATGAGCGCATCAGGGATAAGTGGTTCAGAAAGGAAAAACCTGAGCAGGTGAATCCAAACTGGCAGCAAGAAACAATTTAAGAATAGTGTCTATTTAAAAACCGGCCTTTTTAAGACCGGTTTTTTTTATATTATCCAGCTTGCTCGTCAGGCATTGACGTCGCTCAAATCGTTTGCCATCCCACTGACCCTTGACTTGAGTAGCTCCGAAAATGGGGAAATTTGCAGCTGAGCAGACAATCTTGAAAAAAACAGCCGCGCAAATATCAGATCATCCACAAGGTTTCACGAATATTTTTCTGACAAATCGTGCAGGTTTCCTGAGAAAAATTGACTCAACTTAAAAAGATCATTACATTTGCAACCCGAAAGAATACGGGATGTAGCGCAGCCCGGTAGCGCACTAGCATGGGGTGCTAGGGGTCGCAAGTTCGAATCTTGTCATCCCGACATTGATTATCAGCCACTTACAATGAAAATTGTGAGTGGCTTTTTTCTTAGGTCGAACATAGGTCGAACATTTTTTGTCAGGTTCATTGAGTTTTTCTGATTCCGGTTGAACTGATTTTGTCATTTTTTAGAGTTTGACCTCCCTAAAACGGGGCATCTAAAATCGAATTATTTGATCAACTAACTCACCCGGTGTTCGATTATACGGTGGTTTAAATGTAATTTGGACGGCAACGGCAGATATAGGCTTGGAGCTAAATAACAACTATCAGAGTTCAATATACTCAATGTAATGGACCTTTAACTGTACACACAAATCTTGCAAAGAATGTATGCGGCTAGAAAGTCAATTGTGAGGGTGCTTTTCCAAACTGTTTCTTAAAAACATAGGAAAAATGAGATAGATCTTCGAAGCCAAGTTCTAGATAAACATCGCTAGGCCGCTGATGATACTGGGTGATTTGAAAATAGGCTTCATCTAACCTTTTCTTTTTTAACCAGTTTCCTGGTGTCATTCCAAAAGTCTTTTGGAAATCACGTTTAAAGGATGACTCGCTTCTTCCTGTCAGAAATGCAAACCGCTGGATACTGATATTGAAGCGAAAATTCCTGTTCATGAATTCTTCCAGGTCGATTTTATCCGGTATTCCGAAACTGAAGAAAATATTGGCAAGCCCAGGCTGGGATTTGAGCAAAATCAGCAATAACTCCTCCCGTTTTAAATCCGCAAAAGTCTCATCCAGTTCCAAGCTGCCCAGATAATAAGGCTCCAAAGATTGGATGTAGTGCTTCAATAAATTGTTCTCTTTTACAAATAAAAAGGAATCGGAATACTCCGATGGTTGGTAAGCATAAGGATGCCGCTCCAAAAACCGTCTCAAAAATGGCTCGTCCAGGGTTATGATAATTTTTTCAAACTGATCATCTTCCTTGAACTTGGTGTAATGGATCAAATGGTTTTTCCGGGCGACAAAATAGTCGCCCGGTTGCACCGAGTAGCGTTTGTTGCCATCGTACGCCTTCATAGAACCCTTTAAGAGAAACATGAAATAGTGCTCGGGTATGAAGTATTCCGGAGAAATTTCGGGACCCAGATGGCAGGAGTGTATTTTGTTAATTTCCACTATCCAATAACAATTTTTCCTCAAATTTAATCACTTCGGCCGACTGTCCACACTTGCCAAAATCGCTTCTTCCTTACTGCGCGGATGCCAGGCAAAAGTTTCTACGGCTTTTTTGTTCGACATTTTAGTGTAGGCTTCTGCTGCTGTTGGTTGCAGGTCGGCAATCAAAGATGCGCTTTTGGGACGCTGTTTTTTGATTAATTCGGCAACATCATAAAAACTCACTGCTCCTTCCGACGTAGCCAAAAAACGTTGCCCGGCAGCCTGGGGTAGGAGCATTGCTTTGATATGGATGTCTGCCACATCGCGTACATCTACTACACCGAATGTAAAAGGCGGATTTTCTTTAATGTTACCATCCAGGATTGCTTGGATCACCCCCTCATAGGAAGCAGGATAGATGCCGCCGATGATAGGACCAAAAATTCCTACAGGATTGATAACTACCAGCTCCATGCCTTCGCCCTGATTTCTAATAAAGTCCCAGGCGGCTTCCTCTGCAACTGTTTTGGATTTAATGTAAGCTGGGATCGCGGCACTTTTGTCAGTCCAATCGTTTTCGTCGAAAATATGTCCATTGCGATCCACGCCATAGCCGATCGCTGCAAACGATGAAGTAAGAACCACCCTTTTGACGCCCGCATTTCTGGCCGCCTTCAAGACTCTGAGCGAGCCGTCGCGGGCAGGAATAATGAGATCATTCTCATCTTCGGGTTCTGCGAGTGGAAAAGGGGAGGCAACATGCAAGACATAGTCGCAACCTCTGACGGCTTCATTCCAGCCATTATCGCTAGTAAGGTCTGCTTCAAAAAAAGATAATCTTGACAAATCGGCAAGTCCTGCTTCTTTCAATGCGTCAACGATATTTTGCGTTTTTGACAATGTCCGAAGCGTCGTTTTTACTTTATATCCTTGCTGCAAAAGTTGTAAAATCGTGTGGATCCCCACAAATCCGGTTCCCCCGGTTACTAACACTGTTTGATTGTTCATTGTATTTTCTTTTAGATTCTGATGCAAATTTCAGCTATATGAGGAGGGGCAGCTTTGTTGTGAAGTTCAATTTTACTTTGTTGTAGCGTTCAGCTTAGTGATAATTTTCAAAGGCTGCTTTATCCCAACTAGTCACATCCTGACATAAAATGGATATTTAACCCCGGTCAACTTTTCTCCCAGCTGCCATAACTTGCTGGCTGCCGCTAAGTCTTTTACTTGATTTGGGATTGCAGCAGGGCCAGGATAACCTTTAAGCTTCATAAATCCTGCTGGTCCCCAGTAACTGCCGTTGGTTGCGGAAAAATCCGTCGCTGCAAGCAGGGAGGGTAAAGCGGCTTTGTCGGCAGATTGAGAAAGCAGTGGTGTAATGATCTTGGCCATCAAAAAGCCGCTCGTTCGCTGCAAATTGGTGGGTGAGCCGCCCGGATGCACTGCAATGGAAATGGTTTCAGACTGGGACGCCTCCAACTTTCGGGCCAGTTCCAATGCAAAAATCAGGTTGGCCAGCTTTGCCTGGCTGTAAGCATCATAGGTTTTGTATTTCTTACGCTCACTCATGATGTCTTCAAGATCAAGCTTTCCAAAATTAGCACCCAGGCTTGAAAGTGAGACGATCCGCGAACCTGGCGTTGCTTGCACGAGCGGTAAGAGCAGGCCTGTCAAAGCATAGTGCCCAAAATAGTTGGTGCCGATCTGCATTTCAAACCCTTGCTTTGTTTTAGAGTAAGGCGTGGCCATCACCCCGGCATTGTTGATGAGCACATGTAGCTGATCGTTGGTCTGTAAAATAGCTTCCGCGCATTTTCTGACAGAATCCAGATCAGCCAGATCCAGGCTCATAAGCGTAATCCGGGCATCCGGTACCATGCGGATTACCTGCTCTTTTGCTTCATCTGCTTTTCTCTGATCACGGCAAGCCATAATCACATGAGCACCCTTCTGGGCTAATGCTAAACTGGTTTCAAATCCAATCCCCGAATTGGCTCCGGTAACAAGCATAGTCTTCCCGGACAGATCCCGGATATTATCTGTAGTCCACTTTTCCATGAAAATTTTGATTGTAAGTCAGCTCAACTGACTGAGATATGTTTAATTAAAACTTGCCCTAAATTCCAGCGGTGTCCGGTTGGTTTTATTTTTAAATAACTTATTAAAGGACTGAGGCCGCTCGAACCCCAGTTCGTAGGCTATCTCGGCAACGGAGAGGGTGGTGGTCGAAAGCTTTTCTTTTGCCTTTTCAATAATCACTTCCTGTATGTGCTGCTGGGCGCTCTGGCCCGTTAATGTGCGCAGCATATCACTCATGTATCTGGGCGAGATGTTTAGCTGGGAGGCAATATCTTCCAGAGACGGCAAACCGCGGTCTATGGCCGTCTGGGAATCGAAATATTTGTTTACGATCCTCTCGAACTGGACCAATAGTGCATTGCTCGCTTTTTTGCGGGTGATGAATTGTCTTTGGTAGAACCGGTCACAGTATTGCAGCAACAACTCGATCTGCGTCAAAATGATGTTCTGCGTGTGGGCGTCGATGAATTGGTATTCACTTTCAATTTTGGTGAAGATCTCGGCGAGGGTTTGTTCTTCCTTCTCTGAGAGATGCAGGGCCTCATTGAATTCGTATGAAAAGTATCCATAGCTTTTGATGGTGGTGCCCAGTGCATGCCCGTATAAAAAATCAGGATGAAACAAAAGCATCCAACCGCTACCACAATCCTGGATCAGCGAATTTAAATCATCGAGTTCGACGGCTTGCACCTGTTTGGGAGAAGAAAAGCTCATGACGCCTTTGTCGAAATCATAGTATTGCTGACCATATTTCACTTTGACCTTCACATCATGTTTGATTGAAACGGAATAGAAATTGGCAGAAAATTTGGCCCAGATATGACTGTCCAAAGGCTTTACATCCTTAACATTGATTACACTCACGAGCGGGTGTAACGGGGCCGGGAGCGAAAGCAAACGGTGAAATTCGGAAATGGATTCTATAAGCTGCATGGTTGCAAATTTATCCGATAAATAATTGTTTGATCTCACGCATAGTTGCCAGCTGGCCAATTTCCTCGCGTCTGGCATAAAGTGCTAAGCGGGGATAAAAGCTTGTGTGACGCGGATCACGCCCAATAAATTGGTGTTGATTTCTTTAAGGATCTGGTCATCTGTTAATGCTTCCAATGGACCCATTAGACCATAACCCGCATTGTTAAATACCACATCGATATCGCCCAGGGCAAGTGCTTGACTCACGGTCTCTTTGATTTGTAATGGGTTTGTCACATCGAGAGGAAGCAACGTAATGTTGTCGAGTTGATTCAACTCTGTTTCCGATGCAGGGTTACGCATGGTTGCGATGACCTTCCAACCTTTGTTTTGAAATAATTTGGCGGTGGCTTTTCCTAATCCTGATGAAGCCCCGGTAACGAAAATTGTTTTTTGCATGATCTTGTCTGATATTTTGATCATGCAAAGTTGGGCTGCAAAAAGCTTTGGGATGTTTCCAGATCGAGGAAGGTTGTTTCCGAATTGACGTTTTTGATCCGAAATTCTTTCATGGTGAACACCGGATACAGTGAGGGTGTTCAGATTGGCAAAACGATAAACTTACGAAAGTAAAACCGCAAGATTCTGATCATAAGTGTTTTAATATGTAGTCGTCAATGAACGTTAAACCTCCAGCATTAAGGGATTATTAACCCTACTTGCGGGAGGCTTTTATTCATCATTAGTTTATAACAATACCTTTAATGTCTCTGACAACCGGCACCATATTCAAGGCTTCGCGAATCAATTTGATTTTACCATTTTCCGCCATGACACGGCCCATATAGTGCTGCGCGTAATCTTTGCCGTTTGACGCAATAACACCTGTGGCCTCATACTCACCAAAAGCTTGATCAGGTGTGTCAATATGGATCTGAATGTTTTTAAATTTGAATCCGGGGAATGTCTTTGGCAGATTACTTAAGAAGTTGTATAATACTTCTCGGCCTTCCCATCGCGCGGGTATACCAAGGCTTGCCAGGTAAGGCAGTTCAAATACAGCGTCGTCGGCGAATAGTTCGATCTGAAAATCAGGGTTTCCTGCGTTTTCCAGATAGTTCAGCAATAATTCCTTTGCAGTTTTCATGTCTCTGATTTTAAATGTTTATGTTATTTTGACACTGCAAAAATGGCTTGTTCATCGGCCACGTCCATTGACCTATCGTAAGAAATAAGATTGATTTATATCAATTCCCGGTGTTTCCATTTTCTTGATATCCAATGATCGGTTTGATTTCAATATAGCTTGGTGCTGCAGTTAGCGTGTATTGAGGTATAGTATCATCAGATTAATATTTCTTCATTATATTTAGTCCGTATACTTAACACCACAATAGATTACCAGTGATCGAGGTTTTTAAAACATATCTACAAGGAAAAGGCAACTACACGGCAGAGGAACTGGATCTAGTTGTCGCAGCGGCAGTTATAAAAAAAGTGAGAAAAAGACAGTATCTCAGTCAGGAGGGCGATGTCACCAAGAACCATGCATTTGTTACCAAGGGATGTTTGCGCACCTATACGGTAGATGATAAGGGGGGCGAACATATCTTAAATTTCGCCATAGAAAACTGGTGGATTGGCGACCGGGAAAGCATTCAGACTGGTCTGCCTTCAATTTATAATATTGACGCGATAGAAGATTCGGAAGTGGCGCTGATCAGCAAGGAAAAATTTGACCAGTTGTGTTTTGAGGTACCTGCGTTCAACAATATGATCAATGCCATATTACAAAAAAGCTTCCTCGTTGCTCAAAACAGAATCCATACATTCATCAGCCTGACCGCTGAGGAAAAATACTTAAGCCTTCTGGAAAAATTTCCTCATTTAAATATGCGTGTTCCGCAAAGCATGATCGCATCTTATTTAGGCATTACCGCAGAAACATTAAGCAGGGTCAGAAAACAGATCGCTAAACGCTGAAATTCTTCTGCCTAAATTGATAGCACTTGATATAAATCAAGTGCTATTTTATTTTATGTCAATTTTCAAATGCTTTTAATCATTCAATTTTGCTTGCCCGGAGTAGCCGACCTTGGCTTATAGTTTAACTGACCGGCCAATCTTTGTTTAAATAAACTGAATGACATGAAAGAGACTAAAACGATAAATCGGATCACGGTTAAAACGGGTACTGCCGATGGTGACATGTTTAAGGTACTATTGTCCAATGGGCTGAAACTAAAAAGAATACCGATTGACCCTGGTTTGGCGGTTTACAGAATGAAGGATGGAACAATAATGGAGTTCTACGGACCCGGATCATGCTATCCTGAATACTTATTTAAAAACACAAATGTAGTTATTGGATATAACGTCGAAAGTCTGGGTGAGATGATATTACTGATGCAAAATTCAGGAGCTAAACTACTGGGCAACATCGAAATGATTAGTAATGCATTTATTTATTGCCACTTGCTTTTGAGTAATGAAACAGTAATTGGGTTGTACCAGGATCTGATCCCGGAAAGCGTAAAGGCTGAATGACCTGGTCGCTGATGGTAATAGTGGGAATTGATATTATACTTGCCTGGGTGCAGTCTGGTCGCAAAGAGTATCGAAATCATCATAGCGATTGGTTCTATGATTTTGTATAGCGAAATTTTAAAACCTAGAATTAGCTAAGGAGATACTAGAAGGGTTAACCCCGAAATGCTTTTTGAACACAAAAGAAAAGTGGGAAAGGTCTTCAAATCCTACTTCTGTGTATACATCGGTGGTTTTAAAGTTCTCTTCTTTCAACAGATAATAAGCTTCATCTAATCTTTTCTGCTGCAGCCATTTTGCCGGTGTCATCGAAAACTCCTCTAAAAAATCGCGTTTGAAGGTCGATATACTTCTCCCAGTGAGATAGGCAAACCGTGCCAGGCTTAAATTAAAGCGGAAATTCCGCTCCATGAATGCCTTAAGGTTGATCTTGCCAGGAGTTTGAAAATTGAAAAGTATGTTTTTCAATTCAGGCTGCACTTTCAGGAGAACAACCAAAGCCTCCTTCAATTTTATTTTCATCAAATCACTGTTTTCGTAGCCGAAGTATGGAAGTGAATGCTGCAGCGAATCTACAAAATTCTCAAGAAGCGGATGTTTTTGGAGTTGGAACGAGGGCGGAACATAAGATGTCGCTTCTGCGATCAGATGGTGCTCATCGGCGAATTCCCGTAATGTTTCTTCATCAAATTGCAGGGAAAGCGAGCTGAAGGGCTCACTTTCACCAGGTTGCTTAACAAATTTAGCTAATCTGTTACGAACATTGAAGCGAAAGTCTCCCGGCTGAAAGGTCACCTTCTCTCGTCCATCCTGAACGGTCAGGCTTCCTGTAATCTGATAAGCAAAAGCATGCCGGTTTACTATATCCTCTCCGGTCATTGATTTCTTGTAGTAACAGGAAATCAGTATCTGGGGCTGTTCATGAGCAGATATCATAATGAGAGATTTATCAAGTCAAACGTCGAAGAATATAATAATGTTAATTATACTACCTTAAATTTAACAAGACTTTCTGCCGTCTCTATAATCGTGGTTTCTTTGGCACGTGGGGCCCAGTTCAAAACAGATCTCGCTTTTGCATTTGACAATGTTTTCACCACGCCCAACTGCGGGACAATAGTTTTCAATTCCGGCTTGAACCATGCGCTTACTTTTACCAGCCAGTTCGGTAAAACTTTGGATGGTACTTTGTCAACAGGTAAATTCCTGTCAGCTTTTAATAGTTTGGCAATACCAGGAAATGACATAAATCCATCTGATGTTGCCAGAAACCGCTGGCCGCTAGCCGAAGGATTTTTCATTGCTTTGATATGGATATCAGCTACATCACGGACATCCACAATGCCGAACGATAGTTGCGGTGTCCCGGGCATCTTTCCTGAAAGTAACTGCACGATCATGCCGATAGAACTGCTAAAAGTTTTTCCTAAAACAGGACCAAAGATCCCAACGGGATTTATGACAACTAAATCCATATCACCGGCGCTATTATCCATAAAATCCCAGGCAGCGCGTTCTGCGATCGTCTTAGATTTAATATAGGCTGGTAATGCTATATTGGGGTCAGTCCAATCTGCCTCGGTGAAAACGTGGTTCTTCGGATTAATGGAATAACCGATTGCGGCAAATGATGAGGTTAATACCACCCGCTTAACCTTTGCAGCTTGCGCTGCGCGCAACACCCGTAAAGCGCCGTCCCGTGCAGGTATGATGACCTCATTCTCGTCTTTGGGTTCTCCCGCCGGAAACGGGGAAGCCACATGAAGGATGTAATCACATCCAGCCACAGCCTGATCCCAGCCCTCATCGCTTGTGAGGTTAGCCGCAAAAAAAGTAAGGTTTTGCATGTTTTCGGCATTGCCGGCAAACAGTGTTTCCTTTAATGTGTCTACTTTATCTAATGACCGGATGGTGGTTCTGACCTTATACCCTTCCCTGAGTAATTGTATAATGCAGTAACTTCCTACAAAGCCAGATCCTCCGGTAACCAATACTGTTTCATTTTTTCTTGTTTCCATTGCTTTTCTATTTATAAAGCAAATCTCCTCCTTATTTAGCCATTACGTTTTGTTGTGGTGTCCTTTTCTATTTTGTTGTGGCGTTCATTTTGCTAAGTTTCTGTTAAATGAAATCGATGGATCTTTAATCAACCCACATTTTAGATGCCATATCCGGCGCTTCTTATTGACATTTATCAATGCTCCTTTTTATCATACATCAATGTGGGACTGTCCGCATAAATGCAATTTTGGGCATTCAAAAACAAAAAAATAAGATCATGGAAAAGATAATTTTCATTACAGGAACAAGTACAGGATTTGGTAAACTGACGACCATCACTTTATCAAATGCGGGTTATAGGGTAATTGCGGGCATGCGTGACATCGCCGGGAAAAATGCAGGACCTGCAAAGGATCTATCAGCATTACCCCACGTTGATGTTGTAGAAATTGATGTGACAAAGGATGAGTCGGTTAAAAAGGCCTTTGCCGGGGTGTTCGCGAAATACGGCCGTATCGATGTATTGATCAATAACGCAGGAGTAACAGGATTTGGCCTTTTAGAAGCCTATAGCATCGATCAGATCAAAGAAATGTTTGAAGTTAATTTTTATGGCGTAGTCAGGACTTACCAGGGAGTGCTGCCCGCCATGCGCGAGGCTCGGAAAGGCCTCATCATCAATATCACTTCTGGTGCAAGCGGCCATACCCTGCCATTTATGGTGCCGTATCTGGCCTCTAAATTCGGCGTTGAATCTATATCGGAAGGCTTACAGGATGAACTGGCGGAATATAATATAGAGAATGTCACCATTCAACCGGGTGTTTATCCTACTGAAATGACCAACGGATCAAAGGCCGGCGTGCATTCGGATAAGCCGAAAATCACCACCGCCTACGGCGAAGCAGCGACAGAGAAATTCAACGCCATCGGTACCGCGCTGTTCGGAAAGATGGCACAGTACAACATGGATCCTCAGACTATTGCAGACGGTATCCTGAAACTGGTGAGTATGCAGGATGGGACCCGTCCATTACGCTTCCCCCTGGACCCCATTGCCGAAGGAACCGATCAGGAATTCATTGATGCAAGGGCAGCCACCAAAGCTAAATGGTTGGCAAAGTACACTGCCTGATCCACCTGGTAATACGGAGGCAATCGCTTCCGAACCGCTTATTTTTCTTCTAAAAATGATCATTATGAAAAAGCTCCTTTTAATAACCATGATACTGAACTTCTCAGCGGCTGTTTTATCGGCCCAAAATGTAGTCAGCAAGGCTGATTTTGCTCACCCTGAACTAGTCAAACCTTTCGAAATAAAAGTATCGCAGGCCAGGCTGGATTCTGTTATGGAACGGGTTAAAAGTGGACGGATACCGAAGCAAATGCCTGCTTCGGAGGGTGCAGAATCCAATTGGGAAACGGGTATGGACATGAAATGGCTTGCCGGACTTCAGGATTATTGGATAAAAAAATATGACTGGCGCAAGCAGGAAAAGCTGCTGAATAGTTACCCGCTTTATAAAGCGCATGTAGAAGACATGGATATTCAGTTCTATTTTATAAAAGGGGAAGGTAAAAATCCTTTGCCATTGGTCATAACCCACGGCTGGCCGGGTTCAACCTTTGAATTTTTTGATGTTATCGGCCCGCTTACCCATCCTTCCAAATATGGCGGCAAAGCGGAAGACGCCTTTACACTGATCATCCCTGCATTGCCTGGCTTCGGATTTTCCTCCATGCCTAATAAACCGGTTAACGGAATTACCACCGCCCGTTTATGGAATAAGCTGGTGACCGAAGTGATTGGATATAAGAGCTATTACGCACAGGGCGGTGACTGGGGAGCAGGTGCTACTATTTTGTTGGGGTACAATTACCCGGAAAATGTAAAAGGTATCCATCTGAATTTCTTCCCTGGTGTACCTGTTCCTGAAAAAGAACAAACAGCAGAAGAAAAGGCCTATTTCAAGGCAGGTGACGATTTCAGAACGGCGAGCATGGACTATTGGCGGATGCAAGCTCGAAAACCGATGATGCCGGCAGTAGCGCTCAACGATAGTCCGCTGGGAACAGCCGCATGGATTGCTGAAAAATTCTGGTCCTGGTCGGATAACAAAGGCAATCTGGATGTGGTGATATCAAAAGACCGCCTGTTAACTGACATTATGCTTTATATCATCAATGACAATGGCATTGACGGCAGCTTCTGGTATTATCGTGGAGCAATGACAGAGATGAAATCATCCTGGCCAGGCTATGTCAGCGTTCCCACAATGATATCTAAATATCCTTACGATTTCGCCTTTACCCATGCACCCATATCAGTAGCTAAACGTGGTTATAATGTGGTTCGTTTCAAGGAAATGCCAAAAGGCGGACATTTCGCAGCAATGGAACAACCGGAGCTATATGTTGATGACCTGAGAGATGCATTCAGGTCTTTTCGTAGCAATTGAATACGAAAACAACTGCATGAGAACTGCGTAAATGAATAGCGCTGATTCATGAAAAGTTGTCGTTTGCTATCTGGGTTTGCCTGAACCCAGCCTCCCGGATAGACTGCATCCTCAATTTTACATGATATCCTTTACCAAGTTTGTTGTCACTCAGATCCGTTACTGGCATGTATATTCTGATTTTGAAAGAGGCGCTACTATTACAGCTGGTGGTATGATACAGCAATAGGACGGAAAGTAGAAGTTGCCGGGTTTGGAAATCAAGCAAAGGTACATTGACAGGCAATACTGCCTTCCCTGGCTAGCGCTACTGAATACAGTTAAGCAATTCAAAGCAAGGAGTTCGAAGTCTGGTCAAGATGATCAGGCTTTTTTGCGCTAGATATAGATATTATCTATTTGTTATTGCGTAACATTAATCCGGTCGTTTTTCCGTACTCCGCGGCATGAATTGCATCCAGGTAGTTTTTTCGCGAAAACCGGCCTTAAACGATACAGTTTAGTGGTGCATGTAATCTAATTACAGTGTATTGCAGTTATGGACGTTAAACCGTACTTCCTTCATCGCCTTTTCCGCTTGCTACTTTCAGGCTTGTGCGAATTTGTTTCCAGCAACTCCCAGGCGTGCCGAAGCGAATCTACTGAGGGTTCCGTTGTTTGGTCGAAGGCTTGATCGATCATACCCGTTAAACGGGGAGATAATTGCTGAGCCACTTCATATCTCACCGCAGTTCGGCTCGCCTGTTCAATTTCCTCATTCGAACATCTAACCGTCGCAATCGAAGCGGCGGTAGTAGAAAGTAGAACCGCTAAGGAAATGAAGTAACTTTTAGCCTTCCAATCGAATGTAACTGGCTTAGGATTTTCCAGAGTATGCGATAACGCATCAAGGCGCTTTCGAATACCTATTAGCTCAGAAAGCATCATGTTCCCCGAGGGCACTTTTGCCAAGCTTGCTTGAATGTCTGCCAGCATTTGACGGGCTAAATCATCGACCGGGACTTTCGGATCAATCAATAAGCTTTCCAACATTGAAATCTTTTTTACCAGTATAGCTAGGATCTGCTCGAACTCATCCAGTTTATCTTCGATATCTTTCATAAATGTAGTCCTCTCGATTTTTTGCGTTTGTGATTTCTTTTAAGCTCCGGATTAACAGTGTCATATTGATTTATCGGATCCATCAAGTCTTTCAGCAAGTTTTCTTCCTTGTAGTTTGGCAAACCATATCGGTGAGATGGCATTTTTTCTTGCGTCGGTGGTGGTGTCCCACGCTCCCACATCCGACGCCTAATCGACATCTGTTGTTGAAAATTTTCCCGCAGCTTTCCATCAAGTGCCAGAAAGCTCATGCTTCGGTCCATTTTTGAGCCCTTCAACACCGTTCCATCCTTCTGGAAGCTGATACCTTCAATCTGATCGGTACCGGACTTGTATTTGTAGATGAGGACAATTCCGCTCGATGAAAGCATACCTTCGAATTGTTTCCAATTCATGGCGGATCTGCTTGCCATCTTGATCTGATCTGCCAGCTCATAACGCGTTTTATCAATCCCTTTAAGCTTCGCTTGGTTAACCAGCGTTTTTCCTTTGCCCATGTAGTAGCCATGTTCCAAAGTCATCTCCTTGCAAACCTTCTGATTCATTCGCTTCTGGAACCGGTCGGAGATCGATTTGCCAGCATTATCAACCCGGTTGTAGATAATATGAATGTGAGGCTGGTTGGTATCGCGATGTTCAACAACCAAATATTGGGTGTTTTGGATTTTCATCTTAGCCATATATTCAGCCGCCCTTTCGACCATGATCTTTTGTAAGAGCTTATCCTTGTCGAACGCACTCCAACTCAACACCAGGTGGCCGACAGCCTTGCCCAGCTCGGGATTCATTTGGCGTTGGGCATTGAAGTCATGGATAGCTGATTTTACATCCTGGGTCCTGACCCCTTCTCCATGAAGCACGATAGCCTGCTCTTTCTGCATGACATACCTGACTGCCCCACTGAAACTTGATCCTATCACTATCTTACCGATCATCGCTGGTTAGTCTTTTGAGTAAATGATCAATGTCTGATAGAAGCTGTGTGGCTTTTTTTGTCTCGTACAGCAGCCCCTGCATATTTGTAAACCTGAGTAGCTGATTTAGGTTATTGGCCAAGCCAGCCAACATTCTGATGAAACCTGCTTCCTCTGCTGAAAGCCGCGCAACAACCCTGGCTTTCTTAGCCGCTTGCCTCAGCCAGGTACTTGGCCGAAGGCCTGCATCGCTGGCTTTGGACTCGATCAAAAACCGCTCGGTCTCTGAAAGCCGGACCATCAGCTGCGCGTTTCGTTTGACCTTTTTGGGCGGCCTTCCGCCTTTGGATTTGTGTGACTGTTGCTCCATGCTTTCTACCTCTTTCATTCGTTGACAAAATCTGTTGATTACCTTTTGCGACCATCGGGAGAAAAAGCAAGTTTGAGTTTCGGCGGCGTCGGAACGAGTTTTTGCGAAGCGAAAACACAAACTTGCTCCCTTAAAGAAACTTAGAGGCCCAGACCTCGGTACTTCCTGTGACAGTACCGATGTTGTGGCTGTTTTTCCTGATGTTTGCTTGCAACCAGCAGCTGATTCAGGTCCTTATAATCCTTATAGATACCAGAGGCATCGACGCAATTGAGCCCCGCGTTCTCGAATTTTTCAAGCAGCTTTTTCCCGGCTGCATCGTGATCCGGATATAGAAATACGGTGCTGTAACCTTTGACAATGTCCACACTTCGTTCTGCCAGACTTATCGAATTGAGCACTACAAAGTCGGTCTGGATCTGCTCCTGTTTTCGAAGCGAGAGAAGCGACAAAAAATCCATAAAGCCTTCCAGCACGCAGACCGAGCTATGGCCATTCTCGATATGGGATATATCCTTCGGAGATTTCGAGCCCTTAAAATAGGCACTTCTCAGCTCATAGCCACCCGACCGGTTTTCGAAACCGGCGGCGAAATAATTCTTGTCGCCGACCCGATAGTATACCTCGCGACAGTATGATTTCGCAATGGCCAGATCGATACCGCGCGATTCCAGGTACTGGGTAATTACCGGGTTACTGCCTAACTCCTTTAAAGCAGTAATGTGGATGCCAGATGGATCGAGAGCCCTCGCCGAGGTAACGCCATTGTCTATGTGCAAGCCCGTCGATTTTAGGTCTTGCGGTTGAAATAGAAAAAGGCCAGAATCCAATTTTTCCAACAGAGCATTCGTATCGCAGCGAAACAGGGTGCGTCCCAAATCAATAATATCACCTCCCTGACCGCTACCGTGGTCATAATAGAGATTCAATCGCGCATTGACCTTGAATGAAGGCGTTTTCTCATCTCTGAACGGGGAGAGATACCAATGTTCTTGTCCCCTCACATATTGAGGACGGATATGGCAGTGTTCCAGCAGGTCTACCATAGATATCTGTTTGGCTTGCTCGCAAGTCATAATTACTGGGGCTTGAAAGTGAAAAAATTGATGAATTGATGCGGAGAGCTTGCAACTGATTGGATTTTAATCATTTAAGCCCGCATCAGAAAAGCATCAAAATGCATCAGGGGCCGCATCGCTATTTTGGGATTGATGCGCGTTGATGCGGATTTTGATGCGTTGTAATTATTTATTAATCAATTAATTAAATATGATGCGCATCAAAGCATCAAAAATTAGGGCAATTCGTTGAGCTCATTTATACGTCTTCGGGATAGGGTATAGAACCTGCCCTTGCCGGTCTGCTCGAAGACGGAACCGTCGGTTAAAAATTTGTATTGCGGGTAAGTGAGTGAATTACTCGCCGGGCTCAACTTCCAGGCATTTTGCAGGATCCGCTTGATCTGTGAGAGGTCTTTGAAACGGATGTGCTTTTTATTGAGCCAGTCCTGGACATCGCCAGTGCAAAACCGGATTTCATCCAGCTCCTTTTCATCTGCGATCGTCAGCAGGATATGGGCGATCTCCACTTCCAGCTTATTCCGATTTTGGTTCAGCAGCTTTTTCAATGCAGGTGTCGCAATTTGATCCGCAGTAAACCACATTCTTGTTTTACTGGAATGGACGAAGTCACGGCTCACCAAAAAATGCAGAAAGAACGGGATCTGGGCCCGTAGCTGGGCAAGCAGGTGGTGGTTCTCTGATTTTAGTGGTGGCACCTTTCTCACCCAATAACGAATTTCCCCTGGCTCGGCGATGATAAAGTGATCTTCATTGTTACTGCACAAAATGAATTTTCCGAAGAATTCCACCTCCTGCCGGTCATGACCTTTGGCCTCGACTTTGTAAAACCGAGCCGTGCTCAGATTCTTGATCCGCTCTGAATCCTCCTTTCTATCCAGGAACGTTTCGTCCACCCCGATGACCAGTTTCTGCGCCCATTCGATGTTGAAGTTGGAGCGGAAATCCTCGTTGCTGTTGATCGTCATATTTTCGCCAAAGATGGATTTGACAAAATGCAGGAATGTGGTCTTTCCGGTTCCACGCTCCTCGCTGACCAGGCACAGGATAGGCAGGATTTGGGTCGGACGTTCGAGCAGGATTTTAAAATAATCATAACCCATCTCGATCTGCTCGCCGAAAATGTGACCGAGGAACTGGAATATTACCGAGGCATCCCCCTGCCGCGTCTCATGCCGGAATGGCTGGTAGCGATTGTAGAACCCGCCGACCTTTTGTTGGTAGTCCAAGTGGCTCGGTACAAAACAAAATCCGTCGAAGCAATCCACCCGGTCTTTCAAATAGTCACGGCTGTGATCCAGCCGGATGCACTCAGCAGACCAGGGGATCAACGAGGAAATCGTGTCTCCGGAGGATAGTGGCCGGTTGACTTTCTTAAAGTAACTGGTACCGATGCGCAGGTAAACCGAATTATCTTTCATGACTACCTCCGATTTTTTGCTGACCATTGGCAATCCATTCCAGGAGCTCCTTGCGTGAAAAGAGTAGCTTTCCCTCCATTTTGCAAAATGGAATCTTTTTCCTTTTCACCAGCCCATAAATGGAAGTCTCCTTGTATTTGGTAAGGCGCGCGGCCTCCTTGGTGTCCAGCAAAGTGTCACTGGTATCGGCGGCAGCCTCCGGTTTTGACTCTAAAACCCGGCGCAGTGAAGACTCGATCAACTCCGATAACTGCTGATCGTTCATTGAAACTAGAACTGTTGTGCTCATCCCTTTTGCGTTTTGGTGATGGGCAAAGCAAGGCTAGAAAATCGGGGAAAAACAATATGAAGTTGACTAAGTCAGGTCTTCAACTCCGTACTCGTTTATTTTCCTTAATGTTTTCAAAACATTTTTAGAATGAGGGCTATCAGTCAGATTGCCAATGCTCTGCACGATGTTGCCACGTGCTTTATTGATGTTACTCCGAAGGCTTTCTAGCTTTGTTTTCGAATAGCAGGAAAATGTATCGAGCAGCAATTGACAGTATCTGTCAAGCCCAATATTGTTTCTATCTGTATTCAGCTTATAGGTCGCGTGCATAAGCAGGTTTAAAACCCTCTCGTAGTTTCCCGGAGGCATTTCAAAGTACTTGTGTTCAGGTCTGGGCAGTCTGCCTGCTTTTTCTTCGAACATCATTCCGAGGAGCTGCAACACTTCGCCTTCACTAGTAAAAACCTGAATCGAGCCCACTGCCTTGCATTTCCACGCATCTACCAGGATCAACCACATGGCTATGATTTCATCAACCGCATAGTCTAGTGGAATCCGCTCAGGGCCTTTCGTTTGCACTTCGGCTTCTGGCAATTCCTGCTTCCGGGACACGACAGAAGGTCTGTTTTTAGGAAGACGTAGCATATTTATTCTATCGCCACACGCACGCACAAGGTAGGCCTGGATGAATCCGAGCGTGTATAAACAGGATGGAACAGCAAACCCCTCAAAGTATAAATGATAGGAGCAAAATTCGATGAATTGCTCCAAATGAGCGATTTTGCTTTCGTTGTCAGGATTGTAGAAAATAGAGACTATTTGTTGTGGATATTCCTTCATCGCGTCGAAGTAACCTTTGTCAAATTGCGCTCTCAGTTCGTCGGCGTAAGAACCGGAGATTGGGTTATGATGGTCTACGATGACATTCTTCCGGTCTTTCAGGTCGAAAATGGCTTCTAGGTTCGGTTCACTTAGAAATATCGGCGGCGTTGCTTTATCGGCAATGTTTTCAAAATGGAAGTTGCGTGATAGGTAGTCTACGTTTCCTCTGCGAAAAACATGATCCACGAATCTCAGATACGGAAACCGTCCTTGATCGTCCAAGTTTATACCAAGATCAGGATCGAAGCCTGGCAAATTAAAAAAATACATTCGTTCAAATCGTTGAGTTGATCAAATCATCCAAGACAGGGTCTCCTATGTCTTCCAGATAAATATCAGTGGTCTTCAAGCTATCGTGCCCCAACGATCTCCCTATGTTCTCCTTGGATATACCATTTCGCCGAAGCGTGGTCGCATACGAGTGCCTGGCCACATAGGTTGTCAAAGGCTTCAAAATACCGAGGGATATGCCCAACTCTTTAATTTGTTTGTTAACCCTGGTCAAAATCTTCTTCTTTCGATCCCGAACCGATTGAATCGTTGCGTGACGCTTGTACAGGATTGGGAACACAAAGCCAGCATCGCTGTTACCTTTCAGATCTTTGTAGTGATCCAATATTTGAACTGCTGAAGGGTGCAAACGAAACCGAAACTCTTCCTTTGTTTTGGATCTAACATAATGGAGCTCGCCATCAACAATATTCGCCCATTTCAATTCTGCCAGGTCTGTAAAGTTCAAGCCTCGGCAGTAAAAGCTAAACAGAAAATAATTACGTGAGTTGATCAGGGTGTCATTTCCCGGATCAATTTCGGCTCCTGCAATCAGTTCGATCTGCTCCTTCGAGATTGCTCTCTTTTTCGTGCGAGGGTTATTGTATTTAGAGAAAGAGAAGTCTTTGAAGGGGTAGTGCGTTTCGGGATAATAGTTTTCTTTGATCCCGACTTTCCAGAGCGTGCGGAAGGTCCTCAGATAAAAGCTTCTCGTGACGATTGTACAGCCTTTGTCGATCAGCCATTGTTCATAACGGTTAATGAATGGCAAGCCGATCGAGAGGATATCCTGATCCTTCTGGTTCATAAAGTGTTTAAGACTTTTCAGCGTCGAGTTATGCGACTCTGCACTGCCCAGCCGGTTTTGACTTCTCAGCTTGGCAATGTGTTCTTCAAAAAGTACAAACAGCTTTTTCTTTTCAGGTTCAGTGTGGCCGCCAGTCAGTTTTTTGACCAGCGCCTTGATTTCGTCAAACGAGGGGCGCTTATTTTGCTTCCCGTAAGAAATGATCATGAAGTCTACCTCCGACTCAATGGTGCGAAGCAGGAGGTTAATTTCCTTGTGCTTCGGATGTGTTTTTGCAACGGATTGAAACTTCGGCTGCCATTGAACTTCCGAACATATCTTCCTCGTACTCACCAGAAGGTTCTTTCTGTCGATAATGATTTGCAGCATTATCGGGAACTGTACTTCCTCCGAATCACGTTTCTTCCGTAATACAAACTTGGTCGAAATAGCCATAGCACTACAACTTTAGGTCGAACATAGGTCGAACATAGGTCGAACATTTCGTGTCTAACGTAAGTTAACCAAAGTTACTAAAAATAATCAAAATGCTCATTCAGAGCATTTTATGATAATCATGCTTAACAAAACTTCTTGGAATAATACAATAAATATCCAATGGGGTGCTAGGGGTCGCAAGTTCGAATCTTGTCATCCCGACAAAGCCTGGTCTTACGACCGGGCTTTTTTGGTTTTAGGGCATTGTGAAAAATGCCTTGCTGCGAAAGTTTCAACTCCATTTTAACATCCAAATTTTAACTCTATTTTGTACGACTAGATTGCTAACATTCAGAGAACCAATCAAACCATTCAACACCATCTGGAACCAAACCAGAATAACCCAGCTCCTTGTTATCAAATATCCAATCTTCCCAGGTCCGATGGTAGGCGGTTTTCAACTCCGGAACTTTCGGCCGCAGTATGATGCAATGCTGGTGGATTAGGAAGCTTTGGCGCTTATACTTGCCCCCGGAACAGTTGCTTCAGGCAGGGCTGGCCATTAAATCCAAAACAGATAAGCCTTTCAATATCAACCTCTTGGTTTCGGTCGTCCATGCAGACTTGATGAATTATCCCACAGAAAGTCTGGAAAAAGTAGCAGCATTCTTCAAGCCTTACTTCGATTCGCTTATATTCCACTCCCTGAATTAAATCCAAATATCCCTTCCAAGTTCCGGAAACAGATGGAAGTACTTTTGGAGATCAGGCCTGCCGTTTTTAGTTTCATTTTTGGCATTCCATCCTCTGAAAATACTGGATGAAGCCCGGAGGCTTTGCATTAAACTGGTTGGCGCGGCTACGACATTAGATAAAGCCCCGTTTATGGAAGAGGCATAGGTCGACGCTACTGTCGCTGCAGGATTTGAAGCGGGTGGGCACCGTCCCTCTTTTCTGAGGCGTGCACTGGATTCTCCAACCGGAACCTATCCTGCTTCATCATCTTAAAGCGCGGTTAAAGACATAAAAGATATGATCAATTTCTGGTCAGGACAAAAATCCATTCGCTCTAAACATACAAAAGCGGCAGAATTAGTGCAGGTGCTGATCGCAGACACTGAGACCACACTCCACTTCTGACGACGGCGAACCCCACCTGCCATTAGCTAACTCGTACCAATCGATTGATAAATAGAAAGGGTTTAAAAGAAAGCAAAACACATCTTGCGAATCTGTCACTTCCCGATACATCTTCATAATCACGGCAGCTGGCAGTCTTCTTTCACCAAAAAGCCGCTGGTACATCAAGCATGCAAACAAGTACACTCATCAGTAACAAAAAAGGGATTTCAATCAGCATTAAGCTGCTTCTTGCTGCCCTCCTGATTCAATTTGGGGCATATGCGCAATGGGATGCGCCTTATGCCAATAGTTGGATTAACTATGGCAAACCCTACGTAAAAATTGGAATAGCAAAAAAAGGATTACACAAAATACCTTTTTCCTCCCTGCCGAAAACTTTCCCGATCGACTCGCCTGAAAAATTTCAGCTGTGGCGGAGAGGTAAGCAAGTGTCCATCATAAGCACATCTAACAGCGAAATCCTGTTTTATGCCGTCCCCAACGACGGTGCAAGCGATTCGCTGTTATACCGACCCATGAATTCCCGGCTGAATCCATATTTTAGTATGTATTCAGATGAAAGCTCTTACTTTCTGACGGTCAGTGAAAGTGTGGGTAACAGAGCCAAGATTGTCAATCAGGCTGTCGACAGTAAGGTTTCAATATTGCCGTTTCATCAAGCGACACTTACGGTTGTTTCACAAGAAGAATATTCTCTCAGTACACAGGTTGCCCATACAAAGCCCGCCTTTTTTAATAGTTATTTCGAGTTGGCTGCTAGCAGGACCGGAAAAGCTGATAGCGCCTTGATCGTTAAAAAATTCAAGCTGACCAATTTTGTCAATAACGTTCAAAAGCCGACGATCAAATTGCTGGTCCATGGCAGAAGCGATCTCGACCGTAAAATTGGCGTATATGTTGGTAAAACTGCCCAATCTTTACGTCTTGTAACCACTCTTGGAAATTCCGGTTTTAACGGAACAGAATATTCGTTTGATCTTTTGCCTGAAGATACTGATGCCGACAAGAATGGGATCCTGGCCTTAAAAAAAATCAGTACCGGACAGCCGGATTGGATTTCCCTGGCCTATTTTTCTATTCAATTCCCTCAGCTGTTTCAAACTAAAAATCAACTAAGTAAAGAATTCGGGCTCGAACCCGTAAAAGATACATGGAGCAGAATCTCCGCCAGAGGGACGTCGCCAAACTTCATTTTCCTGGATATTACTGACTCCTATAATCCCATTATCATAAAAGGGGACTACGAAAATCTGATGGTTCCTCGTATGCCCGGCAAAAACCAGCTTTTGGTGGCTACGAGTGAGGTAGTCAATGTAGATGCTGCCAAGATCAGGGAAATCAAGTTCAAAGCCTTTATTCCTAAGGAGCCCAACTATATCATCGTTACTACTGATAGTTTATATCAAGGTGCTACGCAATACGCCAACTATCGGGCTTCTGGGGCGGGAGGAAGCTTTAAGCCATTGGTTGTCAACATAAAAGATATCTATAATCAATTCAACTACGGCGAACCAAGTCCGGTAGCAATAAGAAAGTTTATGTCGTATATGCTTACTGAGGGAGGAAAGGACAAACATCTTTTCCTGATCGGAAAGTCCATCACACATAATGAGAGAATGGTACGAGAGCTTCCCGAAGAAGTACCTACAATTGGATATCCTGCCTCCGATATATTGCTCGTAGAGGGATTAGCCGGCACGCCTACAGATATTCCTGCGATCCCGGTTGGTCGCCTGGCTGCTTTGACAAACCAGAACATTGTTGATTATCTGCAAAAAGTAAAGGATTACGAAAGCAAAAGCACAGCAAATTATGGCTGGCGAAAGAATGTCCTGCATCTGAACGGCGGCAAAACGGTAGACGAAATCACGCAGTTAAAGGGCTTTTTGCAGGCGTTGGAGCCAGCGGTCACCAACGGTGTGCTTGGAGGAAAGGTGAAACAATTTGTGAAACAGCAAGCGATGGAGGAACCCGAGCGTGTAAATATTACTGCCGATGTAAATGAAGGAGCCGGGCTCATCACCTTTTTCGGGCATGGGTCGCCTATTGTTACGGATTTGGATATCGGTTATATTACTGATGCTTCAAGGGGTTATAATAACCTGCACAAATATCCTATGATGTATTTCAATGGCTGTGGCGTCGGAAACATCTTCAGTGCAAGGTTCAACACCCATCCGAAAAACCCAAATGCCGGTGACAGGATTACGCTTTCGCTTGACTGGTTGCTGGCTCCAGACAGAGGAACGGTAGCCATTGTTGCCAACTCTTTTGAAAGCTTCGTAAGTCCCGCTGCAAAATATCTTCAGAGGTTATACCATTACATGTTCGTGGATTCGGCTACAATCGGTCTTCCAATTGGAAAAATTCAATTGGCTGTAGCTGACGATATTGTATCAAAAAATAAAGATCCCTACAGTTTGGCAAACGTCCATCAATCCCTGTTACAGGGAGATCCGGCGTTGAGAGTGATTACAGTTGACAAACCCGATTATTCCCTCGATCCTGACGAGAGCATTACTCTCAATTCCCAATCAGCAACTAAATCCATAGAAGCGTCTGATTCCGTTCGAGTTAGCGTAGTCATTTCAAATAACGGCAGGTTTGTAAATGGACAAAATATTCCATTGACGGTCACCTATTTTGGGAAGAAGGGAAGTGTCGCTAGGGCGGAGTCTTTAAAGTCGTTTGCCTTTCAAGACACTTTGCTGATTTCCTTTCTTAACTCAAAGGATATTCAGAGCATCCAGGTCCAGATAGACCCGAAGCACACCATCAGCGAGCTCACTGTCGCAAACAATACCGCAGAGTTGATCATCGACTGGGATTTAATCAAAGGTAAAACTTCATTCTCATCCAAAAATGTAAAAGACAACATCGCTCCGGTGTTAACGGTCAGGTTTAATGACAGACGAATCAAAGAAGACGAAATGATCGCACCCAATCCCGTCTTAAATCTTCTTTTGTCCGATGACAGGCAGCTTTTCCCCGATACTGCACTGATCGACATTTATGTCAAACAATGTGGCGATGATAAATGTGATTTCGAGAAAATAACTTATACCAATAGCAGCATAGAACTGGATTCCATGAGTATCCGGGCCTATCGATTGACTTACCCGACCCATTTGACCACTGGGATTTATGAACTTCTGATCAATGCCAGAGACCGTTCTGGAAATGCGATTTCGCAACCATATAGGATACGTTTTGAGATTATCGATCAGGAAGACCTCGCTACGAAGCTGGTGGTGAGTCCAAATCCTGCTTCTTCCTATCTCCGATTTGAGCTAAAATCTGCCAGACATTTTGATTTAAAATCAATTCGTTACGTAATCTACGATCTGCGTGGCGTTGCGGTGGAGGACAAAAGTTTTTCTATCCCTATATGGTCTTTGACTTCAGAATGGTACTGGCTGCCCTCTTATACCGAATCCGGCCTCTTTACTTATAAGGTTTTCCTGATCAATAATCAGAATATATCCTTCCAAACACTTACCGGTAAAGTGCTCCTGGTCAGATAAATTTTTAGCCGCCCCACACAACGTTTCATTGCGGCAATGGCCTCCTTGCTTTAAACCAAAGCCTTTGGTAAGCAACCTGCCCATAACCATTCGCTATGAAAGTTTTACTATCGGTTCTATTTCTGCTGCCGTTTCAGGCTCTGCTTGCACAGGATAGCGTTTGTGTAACCTACTTAGAAGAGCATGCTTCAATTGAAAAGTACCGGTTTATCGACGAATATGAGAATGTGTTTATGACGTATGTGCCTACGCGGCATATATATACAAACTGGGGTTGACATTCTATCCGAATTACGTCTTTTCATTGGAAAACGGGAAGATCCAAAGTACATCCTACAACATGGGCTACGAATACAAGCTACTGCCTGCTTTTTCAATCGGGGCCAATGGTGCCTGGGGACGGGAATCAGGCTTTTCGGGAACACTGGCAGGTACCGTTTATGGAGATGGTATTATGGAATTGAGCAGGGCGTGAGCGTCAACAACTTTACAGGAAATTTTGTGGCAGCTGTTGCAGAAAAACGCTGGGGACGAGGAACTGCTGACTACCAATTATCAAAAATAGGTCTTGAATTCGGATTGCAGCGAAGGTTTCTCAACTACGGACGCGTGGAATTCGCCGTCGGCATATCTTACCAAAAATACCTGAAAGGATATTACCCGGCCCTTCCCATTTACAGCCCAGACAAAAAAAGTGATTTTTCCATCGCCTCCCGGACAAGCATGGGACTGGCCTTTGGGGATTGGAAACGCAACAAAAACACGGTCTTGTGCGAGGTTTTGCGATGTGACGAATTCTTCAGCAGCAATGGAAATTGTTATGGCCCAAAATTTACATTTCTTCTCAGTTTATGAATGGCACTGTCGGACTGGCTTATGAAAGAAAATTTAAGAGCGGCCCTTTTTCTCTGAACGCCCAGTTGATCGCAGACTACCTGCGCATTGCTTCATACGGGCTATCGTTACCCGCTGATAAAAAGCTTGTCAGCAATGATTTCCAGGTTCAGCCTTCGCTCCATCTTCGTTATTATCTTGATCAAAAAGAAGCTTTGAGAAAAGGTACCGGAGGAAATAACTTATCAGGGCTTTATTTAGGCCCGTACAGCGATTTCGTCTACTATGACAGTGAAACCATATTCAGTGTCGGAAGGGCGAAGAAACATCTTGGACTGGGAGCAGGGACAGGATACCAGCAAATACTGTTCAAACGGGCTTATCTTGATCTTTCTGTAAACCTTAGTTACAATCTTCTGAAAATCCAGCCTGAAACCAAACATGTACTGGGTTCCGTCAGGACTGGCTTTGGGCTCACCCTGTAATGGATCGACCTTTTCGTCATGCAGTTGCAACAAATCTCTATTTGCCTCTGACATAAGTTTCAAACTTCAGACTGCGGTTTTTATCGACTACATAGTCCGCATTGCCGCCAGCTTTGAATGTTGCCACACCCGCCGGATAAGGGAGCGAATCATTGAACTCAAATCCGTAACATCCGGCTGTACTTTCCGATTTCACGACAATCACATATTTCCCGCCTTTGGCGACTGTTATCCCAGGTGCAATGGAGATCTTTTTCGCGGCCCAACCCATTGAATCTGCATGCACGACCGTTGCATACAATGGTGGCCCGATGGGCGCACCTGCATGGCCTGAAGCAAAAATCGCTATTTCGAGCCCTGCGTCAGGATAGCCATTCCTGAATGTTGTGAAATGGACCAAAGACAATATCCCAGACTTTTTAGGTACAAAAGATTGGGTACGCTGTACACCTTTGCTAATATCGCATTGGGTCGTAAAACCTTGAATTCCTGAGGTATTATCCAAGTTCCTTGTCATTGCAAGTTCAGAAGCCTTTCCCTTTCGAATATGGACATTCTCCGAAGGATTGCAAAGAATAGGTTTAATTGCCCCGGTCGAATCGAAATTTAACGGTGCCCAAAAGTAGTTGGCAAGCGCTTCGTTCTTGGCCGCATTGTTCCACAGGTCGCTGCCGTACAAATAGACGGTTTCGGAATTAAAGCGGATCGTCGAAACAAATGATGGCTGCCCTCCGCAGGACTTATCGCCGATTTTGATACCCTCAGACCAAGGACCCAGAGGTGATTTGGCTGTCCGGTAGGAAGTTCCCGTTCCTGAACAGTATCCGCAATTCGGATCGGAATAGAGCAGGTAATAAATTCCATTTCGCTTCATCAATCCTGGCGCTTCTGTTTTCCCGGGGGTAATGGCTTTCACGTGCCGGCCGGTTCCCGAAAGATAATCTGGGGTCAGCTCTTCGATTACAATGGTCCCTTTCGTCCGCCAATCGGTGTAGGCAACGTATGCAGTACCGTCCTCGTCCACAAAGGTATCGTGATCCCCGTTGTTCAGCCCAGCCACGTCTGCGTCGTTGTTAACCGCCAGCCTAGGATTTTCAACTTCGGTGAACGGCCCGGTCGGTTCACTGCTTGTAAAGACCCTGAACCCCACACGGTTGTCATATACATTGACCCACAAAACATATTGGCTGGTCTTTTGATTAAAGATCACGTGAGGTCGGAAACAGCCATATGTATTTCCATTGCAGCGGCTTTGCCAGACGGGGTTTTTTGCATCAAACAAATAACCTCTGTCCGTCCAATGGACCAGGTCCGGTGAAGAATAGGTTTTAAAACCACAAAAAGGGGCTGTCTTGTTTTGCCAGGCAAATCCGCAGTCATAGCTGGTACCGTACAAATAGTAAGTCCCGTCGAAATACGCAATCTCCCCATCATGCGCATCTACCGCATCTCCCGCGATATCAAATCTGGTGACCTGCCTTCCCGATTGATTGAAATTGATAATGGTAACAGGTTCCAGCTTGCCTTTGCCGTTTCGCGACTTTTTCGGTTTACCTGCGTTTTGGGATTGTGCCGTTGCGCAAGGTACAATCAGTAATAAAAACAAAACTATCTTTCTCACTATATTATTCATTTGCAAGTATTTACATTTATCGGAATCACAAAAATATTCTTACAAATCTAATACCTTCCCAGGCCCGCTTTACATATCGGATTTGATCTATCTCTTATACATTTTGCTGCTTATCATCGATTAATTATTTATTTTAGACCCTCTTTTAATGCTTTTGCTGCGCCTAACTTCACCATGAGACCGAAATTCCAGAGCATCAGTGACTCCGTCATCGATAAAATCAAATCCGGCGAGTTACAGCCGGGCGACAAAATCCCTTCGGAAAATGAGCTCATCAAAAACTACGGCGTAAGCAATACAACCGCCCGGAAAAGCCTGCTCGAAATAGAAAACAGAGGTTGGGCAAAGCGGATCAAAGGAAAAGGGACATTTGTGCTGAACCGTACCGTGGGCCATCATCTGATCCGGACACTGGGCTCGATCAACGCTACCAGGCGCGGGTTTCACGAAAGCCTGATCGCTGAGGGCTTCGAACCGCATAACCTGGTTCTCGAAAAAACAATCCTGGACGATGGTATCTCCTCAGACATAGGAGGAAAGCATTTCATTGTACAAGGTCCGGTCCTGAAAATCCACCAGCTTCGTTATGCCGACGACGAGATCATCAAGGACGAGATCAAATACATTTCGCTGAGCCTTTGCCCGAAAATTAACCGGATGCCTACCGAGATATCCTATTTCAAAGTCTACGAAAACACTTATCATTTGCGCATTGAAGAAGTAAAGCAAACGCTCAGTACTGAAATCGTTGAGCCGGATTCGGAAATGAACAATTTTGAGCTCACCAAATCCACACCGATGTTTATCCTCGACAGCGCGGTGATCTGTAAAGATGATAAGGTTGTAGAGATTGAAAGGTCCTATTACCGTGGTGACAAATACAAGTTCGCGATCAGCGCCAACCCGGATTACAACGATATGACTTAGCAGAGAGGTTGTCTACCAGGATACGACCAGGTTGCCAGTGACATTTTCGACCGCAAAATAATCTCCCCACTTTTCGTCCCCTTTTTTGAAGGTAACCCTGCCCGTTTTCTGGGGATAGCCTGCATTGAGATAAGCGTGGAACTGACTTTCGGTTACCCTGTCGGAAGCATATACCCAAAATTTTGCGCCTTTTAACCCGCTCACCTGGAAACGCTTAACAATACCTTTCTCACCGGGCACATGATATACCTGTTGTTTTTTGCCGATCCATGCTATGCTGCTATATCCGGCGTCGGCTCAGCTTCAGTGTTTTCTTGAAATAGCGGCCTGATCCTGGGAACCAGAAGTACGAAAGCCACAAATGCAATCGGATATAACAGTCCCGAGGCAATCCAAAGCGGCTTGTAACTGTACTGATGTATCATATTACCTATCAACGGGTTAAGTATCAAACTAGACAACGCCCCGGCCGTACCCGAAAGCCCCACGACCGTGGAAGTCGCCTTTTGACCGAATATATCCGAGATAGAAGTAATATAGTTCGTGATCCAGAATCCATGCGCAAGCATGTAAAGCGCCATTAAAGCCACAGCAGCTTCCACAGCCGAAACATAAGCGATCATCGGGACAGCCAGCGTAAGTGAAGCAGCTATTCCCATTACCGTTTTTCTGGCCGTATTGACACTTAAATTTGCTTTAACCAGCCGGTCGGAAAGAAAGCCACCCAGTATATTTGAAATACCGAGCGCCAGAAAGGGCACCCAAAACAAACTGCCTATCCTTTCAAATGGCACGCCTCGCACTTCGCTCAGGTATTTCGGGATCCAGAACATCATAAAGTACATCACAGGATCCAGTAAAAAACGCATCAAAACAAACACCCAGGTCGGTCTGAATTTCAGGATTGTCGTAAATCGTATGGCAGCTATAGCACTGTCATCGTCCTGTGAACCAACCATATTGATTTTATTCCAGGGAACAAGCAACCAAATAACCACCCAGACAATACCAATGAGGCCCGGGATCACGAACCCCGCCCTCCATCCGTAATATTCAGAAATGTAAATGGTTAAAGGCGGCGCAATCACCGCTCCGATCGCCGACCCGCCAATGGCAATACCATTGGCGAATGCCCTTTCCTTTTTGTCAAACCAATGGTATACAGTCTTCGCCGCACCGGGAAAGCAGGCGCCCTCACCCATGCCGAGAAAGAATCGAAAAGCCAGCAGCTGGGGAAGGCTGGTCATCAAACCATGTAATGCATTGGCGACTGACCAGACGCCCACTGCTCCGGCCAAACCCTTTTTTGCGCCGAAACGATCTATCAACCATCCTCCTAAGGTAAACATCAATGCATAGCTCAATAAAAAACTGGTGTTAACCCAGCCGTAAGCCACATCGTCAAATGCAAACTCCTTCTGGATTTTGATGATGGCGATAGACAGCACCTGTCGGTCCAAGAAACTTAATCCTGTGGCAACAAAAACCATCAACACAACAATCCAACAGATAGAGTTTTGCCTCATTTAACTTAACGCACTAACTTGATTGAATTCAAAAATAAAATCAGAAAATGCCAAAAACAAGTTTTTATAATAATTTATCAAAAAATTAATATTTACAATTTTGGAGCTACTCCCCCGACGGGTATTTACTTTTTGCGCTTTGAAAGGAATCAGCAATCATTTCGGCAAGGACTTCCTGATCAATGTCTTTCAACTTATTGACATATATGCAACCCTTTCCGGTTTTGTGTTTTCCGAGCTTTTGCAATAGTGCTTCTTTTTTAGGAAAAGAACCCATATATAAAGTAATGGATGCAGCTCGTGGAGAAAAGCCAATCAGTGGTGCGTCGCCTTCGTGCCCGCTGTCATACTTGTAATGATAGCTTCCAAAACCGACAATGCTTGGCCCCCACATTTTCGGTTCAAGACCAGTTTGCTGCCGCATCAGTTCGGCGATGCGGAAACTATCGTTGCGCTTGGTTTCATCGGCAACCGCATTCATAAAGTCGCTGACGCTGAGAGATGTTTCGGTGGTTTTGTTCTTTGCCATTTTGAAAATGGATCGTTTGAAAATCCGGTTTACTTACTTCTTCTCATTGATTCTTTCAAAAACAATAGACTTATAATCAGGACATTGCCTCCGTAACTAGTCGGGCAGATGGTTATCAAAATAGGTGTGGTGGCCTATTTCATTTCTCCGTTGGAACGGATAACCACCACTCGGAATTTAGTATCCCTTTCTGGTTGACCGACTGAATATCAGAGATGTCCTTGCTTCTTTTGAGGCGAATATCTTTATCTCCAAAGTCGCGCCTTCCATCTGCACTGCCTTCGGTAAGAGCAAGCAAATCGCCATTTGGGTCAAGAATTATTGCCGGTACCCGGAAAGATTTAAACTGTCGGCACCAGAAATAAAGACTTGCGTTTGTGCTATCATCAGCTTCTAAAAAACAAAAATAAGCGTAATAAACAAAATATCTGATTGACCGGCTTAATGGCCATTTTGATTACTCTTTAAACCCTTAAAGTGAAAATATCAATCAAAAAGGACGGCTGAAAAACCGTCCCTTTAAAACCAGCATAATTCAACAAACTATGCGTCTTTTCTTGATATCACCCACATCCAGTTAGCGGGCCAAAAATTGGTCCTGATGCGGTCGTGCCTTACAATTCTTTCATTGATCACTTCATAACCGGTCAACCGGCCGCCGCGGCTTTCTACATCCGCCTTCGCATAATTATGAAGCTGAATCCAAACTTCAGCTTGGATCATGTCCTGAGAAACTAAATGTAGTCGCCTCCATTTGGGGTCGGTGGAATTGCTGACGTACTGTAACAGCAGGTAGTGTTTAAAACTCTCGTTGCTAAGTGAGAGGACCGTTTTCTTATTGCTCCGCATGGTTCAGGTAGATTATTTGATCATAGAAACTGCTTGGATACCAAATACTTCCCATATACGCACTTGGAATCTGCCGGGATGCGTGCTATTGAATTTTTGTTGAAATAATTCTACGTGACTATATCTGATCAGCGGTATTAGGCAATCGACCTTAAAAATGTATTATTTATATGGCACGACATTTGGAAGACGCTACCAAAACTTTCTCCTAAATTCAAATCCAATGGTCACTCTAAAATTTGTAAAAGACGACTGGGTGAAGGAAAAAAACGGATCCAGGTTAATGCAGGTAGATGAGTACCAAATCGTCGAAACTGTTACTTATGCGAATGGCAATTTGTCGCTTCCTATCATCAAGAGGGCTTATAATGGTAAAGTATGGTGCACCTGGGTAAATGAGAACAAAGCTGTCGTAACGCAACCCTTCTGGGAATATGAGCTGGAACCAGCGGTTCAGATCCCTTCCAATGGGTAGACTGAACGCTCCGTCAATCTATCAGTATCAAACTGACACTCAAAGTCTTAATCAAAAAGGCCAGGAATCGCTTTCTGGCCTTTTTGACGTATAAAATCTACGCTCTAAGGTTTTCTGATCGTATCCGTCTTCGCGTTTGTCGAAGTGGAATCATCCATTTCTGATGTACCCTTTTTGTTTTTCCGACGGCCCATACGGTCTTTTTTTCTGTCCGATGAAGGTACAAGCGTGTCCTGCATTACTGCACCGGAAGTCCTCTGACTCTTAATCAAAGTGTCTTCTGATGGGATTTGAGCAGGTCTTGACGGGGATTGCGGGGCATTGAACTCCGATTTCTTATCGGTTTCAGGCGTTGTCGGGGCAGGATTGGTTTGCGGTACAGGCTGCCCCGCAACCGGGGCTGTCTGCGCGTAGCCTGCGCCCGCTACTGCGAGGCACACGACCACTGTCATTGCACGAAAAGCTTTCATTTTTCAGTTCTGATTTTAGTTGATGAAGCTGGAAAATCCAGGTAACTCATTCACTATTAAAAGCATTCCAGAATCTGTAAAATAAAAAGCCCACGTAAACAGCGCCATAACCACACGAACCCGGACTAAACGGGCTATAAATAAAACTGTTATCCACAAACTGCGTATCTGAATACCCATCACCGCAGAGGAAAAACAGCGGACAAAAAAATAATTAAATAAATTTTGGATAGAAATATTTCGATACTCTAGCTATAAACCCGTTTCATTCTAATGCGTTCGCCGGGCGTCAAAACTAAAGGTACCTTCTCCACTTTTACCGCACTGCTATCAAGCCCAAACCATTTGTCTTCTGAAGTGGTAATGCTTTTAATACCAAAGTAAATCTTCATGATCAGCTCTTCCATAAAAGGCAGGTTGTTTTCAATGGACAAATACCTTTCGAGAACGATAAACCTGAAATCTCCTGTGATGTTCTGGCGGTTAAGCGATTCGTACCGGCTTGTAATATCCACCTCATTGTTCAGTACCATGTCCTCCACGACTTTCCGGAAGAACAAGTTGATCCGCTGCTCAATGCGGAAACCAAGACGGAAAGTAACCTTGATCACATCGTCTTCTGCCAGGACATTGACGTGGTAATCCATCGTATAAGGCTCGTCGGTTGTATCTACATGCACAAACCAGTAAATATCAGCCCGTTTGGGACGCTTGTAAAAAATGGAGTAGATAATCTTGCTCTCGATCTCCGATTCATGCGACGCATTGGACATGAATATCAGATGCGTCGAATACTTTGGAATACTGATATCGTTGCTGAGTTCTTTTAAAGGGTTAATGTATTTTTCAAGACTTTCGAATTCCGTAAGGCGGAGTTTGATATAGAAGGCTTTTAACCAGACGGTGATCACAAATGCAATGATTGTTGCCAATAGCAGGGACACCCAGCCGCCATGCGTAAATTTGAGCAGGTTGGCAGCCAGAAACGACCCTTCAATGGCCATATATACAATCAGAAAGGCGGCGATAAAACCTTTATTAAAATTATTGGCATACAAATAGACCGACATCAGCAACGTAGTCATGATCATGGTCAGTGTGATAGCCAATCCGTAAGCCGCTTCCATATGGGACGACTCCTTGAAATACAAAACGATACCAATACAACCGGCCCATAGCAGCCAGTTGACGCTGGGAACATATAGCTGGCCTTTTTTATCGCTAGGGTAAACCAATCTCACTTTTGGCCAGAAATTCAGGCGAATAGCTTCTGAAATCAATGTAAAAGATCCGCTAATCAATGCCTGGCTGGCAATAATGGTCGCCATCGTTGCGATAGCAATACCAGGCAGCAGGAACCAGTCGGGCATAATGGCGTAAAAAGGTTTTTTCCCGTTCAGGTAATCCCCGGAATGCACAATCAGCCATGCACCCTGTCCGAAATAATTCAATATCAGACATATCTTGACAAATATCCAGCTAATCCGAATGTTGCCCCTGCCACAGTGCCCGAGATCGCTATATAAAGCTTCTGCTCCGGTTGTGCACAGAAATACTGCCCCAAGCATCCAGAAACCTCCAGGATGGTTCGCTAATAATTGGTAACCATAATAAGGACTGATGGATTTTAATATTTCGGGGTGGCCCGATACCTGAGAAACACCGAGGACGGCCAGCATTAAAAACCAGATCATCATGACCGGTCCGAAGGCCCGGCCAACTATTGTAGTACCAAAAACCTGTATGATAAACAGCAAGGTTAGTATGCCAATGACGATCGGGATCGTTTGAATGTGCGGATAGAGAATCCTTAATCCTTCCACAGCCGATGAAACCGAAATTGGCGGAGTGATAATGCCGTCGGCAAGCAGCGTGCTGGCCCCGATAATTGCTGGCACCGTTAGCCAGGCAGCTTTGCGTCTTACCAATGCATAAAGCGCCAGTATCCCTCCTTCACCTTTGTTATCCGCCCTCAAAATCAGGATGACATACTTGATGGTCGTCTGAAGTGTGAGCGTCCAGAAAATGCAGGAAACCGCGCCATATACAACCTCGTCAGAAATTTGGCCGGTACCAATAATCGCCTGCATTACGTACAGAGGCGATGTGCCTATGTCCCCATAAATGATACCGAGTGCAACGAGCAAACCTGCCGCCGATGCTTTGTCAAGATGTTGATGCGAACCCATTTGTAGTAATTAAAGAGCTAAACAGAAGCCCATGAGATCTGTATTAAAAAGTATAGAATTCGTAATTGATTTGCCATTTGATCTCCTGTCCAGGCTGCGCTGAGATCTTGATATAGGGTTCCGGGCAGGATGTGGTAGGGCAAGCCCAGTAAACGATCTTCTCCACAGGACGATCGCAGGTGATTCTTACGCCGGCTTTGGTTCTTGTATTCTCAATCCTGATGTCATAATCTTTGGAAGACGTGCCAAAGCCCTGCAACCCGGCGCTGAATACCTGATCACCCTGGACGACCTCACGGGTATAGCTCAAAGTCTTATCTTTTGCATTGATGATGCTGCCAAAACCTTTCCCCTCCCCTTTTACGTCAAAAGGAAAAACAATCCTGATATTTTCATTGGAGGGTTCGTTGTCGATCATGAAAAAATTGTGGTTATAAGTATTGGCTTCAATGGTTTTCTTACCTGTATTTTTGAGGCTATGCTCCAAAACAAGTTCCGGCTTTCCCTTTACAAGTTTCAATGTTTTTTTATAAACATAAGAATAGCCCAGATCGTCGACAAGTTCATGAGTGTATTCCACCTGGTTTTTCCCAGGCTTAACCGTCCATTTTCCGGGATTTTTAACAGCGTAGTCGGTTGCAAATGAGTAACCACGTTCATTTGGTCTGACAAGGGTACCTACCCCTATTTTAACAAACGGGTCGCCCGGTTTCGCTTCTTCAAAGCTCAATGGCGTAAATTCTTCTACCGGGCCCATAATTGCATCGTGCAGTTTAGCATCATAAGGGGCCTGATTCCATTTCCCGAAATAAGAGTGTCCCTTGTATTCCAGGCTCGGCACCACTCCCGCCCAATCAAAACGCGTCCCACGATAGTATCCTTTTGTCTCATCGGGTAAATACAGCTTCGCTTTGATGATACCGTTTCCAATCTCCGTTTCCGGAAAATCCGCGATCCTGAATGCAGTGATGCTACTGATTATCAGTATCAAGACGGTTAATAATTTCATTTTCATTTAGTATGTAAGGTTTAGGATAAACAATCGAAAAGCGGCAACGAAGAACTCTCTCCAAATAAAAGACAGTAAGATAAAAATGCCGTATCACATTTTCACCTTACTGTCTGCTCATTTAGCTTAATTAAATACTAAGAAATTCCTTTAAAGGCATCTTCATTAATAAACGGCTGGTTACGAAGACGTTGCTTGGTAGCCTTGTAGAAAGCATTTGCAACTGCACCACCTGCTGGCGGCAGTGCAGGTTCACCCAACCCAGTCGGTGAAATGCCATTATCCACGAAATGCACCTCCACCTCGGGGATTTCATTCATTCTTATCAGCCTGAAACCATTGAAATTGTTTTGATCAGGCGTTCCGTCCTTGAATGTCAGGTTACCGAACATGGCATGTCCAATACCGTCCACAACACCACCTCTTACCTGCTGCAATGATCCACTTTTATTAATCACAATACCGCAATCCACCGCAGCGACAATGTTTTTCAAAACGGGTTTCCCTTTTTCAATCTTCACTTCGCCAACCTGGGCCACATAGGAACGGTGCGAGAAATAAACGCTGAATCCTTGGTAAACATCTTTCTTCTTTCCCCAGTTGCTCTTTTCCGCAGCGGTTTTGATGACTGCAATCATTCTGTCCACATCATATTTAACATCACCTGCCGGTGATTTTTTTGCTTTTTCCAAGAGCGCAAGCCTAAATTCAACCGGGTCTTTACCTGCGGCCTCCGCGATCTCGTCGATAAAGGATTGCTCTGCGTAGGCAAGGAAATTGGTGATCGGGGCCCGCCAGGGGCCAGTGGTAATCGGTGATTTATGCTCAACGGAATCAATAAGAAGGTTATCCACCGAGCCTGATGGAAAATTGTCTTCACGTGTCGGATTTCCTGAGTTCATCCCAACACCTCTTAGTTTATAGCCAATCAGCTCTCCTTTTGCATCCAAAGCCGCCTCAAAACGGTACCTGACTGCCGGACGATAAGTGCCGCCAGTCATATCATCTTCCCGTGTCCATATGACCTTCACCGGAGCTTTCACCAGTTTTGAAACTTGGGCTGCTTCAATTACGTAATCGGCGGCCAGTCGGCGGCCGAAGCCTCCTCCCTGACGGGTGATTTCTACCGTGATCTTTTCCGGGGCGATTCCAGTCAACTTGGCTACCTCAGTACGGGCCCGATCAGGAGTTTGCGTAGGCCCTACCAGCTCAACGCCGTCTTCACGAACATGCGCAAAAAAGTTCATGGGCTCCAATGGGCTATGAGGCAGGAAAGGACATTGGTATTCCGCTTTAATGACTTTGGCCGCATTTTTGAATGCGGTATCTACATCCCCATTTTTGCGCCGAACGGTTGCCTGCCCACTGTCCATCAGCTGCGAAAAAATCCGGTTATGGTCTGACGAGCTTTCCAGGTCCGCTGCCTTCTCGTATTCAATTTTCAGCGCATCCTTAGCCTTTTTTACCTGCCAGGTAGACTTTCCTACCACCGCCACACTATTTTCGAACGTTACTACATCCACGATTCCCGGCATGGATTTAGCCAAATCCGCATTGACGGATTTCAGTTTCAGGCCAAATGCCTTGGGCCTCTGGATCACCGCAAAAAGCATCCCTTCTCTATAAAAATCCAGTCCGAAAAGCGGTTTGCCAGTAGCAATGTTGTGATTGTCAACGTTACGGACCGCCTGTCCGATCAGTTTAAAATCTTTTTCATTCTTTAATTTGATCTCCGTGGGAGCGGTTAATTTTGAAGCTGTTTCTGCCAGTTCCCCATAAGAAAGTGACTTGCCTGAAGCTTTATGAAGCACTTTGTTGCTTTCGGTGCTGCATTCGGAGGCAGGTACTTTCCAGGTAGAGGCTGCAGCTTCAACCAATAAATACCTTGCGGTAGCACCAGCCTTACGAAGTCTTTCCCAGGAATGAGGCACAGCGCCGCTGCCGCCGGTAACCTGTCTTTCAAATATCGTTGTGTCCAGGTTACCCTGAACTGTTTTAACCTTTCTCCAATCTGCGTCCAGTTCCTCAGCCACCACCATTGGAAAAGCAGTTTTAATCCCCTGGCCTATTTCCGGATTCGGTGATACAATCGTGACGGTATTATCCGTACCAATTGAGAGATAAGCATTAAAATGTATCAAACCTGCTGCGATTTCCTTGGCATCCACCACCACAGGCAAAGCATTTGAATTGGACCAGTTGAATCCCAAAAATAACCCGCTGCCCGCAGCACCGGCAATTTTCATGAAATCACGTCTGGATGTCTGATCTAATGTTCCCATAGTCAATTAGTTTTAGAGGCGGCTACTTTTACGGCTTCGCGAATACGGTGATAAGTTCCGCAGCGACAGATGTTGCCGCTCATCGTAGCTACGATTTCTTCGTCTGTGGGCTTCGGCTTTTCCTTCAAAAACGCCGCCGCGGTCATGATCTGACCTGCCTGACAGTAACCGCATTGCGCTACATCCACTTCGTCCCAGGCCTTTTGCACGGGATGATCACCTTTTTCAGACAATCCCTCAATAGTTGTAACCTTTGACTTTCCAACAGCTGAAACCGGAAGGACACAAGATCTTACCGCTTTCCCATCCAGATGTACGGTGCAGGCGCCACATTGAGCAATCCCGCAGCCATATTTCGTACCTACCAATCCTAAATTATCGCGCAATACCCACAAAAGCGGAGTGTCCTGCTCTACGTCTGCGTTGTATGCGCGATTGTTAACTGAAAGTTTGAATAACGCCATGATGAATAAATTGAGATGGTTCTTACTGAGAAGCGACCTAAGTTACAAAAAAAGTGCAAGATGTTGATCCTAAGCCTCTCCGCCCGGACCACCAAAGCTAATCGGGAAATTGAACGTGGGCTCGTTATCCTGTGAACTCTGGATCATGCCATATTGATCTTCATATTTCTGAATGTTATCTTTCAATGCGGCGATCAGTCTCTTTGCGTGCTCTGGAGTGATGATGATGCGCGCCTTTACCTTTGCCCTGGGAACACCTGGCATCAGACGTATAAAATCCAGAATAAATTCACTGTTGGAGTGGGCAATCATGGCGAGATTGGAATAAACTCCCTCTGCCATTTCTTCCGACAATTCTACGTTAATCTGTTGTTCGTTTTCTTTATCCTCTTTCATGAGTTGATTGTTGAATAGCTGCAAGCCGCCGACAGCTCAAAGTCTTTGGCTGGGTAAATTACTAAAAATAAACAGCATCAAAAAGCAAAGAGCCGGCCTGCATAGGCAGAACCGGCTCTTTTATAAATAGGACTGTCTTACTAGACTAACTCTCTTTTCTTACGGGATTGCTTATCACGCGATTCCGTAAGCGCATCGAATTCCTCTTTCGATCCGACAATCAGGCTTTCGTATTGGCGCATACCTGTACCAGCAGGGATTAAGTGACCAACGATTACGTTTTCCTTCAGACCTTTCAGTTCGTCGCGTTTTCCACGAACAGCTGCTTCACTCAATACCTTTGTTGTTTCCTGGAACGAGGCCGCAGAAACAAAACTTTCGGTACCCAAAGAAGCTTGTGTGATACCCATCAATGTTGGTTTTGCCACCGCTGGCTGTGCGTCACGCGCAGTAACCAATTTAAGGTCACGACGTTTCAAGCTTGAATTCTCATCACGCAGACGACGAACAGACACGATCATACCTGGTTTCAGTGTTTCTGAGCTACCAGCATCTTCGACCACTTTCATGTCAAGGATCTTATCATTTTCCTCACGGAACACAACACGGTCAACTGGCTGCATTTCAAGGAAGTTGGTATCACCAGCATCCAGGATTTCCACTTTCTGCATCATCTGACGTACGATACACTCGATGTGTTTATCGTTGATCTTCACACCTTGCAGACGATATACCTCCTGAATTTCATTCACCAGATATTCCTGAACTGCAGTTGGTCCTTTGATAGAAAGGATATCCGCAGGAGTAATTGCCCCGTCCGAAAGCGGATCGCCTGCTCTTACGAAGTCCCCATCCTGAACCAGAATGTGTTTAGAAAGGGCCACCATATAGCGACGCTGAGTTCCGTCTCTTGATTCGATGTGAATCTCACGGTTACCACGTTTCACACCACCATAAGATACCACACCGTCGATTTCAGAAACCGTAGCAGGGTTAGATGGGTTACGGGCTTCGAACAATTCGGTCACACGTGGAAGACCACCGGTAATATCACGGGTTTTACCAACTACGCGAGGAATTTTCGCCAAAGGCTGACCCGCTTTAATGGCAGTACCCGATTTCACCACCAAACGTGCCCCAACAGGGAGGTTATAACCTTTTTCGGTCTGGTCTTTCAACAGCGTACTCTTACCTTTCACCACGATAGCCGGGTTTTTGGTTTTATCACGTGTTTCAATGATTACCGATTCCTGGAAGCCGGTTTGCTCATCAAATTCTTCGCGGTATGTGATGCCTTCTTCGATTGCATCAAAGGAAACTGCTCCTGTGAACTCCGAAAGGATCACTGCGTGATATGGATCCCAGGTACAAAGTTCTTGTCCCTTGAAAACCTTGTCGCCATCTTTTACCAAAAGGTGCGCTCCATAAGGTACGTTGTTCGAGATCAACAATTGACCTGTTTCAGGATTTGTAATTTTAACTTCCCCTGAACGTCCCATTACTACGGTTACTTCATCTCCTTCTGAATTTACAGACTGAACAAGACGAAGATCTTCAAAACCGATAACACCATCGAATTTCGCTTTAATGTTTGCTTCAACTGAAATGTTCGAAGCCGTACCACCCACGTGGAATGTACGAAGTGTCAGCTGCGTACCAGGCTCACCGATTGACTGCGATGCAATTACACCCACAGCTTCACCGATATTTACCATATGTGCCGATGCGAGTGAACGTCCGTAGCATTTTGCACAAACACCATTACGTGTTTCGCAAGTCAGTACCGAACGGATTTCAACCGTTTCAATGCTGGTTTCGTCAATATAGGAAGCGATCTCTTCGGTGATTTCCTGTCCGGAAGTCAGAATAATTTCACCTGATAACGGATCAAATACATCATGGACACTTACACGTCCAAGGATACGCTCAGAAAGTGGCTCAACAATATCTTCGTTGTCTTTCAATGCGGAGATTGCAATACCACGGAGTGATCCGCAGTCCTCTTCAACAACAACTACATCTTGTGCAACGTCATGCAAACGACGGGTAAGGTAACCTGCATCAGCCGTTTTCAAGGCCGTATCTGCAAGACCTTTACGGGCACCGTGCGTCGAGATAAAGTATTCAAGAACGTCAAGACCTTCTTTAAAGTTAGAAAGAATCGGGTTCTCAATGATTTCACCTGCACCACCTGCGATGTTTTTCTGAGGCTTGGCCATAAGACCCCTCATTCCACCCAACTGACGGATTTGTTCGCGCGATCCACGTGCACCTGAGTGCATCATCATATAAATGGAGTTAAATCCACCCTGATCTGTTTCCAGTTGTTTCATCAACGTCTCTGTGATTCGTGAGTTAACACGAGTCCAGATATCGATCACCTGGTTATAACGTTCGTTTTCGGTGATAAGACCCATCAAGTAGTTACTCCAAACGTTTTCAACGTCTGCTTTAGCTTGCTCGATCAGTTTCTCTTTCTCTTCCGGCACCATTACGTCGTTCAATCCCATTGACAAACCGCCTTTGAAGGCCATTTGGAAACCAAGTTCTTTGATTTCATCCAGGAATTGAGCTGTACGGGCAACACCCGCCATTTTGAATACCAAGCCAATGATCTGCTGAAGTTTTTTCTTGGTCAACAATTCATTGATATAACCAACTTCCTCAGGAACCGCCTGGTTGAACAGAATACGTCCAGCCACGGTATCAGTCAACTTGGTTTCGAAAGTTCCGTCATCATTGCGAACTCTCAGACGGCATTTGATATTCGCATGTTTCGAAAGTTTTCCCTCGTTAATGGCGATAACCACCTCGTCTGGTCCGTAGAAGATTTTCCCTTCTCCAATGATCGGATATTCAGGAGTACTTACGCGGCCTTTCGTAACATAATACAGACCCAAAACCATATCTTGCGAAGGTACCGTGATCGGCGCTCCGTTGGCAGGGTTGAGGATGTTATGCGAAGAAAGCATCAGCATAGACGCTTCCAAAACGGCTTCCTGACCCAATGGCACGTGAACGGCCATCTGGTCACCGTCAAAGTCAGCGTTGAATGCAGTACACACCAATGGGTGCAATTGGATCGCTTTTCCTTCGATCAGCTTAGGCTGGAATGCCTGGATACCCAAACGGTGCAATGTTGGAGCACGGTTAAGCAGAACAGGGTGTCCTTTCAACACGTTTTCCAAAATATCCCAGATCACAGGGTCCTTGCGGTCTACGATCTTCTTCGCTGATTTTACAGTTTTAACAATCCCGCGCTCGATCAGCTTGCGAATGATAAATGGCTTGAATAATTCCGCCGCCATATCTTTTGGCAAACCGCATTCGTGCAGTTTCAATTCAGGCCCTACAACAATTACCGAACGACCTGAATAATCGACACGCTTACCCAGCAAGTTCTGACGGAAACGTCCTTGCTTACCTTTCAGCATATCAGAAAGGGATTTCAATGCACGGTTACCTTCCGAACGTACCGCGTTTACTTTACGGCTGTTATCAAAAAGCGAGTCAACGGCTTCCTGCAACATCCTTTTTTCGTTACGCAAGATCACCTCAGGCGCTTTAATCTCGATCAGACGTTTCAAACGGTTGTTCCGGATGATCACACGACGATACAGGTCATTCAAATCGGAAGTTGCAAAACGACCACCGTCAAGAGGTACAAGAGGACGAAGTTCCGGTGGAATTACAGGTACCATTTTGATCACCATCCACTCAGGACGGTTTTCGATACGGGTGTTCGCATCACGGAATGCCTCAACCACTTTCAGACGTTTCAAAGCTTCCGCTTTACGTTGCTGAGAAGTGTCAGTAGCTGCCTGGTGACGCAGTTCGTAGGATAGCTCATCCAGTTTGATCCGGTTCAAAAGCATTTCAAGCGCATCAGCACCCATCTTCGCGATAAACTTATTTGGATCCGTGTCAGGAAGCATTTGGTTTTCACGAGGCAACTTGTCGATAATATCCAGATATTCGTCCTCTGTCAGGAAGTCAAGATAGCTAACACCATCTTCTTCCTTAACACCTGGCTGAACTACTGCATATCGCTCGTAGTAAATTATCTGATCCAATTTTTTGGTAGACAATCCAAGCAGGTAACCGATTTTGTTCGGCAAGCTGCGGAAGTACCAGATATGTGCTACAGGAACTACCAGCTCGATGTGGCCCATACGCTCACGCCGTACCTTTTTCTCAGTCACCTCCACACCACAACGGTCGCAGATAATACCTTTGTAACGGATACGTTTGTATTTTCCACAATGACATTCCCAGTCCTTCACAGGCCCGAAAATACGCTCGCAGAACAAGCCACCCATTTCCGGTTTATAGGTCCGGTAGTTGATGGTTTCAGGCTGGGTCACTTCACCGAATGAACTCTCAAGAATAGATTCAGGTGACGCCAGACTGATGGTCATTCTGGAAAAATCACTATTTAGTTTTTTGTTCTTTTTGAAAGACATAATTAAAAAGTCGTTTGTCTAAAAGTCGAAATTCAATTTGATTTTCTGATGGCGCGCTTTCGCGCGCCAACGACTATAAATTAGTCCAGCGTAATCTCCAAAGCCAATCCACGAAGCTCGTGAACAAGTACGTTGAAGGACTCCGGAATATTTGGTTTCGGAAGGTTCTCACCTTTCACGATTGCTTCGTATGCTTTGGCACGGCCAACAACGTCATCTGACTTCACTGTCAGGATTTCCTGAAGAATATGGGATGCACCGAATGCTTCGAGCGCCCACACTTCCATTTCTCCAAACCGCTGGCCACCGAATTGCGCCTTACCACCTAAAGGTTGCTGCGTAATAAGTGAATATGGTCCGATTGAACGGGCGTGCATCTTATCGTCAACCAAGTGGCCAAGCTTCATCATGTACATCAGACCCACGGTTACCGGCTGGTCAAATTGTTCACCACTCAAACCATTGTACAGATAAGTACGGCCCCATGCTGGTAAGCCCGCTTCTTTCAACTCCGCTGCTACTTCCGCTTCTGTTGCACCGTCGAAAATTGGTGTCGCATAACGACGGCCCAATTTCAACCCTGCCCAAGCAAGGATGGTTTCATAGATCTGACCGATGTTCATACGTGAAGGTACCCCCAGTGGGTTCAACACGATATCAACCGGTGTTCCATCTTCCAGGAATGGCATATCCTCATCACGGACGATACGGGCAACAACCCCTTTATTACCGTGACGACCCGCCATTTTATCTCCTACTTTCAATTTACGTTTCTTAGCGATGTAAACCTTCGCCAATTTCACGATACCAGCGGGAAGCTCATCACCCACTTCAAGCGCAAAACGATCACGTTTGAAACGGCCCATGATTTCGCTACGAGCATTCAGGTAATTTTTCAAAACAAGTGACACCTGACGGTTTGTCTCAGCATCCTCAGTCCATGAATCCGTCAGAACGTCACCGATCAGGTTTACTTCTTCAGGTACTGCATACTGGCTTTCATCGCGGTATGGGTTATTAGCAGGGAACAAGTTTTCAGAGATATTCCTCACATTGAACTTCATTCCTTTGCTGATCAATTCATCCCCGAATTTGTGCTTAACACCCTGAGTTGTTTTGCCGTCAGTCAATTGAACCAGCTTATCAATGATTCTTCCGCGTAATGCAGTCAAATCACGACTGTATTTTTTCATCAACAGACGAAGCTCGTCTTTATGTTTTGCACGCTCTTCTTTGGTTGGGCGAGAGAAAAGCTTTGTGTCAATAACAACACCTTTCATAGATGGTGGCGCTTTTTTAGAAGCATCCTTCACATCGCCAGCCTTGTCTCCAAATATCGCACGGAGTAGTTTTTCTTCCGGAGTCGGATCAGACTCTCCTTTTGGAGTAATCTTACCAATCAGAATATCTCCTTCTTTTACCTCTGTACCAACTTGCACAATACCGTTTTCATCCAGATTCTTAACGGTTTCTTCGCTTACGTTTGGAATCTCCGCAGTCAACTCTTCTTCTCCGCGTTTGGTGTCACGAACTTCCAGCTCGAATTCTTCAATGTGGATTGAGGTGAAAATATCGTCACGAACCACTTTCTCGGAAATCACGATCGCATCCTCAAAGTTGTATCCCTGCCAAGGCATGAATGCTACTAAAAGGTTACGTCCAAGAGCAAGTTCGCCACCTTCGGTACCATATCCCTGGCAAAGTGCTTCCCCCTTCTTCACTTTCTGGCCTTTCAGAACCATTGGCTGAAGGTTAAGGCAAGTATCCTGGTTAGTACGACGGAATTTTACTAGATCATAAGAAACGCTGTCCTCAATAAAGCTTACGAGACGGTCTTCATCTGTTCTATCATACTTCACAACGATTTTCTTAGCATCTACAAATTCGATCACTCCATCGCCTTCGGCTACAACCAGCGCGCGCGAATCCATCGCAACGCGTTTTTCAAGACCTGTTCCTACGATAGGTGCTTGTGGGCGTAAAAGAGGAACTCCCTGACGCTGCATGTTAGATCCCATCAATGCACGGTTCGCATCATCATGTTCCAGGAATGGAATCAATGAAGCTGCTACCGATACAATCTGGTTGGCGGCCACGTCCATATAAGATGCCTGCGACGGGTCAACCATCGGGAAGTCACCCTCGAAACGTGTCTTGATTTTTTCTACCGTAAAATTTCCTTCCTTATCAACCGAGGCATTGGCCTGAGCAATGTATTTGGAATCCTCTTCCTCGGCAGTCATATAGATCAGCTCATCGGTCAGCTTACCAGCGCTATCGATCACGCGGTAGGGAGTTTCGATGAAGCCCATTCCGTTCACTTTTGCAAAAACGCAAAGAGAGGAAATCAAACCAATGTTCGGACCTTCAGGTGTTTCAATGGTACAAAGGCGACCGTAGTGCGTGTAGTGAACGTCACGAACCTCGAAACCGGCTCTTTCACGGGAAAGACCACCTGGCCCAAGTGCGGACATACGACGCTTATGCGTAATCTCAGCGAGCGGATTGGTTTGATCCATGAACTGAGACAGCTGGTTAGTACCGAAGAATGAGTTGATGACAGAAGACAATGTACGCGCATTGATCAAATCAACAGGCTTGAAATCTTCATTATCACGCACGTTCATACGCTCCTTGATGGTACGCGCCATACGAGCAAGACCTACACCGAACTGAGCGTAAAGCTGTTCACCTACTGTACGAACGCGACGATTTGACAAGTGATCGATATCATCTACAACCGCTTTGGCATTGATCAAACCGATCAGATACTTCACGATGGAAACAATGTCACCGGTAGTCAAAACGCGAACATCAAGGCTGGTATCAGAACCCAGCTTTTTGTTGATACGGTAGCGACCTACATCACCCAAATCATAACGTTTGTCACTGAAAAACAAACTTTGGATTACATCACGGGCAGTTTGTTCATCAGGCGCCTCTGCATTACGCAACTGGCGGTATATCTGCTCAACAGCCTCTTTGTCAGAGTTTGAGCTATCTTTTTGAAGCGTATTATAGATAATGTTATAATCCGCGACATTCATATCTTCTTTATGAAGGATTACTGATTTCTGACCAGATTCAGTAATTACATCGATGTCATCGGCAGAAATTGTAGAGTCGCGTTCCAGCAACACTTCATTGCGTTGGATGGAAACCACCTCACCAGTATCTTCATCTACAAAATCCTCTGTCCAGGTACGAAGAACCCTCGCAGCCAAACGACGCCCTACAGCTTTTTTCAAGTTGGCAGGGGTTGCGCTGATTTCTTCCGACAATCCGAACAAATCAAGAATGTCTTTATCAGATCCGAAACCAATCGCTCTCAAAAGCGTAGTTACTGGGAATTTCTTTTTACGGTCAATGTACGCGTACATGACGTTGTTCACATCGGTCGAGAATTCAATCCATGAACCTTTGAACGGAATAATACGCGCTGAATACAGTTTTGAACCGTTGGTGTGCTTGCTCATAGAGAAGAACACACCAGGTGAACGGTGAAGTTGCGAAACGATCACACGCTCTGCACCATTGATTACGAATGAACCCCTTTCGGTCATGTAAGGAATGTTTCCTAAGAATACTTCCTGTTCAATGGTTTCAAATTCTTCATGGTCAGCATCATTACAGATCAACCGTAATTTAGCTTTAAGCGGAACTGCATAAGTCAGCCCGCGATCAATAGATTCGTCAACCGAGTATTTCGGCGGTTCAAGGAGATAATCGATGAATTCCAGTACGAAATTGTCGCGTGAATCGGCAATAGGGAAGTTTTCGGCGAAAACTTTGTACAATCCTTCTCCGGAACGATCTTCTACCGAAGTATCAAGACTGAAGAAATCCCTGAACGATTGTACCTGGATTCCTAGCAAATCTGGATAATCGATAATCTGATTAATCCTCGAGAAGTTTTTTCTAGGTGTTGCTTTAATTGTAGCCAAGGCTATGTTTGATTTGGGTTAGCAGAAAAACCAGTACGTCAGTGATCTATACAAAACGTATGGCATTTAAATATTTTTAAACCTAATCTAATGCCTCGTAGAGAATGAATAATAGCCCCTTTTCTATCTTTTCTACGAGTAAAGAAGTGTTTCGGGCAAATTATCCTGGAAGAAGAAATGGAATACCGGTTACATTATAAACCGGCCCTCTAGTCCAAACGTCAAAAAAGAGTTTTTCGTTTGGGATATATGCAAAATAGGAAAAGACCTGGCGAGTGCCAGGCCCAATCCTCTGAACTATAGGTTGCTGCTATAAAGCAAATTACTTCACTTCAACTTCGGCACCTGCTTCTTCAAGTTGTTTCTTCAAAGCTTCAGCTTCGTCTTTTGCAACTCCTTCTTTAACAGGTTTTGGAGCACCGTCAACTAATTCTTTCGCTTCTTTCAGTCCAAGGCCGGTAAGGTCTTTAACCAATTTCACAACAGCTAGTTTGCTTGGGCCCGCTGCTTTCAAAATCACATCGAAAGATGTTTTCTCTTCAACAACAGGAGCATCAGCGCCACCGCCAGCAGCAGGACCTGCTACCATTACTGCACCAGCAGCTGCAGGCTCAATACCGTACTCGTCTTTAAGAATTGTAGCCAATTCGTTCACTTCTTTAACCGTTAGGTTAACAAGCTGTTCTGCGAAAGCTTTCAAATCTGCCATTTTTATTTAGATTTTTTTGATTATACAATAAGATGATTTAAAGCTCCATTTTCTTCTACCCGGAGAGCCTAGCCTGGCTATTTTTATTAGTCTTCTTTTTCAGACAAAGTTTTCAAGATACCAGCCAATTTGTGTCCACCGCTTGAAAGGGCGCCGATCACATTCTTAGCAGGCGACTGCAACAATCCGATAATCTCTCCAACCATTTCTTGCTTGGATTTCAGAGCGATTAGAACGTCTAGCTGGCTTTCACCAACAAACACGGATGAATCAACAGAAGCACCCTTAAATTTAAGCTTGTCGCTTCCGCCTTTTTTCTTAAACTCCTTTATCAGTTGAGCAGGAACTTTACCTGACTCCGGGTGAAACATTACTCCGGAAAATCCTTTGAGGACTTCGTCAAAAGAGGAATAATCCGTATCCAATGTTTCTAGCGCTTTTTTAATCAAAGTATTCTTAACAACACGATACTCGATACCCTTTTCAAAGCATTGAGCTCTTAAGGTATTTACCTCCTTAACGGACATGCCGTTAGCGCTGGTAATGTAGAAGTATGGCGTGCTCGAGAATTTTTGACTTAACTCGTCTATAATTACTGCTTTCTCTTCCCGTGTCATATTATAATCCTGGAATCGTGTTTTTATCAATAGAAACACCCGGGCTCATCGTACTTGACAAGTGAATGCTCTTTACGTAAGTACCTTTTGCCGAAGATGGTTTAAGGCGAACCAAGGTATTGATAACTTCCTGGGCGTTCTGCGCAAGCTGGTCAATTCCAAAAGAAACCTTTCCAACGCTTGTATGAATAATTCCGGTTTTATCAACTTTAAAGTCGATTTTACCAGCTTTTACTTCTTTCACAGCTTTCGCTACATCAGGGGTCACCGTTCCCGATTTAGGGTTTGGCATAAGTCCGCGTGGACCTAACACTTTACCTAAACGTCCCACTTTTGCCATTACACTTGGCATTGTGATAATTACGTCAATGTCTGTCCAGCCTTGTTCTATCTTTTGGATATACTCATCAAGACCAACATAATCTGCTCCTGCTTCTTTCGCTTCTGCCTCCTTATCGGGAGTACACAGAACCAATACACGAACTTCTTTTCCGGTTCCATGTGGCAAGGTTACCACGCCACGCACCATTTGATCTGCTTTACGAGGATCAACGCCCAAACGGACATCGATATCCACGGAAGAATCAAACTTCGTGTAAGAAATCGTCTTAAGTACATCCGCTGCCGCCTCTAAAGAGTAAGCTTGATTTGCGTCGAATTTCGAAAGAGCTTCTTTTTGCTTTTTGGTCAGTTTTCCCATGTTCTTTGTTTCTTTAGCGTATTAGTAATTTTACGCTTAGTTGTTTTCTTCCCATGGTGCCTTGCCTGCTACGGTAATTCCCATACTACGAGCCGTTCCCGCAATCATTTTCATAGCAGAATCAATCGTAAAGCAGTTTAAATCCGGCATTTTAGTTTCAGCGATCGTACGAACCTGATCCCATGATACCGAGCCTACTTTCAAGCGGTTGGGCTGCGCCGAACCTACCTTTACTTTTGATGCTTCCAGAAGCAAAATCGCGGCCGGGGGGGTCTTAATGACGAAGTCAAAAGACTTATCCTTATAGTAAGTAATAACTACCGGCAATACCACACCCATTTTATCCTGGGTACGGCCATTGAATTGCTTGCAAAACTCCATGATATTCAAACCTTTGGAACCCAATGCAGGTCCAATTGGAGGTGAAGGATTGGCTTGGCCACCTTTTACCTGAAGTTTGACGTATCCACCTATTTCTTTTGCCATTGTTTTGGAATTTGTCGATTCATTGATTGATTAACGGCTCACATGCAAGTGGAAGCTTACCCTGCCCGTTAGTCTTTCAACTATCCTTTTCTACTTGTGCGTAACTGAGTTCCACGGGTGTATTACGCCCGAATATTTTTACAACTACATTGAGTTTTTTCTTTTCGTCGAATACTTCTTCCACCAATCCAATAAATCCACTGAATGGGCCATCGACAACCTTTACGGTTTCGCCTTTGATGAAAGACATACTTGGAGCTTCTTCATGCTGCTCCGCCTCGTCCACCTTCCCGAGTATCCTGTTTATTTCTGATTGCCTCAGTGGAACAGGCACTTTTGAATTTCCTTCAGCATTACCCAAAAAGCCTATAACTCCTGGAATGCTCGTGATAATGTGTAGAACTTCGCCCTTAGACAAGTCAGCCGAAATGATTATATATCCGGGAAAGAAATTTTTCTCCCTAACACGCTTCTTTCCGTTACGCATCTCATAGATCTTCTCGGACGGAATCAGAATCTGCGGAACAAACTCATTCAGTTTCTGACGTGTTATCTCATTCTCAATGTAGGACTTGATCTTTTTTTCTTGTCCAGACACTGCCCTTAATACAAACCAATTTAGACTACTCATACCATCTGTGGGGTTAAAATAGCCTTAGAAAGACTGATAAAACAATTTCAGTGCGTTTTCGAAGACAAAATCCATCACACCTACTACAAATGCAAAAATGAGAGATCCCACAAGCACCAAGGTTGTGTTAGCCTGCAATTCATTGAAAGGAGGCCATGTCACATGCTGGGTTATTTCCTCCCAGGACGCTTTCAAAAAAGAAGTAAATTTTTCCATTTTTCTTTTTTATTATGCACGGGTGGAGAGATTCGAACTCCCATCAACGGTTTTGGAGACCGCTATTCTACCCTTGAACTACACCCGTTTATCACACAACCGTTATTTCGGGCTGCAAAGATACGATTTTATTATAAAAAACAAGTGCATTTCTTCACGAAATGCACTTGCCATTATTACTTAACAGATTAGTCAAGAATTTCTGTTACCTGACCAGCACCTACGGTACGTCCACCTTCGCGAATCGCAAAGCGAAGACCTTTTTCCATAGCAATCTTGTTGATCAATTTCACTTCGATTGTGATGTTGTCACCTGGCATCACCATTTCAACACCGGCAGGAAGTGTAATCTCTCCAGTTACGTCCGTGGTACGGAAGTAGAACTGAGGACGGTATTTATTGAAGAATGGAGTGTGACGACCACCTTCTTCTTTTGAAAGAACATAGACTTCTCCTTTGAAACTTGCGTGAGGTTTTACAGAACCTGGCTTGCAAATTACCATTCCGCGACGGATATCTTCTTTATTAATACCACGAAGAAGAAGACCTACGTTATCACCAGCTTCACCACGATCCAGGATTTTACGGAACATCTCAACACCAGTTACGGTAGATTTAAGACCTTCTGCACCCATACCAAGGATATCAACAGGATCACCAGAGTTGATCACACCACGCTCGATACGACCGGTTGCAACAGTACCACGACCAGTGATCGAGAATACGTCTTCAACAGGCATCAAGAAAGGAAGATCAGTCATACGTGGAGGAATTGGAATGTAGCTATCAACAGCATCCATCAATTCTTCGATTGTTTTAACCCATTTTGGATCGCCGTTCAAACCACCCAAAGCAGAACCCTGGATCACCGGAATGTTATCTCCATCATATTCGTAGAAGCTCAAAAGCTCACGAATTTCCATTTCAACAAGTTCAAGTAGTTCCGGATCGTCAACCATATCCACTTTGTTCATGAACACGACAAGTTGAGGAACACCTACCTGACGTGCAAGAAGAATGTGCTCACGAGTTTGTGGCATAGGTCCATCCGTAGCCGCAACCACGATGATAGCGCCGTCCATCTGGGCAGCACCAGTAACCATGTTCTTCACGTAATCCGCGTGACCTGGACAGTCAACGTGCGCATAGTGACGATTGGCAGTCTGGTATTCTACGTGTGAAGTATTGATTGTAATACCACGCTCTTTCTCTTCAGGTGCGTTATCGATTGATGAGAAATCGCGTTTTTGTGCGAAACCTTTTTCAGCAAGTACAGTTGTGATTGCTGCTGTAAGGGTAGTTTTACCGTGGTCAACGTGCCCGATAGTACCAATATTTACGTGGGGTTTCGAGCGGTCAAACGTCTCTTTTGCCATGACTTAAGTACGCTTAAAATTAAAAAAGTTGTTACGAATTTATTAAACACTAGATTGATCCTGTTTGGCTCTTATACCAAGCCCTCCATAAATCAATTAACCAAATACAGAATCAAAATCTTTTGAGCCAATAGTGGGGTTTGAAGAGCCCTACTTCTTCCTGTTAAAGAAATGCTCATTTCTTCTAGAGCCATTGGGGGGATTTGAACCCCCGACCTCTTCCTTACCAAGGAAGTGCTCTACCCCTGAGCTACAACGGCAAAAAATCTGCCTACAACCAAAAAGCGATTAGCGAAAAAGTTTCAATTTGAATGTTTTCGCTAATCGCTTCGATGGTGTATTAATGAGCGGAAGACGAGGTTCGAACTCGCGACCTATAGCTTGGAAGGCTATCGCTCTACCAGCTGAGCTACTTCCGCATATGTTTTTGCCTTTTCCTGACTGGTAATTCAAGAGCAAATCTGGCGCAAACTGTGGGGGCGGATGGATTCGAACCACCGTAGGCATACACCAGCAGATTTACAGTCTGCCCCATTTGGCCACTCTGGTACACCCCCGAACAACATTTCAACACAACCGTGAAAACCGTTCGTCTCACTTTTTGGAGTCGCAAAATTATACCCTTTTCTTAAATTCTCAAATTGTTTGAAGAAAAAAATAAATAAAAATAAAGGCAGAAATGAAAACCCTTCATTTCTGCCTTTATTTCAGCCTTTTTAGCATTAAAATAACCTTACACCAAAACTTAACATTCTAACAGCAGGCCCTTTATTCTCCTCATATAGCTTGTTCATGTCATAGCTGACAAATAAATCCGGGAAATTTCTGATCCCAATCTCTGCCGACAACCCATATCGCAAGTCTTCGAGATAGAAGTTCTTTCTCACATGATCCACATCCTTACTGCCTTCCCGACGTAACTTCGTATAGCTTCCAATCCGGTAACCACCGTAAACCCCTGCGCTAAGGTATGAGATGAAAGAATGAGGAAAACTTACAGTCGGCATAAATGAAAGATTAATGTACGGCACTACCATTTTTGTCTTTTTCATTTGGACTTCCTTACCGGTATCGTCTTTCACTAGTGGGAATTCCACACGCTCGTCATTTTTATCGATCGTATTATTTCCATCGAACATCAGATTGTACCAGGAAAAATCAGCGCCGAAATCAAAATGCAGCCTGGCATTCCTTCCCCGGGCAACAGTCGTGCTTGCGATGTAGCCCAGGCTGATGAAGCGGGACCCAAAAGGTTTGAGATCGTAATCGGCTTTATCGTATTCTGCAACCGAAGGATTTTCGCCATAGGTATTAAGTCCGGCAGCAATATTGAATCCCTTCCGCGGACTTGAGCCTCCATGGGATCTGTAAAACCGCTTTCCAATGCGCCTATATGTTGAATCAGACGATATTTCGTGATCCCCTTCCCTGACTTCAACACCTTTTGCATTAATTGTCACCTGAGTATCTCCGTCTTTTACATGCACGCCCCTGAGACCAATTCTTACGTAGTCCTTTTCCTTTTTCTCCATATCATCCTTCAAATACCGATTCCCATTCAATTCTTCCCTTAAATAAGTGGTATCACCACTGGTGCTATCTAGCTTGACTTTCAAATCCTTCAATAAAGCGTTCAGATCGTATTTCATGATCTTTTCTAGCTCCTTTCTGTTTTCACCATAAATAACCAGGCGTGTTTTGTCGCCGAATGTAACGATGATCGAATCTTTTCCCAACGCCGTGCCCCCTGGTACTTTCTCAGAACCTATTGCACGAATAGTGGCCAGTGCAAAAAAGAACAGAAGGCTAATATATAATTTTGTTTTCATGGCTAAGTAAATTACAGTTTTGTCCTTTCTTTGGAATTTTGATTTCTATCCGATGTTTTTTCTTCTTTGGAGCGCAGACGGTCGTCGACCCGCGCAACAAGCGTTTTGGGGTTAAAGCCTACTTCCTCCCAATCCACCTTTTCGCCGGCTCTCGCATTTTTCAGCTGGCGAAAAACTCTTGAAAACCGCGAAGTCTTCGGTTTTTCGTCTAGTTGGTCTTCGTCTGTCTTGACAGCCACCACAATCGTTATCGTTGGTTCCGTTTTTCCGTTCTCAAGGACTGGCAAATTTGTTCCATCTGCAGATGGTTTCAAACTTGTGATCTCAGGAGATTTCGGAATGTCGATTGCCTTTAAAGCATTCGGCCCAACCGGTACGTCGTCAATCGTAGCAATGGGAACTTCCACTTTGTTGATTATGGGTTCTTGTTCGGTAACCGGCTTCTGCGGGGCAACTGCGTCACTCTTATTGTAAGAGGCCTTCTCATCATTCCGCAATAGTTCTTTTTCTATTGCTGTTGCAATTTGATGATCATCAACCTGATTCTTCTTTTCTCGAGGTGGAGCTGCCTCCTTTTTCTTCACAGATGCGATTGTTTTCTGGCTTATCGCAGGCCCGATCAAGCCCTCATGGTCATTTCTTAAAACCAGATATCCGGTAATCAAAGCCAGAGTCACACTTGCAGCCGCATACCATATCCATACCGCAGGCCGACGTCGCGCTTCGGTATTTTCCTGGATTCTAAGCCAAGCATTTTCAGAAGGTTTTTTATTCAAATCCGCTAACCTGCGTTTGAAGAGATCATCAACCGGATGCTTTTTCATATTCTACTTTTTTTTTAAAATCATTTTCCCAATCACCGACCATTTTCTGAAGCAATGCACGTGCACGGTGCAATTGCGATTTGGAAGTGCTTTCTGTGATTCCCAGCATCTGGGCAATTTCAATATGGGCATAACCCTCGATGGCGTACAAGTTAAAAACGGTGCGATAGCCTGTCGGTAAAGATTCGATAAGGCTTAGTAGCTCCTCAGTTTCCAGATTCTGGTCTGCCTGAACATAGTCCGGGACATTGTTTGCGTCGTCAGATAACGTATCCTCCAAAATCCTCTTTTGCTTCCTCAGGTAACCAAGCGCCTCGTTGACCATAATCCGGCGTATCCAGCCTTCAAAACTTCCCTCTTCGTTGAACTGGCCGATCTTCCCAAATACTTTCAAAAAACCCTCCACCATCACATCCTCGGCCGCCATCTCATCACATATATAACGGAAGCATAAACCCAGCATGCGAGCGCTGTATTTATCGTAAACTTGCCGCTGCGCCTTTGGATCTGACTTCCTGAGCGCCTTGACAAGCTGTGCTTCCTGGCTAAATAGTGCTAAAATTCGACCCATTCTATTGGTGGTTTCGACAGCAAGATGCTCATTCTTTACAATGAGGTTGCACGGGGCATTCAAGTTTTTTGCTATTATTCTCTTCTCGTCAAAATGACTGCCAATTTTGTTCTCATTTTCAGAAAGTAATTGGATACGTTCCCGTAGTTTTGAGGACGAGATTATTAATCATTTGAAAGACTTTACATGCTCGACTCTTCGGCCCCAATCGGAATTTTTGACAGTGGTATTGGCGGAATGACTGTCGCCAGCGCGGTTACAAAGCTTTTACCGCAGGAAAATACCATCTACTTCGGAGATACCGCACACCTTCCTTACGGTGACAAGTCTACCGCTGCCATACAAGCTTATTCTATCAAAATTTGCAATATGCTCATTCAGCAGAATTGTAAATTGATACTTATCGCGTGCAACTCCGCATCAGCGGCCGCTTATGAATTGGTAAGGGAATATGTTGGAAGCAAGGCCAAGGTTTTAAATGTAATCGATCCCGTGGTCGACTATATTAAGGAACACTATGAAGGAAAAACAATAGGATTGATTGGAACCAAGCAAACCGTGCAATCCAATGTCTATAAAAAAAAGATAGATGCATTAGACCGGAGCATTCATTTGAAGTCCCTGGCAACTCCTTTGTTGGCACCTATGATTGAGGAGGGTTTTTTCGACAATAACATCAGTGAAAGCATTATTGCCAATTACCTTTCTGATCCCCTCCTCTCCAATATTGAAGCCCTGATCCTTGGATGCACGCATTATCCACTGATCAAGAATCAGATCAGCGAATTCTATAAGGGGAATGCAGAAATTCTGGATACTTCCGAAATCGTTGCCCGGTCACTTAAAGCATTACTGGAACAACACTATCTGGTTAATGAAAAAGGAAAAGGCGTAAGGCAGTTTTATGTTTCCGACTATACATTGTCTTTTGAACAGTCTACGAACATCTTTTTTGGCCAGCAGATTCAGCTGGAACATTATCCTCTCTGGGAGTAATTATTCATAAATCAGTTTAACCGGTCCAAGTAAGCCCGATGGCATTGGTTCCCATTTGGATGCATCGAACTTCTTATAGGTGATATCGGCAACGTTGATATCATAAAATTTCTTCCAGTCGGGTTTCTGCCTGTCGCGAAGCCTCATGTAATTGGCGGACAAATTAGTTACCTCAACTTCCAGCACATTGTCCTTTGGTTTTAAAATTTCAGAAGAAATAGGCAACTGGAAAGGAATACACCATACCGTGCCGATTTCCTTGCCATTCAATTTAACCTGTGCAGTCTCTCTTACATCCCCCAGGTCAATCAACGTTACGGTTTTCAGCAAATTTCGTGGAAGATCAAAACGGATTTTGTAGGAAACCCGCCCAGAGAAGTATTCTGCTGAATCCGGCAACACGGCCCATGATTGTAATTTCGAAATCCGGGCAGTGGCTGGTAGGCTAGGTCTCCCCTTTACAAAATTCAACTCCCAATCACCCAAAATCTCAAACTCCCTTTTCGCTATACCAGTTTCCGGAAACTCCGCTCCATTTGCCGCTGCTTCCAGAAAGCAGGATTTGCCCGGTGGTAACGAAAGAAAAAACTCCTCCCCTTTTTTTCCTTTCCGATGTGTCATCAGAGACTGGCCCTGCATCGGATCATCTTTAGAAACCATTTTTGCTTTTCCAACCTGTAGCCAACCTTCCTTGAACTGATTACCGAGGTTAGTTACGAAATACAGCACGGCACCTTTCCCCGTTTTCTTCCGGATAAAATTCAGTCCATCTTTTGCTAACCCGCCTTCTTGAATTGCCCCATTCGCATTTAAATCATGGACAATATCACTAGATATCCTTACATTCTTTGTTTCCGAAAGCGCTTTTAACAGCTGTTCAAATTGATTCTGATGTTCCGCATGATCAGCAAAGCCTGTGACCTTGGACGGCCATTTTTTCTCAAAGATTATCTTCGCGCCAGTATCCGACAAACGTTTCAGCTCAGCCAGAGTCTGCGCGGACATATAAGTGCTCGCAGGTATCACCAGTGTCTTGTAGGTTGTGTTACCAGAACTAAGATTTCCGTTTCTATCAAGATATATTTGCTTCAACTGCAAGTCAGAAACATAATCAAATGCAAATCCCTCTTTCCAAAGCTTTTGCGCAAGCTTCCCGAATGGCAAATCCAATAACCAGCGATCGACATGGTGCACTTCCAATAAATGTACATGACCCGCAGATTTTGCGTTCGTTGCCCACAAGTCGTGTATAGGAAAGTAGACCAGAACATCATTATCCGGCTGGCTGTTTTGCAGCAATGTCTGACAATGCTGAACATATTCATTCAATAAGTAAAACTGATCGGCAAAATGAGATGTCTTTCCAAAATTGGTCGAGGCATAAAACAACCAGCCTGGATATGGTTCATTTTCCGGCGAATAGGTGGTCCCGTGGTAAAATACATGGTTGATACCCGCCACAAATAACTCGTCAATTTCCGGTTTCACCTGCGATAACGACACCTTAAAGTGATTGGCCAACCAAGTCCCGGTTTCTGAACTTACCAGTTTTTTACCCGTGAGATTGGCGGCTGACGAAGCGAATTTCATTGCCAGCGGGTTAGGCGTGCCAAATTGATCAATCGAATAATCGGTATCGACCCGCAACCCAGGTATCGCGAAACGACTTGTACCAAAAGACTCGGTCTCAGGAATATCTGCAGCGGCATAAAGGTCCAACAAATTACCCGGGGATCCATGGGCCTGGTACCTTGTTAAGAATCCGTGTTCTTTACTCCATTTCGTCCATGGCAAGGCATACCGCTCATAAAGAAGTTCCGCCAGCGTTTGATGATAATCTATCTTTACCAATTCGGCTTCCGGTTTATTCGTTGTATCAGTTAAAAAAGATAATACACTTTCCAGATCGTAGCCACGACGCTCGCTGAATTGCGCTTTAAAATCGCCCGTCCAATTGGCCCCATAGGCTTCATACGAATCCATATACATCGACCTGGGCAGGTTGGCGATATTTGTAAAAGCAGAATCGAACCGGGTTAGATATTTCCGCATCGCGTTTGGGTTAAATGGGTCAAAAACCAACCCTTCTCCACCCGGGGCAGCCCTTTTCACCATTTGTTTGGTCCCGGTAACTATTATCTTTCCGTCCTTGACACTCATATTTTGGGCTGCCATAGAAGCGTCCACATTGGGCCCTCCAAATGGCCAGCCTGTACCGGTTGTCATATCCACTCCGATTCCGAGCCGCTTCCCCTCTCCGACAGTGTACTGCATTACTTCCATCCATTGTACCGAGAGAAAGGGGATATTCCTTGATTCGTATCCCTTCACTCCGTAGATGGGGATAATATGCACGCCGCCAACCCCTGATCTTTTAAAAAACTGTAATTGAGCTGAAATGTCCTCTTTCGTGACGGCACTCCCCATCCACCACCAATAAGTCCACGGCTTTGCAGTAGATATGTTCTGTGCATAAAGCAATGCAGATTTTAAGAGAATCAGGAAAACAAACGTGAGACGCATAGGAATGAGTTTTTGATTAAAGTCCTAAGATCATTTTTCTACGTATAAAAAAAGCGAAACCGTTCCCAGTTTCGCCCACATTCCTTTTTCGACCTTGAATTACCCCTGATACGCCTGTTTCACCCTGGTAGTCACAAATTGTCGTTCCTGCTGACTTCTCTTACTGTTTCGGTACCACAGGTAGCCAATTACGGCTACTAATAAATAAGGCATTACAAAAAGGAACATGATGCCTGTGTTGAGGCCTACACCCACATTGTTTCTGCCGTTACCCATCGAGCTTTCGACGGTGCCCCTGCACATCGCACATTGTGCCCAGGAATCGATTCCCGTGAAAATCAAAAGGATTACCAAACCTGATATGACTGCTAATTTTTTCATACGTAATAAGGACTAATCATCAAATAAACGACAACACCGCTAATACTGACATATAACCAAATGGGCAGCGCCCACTTTACTGCCTTTCTATGTTGTGCGATTTGATGGGTATATCCGAAGTATACTGCCCTCAATACAAACCATACAACCCCTATTGAGAGTAAGATATGCGAAATCAGCAAGAAGTAATAGATAGGCCGAATTATGCCTTCCCCGCCGTAGGGCGTCGACTCATTTGAGACGTGGTATAGGATATAGCAAATCAAAAAAATAGCTCCTAACATAAAAGCGGCCGTCATCGCCTGACGGTGAGCCGCAATATTTTTATTTTTCACAAAATAAAAACCAGCAATAAGCAAAACGGCTGTCAAGGAATTAATCACTCCGATTACGTGCGGTAACACCTTGGTCCACTCTCCCAGATCAATCTTCTGACGGATACCAAGTAAAACTGCCACAGCAACCGGAATTGCCACTGCCAGCACATTGATGAGACGTTCGTATTTGGGTTTCTTTTCTATCGTTACTGTTGCCATAGTTATTTTTGTGTGCTTATTTCATTTTCGTAATCAAGAATTTTAATCTCGGCCATTAAACGATCTATTTCAGCAGGGTCAATACCGTTATAATAACCTCTCACATATCCATTTTTATCCACCAGCATTAGCCTGTCCTGCAACTTGGTATAGCTCGTGTCTCTTTTAAAAATTGCCTGTCCCTGGTGAAAACAACTATCGATCTTACCTTTTGATCCTGCGACGATCCCCCAGCCCTTTTTGCCCATCTCTGCAGGCAAACTTGCCACTTTTGTGTTGGGAGATTCAGAAAATGTCAAAATTTGGAGCTCCATAATTTCGCTCCTGAGGGAGTAAATACGTTGTAACTCCTCATTCAGGCGTTTGCAATCATCATCACATTGCTCTGGCAGGTTACTTACTACTGTCAGTTTGCCGTTCCATTTTTCAGAACCGAGATCACCACAAACTATGTCGACTCTCTTAAACAGAGTATCGCCTTTTTCGACTATTACGCCTCCCTGCTGATTTGTTTGTGGATTAAAATAGGGCAGGTCATAGTGGTTTCTAGCGAAAAATTTTAAAAAGATAAAAATCAAAGCCGGAATTACTAATGTTACAATCAGCAATCCGGCTTTGGAAAAATTTTTCATCTATGTCCTAATCAAATATCGCTTTGAAAATAGCATTTCCTTCAAGCATCAGTGCTAAAATCAACCAAGCAACAAAAATGATAGGTACCAGAATGCTCCAGATCAGAGATTTCGTCTCATGCTTCAAGTGCATAAATTCACCTACAATGTAAAATGCTTTAACAATGGTCATGACGATAAAAACAGAAACTTTTAACGTACCATGAGGAACTGTAAAAGCAATTACGAATTCGAGCGTGGTTAAAACAAGCAGTATCCAGAAAGTTTTCCAGATTGCTTTACGTTGTTCAGCACCTGCATTCGGATCCTGATTGTGAACGTGATGTACTTCCGACATTTGACTTAGAAATTATATTGTTCGATAATTTAAACCAGGTAAAAGAATGTAAATACGAATACCCACACCAGATCAACAAAGTGCCAGTAAAGCCCGACTTTCTCAACCATCTCGTAGCTGCCACGTTTATCATAGAAACCCGTGGCAGACCGGAAGAAAATCAGAATATTCAAAATAACACCACTGAAAACGTGGGTCCCGTGAAATCCGGTTATAAAGAAGAAAAAGTCCGCAAAGGCAGGAGGTCCGTATTGGTTCTCATGCAGATTCGCTCCAAATACCGTTTTTTCAACCCATGACCCGTTTTCAATCACCTTCATAACACTACCTGCATCTGTTCCGTGTATAAAGTGAGTCCATTCCCATGCCTGGCAACCCAGAAAAGTAAACCCTCCCAGAATAGTCCAAAGCATATATTTCTCAACATTAGCCCTGTCCATTCTGTGTCCTGCTTCCACTGCAAGTACCATCGTCACACTACTTGCAATCAGAATAAAGGTCATGATACCTACAAAAACCAGCGGTAACGAGATTCCGTGCAGAAAAGGCACAGACTCATACACCTTTTCTGGTATCGGCCAATACAAATTTGAAAATGTAAAATTGGCAGCCTCACCTGCAAATGCAGGGAAACTAAACCGGGCTGTGCCATATGCCACCAGCAAGGCGGAGAAAGTAAACGTATCTGAGATGAGGAAAAACCACATCATCAGTTTTCCGTAACTCGCTTTCATAGGCTCAATGCCCCCCATCCACATTTTGGGTTCTATCGCGCCAGGTGTTGTTACATTTGCAGCCATTGATAAAAAGTATTAATTAAAGGTCAATAAAAAAACAAAAAGGTATAACCACAGAATATCTAAAAAATGCCAGTAGGTGGCGCAGATCTGTATCCTTCTCAGGCTCTTGGCATGTACCCGTAGCTTAAATGCCGCTATCCAAGAATAAAGCAGAACAATAAGGCCGCTGATAATGTGAAACCCATGTAAGCCGGTAAACACGTAAAAAAATGACCCTGACGGATTTCCTACAAAATAGACGTTCATCTTTACCAGCTCCCTCCATCCTTCAAACTGCATCCAAAGGAAGGCAAGGCCAAGTACAAAAGTAATAGAAATTGCTATTTTCAATTGTTGGAACTGATCTTTTTTTGCCGAAAAATAGGCCCATTGCATGGCTCCGCTACTGATTATCAGCACGGCCGTACTATACCAAAATATGCGGGGCATTTCAAATTCTAACCAATTCCCTTCTGCTCTGCGCACCAGATAAGCACTGGTTTGAGAAGCAAATAACATAATGATGCTTACCAGGAAAAGCCACAGGATGAACTTGATTGGGTCCATTGCCAATGTAGCCTGCGGTTCCTTTTCTATTTTATATTGCTGAACATTCTCCATTTCTCACAAACTGATTTTCGATTTCACAATTTATCCAACAAGAAAGCAATTTGCACAATCGGCAAATATATAAATGACCCAAACATCAGTTGGCGGGCCGTTTTATCGGTACAAGTCCGCATCAGATGAAATGTTTGAGCGAGAAACAGAACTCCAAAAACAGTCGCGACAAAAGCCGAGTTGATTCCGGTCATTCCTAATTTATAAGGTAGCCATCCGATTGGAAGCAAAAACAGCGTGTAAATCATGATTCTGAAAGTTGTATCCAGGTCTTTCAATCCATTAGCTGGTAATAACTTAAACCCTGCACGCTTATAATCTTCGTCTAAAACCCATGCTATTGCCCAGAAATGCGGGAATTGCCAAAAAAACTGGATTGCAAATAAAATTCCAGGCTCAAGACCAAAATGATTTGTAGCGGCAACCCAGCCTATCATCGGAGGGAAAGCTCCCGGAAAAGCACCTACAAATACCGCAATTGGCCCTACCCTTTTTAAGGGCGTATAAACGAATCCGTAAAGAACAAGTGAAAGCAATGAAATCAGCCCGGCGCTGAGATTAAATACAAAAACAAAAATCGTTAATGAAGTAACTCCCAAAATCACTGCCCAGATCGCCGCGTGCTCTGTTGTAATCCTTCCGCTAGGCAATGGCCTGGACGAAGTTCTCTTCATCAACTTATCATAATCCCTTTCCAGGATCTGGTTAATGATATTTGCAGCACCGGTTATTCCGATTGACGCCAAAATAAAGAAAATCATATCAACTGCCTTCACATCCCTCGCACCTAAGCAATACCCCATCGCTCCCGAAAAAGCAATTAATGAAGCCAATCTGAATTTAAGCAATTCAAACAAAATGCCCAGTTTCTCTCTAATCCCAGTCGTCGTAATATCCTTCTGTGCTGATATCATGTTTGTGAAATACAATATTAAATGGCTTGCTGACCTGCTGCGGACGGCTCTCGATACGTTAAATACTTATTCGCGTTAATCATCAGCCAAATCACGAATTGTAAACCAATCATTAAAATTGCAAATGTTAAGTGGAGCGGCTGCGCAAATGGAGGTACCCCTAAATAAGCCATCAATAACCCTGTGCAAATTTCTGCTAATAAAACCGCAAAACAAACCTTTGCTATGTCTCCAGCTACCGTATTTCCAAGCGCTGATTTCCGTATTTTATTAATCCAAAATAAGTTAAACCCCAAAACGATCAACGAAAACGATCTGTGTATGTAAAACTTCATTCCAAGTTCACTGATCCACTCACTCCGGGCAGCATACCCCAATTTCACGATTACTTCGTCCATCACTTCCCTCACCTGAGTTCCAAGTAAGATCTGGAAAAGCGACAGACCCATCACAATTAGTCCAATCCTATTTAAACCACCCCTTTCGTTACCGACATCAGGTAAAAATCCCTTTGCGAAACCTGACCAGGCGAATAGATAAAGCAGAACAAACACTATAACTATTGCCAGGAGCATATGTAATGTCACAACAATTGGCAACAACTCAAAGGAAACAACTTTCGCGCCTAGCCAGCCCTGAATTCCTACCAACAAAAACGCTGAAAGGCTGAAAAAAAAAATTCGCTTGTTTCCTGATTTCAAAAAAGGGATTGAAGCCAGCAACGTGAGAAAAATCATAACTCCCGTAAACGCTCCTAAAAGCCTGTTTACATACTCAATCCATGTCTTCACAGGATTAAACTCAATTTCCCCTTTTAATTTAGCGCCATAGATCTCCCTATAATTAGCTGGTAGCTGAGAAGCTTCTGTTGGAGGAATCCATCTGCCGAAACATTTAGGCCAATCGGGACATCCCATTCCCGCACCGGTACTCCTCACAACTCCACCTGCAATAATCAGAAAATAGAGTGTGATGACAGTATTTAGTGCCAATCGCCGAAAACGGCGACTGGCACTAAAATCAGTGTGATACGTTGAACTGGTCATTGAAGTTTTGTGACTCAATCGCCTTTTCCGTAGAGATCAGCTCATTTTCATGAGGGAAATTAGATTCCAGTGTTTGAGAATACGGAATGTTCTGTGGAATAAAATCTTCCTTGGCGCCAGGTTTACTGTAGTCATAAGACCAGCGGTATACAGCAGGAATCGGCCCTACCCAGTTGCCGTGACCAGGATTGATTGGAGCTGTCCATTCCAATGTATTTGAGCGCCATGGGTTCTGAGGAGCCTTTTTACCTTTGAAAATGCTGTAAAAGAAATTCCACAAGAAAATGAACTGGGCAAGAAATGATAAAATTGCAGCAATCGATATGAACATGTTCATATCCATGAACTTATGGGTAAAATCGTAGCTGGTAAACTGATAATATCTCCGTGGGAAACCTGCGATACCCACATAGTGCATAGGAATGAATACCAGATAAATACCGATGAAAGTAAACCAGAAGTGTATTTGCCCCAGCGTTGTATTCATCATTCGGCCAAACATTTTTGGGAACCAGTGATAAACACCCGCAAAAAGACCAAAAGCAGATGCCGCACCCATTACCAGGTGAAAATGAGCAACAACGAAATAAGTATCATGTAATTGAATGTCCAACGCGCTGTTACCCAAAATAATACCTGTTAACCCGCCTGAAACAAACAAGGACACCAAACCAATGGAAAACAGCATTCCGGGTGTAAACACAATATTACCTTTCCATAATGTGGTAATGTAGTTAAAACCCTTCACCGCGGAAGGAACCGCAATAATTAATGTAAGGAACATGAATACGGACCCAAGGAAGGGGTTCATACCCGTTACAAACATATGGTGAGCCCACACGATAAATGCAAGGAATGCAATGCCTAGCATGGAAGCGATCATTGCACGGTATCCAAAAATTGGTTTACGTGAATTCGTTGCAATTACCTCGGAAGTAATCCCTAAACCCGGTAACAAAACGATGTATACCTCCGGGTGCCCCAGAAACCAGAACAAATGTTGGAACAAAATTGGGCTACCCCCGACATTCGGAAGGGCTTCACCATTGATGTAAATATCTGACAGATAAAAGCTGGTTCCGAAGTGACGATCGAAAATAAGTAGCAAAACAGACGAAAAAAGAACCGGGAAAGAAATCAATCCCAATACAGCTGTGATGAGGAATGACCAGATTGTAAGGGGAAGACGGTCAAATGACATTCCACGTGTCCGTAGGTTAATAACTGTGGTTATATAGTTAATACCTCCCAACAGCTGAGATACAATGAACAATGCCATACTCACAAGCCAAAGCGTCATACCCATTCCCGAGCCCGGATGCGCCTGTGGCAAGGCGCTCAAGGGCGGATATATAACCCATCCACCCGCTGCTGGGCCATTCTGCAAAAACAACGAGACAAACATGATCACGCTGGCCATAAAGAAGAACCAGTAGGACAACATGTTCATGAAGCCCGATGCCATATCCCTGGCACCGATTTGCAACGGAATTAAGAAATTACTGAACGTTCCGCTTAGACCGGCAGTCAAAACAAAAAATACCATGATCGTTCCGTGCATGGTCACCAGTGCGAGATAGAAATTAGGATCCAGCTTCCCGGAATCACTGATCCATCCTCCCAGAATCGGTTTCAACCATGAAAGGTCAGAATCCGGTAGTCCAAGTTGAATACGGAAAACAACAGACATACTAATCCCAATTACCGCCCAAAGGATCCCCGTGATCAGATATTGTTTAGCAATTACTTTGTGATCTTCACAAAATATATATTTCTGCCAAAAGTTTTGTGCCTCATGGTGGTGTTCATGCTCTTCTGCGTGATGGTGAGCTGTTTCCAATCCTTCAATAGCTGACATATACTTTTACTGTATTTAAAATTATTAATTAGCGTAGACTAGCACTGGTTCCTGTACCACCTCCCGCGGTCGATGCACTATCTGCGGGGGTTTTTGCTTCTGCTGGCACATATTTCATTGCCTTGGCTTTCAAATTCTCAGGCACTTTGGCCAGATATTCAGGATAAGTTTGCAGGAAAGTAGCTTGCTCAGAGCACCACTTTCTATAAGATGCCTCATCCTCTACGATCAGCCTAATTTTCATTGAGAAATGTCCCTGACCACAAACCTCCGTGCAAGCAATCTCATAGTCAAACTTCGGATTATTTAATTCAGAACGCATATCTGCGGTAGTCTTATCCGGTACAAACCAAAACTTGGTTGGCATACCAGGGACGGCATCCATTTTCACCCGCATATGCGGAATAAAAACACTATGTAAAACATCGCGGGCTCTAATTTTTAACAGAACCGGGCGGTTTACCGGAATATGCATTTCACTCGGAGTAGTAAAGTCATCAAACGAGTTCTCGTCTGACAAATCTATCCCAACCTCATTCTGCGAATCAATAAGCTTGTAGTTATAGTTACCCAATTTGTTATCGCTTACCCCTGCATAACGAACGATCCAGTTAAATTGCTTACCCGTAATTTCAATGACTTCAGCGTCCCTTGGGGCATCAGAAGTGATATCTGACCACGCTTTCCATCCTGTGAATACCAGTAATGCCATAACGATTGCCGGAACAATAGTCCATATCAGCTCCAGCTTGTGATTTTCTGGGTAAAAAGAGGCGCGATGATTAGCCTTATGTTGATACTTCCAGGCAAAAAAGAAAATAAGGAAGTTTACAAAAATGAACGGAATTGTAAGAATACCCATAGAAAACCAAAAGAGGTCGTCCGTTCTTCTGCCATGAACCGAGGATGCCTCCGGCAAGAAAAATTCTCTTGCGTGGAGGTAAGACCAAGTAATTGCGACGGCGCCAACAACCAGAACCACTATAAACATAGCCCCGTTTACTTTATTGCCGGTCGGCTGCACTTCTTCCGAATCGGACTTCTTAATATTCTTAAGTACATTCTGTAACCTGGAAATCACAACACCAGTGAGAACCACGAAAACAAGAGCAACTAATGCGATTAAAATATACATGATAATAAACTGGTTTTGCAATTAGGCAATATCGTGATGCAATGACTCCTCCAACATGGGGTGGTTCCTAGGTATCAAATTAGCCTTCTCCAACTGTGTCGCGATCGAATAAGCAAATCCGCAAAGGAATATCACAAAGAATCCCCATTCCAGTGGACCAAATTCCGCCGCTGCTCCAACCGATCCAGGCATAATGTTCGTATAAAAATCCATGTAATGCCCAATAATTACACTCCAGCACGCGACTTTAAGAATCGAATGCGTGTACTTGGCATCTCTAGTCATCAATACTAGGAAAGGAAAGAAGAAATTCAAAAACAAAGTAATAAAGAACGGTGCCTTGAAAAACCCTCCATATCCACGGAACCTCTCCAGGAAGTAAATCGTCTCTTCCGGAAGGTTGGCATAATAAATCAACAGGAATTGGGCGAACCAAACATAAGTCCAGAAAATACTGAAGGCAAAAACAAATTTACCCAAGTCTCGCATGTGGCTCGAATTAACCGCTCTTAAATACCCTCTCTCCCTCAGCAGAACGATGGTAAGCGTAATAACAGCCAGACCAGCTACGTGCCAGCTTGCAAGTGTATACCATCCAAACATGGTACTAAACCAATGCGTATCTATCGACATGACAAAATCCCAGGCCGATGTAGAGGAAGTTACTCCAAATACTACCAGAAATGCAGTTCCAAACCGGATAGATTTTTCGTAAAATTCTGTACCTCCAATTTCATCTTCCTGCAAAGAAAGATTACGAATCACTCGCCACAAACCATACCATAAAGCAAAATAAAGCACAAGCCTTCCCACGAAAAAAGGCGTATTCAAAAAACCTCTTTTTCCCGCAATGACTTTGTCATACTCCGGCCCGCCTACTTCGTAAAGGCCTTCATGCGTCCAGTGAAACAAACCGTGTCCTCCCAAAAAGAAAGTTACAAGTAAGACGATCCCAGTGAATGGCAAAAAAGCTGGTAGCGCTTCTGGCACCCTTTTGAAAACTGCCGACCATCCAGCCTGCGCCAGATAATTGTAAGAAATAAAGAACATCCCAACTACCGACATGCCGGTGAAGTACACTCCATTTACCCAAAGATTAGCCCAAATCCTAGACATCCAGCCCTTTGCATGATGACCAACTTCTGCCGCCGCTGCGTGATGTCCGGCAGCGGTATTTTCTGGAGTCGGATGTCCTAATGCGTTCGCAGCGTGTTCTGCTCCATGTGCCGCTGCTTCATGGCCGCCCCCACCTGTTGCAGCGAGGTAAGCTCCTAATAATACAAGAGCCAGTCCAACACCGCCACCGATGAGTAAATTCCGTTTAGCTTCCGATGTAAATTCAAACCGTTCTTCAATAGAAGGAATCGAATGTGCTGATGCCATTATTTAATTTTATTTCTCTGTTATCAAAATTCTAATTAAGCCCCTTTCTGCAGTTTTTGTACATAATGCACAATCTTCCAGCGTTCCTCAGGATTTATTTGAGAGCCATGAGGCCACATGCGAGCCTTTCCGTAGGTGATCACATGAAAAATATGCCCTTCGTTCAAATTTTTGTATGCGTCGCTGGCATAGTTTGGAACCCCTTTGTACATCGCTCCTACCTTACCATCACCAGCACCAGTTGCACCGTGGCAATGCTGGCAATATCTGTCATATAAAACCTTTCCCTCCGCAACCGTTTTTTCATTGAGTGGTATCGGGTTTTTCAAAACTCTCTCTGAGACTGAAATGCTGTCGGCAGGAATGTTATAAACCATCAGGTCTACAGTTGCAGAATCCGATTCTCCGAACGATGTCTTGTAATTTCTTCTTGCCACAGTTCCGGCAACAGGTAACCTCATGGTCAATCCCATTGGATTGATCGGATTGGGTTTCTCTTGCTTGTAAGGCTCATAGCCAACAGGCAAATACATATTAGGAGCATATTCCTTTCCCGGATTGTTGGGATCCTTTTTACAACCGGAAACAGTTGCAAGCAGAACGGCGGTAACCAGCAGATATCTATTTAAACTTTTAAATTTCATTGTCTAGAACTCCTTTAAAATTGTTTAACGTTGACTTCCTCTGCTCCGCTGTCCTTTAAAGCCCTGGCGATCTCCTCTTCACTCATCGAATTCCTGCCCAATTCTATCGCCATGACAAATTTGTTGTCGGTAGAACGAACGTCAAATCTTGGATGAAAATGCGTACCGGGTCCAAGTCCATTTGAGATTAGGAATGTAATTACCATTCCGAAAGCCGTAAAAAGTACCGTTAATTCAAAAGTGACCGGAATATAGTTTGGAATAGAAATGGGATCCTTGCCACCTACAATCATCGGCCAGTCAATCCCCATTGTCCATATGGTCAGAGTCAACGCACAAAGGCAACCTGTTACGCCAAACATAAAGGCAGCTATACCTATCCTGGTTCTAGGATGGCCCAGTGCATCATCCATTCCGTGGATTGGAAAAGGAGAATACACCTCCTTAATTTTTACGCCTGCCTTTCTAAGCTTTGGTACTGCGTGAAGGACAGTATCGTCGTCGTCATAAACTCCGACTAAATATTTACCAGATAATTCTGCCATACTATTACTTATAATTAAATATCTGTAAGTCTACTACCTATTCCTTATCCTTATTGTAAACTGGCTGAGCAGTTCCACGTTGCCTCACTTTAGCAACTCCTGCGATTTTTGAGGGTAGCTGGGCAGATGTCGATCTTAACACCGCCTTCACTTCGGCCATATTCACAACTGGTAGGTATTTGGAGAAAAGCAAGAACAACGTAAAGAATAAACCGAATGAGAAAATGTAATCACCAATATCATATCTGGTTGGAGAGAACATGGCCCAGCTAGAAGGTATATAATCCCTGTGCAGCGATGTTACAATAATTACAAACCGCTCGAACCACATCCCAATGTTTACGACCACAGAAATGAAGAACGTAAATGTAATGCTGCGACGAAGCTTTCTCGACCAGAAAAGCTGTGGAGAAATTACGTTACAAGTCATCATTGCCCAATATGCCCACCAGTACGGTCCGGTCATACGATTAAAAAACGCATAGTATTCGTATTCAACACCTCCGTACCAAGCGATAAAAAACTCAGTAATATAGGCAACCCCCACAACAGAACCGGTCAGGGTAATTACCTTATTCATTGTTTCAATATGTTCCAGTGTAATGTAATCCTCCAACTTGTAAACGACGCGTGTGATGAGCATCAGGTTTTGCACCATGGCGAATCCTGAGAAAATCGCACCCGCCACGAAGTATGGCGGAAAGATTGTTGTATGCCAGCCCGGTATTACCGAGGTAGCAAAGTCCATACTTACAATTGTGTGAACCGAGAGTACAAGAGGAGTGGATAAACCGGCAAGGATTAAGCTGATGTATTCATATCTGGCCCATGTTTTTGCCGAACCATCCCAGCCCATTGCAAAAGTACCATACATGAAACGGGATATTTTACTAGTGGCACGGTCACGGATCGTAGCAAGATCAGGGATCAAACCGATATACCAGAACACAAGCGATACGGAGAAATAAGTACTGATCGCAAAAACGTCCCAAACAAGCGGCGAATTGAAGTTAACCCAAAGAGACCCAAATGCATTAGGCAATGGTAGAGCCCAATAGGCCATCCATGGACGCCCCATGTGCATTAAGATGAATGACGCAGCACAGATAACCGCGAAGATCGTCATCGCCTCTGCTGCTCTGTTGATTGACGTTCTCCATTTTTGACGGAAAAGCAAAAGGATAGCAGAGATCAGGGTTCCAGCATGACCAATACCCACCCACCAAACGAAGTTGGTAATATCCCAGGCCCAGCCTACTGTTTTATTTAAACCCCAAACACCAAGGCCTTCCCACCAAGTCCATGCAAGACAGGCAGATCCATAAGCCAACACCAAAAGGGAGATACCGAAAGCAATCTTCCATTCCTTGGTTGGAGTACTTTCCACGTGGCGGCAAATATCTTCCGTTACGTCTGCGTACGTTTTCCCACCTTGAATCAGCGGTTCTCTTACAGGTGAAGTAACATGCATATTACAAATTATTTATAATGAGTTAATCTTCGATTCTACTATGTATAACTAAGCGTGTTCTTTTTCCTCAGCCCCCTTTACCACTGCCTCCTTATTGCGGATTTTGGTGAGATAAGATATTTGCGGGCGAACATTGATTTCTTCAAGCATATGGAACGCGCGGCCCTCTCTTTCTACTTCCAGCATTTTCGAAATCCTGCTTTCTGGATCATTCATGTCTCCGAAAGTAATTGCGTTTGTTGGGCAGGAAGAAGCACAAGCTACATTAACCTCACCATCAATAATGCGCCTTCTTTCTTTCTTAGCGGTCAGTTTGGCATCCTGAATTCTGTGAACACACATCGAGCACTTTTCAATTACTCCCCTTGAACGTACAGTAACGTCAGGGTTAATGACCATTTTGCCAAGATCATTATTGAAATTGTAATCGAAGTTGTCGTTGTCAAAATATTTGAACCAGTTGAAACGCCGAACCTTATACGGGCAGTTGTTTGCACAGTATCTTGTACCAACACAACGGTTGTATGTCATTTGATTCAATCCTTCAGAACTGTGAGTAGTTGCCAAAACCGGACAAACGGTCTCACAAGGAGCGTTGTTACAGTGCTGGCAAAGCATCGGCTGGAAGGTCACTTCTGGGTTTTCTGAAGCAACTTCAAGCCCTCTCAAATCTTCCACATCAGCATCACTGCTATAATAGCGGTCAATTCTCAGCCAGTGCATTTCACGGCTATTGATAATTTCCTGGCGACCCACAACCGGAATATTGTTCTCCGATTGGCAGCTGATCACACAAGATCCACATCCAAAGCAGGTATTGAGGTCAATAACCATACCCCATGAATGGTTCTTATATTTATGACCATTCCAAAGGGATAGATCTGTTGCGTCCACAGTTCCCTCTGAGGTTGGAATCTTAGGTACAAACCTTCCTGCCATCGGATCTTTTTGGAAATGTGCAAGCACCGTTTCCTGCAAAACCGACTTTCGGTTCATCACTGTATTATGCGTCTGAGTCTGAGCAATTTCTCTGGTTTCACCAGTTTTTTTTGAAATTGTAACTTCACCGGGAGCAAAAGACAAAAATCCATCGGAAAACGATGCTAGCGGATAAACATTTTTGCCAACGCCATTTGCGGATTTCCCTGCTTTCTCACGGCCATATCCTATCGCAATTGCAACTGTTCCGTTTGCTTGTCCTGGTTGGATAATAACCGGAACACTAACAGATTTTCCTTTGATATCCACCTTCACGACATCACCCTGCACGACGCCGAGTTCTGCGGCTGTTTTCTGAGAAATACAAGCGTGATTGTCCCAACATGCTTTGGTTACCGGCTCAGGAAGCTCCTGTAACCAAGGGTTATTTGCAGCAAATCCATTTCCGAGCGCCAAATTCTCAAATAACGCAAGCTCAATAGAAGAAGTAGAAGCTTTGTATTTCTTGGCAATATTAGAAGCCGCAGCAACTATATCCCCGGAAAAAGCATTGCCTGAACCGCCCACAGTTGCACTGGTGTCGTAAACACCATCATGCAATGACTTAATCCAGAATTGTTCAAAGTCACCCGAACCTCCCTGCGTATAAATATTTTTTCTCCAATATGCCTTCACATATTCATGATAGTCAGAAGGTAAACCAGCCCATTTCAGTAAACTGGCCTGAGCCTGACGCGTGCTGAAAATAAGGCTAATTGTTGGTTGTGTAAGGCTATATGATCCAGCTACTGGCTGCGCATCATTCCAGGATTCCAGATAGTGAGGAGCAGGGCAGATATACTTCAGAAGTGAAGATGTTTCATCGGCACGATCGTTAAACGATATACTCAACGGAATCTGAGGAAGAGCAGAAGCTAACTCAGCGCCTCTTGGATGATCATAAACCGGGTTAGCACCAAACAAAATCAAAGCGGAAACTTTCCCTCCCTTGATCTCATCCACCAACTGATTCATTGCTACATCGTTTCCTTGACGATAGTAAGCAGGCTTGTCAAGATTGATGGTAGAGCCGTAACTTCCCAACAAACTATTAAGTGCATTTACAACTACCTGAACAGAGGGGTCATTGATGCCGCAAACTACCAATGCCTGACCTTTGGCGGCAACCAATTCAGCAGCAGCTTTGTCCAGATTCGGAACTTGAATAGGCGCAGATGATATGGCTGTCCCACCCAATTTAGCTGCAACCTTATTATATAGAGAAGTTACAACAAGTCCCAGCTGAGAAGGTTTAACCGCGGACCGATAATCTGAATTGGATCCGGTTATCGAAAGAACCGATTCAAATTGATAGTGCCGCGACATATCCTTTTTACCTTCCTTATCACTACTTACCCGACGGGTTTCAGCAAATTGCGCTGAGAAAGTGTCCGGTGCAATCCATGTTCCAAGGAAGTCTGCATCAATACCTACAATTACCTTTGCTTTGCTAAAATCGTAGGAAGGTAAAATCGCCTTGCCAAAAGAAAGCTCATTCCCTTTCAGAATAGCGGCAGATGAATTGGCATCGTAAACGATATGGGTAGTAGTCGGATATTTAGCAGTAAAGTCTGCAATGACAGCTTTTGTGGACGGGCTTAAAATGGTCGATGAAAGGATGCGGATTGCACCTCCTTTGGCAGCCGTTTGAGACAATTGAGCCTGGATCTCCTGATCAACAGTTTCCCAGCTCACTTTCGTATCTGCTCCTTTTTTGGGCCCCTTCAGTTTCTCATTATCATACAGACCTAACAGAGAAGCGTGAGCGCGAGAACTAACACCAGCTGAAACTTTCGATAATGAATTAGCTTCTATCTTAACAGGTCTTCCCTCACGTGTCTTAACTAAAATGCTTGCGTAATCACCACCTTCTGCATAAGTCGATGCATACCAGTTGGCAATGGTAGGGAATTCCCCCTCAGGTTTATTAATGTAAGGAATAGCTTTCTTAACAGGCGTTTCGCAGGCTGCAAGAGAAACAGCCGCCATTCCAAAACCAAGAACTTTCAAAAAATCACGGCGATGGGTACCTACACCGTCAACCAAACTCTCATATTGGCTTTCAGTTGGTCCTGCCCCAAACTCTGAACCTGCTTCTTTTACAAATTTTTCGTCATTCCGCAGCTCTTCAAGTCCCCGCCAGTATCTTTTATTAATGTTTTCCATAAAACTATTCAATACAAATGAGTTGTATCCGGTATTAATTTCTATTGATTAATAGTGGCATTTAGAACATTCCAAACCACCTATATCAGCTACTTTAAGTGCCTCTTTGCTTTCGCCAGCATGTAGCTGCACCAACTTATCGTAATACTTATTGTCTTTCGTATTTACTTCTGTTTTACGGTGACAGTCGATACACCATCCCATGGTAAGCGAAGAACGTTGTTGTATTACCTCCATTTTCTCAACCTCTCCGTGGCAATTCTGGCACTCTAGTCCGCCCACGTTTACGTGCTGTGCGTGGTTAAAGTAAGCGAGATCGGGAAGGTTATGGACGCGAACCCATTCAATGGGCTGGTTATTCTCGATGGAAGTATAAATTTTCTGAATTTCAGGAGATTCCTTCTTAATGACACCGTGGCAGTTCATACAAATGTTAGCGGAAGGAATATGGGCGGACTTACCACGGTTAACACCCGTGTGACAGTAATTACAATCTATCTTATACTCGCCTGCATGCAGCTTGTGCGAGAATGAAATAGGTTGCTTTGGCGCATAACCTTGTTGAACACCGACATTATACGCACCGTCCAAAGTTGCTTTCAAGACCAGCAATACGAAGATCCACATGGTGGCTGACCTAATAGCCGGATCCATTGAAATTCGTTTCAATGAATTACCCAGACTGGTCATAAAGTCAGGCTTAGCCGTTTCTGCGGTTTCACCGCTCACTGCCTTTGACAACAAGGATACAATTACAACCAAAACGCCAAGTACCAGCAACATCACAATTACCAAGGCTGCCAAGACGATCATAAACAGATCTGATGGACCTTCGCCTTTCGAATCTCCACCAGAAGCGGCAGCTCCACCAGCGGGTGCCGCAGCGGCTGGTGCGGCAGTAGCTGCTTTATCTATGTAGGCAAAAATTCCTTTAATATCGTCGTCCGATAAATTAGGAAAACTTGTCATTTGGGCTTTTGAATACTCGTTATAGAGCTTTACCGCGTAAGGATCGCCCGATGCAATAACAGCCTGCGAGTTACGTACCCATTTCGAGAGCCATGCAAAATCATGACGTGTACTTGCACCTTTAAGGCCTGGCCCCACCACACGCTCATCGGTTGTAGCGTGGCACTGAGCACAGTTGTTTTTGAAGATTGTTTCGCCTTTGGCAGCGTCTCCGCCACCGGCGGGAGCAGCACCGGCAGTGGCGGTGCTATCTTGTGCAGAAACTAAATTTGGCAGGCTTAATAATACAGCTACGAGAATAGCTATAAAGATTTTTGAGCAACTAAAATAGGAACAAAATTTAGCGTCCGTACGGAATGATATATTCATAATCAACTATTCATTATTCTTCAGCAGACAAAACTAGTTCACGATTTTTTATCCACAAAAGTATTTCGGGGATATTTTGAACCGCCATCTTATTTATAATTTGTCTAATTTATAGGTTAAAATTCGATTAAAGTTCAGACCAATATTATATTGATTTTCAAATATTTAACAAAAAAAATACCATTTTGAAGGCCTAAAAAGGAATCCCCCTAAATGGTATTTTTCAGCTAATTATTTGTGCGCAAAATTAATACTCAGCGCGCCGGTTATTGGTGAGGTTCCGAGCGGATTCGAACCGCTGTACGAGGTTTTGCAGACCTCTGCCTAGCCACTCGGCCACGGAACCAAATTTGAATAGCTGCCAGCTAGGCCGACAGCTATTCCGGGTGCAAAAGTATCCAAAATTTTGGCTACTCAGCATTATGGTATTTACTTTTTACCTTTTTTTTCACTTTCCTCCATCTGTTCTTTCAGAGCAGACAAAACGCTAAGGTCGCCAAAGGTTGATTTCTCAGCCTCTTTTGGTGTTGCGTCGGAAGAACCCGTGTTTTTAGCAGGCGCCGATCTTGCCGGCTTATCTTCTTTCTTTTCCTCGATTGGCGCACTCTTCACTTTTGAGTGAGTAAGAACAATTTTCTTCTCGTCTTTCAGGAATTCAAGCACCGTGAAATCCAGGCTTTCACCTACCTCTGCAAGGGTACCGTCTTCTTTAGCAAGGTTTTTAATTGCGGCAACGCCTTCAATTCCATAAGGAAGTTCAAGTGTCGCGAATTTATCACCTTTTGCTACGATTGTACATTTATGCACTGACCCAACCTCAAAGATTGTTTCGAAAGTATCCCATGGATTCTCTTCCAGCTGTTTATGCCCAAGAGCCAAGCGACGGTTGTCTGCATCCAATTCAAGAACTACGACTTCCAGCTCGTCATTCACTTTCACGAAGTCAGAAGGATGTTTGATTTTCTTGGTCCATGAAAGGTCAGAAACATGAACAAGTCCGTCGATACCTTCTTCCAGCTCAATGAACAAACCGAAGTTGGTCAGGTTGCGAACAACACCTTTATGGCGTGTACCAATTGCATATTTCTCTTTCAATGAACCCTGAGTCCAAGGATCTTCAGTCAATTGCTTGATACCAAGAGACATTTTGCGTTCCTGACGGTCAAGGGTCAATACAACCGCACTGATCTCATCATTTACATTCATAAATTCCTGAGGATTGCGCAGGTGCTGCGACCATGACATTTCAGAAACGTGGATCAGGCCTTCAACTCCCGGTTTGATTTCAAGGAAAGCACCATAATCTGCAACATTAACGATGCGACCTGTAACTTTCGAACCAACCTGAATGTCTTCTGCCAGAGAATCCCATGGATGAGATTGAAGTTGTTTCAAGCCAAGAGAGATACGTTTTTTCTCTTCGTCGAAATCCAATACAACCACATTGAGTTTCTGGTCCAATGACAACAGATCGGAAGGATGGTTGATACGTCCCCAAGAAATATCGGTGATGTGCAACAAACCATCCACGCCACCAAGATCGATGAACACACCGAAGTTGGTCATGTTCTTGATCACACCTTCCAATACCTGACCTTTTTCAAGGTTGTTCAGAATTTGCTGACGTTGCGCTTCAAGGTCTTTTTCAATCAACACTTTGTGAGAAACTACTACGTTGTCGTTTGCGTAGTTGATTTTCACAACCTTAACTTCCATACGCTTTCCAACGAAAATATCGAAATCGCGGATTGGTTTCACATCAATTTGTGAACCAGGTAAGAAAGCCTCAATACCAAATATATCGACGATAAGACCACCTTTGGTTCTTCTCTTCACGTTTGCATCGATCACCACATCCTCATCAAATGATTTCTGGATGTTATCCCATGCAGTAATAACTTTCGCTTTTTTACGTGAAAGAACAAGCTGGCCTTGTGCGTCCTCCTGATTTTCAACATAAACTTCTACTTCATCGCCGATTTTCATTCCTGGCAAATCGCGGAATTCATTGGACGAAACGATACCGTCGGATTTGAAACCGATATTCAGGATCACTTCGCGGTCTGTAATACCAACTACCACGCCTTTTACTACTTCTTTTTCCTGAACAGGTGAAATGGTAGTCTCATACATTTGCTCCAAACGATCACGGTCAGCGGATGAATATCCTGTACCAAAACCTTTGTCAGCTGCTTTATCCCAATCAAAATCGGGAAGTGGTTGATTTTGTTTTTCCTTAGACATAAATAGGAATCATCGCTCTTCTGTACATCAGCTCCCGAGCTAAATAGCTGAAAATTAGTTAAACAAGCATTTTTAGAAAATGAGAGCGCAAAAGTACGCGTTTTGAGAAGAATTTCCGAAGAGATCTGGAAATTTTATTTGAAAAAGTAAAGGGAAGAAAATCCCTTACAAGGCTCGTCCAGGCATCGGGTGGCCCGCAATGCTGTTTATCAATAGGCTCTCTCCTTAGCTCCCAGGTAAGGAAGCCATTCGTCGTCCGCCAGCCCAGAGAAATCTCTGATAAACATCAGGAAAGAAGGACGAAAAGGCCGCTGCCTCAGTGGCATATCAATTTCCTCGGGGGTATGATCGCCTTTCCGCGAATTACATCTTTTGCAGGCCGTTGCTAAATTATCCCAGGTGGTTTTTCCACCTCTTGATTTCGGGATCACATGATCCAGTGTCAGATTGTCATGTGTTCCACAATACTGGCATCGGTTGCCATCCCGCTTGAAAAGATTTTGCCTGGTCATAACTACGCCTCTGTAAGGAATGTGAATGTAGCGGTTGAGGCGGATTACGATTGGCATTGGATACTGATCGTTGACCGTACGCAGGTAATGCTGCGGGGATTCGGCCAACATTTCAGCTTTGTTCATGTAGACTAACAAAAACGCTTTCGGAACTGTGCAAACACTTAACGCGCTGTAATCTTGATTAAGAACCAGTACTTTACCCATGAGCCTTGCGGTAGTTAATTCCGACAATATAGGAATTTTTTACCATAAAAACCGCTCCGCAAACTCCGAAAGTGGGGCCAAGATAATTTCATTATGTGTCTCAAATGATAGTATTTAGCCTCCTGCCCGACCTCTTTAACGAATTTATCAAAAGTTCATCCGATCGGTTTCGCGCTTGATGTCTCTTTCCTTAATCGTATCGCGCTTATCGTACAATTTTTTACCCTTTGCCAGAGCGATGTGCAGCTTCGCCAAGCCCCTGTCACTGGTAAACATCCTGACCGGGATAATGGTTAGGCCCTGATCCTTTAATCCTTCAATCAGTTTTCTTCGTTCTCTTTTAGTAATCAACAATTTACGGTCACGCATTGGCTCATGGTTATAATGCGTCCCCTCGGTATATGGCGAAATATGAAGACTTCTAATGAACAACTCTCCGTCCATGAACAAACAATATGCATCCTGGAAATTCACTTTTCCCTGCCGGATCGATTTGATCTCCGTACCGGTCAACGATATACCCGCAGTAAATTCTTCGAGGAAAAAGTATTCGAACGATGCCCGCCGATTCTTTATATCTACTTTTTTAACTATTTTTTCAGACATATTACACTCTGGAATTAAGAAAAGGGTTCAAAATTAATTTATTGTTAAAACTATACCAACTCATGAACAAGACTGTACACACAATGGGACTTAGCTGGCTTTTCGGTACATTTCTCCTTTGCTCTACCCAAGCACGTTGTCAAGAATATGATCCAAATATTATGGGAGCCGTTGATATGCTCTTTGATGGAATGCGGACAGGCGATTCGACCATGTTAAGAAAGGTTTTTCTCCCGACTTGCACGCTTACTTCTGTTTCTAAAAATGCCGCAGACTCACTGATTATTCACAAGAGCGATATTGTTGGATTTATGCAGGCGGTAGGTACACCGCACAATGAAAAATGGGATGAAAAGATTTATGAAGTAAAAATATCCGTCGATGGGCCCGTGGCGGTCGTATGGGCCCCTTACAAATTTTACCTTGGAGAAAAATTCTCGCACTGCGGGGTAAACATATTTACCTTGGTAAAACAAAAAACGGGTTGGAAAATCAGCGATATCACGGACACGCGAAGAAAAGACCAATGCCGCGGAGACTAGAACCTGACCATTTGTTTCCAAGTTCCTTTCATCCGGTTGTACTTGATAGTGCTTGGTAATGCCTTCCACCAGTAACGATTCATTTCAACTGCGAACGAAGGCTGCATATAGCAATTAATTGCACAGCCTTCACAAGCTGGCAAACGGCCTTCCAAAGCGACCAGCTTTTGCACTTCATCGGAGTGATAAAGCTCAAAAAGCTTGCCTTCGATTTGAAAATCTTTGAGCCCCAAATGATAACAGGGCAAGACCAGCTTATTTTCGGGAGATATAACAATCGTAGTACTTGCAGCTTTGCATACCGGATCATCCACGTGATTACCTCCGTCCAGCCTCAATTGAATAAATGCCTCGTTGAGATAAACGTTCTTTTGTTTCGCCCACCACAAGAGTTCCTTCAATGATTCCTTTGACAGATTCGAGCCAACGTTATTGTATTCAAAAACAGGGTTAAGTATCAGTACCAGATTATTGGGCAGGCAGATATCTTCCCAGAGCTGACGTATCTTGCCAATATTATCTTCAAAAACTGTGAAAATAATATCTGGTCTTTCTCCAAAGGATCTGGCGATTTCAATGGATTCCATCACTTTATCAAAACACTTCACGCCCCTGGATTTATCATGTTCTTCCTGATCCGGTGAGTCCAGGGAAAAATGGAGCATATCGATAAGTCCCCGGAGCTTTTCAGCATATTTGGGATACAAAAGGCCGTTACTGGTAACCGTAGTGATCATTCCATTTGCCTTTGCCTCACGTAAGAGCACATCAAGTTGACGGTGGAGCAAGGGCTCCCCACCCGTAAAGTCAATCACCTTGACCCCCAATTTCTTTAAATCCCTTAGATTTTCTCTTAGATTTTCAACTGTAATATACGGCGAAGGCTTCTCCCAGATATCACAGAAGCTGCATGACGCATTGCAACGATATGTTACATAATAGTTACACAGAACCGGATGGGATACCAGGCGCATATCAGCGAAGCATGGTGAGCAGACTTGTTAACTTATCCTTCAAATCTTTTCTGTCAACGATAAAATCGAGGAATCCATGCTCTAGTACAAATTCTGCACTCTGGAAGCCTTTGGGCAAATCTTTACCAATCGTTTCACGGATAACCCTCGGCCCTGCAAATCCAATCAGCGCTTCCGGCTCAGAAATATTGAAATCTCCCAGCATAGCGTAAGATGCTGTAACACCTCCAGTGGTAGGATCTGTTAATAACGATATATAAGGTACTTTGGCTTCGGATAGTTGTGCAAGACGGGCAGAGGTCTTTGCCATTTGCATTAGCGAAAATCCCGCTTCCATCATGCGCGCACCGCCGGACTTGGAAATCATTAGAAAAGGGTACTTATGTTCCAATGCATATGAAATCCCGCGGGCGATCTTTTCTCCAACCACCGAGCCCATGGATCCCCCAATAAAATTAAAATCCATACAGGCAATTACAATGCTGATTTCATTCATCTTCCCATGACCTGTTCTCACCGCATCTTTCAAACCGGTTTTAGCCATAGTCGACTTAATGCGGTCTGGATATGCTTTTGTGTCAACAAAATGCAGCGGATCTCCGGACGTCAGGTTCTCGTCCAGTTCTATAAATTCGTTATCATCAAACAGGAGGTTGAAATATACATCTGAGCCTACTTTCTCATGATAATTGCAATGAGGGCATGTAAAAGCATTCTGCTTATGTTCTCTGGTAGGGGTAATTTTTTTGCAATTTGGACATTGATACCATAAACCGTCTGGAGCTTCTCGCTTCATTTCGGTCGGTGTGTTGATACCTTTCTCTTTCCGAATAAACCAGGACATATATTTATGTGGGTTAATATCTCGATAAACACTTAAATGCTAAGTACTTATCCGATTTTCGTGATGAACGTTGGCCTCAAATATAAGAATAATTGTTCGGTATCCTGAAAACTAGGAAGCCCCGAATTCGTCGTACGGCGGGTTTTGATTTGCCGCTGCCACAGCTTTTGAACAATTTTGATGATAATTTGTTAACAAAATAACCTGCTTTCAGACAGCCCTACGGCAAAAGGAGTTAATCAACCGCATTTCAATGAGTACAAGTAATTTCCCTATCGTAATTATCGTTGGCACCAACAGACCAAACTCGATGTCGCGAAAAATTGCTGAATATTATCAGGACCTACTTACGCAGCACAATGCACCCAGTATCATTCTGGACCTCGTCAATCTCCCTCATGATTTCACCGTCTCGGCGCTTTACGAAAACTCGGGTAAAAACGAGGATTTCAACAGTCTGAAATCATTACTTGAAAAAACTGATAAGTTTGTCTTTATTGTTCCAGAGTACAATGGATCCTATCCTGGGGTGCTTAAAGCCTTTATCGATGGCTTGCCCTACCCTAACAGCTTTGCCAACAAAAAAGCCGCACTCGTTGGCTTGTCGTCCAACATGCAGGGTGCTGCAATTGCACTAAGCCATTTAAACGATGTCTTCAGCTATCTGGGCATGAACACCTTGGCATTAAGAGTAAAATTAGGTCAGATCCGGACGCATTATAAGGATAAGTCGATTTCAAATGCGTTATATAAAGAGTTGCTCGAAATACAGGCAGGGCAGATAATTCATTTTTAATGAACTTCAATAAAGCAAAAGGGAGCTAGTCGCTCCCTTTTGCTTTATTGATTTATTTCAACCAGTGCTGCTCCATTTCAGACGCCGGTATGGCTGGTTTTTTCCAAAGCTCTACCCTGCTTCTACGGAATGCCGGACCCTCCAGGTCAGCAAATTTCACCAGCTTATCCCTGAATGAATTGACCATAACGGTGATCCTTTCAGCCTCTTCGTCTTCCCAATCGTTATTATCCTCTACTTCGGTTAATGAATTGCTTAACTGCTGAAATCCTGATGTAATAATATCCTGCTCCAGGACAATGTCGGCGGGCCCCGTTAATGTATTTTCGCTAACTTCTGCTGTAAGCACCAATTCCTCTTCCGGCTGGGTCGTATCCTGCATGAAACTGTCATTGACAAAAGAATCTGTCTTTGCTCCGAAACGATTACTTAGCTGCATCCCCGGAATCGGTGATTCCAAACTATCAAACCCTGCGGCAACAATTGTTACACGCAGTTTGTCCGTCAAGGATTCATCGGTAATCGTACCCAGCTTGAACATCCTTGCTTCTCCGCCGACCTGTGAAAGGACGTAGCTCCATATCTCACGCTGTTCCTTCATTGTCGCCTCTTTCTTCTTACTCGTCGCAAGTGTTACCAGGATCCGTTTTGCTCCCCTGATGTCTCTGTCATTCAAAAGCGGAGAATCTAACGCCTCTTTGATGGCCGTCTGAGCACGGTCAATACCGGTTGATTCAGAAGTACCCATTACAGATTGTCCTGCGCCCTTCAGCACTTTTTCTACATCTTTGAAATCCGTGTTGATATTTCCGCTGGTTGTGATGATTTCTGAAATACTTTTCACAGCGTTGAGAAGTATACCATCGGCCTCAGCAAATGCCTGTGTAATAGTCATATCTTCATATAACTCCTCCAACTTATCATTTAACACGACCAGAACGGTATCGCAATATTTTTTCAGTTGCTCGATACCTTCCAATGCCTGTTCTTTTTTGTCAAGCCCCTCCCAGGTATATGGTGCCGTTACCACAGCTACGGTTAACTTACCCATTTCTCTGGCAAGCTGAGCAATTACCGGCGCTGCACCTGTTCCCGTACCCCCACCCATTCCGGCTGTGATAAATACCATCTGGGTGGACCCTCCAAGTAAACCTTTGATCTCTTCAATTGTTTCCAGAGCAGCTTCCTTGCCTTTTACAGCGTCGGTGCCAGCACCCAACCCCTGGGTCAGGGTAGCTCCGAGTTGTATTTTAACAGGCACGGGACTCTTCGCGAGCGATTGCCTGTCCGTATTACAGACAGCAAATTCAACGTCTGTAATTTTTTTCTCAAACATATAGTTGACGGCATTGCTGCCGCCGCCGCCAACTCCGATAACTTTAATGATTGCAGGCTCACCTTGTCTTCCGCCACTCGGCTGGTCTTTCACGATTTCGTTCACTATGTAATCCTGGTCTAAAGATTGTAACAAGCTTGTGTTCATAATTCCCGGGGTTGAGTTCGTATAACTTCTGCTGTCAGTTTTCAATAGTCTCCCAAACTATCATCTTTCTTACCAATGATGCTGTTGATATTATCCCAGAAAGTCACGCTCTTCTTCACAGGTTCTTTGACTTCCCTCGGCTTTTCTCTTTGAACCACACCCGTATTGAAAGCGGTTGCCGGTTTGCAGACTGACTTAACCCTCGTATCAATGGATTTGAGACCTGCCCAGGCTAAACCGATCGCAGTAGTAAAAGTGGAATTGCTTACTGCTTCAGCTTTTGGCGTTCTTTCCAGGTTTTCGGGATAACCTACCCTGACAGCCATGTCAGTTACCTTTTCAAAAAGATTCTCAATGTTTTCAATGTTGGCTGAGCCTCCTGTTAAGACAATTCCGCCAATCAGTCTGTCCAAATAGCCCGAATTGATAATCTCAGCATAAACCATTGCCGCAATTTCTTTCAAACGTGCCTCAATAATCAACGCCACATTCCTTTTCAGTACAGGCTTGGGAGCCCTGCCTGTCAAAAAATTCACCAAAATTTCAATGTTGAGGGGAATCTCAGCTGAAATCGCCGATCCGTATACCTTTTTTAATTGTTCGGCATTTTCATATTGAATTCCACATCCAATAGCCAGATCACTCGTAATGTGACGGCCTCCAATAGGAAACGTGGCAATATGCCTGATGATGCGGTCGTGATAGATTACAAGATCGGTTGTATGATCCCCGATATCGACCAGGGCAATTCCCGCTTTCCTCTCATTATCTGTTAGGACCGCCAAACTTGTTGCAAGCGGCCCAAAAACCATCTTATCACACTTCAGGTTCTGATCTGCATCAGCCAAACTTTTCTTTGTGCGCAGAATAGATTGATTGTCCCCAGAGATAATCAGGAAATTTCCCCCTAATTTGATTCCTGTCCTTCCTACAGGTTCGCGAACGCCCATCGAATTATCTACCACAAATTCCATGGGCAATACGTGCAGTACATCAAAATTCGGTTCTACCCTCGCCCGGTACATATCGTCCACCAACTGGTCCACATCTCTTTGGGTCACTTCCTCCCCGGACGAAGCCGAAGGCCTGATCACACCGTCGCTCTGGGCGCTTACTTTTACATGCGAGCCACCAAAACTTACATTGACGATACCAATGTCCAGATCAGAACGGGATGAAGCTTCCTGCAAAGCCTCTCTGATTGCCCCACCAACCTGCTTTATATTTTCAACCGAGCCGTTGACCACGGCCCCAGAAGGCATTGCCACTTCACTAAAGCCCAAAATTTCTATGTTATTCTGTCGGGATCCGGAAGAGGACCCTTGTGCAGCAATCACGGCTATTTTTGTACTTCCAATATCTACCCCTACTACAATTTTTTCGTGTGCCATGTTGATGGTGAATTATTATTCACAAACGATTTGATCTTGAAACTTAACACTAATTCTTTTAAATCTGCTCCAATCCTGACTTAGCACTTTGTCGTAAAAAATTCTAAGCTTTTTAAATTTAGATTGATAATCTTCAGCTGTACCAAATTCGATCCTCTGATCTCCCAGTACTGTCATCAAATGAATTTCCCCGTCCTTATCGGCATCTACCTGAGCAACCTGGGCTTTCCAAAAAGGATCTGAATCCAGGAAACGAAGCAGTTCCATGACAGATAACCCTTTCACGGTCTGCATTTTCTTCGAGTCACTAAAAAAAGACCCGGAAACCAATAATGCTCTTGCTGAATAACTGTCTGATAGAGGAAAAAAAACGCCCTCATCGTTAATATAGTATCCCGACGTACTCCGCGTTTCCCCATTTTTTGAAGTGCTGATCCAGCGCGCAAGTGGTTTCTCCTGTTCTGCTTCTACAACTATATTACCCCTGAGGTCACGATAAACCTGGCATTTTCTGATCAATTTGTTCCTTCTGACCCGGTTTTCAAGATCGTTCAAAGCAACATCTTCCAATTTGCTTCCCAGCAATGGGTCGCTACCGTTTTCGGTAAGAAGCATACGGACATCCATTTGGTTTAAGAAACGTGCCCCCGAATCCCCCTTGATAGAAATAACGAGATTGTTACAGCGCTGATTACCAAGCCTGCTTTCGGCCATACCAATTCCTGCGATGGGCAGTATCAGCCATAAGCTACGTTTCAACAAAAGCCATGAATAATCAAATTTACGTAACATCTTAGTAATATTAAAAATGCTTTTACTAATTATTAGCAAATGAGTTTTTGAGCTGCCGCCGTAAAGGCTGCACTAAAGTATCAATATCTCCGGCTCCAATGGTAACTATAATATCCGTGTCAAGATTCGCCAGAATGGCCAGTACTTGCTCTTTACTAACCAGTTGCTTGTCCGTCGACTTGACCTTTTCCAGGATCATTTCGGAATTAACTCCTTCAATCGGCAGCTCCCTTGCAGGATAAATATCCAGCAGCAAAAGCCGGTCTGCCAGTGAAAGACTTTCCGCAAATCCGTCCGCGAAATCGCGTGTGCGAGTAAACAGGTGCGGTTGAAAGATAGCGGTCACATGCCTGCCTGGGTATAGCCCTTTAACGGATGACAGGAATGCTTCAATTTCAGCAGGGTGATGTGCATAGTCGTCGATATAGACCTTCGTATCTTCTTCCAGCTGGTATTCGAAGCGCCTTTTTACGCCCTTATAGCTCTCCAGCGCTTCCTTGATTTTTTCCGGTGAAATCCCAATATAAAGTGCCACGGCGCTGGCTGCAATGGAATTTTCGATGTTATGATACCCTGGAATCTTCATAGCGATACCAGCGATCATTCCGTTCGGATAAATCAAATCGAAAACAAAACGGGAATTTTCAATGTGAATGTTATTGGCACGGTAGGCCCCGCTTTGCAGAGCGTAAGTATAGACATCGGCCTTGGTACTGGAGGCAAGTGCAAGCCCGTCTTTCATAAAAAGCGCCCCTCCCTCATCAATCTGACTGACAAATTCACGGAACGACGCCAATACGGATTCATGCTCACCGTAAATATCCAAATGATCGGCGTCCGTAGACGTTACAATCGCTATCTCAGGGAAAAGCGTGAGAAACGACCTGTCAAATTCGTCAGCCTCAACCACGCAGAAAACCTCTTCCAAGTTTTCGGTGGGCTCATTCAAAAGCAAATTGGTACCGTAATTTTGAGTGATACCGCCAAGGAACGCGGCACTGTTAACCTGAGTGTGTCTTAAAATATGCGCGACCAGAGAAGAAGTAGTTGTTTTTCCATGTGTACCTGCTACCCCGATCGTTCTAAGATTTTTAGTAAGAATTCCTAAAACCTGCGAACGCTTCAAAATCAGGAAGTTCTTCTGCCGGAAGTAGTTCATTTGTATATGATGTACCGGAACTGCAGGTGTATAAATAACAAGTGTTTGTTGCGAATCTCTTTTAAACGCCTCTGGTATCGTTTCAACACTATCATCCAGTGTTACTTCAATTCCCTCTTCGATCAGTTTCTCGACCAGCGGTGTCATGGTCTTGTCATAGCCTGCCACCTCAAAGCCGTTTGCTTGAAACCAACGGGCGAGCGCACTCATACCGATACCTCCGATCCCAACAAAATAAATGAATTTCCAATTCGTCATTGAAGATGACATAGCGCTGTATCCTAAAATTTATCTGATTAATTTCAATATTTCATCCGCAATATCGCTGGCTGCAGAAGGCCTGGCCAGTGTTCGGATATTGGCCTTCAAAGTTGCCTGCTGACCAATGTCATTCAGTAAATCAAGCGCCCGCGAAACCAAATCCTGCTTAGCCGAAGCGTCGTTGATCATCCAGGCGGCACCCTGTTCTACCAAAGTCAATGCGTTTTTGGTTTGATGGTCCTCCGATGCCAAAGGGTAAGGAACTAATATAGAAGGCTTTGCAGCCAGACATAATTCTGAAACAGAAAGCGCGCCCGCCCTTGACACCACCACATCTGCAACCGCATAGGCGAGATCCATTGTATAAATAAAATCAAAGGCTTTAACATGATCCGTACCTAGCTTTTCGATAGTTACCAATGCGGTATCAATATAGCTCTTGCCCGTTTGCCAGAGAACCTGATACCCCGCTTTAAGTAATTCTTCCAAGCCGGCATTAATGCTTTCATTGATAGATCTTGCCCCAAGGCTTCCTCCCATTACGAATAACGTTTTTCTATCAGGGACCAGGCCAAAATGTACCTGTGCTTCTTTGTATTTTGAAGAAACATCTACTATATCGCTCCTGACCGGGTTACCAAGGAGAGCCAGCTTCTCTTTTGGAAAAAATGCCTCCATGCCCGGGTATGCCACACAGATTTTGGCAGCTTTCTTCCCCAGAAACTTGTTGGTAATGCCCGCATAAGAATTTTGCTCCTGGATTAACGTAGGGATTCCCGCAAGAGAAGCCATCATCAGCAACGGACCGCTTGCAAAACCACCTACCCCTACAGCCACGTCGGGCCCAAAGTCTTTTATAATGCCCTTAGCCTTCATCAGACTGTTGACGAGCTTAAACGGAAGCGCGAGATTATCGATGGAAATGGCCCTTTTTATTCCAGCGATCGGCAAACCGATAATCTCATAACCTGCTCTGGGCACTTTCTCCATCTCCATTTTCCCCAAAGCACCTACAAAAAGCACCTCTAGTCCTGGAAACTTCTGCTTCAATGCGTCGGCAATCGCAATGGCCGGATAAATATGCCCGCCGGTACCGCCACCGCTGATAATCACTTTTTTTGACATTTCAAATGCGTTTCTCTTCCAAGATTTCGCCCCGACTTACACTAAGGATCATCCCCATTGCAATTCCTGTAAATATCAGGGACGTGCCTCCCTGGCTAAAAAAGGGTAATGTTTGGCCTGTGACGGGTACCAGTCCCACTGTCACAGCCATAGCCGAAAATGCCTGACTCACCACTATAAATGTAAGTCCGGCAGAAAGTAGCCCTCCAAAAGGACGTTTGGTTGCCTCAATTGCTTTAAGTCCCCGATAAAGGAGAATAAGGTAAAAAATTATAAGAATGGAGCCACCCAGGGTCCCGTATTCTTCCACTGTCACAGCGAAAATGAAGTCTTTTTGAGGTTCAGGAAGAAACCTTCTCTGTCGGCTTTTAGAAACCCCTTCGCCATACAATCCTCCGCGCGCCATCGCCATATAGGACTGCTGGGATTGGTATACCACGATATCTTTGTCAAAAAAGGCAGAAATACGGTTTTGAGCAGTGCCTGCGCGTTGGGTAGAATTCAAAAGAATTGCAATCGTTGCGAAAAATACGAGCCCAAACGCCGTGAAAAACAGGTAGTGCAAAGGAACTTTTCCCACGAACATGAGCAAAAAACAAATTCCCGCAAGCATGACGGCCGTCGATACATTACTGGTAAAGATCAGGCCACAAACTACCCCAACAAGCGACAGAGGTTCCATAAAAAGTTCTCTTGTATTCCAGCCACCCTTGATATGCCGCGCCAAGATCAGCGACAAATGTGCTATCAGCGCGACTTTTGCCCATTCCGAAGGTTGAAAACGCTGACCAATAACCGGGATTTCGATCCATCTGGCAGCATCATTGACTGACGTACCAAAAAACATCGTGAATATCAGTAACAGGATAGAACTCCAGACCGCCAGCCGGGTCACATATACGAATTTAATATAAGGTATCCGGTGAATAAAGAACATGACTACGAGCGAAACAGCGCAGAGTAACACGTGCTTGTAAAGATAGTATTCGGTATTTCCATCCATCTGGCTATACGCATCCTTCACACTGGCACTGTACACAACGACAACGCTCCATAGCAGCATCACGATACAGATACCCCAAATCCAGGGGTCCCCCTTAAGGTTTTTTGCAAACCATGCTTGCGTATCGTCTCTTGTCTTTTGCAAGAAATCCATGTTGGTATTTGCTAGCAATGTAAATGTTGATTATTTGACGAGTTTCCCAACAGCCGCTTTGAATTTATCGCCCCTATCCTCATAGTTCTGAAACAAATCAAAACTGGCGCATGCCGGTGACAGCAACACGACGTCACCCGGAACACCCCATTCCCGGCCCTTATTAACAGCGTCCTGAATGTCCTGGGTGATATAAATCTGCGGCACTATTCTCGAAAAATAGTTTTGCAACTTTTCAAAACTTTTTCCTAAAACAATCAGGCCCTTCACTTTATTACGCACCAATTCCTCGATCTGGCTATAATCGTTCCCTTTATCCACACCTCCGGCTATCAAAATAATCGGCTGATTAAAGCTGCCCAGTGCGTAAAAAACAGAGTCAACATTGGTGGCTTTGGAATCATTGATATAAGTTACACCATCAATCACTTTCACCTCCTCTAACCGGTGAGGGGCATTTTCAAAAGACTTCAAGCCCTCTGCTATTTTTTCCTCCGCCACTTTCAGGATCTGGGCAACGGAAATTGCCGCTAGGGCATTAACTGCATTATGTGGACCCTTAATTGGAAGCTGGTTAAATTCTATTTCAAAAGAATTTCCCTGAACCTGAGATACCAGTTTTTCACCTGCCAGATAAGCTCCTCCGGATAGTTCCTGTTCCAGAGAAATACCAACCTGTTTTACCGGCGGGTTTCTTTTTGATAATTCTGATCTAAGTACTTCGCTATCTTCAAAATAAACGAGAAAATCTTCTTCTGTCTGATTACGGATTACGTTGAACTTGGAGTCAACATAGTTTTGGAAATTGTAGCCATAACGGTCCAGGTGATCAGGAGTTATATTGAGCAGTATCGAAACATAAGGATGGAAACTGACAATATCATCTAACTGAAAACTGCTGACTTCTAACACATAGTAGTCAAAATCCTGCTCAGCAACCTGCAATGCAAAACTATCGCCTATATTACCGGCTAGCCCTACGTTCAAACCGGCTGTTTTAAGAAGGTGATGGGTGAGAAGAGTTGTCGTTGTTTTGCCATTGCTGCCGGTAATGGCAATCAACCGTGCGTTAGTGTACCCCGCTGCAAATTCAATTTCCGAGATCACGGGTACCCCTCTTTCCTTCAAAGCAACGATTAAGGGTACGGTATCGGGAATTCCCGGGCTTTTTACGATCAAATGGCTATTGAGAATGATTCCTTCAGAATGCCGGCCGTGCTCGAAAGGAATATTTTCCTGGACAAGTCTGTCTATATATTTCTGCTGCAGCTGCCCTTTGTCAGATAAAAAGACATCAAAACCTTTGGATTTAGCCAAAATAGCAGCCCCGGCACCGCTTTCCCCACCACCCAAAATAACAACTCTTTTTTGCACAAAACCTGATTTAAACGTTAAACGACCTAGCGTAGGCTACGAAGGTAAATCTTTTGCGGAAAACTTTTTTGACTTCCTTCCCAATTGCTGAAGAAAAAAGAGGCACATTAACTATGCCTCTTTATGCAACCAAAAATCCTCCGACGAGGCTATTCTTTCTTCATTGATTCAGACAATCTCAACCTGTTTGCCAGCTTAACGATCATAAAAATCACCCAGGCGATAATGACGAACTGGATAAGTACCTGGATAAAATTCCCGTATTTAACCGCAACCTCAGGCGTTGTTCCTACGGCTTGCTTGAGTACAATCTTGAGTTGCGTAAAATCCACTCCACCAATCATCAAGCCCAATATTGGGTTGATGATGTCCTCCACCAGGGACGTTGTAATTTTTCCAAACGCTGCTCCGATGACAACACCGACAGCCAAATCCAGTACATTGCCCTGGGCAATAAAGGTTTTGAATTCCTGAATCATAAGAAGTTGAGGTTAGTTAAAGAAATTAAAAAGAATATAGGAACCCAATGCTAAGCGCCTGGGCAACCTGTACCTTATCGCTCTGATCCTGATCATAAACCACGATCGCACCTAGGTTGACATTGACGTATTTATTGACCTTGGCAGTCAGCATGGCATCCAGGCGATTGTCGATATTCAAAGGGTGCTTAAAACTGGAATACAGGAGATATCTGAATTTCAGGTTAATGTCTTTGGCAATGTCTTTATCAAAATTGGCGACCAATTGAATCAGCGCAGCCTCGGTCCTGGCACGCTTACCAATGGGGACTCCATAGTTTTTCTGATCGGGAGTGTTCACATACAAATCAGTGTCCACAACGATGGTTTGACGAAGCGCCCCAGGGGCAAAATCCAGAAAGAAATAAGGTACTGGCCGGTACTCGATACCGATTGCTTCGGTCAGATAGGCCGGGGACAAGATTCCGGAAACTTTGTCCTTAATCACCGCAGTATCGGCATTGGATGAATATTTATATCCGGCCCCAAACTGCGATAGGAAGTTGATATTCGCAAACAAGCTCCATTTTCCGGTAAGTTCCCGGTTATATTTAGTATCAAAAAATACCCTGTCTACGTTTTTGCGACTCTGCTGTCCCTTGTTCCGGACAATACCATACTGCGATTGAAAGTCATTCCGCCAGGAGTTTTTTCCCTTTTTCTTTTCATTCAGCGCATTGAAGAACAACCCGAGCGCCACAGAATTGACCCCTCCGCCCGTCCAGTTCGAACTAAAGGAACCTTGATTTAAATTAGCGCCAAACTCTATTTTCTTCCAGATTGTATCGCCAGGAGTTTTAAGCTTACCTGCATTGAGAGAATTGGACAGGTCAACATTTTGAGAAAATCCGGGAACGGCTGCCGGAAACAGGGACGGAAGAAGTAGAAAAAAAGTGAATTGAAATTTTCCCCTCATTTTCAATAATTTTAGTGAAAAGGATTATTGAGTCAAATTAAGAAATCTAGTTGTTCTGGGAGGGTTGTTAAAGTAATGCTTTTTTCAAAAACTCTTAAGGTCACCCACACAGAATAGCATCGAGGTATTTTTTCCGGAGCTTTTCGCGTGACCTCATCAATCTCATTTTGACGGCCCCCTCTGTCATACTAAATATCTCGGCGATGTTCCTTATGCTTTTTTCGTCGATATATTTCAGGTAAATCATCGCCTTCTCTTCCAGGGTGAGTTGTTCAAGCGCTACTTTTAGTGCCTGAGTATCCACCTCCTCACTTTCAAAAATCCTGTATATATCGAGTTCGTCCACCATGTCTTCATCATCCCTGTGCACGGTGACAATACGTCGTTTGCTCATCCGCATCACATCCATGCAGTGATTATAGGTAATCGAGAAAAGCCACGTTGAGAATTTTGCACCTTTCTTAAACGTATTCATTTTGAATATCAGTTTAAGAAATACGTCATGGGTAAGGTCCTCTGCCCTGGAAGAGTCCCTCGTCAGGAGCATGCATCTTTTATAAACCTTTAAAGCATATCGCTCATAAAGTTTTTCAAAGTACCGGTTGTCCTTGGATTCTATGAAAAGTATTACTAATTCTTCGTCGGATGCAGTCTGAGGCGCTTGCGCCTTGGCCGATTTTTCGATCATTCTTAATTATTAATAGCACTGACAGTGTGTGAAAAACGGGATGAAGATTTATATTTTCCGTAAATATTAAAAAACAACGCCTGGTATACAAATACATACCAGGCGTTGTCAATATATTTTTATTATCAGAAAATTCTATCCGCCTATTGCCACACGTTTGAAAGACTTTACACTTAATCCTTTCGCGGTTTTTTCTAAAAGCTGACGAATCGTCAAGGAAGAATCTTTGACGAACTCCTGATTCAGAAGCGTATTATCCTTGTAGAATTTCTGCAGTTTGCCCTGGGCAATTTTTTCTAACATCGCTTCGGGTTTGCCTTCTGCACGAGCCTGCTCTTTTCCAACTTCGATTTCACGTTCTACAGTTGCCGAGTCAACCTCGTCCTTATCAAGCGCGATTGGTTTCATCGCTGCGATTTGCATTGCAACGTCCTTTCCGAGTTCGTTAACATCTGTTCCGTTTACGCCATTAAAAGCGACCAATACACCCAGTTTCCCATTTGAATGGATATAAGGTACAACCTGATCAGCAGTAATGTTCTCGTATGCGGTAATTTCAAGCTTCTCGCCTAGTTTACCAACCAGGTCCACGATGTGTTCGCTTACCGGACGGCCGTCTTCCAACGTAGAAGCAAGCAAACTTTCTTTGTCAGAAATATCATCTGCTACTGCTTTATCCAGAATGCTCTGAGCCAGATTTTTGAAATCCTCAACATTGGAAACCGGTTCTGTTTCGCAGGCAAGTGCGATCAGTTTTCCATTTGTTCCGTCAGCGCTGATCTTGACAAGTACGGTTCCTTCCGAAACAGCGTTGTCAGCGCGTTTAGCTGCAACCTTTTGTCCTTGTTTACGTAGAATATCAACAGCTTGTTCAAAATCACCATCAGCTTCCTGAAGTGCTTTCTTACAATCCATCATGCCCGCGCCAGTCATTTGGCGGAGTTTGTTTACATCTTGTGCGGTAATTGCCATGATTTGATTTTATATAAAGTATTCCTTTTTAAAAAATGATAGCCCATAGCAAAATGGCTATGGGCTATTTTTATCTAATCAGATACATACGTGGATTTGGTAACCCAAGCCATATCGCCCTAATTATTATTCTTCATCACTTTCAGCGACGGCCTCTTGAGCAACTTCTGCACGTGGTGCAGGAGCAGCTTCCTCACTGCCTTTGTCTACCTGACGTTTGGCTTCTTCTTCCTCAACCAAGCGCTGATCGTCCTTGTCCTGTTTGCGTTCCATCAAACCTTCTTCAATTGCTTTTCCAATTGCCAGGGTGATCAATGAAATTGCCTTGTATGCATCATCATTGCTTGGAATCGGGAAGTCAACCAGTTCAGGGTTTGAGTTTGTGTCACAGATCGCAAAGATGGGTATGTTCAATCTTTTTGCTTCTGAAACCGCAATGTGCTCGCGTTTTACATCAACGATGAAAAGGGCAGCAGGAAGGCGGGTTAAGTCAGCTACACCACCTAACACTCTTTCCAGTTTATCCTTTTCACGTGTAAGCATCAGGCGTTCTCTCTTCGCAATATTGCTAACCGTGGTTTCGTCTTTTAGCATCTTCTCAAGAGTCTGCATTTTTTTCAAAGACTTGCGAATCGTACCGAAGTTTGTAAGCATACCACCCAACCAGCGATCAGTTACGTAAGGCATCTTAAGGCGTTTTGCCTCTTCTGTTACGATTTCCTGCGCTTGTTTTTTTGTAGCAACAAACATGATCTTACGTCCCGAACGAACAATTTGCTTCAACGCAGCCTCAGCGTCATTGATACAGCTCAATGTTTTGTTCAGGTCAATGATGTGGATCCCGTTTTTCTCCATGAAGATGTACGGAGCCATACGTGGATCCCACTTGCGGGTAAGGTGACCAAAGTGGACACCTGCATCCAATAGTTCTTTATATTCTATTTGTGCCATTGCCAAATTTGAGTTTTAAAAAAATGTTTTAATTACGCAGCACAGCACATCGGGCACGATAAGTACTGTCTGGACCTGATAATATTAACGTTTCGAGAACTGGAATCTTCTGCGGGCCTTGGCGCGTCCGTATTTCTTACGTTCAACCATACGTGGGTCACGGGTAAGAAATCCTTCTTTCTTCAATGGTCCACGGAATTCTCCGTTATATTCGACCAAAGCACGGGAAACTGCCATACGGATTGCTTCCGCCTGACCTGAGATCCCACCGCCTCTTACGTTTACTTTGATATCATAACCATTACCACCGCTGATTGTAGCGAAAGGCTGCTGAAGAACGATCTGATGAACTTCAAATGGAAAGTATTCTTTGTAATCGCGGCCGTTTACCTTGATATCTCCTTTACCTGGCGTCATATAAATACGGGCCACGGCTGTTTTTCTTCTGCCAATTGTGTTGATCACTTCCATGAATTACAGCTGGATTTGTTTAGGTTGCTGAGCGCTGTGAGGATGTTCTGCATCAGCGTAGACAAACAGGTTAGTGAATAAACGACGTCCCAAACGGTTCTTTGGAAGCATGCCTTTAACGGCTTTCTCGATCACACGCTCAGGGTGTTTTTCGAGCAACTCGCGAGGAGTCTGAAAACGTTGACCTCCTGGGTAGCCTGTGTGACGGACATAAATTTTGTCGGTCATCTTCTTACCAGTCAACTTAATTTTATCGGCGTTGATAACAATTACGTTATCGCCACAATCCACATGAGGGGTGTAACTTGCTTTATGTTTGCCTCTGATGATTTTCGCAACCTCACTGGCCAAACGGCCAAGAACTGCATCCTGGGCATCCACAACAATCCACTCCTTGTTTACTGTGTTTTTGTTCGCCGAGATGGTTTTGTAGCTTAACGTATCCACGATTAACAAAAAATTTAATTGATTTTCAATATATTACACTGTGACAAGACAGTCCATCGCAAAATGGGAGTGCAAATATAGCGTTTAACAAATTGAATTACAAGTACGTTTGAGAAATTTCGCTCCTGAGAGGCTGAGGTAGGCATTTAACAGTTCCGTACATCGGATCGCGACGCTGATTTATTCCGATAGTGAAAAGGAAAGTGCAACATAAGGAAGCCCATAAGTATTGTAAACACGTCGTTGCCGGTCATCCAGCAATACCTTTTCCCCTCCCGCTTTTTTAGTTAAATAAGCTATTTGCCCGTAAAGATATCCCAGTTTCAATCCCAGTTTCCGGGTGACGTGTATCCGGGCATAGGTCTCTGATTGGCCATTGTGATTCTTCAAAACCAATGGAAGCGCATTCAGCATGACCGGCGAAGTGGCCAGCCAAGTATTGTAGTAAGGCTTGCCGATACCGGGGGCAGTAGTTGTTTTTTCATAATAACCATGGCGCTTTGATCCAAAAGCGAGGCCCGCCAGGTCTGTATTAACGCCTAAGTCTATCCGCCAGAAACTGATATTCGCACCAACCACAAAGCTGACTCCGTTGGCCGACACCTGACCATATTCCAGATAATTCCTTTCATCTTTTGTGAAAAGATTAACCCTCCCTCCATAATATCCCCAACCCCTGATGCCCAGGCCAAATTTCAGCCAATGCGCCCCCTTGAAACCTATCTCTTCATGATACAATACTGACGGGGCCCAGGCGTAATTCTTAAAACCTGCTCCGATATCGATTCCTGTGCTCACATTTGAGTTATTTTGACCATAAGCAGCAAAGGCACAGACTACAAGTAGAGGTAATAGGTAAAGACTTTTCATCGGGTAATTCCAATTTAACAGTGTGGTGAAAATAATATTTTAAGCTGGTGATAAACGAAGTAAATATAGCTTTCCTAATGAGAAGATTTGTGATATTGCATGATTAGCGTCAGAATCCTTTATTATCCTGAAATTCCTTTTCCGAGAATCCATGAAAGTAACTCCGACCCGCCATACCCTTTTAAAATTCATACTTACATTTTTCAACATCTTCTTCCTGTGCTCTTTATGCTTTTCACAGGAATTTGAAATGCTCTCTTTCAGACCTCTCTTCAATGGAAAAAATCTGGATGGTTGGATAGATGTTAACACTTCCAAAGAAACCTGGAAAGTGAAAAATGGGACACTTATCTGCTCAGGAAAACCAATCGGCGTCATGAGAAGTGACCGCCAGTACGAAAACTTCATCCTGGAAATCGAATGGAAACACATGGAAGCTGGCGGGAATTCGGGTGTTTTTATCTGGAGCGAAGGAACCCCGCAGGAAAATGACCCGCTGACGAAAGCGATTGAGGTACAAATGCTCGAGCTGGAATACGCGCCGCAGCACCATGCAACCGAAGATTACGTCCACGGCGAGCTGTTTCCGACAATGGGCATGACAGCCATACCCGATAATCCGCGGGGTATCAGAAGCAAATCCCTGGAAAAACGGTGCAGAGGAAAAGGCGAATGGAACAAATATGTGGTTGTTTGTGTGGACGGAACTGTAAAATTATCCGTCAACGGTAAATTTGTAAATGGCCTGCGCGGCTCCGAGCGAAAGAAAGGTTATATATGCCTTGAAGCGGAAGGCGCTAAAATTCATTTTCGCAATATCCGCATCCTGGAACTCCCTGCTGGCATCACTTCGGCTGATCAAACGGCACCTGTGGTGAATTGATTTGCGAAGTTGCCCTCCCTCCGATATCTTACGGGTTAATTCTTCTTCTGCATGAAAATCTCTTTCATTGGCTCCGGGAACGTCGCCTGGCATCTTGCGCAAGCTTTTGAAGATGCAGGGCATTGGATCTGTGAAGTTTACAGCCGAGATACCCAGAAAGCCCGGCATCTCGCCTCCAACCTCTACGACACGAACATCCAGCCCGACCTCAATTTCTCTGAAAGCGAAGCGGAAGTCATTGTGATCGCCGTCAGCGACGACGCCATCGAAAGTGTTCTCGAAAGGATTGTGCTGCCGGAAGGGGTCATTTTAGTCCATACCTCCGGAACCAGATCGCTCGCTGAATTTCAAAACCTGGTTGAAATTTACAGCGACGTATATGTTCATACCGGCGTCTTTTACCCATTACAGACATTTACCAAAAACATCGAAATGGATTACAAAGAGCTACCTTTTTGTATAGAATCCAAGAATGAGATCATCGAAAACAAATTGATCCAATTGGCTCAAAGTGTCAGTGACAATGTTAACCGGATGGATTCTGATGAAAGGTTTATTCTGCATGTGGCAGCGGTTTTTGCAAGCAATTTTACCAATTACCTCCTCAGTGTTTCGCACGATCTGCTGGAACGCGAGCAACTGAGTTTTGAATTGCTCAAACCTTTAATTCAGACCACCATTTACAAAGCCATGCAATCCCATGACCCTTCCCTCGGGCAGACCGGTCCGGCAAGGCGCGGTGATTGGAAAACTACCAGCCGTCACCTGGAATATCTGCAGGAAACCAATGAGGACTGGACCGATATCTACAGGCTCATGACCGACAAGATCCGCAACTTCTACATTTCAAAATAATCACCGGCCCTGCGGTCTGGAAAAAAGTTAGGCTATATTTGCGGATTCACTACTTAACTTTTCATGGATTCTACGTTAACGGATCGTTTCCAGCGCATTACCACATTTATTTTTGATATCGATGGTGTCATGACCGATGGGAGCGTAATCGCTCTGGAGTCGGGCGAGCAACCCCGTATTTTTAATGTCAGGGACGGCTATGGGATTAATCGTGCCGTCAGGCTTGGCTACAATGTCGCTATTATATCAGCTCAGGGCCAGATAAGCGTCCGCAAACGCATGGAGTACCTGGGTGTCAAAGACATTTTCCTGGGCACTTCGCCAGACGGCAAGTTACCTGTCTTCAAAAAATATATGGCCGAGAAGAACCTCACAGAAGATGAAGTGGTTTTCATGGGCGACGATCTGCCCGACTACGAGGTCATGCGCACCGGTATTCTTGCAGCTTGCCCGGCGGATTCAGCCGAAGAAATACTTGCCTTGGCTGATTACATTTCTCCAAAAAATGGAGGTCATGGCGCCGTCCGCGATCTCATTGAACAGGTCATGAAAGCGCAGGGAAAATGGATGTCCTGGTTCGAATAAACGAGAAGAAACCCGGAGTGGAACCATTGGAAAAAAAGCGTTATTTCCCTAATCTGAATGGCATTCGTTGCATTGCGGCGCTTTTGGTAGTTTTCCATCATCTGGAACAGGCCAAACATGCCCTGGGAATCTCAAATGTATACGACTCACCGATTATCCAACACGCAGGTCGGCTTGGGGTTGGTTTGTTTTTTGTTCTGAGCGGGTTTCTGATCACTTATCTGCTGCTTGAAGAAAAAGGCAGGTTTGGCAATGTGGACGCCAAAAAATTCTATCTGCGCCGGGTATTCAGGATCTGGCCTATTTACTTTCTGATCATCGGATTGTCCTTTTTTGTTTTTTCTCACATCAGTCTCCTCGATTATCCCGGTACCGACGAAAAATTAAAAATCCACGTAACCGAGCGGCTCACCTTGCTCTTACTGGTACTTCCCAATTTTGCATTTGTGCTGTATGATCTTCCCTACTGGTGTGCCCAAACCTGGTCTATCGGCGTGGAAGAGCAGTTTTATTATTTGTGGCCCTGGCTGATCAAATATCCGAGGAGGCGTATCCCGATTATCCTCGCATTTCTGTCCATCACAGCCGGTATGTTATATCTGGGCCTGTATTTTATAGATCCGTCCGAAGAAATGAAAGACGCGATCATTACCACATTCGTCGGCCAGTTTCGTATTCAGACCATGGCATTGGGCGGACTGTGCGCATGGCTCGTTTACAAAAATAAAACCAGGATAATGAATGTGATTTTCAGGAAAGATGTACAGATAGCCGCTTATTCGTTGCTCGCGGTCTTGTTTTTTTCAGGAATCCACTTCAATGGCTTTCTTGAAGTTTACGCGGTCTTCTTTGCCTTTTTTGTGCTCAATGTCTCCTGCAACCCGAACACAGTCATCAGTCTGAATAACCCGGTGATGAACCACTTGGGCAAAATATCCTATGGACTTTACATATACCACGTGGTCGTGATCGTATTGGTCATTAATGTACTCACTGTTTATTCTCCGAAATGGGAAGGGCCTGTTTATCAAACGGTTCTTTATCTCCTGACATTTGCCGGCTCGGTGCTGGTTGCCTCTATTTCCTATTCCTATTTCGAAAAACCATTACTGGCTTTCAAAGATCGGAAATTTGGACGCTAGCAGTTATCCAATCAATTGCCCGTTTGCTCCGGAAGTTCGGACATCGTATAGAATCGGAGATTTTGGCGCTGCGCCTCTTCCAATATTTTCTCCAGAAACTCTACACTAAACCCATATGCACCATTTTTAGGGTTGGCATATAAAGGTTCATGCCCGAAAACCATCAATGCAGCGTTTTCGTCCTTCGCCTTTTGAATCGCCTCTTTCATTTCCTGCCCTGTGACGCCAGAATCCGTGTCAATGAGCAACGCATCCACCCGATTTTCCCGATTAAACTGATAGTAGATCCAGTTCATCAGCCGGGGTGCCAATGCGTAAATCTGCACACCAAACAGTTTTCTTCTGGAAATGCCTACATCCCTGAGAATCTTGAAACCATTAGCCAGCAATACTGAGTCGACCTGATCATTATGATTGCCTCCTGGGTGGGCGTAGGATTTTGGATAGAATCCTTTGGCCGCCATATATTCCAGCCCGGGCTTCAACTCAATTTCAGCGTATTTGGCGGGGCCAACTGATGCGATTAGCTCCGTTGATTTACCGTGGGTAGTACTGTGATAGCCAATTTCATGACCTTCTTTCTCCAACTGTTTTAGCTTGGCAACTTCGCTTACCGAAAGGCTGTCGGGACAGGTAATGAAAAAGGTAACCTTTGCATTGTATTTTTGGAATAACGGCCTGAGTGCATACCATTCGTCGATAAAGTGATCGTCGAATGAAATGGCGATTCCCGCTTTACGGTGACTTTCGGTTTCAGACTGACAAGCCGTGAATGCAGTCCCAAAGAAGGCAATAGCCCATTTTATCTCAAAAAGCCAGCTAAACCTTGATCGCGGATATCTCAATACTTCGGGGATGAAATGTTATTTTCGCTAAATTAATCACACAAAATGAAAATTCTCCATACGGCAGACTGGCACATCGGCAAAAAGCTCGACCTGTATTCCCGGCTCGACGAACAAAGGCTTGTTCTGGAAGAAATTTGCGAAATAGCAGAACGAGAATCTGTCGATGCTGTGGTTGTTGCTGGTGATCTGTTTGACAATTTTAATCCTTCCTCAGAAGCTACCGAACTTTTATACAGCACGTTACACCGTCTTTCCAACAACGGGAGCCGCGCAGTCGTCGCGATTGCCGGCAACCACGACTCCCCTGAACGCATTCAGGTACCTGATGCGTTAGCGAAGGTATGCGGGATTTTATTCGTAGGATTTCCGAATACGGAAGTCAAACCCTTCTGCACGCAGGGTAAAGTCGATATCATCAGGACGGCAAAAGGTTTTATCGAAATCATGCTTCCCAATTGTGATTTTCCACTTCGAATCCTGCATACCCCTTATGCCAATGAGCAACGGCTTAAAACATTCCTTGGCGTGGAGGATTCGGAAGAAGCACTGAGGACGAATTTGCAGGAACACTGGAAAGAATTGGCTGATGCTTATCTGGACGACAAGGGTTTCAACATGCTCGCCACGCATTTATATGTGATGCAAAAAGGCGGCCCTATGCCGGAAGAACCCGACGATGAACGCCCTATCCTGCATATCGGAGGAGCTCAGGCCATTTTTACCGAGAATTTCCCCAAGCAGGTTCATTACATTGCATTGGGCCATCTGCACAGATATCAGGTGGTTGACAAAAAACCTGCTCCCGCCGTTTATTCAAGCAGTCCGCTGGCTTATAGTTTTTCGGAAGTCAATCAAACCAAATACGTTGTCCTCATTGAAGCAGAAGCTGGAAAACTGATCGGCTACCGCCCGATCGAATTGCTGAAAGGCAAAAAACTGAGAAGAAAAAGCTTCCACAGCATCGAAGATGCCATTTCCTGGTTGCAAGAGCATGGGGAGGATCTGATAGAGCTCACCATTATTTCGGACAATTATCTGGAAGCTGCCGACAAAAAGCGTTTGATGGAAGCACATTCCGGAATTATTCAAATCATTCCGCAGATCAAAAAGGCGGAAGTAGCCGAAAACAACTCCGAAATTGACCTTTCACTGAGTATGGAAAAGTTGTTCCTGGAATATTTCAAAACGAAAAACAAGGGACAGGAGCCCTCGGAGGGACTGTTGGAGGTTTTCAGGGAGGTGCTGGGGACTGAAGGTGAGTGAGTTTCCCATGGAAATGATTAAATAAAAAAGACAAGCAATTTCACAATCACTTGTCCTTCAAAGCTTTCTTGATCAAATTACTAGCTAGCCCTTCTTAACTTCGCCTCAATCGTCTGCTGGGTGTGGGGTACGATGCGCAAACGTTCTTTTGGGATCAGTTTACCTGTATCAATGCAAATGCCGTAAGTGCCATTTTTGATACGTACCAGGGCATTTTCTAATTGGATCGAATACTTCTGCAAACGGGCCGCTAACTGGCTCAAATTTTCACGTTCGCTGGCGTCGGCGCCATCCTCAACCAGCTTGGCAGAGCCGGCCGTGATGTCCGTTCCGCTATCGTTTTTCTTGCTAAGTCCTCCTTTGATATAATTGAGTTCACTCATGGTTGCTTCCAATTTTCCACGAATGAGTGTTTCAAATTCCTTTAGCTCTTCCTCCGAATATCTTGTGCGTTCTTCTTGCATAATCTAAGTTGATTTTGTTATTATCAAGGAGTGTTTTAAAGTACAAAAGTACTAGTATTCTGCTTATTTGGGAATATTTAAAATTAATTACGACTTCTTAACAGATGCAAACTGACACTGATATTCTGGAGTATAACCTAACAAAGCCAAATCCTGTTCCAGGAAATGGCTTTGCTTAATCTGATTTTGTTCCTATTTATAGAGGACTGCCTTCACTGCATCTACCACTCTTTTCACATTTGGCAAAATCTCTTCGATCAGCGTGGGAGCGTATGGAAGCGGCACATCGCGGTTGGTCACGCGCATCACCGGGGCGTCCATATAATCAAAAGCGTGACGCTGAATATGGTAGGTAATTTCCGAAGAAATCGAAGCAAGCGGCCAGGCCTCTTCCACGATCACACAACGGTTTGTTTTCTTGACGGATTCGATAACCGCAGGATAATCGATCGGACGAACTGTTCTTAAATCCACGATCTCCACATCGATACCTTCTTTCTCCAATTGCAACGCCGCAGGCAAAACTACACGGGGAATCATTTTACCAAAAGAAACGATGGTTACATCTTTTCCCTGACGTTTCACATCTGCTTTTCCAAGTGGGATCAGATATTCTTCTTCCGGAACCTGCATCTTATCACCATACATCACCTCGGATTCCATGAAAATCACTGGGTTATTATCGCGAATAGCCGATTTCAAAAGTCCTTTGGCATCATAAGGGTTGGCCGGGACAACCACTTTCAAACCGGGTGTGTTGGCATACCAGTTTTCGAAGTTCTGAGAGTGCTGGGCTCCCAATTGGCCCGCGTTGCCGGTAGGCCCGCGGAATACGATCGGGCAGCCGTACTGGCCCGCCGACATAGAAAGAATTTTCGCAGCACTGTTGATGATCTGGTCAATAGCGACCAATGAAAAGTTGAATGTCATGAATTCAACGATCGGGCGAAGTCCGTTCCCGGCCGCGCCTACCGCGATTCCGGCAAATCCAAGCTCGGCAATTGGAGTATCAATTACCCTTTCCGGCCCGAACTCGTCCAGCATTCCCTGACTCGCTTTGTAGGCACCGTTATATTCTGCAACTTCCTCGCCCATCAGAAAAATACTTTTGTCAAGGCGCATCTCTTCCGACATAGCGTCGCGAATGGCATCTCTAAATGCTATTTCTTTCATTCGTAATGTTATAATTATTTAATTCTTAGAAGAAACCATCGCAAAACCCTGCATTCGATCGTTGAGTTTAACTTTGCGGTTACATCAAAAGAGGTTTTGTACACTTTAATTTCAAACGTCTGGTAAAATTAGAGAAACGAGGTCAATTCTCAAACCGGAATTACATCCACTTCTACTTTCAGCGTGTGTTTCCCATAACTAAATATAATACCCTTCAGCGGAGGTACGTCGCTGTAATCCCTCCCCCAGGCGGTCACAATATGCCTTTCACCTGGAACCACATTGTTGGTAGGATCAAAATCGCACCAGCCGTAATCAGGGATAAAAACAGATATCCACGCATGCGACGCATCCGACCCTTGCAATTTGGGCTTCCCGGGGGGTGGAAGCGTTTCCAGGTAACCACTCACATACCGTGCCGCAAAGCCAAAGCTCCTGATACAAGCGATGGCCAGATGTGAGAAATCCTGACAGACCCCTTTTTTAGCAATCAATACTTCTTTGATCGGTGTGTGAATTGTCGTGAAATCTGGCACAAAGTCAAATTCGGTATAAATTTTCCTGCAAAGCGCCTGGACACATTCGTACAATGGCCGGTTATCCTGAAAACAGTCCCTTGCAAAATTAGTAATCCCCTGGTCCCACTTGATCAACGGACTGGGCAGCATGTATTCCAATAAAGAAATTTTGAGTGTACGGTCCTTCAATTGCCTCTGCCTTACTGCCGCGCAGGTAATTTCGGAGGGTATAAATAGCGAACCGGTACTTTCACAGATCCGCTCTACAAGGCCTTTGGTAAGTACCGTCAAACTCTTATGGGGAGAATGAAGCGAAAAATAATGCGTTGTATTCCCATAGAAATCAGTCCTTTTGATGATCTGCGATGGCTCAGGGGTAATTTCAATGGTAAAATCTTTGCAAACCTGGTTATTCAGCGTCCGGGGAGTAAGGCAGAGCAGGCTATGATAATTATTAACCGCCTGTGCATACTTATACTCCGTTTTATGGATCAGCTTATATTTCATCGGTGTCGTAGTCCACTGGTTCAAAAAACGAATGATGCATTAAAGTATGGCTGAAATACATGTTGGTGAGCGTGGTAGATACAGAGCTGATCAGCTTTGAAACCTCCGAAAGCAAATCAAAAAGCTCTTCCCTATCCGACTCTGCATTGCTTTTGCTTAAATCTGCAATATCTGCCAGCTTGATCAGGGTCGATGCTTTTAAGACATTTTTTTCGGCCTCATTTAACCTTTCACCACGAGTAGTCGCTGGTAATTTGCCCAGGTTCTTTTTCAGTTCGTCCAGCATGTAAGCCAGAGAATAAGGTAACTTTTTCTCCAAAAGAACCATATCAAGCATGGCTTCAACACTCAGATGCGATTTGTAGATCTGCCTGTAATTGACTAGCAAATGATGGTTAATCAATGTAGCCTCAATGAGTTCATTTTCGACAGCCGGCGCGTTTTTAACTCCGAAATTAGATTGTATCACGCTGATCCTCGACAAGATACGTTCGATCAGCTTTCCTGTTTCGAGCAGTAAAAAACTATTGTCCCTGGGCATGCTTTCTGCAATCACTCCCAGAAAAGTGAACATATGATTGAAAAGCCCGTCCAATGTTTTCTGAATGTTATTGCTGTTCATGCTCGAAGCGTTCCTGATCTCGTGGAAACCGTTGTCGATCAAATCCACAATACGCCATATCTCCAAATCCCATTGATTACGCACCGCGCCAACAGCATTCAGAAAAGCGCCGATATTGGCCGAAACCGAGCCAGGCCTCCCGGTATTGGAAATCATGTCAATGATTTCCTTGTAGGGATCCAAGAATTTATCTTCCACGTCGTCCAGAAAACCGGGATAAGTAGCAGACAAATGGGTAAGTGATTGCAGTAAGACCTTGATATGCTCCTGTTTGGCAGAACCACCGAAATTGCGGTCCAGGTTAAGGACATTGATGGTGATGTTCATGAACTTGATAACCGCCATGGTCCTTTCACAATAGCGCCCTACCCAAAACAGGTTCTCCGCGCTCCGGCTTGGCAGGGACACATGCTTATTAACCGATGCTGGAATCGATAATGTTATTTTCTCCTGCACCTCTTCCGTTTTGTTGGATACAATCCAGGTATCCTTTGATAAACCTCCGTATTGATTGGAGATAACAAAGCGATCTTTATCTGCCGAACTCCTCGTCAAACCGCCTTGCATCACATGGTATCCATTTTCATCGGCTACCATAAACGCCCGCAGCACTGCATATCGCGGCTCTATGTGGCCATTGATCAGGGAGGGTGTGGTAGAAAGGCTCACTTCTTGCTGTGCAATGAATTCGTGCGGGGCAAGGGAGATCATCCGTTTCAGGTCCTCTTTCTGGCTCGCAGTCTGCAACCTTCCATAAATGGAGCGGAATTTACTTTTCCGGTTTGCCTTTTTGATGATCAGCTCATCGATATTATCCAGCACATAGTTAAGCTCTTTGGCGTGCCCGCACCACCAGGTAGCGACAGACGGCATTATCAGCTTTTCATTGAGAAAATACTGACATATATTCTCCATAAATGCCAGGAAAGCATGATTTTCGAGTACACTGCTTCCTGGCGCGTTCAATACTTGCACATTTCCCATGCGAATCGCCTGCAACAACCCGGGAACGCCCAGCCGGGAATCTTCGCGAAGTTCAAGCGGATCGCACCAATCGTCGTCGATACGACGGATGATCACGTCCACTTTTTGCAAACCATCAATGGATTTAAGCCACAAAGAGCCGTTTCTCACCAGAAGATCATCGCCCTGGGCCAATGTATATCCGAGGTACGAGGCCAGATAGGCATGCTCGAAATAGGCTTCGTTATTGGGGCCGGGTGTCAGATAAACGATGTTCGGCGCGTCCTTACTCTTATCCGAAAGCCTTAAAACGGTATTCTGGAGACTGTTAAAATACGGGGACAATTTACTGACGTACATTCCCTGAGCCAGCTCTGGAAGCAGTTTACTCATTACAACCCTATTTTCAAGCGTATATCCCGAGCCGGAAGGTGCCTGTGTGCGATTGTCCACGATCCACATCTGTCCGTCCGGACCGCGGGCCATATCGGCAGCAAACAGAGTCAATTGCTGATTGGACGGCAGTTTGATATCAATGCACGGGCGGAAGAAACCAGTATTATCAAAAACCAGCTCAGCCGGGATAATACCATCTCTCACCAGATTTCGCGGCCCGTAAAGGTCTTTCAACATCAAATCCAGTACCGTGGCTCTTTGCCTGAGACCTCTCGCAATGTCGTTCCATTCTTTTTTTTCAATCAGAAAAGGGATTGGATCGAGCTGCCAGGGACGGTTAAGGCCGTCGGGGGTTCCATAAACATTGTATGTAACCCCGTTTTCCCGGAGCTTGCTGATAATCTCCTGGTTCCTGCTGTTCAATTCACCAATTCCCAGTTTTTCCAGTGTCGAAAAAAGTGCTTTCCAATGAGGCTTCACAACTCCGTTCAGATCCAGGACTTCATCGTATGAATTCAATCCACTTGTATAATATTCTAAAAGGTTCACGGAAGCCTCGGTAAGCATGATTCAGTTCGGTAGGGTTATGCATGAAATCATTTCGATTTCCAGTATTTACGTAAATCCAGCGTATTTGGATATTCCGGATTAATTAATTCAATCGGTGTATCTGCCTTCATTTCCTTCTTCGTCTCCGCTACAAATCGCGAAACACCGCTGGTTGTGTTCTCCATAATAGGGACTTCCTGTCGGGAAGAAGGCGTATGCCCAAAACCCTGGAACAGGCTGATCTTCCTCGATTCTGCCTCAAAACTATTTACGGGATAGGTATCAAAGCTGCGTCCACCCGGGTGCGAAACGAAATAGGTACATCCTCCCAATATACGGTTATTCCAGGTATCGACAATATCAAAAACCAGGGGCGCATCCGCCCCGATGGTAGGGTGTAACGCAGAGGGTGGATTCCAGGCTTTATAACGAATTCCGGAAACATATTCCCCTTTAATCCCGGAACTGCGGAGTGGCACCCTGCATCCATTGCATACCAAAATATGCCTTCCTTCCACAAAACCGCTGATTTTTACCTGCAGACGCTCCAATGAAGAATCCACGAAACGGGCTGTTCCCGAATTGGACAATTCTTCTCCCAGTACGTGCCAGGGCTCTATTCCAAGCCGCAAATCCAATTGAATATTATCCACCTTGATCCCACCGTAATGTGGGAAACGGAATTCGAAAAACGGGTCAAACCAGGAAATATCGAAATGGTACCCCGAATCTTTCAGATCGTTCACCACATCTACCATGTCCAGATAGGCGAAATGCGGCAGCAGGAAACGGTCATGCAACTCGGTTCCCCAGCGGATCAGCTTATGCTTGTAGGGTTCTTTCCAGAATTTGGCAATCAAAGCGCGGACCAGCAGAGTCTGCACCAGGTTCATGTGCTTATGCGGCGGCATGTCGAAGGCACGGAATTCGAGTATCCCCAGCCTCCCCGTCGAAGAATCTGGCGAATACAGCTTGTCCATGCAAAATTCGGAACGATGCGTATTACCGGTTATATCGACCAATAAATTCCTGAAGATCCTGTCCACCATCCAGAATGGAACTTCTTTATCCTCCGGGATCTGGTCAAATGCGATTTCTACTTCGTATAATCTTTCGTCCCTGCCTTCATCGATCCTGGGCGCCTGGCTGGTGGGACCAATAAATGGCCCTGCAAACAAATAACTAAGCGCGGGGTGATGCTGCCAGTAGGTAAGCAGGCTTCTCAGCAAGTCGGGACGTCTCAGTATAGGACTGTCAGCAGGCTTTGAACCGCCAATCGTAACATGGTTACCTCCGCCGGTTCCGGTATGGCGGCCATCAACCATGAATTTATCAGTACCCAGTCGCGAGAAAAATGCCTCTTCATACAATGCGCTGATATTGTCGACCAGTTCCTGCCAGGTCTTGGAAGGATGGATATTTACCTCAATCACGCCTGGGTCGGGCGTAACGATCAGCTTCTGCACCCGATAGTCCGAAGGAGCAGGGTAACCTTCTATCCTGACCGGCATTTTCAATTTTTCAGCCGTGGCCTCAATGGAAGCCATTAAGTCGAGGTAATGTTCCAGATAATCCGTCGGGGGCAGGAAAATGTAGATGATGCCGTCCCTCTCCTCCACGCAAATGGCTGTCTTGATAATGGGAACATCAAATAACAGTGCCTTATCCTCCTCTTCCTGTTTTTTTGCTTTTTTACCTTCTTCCTCTTCTTCTACCGGCTGCACATTAAATGGTAGTTCATAGGGTGGTGCAACAGATCCGTAACGCGATTGAACGATGGGCTTGTAATCGGCCAATACTGGCAAATCTTCAAACGGGCTTCTGTCGACAGGCTGCTCGCGCCGCTCTTTGGAGACCTCCGGGAGGGATTTCAGAGGAAGCCGGTAACCAATCGCCGAATTACCCGGAATCAGAAAACAGTTATTCCGCCGGAACTGCCAGGCCGTACTTGCCCAATGTTTTCCCGCTTCGTCCCATTTTACCGGCAAAATAAAACCCGCCGGATTGTTCAGGCCTTTCTCCAGCAATTTTGCCAGCGTTCTTCTCTCAATAGAATCTTTCAGATCCACCTTTAACGGATCTACGTTAACCGGGATCTTGCCTTCCTCCAAAGCCCAATAAATCGGGTCCTCGTAAGCAGGGGTGATGTTATTGGTATCTATGCCCAGAAATTTGGTCAGTTCTGTCGTAAAAAGCTCCGCCTCCCGAAAGGTGTATTTGGTTTGCCCTTCTTTGGTAATCAAATCGTCATTGCGCCACATCGGTAAGCCGTCGTTTCTCCAGTACAACGCATATTGCCAGCGCGGAAAAGGCTCACCGGGATACCATTTGCCCTGACCAAAGTGTAAAAGACCGCCATGCGCAAAACGCTTTTTCAATCTCAGGGAAAGATCATATGCCAACTGCCTTTTCAAAGGCCCGTCGGCAGCTGTGTTCCATTCCGGGGATTCAAAATCATCAATAGAAATGAAAGTAGGCTCGCCGCCCATGGTCAACCGGACGTCATTTTCCTGCAAATCCTTTTCCACATCATTCCCCACCTGCATGACAGCAGCCCATTGTTCCTCGGTATAAGGTTTTGTGACGCGGGGATCTTCGTGTATACGATAAACCTTGTTATCAAATTCAAATGTAACCTCGCATATATCGGTAGCACCCGAGACCGGCGCTGCGCTTGCATAATCCGGTGTACAGCACAGAGGAATATGTCCTTCACTTGCAAAAAGCCCGGATGTGGCGTCCAACCCGATCCATCCTGCTCCCGGAATGTAGGCTTCTGCCCAGGCATGCAAATCGGTAAAATCTTCCTCGGGACCAGACGGCCCGTCTAATGATTTGATATCAGACGTAAGCTGAACGAGATATCCCGAAACAAAGCGTGCCGCGATACCGAGGTGCCTCAACACCTGCACAAACATCCAGGCAGAATCCCGGCAGGAACCGCTTTTGATCGTCAGGGTCTCTTCGCAAGTTTGCACACCTGCTTCCATCCGAATATTATAGCCTATGGAATTAAAGATCCGCTGGTTTAAATGCACCAGAAAATCAACGATCTTAATGCCGTCAGCCGGTTTATTGTCAGCAATCCATTGCATCAATTTCGGACCCGATTCCCTCGCTTCGAGATAGGGGCCCAGTTCCTTTTTCAGACCTTCTTCGTAAGCAAACGGAAACTTCTCCGCATAGTCTTCCACAAAAAAGTCAAAGGGGTTGATAACCTGCAATTTGGCGATCACTTCCACTTCAATGCTCAGTTCAGTAGCCTTTTCGGGAAAAACAACCCTTGCCTGGTAATTACCGAAAGGATCCTGCTGCCAGTTGATAAAATGGTTTTCAGGTGAAATCTTTAAAGAATATCCTTCAATCGCAGTCCTGGAATGTGGCGCGGGCCGGAGGCGAAAAATATGCGGTGAAAGTGAAACACTCCGATCGAACTTATATTTTGTTTTATGCGAAATAGCAACTTTTATAGCCATAATAGGAGTATAACAATAAACTAGGATAGTTTGGTGAAAAAGGAAAATCTAAATCTAAAAAAAAGGATATTACTTGGTTTTCAAAATATAAACCGGCAATAAAAAAGTTATGCAAAATATTGTTTTTTTTCATTGGCTATTTGAGAATTCTGTTAGGCACCAGGTGCACGTAAAATCCCGTATCGTCCGTAACATACCGGTTTGCCAATTCATTCCAAAAGAAAAATCTGTAAATGAGCCAACCAGGCTGATTATTCTATAAAAGTTACGTAATTCGCCTAAATCCTTGATAATTCTTTCAGAATGAAAATTGCAATCATCGGCTGCGGCAATATGGGAATGGCTTTCGCTCGGGCATTCCTGAAATTTGACCTTGTAAAAAAAGAAGACTTCTTACTAGTAGAAAAAAGTACCGACCGCATGGAAACCCTCACCAGTTTTCAGCCCGGCGTGTTGACCGGTGTCATCGGGCCGCAGATCGGTGAATATGACCTGATCATCCTTTCCGTGAAACCACAGGATTTTATATCCGTTGCCGAAGCATTGAAAGCGGTTGTGCAACCTGGCCAGGTTGTGCTATCGATCATGGCCGGCATTACCATTCAGATCATACAGAATGCCCTCAATCATCAAGCGGTAATCCGCGCGATGCCCAATACGCCGGCCATGCTGGGTATGGGAATTACCGCTTACTCTGCTTCGCCCGAAGTGGATATCAACCAGCTAAGGAAAATTGAAAACCTGATCAATGCTACCGGGAGGTCGGTTTTTTTGGAAGATGAAGATCAGTTAAATGCAGTAACTGCGTTGAGCGGGAGCGGTCCTGCTTATTTCTTCTATGTCGTGAAAGCGATGATTGAAGCGGGCAAACAAATGGGCTTTGAAGAATCTGTTGCGGCTTTATTGGTTAAGCAGACCATGCTGGGCTCCTATCATTTGATTAATACTGCCGACAAATCATTGGACGACCTCATTAAGGCGGTGGCTTCAAAAGGCGGGACTACCGAGGCGGCATTGAGGGAATTTGAGGCCGGGCAATTGGACGAAACTTTGAAAGGAGGAATTATCGCGGCTCAGATAAGATCCACGGAATTGTCCAAAGGATAGCTAATTCACGATTATTTCGTCGATAAAAACCCAGGCCTTCTCTCCTTTTCCCGGATGCCAGGGCGGTAACTTTGCCAAAGGTTTTGCAATCAGTTTGATACAGCTCAATTCCTGAGGCGCAAAGTTTGCTTCAAAAGCGAGATCGTCCACATTAGGCGTTTCCTTCACCGGCATTTCCGGGGAGATCACCTTCAAAAGCTTGATTGTTTTTTCATCGCCTCCTCCCCAAACCTCGATACGAGTTGGAGGAAAAATATACCCTCCGACATTTCGCAGCATGCTCAAAGTCACGCTGCTGGCTTTGACAGGTTTTTTGAAATAAACAAAGGACTGAAAATCACCATCCCGATAACCCAGCCAGTTGCCGCTTCCGGATTCCCTCGCACTTTTAATGCCGTCCGCCAAAGTACCGCCGCCCTTCGCCCGGTACTTGACATCAGGCTGGGTTAAAAGACGCACGCTGTCGACGTGGTAAGTGGATTTGAAGAAAAACTTATCCACCGTTTTGCTTCCATACCAGCCGTTTTTGAAAGCTTTGGCCGTTATTTTCGTGTTTTTGGTAATTAAAAAAGGCTTCGAATAGACCGGCGAATGCAAGCTGTCCAGCTCTGAACCGTCCAGCGTATAACGGATCACAGTTCCCGGAATCTGGTGCTTCATCCTGACCGGCGTGCTGCCCAAAAGGATCTGTTCTTCGTTTTCAATAATCGGCGGGTTCAGTGCAAGTATCACGGTATCGCTCCGGTAACCCGCTTCAAAGCTTATGTTCTTAACCTTTTTGAGTTGCGCCAGCTCATCGGCAGATAGGCCTGTGCTCCATACGTACACCTTTTTCAGGCCTGGCATAGTTTCCAGTTCTTTCACCTGGGCCATTTTTACGGCTGTGCCGCTCAATGACAATTCCCGCAGTTTGGACAGTTTCTTCAGTTCCGCCAGGGTATTTCCCTGGACGTCCGTGAAATTGAGCAGCAATTTTCTTAGCTCGGCGAATTGGGAAATGGTTTTCAGATCTTCATCCTTAACCGGCATTTTGCTCAGGTCCATGGAAACCAGCTGTCCTTTCAATGGCAACAGATCATTGATATCGCTGCTTTTGAACGCCGCTTTATTGTAAAAATTCACAAAAAGTGCTGGTGATTCGGCTGAGTAAGGCCTAATAAGCCGATAAGTGGTATTGAGTTGCTTCACTTGTTCCGGATCAGCCGCGCTGAAATCGTACTTTTCCTCGGTGCGATCACCTCCCAGAATGTTTTGTGCGTAGGAGTAAACCGGATTTTGGGGAGAAAGCGTGTTAACTTCCTGGTCAAAGCTGGCTCCAGCTTTGACCCATTCGGCCAGCAAAACCACTTCCTCGTCCGTCAGCTGGGCTTTTCCACGCGGAGGCATATGCTTTTTGTCATCCAGCGGCAAATGAATGCGGCGTAGCATCAACCCCAAATCGGCCTGGGTAGTGTCCCATAATATGCCATTCTTTCCACCTTTCGACAATAACGCCTGCGTTTGCATTTGCAGGTTGCCTTTTGATTTCTCGGCATTATGGCAGGAATAACATTTCTGTTCTAGCACCGGCTCAACCAGATCCGCGTAGACCTTTGCTTCTTCAAATGATACCTTACGATCCGCTGCCTGAGGCTCAGCCAACGGAGAAATCAAAAAATCCTCGCCATGTGTCAGATTGCCCCCAAGGTGTCCACCAATCAAAAGTAAAAGGCCGGAAGCCACTGCAATCAATTTCGCAGGCAGCGTCCATGGCTGAATGTATTTTATAAAGCTGTACCAGATGATACTGGTCAATGAAACTGCAATACCCAGCCACTTATGCCAGAAAAGCGTCCCCGATTCGTAACCCGCTTCCTTTGAAAGAATAAATCCCGAGAAAGCGGCGATAACAGCTGTAAATGTTCCAATGAGCAACAGCGTATCCGCCAGGTCGCCGTTCCAACGGGTTGAATCTGGTTTTTCGATAATAATGGTCCAGAACGAATAAAGGAGCAAAACCACCAGCGGAAAGTGCAACACCAGCGGGTGCATTCGCCCGACAGCCTGCATCCAGTGCGGGACGACCAGCCGGTTTTCGAAAAGCAGCAGGAATACCAGTAAACCATTTAAAAAGAAGGCCAGATTGTAAATCAGCCTTTTCCAATCGAAGGGGAAATCTGACGAGGGTTTGGTTTTTGACTTCATTAAGCGATAATTCCTTTCACCAGCTTTCCGGCCACGTCAGTCAAACGATAGCGGCGGCCCTGATGTTTATAAACTAATTTTTCGTGATCCAGGCCAAGCTGGTTAAGTATTGTCGCATGAAAATCGTGCACATGCACAGGGTCTTTCACGATGTTATATCCAAAATCGTCCGTCTCACCATACACTATCCCGGGCTTGATCCCACCGCCCGCCATCCAGACCGTGAATGCGCGCGGATGGTGGTCGCGGCCGTAATTGTCTTTGGTGAGTGTTCCCTGGCAGTAATTGGTACGTCCAAATTCCCCGCCCCAGATCACCAGCGTCTCGTCCAATAAGCCTCTTTGTTTCAAATCGGTAACCAACGCAGCCGACGACTGGTCCACATCCAGGCATTGGCCTTTGATCTCATTGGGTAACCCACCATGACTATCCCACCCCTGATGATAAAGCTGGATAAAACGCACGCCCTGCTCCGAAAGCTTTCTTGCCAAAAGACAATTGGCAGCATAAGTACCGGGGACCAGGCATTCGGGGCCGTACATTTTCACAATGGACTCGGGCTCCTTGCTCATGTCCGTAATTTCGGGAACAGCCGTTTGCATCCGGAACGCCATTTCATATTGCTGCACTTTGGCGGTGATTTCAGGATCTCCGAATTCACTGTATGTGCTGTGATTCAGTTCCGAAAGTTTATCCAACATTTTCCGGCGTTCCGGACGGTCCATCCCTTCCGGGTCATTGAGATATAACACCGGATTTTCACCGCTGCTAAACTGTACGCCCTGATGTACGGAATCCAAAAACCCATTGGTCCATAATTTGGAATAAACCCCCTGACCATTGCCCTTTCCTCTTGAAAGCAGCACGCAAAAGCCGGGGAGATTCTGGTTTTCGCTTCCTAACCCGTAGCTCAGCCACGCGCCCATACTTGGACGATTCCCCACCTGCGCGCCCGTTTGAAAGAAAGTGAGCGCGGGGTCGTGGTTAATCGCTTCTGTATTAAGGGATTTGATAAAACAAAGATCATCGGCAATGCCGGCAATATGCGGGAGTGTCTCGCTGATCCAGGCACCGGATTTTCCATGCTGCTTGAAATTGAAGATCGATCCTGCGAGCGGGAACTTGGCCTGATTGGCCGTCATGCCAGTCAGCCTTTGCCCTCCCCGGATAGATTCAGGCAAATCTTCCCCGTGCATTTTGTTGAGCATGGGTTTGTAATCAAACAAATCCAGCTGCGATGGCGCACCGTTTTGAAAAAGGTATATTACCCGTTTCGCTTTGGGCGCAAAATGCGGTAATCCGGCAACGATATCGTCCATCGCGTTCTCTCCGCCTCCTTTAAATATGTCGGGTATCAATAACGATCCCAATGCAGCGCTACCTAAACCCAGACTCAGCCTGGATAAAAAATGCCTGCGGGTGGTATTCATTCCGTAATCAAAAACCGGTTTTTCCATGGGAAAACTTTGAAATGTCAGCGACTGGCTGCTAGCTTATTATAAAATATCTTTCTGTGAAAGTGTCTTTATCATATTTCAACATCATGGATTCAAAGACGCAAAATCTATTGGCTATTAGTTAACAGCCAATAGTTTAGCTTTTTACAATTGTTTCCTCCATGTTATACAGTGTACTGATGATCCGCATCAATGCCGCCGCCTGGTCTTCGGGCACTTTTTCCTCATGCGGATGCTCTCCTATGTTCAGTACTTTATGTGCTTCTTTTTTATTTTTCGAGAGAATACCCACTTCGTCATTGTAATAGTCGACGAGCAGTTTCAATTCCTTATCCGTCGGCTTCCGGCACACAATGCGCTGGAAAGACTCTGTAATTTTATCCCCTACGTCCGTCGGTTTCAATGTCAGACGTTCAGCAAGAACGCGGGATGCTTCGAGTACGGTCGGATCGTTGAGCATGACTAATGCCTGCAGCGGTGTATTGGTTTTGGAACGTTTTACCTCGCAGTGGTCACGGTTACTTGCGTCGAAGATGATCATAGAGGGCGGTGGCACCGTGAGCTTGATAAATGTATACATTCCTCGCCGGTAGAGCGCCTCTCCCCTGTCCTGGCGGTATTTGGCAAGCTGGCCCCGGCCGGAAGTCGCGGCTTCCCAAAGGCCTTTGGGCTGGTAAGGCTTCACACTTGGCCCCCCAATTTTCGTAACCAGCAACCCGCTGCTCGATAAAACCAGATCCCTCACGAATTCAGCCGAAAGCCGATACCTCGGGCCGCGTGACAGATAAACATTATCAGGATCTGCCTTCAGTTTGTCATCGGTGATTTTGGCAGACTGGCGGTAAGTAGCGGATGTAACGATCTGTTTTACCAAACGTTTGATGTTCCAGCCGTTATCCATGAAGTCAACCGCAAGCCAGTCCAATAGAGCCGGGTTTGTTGGCAATTCTCCTTGCATACCAAAGTCCCCGGTACTCTTTACAATACCCCTCCCGAAGAATTCCTGCCATACCTGGTTCACAAAAACCCTTGCTGTGAGCGGATTTCGCTTGTCCACGGTCCATTTGGCAAGTCCCAAGCGATTCTTGGGAAGCTTGGTCGTATCGAATTTCATGACCGCGGGAAGCGCAGATGCGGTAACGACCCTCCCGGGGGCATCGTAAACGCCCCGGTTCAAGATATGTGTCGGGCGCAAAGTATCCAGGTCACCGAGGACAGAAACCATCAGACGGCTGGTATCCGGCCTGTTGATGAATTTCAGCAAGGTTTTGGCTTCTTCATCATTAATCGTCATGATCGGGTTCTTGGCAGGTTTCGATTGTGACACATCTCCCTCGTAGCCTACCTCTCTGGAGTTGTTGAAGAAGGCGAAAAGCCGGTAATAATCTTCCTGCGAAACCGGGTCGTACTTGTGATCGTGGCATTGGGCGCACTCCACAGAAAGGCCCAATATGCCCATCCCATAAGTCTTTGTCTTATCAATATTGTACTCAATGCGGTATTCTTCCGGGATCACGCCGCCTTCTTCGGTGTATTTATGATTTCGAAAAAACGCGGTCGCCAGGATTTGCTCTTTACTTGCGTCGGGCAGCATATCCCCGGCAATCTGCCAGGTCAGAAACTGATCGTAGGGAAGGTTTTTGTTAAAAGCGTTGATCAGCCAATCCCGCCACGGCCACTGGGTCCGGATCTCGTCGTCCTGATAACCATACGAATCGGCATACCGGGCGACATCAAGCCAGTAAACAGCCATTTTTTCGCCGTAAGCCTTCTGATTCAGCAGCTCGTCGACAATCTTTTCATATGCTTTATCGCTCCGATCGGCCTCAAATTTGTTCTGCATTTCAATTGATGGCGGCAGGCCGGTGAGATCGAGGGATACCCTTTTCAGCAAATGACTCTTGTCGGCTTCTTCATTAGGAGCCAACCCTTGTACATCCATTTTGGCCAGCACAAAATAATCGATCTCGTTTTTAGGCCAATCCTCTTTTTCAATTTCAGGTAACGCTGGCTTTGCCGGCGCGATAAACGCCCAGTGTTTTTCATACTTCCCTCCCTGTTCGATCCACTTTTTGATGGTGGAAATTTCATTTTCATTCAAAAGACCTAAATGAGATTCAGGAGTGGGCATTTGGTATTCCGGATCGACGGAGGTAATTCTTTTGTATAACTCTGACTTTGCGGGATCGCCTGGAAAAATCGCTACGCCTTTTCCATCTTTCAGTTTCGCATAGGCGCTTTCAGCCATATCCAGACGGAGGCCTGCCTCGCGCTTTTTTGCATCGGGTCCGTGACACGCAAAACACTTATCGGAGAGAATGGGCCTTACATTGAAATTGTAGCTGATTGTCTCATTGGAAGAATTTCGCTTCGACGCACTATTCTTCTGGAAACAAGACACCACCATGATCGCCATGACGAACAAAATGCCTGCTGAAACGAGAAGCTGTTTTCTCATTTTGAAATAACTTCGGTTACTTATATTTTTCCTCACAATTATTATAACAAATTAACGCAGCAATAATTTGGTTCAGCCTTCCTATTTTTGAAATACTAAATAAAAACGAGATCACGCCAGATCTTACAAATCGTTTAATTACGGTCATTAAAGCATGAAAAAAGGTCGTTTCTATCCATCGGCTAACTAATTTAATATTTACCTTTTTAATTGCCTGAATATGAGCACATCGTCAGATAAACTAGCGACACTGGACATGGTATTGGACGGATTGATGCGTCGCTACAAAGAAAGGGTACCGGATGTAGGCATTATCCTGAACGCTATGGTCCGCGAAGGGATCGTCCAAAGCGCAAGCGACATTGAAAATGACCATATCGCATTCCGGACGATGGGAGTGCCGCAACTGGGCGTTAAGTCTTTTGAGAAAATATTTCAGTATTACGGCTATGAAAAGCGTGACCATTATTTTTTTGAAGGTAAAAAGCTGGATGCCTGGTGGTACAGTCCCCCGAGGGAAACAGATCCAAGGATATTTGTGAGCGAATTGAGAGTGGGAGATCTTTCAGAGGAGAGCCAGCAAATTATTCGGAGTTATACCAATGAAGTAACCAGTGATCCGGTCGATTCCCTTGACCTGGACAATGGTCTGGAAGTAGATGCTTTCCTGCACCGTCCGCTTTGGCGCACGCCCTCTGCTCCCGATTATCAGGCGCTTTTAACTGAAAGCGAATACGCCGCCTGGGTGATTTATAACAGATATTACCTTAATCACTTTACAATCAGCGTGCATAACCTGCCGGATGGTTACAATTCTGTCGCAACTTTCAATGCATTTTTGGAAAAAAATGGAATTAAGCTGAATACTTCCGGAGGCAAAATAAAGATCAGCCCGGATGGCGGCTTATTGCAAAGTGCGACCGTCGCAGAAATGATCCATGCCGAGTTCGCCGACGGAGCACATCTTACAATTTCGGGTTCCTATGTTGAGTTTGCAGAAAGAAGGATACTACCGGAATTTCAAGACCTGCCTCTGAACGAAATTAAAAGAAAACATCGTCGCGACGGTTTTGAGGCTGGTAATGCGGATAAGATTTTTGAGAGCACTTACACGACGCAGACTTTGAAGTGATTCAGGGAATTAACTCTGACTGATCAAACAACATGTCCGGATCAAAATCGAGGGGAGCGTCGATCAGCTCTCCATTGTAATCCTCCATTTTTGTGATGTTATCCCAATAAATGGTTTTGCCGTCTGTTTTAGCATTAACAAAAGTTTCTGGTTGCAATATTTTGTAAAACAGACTTTCCTTCTTGCCAAAATACTCCCTCAAAAATCCCCCAAAATTTATCGCTCTTACTTTGTCATCGCTCCAAAGAGCTTTGATCGTAAAAGGGTCGACTGATAATATTTCTTTGATTCTGGGATTCATTGCAATGGTCTTATTTTTCTTAGTTGCCCATTGTCGCTTTGAGCTTCTCTATAATTCAGAAATAACTCCTCACGATATATCTCCACCCAAGCCTGGATCAAACGTATTTGCTTTCTTGGCAAATCTCCAATGATCATATTTCCGGTTTCTATGGAAAACTGAGCTTCCAGATCTCCATAGAAAGCATGAAAATGGGGTGGCAAATGATCTTTGAAATACATATAGATCGTAATTCCAAAAACGTGAAATTTCCGGCATTGGTTTATGTGATACGTGTGTGAGTACAATGTATAAATATCCAGATTAATCATTCATTCACCAAAAAGTAAACAATCCGGCAGGCGTTCCCAATGCTCTTTTCATTTTTGCCTGGATCAATAGTCAAATGCAATTGATGTTTTCCGGAGCTTAATTCGTCTCCGAGCATCAGGTACCAGGGCAGATGCAGTTGGTTGCTCCATTGGGTGAATAAGTCGAGCTTTTGCGGTTTTTTGCCGTCGATTGTACAGGTTAATATTCCCGCGTCCGGTCCTGAAATGATTGCAATCCCCACGCCACGGCCTTTAAATTCCAGGTCAAAAGAGGCTCCCGCTTTTTCTCCGACGAGCATTGGAACATTTACGAAACCATCCCGCGTAGAAACTTTGTCCGCAGGTTTCCAATCATTTACCAATGTAAAGTCTTTCAGGTTTTTAGCTTCTCCAAGCGCATGATAGCTGGCCTTTTCGTAAGAAAACTTATCGATTGGAGCGGGAAGCCTTATTTCCTTCGTCGGCTCCGACTCCTTTTTCAGCAGCTCCTTGATCGTCTGAAAATAAACCTCCTGACCATATGGAGAAGGATGCAAGTCTTTAAAATCATATTTCCAATTGAATTCACCCGCTTTGATCCTGTCATAAACTTCCCTGGCGAGATTAATGTATGCAGCTCCGTAATATTTCGCAATCCTTTGGTGTACGGCCACCTCAACAGGCTCTTTACCATGATCGTAATCGGTATTTTTATGCGGCTCCGCGAAGGCCATCAAAACGACATTTGCATTGGGATTTTTGAGATACATCTGTCTAACAATACCTTCCAGACCGCGTATCTGGGCTTTTTCACTAAATCCATTTCCACGGTCATTAACTGCAGCTTCTACAAAAAGCAGATCGGGCGTGCCTTTTTGCAATACATCACGGCTAAACCTGAATGCATGAGGCGTACTTCCTAATGAAGGGATACCTGCTGCAATGAACGTAAATTCCGTATCCGGAAAATGCTCCTGGAGGTACTGTGTCGTCTTATTGCGCCAGCCGGTATTATGAGTGATTGATCCTCCCAAAAATGCAACCGTACCTTTTTTGGTAGTTCTGAATTTCTCAAAGGCATTACCCAATCCTCTATTGGCTTCTATGTAAGGCTCGTGCGACAATGGCTTCGATACCGGTACGCTGTTAGACATGATAAAATCGGCGAGTATTTCCGGATGTTCGATCGGGAAATGGTGCCCTTCCAATGTTTGCTCTCCGCGTGTCATCGGGTAAACGCTGATCGGGCCCCCGAGCTGCAAATAGTTTTTTACCAATAAATCACTGTTTTCGGCATTTGGCGCATATTTGTCCTGCAAGCCTATCACATGCAGGATCGGGACTTTGAAAGACGCCAAACCGGCAAGATCATTTAAAGGAATATCCTTGAATTGGAGTGCTTCTTCCTCTGAAAGCTTGAATAGATCTTTCCAGGCCTGCCAATCCTTTTCCGATCCCAAACCTTTTCCTTTCGCTCCAGGCCAGCTCTTAGGATCACAAACCGGCGCTTCGGCATAAATGCAGCTTACCTTATCCGGGTTTCTCTTGGCCCACCCATACACATACAATCCCCCACGGCTTACCCCTTCCAATGCCACTTTGGGGGCAAATTGCTTTTGCTTGACCAGGTAATCATAAAAATCGTCCCAAACCTGCATGGCCCTGGGATGCGCGAACATATCATTGGTATTGACATAAACAATATGGAAGCCTCTGCTAAGCAGGATACTGTCCATTTCTGTGTGCCATGTGGGGAAATGTGCCCGCCAGACCCACGGGTTGCCGGCTATGGCCTGATGGGGTTTTACGTACCATGCGTCGCGGTTCTCAAATTTGAATTCTACTTTATCAAAACCTTTCCAGGAAGACGTTTTTTCTTCAATCTGGGCGAAAGCAGCGACATTTGTAACGTAAAGGAGGATGGCGGTAAAGCCTTTAAAAAGTATCTTTTTCATAGTTTTTAAAGGAGCAAAACCTTTGAATTTACCGATAGTTACCTGCCCGGTGGTATGATATTTGAACGTTTAAGGATTAAACAATCTAATACAGACTCATGGATAAGATCGAAAAGTTTAAGACTATGGAGAAAATTCTCCGTGAAATAGAAGATTTGAAGAACAGCGAGACTGCGGTGATCAAGAAAATTGGTCAGATCGAAACTGAGAATATGAACGTAAATGTGCAGGGTTTGGATAAATCGCTGAATGAAATATATGATGGGGTTTATAAAAATCTGCAGCAAGTGGAGGACCTCCAAAATTCTTTCACTGAAACCGTATCCGACTTTAAATCGAAAAATAATATTACTGATGAGATGTTGATGGAGCTAAGAGAAGCGTAATAACAAAACGGGGAGCTGCGCTCCCCGTTTTGTTATTACAGCCCTGCGTCATCAGAAGCTCCCATCGCGAGCGCCGCCCAATCCAGGTTATCCCTCTCTTTTGCAATCGCCGATATAAAACGGTTACGAATCAGATCCGCCAGTGGCATAGGTACATTTGCGTCTGAAGCGGTCTGCAAAGTCAGATTGATATCCTTTAACCCCAATGGAAGGCGGAAAGCAACATGATCATAAGATTGTTGCGCCACCAACTTCCCGTAATTCTGAAAGATCGGAGCGGCAAAAAGTGTCTGGGTAAGCATTTCGTAAATACTTTGGCGGGAGATACCATTTTTCTCTGCCATTGTAAATGCTTCTCCCATCATTTCCAGGCTAGCCGCGATCATGAAATTCCCCGCCAGTTTTACTACATTGGCTGCTCCCACGTCTTCCCCAAAATCCCAAATCCCTTTGACAAAAGTTTGAAGGATAGGTTTGGCAATTTCCTTAGCCTCTGATTTGCCTGATATTGCAATATTCCCTACTCCTGCCTTCACCGCTTCGGGCCGCGCAAAAATCGGTGCGCCTACATAAGACGCCTCGTACCAATCGTGAATTTTGCTCAATTGCCGGGCAGTTTCAGGAGATATGGTACTCATTGAAATATGAATGCCTCCTTTTCCCAATTTTTCAACCAGTTCCATTGAGAAAACCTCCTCCAATACTGCGTCATCTGCAAGAACAGATATTACAATACCGCCCGGAGCAATGGCATCCATGGGTTCTTCCACCACTTTTGCACCAAGTTTGGCAAGTGGCCCGGCTTTGGAAGACGTTCTGTTCCAAACTGTTAATTCATATCCTGAATTGATCAGACTTTCGGCGATAGGCATGCCCAGGTTTCCCAGGCCCAGAAATGCTATTTCTTCAGACATACTTCAATATTTAAGTTGATGTTAAACTTGTAAAATGCCCACATTGAACTGTTTTTCAATGGGCGCCTGATCGGCAGCTTCGATACCTGCTGAAATTATCCTTCTCGTTTCTGCCGGATCTATAATTCCGTCCACCCATAACCGTGCCGCTGCATAGTAAGGCGACAATTCCCGATTATATCGGTCAGTGATTTGTTTAAGCAAATCGTTCTCCGCCTCTTCGGTTAACGTTTCACCTTTTGCTTTTAATGTTGCGGTTTGCACCTGCAGAAGTGTTTTAGCCGCCGTCGCGCCACTCATGACGGCCATCTGAGCTGTTGGCCAGGAAAATATCAGTCTCGGGTCGTAAGCTTTCCCACACATGGCGTAGTTGCCCGCGCCATACGAGTTACCGATGATAAAAGTGAATTTGGGAACAATCGAATTTGCTACTGCATTGACCATCTTTGCACCATCTTTGGTAATACCGCTCTGCTCCGCCCGGCTTCCTACCATGAAACCGGTCACATCATGGAAGAATAAGAGCGGGATCTTCTTTTGATTGCAATTCATGATAAAACGGGCTGCCTTATCCGCTGATTCGCCATAGATCACGCCGCCCATTTGCATTTCCCCTTTCCCCGATTTAACCATTTTACGTTGGTTGGCGACAATGCCCACTGCCCAGCCGTCCACACGTGCATAGACGCAAATCAAAGTTTTACCGTAATCGGGTTTGTATTGGTCGAGCTCAGAACCGTCCACAATGCATTCCAAAATCGGCAAGACATCGTATGGTTTCAGCCTGTCCACGGGCAAAAGGGTGTATATTTCTTCCGCATCCCGATTGGGGGTTAGCGGAATTTTACGGTCGTAACCTGCTGATTTGGGTTTCCCGATTTTATCGACATGCCTTCTTATCGCGTCCAGGCATGACTTGTCATCCGGAAATTTGTTGTCGGTAACTCCGGAAATCTCGCAATGCATGGTCGCTCCGCCCAACGACTCAGCATCTACGTCCTCGCCCACTGACGATTTGACTAAAAAAGGCCCTGCCAGAAATAATGAACCCGTCCCCTCCACAATGAAAGCTTCATCGGACATAATCGGAAGATATGCCCCCCCTGCAACACAACTGCCCATGATCGCTGCGATCTGAATTATACCCATCGCGGACATCTGTGCATTATTCCTGAAAATACGTCCAAAATGCTCTTTATCCGCAAACACCTCTGCTTGCCTTGGCAGATAAACACCCGCACTGTCGACCAGATAAATAACCGGCAAACGGTTCTCCATGGCAATTTCCTGTGCTCTAAGGTTCTTCTTTGCAGCGATCGGAAACCACGCCCCTGCCTTCACAGTAGCATCGTTGGCGACAATCATGCATTGCCTCCCAGCCACATATCCGATCCCGGCTACCACTCCACCCGAAGGGCACCCCCCCTCCTCTTCATACATTCCGTTACCTGCAAAAGCGCCAATTTCCAGAAAATAGGAATTCGGGTCAATGAGATAATCTATTCTCTCCCTCGCTGTCAACTTTCCTTTTTGATGCTGTGCTGCTATTTTCTTTGCACCTCCTCCCAGCTTTACCTGCTCGTATCTGGCGTGAAGCGTAGTTAATAGTTCTGGAAGGCTTTGTTGGCTGGTCATTGATTTTTGCGATGAAGATGTGACAGTGTTATCACCAAAAATAAAAAGTCGTTCACCGGTAAGCAAACGACTTGAATTTTAATTTGAGGTGATCATGATCGAACCCGCCTATTTGATTTTTGTGGTGGTATCAAGCGGCGATTCAGCCGGACCTTTGTCTTTCTTCCCGAAAACAGAAATATTAATGTACCGTTTCGGATGCTCCCGAAGATTGGTCAGCAGCTTATTGAGACTGACGATTGTACGGTCGATATTGGTATAAAGTGTTTCATCTTTAATCAGTTTTCCGGCGGTTCCCTTGCCCGATTCTACACTTGCGAGAAGGGTATGCAATTCTCCGATGGTACGATTTGCATTATGCATGGTTTCACCTAATCTTAATGCACTCAACGAATCTGCTAATGTGCCTGTTTTTGCAAGAAGCGGTTTCAATTCCTTTTCGGTTTCTACCAATGAGGTCGATAACTTGTTCAGATTGGAAGTCATCGCCAGCAGATTTGCCCGGTTTTCGTTAAGTAGTCCCTGCAGATTGCTGCCTGTCTGATTGTAATTTTTTAGTACCTGATTCAGTATCAACCCGGTTTCCTGAAAACCAGCTACAACCTGGTTCAAATTTTTAATGAGCGAATCGGCGTGGGTAACCAAAGGTAATGCCTGTTCTTGCAAGACTGCCGAAATACCTGATTCCTTTTTGGGCAAAAGGGTATCACCATCCTGCAATGCGGGCCCGGTACCTATTGCCAAATGGATCACTTTCCCTCCCAGAAGTCCGCCGTCGGCGAGAACAGCTGCCGTACCTTTTGGCAACACAACTCCTTTCTGAACATCGATAGAAACAAGGAGATGGTTTCCACGGCTTTGCAATAATTTGATTTCCTGCACCCTTCCTACATTTAAGCCGTTGAGCAATACAGGATTGGAGGCTGTCAAACCATCGATATTGTCGTAAACCACATAATATTGATAGGTTCTGGAAAAAACGTCGGAGCCTTTGAGGATATGAAAGCCGAAATACAGCATGACCAAAGCAAATAACGCCATGATCCCAACCTTTGCTTCTCTTGATAATTTCATGGACTAAAATTAATTGAATTCACTCATTTACCGGTCCATATCTTTTTTATAGGCCATAAAAGCCTGATGGATGGACTCCGCGACCTCCTTCTGGCCATCTTCTGAACTTAAGTATTCCTCTTCGTCGGGTGAAGACAAAAAGCCCGTTTCGATCAAAACAGCGGGCATAGCGCACCGCCACAATACCAGGAACCCCGCCTGCTTCACTCCCCTGCTTTCGCGGTCGGATACTGATTGGAATTTCTTCTCAATCTGGTCAGCCAGACGTAGACTACTTGAAATAAAAGCGCTCTGATAGTTGGCCAGCATAATATGTGCAAGCGGAGAATTCGGATCAAAGCCTTTATACTTTTGCTTGTAATTGGTTTCCTGTAGGATAACCGAGTTCTCCCTCTTCGCTACTTCCAGGTTTCCCTCTGTCTTGTGTAAACCCATCACATACGTTTCCGTACCCCTGACCGACCTGGACCTTGGTGTTGCATTACAATGAATAGAAATAAACAGATCCGCGTTATTCCGGTTAGCAAAAGCAGAGCGTTCCCCCAATTCGATAAAAACATCGGTTGACCGGGTGAACAATACTTTGACTTCGGGAGTTTCCTCTTTGATCCTGCGGCCCAATTCGAGTGCCACTTTCAGGGCAACATCTTTTTCCTTGGTGCTGCTGCCCCTTGTCCCGGGGTCTTTGCCACCATGGCCTGCATCAATAACAACGGTATTTACTTTACTGGGGGATCTATGGTTGTCCGGTTCTTGGCGGAATACAAAAGAGAGACTTGCGAGCAGAAAACTGGCTACAATTACTAATTTAAGAACTTTTAACATTATTTTTTAATTGGGGCGTAACTCGTTAGAGGTTTCTCTGCTAATTTTGAATTCGTATGCAAAAATACTCTATTTGTTAGAACTGAAAAGAAAGGCGATTATTATATCGTCTGTAGTTGTGGCGTTTCTCCTGTTCAGCACTTTAGCTTGTGTGCAACAGCGCTCCAAGGGGTCCGGGAAAAATCAGAGTAAGCAGAAAGTCTCAACTTCTGACAAACAATCAGCGGATGCTCTTCTTAAAGCGAATCAACAAACCGGTACAGACACTTCAGGTACCGGTAAGCCGGGTACGTCTAATGCAGCCTTGTCAAAAGGCGATACCTCTCTCATTAACAAAAACTTAACGGCCGACTCGACTGCTACGGATACACTTTCCAATCCGGACGACCTGCAAAATACAGTGCAATACACCGCCGAAGACTCCACGATCATGGATGCCGTCCTCAAACAGGTGCATTTGTATGGCAATGCGGATGTTACTTACGGAACAATCAATCTCAAAGCCAACTACATCAGGCTAAATTGGGTCACAAATGAAGTGTACGCCATTGGGACTTATGATTCCACGGCAAAGAAAATGGTAGGCGAGCCGATTTTTAAAGATGGCCCCGAAACCTACAATACCAAAGAGATCAGGTATAATTTCAAATCTCAAAAGGCGCTCATTCATGGTATTGTAACTCAGGAAGGCGACGGCAATATCCGTGGGGAGAAAGTAAAGAAAGACGCGGAAGGCAATTTTTATATCCGGCACTCCATTTACACCACATGTAATCTTACACACCCTCACTATTTCATCAATGCGCCAAAGATTAAGATGGTCAATAAAAAGCAGGTGATTTCTGGTCCATTCAATTTGGTGATCAGCGATGTTCCGCTGCCTATTGCATTGCCTTTTGGTTTTTTCCCTTTTCCAAAAAAGAAAGAAAGCGGCACCAGTGGTATTATCTTCCCGACTTACGGAGAAGAACCGAACGGACGCGGATTTTACCTTCGGGAAGGAGGCTACTACTTTGCGATCAGCGAGTACATCAATGCCACTGTAACCGGCCAGATTTATTCCACCGGGAGCTGGGGATTGGGCGTGGCATCGACCTACATCAAGCGCTACCAATACAGTGGAAACCTTGCATTGAGATTTAATAAGAACAAATCAAGTGACGAGGTTGACAGGCTTTTGGGACGCGGGGTAACCAATGATTTCAGTGTGGTATGGTCACATGCACCAAAACCAAGAGGTAATTCTCAATTCTCTGCAAACGTTAATGTCAGTAGTAATAGTTACAACCAGTTTCAGGCATTCGATACTCAAAAGTATATTTCCAATGTCGCCAGTTCGTCTGTTCAGTACAATCGGACATTTGGACAATACATGCGTGCGGCTGCCAGTTTACGGGTTAACCAAAACTTTGGGCAGGCAGATCCGAACGACGGAAATAAAAGAAAGGGCGGAAAGACTAATGTATCCTCTGATTTTAGTTTTGGCGTAAATCAGATAGCCCCTTTTGCTTTGAAAGGAGGAAGAGGTCGGTGGTATGAAAGCTTCCGGCTGGGTCTTGACTTCAGCGGAAACTATACATTGACTAACTCATTGACGGCCATTGACACCTCGTATAGTCGCCTGGGATTCGAAATAGACAATAAGATTGATACCACCCGCCTAAACACAACCAAAGTTGTCCCATTCAACATCGGAAACCTGCCGGAGATGTTGCGTGATGCACAGTTTACAGGCCGTTACAGCTTGCCTATCTCGCTACCCAACTTTAAGGTGTTGCGCTTTGTGAACATCACGCCCAGCATCTCCCTGCAAGGCGAGGTTTTCACAAAACAATACAATTACAGGGTGGGTGAAAACAATAAGGTGACGATAGACACCTTGAAACAAGCCGGTACTGAATATTCTTACAATTTTGGGGCGGGCATGAACACCCGTTTCTATGGGACCTTCTTTGTACGGGGAAGGCGGCTGGAAGCCATTCGGCACACCGTTATCCCTTCATTGTCATTTACTTACACTCCTGATTTTACTGGAGACGCTTTTGGATTTTATCAAAAGATCAATGTATATAATCGCCAGGGAGAACTGAAACAATATTCTCTCTCGAGGTTCCGAGGGATAGGCAGCGGCGTAAGCAATGGGATGGCTTCCAGCGTTGTTTCGTTCAGTTTGAATAACTCTTTCGAAATGAAGCTGAAATCCAAAAGTGATACCGCAGCCGCACAATTCGAGAAAGTGTCGTTGCTTGACAACCTAAGCTTGGGTGGAAGCTACAATTTGCTAGCGGACTCGCTTAATCTCTCTAACATTACCATTAACGCCAATGCGCGCATCGGCAAGAATCTGAACCTGAACTTTAATATGAACCTGGACCCCTATGCTTACGAGGCGAATCCCAGGATTTTGACCAGCCAGGTAGGCACGAAGGTGAATAAATATGCGATCACACAGGGGCAAGGATTAGCCAACCTGCAAAGTTTAGGGTTCACGCTCGGCACCAGTTTTTCGCCCAAAAGCTCGGATAAAAACAAAACACAGCCCAACAACCCCAACACCGCCAGTAATTCAGCTGCCACAGCGGAGCAAAAGGAATTTATAGCGCAAAACCCAGAGCTTTATGTGGATTTCAATATTCCCTGGAACCTGTCTTTGAACTATAACTTTGGCCTGACTAAACCTGGCCTTTCGAAAGCAACGCTTATTCAGGCGGTGCAGGCGACCGGCGATCTGAGTTTATCGAAGAACTTCAAGATAAGCGTAAATACGGGTTTTGACTTTACCGCATTTTCGCCCACCATTACGACCCTAACCCTTTATCGCGACCTGCATTGCTGGGAGATGAATTTCAGCTGGACGCCGTTCGCCGGTGCCGCCTCCCGGGTAAGTAACTATAACTTCACGCTGAAGGTAAAATCTGCGATATTGCAGGATCTGAAAGTGACCCGCCGCCGTTCTTTCTACGACAGATCGGCCTACTAGCCAATAAAAAAGGCCGACCCTTCCGGACCGGCCTGCCAATATCCTGGCAAAATTACTTTGATGAGGGTTTTGTGGCAGCTTTTGGAACTACCTCCCCGTTCAGGTACAAGGTAATAGACCCTCCCTCTGTGTTACTGAAAACAGTCACCGGCTTGTTGAACGGACCAGACGCCGCTGCATTAAAAGTAGCCTTTACAGTACCTGTTTTGCCTGGCAATACGGGATCCTTTGACCAAACCGGAGTTGTACATCCGCAAGATACGGTAACATTAGAAAGAACAACAGGGTCGGTACCTGTGTTAACGAACGTAAATTCATGCGTAACAGGAGTTCCTTGTGGTACCTTACCGAATTTGTGTGTTTCCTCTTTGAATTTCAAAACACCTTTTTGAGCAAAACTCATGGTAGTAAGGCCTACCAGAAGAACCAGCGCTGAAAAAAATACTTTCATAACTATGACTAGACATTAAGTGGTGAAAAAAATAATTAGCAAACAAGATTAATGTTTTAATAAGAAAAATAATAATCGTTAACCAATATTAACAGAAGACTTAAAAGTTATACGCACAAGGAAGGCGTTTATTATTTTCCGGCGTAATTTTGGTGTGCATTCAAAAAAATGTAATTTAACTACGGATTCAATCCTGTTCCTTGCTTATGCTTCAAAATGATAGTTTGACCGGTTCCCATGTTCTGACTAAAGAAAATATTATCAATGACTACCGCTTAGCGTGCGAAAGTCGTCAGGTAAGTTTACTGGGAAGAAAGGATACCATGGGCGGTCGATCTAAGTTTGGCATTTTTGGAGATGGTAAAGAAGTCGCTCAAATCGCGCTTGCGAAGGCTTTTAAACCAGGGGATTTCCGTTCAGGGTACTACCGGGACCAGACCATAGAAGCTGCAGTAGGAAATCTCACCTGGCAGGAGTTCTTCGCTCAGATGTATGCCCACGCCGATTTGGCGCATGAACCCAGCACGGGGGGCCGCTCCATGAATGGTCACTTTTCTACAAGGTGGCTGGATGAAGACGGAAAATGGCTTGACCAGACGAAATTATACAACTCTGTATGTGATATTTCTTCCACAGCAGGTCAGATACCCAGGGCCGTCGGATTGGCGTACGCTTCTAAATTATTCAAGAAAAATAAAGAATTACATGGTATGACCACCTTTTCCCATCAGGGAAAGGAGATCGTTTTTGCGACGATTGGTGATGCTTCCACGTCTCAAGGAATGTTTTGGGAGGCAATGAATGCTTCCGGAGTTCTGCAGATTCCATTGCTCACATCGATATGGGATGACGGCTACGGCATTTCGGTCCCAATTGAATACCAAACTACAAAAGGGAGTATCTCAAAAGCACTTGCTGGCCTACAACGAAATGAGGATGAGCTTGGTATAGAAATCATTTCCGTAAATGGTTGGGATTATCCGGCATTGATAGAGGCTTATCAAAAAGCTGCCAACATATGCCGTGAAGAGCAGGTACCAGTAGTAATCCATGTGACTGAACTTACACAACCGCAAGGCCATTCCACCTCAGGTTCGCACGAACGATATAAGTCGAAACAGCGGCTTAACTGGGAAATCGAGCACGATTGCAACCTAAGGTTTCGTGATTGGATACTCAAAAACGGGTATGCGACAGACGAAGACCTGGAACAAATAGAATCAGAATCGAAGGAAAAAGCGGCACAGGCAAGAAATGCGGCCTGGCAAGCTTATCGAAAAGAATTGGACAGGGAATATTTGGAAACGATCCAGATCATTCAGGAAACAGGACGCGACAGCAGCTTTGCAAGCGATTTGAGCAACGTAGTCCTCGAACTTTCCAAGACATACCTGCCAGTCCGGAGGGATATGATTGCCAGCGTACGCAAGGCGTTGCGAATCATCGCAAAAGAAGAAAATCCTCTCAAAGATACTCTCAAGGCATTCCTGCGCACTCATTTGACAGAAAATGCGGCACGTTTCAATACGCATCTTTATAGCGACACATCTGAGTCTCCCATGCTGGTAGAAGCCGTTGATCCTGAATTTTCTGAGGATAGTCCTACGGTAGACGGAAGGGAAATTATTCGTTCGTACTTCAATGCACTTTTTGAAAGAGACGCAAAAGTTGTCGCATTGGGTGAAGACATTGGAATGATCGGCGATGTAAATCAAGGATTTGCGGGTCTGCAGGAAAAATACGGTGAATTAAGGATCACTGATACAGGAATTCGTGAAACAACAATCATTGGTCAGGGGATCGGGCTGGCAATGAGAGGGCTGCGCCCGATCGTCGAAATCCAATACTTCGACTATATCTACTACGCATTAGCTACCCTTACCGACGACCTTGCGTCTTTAAGATACCGAACTGCCGGTGGGCAAAAAGCCCCGGTTATTGTGCGTACAAGAGGTCACAGGCTGGAGGGAATCTGGCACTCTGGTTCTCCGATGGGCACGATGCTAAGCAGCCTTCGCGGTATTCATGTCATTGTACCCCGAAACTTCACTCAGGCGGCAGGTTTTTACAATACCCTGATGAAAGGCGACGACCCGGGATTGATCATTGAACCACTTAATTCTTACCGCCAAAAAGAAATTCTGCCTAACAATATCGGCGAAATATGCGTCCCATTGGGCGTTCCGGAAATAATTCGTGAAGGAAATGATATTACTGTTGTTACCTATGGCTCCATGTGCCGTATTGTAATGGAGGCCGCTTCACAATTAAAAGGTGTGGGTATTGATGTCGAGGTGATCGATGTACAGACACTTTTACCATTTGATGTTAACAGCAGTATCGTGGAGTCCATAAAAAAAACCAACCGGGTCGTATTCGCAGATGAAGACTTGCCTGGAAGTGCATCTGGTTATATGATGCAACAGGTTATAGAAAAGCAGAATGCTTATCGTTGGCTTGATTCAGCGCCAGCGACCATATCTGCAAAGGATCATCGCCCTCCTTATGGGTCAGACGGTGATTATTTCTCAAAACCTAATATGGACGATATTTTTGAAACTGTTTATCAAATCATGCGTGAAGCAGAGCCCGACCATTATCCGGAGCTGTTTTAACGTAATTGATTTTCATGTATCAGAAGTCAGGAAAAAGAATTTTTGACATCATTCTGGCGGGAACTGGATTAGTAGTCCTGTCACCGCTTTTTATTTGTATCACTACTATCCTCTGGCTTCATTTCAGAAAGCCTTTTTTTCTTCAACGGAGGCCGGGTAAATACGAAAAGATTTTTACCTTGTTCAAGTTTCGCTCTATGCACGGGCAACTTGTCGGCTCCAAAGGTTCCGTGGAATCTGCCATCGGGAATTTCCTTAGGAAGACTTCATTAGATGAACTTCCCCAGCTTTACAATGTATTGCGTGGCGACATGAGCCTGGTCGGACCGCGGCCGCTTTTGGCTGAGTACCTTCCATTGTATAGTTCCCAACAACGTCTTCGACATTCCGTACTTCCTGGTCTTACCGGACTTGCCCAGGTGCGTGGGAGGAACTTGCTAACATGGGAAGAGAAATTCTCTTATGATGTATGGTATGTCGAAAATCAGTCATTTAAAGTCGATCTCAAAATTTTGATATTGACATTTAAAAAAGTCTTGTTACAAGAAGGTATTAACAACTCAAACACCTGCACTGTCGAAAAATTTCAAATCAAATCGCACATATGATCATCTACGGGGCAGGGGGACACGCAAAAGTGATCTTCAACATCCTGAATGCATCGGGCAAACAAGTTAGGGCAGTTTTTGATGATGATTTTCAGAAAAAGGACCTGTCAGGTTTTCCGGTAGCAGGTACATATTCCAATCGGCTCTTTCATGACGAACCTATAATCATAGCAATCGGAAACAATGAAACCCGCCGTACCCTGAGCGGCCAAATAACGCATCGATACGGAAACGCGATTCATCCCTCTGCTTTAATTGCACCAGATGTGGTTATGAGCCATGGAATTGCAGTGATGCATAACGCGGTTGTCCAAGCCGCTTCTAAAATCGGTGCCCATGTAATCGTAAACACCGGCGCTATTGTTGAACATGATTGCGAAATTGGGGACTTTGTTCACCTGGCACCTGGTGTTATCATTTGCGGAACCGTCTCCATTGGCGAAAACACGCTTATCGGTGCGGGCAGTACTGTTCTTTCGAACAAAAGAATTGGGAAAAACTGTACCATTGGCGCGGGAACTATTGTTACAACGCACATTCCCGACGGAGCATTAATTTATGGCAACCCGGGAAGAATCATATCATTATCAAGCACACTATGAAATCAAAAATCTGGCTTTCTCCTCCACATATGGGAGGTCAAGAGATAAAGTATATCGAAGAAGCATTTGATAGCAACTGGATTGCGCCAGCCGGCCCTCACATCGAAGCGTTCGAAAAGGATCTAAGTCTGTATACCGGAAGTAGTCATATCGTTGCACTTTCATCCGGTACAGCAGCCTTGCACCTGGCTTTGATTGTTTCGGGTGTAGAAAGTGGGGATATCGTAATTTGTCAGTCGCTTACATTTGCCGCCAGCGCTAACCCAATATTGTATTTAAATGCAACTCCGGTTTTTATTGACAGTGAGCCTGAAACATGGAACATTTGCCCAGATGCATTTGAAACGGCAGTAAAGCATTACATCAGGATTGGGAAAAAACCCAAAGCCGTTATTTGTGTACACTTATACGGTATGCCGTGCAAACTCGATGAACTATTGTCAATATGCAGAAAATACGACCTTACATTGATCGAAGATGCCGCAGAAGCACTGGGCTCGGAGTACCACGGGCAAAAACTTGGCACTTTTGGTAGCCTGGGAATATTTTCGTTTAATGGCAATAAAATCATTACAACGTCAGCAGGTGGCGCTCTTCTTTCCGCCGATCGAAAATTAGCAGAAAAAGCACGCTATCTGGCAACACAGGCACGAGAGCCAGTAGCACATTTTGAACACACTGAAGTAGGCTATAATTATCGTATAAGCAACGTCTGCGCAGCAATTGGACGAGGTCAAATGGAAGTATTGGAATCAAGAATTGCAAAACGCCGCGTGAATTTTAACCTGTATCGGCAGTATTTGACCGAAATCGATTACATCCGCTTTCAACAAGAGCCCTTGGAGGCTATCTCCAACAGGTGGCTGACTACGATAACCTTTCAGAGCGAACTTTCAGGAATTAGACCGGGAATGTTGAGATCAAAACTACTGCAACAAAATATTGAAAGCAGGCCGCTGTGGAAGCCAATGCACCTGCAACCGGTTTTTTCAAAGGCGCCGTATTTCGGAGAAAATGTCGCCCAGACACTCTACGAAAATGGCATTTGCCTCCCTTCGGGCTCAGAATTGGATGAAGAGACCATCTTCCGTATATGCCAGATTATCATCCTATTACATAGCAAAAAATGATAAGAACCGCTGGCTAATCATTGCTGGCGATTCTTATCATTTTCTATATCTAACTTACACCCTATTAAAGAATCTCGATCTCGAACTGCAGCGGAGTATAAGGAGGAACAGACCCAAATCCAGTCGACTTGTATCCCAGTGCAGACGGAAAAATGATAATAGCTTTTTCTGTCTTGCGCATTTTCTGAACTGCAGTATCAAAACCGGCGATAACTCCGTTGGTGCCAGTAGTAAGGTTAAGTGTTCCTTCATCAAACTTTTTGTCGTCCAGAAACTTACCTACATATTTAACACTCACTGATTTACCAGTGCCTAAAGCATCCCCGGTAACTGTATTAGTTCTCACAATAACCAGATTACTTGCCGTCCTCTCAGATACCACAAACTTTTTCTTCAAAAGAAAATCATCTATTTGTTGCACTTCCGTACGTGTTTTCAGGAACTCTACTTCCAATCTAATTGGTGAATACGCAGGAATGTTCACCCTCTCAACATTTCCGAAAGCCAGATAGTATGGGAGTAAAAAACTCGCCTTTTCACCCGTTTTCATGAGAAAAATACCTCGCTCCAAGCCAGCAAAACCAGTTGAATAGCCCTCAGCCGGAAAAGTGAATACTGAGTCTCCTGGCACAGACAACACCTTTGCTCCATTCAATAAATAGCCTGTAAATTTCACAGTAGCCGCGTCTCCCGTCTTCACACGCTCACCCGATGGATTGGACTTACGGATCATATAATAAAGACCTGAACTATCTTTAACAGCACTTGATCCCAAGCTATCTGTTTTCAGGTATGCTGCAATGGCTGTCTCATTTTCTGCAATTTTCTCCTCGTCCTGACTACCGTTCGAATTCATACAACCGGATAGTCCTAAAACCATCACGAACAACCAACCCAATACTAAATTAATACGCTTCATTGTTAACTTTCTTTCTAAAAACGATTTATAAAACCTTGTAACCTAACCGTAGACTCCTTCATTCCGCCATTGGTTGCAATAGACTATTAAACTTCCACTTTCACGTTTTTCTCGAAGTAATTACAAAAGTGTGTTAGTGGGCACTCGAAACACTTCGGATTTCTTGCAAGGCAAATATATCGTCCATGTAATATCAGCCAGTGATGTGCCTTATGTACAAGGTTAGTTGGAATGTACTTGACTAATCCCCTTTCCACAGTTAGTGGAGTCTTCGCTGTCAGAGGTACCAATCCCAGCCGGTGTGACACCCTAAAAACGTGCGTATCTACCGCCATAGCTGGCTGATTAAAAATCACTGAAGCAATGACATTGGCGGTCTTACGTCCCACACCAGGAAGTTTTTGTAAATCCTCAATATTGGCTGGAACCTCTGAATGAAATTGATCCACCAACATTCGGGCCATGCCCACGAGATGTTTACTTTTGTTATTAGGATAAGAAATTGATCGGATATAGGTAAAGACCTCTTCGGCATTAGAAACCGCCAGGGCCTGCGGATCCGGGAAGCGTTCAAATAACGGAGGAGTTACTATGTTGACACGTTTATCGGTGCACTGTGCAGAGAGAATAACCGCTACTAACAATTGATATGGATCAGAATAGCGTAGCTCTGTTTCAGGTTCGGGAAAGTTTTTAGTAAAGTAGTCCAGAAAAAGCTTGAAACGTTCCTGTTTTTTCATGAGAAATGGAAAAAACCGGCCATTAAGGAATGGCCGGCATTAAAAAGACCTGCTGCTTTGTATCAGTACAAAAGGGCAGCAGGTCTTTTAGTCGAAAATTGCTGTGAATATTTGAAAACTTCCGCGATTACCTTGTCTGATGGGGTTCTGGTAATCTTATTCATCTGACTCTGTATTTCAAGAGAATCGAGATAAAAGTTCATCAAATTCTCGTCTAGCGCTAACGCTTCAACAATCAGATCGTTTTCATTGTCTGTTGTCTCGGCATATAAATACCTTACAACATCATCGTAAGTAAAAGTTTTTGTCATACTGTGGGGCACGTTGGTTAAATTGTTTACGCAGATTTATCAACGCGTAACGCATTCTACCCAATGCCGTATTAATACTCACACCCGTGGCATCAGCAATTTCCTGAAAGCTCATGTCCTCATAATGGCGCATGATCAGTACTTGCTTTTGAACATCAGGTAACCGCTGGATCATCTCCCGCAGTTGTTCATGTGTCTCCTGACGAATCTGGACTGACTCCACGGAATCTTCCGAAAAATCCAGCGTATTAAAAACACTGCTTCCATCTTCGAACACTACATTGGGGTAGCGTTTATCGCGTCTGAAATAATCAATGGCGAGATTGTGTGCGATTCGTATAATCCACGGCAAAAATTTACCCTCATCATTATATCTACCCCCCTTTATCGTATCGACGGCCTTAATAAATGTATCCTGCAATAAATCTTCGGCTACATATTGATCCTTGACAATTAGATAAATAGTGGTGTATATTCTTGATTTATGGCGCTGAACAAGCTTTTCAAAGGCCTTTTCATTACCATGGACATACAATGTTACCAACTCACTGTCGCTAACTTGGACTTTCTCCATTTTACTATTCGATTTAGTTAACGTAGAGCGGTTCGTCGATATTGTTTCTCCTTTCTGTTTGGTGAAAAAATGAAGTGATTGTTTGTATTTCGAATTATACGAATCAAAGAAATAGATTTGAAAAATAATTTGCAAATGTTTCGGTTCCTTTTTTTGTAAATTACTTACTATTAACAGATGTTAACAAGCAAGGCGTATTTCTAGGAATATTCTACTACCAATTTGCACTCCTATTCTTTTTGTAATAAATAACAGAACTTATCAAATAAATGTACGGCTAATATGGTGTTATTGGATCACTTTCAACCTTGAACTTTCATAAATTAGGGTTTTAAGGACAATTTGATTTTTTTAATAATTATTGGATTTTTACCAGATATGAAGTACAAGCATATTTTTTTTGATCTGGATCACACGCTATGGGATTTCGAAAAAAACTCTTCCGAATCGTTAGAAGAAATTTTTCACAATTTAACCCTCAAACAGCACGGAATAGCGTCTATTGAGGCATTTGTTCAATGTTTTCTCAAGATTAACACATCGCTATGGGATGCATTCGACCAAGGCAAACTGCACCATACCTATATACGTGAAAATCGATTTAAATTAGTATTTGCAGAGCTTGGAGTGGAGTGCCCGCCCAATCATACAGAAATTGGGGAGCTGTATCTTCGCGCGCTTCCAGACAAAAAACATTTGCTGGAAGGGGCCCTGGAACTATTAAACTATACCAGTAAGGCAGGCTACAATATGCATATCATCACCAATGGATTCAATGAAATTCAGGCGAAAAAAATTGCGAGCTCAGAAATTAGCCATTTCTTCAGTAACATCATCACTTTTGAAACCGCCAATGCGAAGAAACCCGACCCTTTGATTTTCGAATTTGCGCTGGACGCCGCAAAGGCAGATAAAAATGAAAGCATTATGATTGGCGACAATTGGATTGCAGATATCATGGGAGCAAAAAAAGTAGGACTAGATACCGCCTACCTTAACCCCGCTGGATTGCAGTTTGATGAGCGCCCAACCTATGATATCCGCCGACTGGGGGAGTTGATGTATATTTTATAATTAGAGCCTGAAATACAATTGTAACCTGCACTAGTCACCTTCTGTAAACGTGATTTTTTTCTCTTTCAGAAAGTACTTGATGACATCCACATGAACGCATTGTCCAACGTTCAGGAAAGGGTAATTCGACACACGCCTTCGATAACCGTCTGAAATTACCTCCCTATTTACCTGATCAAACCCAAGATGAAGGTGTCTCGTGGAACTTTGCATTCCATAAATCAATCCATTCTGGTCAAAAAGAGGTCCGCCGCTTTGTCCTCTTAGCCCTGGAGTACTCATTTCAATGCCTGTAACCTCATTTCCCTCACCAATATGCCTGGTGATTATTCCATCGATTGGGAAGCTCGGCGTCTTGACTTTACCCTCCTTTATCCACTCGATGTCACCGGTATCTTTATTGTACCGATAATTTGTGAACTCTGGAAAAGGATAACCAAGTCGGCACAAATATCGGCCTTGTTTAACAAGACGGCTATTTTTTAAAAATTTCGCGCATCCCTGATACTGCTTCACTGCAAAATCCCGAAACTGGATGATCGCCAGGTCCTGACTCGGGTGGAGGTGGATCATCAACCCCTTGTAGGATTGGACACAGTGAATGAAATTAAAAAGAATACGGATCGGATTTTCGGAGGAAATCTTAAATCTGGATTCCAATAGTTGTCGCTGTGTATCGTAGCCGGGATCCTTTTCAAATTTTCTCAGCTCGCCTTTGAATCTGAGGTAGTTCTCATAGATAGACTTTGCATACAGAATCTGCCTGGCTACATGTTTACAGGTCACTGCAAACCCATCGTCGTTGACGAAAAAGAGCGTCGCTGTGCCCGGGACAATGTCGCTCCCTGTGTAGTACCTGAAAATGAAATGGACTGGTCTTGTAAATTGGTCTACCTTTTCAATTGCGTCAACAAACATAGAAGATCTGGTAAGCCTGTCCTGTTTATGGATGCGTAAAAGGAACTAATGCTTCAGTCTGGTCCCAGCTTAGCACCATGTTCACTCCAGATGGAATTTCCTCAAAATAAATATCAAACAGCTCTTGTACGGAAGGCCTGATACGTATAGGAACTTCGACCTTTAATACATTTTTCCCGTCGTTGTACTCGGTACCCCACTGTCCGGTCTCAGAGTTCAAAATGATTTTCCAACTGCTTTGTCCTGGGGTCGAATAAAGCGAATAGGTACCCGCTTTAACGGGTTTACCAGCTATCAGGAGATCTTCCGCAAATTCAATTAAGGTTGCTTCATTTGCGCCAGTACGCCATACTTTACCATAAGGAACCAGAGCTTTATCTTGTTCTCTTCCAAATATCAGCCGTCCTTTTTTACCTGGCTTGCTGTATGTGACTTTGATTTTCACACCATTCTGCTCTGTTTCAGCAATAGCTTCGGGGCTAAATGATTTCGTATATTTCCTGATTCCTAAAAAGATGACTGAAGCAACAACTATTACTCCTAAGAGGATAAGGAGAATTTTTTTCATATGGTCACGGACAAACGATTTTGTAAAAAGTATAGCTTACTGAAAGCCTAACATAGTAATAATTATCTTTTAATGAAGGGTCGCCCTGGATTTTATCCGTGGTCAAAGGCTGCCCGCCCAAATTATCCAGATAATCTGTAAAAGTCTTTCTTGTGCCATATTCCAAACCGATATTCCAGGGCCTCTTTATCTGATACTTTATTCCAACTCCAAAAGGCAGTACCAGGCCGCTAGTCTTATATGCACTTGTCTGAATATCCGGATTGAATTTGGAATAGCCGATGCCTCCAAACAAATAAGGGCTCCAATTGACTGCGAACCTGCGTTCCTGAAAATTTAAGAAGTTATATTCCGCGACAGCACTGCCTTCTAAAATGGACGTCCGGAAAGACAAATTTCGCTCCTGCTGGAATGGGTCCTTACTATACTTATCCTTTGCGCCGATCAACCCAGCAGCCAGTTCGGCTCTAAGAGACAACGCCTGATTGGGATTAAACCGAAAAAATAGACTGCCGCCAGGTTTGAAAAAGCGAGCTCTTAGTGATGGAGAAATATCACCCTTGTAATTAAAGCCACCGACCCCAACACCCAGTTCTATTTTCTGGCCAAAAGCTGAACTGCCGCAAACTGCAAAAAAATAAATACCTGCTGCCAATAATCGGATCAAGTATTTATCCTCTGAAATTCTAAAAAAGTACTTCAATGTATCCTAATTACTTAAGTGGGGGACATTTGATTTGTGAAGGCAACATATAATTGATATGTATCATACCAAATAAATAATTGTCGGTATAGCTTGGACTATTGCCTCTCGCCGTGCCTGGTGCCGCAAATCCGGTCGTTGGCAATGCAGCCAGCGGGTCATTGGTTTCTAATCCGTAATTAACAACCAGAAATTTCTTTAAAGATTCTGTCCTGTCCGCGCCTTTTCTAACCGCCACTGGATTTGTCGACCTGTTTGAAAGGGCGAGTGCAACTGGGTTATCGGCAAACAAAGCAGGATCTGCATAGTTTCCATGAGTATCATCCAGATAATCTGTAAATGTCTTCCTGAAGCCCAACTCAGCCGAAATATCAAATTTGGAATTGATCTTGTACCTCACCCCTATTCCCACCGGAATCGCGAATTGTACCAGCGAATAAGGCTTGGCATAACCCTCATTACCCTGGCCCTCCGTCCCTAAGGGTTGCAATTTCACCCAATTGCCATGTAAGGAATCCAGTGCTTTTGGATTATGGGCCGTTAAAGCCACGCCAGCAAAAAGATACGCGCCCAACTGAGGACGTCTGTCATAGCTGCGGTTATCTGGTGTAAGTTTAAAAATACCCTGAATTGAAAATTCCTTCAGGTCATTGCGGAACTGGAGGTTTCTAGCATAAAATATGTTGGATTCGTGTTTCGAACTGCGATTCATGATGTAATCGTCGCCTGCAATCCTGGCATAGATGAAACTAGCCCTTGCAGCCAGACGCGGCGTAAAATGACGAGTATAATTACCACCAACGCTCCAGCGCATCATATAAAATGTGGAAGCAAAAGGGCGTCTGTAAGGCGCAAGATCTCCGTAATAGCTGGAAGTCCCGATACCAAACCCTGCAGTAGAATATGGAACAAAGATGCCGCGGCTTTGGGCCTGAGTATCCCCGTTTGTTAACAATAGCCCAAAAGTTAAGATCAAAGTCAGCGCTCCGGATACTCTTTTCAGTTCAAAATGTCTACGCATTTGAGATCGATTTTTTTGCAAAAATAGGATAGTTGTTGGTTTTCTTCAGGTTGTATCACCATTTCAACGTATTTCGCCAAGATTTATTTGTAGTGCTTATCTTTTTTAACTTGCTTATCATTTTGTATTCAAAAAAGATTCAAAGATGATTACGAGTAGCAATCTTCACTTTTCTTACTCCGCTCAAAAGAAATTCCATTTCCCCGACATCAGCTGTAAAAACAAAGAAACGCTATTGATCCTTGGTCAATCTGGAAAGGGAAAAACTACCCTCCTACACCTTCTCGCCTTGCTATTGAAACCGGATTCGGGAGAAATTTACATTGCAGAAAAACCAGCCAGCCGGTTCTCCCAGGAAGATATTATTAATGTCAGGTCGAAAAATATCGGCATTATTTTTCAGCGTCCTCATTTCGTCAGGGCGTTATCAGTATTGGATAACATCTTGCTTTCCAATTACCTGGCAAACAAACAACAAGATCGTGCAAAGGCTGCACACCTGGCCGAGCAATTGGGTTTTGCGGATCATCTCTCAAAGAAAACAGCACAGCTGAGCCAGGGTGAACAGCAACGTGTCAGTATTGCCCGGTCGCTGATGAATAACCCCAATGTAATTCTGGCCGACGAACCCACTTCAAGTCTGGATGACAACAATTGTCAAAAGGTGATTGAATTGCTCAAAACACAATCGGCGTCAATAGGCGCCAGTCTGGTGGTAGTCACACATGATCAAAGGTTGAAAGACGAATTTGCCAATCAGGTGATTTTGTAAAGTCAGCCTGGCAGTTAACATAACCCATATAGCCAATCAGGATGAACCTGTTCAGAATAAGCATTGCTAACCTCATCGAGAAAAAGCTTAACAGCTTTTTGAGCGCCCTTCTGCTCACTTTGGGGATAGGTATGATCTCTCTGCTTTTGTTATTAAACAAACAGCTCGACGAACAATTCAAAAGAAATATCAGAGGGATCGATATGGTTGTCGGTGCCAAAGGAAGCCCACTCCAATTGATTTTATCCAGCATTTATCAGATCGATGCCCCTACCGGAAATGTGCCGCTTTCGGAAGTTAACTCCCTCAGAAAGAATCCATTTGTGAAAACTGTAATTCCACTATCTATGGGCGATAGCTATCAGGGGTTCAGGATTGTGGGTACGACACCAAAATATATCGACCATTTTCAGGCTAAACTTTCTGAGGGGATGCTCTATAATGCATCTATGGAGGTTACCATCGGAAGCAAAGTAGCCAGAAATGCGGGCCTGAAAGTAGGCGATCTCTTTTCAAGTTCACACGGACTGGATGCGAACGGTGAAAAGCACGGAGAAAAAAAGTACAAAGTAACAGGGATATTTAATCCCAGTGGAAGTGTTGTTGACCAACTTATCCTGACACGTCTTTCCAGTATATGGGACATTCATGACCATCCGGGCAGACAAACTGGAGCAACTGAAAAAGAAGAACACCACCCCCTGCCAGGGGTGACCGACGCCGAACCCGACGATGAAAATAAACAAGTTACGAGCGCGCTGATCCAATTCCGTAACCCAATGGGCTTGCTCACCATTCCCCGCCAGATAAACGAAAACACATCCATGCAGGCCGCGCTGCCTAGCATCGAGATCAACCGACTTTTTTCCTTGCTCGGCGTCGGGGTCGAAACGCTCAGGGCCTTGGCGCTAGTTATCATTGTCATTGCAGGAGTGAGCGTTTTTATTTCGCTCTACAACTCTCTAAAGGAACGGAAATATGAGATGGCGCTCATGCTCTCGATGGGCGCTACCCGCAGCAGGCTTTTTCTGATGTTGTTAATTGAAGGAATAACGCTGGCCCTGATCGGGTTTTTTGCAGGGGTGATTGTGAGCCGCATTGGATTGTTGCTTTTTTCGGAAGTCGCAGAACAGGATTTTCATTATTCGTTAAAAGGATTTGCCCTTCTTCCCGAAGAAGTCTTACTGTTTTTTGGGGCGCTGGCCATCGGAGCTATCGCAGCTGCACTTCCGTCCCTGGGTATTTACAATCTGAATATATCGAGAACCCTGGCGGAGGAATGATAATGTACTTAAATTTGTTCCCGCAGTCTGGAGTACTTTAACCTATAAATCAAGCATCAATGAAATCTGTAAAAGCAGCCCTTTTTCTTTTCGGAGCTTCCCTTTTATTGGGATTTAAACCTACCGACATATTGCCTGCAGGAGAACCCGTTAAAGTAACCTGGGAAATTTTGCGGGATGTTACCTTTAAAAAGAAGTGGTATGCCGAAGAATCTATCTATATGCTTCACCCCACATTTGGGCCCAGCGTACAGAAACTGAAAGGTCAGCAAGTTTCCATAACCGGTTATATCCTTCCGATTGACCTGGATGCCAACTTGTATGTGCTTTCAGCATTCCCTTTCAGCGCTTGCTTTTTTTGTGGCGGAGCAGGTCCGGAGACTGTTATGACGTTGAATTTTAAGAAAAAAGATGGACGGAAATACAAGACTGATGAGCGGCTGACTTTTACGGGTACTTTAAAGCTCAATGCAGACGATATCTACCAAATGAACTATATCCTGGATGCTGCGGAAATCGCAAATTAAAACTTAGACTCCTATCAGTCTCCAGACGCCCGAAATAAAAAATAAAACCAGGCCAACAGGGGTTAATACCTTCCAGCCCAGGTACATAAGCTGATCTACACGCAAACGGGGAAGTGTCCAGCGCGCCCACATCTGAATCAGGACCCCAAACATAGCTTTACTCAAAATCCAGAAAATCCCGGTCACATAGCCGAACCAGGTTCCGGGTTCCCCGCTTGTCCAATCTGCTAATTTTAAAGGTCCAATGTTAGGAAAAGGTGTATTCCAGGCTCCTAAAAAAAGTATGGCCCCTAACAATGCCACGAGCAACATCATCCCGTATTCGGATAACATGAAAATAGCCCACCTCATCCCCGAATATTCGGTATGAAACCCGGCTACCAACTCCGACTCCCCTTCCGGCAAATCAAATGGAGCCCGGTTGCACTCGGCCAATGATGCAATAAAAAACACGATGTATGCCAATAAAAGAAAAGGATTGCGAACGATATTCCAGGATAGAAACCCTCCTATCTTTGTCACATCAATCCCTAGCTTTTTTATTCCAAAAAGGTATACGGTTTCGCTCGAGTAAATTCCCTGCTGAAAGCTGATCAACTGCAAATCGAGCGTTTGGGTCAGCATTACGACGCAAAGAATAGACAATCCCAGTGGAATTTCGTAAGATATGATCTGGGCCACAGCCCGCATGGCACCGAAAAGAGCAAACTTATTATTGGATCCCCATCCCGCCATCAAAAGTCCCACGACATCCACAGACACAATCGTCAGGAGGAAGAATACGCCCACCGCAGCTCCTGAACCTGCCAGCTCGGGCGCAAGCGGAACTACAGCAAAACCTGCGAATACCGACACGAAAATGACAAAAGGAGCGACTAGAAATAAACTACGATCGGCAGCTCTCGGAACAATGTCCTCTTTCTGGAGCAATTTGAGCAAATCGGCAAAAAGCTGCAATAAACCCCATTTACCCACTTCCATAGGTCCCATGCGATCCTGAATAAACGCGGATACCTTACGCTCAAGATATACGCCGATCACCACAAAACCAGGGACAAGGAGCAGGAAGAATATGAGCGTAAACGGCATTAAAGGTGATTTGAAGTAGAAATCTGTCGCTGCAAAACTAATCAAAAATCTCAGGGTTCTTCCTCGGGCTGGCCTTTATATCCCGATTCCTGAAGGATCCTCGGCGCATTGTCGATATCCATCAATTGAACCAGCGAAACGTCTGGATTTTCAGCCATAAATTTGCTTACAATCCGCCAACCCACCCATCGCGCTATAGCTCCTGGCACCTTCTCCCCAATTTCTGTTGTGAACGGGCGCTCTTCGATAAATTTCCTTTTAATCAGATCACTCTTTTCATACAATAACTTACTGGCGATAAAGTAGCTCCAAATGTCCTGCTGGCTATGGTACGTGCGTCTCAGATCGCTCTCAGAAAAACCGACAATAAGGCTGTCCGGCGTTTCAGGTAGGATTTGCTTTACAAATTCAAATCCTTTGCCATACCCGATCATATCGGCCAGCAAAGAATTATCCCCGGGACTGGTACGGTTGAAACGATTCGATTCAAAAAAGACGATCGAAGGAACAATGTATTCCTTTTGATAACGCCGTAACTGATAATCGAACACATTGGGCCTGAACATGGCGGACGGCCCGCCAAAATAATCCAACCCGATCACTATCAATGAATCTGATATATACAGATCGTTACCTGTAAAACCAGTAACTATAAACTGTATTTTCGGGGCTTGAAAACCGGGGTAATAATGCTTGATTTGCTTAAATGCCAGTGACAAGGGTTGCACGATTCGCGTATTCCGGTCGCCAACCAGGGAATCCAGTTGCATCCTGAATTTTTGAAAATCAGGATTTTGAAAAATATTGAACAATTGAGCAGCTAATCTGGATGAATCTACCGGGGAGTCTGCAAAATAAAATCTCGATAACACAGTGTGCTTCTTCAGAAAACCTTGTACTTCCTCCACCGACTTACAACTTGAAAGTTGCTCGTCCAGATTTTCAGAAACAAGCGTCAATTGCTCCGAGCTGGCGTCTGCTTCTTGTTTATCATCCGTTTTGCAAGAAAAAGAAATGAATGTGATAAGGGCAAGCAATATCAGGCCTCTGAAATAAACCATTCGATGAAAGAATAAGATCATGATAGACAAACGCTCAAAAGTAGAAAAAAAACGAATAAGCATCCTGGGCTGTGGCTGGCTTGGGTTTCCGTTAGCTGAACGTTTGCGGAAAGCGCATAGTACCTGGGAAATCAAAGGCAGCACAACTTCTCCGTCCAAAATTGAAAAATTCGAGGATCATGGCATACAGGGTTATTTAATGACCCTTACTCCCGGTTTATCAGCTGATAAAGATTCAATAATTCCATTTTTCGATGCCGACATTCTTATCATTTCCTTACCGCCGCGGCTGTCAAAGAATGAACCGGGATTTTACCCAAAACAAATCGAAGCCATAGTTACAGAAATAAAGAATTCCCGGATTAATGAAGTGATATTCATCAGTTCAACAGGAATTTACCCTGATCTCAATCGGGTCATGTCAGAAAGCGATGTGATAATTCCAGAGCAATCGGCTTCTCCGGAGATGGTGTTGGCCGAAAATCTGGTCCAAGCCCTGCGTCCCCAAAAGGCAGTTACCATTCTCAGACTTGGAGGGTTATTGGGTTACAACCGGAATCCAGGCAACTATGTAAAAGGGAAAAAGGGCATGGAAACGGGGTCAATCCCCGTCAATTACATTCACCGTGACGATGCTGTGGGTATTATCATGCATATTCTTGAGAATGAGCCAAAAGACGAGACATTCAATATCGTATCCCCCTTACACCCCACGAGAAAGGAAATTTACGAGGATACCTGCAAACGATTTAACTTGGAAACGCCTACATTCACAACACCGAAGATCCCTCCGAGCTTCAAGGTCATCTCAGGTAAAAAATTCAATAATGCATATACTTACGAATTTAGATTTCCGGATCCGCTATTGTTCTATTACTGTCTAGAAGACGAACTTTGAGCTTGCTGAAACAAAAAAATCCGCAGGCAGCCCCACGGATTTTAGCATTATTTTAACCAAAGTGAATATATATTACTGAGTACCTCCGAGCAGCTCTGTCAGCTTGGTTTCCAAAGCAGGGCCTCTTAGGTTCTTCGCTATTATCTTTCCGTCTTTATCCAATAAAAAAGTAGCCGGAATGGCATTTACACCGTAAGCCTGGGCAACGCCCGAATTCCATTTTTTCAACTCAGATCCGTGCTGCCATTTGAGATTATCCCTGCTGATTGCCGTCTTCCATGCCTTTTCATTATCGTCCAGTGAAACTCCGTAAATATCAAAACCTTTGTCTTTAAATTTATCGTACATCCGTACCACATTGGGGTTTTCCATCCGGCAAGGCCCGCACCAGGAAGCCCAAAAATCGATTAGTACAAACTTTCCGCGCAAAGACGATAATGCGATCGGTTTGCCTTCCGGGTTATTCAGCGTGAAGTCAGGCGCCACCTCGCCGACCGCCAGGCCCGCAATTCTTTTAACCCCGCCAATAAATCCTTTTGCAAGTGTTGGAAGAGGCTCTACCTTCGAATATTCCTCGGCGAGTTTTTTCAATGTTTCCAAATCATTTTCTGGTCTCAGGAAATTATTCGCCGTGAATAATGCCACCAGCGAAGTGCCCATCTCAGGGATCATCTTTTTGATAATATCCAAACGTTCCTGATCGGCTTTTGCGAACTGCTCCTGGATTTCGGCGATTTTTTTCGAATCTTTTTTTTCCTCCGCCGCCGCGTATTCCTCATTCCATTTGGTCACTTTGGCAGCGAAATTTTGCATGAGTTGGTCAACCTTGTGATAGTATTCCATATTTTTGGAACCGGTAACCTCATATTTCCCACCGTTTCCTTTGCTATCCCTTCCAGTACCATCGGCCACTATATTGAAATTCTCGCCACCTTCAACCAATAAAACAACCTTTTGGCGATCAGCTATATTCAATGAAAAAAAGCTGCCTCTGTCCTTTTCCGTTCCTTTCAATACAAAACTGCCGTCGGCAGCCAATTGGGTAGAGTCAACTTTTATGGAGGACCCTCCGGCGGAAGATTGTGAAAGAATAACTTTTTCGCCTTTTGACGCGTTTTTTACCTTGCCCGTTATGTTAAATTCCTTTGGTGCAAGCTGCGCCATAGATTGAAGGCTCAAAAAAGCAATACTTGTTATGATGATACTTTGTTTGATAAAACCCTTCATAATCTTCAATATTTGTTGTGTTGAATGTGTGACTAACTCAATTTTTTAGCAAGCAATTGATTAACCAGTTTAGGATCGGCAGCGTTATTTGACTTTTTCATCACTTCTCCGACAAATAGCCCGATCAATCCTTTTTTGCCTTTTTGGTATGCTAATACTTTGTCTTGCATAGCATTGAGAACCTCATCTACCAACGATTCAAGCTCATTTGTATTGCTGTTTTGCAACCAGTTATTTGTCGTTGCAATGTCGAATGGAGACCGGTCTGGCTCTTTTAACAACATTGGAAAAATCTTCTGCGAAGCTACAGAGTGGCTTACCACACCTGATTCGCTCAACTCTATCAGTGCCGCCAGATTTGATGCACTCACCGGAAAAAGCTCGATGTTTCCTTCATGCTCGTTTAAAAACGATTTCACTGGCCCCATCAACCAATTGGAGGCTGCTTTGTAAGCACTTGTTTTGGTACAAACTTCCTCGAAATAGGCAGCCATTTCGCGTGTATCCGTCAATACCATCGCATCATAAGCCGGCACCCCGTATTGCCGAACAAATTTCTCCCGGAGTTCATGCGGTAATGCAGGCATACTATCTTTAATGCTGTTCAGCCACTCCTCTGAAATAACGATCGGACTAAGATCCGGATCCGGGAAATAACGATAGTCGTTCATCGTTTCCTTCACACGCATCCCGTAAGTCTGACCGGTTTCCACATCAAACATCCTGGTTTCCTGCTGCACTTCCTGGTCGCTTTCGAGCAAAGCAACTTGTCTTCTCTCTTCAAAGCTGATCGCCCGCATCATATTACGGATTGAATTCATATTCTTGATCTCAACCTTGACACCATATTCTGCAGCTCCTCTTTTTCTGACCGAAACGTTTACATCGCATCGCAAAGAGCCTTCTTCCATATTTCCGTCGCTGATCTGAAGATATCTGACGAGACGGCGGATTTCCGTGACAAAAGCACCAGTTTCCTCAGCCGATCGCAAATCAGGCTCAGAAACCATTTCAACCAAAGGCGTTCCTGCCCGGTTATAATCCAAAAGCGTTTCCGTAAAACTGCCATCATGTACCGACTTGCCTGCGTCTTCTTCCAGATGGATATGGTGAAAACGGATTGCTTTTTCTACCGGCTGCCCCTGGGCATTCTTAATAGATATGGTAACACCTCCGTTCAAGCATATTGGCTTTTTGTCCTGAGATATCTGATAGCCTTTGGGAAGGTCGGGGTAAAAATAATTCTTACGGTCAAAGATGGTTTTCCTACTGATAGCGCATCCGCAGGCCAATCCTAGACGGACGGCATATTCGATTGCTTTTTTATTCACTTTCGGCAATGTCCCAGGCAACGCCAGGGTCAGCGGGCCAATATTGGTATTCGGTTCAGCACCAAAAAGATTACAGTCCGTAGCAAATAACTTGGATTCCGTTAAAAGCTGACAATGAACTTCAAGGCCTATGACGGTTTCATAAGTTGCCAAAAGTTCATCGGTAATGTCTGAGGGGCGGAATACGTTTTGAATCATATTTTAATATTAATGCTTAAACAAAGATACAAATACGGGCCGTCCATAGCATGAACGGCCCGTATTTTCTACCACAAGTGGTGGTGATTATAAGGAATTGATCCAGTTGGCAATCACTACAATATCAGCTTTGGGAACGTGTGCCAGAGGCGCCATTGGAGGATATCCCGGCCAATGTTCCGGCTTCGGACTGTGGACAAGTTCCACGATCTGATCAGGCGTATATTTCTTTTTGGCAACTTCCGAATAAGGAGGTCCGATTACTTTGTCGTAAGCCTGGTGGCAGGCAAAACATGCATGCTTATTGAGCAAAGCCAGAACGTCAGCAGGAACAGGTTTACGTTTCGTCGCCGCGGCAGGTGCGGCCGGAGTGGAAGCTACTTTTGAAGTGTCAGCCGTTTTCGCTTTCGATGAGTCGGGAGTAACAGGAGCAGGTGAGGCTTCGGCAGCAGGTTTTTCAGGCTGATTTTTTCTTTCATTCTGAAGCTCTACGAGCGCCGTTTCTTCCCTGGACTTGCTTCCTGATCCGTAATAGTGATCGTACTTGTCACGGTCCTCCTTGGAAGAACAACCGATGAACATGGAAACTGCCAGAGCGACAAGAGCCCCGGAAGCACTTTTTTTAAGAGTCATTGTTTTCAATTTTAAGAATTTCCGCCAGATTAAGGTTTGATATTGAATCATCACACGAAGAAACTAAGTTTGCGTTAGATTTCCTTCATATCACTGTCATAAATTAGAGGCCTTTTTCACTTTGTCTAAAGTTACCTATTTGCTTTACAAGGCATTAACAGAGCCTGCAAGACCGAATCTGTGCAAATTTTTACACTTTATTTAAAAGATAATATTGTGATTAATATTTAATGTTGTTACTTTTGCACTCCTATTTGTAAAACGAATGTAAAGCAATGGCTAAGAAAGGTAATAGAGTACAGGTCATATTGGAATGCACAGAACAGAAAGATAGTGGTGTTCCAGGTATGTCACGTTACGTGACTACAAAAAATCGGAAAAATACGCCAGGCCGTATGGAATTGAAAAAATTCAATTCTTTTCTGAGACGCTATACCGTCCATAAAGAAATTAAATAAGGTTTTAAACTTTAAAAAATATACAGACATGGCAAAGAAAGTAGTTGCTACCCTGAAAAAAGAAGGTGGTAAAGCATTTGCGAAAGTGATTAAAGCCGTAAGATCCCCAAAAACCGGAGCTTATACCTTCAAAGAAGAAATCGTTCCCCTTGACGGTGTTCAGGGTGCCTTGAAAAGCTAAGGTGATTTAAGGTTTTGATATTGCGCTGATGAAAAGTCCCTTTTGGGACTTTTTTGTTTTATTTTTGGTCCTATAACATAAGCACTATGAGTTTATTCGGTTTTTTCTCAAAAGAGAAAAAGGAAACATTAGATAAAGGCCTCGAAAAAACCAAGGATAGTTTCTTCGGCAAACTTTCCCGCGCCATTGTAGGCAAAACGACCATCGATGAAGACGTTCTTGATGAATTGGAAGATATTCTGGTCAGCTCGGATGTCGGCGTTGAGACAACCGTAAAAGTCATTAAACGTATCGAGGAACGGGTAGCCCGAGATAAATATGCGACTACGGCGGAGCTCGACGGCATCCTGCGTGACGAGATTGCCGCCTTGCTTACGGAGAATAAATCGGTCGATATCAGGGATAGTTTTGAAACCGAACACCTGCCTAAACCTTATGTAATTATGGTTGTGGGAGTGAACGGTGTAGGGAAAACAACCACAATAGGCAAACTAGCCCACCAATTCCATCAGAGGGGACATAAGGTGGTACTTGGTGCTGCGGATACATTCAGGGCCGCAGCAGTGGACCAGTTAAAATTATGGGGTAAACGGGTAGATGTCCCCGTTATAGATCACGGCATGAACACTGATCCTTCCGCAGTAGCCTATGATGCACTAAAAAAAGGAACGGAGATTGGAGCGGACGTGATTATTATTGACACCGCAGGCCGCCTCCATACCAAAGTCAACCTGATGAACGAGCTTTCCAAAATCAAACGGGTGATGCAAAAGATCATTCCTGATGCACCTCATGAGGTTTTATTAGTACTGGATGGAAGCACAGGACAAAATGCTGTCATACAGGCCCGGGAATTTACAAAAGTTACCGAGATAACTGCTTTGGCGATCACCAAACTGGACGGAACTGCCAAAGGTGGCGTAGTAATTGGCATATCTGACGAGTTCAAAATCCCTGTCAAATACATCGGCGTGGGAGAAAAAATGGATGATCTTCAGGTATTTGACCGGAGTGAGTTTGTTGATTCTTTGTTTAAAAAGATTGGCTAATTATTAGATTATCCCGAACTTTGCGCCCCATTTAGCAGTTCATTATCAATTGATTCGATAACACAGGAATTGCATTATCTCCTAATTTAAAGCCAATAGCTACAGCTGCGCGCTAATAGCTAATCCCAATGAAAACCAAAGGAATAATCAAGAATAAAGTCAATATCGTAACACTAGGCTGTTCCAAAAACCTGGTGGACTCGGAAGTTCTTTACACACAGCTCAAAGGAAACGGATTCACAGTAGCCCACGAATCCAAAAGAGACGATTCCCAGATCGTCGTCATCAATACCTGCGGATTTATCGACAATGCGAAAGAAGAATCGATTAATACTATTCTTCGCTATGCAGATGCCAAAGCGGCTGGAATGGTAGACAAAGTGTATGTAACAGGTTGTTTATCGCATCGCTATAAAGACGAACTTTCGATTGAAATCCCTACGGTAGACGCCTGGTTCGGGACTAATGAGCTTCCTCGCCTGCTCAAAACGCTGAAAGCCGATTACAAGCACGAATTAGTGGGCGAACGCCTGCTGACCACGCCAACACATTATGCCTATTTGAAAATAGCCGAAGGTTGCGACCGGCCGTGCAGCTTCTGCGCGATCCCGATCATGCGCGGCGGTCATGTTTCCCGACCAATAGATGAGTTGGTGAAAGAGGCAAAATCACTTGCGAAACGTGGAACAAAGGAACTGATCCTGATTGCGCAAGACCTGACTTATTACGGTCTTGATATTTATAAAAAAAGAAATCTGTCCGACCTCCTTGCCCAGCTCTCCGATGTGGAAGGCATTGAATGGATCAGGTTACAATACGCATATCCGGCAGGCTTTCCAATGGACATTCTGGACGTAATGAACGAGCGCAGTAATATCTGCAAGTACCTGGATATGCCTTTGCAATCGGGTTCAACAGAAATATTGAAGTCAATGCGGAGAGGGATTACCCGTGAAAAAACAGAAGCTTTGATTCAAACAATCCGGGAAAAAGTGCCTGGGATCACGCTAAGGACAACACTAATCGTGGGGCATCCAGGTGAGACCGAAGCACTGTTTGACGAAACTTATGATTTTGTCGAAAAAATGCGGTTCGACAGGTTAGGCGCATTCCAATACTCTCACGAAGATAACACGCATTCTTACACGATGCCCGACGACATTCCAGCGGATATCAAGCAGGAACGTGCTGATGCGATTATGGAGCTGCAACAAGGAATTTCATACGAATTGAACCAGCAAAAAATAGGTAGTAATTACAAAGTGCTCTTTGACCGCAAAGAAGGCGGGCATTTTATTGGTCGAACAGAATTCGACTCTCCCGAAGTGGATAACGAAGTACTCGTTCCTGCCAGCCAATATGTGAGATTGGGCGATTTTGCGAATGTAAAAATCACCTCCGCCGAAGAGTTTGACTTATATGCTGAAGTGATTTCCTAGATTCTCTTTTTCCTCAAATCCCGCCTTGTTACATTTGCCCGTTAAATATTTCAGAATAATCATTTAAGACATGTTACAAAGAATCCAAACCATCTTCTTAGCCATAGCAATCGTAGGGATGGGGCTCTTTCTCGCTTTTCCGATCTGGAACAAAGTGTCCATGACGGGCACGCAAAAGGCCGAATTAACCGCTATTCAACTGACCCACCAGGTAAACGAGGTGCAATCCAATGTCCAGCCCGTTTATTATCTCATAGTGCTCGCAATATTGGTAGCGGGGATTTCAGCCTATTCCATTTTTCAATTCCGTAATCGAGTTCTTCAATCGGCGCTTTGTGCCGTCAATTCTATATTGATGACCGTTATCATGGGTTTGGTTATCTATTTTACCTTTTATAAAACCGCCAAATTGTTTGATCCCGCGCTTCCTGGCAAGTACGATATCGGATTTTATGGATTAGTGGGAGCAATGTTGGCCAATGTGTTTGCCAACCGGTTTATCAGAAAAGACGAACGCACTGTTCAGCAATCGAAAAGATTCAGATAGTCAGAATTGTCCAGTTGAGCGGAGCCGAAACTTCTTTGGCACGTTTCGGCTCCGCTCAACTGGACAATTAAACCAGCCCTTCCCGCAGTAAATCGTGCAAATGCACGAAGCCCAGCACTTTACCTTCTTCTACGACCACAACCTGGGTTATACTTTTGGACTGCATGATTTCCAATGCATTCACTGCGTACTCCTCCGGAGAAACGGATATAGGCGACTTTGTCATAATATCGGCAGCCGTAAGATGAAGGATGCGGTTTGCCTGGTGCTCTTTGAGCATTCTTCGCAAATCTCCGTCGGTAATAATTCCAATCATTTGATCGTCAGCATCTTTTACCGCAGTGGCGCCCAATCTTTTGGAAGTCATTTCAAGAATCACTTCCTGCAAAGTGGCACCAGTGGAAACCATTGGCAGCGCGTTATGAGGATATATATCGCATACTTTCAAATACAACCTCTTGCCTAATGAACCTCCCGGATGAAATTTGGCAAAATCGTCATGGGTAAAGCCTCTTGCTTCCAGGAGGCAAATAGCCAGCGCGTCGCCCAAAGCCATGGTCACAGATGTGCTAGTAGTAGGCGCAAGATTCAGAGGATCAGCCTCTTTCGACGCATATGCATGTAGAATATATTGACTGTTTTTGGCAAGGTAAGATTCCTTGTTGCTCACCATGGCTATCATGGTCACACCGATCCGTTTAAGTAATGGAACCAGTACTTTTATCTCGGAAGTATCCCCGCTTTTTGAGATCACAAGCACGATATCATTATCCTGGATCATGCCCAGATCGCCATGAATTGCATCCGCAGCATGCATAAAAAGAGAGGGCGTACCCGTTGAGTTTAAGGTAGCTACGATCTTCTGCCCCACAATAGCGCTCTTGCCTACACCTGAAATAACCACGCGGCCTCCGGAGTTTAAAATAGCATATACGCACCTTTCAAATTCATCATCAATCAGTTCAACAATTTTATGCAATGCTTCTGCCTCCTGCCGTATTACTTCTTTTGCTATTGACTGAATATTTTTTATTAATTTCAAATCTGAAACACAGTTTAAAGGGATAGAATCGTCAAAATTCATTTCAAAAAAAGCAAAGATAAAGAAGTTTGGGGATAACCATTTTGTTAACAGAGTATGGTAAAGCAGGTTGATCACGTTGTCTTAGACACGTTAAAAGAGAAACTAAAAGAAATATTTGGATACAGCCAGTTTCGAGGGGAGCAAGAAGTTATTATTCAGAATATTCTCCTAGGTAAAAATACATTTGTAATCATGCCAACGGGGGCCGGCAAATCACTTTGCTATCAACTGCCCGCTCTAGTCAGCGACGGCCTGACCATCGTAATTTCACCCCTCATTGCATTAATGAAAAACCAGGTCGATCAGTTGACGGCATTTGGCATTAATGCCCAGTTTCTCAATTCGACCCTTACCAAGGCCGAAATGGCCCGTGTGAAAACAGATGCTTTGGACGGGAGCCTGAAATTGCTTTACATAGCCCCTGAATCCCTTACTAAAGAGGACAACCTCGATTTTCTTAAAAAAGCAAACATATCCTTTGTCGCCATTGATGAAGCGCATTGTATTTCGGAATGGGGCCACGATTTCAGGCCCGAATACCGGCGGATTTATGGAATAATTGAAAACATTGGCCAGTTACCTATCATTGCCCTTACTGCCACAGCGACGCCGAAAGTGCAGCAGGATATCCGCAAGAACCTGCAGATGGAAGAAGCTGAGACCTTCAAATCTTCTTTCAACCGCAAGAACCTGTACTATGAGATCCGACCTAAAAAGGATGTCAAAAAGCAACTGATCCGATACATCAGAAATAACAAAGGCAAGTCGGGAATTGTGTATTGCCTGAGCCGTAAAACGGTGGAGGAAGTAGCGGAACTGCTCAATGTGAACGACGTTCGGGCATTACCGTACCACGCCGGACTGGACAGCAACACCCGTATGGCCAATCAGGATGCGTTCCTGAACGAAGAAGCAGACGTGATTGTCGCTACCATTGCCTTTGGAATGGGGATTGATAAGCCAGACGTGCGTTTTGTGATCCACTACGATGTTCCCAAATCTTTAGAGGGGTATTACCAGGAAACTGGCCGCGCCGGACGCGACGGGCTGGAAGGTAACTGTCTGATGTTCTACAGCTACGAGGATATTCAGAAGCTTGAAAAATTTAACAAAGACAAAACAGTGACCGAACGGGATAATGCCCGCCATTTGCTGAATGAAATGGTTGCCTATTCGACCCTGGGCGTTTGCCGCAGAAGGCAACTGTTGAGCTATTTTGGGGAATATCTTGAAAAAGATTGCGGCTTCTGTGATAACTGTATCAAACCAACTGAAAAAAGCAAAGTTCAGGAGGATGTAATCCTGGTGTTAAAAGCAGTTGCACAAACCGAGCAACGCTTTGATGGCGATCACATTGCAGATTTACTGACCGCAACAGAAAACCAGTATGTTAAAAGTTACGAGCATGACCAGCTGGAAGTTTATGGCAAAGGATTGGAATTAAATGAATCCCGTGACTACTGGATTTCGACGATCCGCCAGCTTGTTATTTTCAATTACCTGGAAAAAGACATTGAAAATTACGGTGTCATCAAGCTTGGTGAAAAAGGAGCGCGATATCTGAACGATCCTTACCAGATTACGCTTCATAAAGACCATAATTTCGAAGAGGAGGAAGTTAAGCCAGAGGACGACGACAAAGATGCGGCCACCGGAGGCGGCAGCGCACATGCCTATGACGAGGCATTACTGGGAATGCTCAAAGCATTGCGCAAGAAAGTAGCCAAGGAAAAAAACCTGCCCCCGTATGTGATCTTCCAGGATCCGTCGTTGGAAGAAATGGCAACTACCTACCCTACTACCCAGCAGGAAATGGCGCAGATCAACGGCGTCGGAATGGGCAAGGTGCAGAAGTTCGGACGGCAGTTTATCGACCTTATTACACGTTATGTCGAAGAAAATGAGATAGAAACGGCCAAGGATGTCGTTATTAAGTCGACTGTCAATAAATCCAAGATCAAGATTTTCATTATCCAGCAAGTGGACCGCAAGGTAAGCCTGGATGAAATTGCCGAGGTGAAAGATCTCGAGCTGGCCGATGTCATTGAAGAAGTGGAGCACATTTGCTATTCCGGTACCAAACTTAACCTGGATTATTATATCAATCAGGTGATCGACCGTGAAAGGCAGCAAGATATTTATGATTATTTTATGACTGCGGAAACCGACAACATTGCCGTAGCATTGGACGAATTTGCGAATGACGAGATCAGCGAAGAAGAGTTAAGACTGATGCGCATCAAATTTTTATCTGAACTCGCAAACTAAAACCCTTACAGATCATATCCGCGGATGTCAGCGGATTTTTTTAACCAGTTTATGAACATACTTATATTGGGATCAGGCGGGAGAGAGCATGCCTTTGCCTGGAAAATTGCCCAAAGTCCTCTTTGTGACACATTATTTGTAGCTCCCGGCAACGCGGGCACTGCGGGTGTAGCAACGAACCTTTCTATTTCTTACAATGATTTTGATTCAATTGCCAGTGCGATCATACATAATAGTATCGAGCTGGTGATCGTGGGGCCGGAAGAGCCCCTGGTAAATGGCATCGTCGATTATTTTGAATCAAGACCAGATTTATCGAAAGTAAAGATCATAGGCCCCAACAAAGCCGGGGCACAGTTGGAAGGAAGTAAAGACTTCTCCAAGCAATTCATGCAGAAGTACGGTATACCCACCGCAGCTTCACGGACTTTTACTGCCGAAACACTTGAAATTGGGTTGGAATATCTGGAAGCACATTCACTTCCCATCGTATTGAAAGCCGACGGACTTGCGGCGGGAAAAGGCGTTATCATCGCTGAAAAACATGCAGAAGCCGAGATCGCATTGAAAGAAATGCTGCTGGATGGCAAGTTTGGAAATGCAGGGAATAAAGTTGTGATAGAGCAGTTTTTAAAAGGTGTGGAATTGTCTGTTTTTGTTTTAACTGACGGAGAGCATTACAAAATTTTACCCGAAGCCAAAGATTACAAACGCATTGGAGAAAACGATACCGGCCTGAACACCGGCGGTATGGGCGCAGTATCGCCCGTTATTTTTGCCGATGCTAATTTTTTGCGGAAAGTTGATGAAAAAGTGGTCAAACCGACTCTGGCCGGCCTAAAAAGTGAGGGTATCAAATATGTAGGTTTCATTTTTATAGGATTAATGAATATAAAAGGTGAACCTTACGTGATCGAATACAATGTTCGGATGGGCGATCCGGAAACCGAAGTGGTGATTCCGCGAATCCAGTCTGATTTGGCAATGCTAATGGCCTCTACGGCCAAAGGAACACTGAACGATTTCGAAATGCACATTTCTCCCCAAATAGCCGTTACTACGGTAGTGGTATCAGGCGGCTATCCCGGAGATTTTGAAAAAGGAAAGGTGATTTCAGGAAGTGATAAAGTAGAAGACGTGCATTTGTTTCATGCTGGCACTACTTTTAATGGAAATACTGAAGTCGTGACGAACGGTGGCCGGGTAATGGTGTTGACTGGCCTGGCCAATTCTCTTGAAAACGCAGTTCATAAGTCGCAACGCGCTGCACAGGCCGTTCAGTTTGAGGGGAAATACTTTCGTCACGATATAGGTGTGGATTTAATTCGTTATAACGATTGATGAAGGGGAGCTAATTATGGGATGTGGATCATGTACATCCGGGGGCTGCGGTACTAATGGATCGGCAGCAGCGGGATGTGGAAGCAAAGGAAATTGCGGAACGGGCGGATGCAACAAGATGAATGTATTCGACTGGCTCAGTCATATGGATGTGCCGTCGGGACAGCGTTTTGATGTTGTCGAAGTCAAATTTAAAGGTGGAAGAAAAGAATATTTCCGCAATATCAATCAACTGGAATTCGTCACAGGCGATTACGTCGTTTGTGAAATGGCCTCCGGACAGCATATCGGTACTGTTTCTCTTCAGGGAGAACTGGTAAGGCTTCAAATGAAACGTAAGAACGTGGTCATCAGTGACGACATGCACGTGGTTTACCGCGTAGCTTCCGAAAAAGACCTCGACAAGCATACGCAGGCGATCGCCCGTGAAATGCCCACGCTTTACCGCACAAGGGAAATTATCCGGGAAATGAAGCTGAATATGAAGCTTTCCGATGTGGAATTCCAATCAGACAATACCAAGACTACCTTCTACTATTCGTCGGAAGAACGCGTCGATTTTCGCGAGCTGATCAAATCATTGGCTTCGGAATTTAAGGTACGGATTGAAATGCGCCAGATCAGCCTGCGCCAGGAAGCCAGCCGCCTGGGTGGATTGGGATCTTGTGGCCGCGAATTGTGTTGCTCTACCTGGCTGACCGATTTCAAGAATATCTCAACTTCGGCGGCACGCTATCAAAACCTTTCGCTCAATCCCGCCAAACTTTCGGGCCAATGCGGAAGGCTCAAATGCTGCCTTAATTACGAGTTGGAAACTTACATCGACGCTTTGCGGGATATCCCGACAGTAGACGCTCCTCTGAAAACCAAAAAGGGTATTGCGACGCTGCAAAAGACCGATATCTTCAAAAAGATCATGTGGTTTGGTTTTGACAAAGACACCAACTGGTATCCTGTGGCTATTGATAAGGTGCTGGAAATCATAGAACTGAACAAAAACAATATCATTCCCGAATCGCTGGAAATCCTTACTCCGGAGCCTGAGAGAAGCCTTGACAGAGCACCTGGAAAAATCAACAGCGATCTGGAAAATCTAGACAAAAAATACAGCGAGGAACAGAAGAAGAAGAAAAAGAAGAAAAACAGGTCTGGAAAAAATAAGAATAACCCGAACAATCCTAATAATCAGGGTAACCAAGGTAAGCCACAAGCTTCGGCTACCCCGAAAAGCTGAGAAGTTAGCGATCATACTAACGTTGTACGGAAGTCAGGTTTTTATAAACTTGGCTTCTTTTTTTACGATCATTGGTTTATGAAAAAATTCATTGAAAAGCTTAATGCTATCGCCAATGCCCAAACCAGGACAATCATTGGTTTGATGTCTGGTACCTCTCTAGACGGGCTTGACGTGGCACTTTGCAGGATCGAAGGCAGTGGCTCGGATACCGTGCTCACACTGGACAAATTCGCCACGGTGCCTTACCAGGATAGCTTCCGCGTCGAAATCAGGAAAATTTTCGCCAAACGTGAGATCGACTTTCAGCAGCTTTGCTTGCTTAACCCATATATCGGCACCACGCATGGGCAAATGATCCTGGACTGCCTGAAAGAATGGAACATGGCAGCCAATGAAGTTGATCTGATAGCAAGTCATGGGCAAACCGTTTTTCACGCACCCAAAAAGCAGCACAAACTTCCTGATTTCCCGAATGCCACATTACAGATCGGCGACGGCGACCATATCGCTGTCAAAACCAACGTCATAACCATCAGCGATTTTCGCCAGAAACACATAGCGGCGGGAGGAGAAGGAGCACCATTGGCAGTGTATGGTGATTATTTTCTTTTTTCAAAAAGAGGAGAAAACAGGATCCTGCTGAACATGGGAGGCATCGCCAACTTTACTTTTTTGCCTGGAAACCTGGATCCAAACCTTGTTTTCACGACAGACACAGGCCCTGGAAATACGCTACTGGACGCATATACAAGAAGATTTTTCCACAAACCTTACGATAAGGACGGCGAAATTGCCGCGAGCGGAAATGTGAGCCTACCATTGTTGGAAGAACTAAAGTCGCTGGCTTTTTTTAAGCTGCCTTTTCCAAAAACAACTGGCCCGGAAGTGTTCAATTTTGAATATACGGAGGCGGCAATCCAGAAATCGAGGTTAACATCCCTTTCCCGCCACGATATCATCGCGACACTCACCCAATTAAGCGCGGATACCATTTCGGACGCCATTAAAACTGTAATGAATTCCGGCGAAACTTACACGATCTACGCAAGCGGCGGCGGCGCCCATAATTCGGTATTGATGGAAAAGATTCGTAAAAACCTGAATGCTCCAGTTGCATTGATTGACGAGCTTGGTGTCGCCGGAGATGCCAAGGAAGCCGTTTTATTCGCCGTGCTGGCCAATGAAACAATTGCAGGAACACAATCATTTTTTGGCGGAAAAGAAGGGGTCCCTGGTGTGAGTATGGGAAAGGTTTCTTTTCCGGGCTAGAAAACATAACTTACAGTATTTTTGAAGCATGTACGACATTACCATCATCGGCGGCGGCATTGTGGGCTTGGCCACAGCACTTCGCATTAAAGAGCAGAAACCTTCTCTGAAAGTCCTCCTCCTTGAAAAGGAAAACGAAGTAGCCAAACACCAAACCGGCCACAACAGCGGCGTAATCCACTCCGGTCTTTACTATAAACCTGGTAGCCTAAAAGCCACCAATTGCATTCGGGGCTATAAGATGCTGATCGATTTCTGCAACCGCGAAAACGTACATTATGATCTATGCGGGAAAATTGTCGTCGCTACCTCCGAAGACCAAAGGCCTTTGCTTAAAAATCTGTATGACAGAGGCATGCAAAACGGATTAACAGAAAACAGGATGATTTCCCAATCCGAAATCCGTGAAATTGAACCGCATGTGCATGGTTTGGAAGGCATTTGGGTACCCTACACCGGAATCATCGATTATAAAACGGTTTGCGAAAAATACGCCGAATGCCTCAGACGATTGGATGGCGAAATACTTTTTGGCGAAAGGATCATTGATATCAAAAGCCGCAACACGCACTCAGAAGTCGTTTCGGCAACCGGTAAGCTGTTTGAAACGCGATTGGTAGTAAACTGCGCCGGGCTTTATTCTGACAAAGTTGCCCAATTAACTCAGCCTGAAAATATTAAAGTGAGGATCATTCCTTTCCGAGGCGAGTACTACAAGATTAAGCCCGAAAAACATCATTTGGTCAAAAATCTGATTTACCCTGTTCCAGACCCCAATTTCCCTTTCCTTGGCGTTCATTTTACAAGAATGATTGAAGGCGGCATTGAAGCCGGGCCCAATGCTGTTTTTGCTTTTAAACGCGAGGGTTACGACAAGCTGGACATCAATTTCCCTGAACTGATGGAATCCCTGGCCTGGCCTGGATTCAGGAAAGTGGCCATGAAATATTGGAAAACCGGCATGGGAGAATACTACCGCTCTTTTTCCAAAGCTGCTTTTACGAAAGCATTACAGGGGCTTATTCCCGAGATTCAAAGTGAGGATCTGGTTCCTGGTGGCTCGGGCGTTCGCGCGCAAGCTTGCGATTATGATGGCGGGTTATTGGATGATTTTTCAATTATCGAGAATAAAACGGCTATTAACGTTTGCAATGCACCTTCGCCGGCGGCGACTTCTTCGTTGTCGATTGGGCAAACGGTTTCAGAGCGGGTTTTGGCGAGGGTTTGATTCTTGGTGGGTTTCCCCACCCCGGCTTAAGCCACGGGGAATTGAATTTAATACCCAGTTTCGAAAATTAAATTTTTCTCTCTACTTTTATTCACGCTGATAAGTTCCCTGAAAAGACTTGTCGCTCATTACTACGTTCAAAAAAGTTAAAATCGAAACCAAAAAACCATGAACAAAACGGCAAAAGCACCTGTGGCAGAAGCTGCTAATGGTGCAAAAAAAGAGGATCGATTGACCCGCTTCATTGAAAAAGTAAGAGCGGATCAAGAATCTATTAATCTGTTCTATGACGGAAAAATAACCAGGGATGAATTACATGCCAGAGGAGTTAGGTTCGTTTAAGGCCTATGATTACACCGTCGAATATCAAGGCGGTGACAAAGAATACTTTTTTCAAACTGAATCTGGCTTTTATTATTCCTGCTATTTCGCAGATGCTTCGGCCTATTTCAAAGAGTATCCGCTAGTAAAAGATGACATTGTAACCTTTGGATTAAAGCGAATCAGCCAATCCAAAGGTTTTTTTGTGGACAAGTATGACGCAAAAATTAAAGCAACGGTCTTCCAGATACTATGCCATGTCATCGACATGTATCCTGAAAGATCGATGTTGGTGATGTACGATACAACGGATGGCAGGCAACGAAACAGAAAAATCACATTTGCTCGCTGGTATACGGAATGTTGCAGGTTAATAAGCAAGAAGGTTACCAGGATTGCTATCAGCGGATCAAATATGTGGAGTGGCGATAAGTTTGATATGATGCTACTGGTACCCAATACCTGCTCAAAACTAGAACAGATAAAGCTTACTGCATTTGAAATCAGAGATGAGTTGATTTCAAAAGGGTATCCGCCTTCTCTTGAGTGCCGAATTGAATGTAAATGATTCCAAAAAAACTTGTCGGAATTTCGGACTAATTTGTATATTTGAGGAATGAAAAAGTTTGCTTCTGTTACAGAAGCCTTTGAGTGGTGGTGTAAGAGCATTTATCCTAGCTTGGCGCCTGATATTAAGAAGGGAAAATTTACAAGTGCTTGGAAAGACTACACTTATCAGCAAGGGATTTCTGAAAAAAGAATGAAGGAGATACTAACAGAATTTGGGAACGTAGATGTTCAGACGGTAGTCACTTTTACACCAAAATAAATTTTTTTACCCGAAATTAGTCGGAAAACTCGACTAGAATATGCAAAGAAAAAACCCGGATGCTTCTGTGACCAAACTTCAACACCCGGGCCAGTTTAATCAATTTAACAATCAAACTTTCGTAAATGTATGAACACATTTCAGAATTCAACAAACAATGCGGCCAACAATTCGAAAACGAATCTTTCGCAGAGTGAACAAGCGTTGCTGCAAGATGTCAGGGAGTTTTTTCAAACGGATAGCTGCTCGGAAATCATCGGTTCCATGAACTCGCTTGTCGAAGCGTCTCTTTTTGCAAAGGATTTGGAAAATGTTACTCCGAAAATGCGGGTAGACATTGCCAATCAACTCAGGGCGGCCACATTGCTTTCCAAACTCAATGAAAACAATCATCGCATTACGCCAGGATTTTATTGATTAGCATTCAAACGAAACCGAGGTTATTCCGATTAGACGGGATAACCTCGGTTTCGTTTGAAAAGCTCTATTATTATACTGCTTTTTTAATCGACGCCATCCCGAATGTAACCAAATGGATGACAGCGAAAATCAACGAAAAGTAGTAGATCCCAACATCCTCACCATCGGTCTGCACGTGATGGGCAAAAGCAATGATACCCAGCCCCACAGCCAGCGCCAGGCCTACCTGCGCGACGATTCTACTTCCCTTTAAAACAGAAGCAGGCAGTCGGTCGGATAGGAAACTGTTTTTGATACCGTACCAGAGATACACATCAAAGCCAATGATCATCCACACAAAAAGCCGGATCCAGGTATCCAATGGAAGAAAAGCCATCATGAAAAAGCACGTCGCCACGCCTAGGATCGGTACCAGCGGCACCAGTGGCGTTCTAAACGGACGGACTACATCAGGCATCTTTTTACGCATGACCATGATACCAACGCAAACCAGGATAAAGGCGAATAACGTTCCGATACTGGTCATTTCACCCACCACTCTCGCAGGAACAAAAGCAGCGAAAAGACTTACGAAAACAAGGAACATCGCATTGCTCTTCACCGGAGTCTGATACTTCGGATGAACGCTTGAGAATACACGTGGCAAAAGTCCATCTTTACTCATACTGAAAAATACACGGCTCTGGCCCAATAACATCACCAGGATCACCGACGCATATCCGCCAAGGATCGCTACAATAATAGCCCTGTTCAGCCAGGGATAATCCGGATGGATCACTCCCGATGCATCCGCGCTTCCCATGTGCTCGATCGCAACAGCAACCGGCGCAATACCGTCCTGTCCTTTAAAAGCAGTATAATTGGTAACCCCCGTCATCACGTGGGCAAAAAGAATGTAAAGAATAGTACAAATCACAAGCGAGCCCAAAATCCCGATCGGCATGTCCTTTTTAGGGTTTTTAGCTTCCTGGGCCGCAGTACTTACCGCGTCGAAACCAATATAAGCGAAGAACACAATGGCCGCAGCCCTAACGATCCCGCTAAATCCATATTCCCCGAATGTGCCTGTGTTTTCAGGAATGTAAGGTACATAGTTCGAATCATTGATGTATTTCCAGCCAAGGGTAATGAAAATAATCACTACAATCACCTTTAATCCTACGATCACTGCATTGACTTTCGCGCTTTCTTCTGTGCCTTTCATCAGAAGCAAGCTCATCAGGATTACGATAAAAATAGCCGGCAAATTGATGATACCTCCGTCCCACGGACCAACTGTGAGTGCCGTGGGTAAATGCACATCAAATCCTTCACAAAACTTGACTAAATATCTACTCCAACTAATACTTACTGTTGCCGCACCCACCGCGTATTCAAGCACCAAGTCCCAGCCGATGATCCAGGCGATAAATTCGCCCATGGTTGCATAAGAGTAAGTATATGCACTTCCTGCAACAGGAATCATCGAAGCAAACTCAGCGTAGCACAAACCTGCAAAAGCACAGCCCAAAGCCGCTACGATAAAGGAAATGGTAATTGCAGGACCAGCCTGATTGGCTGCTGCCCCTCCTGTAATGGAAAATAGCCCGGCACCGATGATCGCTCCGATCCCGAGTGCAATCAGACTACCAGGACCCAGGGTACGCTTTAACTGGTTTCCTTCACCTGAGGACTCTTGCATTAATTTATCAAGAGGTTTTTTAATCCAAATTTGACTTGCCATAAATACTGAGTTGGTGTTATGAGGATTTTGAAAGACCTATAAAACTAAAAGAAAAATTTGCTAAATACGTATCTGGACAAAATAAAAAAAGGGAGAGCACAAAGCTCACCCTTTTTTTATTCTTGTTCCTTAGGCTTTTACTTTCTTCGAAGCCGCCGGTGCTGCAGGATCTACAACCGTCAGTGCAGGCTCTTTTTTCTTCTCGCGTTGCAGCAAGTCAACCACAATGGGTGCCGCTACGAACAGTGACGAATACGTTCCCACGATCACACCCAGCAACATACAGAACGTAAATCCGCGGATTACCGCCCCTCCGAAAATCATCAGGACGATCAACACCAGGATCACCGAGATACCGGTTACCGCAGTACGGCTCAACGTACTGTTCAAAGCGTTATTAATAACTACTGAAAGGCTTTGGCCGCGTGCTTTGTCGTCTGCCAGGTAATCGCGGATACGGTCATAAATAACGACGGTATCGTTCATCGAGTAACCAATCATCGTCAGGATCGCCCCAATAAAAGCTTGGTCGATGTCCAACGACCATGGCAACCAGCCGTTAAAAAGAGAGAAGATGGCAAGGATAATCACCACGTCATGCAAAAGGGACATCACAGCACCGTAGCTGAACGCCACTCTTTTAAACCGGATCAGGATATAGATGAAGTTTGCTGCCAATGCAAGAAGCACCGCATAAACCGCTGACCATAAAGTATCTTTCGCCATCGTTGGCCCCACTTTATTTGAGCTTACGATCTTAGCAGGGTTATTCGCGATCTTCTTAGTGGCTTCTAAAACCTTCGCCTCAGCTTTCTGATCTGCTTCAGGCGTAGTTTCTTCGATCAGGTACGCCGTAGTGATTTTAACCTGGTCCTGGCCGCCAAAGGTCTTCACCTCGGTTGCCGAACCTAACACTTCATCCATATCGGTACGAAGCTGGTCAGCGTCCACTTTATCCTGAAAGCGGACTACGTAAGAACGGCCACCTTTGAAATCGATCCCCAGACCAAAGCCTTTAAAAATGAACGACCCGATTCCAATCGCAATGATGATGGAAGAAATTACGTAAAAACGGCGGCGCTGCGATACAAAATCGAAGTGGTTGTCTTTGAACCAGTTTTTGGTCAGACCCGTATAGAAATTGAATACCTTTCCTTTTTTAATCTGGTTTTCAAGCAACAGACGAGTGATGAAAATCGCGCTGAACAGGGAAGTTAACAAACCCAATACCAGCGTCGTGGCGAAACCCAATACAAGTCCGGTCCCAAAAGTGTAAAGGATGATACCTGTCAACAAGGTCGTAACATTGGAGTCGATGATCGCAGTTAAAGAATGTTTGAACCCGTCCCTGATCGCCTGAGCGAAAGGTTTCCCCGCCTCAATTTCAACCTTGATACTTTCATAAATCAGTACGTTCGCATCCACGGCCATACCGATCGAGAGAACGATACCCGCAATACCGGACAGCGTCAGAACCGCTCCCAAAGATGCCATCACTCCCAAAAGGAAGAACAAGTTGATCAAAAGCGCGATATCAGCGATCCAACCGGCCTTGTTGTAGTAAGCCACCATAAACACCAATACGATCAGCAGACCGATTGCAGACGACCAAAGTCCGTCGCTGATGGCCTCAGCACCCAAAGTTGAACCTACTACCGCCTCTTCCACAATGTGTGTCGGAGCTGGCAACTTACCCGCTTTCAACACGTTGGACATATCCTTTGTTTCTTCAACCGTAAAGCTACCTGTGATGCTTGAGTTACCGTTCGGAATCTCGCCTTGTACAGTCGGCGCAGTGTAAACCAGGTTATCAATGATGATCGCTACCGGGCGACCAATGCTGCGGGCCGTAAGTGAGCGCCACTTGCGGGCACCTTCGCCGTTCATACGCATCGTCACTTCCGGACGGCCACGGTCGTCGTAATCATGCGTTGCATCCACAATCACGTCGCCCTCCATGGCAGCTTCGCCATTTTGCTTTTTGATAAAATACAGAGGCAGGATCAATTGGTTAGCACCGGCTTCCGTCCCTTTGCGGTCCCACATGAAAACCAGGTCGGCCGGGAACAATGACCGAACCTCAGGGCGGCGAAGAATTTCTGCAGCACGGGCGGTATCTTTCAAATAAACACCCAGGCCTTGCGGCATTGGAACAAACAGGCTGGTCAATGCCGCAGTTTGCGCCGCCACTTTGGATGAATCCGACTGCGTAGAATCAGCAGCACTTTTCTGAGCAAGCTGCTCAGCCAGCCCGCCAGTTGTAGATTTTTTGGTAGTATCAACTTTTGCAGTTGCAGCAGCCGGTTTAGCAGCCGCTTTCTCGATTTCAGCTTGTTTCGTCAGATATTTACCCAAACCTTCCAGGCCTGCGCCCAATTCATTGGTCAGGTATACCTCAGCAAATTCCAGTTTCGCAGCTCCCGACAACAAACGACGTACACGCTCAGGGTTATCCACTCCCGGAAGTTCCACCAGTACACGGTTCTGTCCAGGCAGGCGCTGAATGTTTGGGTTGGTTACGCCGAATTTATCGATACGGGCTTGTGTGATCTGAAATGCTCGGTCGATAGAACCGTCGATCTCCGTGTTCAACATTTTAATTACCTGAGCGTCAGAAGAATTGCTACTGATCTTGCCGCGGTTGGCGCTGGTCGCAAATACCGAAGCCAGGCTGGAATTGGGCGCCGCTTCTTTGTAAGCAGCCACAAAACGATTGATAAAGCCGCTGTTGCTGGCAGACTTATCTTCGCCAGCTTTCTTTAATGCAGTTTGGAAAGCCGCGCTACGTGCGTTTCCTCCGGCCATTCCTTTCAGGATATCAGCAGGAGCAACTTCCAGAACCACGTGCATACCGCCTTGAAGGTCAAGCCCAAGGTTCAGCTCGCGCTCTGTCACTTCCTGCAAGGTATGTCCCAAATACACATCTTCACGCCAGAGTGAATCGATGTAATGTTGTTTTTTGGCTACATCTACCTCGCCTTTTGCATCAGTCGCATAAGCGGCTGCCTTGCTTTTGAAATTTCTGGAAACGAAAGTGAAGGAGAGATAATAGACGCTAATAAGGGCAATCACAATGGTTAACCCTATTATTCCATTTTTGTTGGTCATTGTATTTTATGAAAAAATTAAACTGATATGCTGACAGAAATACAGATTGAACCTGCCTGGAATCAGGCAGCGATTCGTTACAAAAAGATTATTGGGGGAGCTGGCAAAAGCCGGGAAACCTTGCCGCAGCAAGGGTCAGGGGGCGTTGGTGACTACAAACCTTCCGAAAATACGGTGAAAATAGGAGACCAGAAAAAAGGGCTCCTCAAAAGTAAACCGGACCACCGCTTTGCTGACGATGAACTGCCAGGCCGGTTGAGGTACAAAATAGAAGTAATGAGAAAAATCGAAAGAGATGGCCGGCGTAATCACCGCGTCGAGCGACAGCGTACTTACTCTGGCCTGATTGGAATCAGTGGATTGGGCAGCTTGCTTTTTAGAAAGGTCTTTGCTAAGTTCCTTTGTTTTGGAAGCGAATTGCTGAACAGTGTCAGCATGATCAGACCAGAAACGCGCTCCTGCTACCATCAAAAGCATGACGGCGAGCATTAAGCTGATTGTCTGGTTGATAACCCCTGCTGAGGAGCGCCTTACTGTTTTCACTTTCAAATACCTGTCCAGTTGAAGCCGCAAATTTTGTTTTAAAAAATCAGAATCGCAAACTATTTTTTTTACACGAAACGATATAAACATTCAAACATTATTTCGCCTTCCATGCATTTTCAGGTAAATAATATGTGCAAATGGTGCTACGACCTATTAACCGAAACAATAGCTACCCGACCAGCCTGGCATAACCCAGCCTCGGCGCAATGGTATTTTCATCGGCTAATTGTAAAACCGATGCTGCCGGATCCAGTTTCAATACAATGCTGTAATCACATTCCGCAGGAATAAACCAGCCGGCCAGCCAATTAGTAAGTGCATGAAAATCAGTATTTTGAATACAAGCTTCCAACTCCCCTTGTGTCGCCAATTGTATTTCTATCAGCAACTCGGCCTGATAAGTTTCAATTTCGCCGCCGAACATGGTATCCATGCCAAGCCTGGAATCCGTTAATCGCGCTTCGGAATCGAGTTTATATTTTTTACCAAAAATGCTTTTGATCTCCACCGGAAAATTCAGTACCAAAGACAAAACTTCGCTGGCCATCTCCATATCTCCCCGGGTTTCGGACACAAAAGGCAATACCGGGAGCAATTTTGCAAACATTTCCTGCGGTACCGATTCCGGAACCTGCCAGAAACTTTTCAGCTCTTCCAGCAAATACGAATCCGGGGCCAGCTCAAATGCACGTTGTTCAAGCTGCATGAGACTAACCCGGTTCAGAAAAAATTCCTGCTCCAATGGCAGGAAAAAAATCCTGGATTTCCGCTCCTTTTCCCGCTGTAACCTGATTTCGTCAACCTTGTTTTTTAAAGTATTGATCGAATTGGAAGAAGGTAAATGGAAAAGCTGCTCGGGCAAATAATCATAAATTCCGCTGCGGTTGGACTCAATAACCTGTCCTTTGAAGTTCCCAACTTCGCTTTCCGTCACCGCTTCCACATCCTGGTGGCTACGCCGCTTGAACGAACCGAGCGAACGAAACAGGATATCACCGGCAGACAGCCCGTCTTCCAGCCAGGAACTTGCGATAAACTCCGCCCTGAGATCAGCGGCTTGTTCTGCTATCATTTGAGCTTCTTAATTAGCGGTTAGCACCTGCACCGGATACATCCCGGTCGAAAGTTTCTGGATCTTCAATTGCAAAAGCTGGCAGGAGTTAGCCCAATCGGACTGATTACCAGCAGCAAACGAAGGTGTAAGCAACACCGACAAACAGCGCACAAAACCCTGACCGGGCATCGTGCCCTTTACGAAACCCGGTTTCACCTGAACGCCTTTAAGCCTGTCGCCCAATTCAGAGAAACAGAAAGTCTTGATATCTTCCAGCGTTACGAGTCTATTCCTGGTAATGATATTTTTCCGAAGCTCCTGCACATATTCCGTTTCATCCGGCTTGGGTTTGCCTCCCGACGTGCGCGTCAGCAGCACCATATCCGAGTTACTGATGCCCGTTGCGGCATACGATTGCAGCTTCGTCCCGGCGGGAAGCCCATTGGCCGATTCCGACAACGTGGTCCAATAAGAAACAAAAAGTACATCCGGGTTTTTCTCGCCTTTGATCACCAGAAAAGGCTGCGCGGTGGTTTCACTGGCCTTCTTCGCTCCCAGCTTCTGCTCTATCCGGGCCATATTCTGGCCGATTTCCCTTAATAAGGGCGCCAGAAAATCCTCACCGATCGCATTGAAAGCGGTTACCTCGTCACGAAGCAATTCCATCAATTGGTAAAGAACCGCCTTCGCATTTCGCTGGTCGAACCTGCCAACCCCTTGCTGGCGGAGGGTAAATACCTGTCCACCGTTATCCTCTCCGCCGTTTTGATTGGATCCCGAAGGAGCATATACCTGATTTTTCTGGTTGACCACCGTATTAATTCCCAAAAATGCGTCCGTCGAAGGCAACGCAACGCCATTCAGGCCCGATTGCAGGCGGTAGGTCAACTTATGCAATTGCTTGTTCAAAACCGGAAAGGCATTGATAGCGACAGTCATATTTTCAAAACCAGCGGCCGGAAAGGCATCAGGCCATTTCACCTTGATCCAAACCAGTTGCTTTTTGAGCATTTGCAGCGTCCGGTTGTCGAAAATCCTTTCGAATTCCGCCGGATAAGCTTCCGTTTTGATCTTGCCCTTTTCCCAGGAATCGGAGTTACTGATGCTTATAAAGCTGTTATCATACACCAGCTCATCGCTAATCGCCCCATCTTCCTGCAATCCAATAGCGTGTTCCAATGGTTGCTGGTTTCCTTCCCAAATCGTCAGCGGCAAGAACTCCTGGTACCTGAAAATGCCCGGGTCATTGATCCAATCAAAAAAGAAACGGAAACCTCTCCACGAAGTAATGCCTGGATCCACTTCCAGACCTACCCAAAGATTTTGATCCGCTCCGGGTTGCGGCCGTCCACTGGCTACCAGCGTTCGCGCGCCTTTTTCAATGCCGTAAATTGCATGGGGTGTCACATAATGGACGATGGCCGCATTCACGATCGGGTAGCGGGCAGCGGGCGAAAAGAAGATCTCAGAAGGCTCGCCTTTCCGCACCACATTGCGTTTGCAAACCAATTGCGTTTCTGGCTCAACCCATCCGAGCGGTTCCAGTGAACGTGCCTGCACTACTGCATGGGCTGGTTTGGGGGCGTTCCGGGTTTGTGGAGAAAGGATTTCCGCCAGCCGCATCATCAGCCGAAGCTCGGTACCCTGAATTTCCTGTCCCACTTTTTCAAACTCTACTGAGCAGGCTTCGATCAGGAGTTTGACCAGCGGGTCGAACTGGTCCAGGTGCGATTCGTCGTAGCCCCATAGCTCGGCGGAACGTTTTAACAAACGCCTGGATATATTTTCTTTGGAATAGAGTGGTTGATTCATAAGTAGTCAGGTAATAGTCAGATGTTACTGTCTCACACTAAGAACCCTTTGTCATGCTGAGCGAAGTCGAAGCACGTTTCTGCCTCGGCAGGATGCCTTTTTTGCATTGTGCCCAGCCAGTGGCTTGCTTCGACTTCGCTCAGTATGCCAAAAGGCATGCTTCGACTGCGCACAGCATGACAAATGGCTCTGGGTGACTTGGTTCGGCATCATTCAATCGACAACGGCGATATAAAAATCCTCTCAAAAAACACAAATGCCTCATTCGTGCGCTTGATCGTGGCTTTTACCTCCACACCAACCCGTTTTCGGACATAGTTGTTGGTCTTTGTCAAGACCTCAAATTCTTCTACTTCAACCCGGATCTTCGCATTGGTAAGTCTGGGCTCATACCTGCTTATCGCTTCTTCCAGCGACTCGCGGATCAGGTCTTTCCATTTGATCTGGGACAAAACCGCGAAGTCGTGTTCCCAAAGCGCGCAGCCATAAAAGCTGTCAAAGCGCGATTCGTCGAAATGCGTGACCATCAACAAGTACAAATGCTGATGGATCGCCTCTTTGTCCGAGCATTTCGGATGCGGCTGTCCCGCTATCAGCCGGTCAAGCGCCAGGGGTAATGCGTAGTTTTGTTCCTGCATAGCGGCGATTGCTAAAATGTGGTTGCATTAATGAAAGTGTATCTTATTTTTGTCTGCCAATAAAATCGTCCCCATTTCTCGATGAAACTGCCTTTCTTTAAAACTGTTACCCAACGTCTTCAGGTTTTATATGCAGTCGTAACCATTGCATTCCTTGTCGTCATTGGTTCTTTCGGTTTTTGGATCAGCGATTACCGCGATGCCTATCCCATGGCGATGACGAGTTTTCTGATTCTGGGCATTCTGCATGTTTATTTATTATCCCAATGGTTTGGTCCCCTTTTCGAAAACGGCTCCATCAAAGCGATTGGTTTTACATTATTAATATCTCTGCTGACTGCCTTCCTGCTTGTTTTTCTTTATCATAAACTGATTCAGGAATTGATGAAAGGCATTGGAATGGCCACAGCACTGATCGGTTTTCTGTTCCCTATCTTCGTTGCCAAAGTATACCAGAGCTACCTGGCAATTCCGCTCAGAGAATATAAAAAATGGTACTATCCGGTCGGCCAGCCTCTGCCGGATATGGATTTGCTGGATCTTTCGCGGGTGCTGGTTATCCAGTTTGAGTTTACCAAGCAATTCAACGAAAGTACTTTTACCAACTTTCGCGCCAAAGCGCCCAATGCTATGCTTTTCGGTGAGCTCTTTTTTATTTTCCTGAACGATTATAACGACCGCAATTCAGGAAGTCCGATCGAATATCTTAGCCCCGAAGGCAATCCATACGGCTGGTTATTCTACAAAAAAGGTCCCTGGTACAAGCGCCGCATATACATGGACCCTGATCTCACATTTCAGGCCAACAGCATTGTCGACAACGAAACCATCGTAGCCGTACGTGGCTAATTTAATCAATCATCGGCTACCATTGGTTTGGGCCATTCGATCAGCTTGCTTACTTCCGCCGAATTTGACAAAAAGTAATTGATTGGATTAAATGCCCCGCCGTCCCTTCTTGCGTAGGTCTGGCAAAAGTGATAATCTTCACAAATCAGGTTATGCACCAGCAATGCATGCTTTTTTACCCCAAATAAAAACCCGCGACTGGTCGACAGATTAGGGGCCAACGCGGTATTGTCCAAATGATCTTTCCGCAATGCGCCCCTGTTTTTAGCCGACATATAGATGTTGGTATAAAGAATGGACGCGAACTCTTCCACATTATCATACCTGAAACCAGGCACATCCAGCTTCACCATATCTACCTTTTTGTTCTTCATCCTCCTGTAAGCATGGACCAGCTCGTGCAATAGAAATTCATCCGCCCTGAACCCGGGCCCATTGCAGGACACTTTTCCGAAAACGTCGGGCGTGTAAATGATTTCAACCTGATTCTTTGCATTCCAGGTCGGCAAGGCCGCGGTTGCATTACACACCCTACTGAAATTGGGTGTGATGATAATCTGCCCGCTCAGTTCCCGGATCACCATGATCAGGCCATAACCCACCCAGCTGTTTTTTACAATTTCTTCCAGTGCGGCCAGTGTACCTGTTTCGTAGGCATTCAGGTCAAACCCGCTCCATCCAATCGGACCGGTACCGCTGCCTACGATGATATTTGGGGCATAATGAAAAGCAGGCATAAGACAACGGGTTAAACAAATACAAGTTTTTGACGGTATCCCTCCTCGTTCGGGCAATGGTAAGTGGTTTCATCATTTTCCCACATCACCGGCATGATGAACGTATTGGGCAAACCGCCGTTCCAGTCAAAATTGAAAAACCTGGCCCAGCCATTAGCCGGGTCCGGTGCGGACTGGAAAGATTCGTTATCGACCCGGGTATGTCCGTCAATATCCCTTACATCAATCACCATTGGAACCGGCAGATTTCCGGTCGATGGTCTGAAGGATCTGCGCCGGGTATTGGCGGTAGTCGGCGAGCCGGTCGAAATTGCGTTGATTGTTTGCCGCCTGCCGGGCAGGTGGGGCCTCAAACGGAGAAAGAACATCCGGCATTTGGGTGCGGAAATCATCCGGGCACCCAGAGCCGCCTTATATTCCAGCAATAAAGGCTGATTGGCCCCAATGTTACATCCGCGGATAAAAATGATCGGCTTCTTTTTCTGTACCCCAACAAATTTTTCTGCAAGCCGCACCGCCACTTCCGGCCTGACGCCCATTTTAGAAGCCAGGTCGACGACCGTCGATGTGCTGCTTGGTAGATGTGCATTTTGGGCCAAATGTGGAACAGCCGCCTTCGCCAATCGCCCCAGCTCGCCGATCACCCCACCGGTGGCGGTGAAGTTGGAGCCGGTCGCGAAAGGCATTAGCAGTCCATTTACACTCGATCCGTGAGAGACAATCAGGTGCATTACCTCACTCCTGCTGATGATATTGTCCAGTAATTGTTCCAAAGTGGTGAAACTGATGATCTGCCCTGTCGTGATCCGTCCCGGTCCCATCACGTCAAAGCTGCAACGCTGATAATATTCCGCCGCCAATTGCATACCCGGTCCGATGTGGACTACTGCATCTGCCATAAAACACGCTTTAATATTCTAAAACACCCCATCCTTTTCAGGCAACAGCCCCTGAAAAAGCATTGGCACTCACACCCAATGAAGTTGCAAACCCTACCCCTCCCGATGAAATGATCGCATAGCCATTTGCCTGTGTGGCAAGAGTAGTTGGCGGTGTCATCAGATTGAAGGGTATATCGGCCGCTTCGCCGATTACTTTGGGAAGGCCGAACAAAAGCAGATAAACACCATAACTGGCAAGCACCGGACTGCCCGAAATGAAATACATGGTACAGCTGCCCGCGAAATGCTGGGCTTTAAGGTTCTTTATCTTTTGGTCGTTCTTGTAGACAATCCCAATCGTTCCGGATGGCAATTCGGCGTGACTAAAACCCCCGTTTTCAAGCAAAAACTTAATTGCCTTCCCTAAAAGCTTATCCGCTTTTAAACCGGGTATCCCCACACTCAACCCGATTGAAAACCCCGCTATTGCAATTGGTCCCTCATATTTCGTTCCCGAACCGTTCTTAAATGTGATCGAACCCTCATAAAACCCTCCGCCTCCAACAGGAGAAGCTACGCTCGCTCCGGTCAGGCTTAAATTCGTAACAAACCATTCGGGAGATTCAAACAGTACCACAGGGTCGTGCGGAGGAATATTTTTCTTTTGAGGTTTTGATCCAAAAACATAAACCTCCACCGAGCGCCAGTAACCATCATCATTATTCGCGCCGCCCAGACTAGCTGAGTCTCCGTAAGCTGCCTCAATGTTAAATGTGGCCTTGTTGAAATTTCTTGCTATCGCAGTCTTAACAGCATGGCAGCGGTCCCTGGACAGGCTCAGGTTATCGTAACCTGCCGTCGTGCCGAGGTGACTGGCATAACCGTGAATGTCGATCCAGGCGTATGGCGAAACCAGCAAAGCCTCTTTCACTTCCGTTTCGATCCAGGCCTTATGCGAAGGCAATAGTTCGCTGTTACCTGTCCGAAAATTGGAAAGTCTTGCTGCAGCCAATGGCACCGAGCCACCTATATTCCCGGATATTTTCTGAACATCATATGCCATAGCTTTTGAAAAAATTAAGCTGAATGAACTGCGATAAAACGAGTTCGGAAAAATTTAGAAACCATACATGTCCTTCAATTCATCTGCGAATGACTTTACCTCCCAGAAGAAAATACCTCTTTTGATGGCACTGGCTGCATACGGACCACTCCAGAGATCATAAAACTTCTCTTCATGCACATAATGCTGGCCATCCCAAAGCGAGATATGCCGGTGACCCAATGCAATGATTCCTTTTCTTACCCCTAACTGTTTCACAAACCCTGCCCTGTCTCCCGCTCTGTAATTATCGACAGGCGGATACGCTTTACTCAGGTAAACAGTCATATCCACGACACTGAAAATATAATTGTCTCCATTTGCATCCTTCGCGCTGCGAACTTTCCCTTCCGCAAGAAGCGGCGACTTTGGCAGGTCGTCGGGTATCCAAAGACCCGACTTATTCATCGCATAGCTTAGCTCAATCGTACACGTTTCTTGATGATTACCAATGTAGGATTGTATTCCGCCCCCCATTTTCATGGACTCAATCGAGTGATAAGGGTGGTTGTTGAGCAATGTTTGAAAATCACAAAAAATCATAATTTTCTTAGTTAAAACGGCCGCCAACCGCAGTCAGCGGCCTGATAGGTCCTACCAGCGGTTGGTATGCGGGGTGCCAAATAACTTCACTTCTCTCGCAGACAAGGTAAGGCTCGTCGTCATCGGCATAGAGCCGGTTTCGATGAAGCTTTCGCTATATTGGACGCAGTAAACGTCCGTCAATTCCAGTTCTTTCTGGGTTTGCTCTTCGTCCACATTTTTGAATGTGATTTTCGCAGAAGATTTCTTCCCATCCGGATCCACCATCCATTCCCAAAGCCCCTGACTATCCGAAGCACTCGATGAATCTACCTGAATAAATACCGTCCCGCCATATACTTTGGAAGAAACACGGCCTTTATCGTCTATGGATTGGGACAAAGAATAGTTGCATGAAATAACGGCGATTCCGTCGCCTGAGGGACCACCGTCCCAGGTAAAGTACGCGTCAAAACTTGAAGCTGGCATAGTTGTAATTGGTTAAAAAGTGAAAGAAAAGATGATGGATATATTTAGTTTAACATGATTATTGCTCCTTTGATGGTCGTCGGTCCGCTGGCTTTCAGCTCCGCCGTAGCATCGCCTTCCACCGTCACCTGAGCGCCTTTTACATTCGCGCTGGCTGTTCCCTCCGCATTCAATTCGGTACCTGCTTTAATGTCGGTCGACGTGCCGCTTTCTATTTTAACTTCCTGATCGGCTTTGATGGAAATGCTTCCTGCCTGTACCTCAAATTTCGAATCGGCCTTCATCGTAATGTTATTGGATGCTTCCACATTCACGTCCTTGGATTTGAATTCGATCAACCCGTTTTCAACCTCCATGTGAATGATCCCGTCGTCTTTGAAACTGAATTCCAGAAATGTATCCAGCTTATTCCGGTTACTGATCTGTATTTTGGCATCACCGTCTTTGTCGATAAAAACCATCATGTTGCCTGACCGCGTGGCAATGACCTTGATATCATTATTATCATTGGTATAGGCAATATCCTCCGAGGGTTTGGGATAAAGGCTCGTCATCACGAAAGGATTCTCGGCCAGATTACCCTCATAACCCACCATCACCATCGAGCCTATTTCCGGCACAAAGTTCACACCCCGGCCTTCGGAGTTATGGAATGTCCCCACCCGCATCCAGATCGACTCCTGGTCCTGCTGGCGCGACTGGCTCCAGAAGAATTTCACCCGCACCCTGCCCAGGCTGTCGCTGTCGTCATTCGCGATCACCTCCGCCTGCTCGGTTTCGCCCAGCGGGTTTCTCACGTGCGGGTTATTGGGCGGATGCTGCGCTGACTCCGGCACGGCATTGAATGTATTCTGATAACTCCCGGCCGTATTGATCTCGTGGCGGATATGTACCACGCGATACTTTCCAAAATTCTCTTCATACTGCTCGCCCCGCTCATTTAACCGTTGCCCTTTTACCGTCAAAACCGTCCCCACACTCATCGTCGGCGTTTCGCCGCTGCCCCGGAAATCCACCATGGAAGTTACCCGGGCCGATTTTTCCATTTTTGTCAACTCATCCACCTCACTCTGCCCGCTGATAATTTCAGGAGAAGGCAGCAAGGATGTCTGCGCAAAAAGGGTATCCGACTGGTCCAGCGCGAACTCGCTCAGCGACGTCAGTCCGTCCACATTCTGCGAGCTGGATTGACCGGTATAGGCTTCGGGTATCGTATAGTTATATCCCTCAAAACTGAACTGCGACGGGTGCAGCTTCAATGCGACATCGAAATTCTGCAAGCCATCCACCAGGAAGTCAACCTCCTGATGATCATTCCCATGCCCCAGTACCAGTTCTTTACCATTGTAATAAAACCACTCGCAGCAACTATCGGCCACCCGGCTCAGGAATTTGTAATTGCTTTCATTGTATTGGGTAAAAGGCACCCTGCGCCCTCCGTTTTCAGGATTTAATTGTTTTCTTAAAAGGTTTTGCGGGTAAGGCTGCAACACCGTATTGAAAATATCCTGCACCGATCCTCTCAAAAAAGACCGCCTCTGCACCGAATCTTCCAGAACAATCGTCGGACTGTATCCTTTCAGCACAAATACACTGCTCATATCGCTCAAGCTCCGCAGCCGGATCTCGGTCACAATGCCCTGAAATGTGAAATCAAAAGAATCGGAACCCAGCCGCGGGCTGAATGAGAAAGTAATTTTCTTACCCATCACCGCCCGGTGCGATTTGTTAAAAAAATGCTCGCCCTCGTCCTCCAATTGATCAAAAGGTACCAGCAGCTCAAACCAGTGATGCGCAAACAAATCCTGCTCGATCACCAGGCCGAGGTGACGCTTGATCTCCTTGCCGCCTTCGATTTCAATGGAAGTGTTTACCTGTCGTGCCATTTAGCTTTTGATTTCGACCTGTCCGATTTTGACTGTCTGTGGCAGCAATACCAGCTCGTACACCAGGTCTGCATTTGCTTCTTTCAGGAAATAATCCTTTCCCCGATGCTTGGGCATATATGATTTGGCGTCAGGAACATGCGCCAGTGTTCGTCCCCTGATGGTGGTTGCTTTCGCCAGAAAAGACTCCCGGAACCCTACACAATAAGCATCCTCGAATTCCATTTTCCGGAGTACCTGCGAATCGTTGTCGTATTTGAATTCAATCTGGCCGCTTAGCTGCCGGTCATTTTTAAAGGCCCAATCATAGAGCAATGCAAAATCATCGTTCTGTTTGGGCGCGATCGTCATCCGGATCAGCCTTACCTTGGGTGCGTCCGTCGGACTGCCCCGCTCGTCGGCATTGCGATTGCACCCGTACGATACTTTTTTGACAAGAAATTCCTTGCCGTCCAGCGTAAAATGTGCTTCTACACCAATCGTAGCGTCCTGTTCGGCCATTGTTAAAAATTTTCCAGTTTCGCTTCGCTGACCTCCACACTCGAAGCCGTGATCGTCAGGCAGGTAATGAAATTCTGCAACCGGTTAGTCAAGGCTTTGTCCAGATCGTCGGTACCATCGTCAAACTCTTCCACAAACTCAATGCAAACAGCCTCTTTAAAATTAAGCGTCTTAAAAGACCCGAGTTCTCCAAATTGCTCCACCGCCAGGTCATATTTTTGCGACGGTTTATTGGCCCATTCGATCAGGAAGTCGTCCATGACCATTTCCAGCTCCATATACAAATGCGCCCATTGAATCGGCGAAGTGATAGACATCGCGTCGTCCACCGTCTGATGCAACTCAAACCGCATGAACATGACACTGTACTCGTGGTCGCCGTCGACTTTAAGAGTGCTGCTGAAAGCCATTATTGCTGCGCATACTCCGCCGCCCAGGCAGCCGCATCCAAATCATCCCCTTTTTGTCCCGTCAATGCGATCATGAAGTTTTTGGCAGGGAAATACGGCACCATGTGGATATCGAGGTATACCTTGTCTTTTTGATTTTTATCCTGCTCAAAACGCATCACGCTGAATTTCTCAATCAGTTTACCCGGGCCGGTCACACTATCCAAAAACTTGATAATCTGCTTTTTAAGATCGTTTTTGGTATTATAGTCAAAGTTTTCAAAAGCCCGGCGGTTCAGGAAGTCGATAAGTACTTTGGTAATATAATCGAACACCCGCACGACCGAGTAAGTTTGCAAACCCACATTGTCGCCGTTGAACAATGTTTTGGCCGAGAAAGCCATGACTTTGCTGTACTCGTTCACCATGGGGATCAGGCCCATTTTTTCAAGATCCGCGATTTCCGATTTTTTCAATGGAAAACGCACGCCATCCACCTCGCTCAATGTTCCGTGCTTTTTACCGGCTGCCACCTGCGACATCAGGGTTTTATAAAGGTTACCCGCCAAAGCAGTGGATGGTGGTATGTAAAGGTCTTCCTCTTCGCCCAGATCCGCATGCTTAGCCCTGCCTACCAGCCAGTTACAGGTCATCATCACATTGGATAAATGTGCCGAGCCGCCCGTCAGGTTGGCCGATTCGAAAAGCTCCATCACGTCCTCCGGCGCATCCAGATGCATGAAATCTGTGACGAGCATGGTTTTGTTTTTGTATGCCATTTTCGCCCATTTGTCTACCACTTTGCCCGAGCCGAGATACCCCGGCACATTCAGTATGGAGTAGTTTTCGCGCAAATCCAGACGGTCGTATTTTGCGGCAAGCTCTTCCCCCACAGCATCGATAAAAGTCGTCACGTCCAGGTCTTGCAACTGGTCCGGCGCCGCGTTCAGGAACGTTACGTTTTTGACTTTTTCCTGATCCGTATTCTTGAAAAACATCGCCACTGAGCGATATGATTGTTCCAGCGGGCGCAGCTCCTCAACCGCTTTCCCAAGGTTTTCTTTCAATAACTCGAATGCGGTATCTGCCTGTTTCTGGCCAATTTCGATCATTTCAGGAACCGAGTCCGCGCTGCTCAGCAGCTCCGACCAGAGTTCAAGCCGTTTTTTCAACTGCTGGCGCTCTTTCTTTTTATCGGCTTCTGTCAGGAATATTTTTTTTCGTGCTTTTTTCTCAGGATTGATGTTAGCCGCGCCTTCTATGATGGTCTCTACGAGATCGTAGCTTCCGTACTTGGCAAGAAGGGGCAGCCCGGTTTCCAGAGGTACTGCGGTGCGTTCCTTCAATGCGCCCTGAACCGGTGATGCATCTTCGTTTGTTTTTGCTCCGTTTGCCATGGGGTTATATTTTTATTTTTTTGAATGAATGATTGAATTGGTCGCCGATGCGGCCGGTGAATTTTGAGTTAACTCATTCTTTTCACCCCGCTTCTTCCAGCTCGTTGATCAGCGTTTGGAACACTCCTAATAATGCGGCTTTCGCCTCCGGCTTTTCCAATGCGGCTTTCAGGATTTTGTTTACCTTCAAATGCCTCACTACCTGCTGGTAGGCTTCATTTCTGGCGTCCAGGTCCTGTAAAAACGCACTCTGCGCGATGATGCCTTTTTTACCAAAATCACCCAGATTTTTAAACCTGAAATTTTCGTTGATAAAACTTCCGTCCTGTGTGATGAACTCCACTTCGGCTTCGGGCTGGTAATGCGCAAAAACTTCCTCCGTCGTTTTCAGGTCATACACCATTTCCGGCCTCGGAGAAGGGTCGCCGGTTAATTGCGTTGCAAAAAGGGTCCTGTTTTGTGGAATGTCCGCGATACCCTCACTCGACTGGTCGATCTTGCGTTCATTTCCGCCTATTCCGTAGTTGAACATAACTGTATATGGTTAAGGTTAATCTTGTTAATACTTTCTTATTCAGCCAATTAAAACCGTCGGACAACCGATGACAATGCTGCCTCCATGTGCGGTGGTGTCCCCCATCCTCGCAGCAGGTTTCCCTCCGATCAAAACCGTGGTGGAACCCATCGCGATCACATCTGGCGGCCCGACGCACACGCACATGTCACCGACGCAAGCCGCAGGCGTTCCGCCGATGAGTACAGTAGGCCCGCCCGGAGGCAGTATCGGTCCGCCTACGTGCGGCACCGGCGGCACCCCCGGCGTTACCATGGGGCATACATGCATATCCCCGACTCTCGCTGCTGGCTGTCCCATTATTTCCCTTTCGCGGTTTTAAAATCAAAAATGCTGCTGACCGAAACGCCTATCCCCACTGCCGCCGCGCCGATCGAGATGAAAACGCCCGGCTTCGCGTAGCTTGTAAAACCTTCTGCATCAGCGATTTTATTCTTGTAATCCTTATAATCCTTGTTGAGCATGCTATAAGTCACCGCGCCAAATGCCAATGCTGCCACGCCCGCGCCCAGCTTGATCGCGCCCCATTTCCGGGCTTCTTTCGCCCGCGCCTGACTGATTTCGCTCAGTTGCTGTGACAGACGGTCGGTTTGCTGGGTGCTGGCAGGTTGCGCTGTCGCAGTCCGTTTTTCCGCAGGCTGCTGGGCTACTGCCGGGTCTTTTTTCTTTGACAAAGAATCGTAAGCGGCTGATGGCTTGGGCGCTACCGGCGCAGCTTTCGCATTTTCGGCGGAGTTGAATGCTACGCTTGTCAGTGACACGATCCAGTCATTTCCTGACTTGTCGGCGCGCAGCTCGGCTACGCGGGAAACCGGTGCATAAGGTGTGTTGTCCCGGTTGCTTTTACCCTTAAAATGTTGGGTATAAGAAACTTTCACGAAAGGGTATTTATCAAATTTCACATCGCCTACCACGAGATTGGTGAATTCGACGGTATTGGTTTCGGTTTTGGTATAAAACAGGTCGAAGTTGCTCAGGTACTTTTCAATCGGTGTGTCCAGTCCAGGCGCGCTGCCTTTTACTTTCGGGTCGGTATCGTCTTCCACGATCACGCCGTCATTGGTGAAAATCTGGTCATTGCTGGGCATGTAGCTGTTCATCATCAGGTACCTGCGCTCGTAATTGCTCAGATCTTCGTTGGCGATCGCATTCAGCAGGTCATTCAGGCCTTTTACTTTTTCCCTGGCGAGCACCCGTATTTCGTCCGCATCTTTCCGGCTCAATGTTTGTGCAAATCCCTGTCCCGCAAAAAGCAGCCCCGCTACCAGGAGGAAATTCCATTTCAGGTTTGTAAAATTTTTCATTGTGTATCAATCAGATTTCAATTACTTGTTTCCTGTATATCAATTATTTGCACTTCCACCCGCCGGTTTTTCCGCCTGTTTTCCTCAGTATCATTCGGCACCACCGGATGCTTGCTGCCGACGCCCTCGCCGTCGATGATTCGCTCCGGGACACCCTTGTTCACCAGGTATCGCGTGATCACCCGCACCCGGTATTCGGATAATGTTGTATTCAAATTCGGGTTGCCCACATTGTCGGTGTGCCCGGTAATCTTCAATCCTTTTCCCTTATTTTCAAGAATATAGCTTGCCACCGAATCCAGGTAAGTCCGTGATTGCATGGGCAGTTTGTAGTCACTTTTAGGAAAATAGAGCGTCTTGTCGGAAGCGGTGATTCCGGTTTTTCGTACTGGTCTTTCAGCCGTCGAACTTGCAGCAGATGCTCCCGTGGCAGGCGACCCCGCGGCAGGTGCACCTGCATCCCCCGCGATTGGTCTCACTGCAACCGGCGCTGACAATTCCCGCTCGGGTATCCGCAATGATTTTAATGTTAATCCTTCCTTCAATGATGCCACCGCCGTACTGAAATCGCTCTGATTCGCGCCGCTCACACCCAGCTTGTACGATTTTCCAGGAGAAACTTCCGCATAATAATGTCCGTCATTGATCCGGTTCCAGGGTATCACCGACTTGCTTTCTTCCATCAGCTGCACCTGCATGCCTGTTTTGGCATTGATAATGTTTACCGATAAAATGGTATGCATCCGGTTCAGCTTGATGATGTAGGTACGCGGCTCCTCATCGGTTTTATCCAAAATTAAATTCCCATTATATGCCTGGTAGCCAGCCGCTTTCACCTCCATCGCCACAATATCTTTTTCCGTAAAAACAATCTCCGCCGAAGGTTTCGAAACCAGCACATGGAAACAGTCCTTCTTTTGTTTTTGGGTAAAATAAAGACAGATCTCCGCCGGCAGTGACTGGTTGGTAACCGCATCTTTCACTTCAAATCTTCTGATGATCGACGTCTGCGCCCTGACGGTATCCTTCAATTCAAAATGCGTCTGCTCCGATTGCGCATAAGGCTCGTCGCTGGTTTGCTTGCCGAGCGGCATCAATGCAAAATTCACAAAATACGTCCCTTCCAGCTTGGAATCGGCATTCAGCGGAATGTGCAGCGACTGGTGCTTACCCGCCTCAATGGTGATCATCGACACATTGCAGGGCATTTCCACATTGAAAACCCCCGAAGAATCCGCCTTGCCCAGCCGCACTTTTCCCTGGTCGGTTTTTGCCGAGATCGTCGCTGCCAGCGGTACAGTTCCGGTGATTTCTGTCACCTTGCCGGCCAGGAAGCCACATTGTGCATGGAGCGAGGTCCAGGCCACTGCCAACAGTTTAGCCAATAAAAACCGAGTGTATTTCATTGTCCTTCACTGGTTTCGACACCTATATTTCCAAGCAATACCTGCCAGTTTACCGTATCTTTTCCGTCGACGGTTTTCTGATACGATTCCAGTTTCACACGAATGTTTTTCTTCGTGATATCCCCGTAAGCCACTTTTCCGTTGGCCGCAAATCCCTCAAAAACCTGCTGCGCCGCGATCGTACCGTAGTAATTTCCATCAGCCTCCTGTTTCAGTTCGCTCACATATTTGACCTCATTCCAGGTAATGTTGATCTTGCTGTAAGGCAGCAGTTTCAGCCGGTTGAGATATTCTTTGACAGGATATTTCTTCACGCCTTTGGATGAGCTGACCGCTACCGTCGCCTGCGGCTCAAACAAGCTAAGAGCCTGTTGTACAGCCCTATTTTTGTCCTCCGACTTCAAACTTTTGTCCCCGATAATCCGCAGATAGGAGGTGAATTCATCCACGCGCCGGATGCCTTTCGCACTATAATCCTTGTACTCCTGGTCAGACAAAAATGGCTTTGCCGGTTCTTTCGGCGGCGCGGGTTTTTCCTGTTTCGCTGCCACAGGAGCTGGTTGTGGTTTAGGCTTTTCCTGCTCCTTTCTTTCGATCTCCCGCTCCTTTTTCTCGATCTCTTTGTGGGCCAGCGCCAGCAGCGGCGCCACGTCCACCACATCCCGCAGGATTTCATGCCGGCCGTCGCGGTAAATCACTGCGGCCACTTCCTCTTTGTTGATCGATGCCGGGTTATTATCCGTCGTCAGGTAGTTGATCACTTCATCACTTTCGTAGGAAATGGAGCCTGCAATCACCGTCAGCGGGACGCTTTTTACAATGATATCCTGGGTCACATTCCGGGGCGGCGATTTATAAAATGCTTCGATCTGCGACTGCGCCTTGTTGGTATTTTCATTTAATTCAGAAATGACCATAAACTGCCCGCTGGCCGAAAAAACCACCAGAAAACGCTTTCTATTGTAAATTCTGGGGATACCATCGGCGGCGACCCATTCCAGCTTACTATCCATGGCGCGGCTCAGCTTCGCCTGCACCGGATTACCATTATCCAGCCAGATACGATCCTGCGCCATCGAGCAGCATGTGGTCAAAACCAGTAAAAGTGTATAGGTGTATTTCATCATTTCGTGTTATTTATCATAAGCTACCAGGCTTATTGTCAATTCTTTACCGTTCAGCACCTCGATCCTGAGCTTGCCCAACCGCCCGCTGCCCGTTTTGTAGGCGATCACCGTATTGGCAGTGGTGGTATTCATCAAAATCGATAATGCGTCGGCTTTGTAATCCGTGATATTCAGCAGGTTCAGGTAGGTAATGTTGTTAAAATCAAGAATCCCCATACTCTTGAATACTGCCCCGCCAACCGGCGTAAGACTGAGCACAGTACCTCTTCCGGAAATGTCGAAAGTCTCCATCGTCAGGTCTGTCTGCGCATCGCCTGTCGCAACAATTTTCCCTTCATCGAGATCGTAAGGTGCCGGGCCGCTTAATGTGACTTTCACCGATGTCTTATTGGTAAAAATGGTCGGTTGGTCGGCAGTTTTTACATTCACTGCCGGACCGTAACTCATCCCGCCACCTTCATTTCTCGCATAAATCGCCACATAATATTGCGTGTTCGCCGTCAGCCCGGTGATCTTCTGGTTTTGAATGCTGATGGGCAATGTTGCGGTGGTACCCAGCTTCACCACCGGGCTCGACTGCACATCCAGGTTCTGGTTAGTACCGTAAACCAGCCCATACTCCTTAATTTCGCCACTTTTCTTCTCCTGACGACTGTTCTTAAAGTTCGGCTTCTCGATTTTACCATTCACCGTTATTTCATTCCTTTTCACCTCCACAATTTCCAATGCAGGAATCACCGGCGGAAGCGGATCGACAGGCGAGAACATATTACAGGACATCAAAAGGCCCGGCAACAGGATCACAACATGGCGAACAGGATTATTTTTCATATTGATCAGGGTTTACCCCTAAGTTTTTTAACGATAATGCTTATACGTTTTACTAATCATTGTTGTAAGTCGTGATCGAGACTTCCATGTCCCCGCCCGAAGCCGTCGGTTCCGACCGGTCCGACCCCTTCGAGTTGATCCGCATTTTTCCATAATGGCCTACATTGGTCACGTAGGCTACCACTGTTCCGTTGGACAGTTTGTTGTTTTTGGTCGTGTAGCTGCCGTCGATGAAGTCGACTGTGTAATTCAGTTGCAGCAGGTCGGAGTATTTCAATGTTTTATAATCAGTACCTGTCGCCATGACGAAGAACTTAGCCCCGTTTTTCGGATAAATACCCGCAGGCTGGTTATATGGATACCAGTAGAGATCCTCCATACCGCTCCGCTCAGGAAAACTGCCGGTTTCGAGGTCATACATATTCGAGAAATTCATCACGAATGTCGTATCCTTCAAAATCGCAGGCTGCCCGGCTGTGAATGTGACCACATTGCTACTGACAGCCGCACCAGCATTCGTTTGAGCGAAGGCTTTTACATAGTAAGTGGTGCCTGGTGTCAGTTTATCCAGATTAGCCGTATAGTTGCCCGTGCTGACTGTGCCCGTCACCTGTACTTTCGAATCGGCGGATCCAGGGGACTGATTTGTAGATGAATAATAAATACCATAGCTGCTGATCGTTGCATTGGCATTGACTGTTGAGATGCTGAAATTAATCGTCGCACTGGTTTGCTGGACATTTGTAGCACTGACCGCCCTTACCGTCGGCAGCACAAAGTTGCCGGTCGTGAATGTTGCGGTCGGGCCGTAAACAATGCCGCCGCCCTCATTTTTGGCATAAACCCTGATATTATACTTTTGCTGAGAAGAAAGCCGGGTGATCTGCGCCTCGAAGTTGTAAGGCGATCCCGTGATACTTTGCCCGCTCTTTTCAACAAACCCGGTTTCAAGTGTCGGATCATTCATCACCCCGTACACAAAGCCGAAATCCTGGATTTTGCCGCTTTTCTTTTCCTGGCGGCTATTTTTGGCATCCGGGTCCGAAACCGTCGCGCTCACTTTCACCGAAGAGTTGGTCACTGCAATGATTGTCACTTCTGAAACCTGCGGCGCAAGCGGGTCTACCGGCCCGAACAAGTTACAGGCATTCAGCATTACCGTAAGGCACGCAATCAGGCAAATGGTAAACCTTTTCATTTTCTAAATTTTTTGTTCCAAAAACACAAGCCTCTCAATTCGCGGTGTAGTACATTAATGTGCGGCCGTGGCAACCGGCTGCCAGTCGTCATCCCAATATTCAATGAGCTGCGGACTATCGACACGCACCGTAAACTTGACCCTGTCTTCGGGTAAATGTCTGCGCTCCGGAACCACGTGATGGCGGTCGACGAGACTATTCAGCCAGGGCCGGCCGTGCCTGGAAGTGAGCCTTCCACCCAGACCCATCTGGTTTTCACGCTGTTCCAGTGTGATCCCATAGTTATTATCACTGTTGCCCACACCATTCACGTGGTTCAGTCCCAGCGTATGTCCAAATTCATGGTTGATGGTGGTCTGCAAAAAATCAATGCTGTGCCTGGCGCTGCCCACCCGCGTCAGTCGCCCGCCGCCCCACTGAGGTTCAAGATCGAGGTGCGTGAAAAGGCCGGTGCGGTTATACATTTCCACATAAGACCTGAAATTGGTTTCCTGCGGATGAATGATCCTGAATGTCTGATGCGCCTGCGCGGAAGTTTCAACCAGCTCGATCGACAATCCGCATTGAATGATCGCGGAGGTGAGGTTGGCGCCCATCCTGGGGCGGTACCATGCACGGTCGGGGTCGAGTACGAATTTGTCGCTCCAGTGCCGCTGGACCACATTCACAAAATTCGTTTTATAAGCCTCCCACTCCTGGTTTGTCCAGGTATCGAGGTGAAATGTTCCGTAAGTATCGTGCAGGCGGCCGTTTCCGGTGGCATAAGTATCTGACATGAAAAACCGTGTGTCCGGCTCCACCCGCACCAGCCTCACCCTGAACTGCAGAATAAGCCCGAACGTGTTGTCATCCATGGGCAGAAGGGCAGAATCCCAGCGTCTGGCACTTCTGAAAAAATGAATTTGCATAAGATTGACTTTTAAACGTTCCGAATGTCAGGAAGCAGCCACTTCCTGATTTTCCTTTTGCGTATCCCAAACCACTTCGTCATTTTCGCCGAGACTCAGCCTGATCACCGACCCTTTTTCCACATCCCCGGAAATGATCATCCGGCTGATCGGCCGCCTCAGCATATTGCGGATCACACCTTTCAGTGGCCTCACGCCATATCTGGGCGTAAAACCCTGCATCGCAATGTGCTTTCTTGCTTCCGGCGTCAGTTCTAATGCGATGCCCTGTTTTTCCAGCAAATCCGTCAGGCTGCGCAGGTGAATGCTGAATATTTTGACCACATTATCCTCGGAGATCGGCGCGAAAGGAACGATCTCAGTCAGCCTCGCCAGGAATTCGGGGCGGAAATGTTTCGCCATGATTTCCATGAGATCATTGGATTTCGGCACGATGCCTTTATTGAAATCGGCGACAATGTGCTCCTGGCCAATGTTGGAAGTGAAAAGGATCACCGCATTTGAAAAATCACCTTCCTTGCCAAGCCTGTCGTGCAATTTTCCTTCATCCAGGATTTGCAGGAAAAGGTCAAAAACAGACGGGTGCGCTTTTTCTATTTCATCAAAAAGGACTACGGAGTACGGTTTCTGGCGGATTTTATTCACTAATAAACCTCCCTCTTCATAACCTACATATCCCGGAGGCGCACCGTAAAGCAATGCTGCCGAATGTTCTTCCTTGAACTCCGACATATCAAACCGGATCAAAAACGATTCATCATTGAAGAGAAAATCGGCCAGCGCTTTCGCGATTTCGGTTTTACCGGTGCCCGTAGGCCCTAGCAGGAAAAATGAGCCGATGGGCTGCCCTGCCTTGATCAGGCCCGATCTGGATTCCAGTATCGCTTCGCTCAGTGCTTTCACGGCCTGGTCCTGCCCCACTACCCTTTTTTTCAACACTTCATCAATTCCGAGCAGCTTATCCCGCTCCGAGCTTTGCAGTTTCCCCAGCGGAATGCCGGTTTTGTGCGAAATCACGGCTGCCACTTCATTCTTTCCAACACCTTCCGACCTTTGTGCAGCCAGTTCCTGCAAGGCGGCGATTTTAGTACTTAAATGGACGTGAATACCTTCCGCGGTTTCCAGCTCTTCCGCACCTGCTTCATCCAGCTTGCCGATCAGTAATGGACTGAGGCGATTTGGAAGTTGCCTTGCAAACCACCGCAGTTCATGTACCCGCTCGGCTTCATCTATGGCTAATAGTGCATCAAGATCCTTTTGTAATGTGGACAGTTCTGTTTCCGAAACCTCGTCCATCAGGCGCATTGCGGCCATTGTCCTGTCGAGCAGATCCAGAGCCACATCTGGCAACCGCCTTTCTTTGATGTATCTTTTTGACAGTTTAACTGCCTCAGCCGCAGTTCCTGCTGATACTTTTAAACCGTGGTGCGCTTCGTAAACCGGCAATATGTGTTCGATCATGCGGGTTGCTGTGGCTTCATCCGGTTCGTCCACATTCAATATCTCAAACCGGCGGGAAAACGCTTCGTCCTTCTCAATGTATTTTCGGTATTCCTCGGGAGTAGTAGCACCTATGACGGTAATTTCGCCACGCGCCAGTTCCGGTTTCAGCAATTGCGAAACACCTGTGCCAATCGATCCTTTTGGATCCAGTAACATGTGAATCTCGTCGATGAATAAAACTATTTTGTCAAAAGCTTTTATTTCATTCAGAATCCCTTTCAAACGTTCTTCAACCTCGCCTTTGTAAGAAGCCCCCGCCACCAGCGCACCGAGATCCACCTCCAGCAACTTTGCATTTTGAAGTAACTGAGGTACTTTTTTCTCCGAAATCAGTTTGGCAAATCCTTCCACCAAGGCGGATTTTCCCACACCCGGCTCACCGATCAGTATCACATTGGGTTTACTTCGCCTTCCCAAAATTTCAGCCATTTGACGGATTTCCCGGTCGCGCCCAATCACCGAATCCGCTTTGCCGTCGGCTGCTTTTTGCGTTTTGTCCGAGGTGTATTTTTCAAGATTCGTTGTGCCCGTTTTGATCGTGCCTGTCGGCTTTGAGGCTGTCCTATTTTCCTCCGAATCATTGCTTTCCGAAGGTTTTGCGTTGTCTTGGCTGCTTAGTGCCAGCACTTCCTTCTGCGAAACGGGCAGCGATTTTAATTGGTCGGCAGAAAACCCAACTCCCGGTTTGAGTATTGCTGCCAGTGTGCATAGTGGATTGGTATCGATATTCAGTTGTAATGCAATCAGCTCGGCCAATTCCAGGCAGGCAGCGGCAGTGTTATCCGCCTGCGGGTTCTCCGGAACTTTGACTGATTTTGGACTTTCTTCAAGTCTTACCTCTGTCCAATCACGCAAATAGGAGATATCCTTTCCTGCCATCACCAGCTCTGAGGCAAGGCCGACATCGTTATGCAGCAACCCCATGAGCAAATGGGGTGGGCCAAAACGCTCCTGCCGGTATTCACGCGCCAATGATTGCGCCACGCTGATCGCGTATCTGAGTGATTCGGTTTGCATGGAAAAGTTGGGAAGAAAGTTGGGTAGTCCTAGGGCTGATTTTTCTGTAAACTGATAAGCCTTTCTGTCGCTTTTGCTTTCATCTCCTTGTTGGCTGTTGAAAGCTGTAGTCCATCGTAGATCTGTTTCGCCTGGTCGTAGTAAACCCTTCGGTCGTTCTTCCTGAGATTTCCCTGGGTCATCAGCTGGTAGTATCCCTCTGCTTCGGAATATTTCAGCCATTCCCGGTAAGTAACCGCAGTGCCGCTTTTGGCCGACAAACATTCGTCCAGCTGCTTTTGCACCGCCGCAATGTCGCCGCTTCCGCCCCCGCCGCCCGATTTTCCTGATTTATAGCTGTCGAGTTCCTTTTGTGTCTGGGCCAATTTGGCTTGCAACTCCTTATCGGCACCGCCGCCACCTCCGCCGCCACCCGCAGCAGCGCCGGCCAGCAGTTGACGTTCCATACTCTTGATTTCCAGGTCTTTCATGTTGATTTGGTTCCGCAGATCATTCACTACCTGCACATCGATCCCTTTGCTGTCCAGCGTCCTGCGGAGCTCGGAAATTGTCTGGCGGTAGGTCACCAATGCTTCGGTCAGCTTGGCGATTCCCAGCGAAAGCCGCTTGTTCTGTTCGTGTGTTGCCGAAGTGGCCAATGCATTGAAATGGCTCATAATGCTGTTGATCCGGCTTTCTATATCAACCAGTTGGGTACGCGCAGTCGCTTTGGACATTTCGTCGGTGGCGCTGCTGTACGCGCCGTCCAGCTGGATTACTTTTCTTGAAATGTTGCTCAAAGTGTCTGTATCCGTAAGCATCGGGAATTGTTCATCCACAATTCCCTTGTAACGCTTCGTCTCTGACTCGCCTACGGAGCCTGGCACACGAAGCAGCAGGTATAATCCCAATATCGGAAAGGTAAGCGACAGCATGTACATGCCAATGAACTTCCCAATTGCCGTTTTTCGCTGATTTTTGTTGACTGGGTCCATTTTTTTTCCGGTGCTAATCCGTCGGCTGAAGCCGGCGGTCATTGATTGCTTTTGTTTGCGACTTTGTCGCCGGCTCTACCGAGCGAAGCGGCTTACTGCCGATCATTTTCCGTCGGTTAAAACCGACGGAATAGGGGGTAATAGGGGTATTCGGCGCCCATCATACACACTCCTCCATCCCGTGATTGCCCGAATGATGGGCCACAATACCCATCGCCCCAATGTCCGCCCTATTTCACAATGGGCTCCATCGTGATTTTGTTTTTTCCGGCTGTACCGGCGGATCGTGCACAGGGCTTTCGATGATAAATACCTGCTGTCCTTTGCGTTTTCCAATGAATTCCAATTGGCTCAGTTTCAAGAAAAGTGCTGTCCAAATGCTGTAAAATGTATCGATCGTTTTCAGGCAGGGCAACATATCATTATGATTGTAAACCACTTGAATCACGGATGTGATCTGTTTTTCCAAACTCCCGGGCGAATCGTCGGCCCATTCTCCCAGATAACCCAATACTTCTTCCTTTTCGCGGTCGGTCAGGCATTCCAGTGAGGTGCGGATGCTTTGTGCGCCCTGAACCATGCTCACGACCATATTGGCGGGTTGTTCGAAGGGAATCAGCCTTTGATAAGACACATTCACCATAGCGAATACATTGACGAGCCGCTCCACCATCAGCTGCACACTGTCCGACAATGCACTTTTCTGACTTTTCATCTTGATTTTTTGCATGATACGAAACAAATACGTTTCCATCTCACTCAGATATCCGCCAAAGCGGTTGTACCATTCACGCAAACCCTTATGGCTCTTGACCGTCCTGCTCGCCGGGATAAAATCGTGCATGACTTTCAGCTCACCATTGTAATATTCCAGCTTTCCAATGATCAGGCCTGGGCCACCCCATTGTTCGATATTGACCATTTCAGACGGCACAAGATTGATCCGATAGGCAGGCAAAGTATACGGATGCCTGACCGGGATCTCATTTTCCAAAGGATTACCTACCTGTTTCCTGTCAAACAATCCAACGCTTAAAACCAGATACAGCACCATATTTTGTCCTGCCGGAAGACGGTATTGGTCCTGAACCGTAGTTAACGATGTATCCAGCCTGACATCATCCGATGAAGTTATATCCAAAAGGCTTCCGTCGGGCGAAACGGCCCGGCATTCGCCAATCCTGATTCTGATCTGCTGGCTGGCGTCTCCCAAGATCTGTATTTCCAGAGATTCTGTTCCCTCGGTTGGAATAACTAAGCCGTAACTCAGCGGCGTCTGAAAAGCAGCCAGTCCCCTCCTTATCTGATCTGTATGATAGTGGTCTGCTTCAACAAAATGTTGTCTTGAGATTTTCATCCCGTCGACCCAGTTCACTGCCAAATAGCGTGGCTCTGCCATGTCAAATTAAATTTGGTGAATGCTACATCTTCATGGCTGCCTTAACCAGCCCAATTACCGAACGTACCCCGAATTTCCTGAAAAGGCTTCTGCGATAAGCTTCCACAGTTGATACGCTCACATCCAGTTTCCCAGCTATTTCCTTGGAGCTTAGCTCATCCATAATGAGATCCAGGATCTCCTTTTCGCGCTTCGTCAGTTCCATAATTAAAATCCGCGAACAAAGTTGTCCTGTGAGAAGCGCTGTTTCAATCGACGGAAACCCTGATTTTTCAAAGATTTACCCTGATTTTTTCAAAGCAGTGCAAACCCATTTTTAAGGGTTTACCAGGAAAAATTTCACCCAGAAACTACACTACGCCCATTCTGACGGCTATCTTGGTAAGGCCAACTGAATTTTTCACACCCAACTTGTGAAAGAGGTTCCGGCGATGTGTTTCCACTGTCTTATCGCTGATACACAGCTCGTTTGCAATGCGATTGGTAGAATATTCGCTGGCAACCAGCCGGAGGATTTCCACTTCTCTTTTGCTCAGGAAGTCTCTGGTAGTGGGCGTTGGCTCCTGCATATAGTTGTCCACCGAGCTTTCGGCAAGCTTTATCATCACTTCCTGGCCATAATACACTTTGCCTTCCGAAACCGCCCTGATCGCACGCTCCCATTCATCGAGCTCTGCTTCAAAAACAATGTACCCTGACACTCCGGATCGCACCACTTCCCGCACGGACTCCACGGAAGGACTTGGCGCAAGCAACAAAAATTTAAGTTTGGGATAAAGCTTTCGAATTTTCAATATCTGATCTGCTGTTTTTTCGGCCTGATGGGCAAAAACTACTACGATATCGATCTCTTTGAGATATGGCAACTGGGTGATCTGTTCCAGGCTTTGGCACTTACCTACCAATTCAATGTGTGATCGTCTTCTGAGCCATTCGGCTACTGCTTCGCATTCTAACGGGTGTGGATGAACAAGGCACGCATGAGTAATTAACGCTTCCATAATTTTCGGGGTTGAATATGGAGATTTAGGAATCCAAAGGTAGCCTATTGGCCTGACCGCCGTCAACACGGTAAAGTACAGGAATAGCTAAGTAAGTTTACTTGATTTGGGTAAGGGCCTGAAAATTAAGCAAATTATCTCCACTCTTGAAAGCATTTACCTAAGGGAATTCAACTATAAGGTAAACACTTAGGGGATAACACTGACTGTTATATATATACGTCTATACCGATTATTACTAATCGGTTACAAAATACGTAGACTTACGCTTGCCTGCCCGTACTAGTACCTGGATCCTCCCGATAGCGTCATTCTTTCAGGCGGCCATACTTTCGCATGATTTCGAGGACTTTCTCTTTAGGAAGCTCTTCCACTTTATGCCCCTGGGTACCTTCCATGGTACTGGCCATGAACAGGGAATTGATGATCGCTTCTTCCGTGGATTCGATGGCTGCGAGGAAGAGCGGGGAGACGTAATCGTTATGAAGAAAATTGGAATTGAATGTTGCCTCAGCAGTTTCGTGCAGTACGCGGTTGGCGGTAGAAAAGGCAATCACATAGTCCCCGCTTCCATTGGCTGCGATACCACCGGTTTGGGCCATACCCAGCATGGCCCTTTTCGCCAGTCTCTTCAGATTTCTTGCATCGAGGGGAGCGTCGGTTGCGATCACCATCATACAGGAGCCATCAGAAGATTTATCCAGCGATTCTTTAAAGGCATATTTCCCAAGTTCCTGGCCCACCGGAACACCATTTACGGTCAGCACGCCTCCAAAATTCGTTTGTACCAGCACACCCACCGTATACCCGCCGAGCTTTTCAGGCAATTTACGCGAAGACGTACCTATACCACCTTTCCAGCCAAAGCAAACAGTGCCGGTGCCTGCACCTACGTTACCTTCGGCTACGGCGCCGTTTTCAGCCTGGGCCAATGCATTCAAAACCTGGTCCTTTCGTACATTCCTTCCACGGATATCGTTCAGGAACCCATCGTTGGTTTCACCTACGACAGGGTTTACAGACCTTACACTCTCATTCCCCTTTTGTGCCAGGGTCCAGTCGATAATGGCATCAGCGGCCGTTGGGACGCTCAGTGTGTTGGTCAACACGATCGGCGATTCCATCGTCCCCAACTCTTCTACTTGTGAATAACCCGTCAGTTTTCCAAATCCGTTCCCGATATACATGGCGGCCAGTACCTTTTGCTGAAAAACGTTTCCGTCATGCGGTATGATCGCGGTCACCCCTGTGCGAATGTCTGCACCCTCAGTGAGTGTCACCTGCCCGACCTTTACGCCGGCAACATCGGTGATCGCGTTCAGGTTACCAGTCGGCAGTACCCCAATTTTAATGCCTAGCTCTCTTGGCCGTTTTTGCCCCATGGCAAGAACCGGCGAACATATCAGCATCAGAAGTAATAGTTTTTTCATTTTATCCTCTTTTTCAAACTGAAATATAACAAAAATCCACCGGCAAACTGTGGGTTTACCAGTGGACAACGTCCTGCCAGCATTAATTACTTATCGTCTGGGCGAGCTTTTTTAGGATCGATAATTGTTGTTTTTCTGCTTACTGCCGAAGCGCCGAAAAAGCCAAGCGCCGCTTTTCCCTTTGGATCGGAATTAGTGACGTTCGACTTGATATTGGCAATCGGCGTGGCGAACAACCCTCCGTTTTGCGCCTGCTCCTGGATCTGCTTCAGGTATTCAAAAGTTTCATTGGTAATGCTGTGCAGCTCTACGCCTACATTTGCTCCAGCCGAATACAATGAATCCGTTGTAATCGACTGCCTGATGGGCAGGATAAAGATCAGTCCGTCCGAAGGCGCCCCGGCGCTGAACGCCGCATCATATGCGATAGAAATCGACGTCGCTTTGTCAACGACCGGTTTTCCATTGATGACGGGCTTGATCCAGTATGTATCTCCCGTTCCCACCGGGTCTCTTGCATAAAACTCAGCGATAAAGCCTTCCTGCGGACCTTTATCAGGCTTAAATGGCAATTTATCCTTGGTGTAAACTACGGAGTCCACTGTCGGGACGCGCTTTAACTGGGTGGTTGCCGTATAAACCTCGGCTGCATTGGTGATCTTGAGAGAGTAAGTTCTTCCCACGTGCCCCAATGTATCGGTAGTGTCTTTACCCCAGGTGTACTGGCCATTACCAGCCAAATCTTCAAAAGCGTATACTTTTCCCTGGTCGTCGGTCACTGTTACCGTAGCTCCCAAAACCGGTTCCGGCGTGCTGTTATCAAAGTAGCTGGCGGACCAGGTCAGTTTGATCGTCTGTGTGCCAGGCTCATTGGTAATCCAGCCGTCGACGACAAGCTGGCTTGGGCCCGTAACCGTATCCAGATCTATCACATCTTCGCAGCTGGTCAGCGACAGGACGGATAAAGCAGCCAGGCCCCAGGCCGCATTCCGAATTATGTTTTTGAAATTTTTCATCTTTTTTATTTTCAGACTAATAGCTAAAATTTGAAATTATAGGTAACCGCAGGGATAAAGTTGCCGATGACCGAATAACGCACTGCCTCCGTTTTAAGAGGCGTATCCTCATTGGCCCTTGTGTAAACCGAGAACGCATTCCGGCGATTGTAAACGTTATACACCGAAAACACCCATTCCCCTTCACCCACTTTGAACAACTTTCGTTTTGCTTTCAGCGTGGCGGCCAGGTCGAGGCGATGGTAGGCAGGTATACGGTTGTTATTTCTGGCACCCTGGTAATTATTGCCGATTGGCCACCCTCCCCATTCATATCTGTTCGTGGGAAAAGTTGCAGGTGTTCCCGACGCAATCGTAAAATTGGCAGAAAGCGTCAGACGTTTTGTGAGATCATAAATCGCTACCGAAGTGAAATTGTGCGGCTTGTCAAATCTTGCAGGAAACCAGCCATCGTTGTTGATCGTTTCGACCAGCCGCTCGGTCCTTGACAAGGTATAGCTCACCCAGCCGGTGAGTTTACCTTTATTTTTCTTAAGGTAAAATTCTGCACCATAGGCCCGTCCTTTCCCGAAAAGCAGATCCCCGGCAACAAACTGGTTCAAAAGCAGGTCTGAGCCCGGTACGTAGTCGATCTGATTGTACAGCTTTTTGTAATAAACTTCAACAGAAGCTTCATAGGTATTATCCTTAAAATTCTGGAACCATCCCAATGCCACCTGATCAGCCTTCTCGGGCCGGATGTTGATCGAGCTCAATGTCCAGACGTCCAGAGGTGAGCTGGCGGCCGTGTTCGACAGAAGGTGCAGGTATTGCGCGGTGCGATTGTAGCTGGCCTTGATAGAAGCCGTGGAAGTGAGACCGATGTTGACCGACGCCCGTGGCTCCCAGTTCCCATAACTCTTGATCACGTCGCCTTTTTTGTAGGTCGTACCCGGATATACCGGCTCTTTGCGTTGTCCTTTGGTTAGTTCGTGGTAAGTATATTCGGTCCCCGGTCCCAAGCTTCTGAAATAAGAGTATCGAACTCCGTATTGGAGCGAAATCCGGTCTGTCAGCTTTTGCTCATTACCCACGTACAATGCCGATTCATCCGCATACCTTGGTTCCAGGCTGATGTCTGTATTTTCTCCTTCCGAAACTGCCACTGCTTTTCCTGGCCGGGTATCGTAATAAATGTATTGTCCGCCAAAAGTAAGCTGGTTATTTGGAGTGATGTAAAAAGTAAAATCTGGCTTGATACTGGTACTGATGATCTTGGATTTCCAATCAAACTTGTCTTTGGCGTCCGGCTTATTCTGGTTCTGCCCCAGGGAGTAATCATAATTACTATAATAACCCGTCAAATTCATAAACAGCTTATTGGAAAAAATATGGTTCCATCGGCCTGTCGCCGTTACATTACCCCACCCAAATCCGAAATCACCGCCACCGAAAACGTCTTTTCCGAAATACCCCGAAGCATAAAAAGTATCCTTATTACCAAGCTGGTAATTGACCTTCGCGGTCAGATCGTAAAAGTAAAACTTAGAGTCCTTAAGGTCTGAATTCAAAAAGGGCTTTGCAAGGATATCGATATAAGAGCGGCGGCCGGCTACAATGAATGAACCCTTTCCTTTTGCAAAGGGCTGCTCATAAGTCAACCTTGAAAAGATCGACCCAATCCCCCCGTTGATCTCGCGCTTTTTGGAATTACCTTCTTTCATCCTCACATCCAGGATTGAAGAAATTCTGCCTCCGTATTGAGCCGGGATTCCTCCTTTAATGAGTTTGACATCCTTCACCGCATCCGGGTTAAATACCGAGAAAAACCCAAAAAGGTGGGAAGAATTGTAAACCGGCGCTTCGTCCAGCAGTACGAGATTTTGGGAAATATCGCCACCACGAACATTAAAACCAGATGCCCCTTCACCCACCGTAGTAACCCCCGGTAAAAGCTGAATGCTGCGGATCAAATCCACTTCGCCCAGCAAGGCGGGCATTTTGCGAATGGTTTTCATCTCCACTTTATTCACCGACATTTCGATTCCCCGAACATTTTCATCCTCCTTTTGGGTAGAAATCGTTACTTCTTCCAATTGGTTGTTTTGGTCAGTCATTTCAATGCTGACCGTTTTATCACCATCCAAAAGCACTTCCTTTGTGATTTTTTGATAGCCTATGTAAGTAAAAACCAGTGTATAAGTACCCGCAGGAAGGGTCAGTGAATAAAATCCATAAGGATTGGTTACCACTCCGGTTTCAGCTTCACGGACATAAACGGAGACACCGATCAAGCCTTCTCCATTCGCATTGTCTTTCACATATCCACTAACGGTATGTCGGTTTTGAGCATAAGATTGCAGGCTGACGCATAGCAGAACGATGAGTGTCAAGTAGCTTAATAATTTTATTTTCATGGGCTTTACTTTTGTTTACTGGTTAATCCTTACTTCTGGTGACGGATCACCTTCCATTTTACTCAGAAGATCGAGGCAAAATTGAATTTTTCCCTTTTTAGTGTGACAACTCACTTTACGCTTCCCCTAAGAAATAGTCGATTAATTATGATGAATAGTTAGTCAATACCGACAAAGCACGTGTTAATCAGCTTCATATGACAGAAAAAAATGATGAACTGACTAAAATAAGGAGTAAATGGCCAAACCTTGCAAATGAATGCGATCATTTAAAATAGTACTTTTTTATGATATCTTTGACACATTACTATGATCCATGCATTCTGCAAGTAACTGACGAGATGTTTTTTGTATTAATGGATGGACAAAGTCCGGGGCAATTTCATTAAGTGGCACCAATGTAAATCGACGATCCTGAATCCGTGGATGTGGTAAGGTGAGTTCTGCGCTGTCCAGAATGAAATTTTTGTAATAGAGCAGGTCAATATCAATCACCCTGGCACCCCAACGCTCATATCGGATGCGGCCAAGCTCATGCTCGATGGCCAGAATATTGCTCAATACCTCTTGCGGGGACAATCCGGTTTCAATCTCAGCGACCTGGTTCAGAAATGCCGGCTGATCGGTTACGCCCCAGGGCTCGGTTTCGTAAAGGGAAGATTGCCGGATAACAGGGCCTACCGTTTCCGCAATCATTGGTGTTGCCAATCGCAAAGTACCGGCCCTATCGCCCAAATTGGATCCTAAAAGAAGAAAAACGTTTCCGTATTGATACATTCGGATGTAAAATAGGTCAGCTGCATCCACGAAAAAAAGGACTCCCCGTTGTAAGAGAAGTCCTTTTGGTATTCACTCGTAAATCTTTTCAGAACGTAAGCGTTCCTTTGTCGTATGCCTTTTGTATAGTTGATTCAATACCATTTTTGTTGATGGTACGAAGTGCAGAAGTTGCTACTTTCAACGTAACCCATTCTCCTGTTGACGGAAGGAAAAAACGTTTCTTTTGCAAATTCGGGAAGAATTTACGTTTTGTTTTATTGTTAGCGTGAGAAACGTTATTTCCAACGCGTGTTCTTTTACCTGTGATTTGACAAACCTTAGCCATAAACTTGCAATTTTTCCAAATGAGGGTGCAAATATGCGGAATTTATTTTTTTTGAGCAAACAACCTTAAAAGAAATTTTCAAAAAAGCCTGATTACCACCGAATCCGGAAGCCCACTCCATGTACATTATCGATCTTAATCTCCGGATCTCCCGACAGATACTTGCGTAATCTGGAAATAAAAACATCCAGGCTACGGCCCATAAAGTAATCGTCATCTCCCCATATTGCCTTGAGCAAATCGTCCCGCCGTATCACCTGATCCGGCCTCTCCGCTAAATATTTCAAAACTTCCGCCTCCCGGAAGGTAAGGTTTTGCCCGCTTCCGTTCATAGAGAGGGTGAGTTTCTGAAAATCAAAAGAATAGATGCCGATTTTGCTTGCATCCGCTTTGGACGAGGCGGGCTGCTCGGAGCTACTTCTTCTCAGAAAAACTTCGATTCTGAGTTTCAATTCTTCAATACTGAAAGGTTTTGTGATGTAATCGTCTGCTCCAAGGCGTAATCCTTTAATCTTATCCTCTTGTAGAGCACGGGCGGTCAGGAATAAAATGGGGACCTGACTATCCGAACTCCTGATTTTTTCTGCTAACGTAAACCCATCCATTTTCGGCAGCATAATATCCAATACACAAATATCAAAATGCTCTCTGCCGAAAAATTTCAAAGCCTCAGATCCGTCCGTTGCATGAGCAACCTCATAATCATACTGTTCCAGGTTATCCTTTGTCGCAAAGGCCAGGTTCGGGTCGTCTTCAACATATAAGATTCTTTTTTTCATGACTCTTGTTTCTGGGGAATCGAGATTTTAAAAGTACTTCCTTTTCCTAATGTGCTTTGCAGATCCAGCCTCCACCGGTGCGCCCGCACAATTTGCTTGACATAACTCAGTCCGATTCCAAAACCTTTTACATTATGGACGTCGCCGTAAGGAATACGGAAAAACTGGTTAAATATCTTTTTTTGGTATTCAGGTGCAATTCCAATGCCCTGGTCCTTTACCTCAATAACAAGGCATTTGCCCTTGTTATACATCTCGATTGAAACTTCAGGCACATCGTCCGAATACTTCAATGCGTTGTCTATCAGATTATTGATCATACAACGAAAATGGAAAGGGTCGGCTTTGATCAGCCTGTTTTCTGCCCTGTTTTTAAAATTGATTTTTCCTTCGAAAGGTATCAGGACAGACTGGATCATTTCCTCCGCGTCCAGTTTTTCCTTTTGCAGATGCAGCGCATTTCGCTCCGCTTTCGCCATCGAAAGTACCATTTCTACCTGTCCTTGCAACCGCAAAATCTCATCCTGCACGATTTGCACATATCTTTTGTGGCGTTTAGGTTGCGCAATAATTTGTTCGGAATTCAGTACATCTGCCGCAATTCTGATGGTCGAAATCGGCGTTTGCAGCTCGTGGGTCATGTTATTCACAAAATCGCGCTGTACTTCCGAAAGCTGCTTCTGCCTGAGAATGACAAACAGTGCGTATGCAAAGAATGACACGGCCACCAGTACGAGTATCGACGACCAGATTGCCCCATTGATACTTCCTGCAAAGTAGGTCTCCTGCTCGGGAAACCGCACGCCAAAATAATAGGGATACTTGTCGGTCTTGATCCAGTTGGAGGTCGGTGTTGGAATTTTATCGCTGTTTTTGGTACTCAACGACATGCCATACCGCATTCTGTTGGTCGTGCAGTCATAAATCCCGATTTCGAAATCGGTGATCAGGTTGTGTTTTTGAAAACTGTCTTTGATGAAAACTTCCAGCAAATCGGGTTGTGTCGTCGCATTCGTGTTCACCAGAAAATATTCCGGCGAAAGCTGTTCGACAGGATTAGTCGTTTGCATGACTCCATTTACAGCGGCCAGTTTAGCCGCTACATCCTGCAACGCCACGTGCGCATTCTGATTAAACTGCCTGTGACGAAGATCCAATGCCTGTTTTACCCAGAAAATCTGCGTAATGACGACACCGATGATCAGGAGCGCCGAAAAAACAGTCAGTGATTGAATGGTACGTCGGGACATTTAAGTTTTTATCATTTCATGAATAATATTGTACCAGGCCTTCTAGCGGAGATCTTAAGATAAGTCCAGGCTGCAATCCATACTTCTCCAAAACGCCGATCAGGACTGCCTGGTAATGGTAAGCTATAGATCCTGTGAAATGCACAGGGTATCTGGCGGCATCCTGGTGTTTCAACACATACTTTTGAACAAAAAGTCCGAATGCTTCACCTACCATATTTTTAAAAAAAGGGTGCTCGATATGATCCGCGATGAACCGCGAAAATCCTGCAAAATAGCGGTTGGGGTAAGGCTTCTTATAGGCCTGGTCCAAAACGGACAGTCTGTTGACTTCGGGATAAGTATGCGCAAATTTTTCCTGGAGATCAGCTGGTAAATCATTCTGCAAAAAAAGCACGACAAGCGTTTTTCCAAGATAGGATCCGCTGCCTTCGTCACCGAGCCAAAAACCCAGTGAGCCAATCGATTTTACTATTTTCCGACCATCATAAAAGGCATTGTTAGCCCCGGTACCGAGGATGCATGCCAAACCAGGCTCGTGCCCGCACAAGCCTTTTGCCGCCCCAAGCATGTCGGAAGCAACTTCTATCGCTTCCGCGGCAGGAAGGGTCGTCATCAATGCATCGAAAACCGGCTTACCTGATTTCTCATCGGCACAGCCTGCCCCAAAAAAGTGGATCGCATTGATCCTATGTTTTAAAAAAGGGATAACCTGAGCTTCCAGAACGGGAATAATTTCCTCGGTTGTCTGATAAAATGGGTTAATCCCTGCCGATTGAAATGTATACGGATTTGACCCATAACCAGTTACAATCCAATCTGTTTTCGTAGACCCACTGTCCGCGATTAAAATAGTTTTGGGAGGCATTTCAGAGGAGCTGCAATTTTCCGACGATCGTAAAGCGTTCAAAAACACGGTCTGTATGCGGGGCATCGCCCAGTTCTTTGGTAAGGTCCTGGCCTGCCCAGTGCTCATAATGATGTCCGTTGCGCCATAACCGGGAAGGTGCGACATCGTAAATCACGCCTTTATAAGCACACCAGATTTCCTCCCGGTCCTGCCCGTTCCGAAGTGCCAGCTGTGCTTTGGTGTATTCTTTCATGTTATGCTTTTTGCAGGCAATTTAATGATAAGCGACGTTCGGCCTGAAATTAAAAACGAACTTGGATGAATATTTTGATAATAAGACTAAAAAGTAAGAACTTGGCGTTCTGTAAGAAATTCATGAAAAAGAAATATGAAAAAAAGTTACTCTCTGCTTTGGTGTACAATACTGGTACTCACATTGGTTGCGACGGGTTGTAAAAAGAAAGTGAAACCGGTTTCTGAACGTATCGCCAAAGCCTGGACTGCTGAATCTGTCAAACACGGAAGTACAATAGTTTACACAAGAGGCGGATCCAACAACACTACTCCTGCTTATTCCGGTTTTAGACTTACATTAACCAACGCTTCGGGTGTGAAAACAGTATCGCTGACAGAATTTGACGGGACAACATTCAGTGGAACATGGGATCTGGAAGGGGATACAAAATTGATCCTAAAAGACTTAAATCCACAGCCAACCGGAACTGGTGGAACAATTGAATACACGATTACTTCATTAGACGACGCCAAAGTGGTGCTAACCAGATTGAAAGCAAGCTCAAAAACTGGTGGTACCCTCAATGAATACACTTTGACCAATCCATAGCGATTCCACACATCAGATACAAAAAAGCGAAGCCATTTCTTACGGAAGTGGCTTCGCTTTTTTTGGTTAATTTTGCTCCATGGAAACTAGAACTGAAATCAGCAGCCTGGGAGAATTCGGGTTGATCAAAAGAATAAATGAAGGAATAAAAGTCGCTTTACCGGATACCATTAGAGGAATTGGGGACGACGCGGCGGTGATCGATACCGGTGAGGAATTTGGTTTGCTGACCTCGGATATGCTGTTGGAGGGGGTACATTTCGACCTTGCATTTTTTCCCTTAAAACATCTGGGATATAAGTCGATTGCGATCAACGTGTCAGACATTGCCGCAATGAACGGTATCCCGCGGCAAGTCATAGTAAACCTTGGACTCAGCAACCGGTTTTCGGTAGAAGCAGTCGACGAGTTGTACGAGGGCATTAAAATCGCCTGCAAGGATTTCAATGTGGATCTTGTTGGAGGTGATACTTCGTCTTCCCGGTCTGGTTTAATGATATCCGTAAGTGTTTTCGGAAAAGTGGATAAGCGAAAGGTCACTTACCGTAACACCGCAAAAGCAAACGATTTACTTTGTGTCACCGGCGACCTGGGGGGTGCATACCTGGGACTACAGTTATTGGAAAGGGAGAAACAGGTTTTTCTGGCCAATCCGGAAATGCAGCCGGAATTGGAAGGCAAAGATTACGTAATTCAACGACAATTGCGCCCAGAAGCACGAATGGATGTGATTTACGAACTCGAAGAAGCGGGAGTGATCCCTACTTCCATGATAGACGTGTCGGACGGGCTGGCTTCGGATTTACTGCATATCTGCGCACAATCGCAAGTTGGTGCAGTCGTCTTTGAAGAACGACTGCCGATTGATGAACAAACATTTCTGGCCGCGTCGGAGCTAAATATCGGTCCGGTAACTGCTGCATTAAATGGTGGTGAAGATTATGAATTGCTTTTTACTGTGTCACAGGCTTCCTACGATCTGATCAAAAACAATCCGAAAATAAGCTTTATCGGTTATATCACAGGCAATAAAGAGGAGATCGTATTGCATACCAAAGCTGATAGCCGCGTACCCATTACCGCTCAAGGCTGGAGTTAAGATACCAAGAACTTGATTTTTTGAAGCATAGCCTCCCAGGAGGTTATGCTTTTTTATTTTGTGCGCAACCATCGGAAAGATTCAATCGTACTCGGGACAATTCAATTCATCTCTAACAATAATTTTAAAATCCCATGAAAATTTTTTCAATTTCCCGCATGCTGGTGGCGCTGGGATTTCTAATGGCGTTCAGTCTTTCGTGTTCAAATGATGATGAAACCACTCCTGACCCTGTTGTACCAAGTGACATTCAGCTCAAAGACAATGCAACGCTTGGCAAAATCCTTACCGACAAAGACGGTAAAACGCTTTACTTCTTTACCAAAGATGTAACCGGAACCTCCGTTTGTACAGGGGCCTGCCTGACAACCTGGCCAATTTTTGCAGTAGCCAATGTGGCTTCCATGAAATTGGATGCTGGCCTGAATGCAGCGGATTTCAAAACGATTACCCGCTCGGACGGCACATCGCAAACCACCTATAAAGGCTGGCCGCTGTATTATTACAAAGACGACGTGGCTGCTGGGGACGTAAAAGGAGAGGGTGTTGGTTCAAGATGGTATGTTGCTAAAACCAAGTATACCGTAATGCTCGCAAACAGCCAATTGGTAGGCCTGGATGGCAAGTCTTACAAGTCCGACCTGACTGAAGGCACCGGTGAAACCCAGTTCATGGTGGACAGCCTGGGAAGAACCCTTTATGCCTTTGCAAAGGATTCTTCCATGAATAATAATTTCACTACCAATGATGCGGCTCATGACGCTTCATGGCCGATTTACTCTGCGGAAATATCTGATCTTCCGTCGGCATTGAATAAGGCGGATTTCGGCAGTATTACCGTTTTTGGCAAAAAACAACTTACTTATAAAGGATGGCCCTTGTACTATTTTGGACCTGATGCCATGACACCGGGTATGACAAAGGGAGTGAGTGTTCCAAAACCAGGCGTCTGGCCGATTGTGAACAAAGATTCCCCTCTTGCGCCTAAATAAACTCAATCTATTACACTTCATTTGAAAAGTGTTGGTGCCCAGGCGTCAGCACTTTTTCATTTTCCCCAGTCTGCTACCAATTTTTCGAACAACCCCTGAAGGAAAAGCGTACGTTTTCCTGCCAATCCTCCCTCGATAGGCAAATCACCGATCTGCACGACCGGCATTACCCATTTGGTAGTGCTGGTCGTGAAAATTTCATCTGCATTAACCACCTCTTTATAAGTTACGGGACGTACTTCCACATCAAAATGTCCCTTAGCCAGCTCCAGTACCACCTTTCTTGTGATCCCGCTCAAAATGTTCCTGTCGGAAGTCACCAGCTTATCACCTTGAAAAATAAAGAGATTACTTCTGGTCAATTCGCTTACCTCGCCGTATTTATGAAATAGCAGATCTGCCGCCTGCTGACGTTTCAACTCGTCTGCCATCAAAACCATATGCACATAATTCGTGGACTTTATGTCAGGAAGATCACGTACGTACTCATAAGGCAGTACTTTGATTCCCTTCAGCCGCCCGGCAGGGTTATCCTGCGGCAAAGGCTCTGTACGGATAAGAAAATTAGGATACACTACCTGAACGCTATCCGGGGCATAGCCGCCGGTCAAAACAAACCTGAAAGCCACATCTTGTTCTCCCGAAATGGAGTGCAGGTCCGCCAGCATCTTTTCCGTTTCCTGCTGCGAAACAGGCAGCGGTAATTTCAGCAGGCGCGCCGAATTCTCAAACCTCTTCCAATAATCATCCCAGCGAAAAGGCACCCCATTGTATGTCCTGAAATAGTCAAATAGCCCGTATCCTCTGAGTAAGCCAAGGTCGTTGGTCTTCAAAACGCTATCGTCGATTGGGAGCATGTCGCCATTGAAATATTGGTAAAAAGGCATGATGGTGAGTTTTGGGGCTAAAATCTGATTGTGCTCAAAGGTATTGAAATGATATTTAAGGTTGAAAATTATATATCCAACTCATAATTTTCAACCAGGCATGTTACGGTAAGACGGATATTTACCTACTTTGCATACATCTGAAATCAGTCGGATACACCGATACGTCATTAATTAAATTTTAAGGCTTTTTTGGAGCCAGTTGCTATTAGCCAGGAATGAGTAACCCAGAACAATTGCTTCAGACACTTCAAATCGAATTTGACCAGCATTCCTATGGAGTGAATCCGAGGGAATTGTATGATCCGATCCAATATATCATGGCCCTGGGCGGCAAGCGTTTTCGCCCGCTAATGACCTTGTTAGCAGCGTCAATTTATACCGACGATCTTTCGGGCGCGATCAAACCGGCGATGGCGGTAGAGGTTTTTCACAATTTTACTTTAATGCACGACGACATCATGGACCGTGCCCCTTTGCGGAGAGGCAAGCCGACGGTCCATGAAAAATGGAACGCAAATACAGCAATCCTGTCTGGTGATGTTATGTTGATCAGGGCCTACGATTTGCTTCTGGACGTGCCCCAAGAAAAATTCCGGCAGGTTCTGACGCGCTTTAACCAAACAGCCTCAGAGGTATGTGAAGGCCAGCAGTTGGACATGAATTTTGAAACGCGGTGGAATGTCACCGAAGAGGAGTATCTGGGAATGATCCGCCTCAAAACCTCCGTTTTATTGGGATTTGCATTGGAATTAGGTGGCATTTTAGGAGGGGCAGATGATGAATCTGTTCAGCTGCTTTACGCGGCAGGTGAAAATATGGGAATAGGTTTTCAGCTCAAAGATGACTTGCTGGACGTGTATGGCGATCCTTCCAAATTTGGTAAACAGGTTGGCGGCGATATCATTGCGAACAAGAAGACGTTTTTGCTGATCGAAGCATTGTCTAAAGCGGAAGGATCTTTGAAAAACAAGCTGGAAAGCTGGTTAAGCCTGGAAGATTTCAACAATAACGAAAAGGTGGCTGCCGTCAGGGACATTTACGAACAGCTTGGAATAAGGTCATTTACAGAAGAAAAAATTAATGCGTATTTTACCAGAGGCCTGGCCAGTCTCAATGAATTAAAAATCGAAGATTCAAGAAAACAACCCTTGCTGGATTTCGTCAAACAATTGGTGGAAAGGGATAAGTAACAAAATCAAAAACAACGAAGAATTTATGTCAATTACCCTCATACTTGTGATCATTACCTGCGGAATCAGCTATTACGCGCTGAATAACTACGGTTTTATGGATAAAATGATCATGAATCCATACCGCGTAAGCCATCGCAATGAATATTACCGCTTTATCACCTCCGGATTTGTGCATGCCGATTTCGGCCACCTGATATTCAATATGCTTAGCTTGTGGTTTGTAGGCGAGGGGATTGAAAGGCTTTTTGCGATGCTTTTCGGGATGAACGGCACCATTTACTATTTGTTCCTGTACGTCGCCGGAATTGTTGTTGCCGATATTCCGACTTTTTTAAAGCACCGCAATAACTCCAAATACAATTCACTAGGTGCTTCCGGAGGCGTTTCAGCGGTACTTTTCGCCGCAATTCTTTTTGCGCCTACGATGACAATTGCTTTGTACTTCTTTATAAAAATGAAGGCTTTTATATTCGGAATTCTATTTCTGGGCTATTCATTTTATGAAGCGCGAAAAGGTACCAGCTACGTGAATCATAGTGCCCATATGTATGGAGCCATTTTTGGGATGCTATTTATGGCAGTCGTGTATCCCGACTCTGTTCCTGGATTTTTTGCACAGATTGGAGAATGGCTTGGCACCCTCAGGCCGTAATGCCAGGGCTTGTTATTTCAGTTCGGCCAGAACGGTAACACTTCCAACCGTTTTATCCTGAAGATTAACTTTGATTTCAGCATCAAGCGGAACAAAGATATCCACCCGTGAACCGAATTTGATAAAACCCATTTCGGTACTTTGTTCTACCTTATCCCCCTCTTTCACATACCAGCGGATCCGACGTGCTGCGGCTCCCGCAATTTGTCTGAATAATATGTCAATGCCTTCGACAGTACGAATTACTACAGTGGTACGCTCGTTGTCCGTACTGGACTTGGGATGCCATGCTACAAGGTAAAGGCCTGCATGGTATCTGAAATATTGGATCACACCGCTCACTGGATTCCAATTGACGTGCACATTTAGCGGTGACATGAAAATACTGATTTGTCTTCTCGGGCCTTTGAAATATTCGGTCTCAACCACTTCTTCAATCACAACCACCTTCCCGTCGCAAGGCGCTACAATCTGTTTGTCACTCTTATGCACGGTCCTGGCAGGCACGCGAAAGAACTGAACGATGAGCAAAAAAATGATGATGCTGCCAATCAACACCAACCTGGGAATCCAATAACCCTCCGGCAAGAGATAATTGATCCCTAAGTTTATCAGTATCAATATAATGGCTGTAATCGCCATGATTGCATATCCTTCTCTATGCAGCTTCATGCAAGTTTGATGTTTTTGTGATGGTCGAACCTTGGCTGCAAATATCGTATAAATACTGATTTACTGTCAAAGAAAAAGCCCCGACAATCGATTTTCGAAAGCCGGGGCAGCATTGTAAATTTACTATAGATGGTCAGTATCGCCATTTATTCAATGACCACGCACTCCCCATTCTTCACTTCCTGCTCCACTTTTTTGAATTTCACATCCCGCAGGATCCGTCCGTCGCGGTACTGCACCGAAACTTTCTGGTTCCTATCCGCGATTTTTATAGTGCGCACCGGCTGTGCCTTGGTAGCAGATTCCGGACGGGCGTACTCACCGGGTCCATCCATATTCAAGTCGAAATCCTCTTCACGATTGGTATGCAAAGCCGGAGTCGGCGCAGGACGGCGAACTGTCTGCTGAACCGCGGTTGCGGGAACTGCCTCTTCCTGAGGAATATCTGCCTTCATCAGGAAGGAGATCATATCAAAATTAACTTTGCTCAGGAAGCGTTTGAAAAGCTCCACAGATTCAAATTTGTAGATTAACAAAGGATCCTTCTGCTCAAAAACTGCATTTTGAACAGATTGTTTCAGATCATCCATTTCACGCAAATGTTCTTTCCATTCCTGATCAATCAACGAAAGGACAATCGCTTTTTCCATTTCATGGGTCATTTCTTTCCCTTCATTGTCGAGTACCTTTTTCAGATTGACGACTACGCCAGTCTGGCGGATACCATCGCTGAAAGGAATCATGATTTCAGATATTGTCGCCCCACGATCTGTATAAATGGAGCGTAAAACAGGCAATGCTTTCTGAGCGATTGCATTGTTTTTGTCCTGATACTGCTTTTCAGCCGCCTCATATAATTTTTGCGAACGGTCGGCAGGTTTAAGCGAGTTGTACTCTGTTTCCGTATATGGAAGCTCCATGCCCAGCGTGGTGATTACGGCGAGTTCGAGTTCGGCGTAACTTCCGGCAGTATTTACAAGCTCGTCGCTTACATCATACAAGGTATTAGCTATATCCACCGCAAGACGGTCTCCGAACAATGCATTTCTGCGGCGGGTATAAATCGCATCCCTCTGGTAGTTCATGACATCGTCATATTCAAGAAGACGTTTACGCATTCCAAAGTTATTCTCCTCCACCTTTTTCTGAGCGCGTTCGATGGACTTGGTAATCATGCTGCTCTGGATCACTTCTCCTTCTTCCAATCCCATACGGTCCATTACCTTGGCCATGCGATCCGAACCAAACAAACGCATCAGGTTATCTTCCAGAGAAACGAAGAATTGCGATGACCCCGGATCACCCTGGCGACCTGAACGACCGCGCAACTGCCTGTCAACACGACGGCTTTCGTGTCTTTCGGTACCAATGATCGCCAACCCGCCTGCTTTTTTTGCTTCGGGAGTCAGCTTAATGTCAGTACCACGACCAGCCATGTTGGTCGCAATGGTTACTGTTCCCGGCTTACCCGCTTCCGCCACCACTTCTGCTTCGCGTTGGTGTTGCTTGGCATTTAAAACCTGGTGCTGAATCTTGCGAAGGGTCAGCATCCTGCTGATAATCTCCGAATTCTCAACGGAGGTGGTACCTACCAGAACAGGCCTCCCAGCCTCAACGAGTTCTACAATTTCGTCGGTTACCGCATTGTATTTTTCGCGAACCGAACGATATACCTTATCTTCCTGGTCTTTCCGTATTGCAGTAACATTGGTGGGAATCGATACAACATCCAGTTTATAGATCTCCCAGAATTCTCCCGCTTCTGTCTCCGCTGTACCCGTCATACCAGCCAGCTTGTGATACATTCGGAAGTAATTCTGAAGGGTGATGGTCGCGTAGGTTTGTGTCGCATCCTCTACCCTAACATTTTCCTTTGCTTCAATAGCCTGGTGCAAACCGTCGGAGTAACGACGGCCATCCATGATCCGACCAGTCTGCTCATCCACGATCTTCACTTTTCCGTCCATGATCACGTATTCTACATCTTTCTCGAAGAGCGTAAATGCCTTCAAAAGCTGGTTTACGGTATGGATCCTGGCTGTTTTCACAGAATAATCGCGGATAAGTGCTTCTTTTTTGATCACACGTTCCTGCTCGTTCAACGACTGGTCCTTTTCGATAGCGTCCAGATCTACAGCTATATCCGGCAAAATGAAGAAATTGGTTTCTTCTGATTCCCCGGTAAGGAAATCAATTCCTTTTTCCGTTAACTCAATACTGTTGTGCCGTTCATCAATTGTAAAATAAAGCGGCGCGTCAGCTACTGGCATCAACTTCTGATTCTCGGCAAGGTGTATCCCTTCCGATTCCTGCATCAGGGCCTTAATACCCGATTCGCTCATGTATTTGATCAATGGCTTGTACTTGGGCATACCGCGGTGCGCGCGGAACAGTGCCAAACCACCTTCTTTTTTATCTCCGGCTGCGATTTTCTTTTTTGCATCGTTCAGAAAATCCATCGCCAGCTTTTTCTGAGCCTCAACGATTTTCGAAACCCGCGGTTTCAGTTCCAGATATTCCTGCTCATCGCCGCGGGGAACAGGCCCACTGATGATCAATGGCGTACGCGCATCGTCAATCAAAACGGAGTCGACCTCATCCACCATTGCGAAGTGGTGTTTCCGTTGAACCAGCTCTTCGGTTGTGCGTGACATATTGTCACGCAAATAATCAAACCCGAACTCGTTATTGGTACCGTAAGTAAGGTCTGCTTTATATGCATTCCTACGGGCAATGGTATTGGGCTGATGACGATCGATACAATCGACGCTCATGCCATGGAACTCGAAAAGAGGCGCGTTCCATTCGGCATCCCGTTTTGCTAAGTAGTCGTTGACGGTAACTATGTGAACCCCCTGTCCTGCGAGGGCATTGAGAAATGCCGGAAGTGTGGCCACCAATGTTTTACCTTCTCCAGTAGCCATCTCAGCAATTTTACCCTGGTGTAAAACGACCCCACCGATCAGCTGCACATCATAATGCAGCATGTTCCATTTGATAGGCTGGCCGATTACGTCCCAGGTCGTGTTCCAAACCGCTTTATCGCCTTGTATCGTAATATGTGATTTCCTACTCGCAATGTCACGGTCAAAATAGCTTGCCGTTACCTCTACCTGGTCATTTTCTTTGAACCGGCGGGCTGTATCCTTTACTATCGCAAATGCTTTGGGTAATATCTCCAGGAGCACTTTTTCAAGCTCCTTATTGCGGTCAAGCTCAAGTGCGTCTATTTTTTTGAAGATCGCTTCTTTATTATCTACGTTGGGCTCATCGCTCGCCTGTTGTTTCAAGCTGGCAATTTGTTCATCAGTGGATTTGAGCCTATCTGAGATCAATTGTTTCAATCCTTCGGACTGAGCCCGAAGTTCGTCATGGGATAGGGAAGCCAGCAACGCATACTCGGCATTGACTTTATCAACATACGGGACCAGTTCTTTTAAATCCCGCTCTGATTTTGTGCCAAATAGCTTTGAAAATATTTTAAACATGATTTTAATGTATGTTTTTAACCGATCATTTTCCTTGAAAAATATTACGCCTGCAAAAACCTAAATGTCAGATTGTCAGCAAAGCCCCTATTTTCAATACCAAAGGTAATTCATTGCCAATAGTATTGTGCAACATCTTTGAGAATCCTAATCGAGATCTAATTTTTTGTACCACTTTTTTCAAAATCAAATACATCCTATTCTCACCCAAAGCAACCGTTTGTAAAGAAAAAGCACCACTACTATGTATCACCCAGTACCTTTGGTACATCAAAAAGAAAATAAAAAGACATAGCCATGAACCACAACAGATTATTCAGAAATACAAACAACAAAATGATTGGCGGCGTAGCCTCTGGCCTTGCAGATTACTTTGAAATAGACGTATCGGTTATCAGGGTCATCCTTGTTTTGGCCTTTTTTATCCCAGTCCCTTTCCATGTTGTCTTACTCTATATTATTTTATGGATCGTCATGCCAGACATAGCAAAACGTCCCAAAGCAATTGAAGGAGGTAAAATCCCGTCCTAAAATTCTGAAATTCATCAGCAATTGGTCATTACAAACCACCGGAGTCCACTTTCCGGTGGTTTGTTGTTTTAGTCATATTTGCTACTTTTACCGATAGTATGTTTGCATACCATTAATTCAGGCCTGATCCTTTCATCTGATTATCATATCAAAAATATGGATGCTTATATTGTCGCCGGATACCGTACCGCAGTTGGAAAAGCCTCAAGAGGAGGTTTCCGTTTTACCCGGCCAGACGACCTTGGCGCTGCCGTTATCAGGCATTTGCTCGCACAATTACCAGCACTTGATCCTTCACGTGTTGATGATGTAATTGTAGGAAATGCGGTTCCAGAAGCCGAGCAGGGGATGCAGATGGGCCGCTACGTTGCATTGCTGGCACTGCCGAAAAATGTATCGGGAATTACGATCAACAGATATTGTGGCTCGGGCGTTGAAGCCATTGCAATGGCTTCGGCCAAAATACACGCCGGTATGGCGGAATGCATCATCGCAGGTGGGACAGAATCTATGTCCCTGGTGCCTACGATGGGCTGGAAAACCGCATTGAATTACGACATTGCCCATAGCAATCCGGATTATTATCTCAGCATGGGGTTGACGGCTGAACAGGTCGCTAAGGATTTCAATATTTCAAGAGAAAAACAGGACGAGTTTTCATTTCAATCTCACCAAAAGGCGTTACGGGCGCAGAAAGAAGGCTGGTTCGCAGATGGTATAGTCCCTGTAACTGTAAAGGAAACCTATTTCGACGCAGCATCGGGCAAGAAGAAAACTAAAGAAACTACCATTTCGCAGGATGAAGGCCCGAGGGCTGATACCAATATCGAAGCTTTAAATAAGCTGAAACCCGTATTCGCAGCAGGAGGGACGGTTACTGCCGGGAACTCTTCACAAACATCCGATGGAGCCGCGTTTGTACTGGTAATGTCCGAAAGGCTTGTAAACGAGCTCAACCTCAAACCAGTCGCACAAATGTTATCGTATGCAACAGCAGGCGTCGACCCGCGAATTATGGGTATTGGACCAGTAGCTGCTATTCCGGTTGCATTGAAACAGGCTGGCCTGAAACTGGAAGATATTGAACAGATCGAACTGAATGAGGCTTTTGCCGCACAGTCGCTGGCAGTTATCCAGGAACTCGGCATCAATCCCGAAATCGTAAATCCAAATGGCGGGGCAATTGCCTTAGGGCACGCACTGGGTTCAACCGGAGCAAGGCTTTCGGTCCAGCTGATCAATGAAATGGCACGCAGAAACCAAAAGTATGGCATGGTCACCGCGTGTGTCGGAGGCGGTCAGGGCGTTGCCGGAATTTACGAGCGGCTCAATTAAACCGTTCAGTAATATTGTCACTTATTTAGCGGTCTCCCGGGAAGAGTTGTCCATCTTCCCGGGAGATTCTTTATTTTTGCCCATCAAACATGCACACCTCGATTCATGGATGTATCCGTCATCATTATCAATTACAGGTCCCCCCAGCTCATCATCAATTGCCTTACTTCCATTTATCAATTCACAACCGGGGTAAATTTTGAAATAATTATTGTCGACAATGATCCAGAAAACGGCGGTAAGGGATCTGTTATGAAAGCATTTCCTGCGGTGCAATGGATTGATATGGAATGGAATGCGGGTTTTGGCATTGCAAATAATGCTGGAATGGCAATTGCAAAAGGTAAATATTTCCTTCTGCTCAATGCTGACACCCTGGTCACTGACAATGTAATAGGCCGGTGCTTCGACAGGATGAACCGGCGACCAGACGTGATGGCTTGCGGTGCCCTTCAATATTACCCGGATGGTACGCCAATGCCATTTTATAAAAGTTTCAATGAGTTTCGCAGGACCTTTTTCATCCTTCCTCCCGGACGATTGATCGAAAGTTTCATCAAACAATTTTACCCCGAACCCAATTATCCAGACCCTGACCAGTACGACTGGCTGGTGGGAGCTTTTATTTTTGTGAGGCGTGAAGGATATGAAAAAACGGGAGGTTTCAGCAAGGATTTCTTTATGTATGGCGAAGATGTGGAGTGGTCCGGCCGGCTGGCTGCTTTGGGCAAGCTTTGCTATTTTCAGGATTGCAAGTTCATCCATCTTGAAAATGATAATCCATTCCGTCGCACTAGGATTTCATGGATCAACAGGTTCAGCACGCAGATGCAGGTATCTAATTTTCTGTGGGTGCGGAAACAATACGGCGTTTTCCAGTACCTGCTGCTGATCTCGCATTACCTTTTTATGATACCCATCGTTTTTGTGTGGAAAATGCTGTTTAACCTGAAAAGTAGCGGCAATCCATTTTCAGAACTTGACACGCAACGCATCTATGTCCGAAAAACCAGCGTACTTCTGAAATACTTTTGGAAAACCCTATTTTTGAAAGAAGGAATCTTTAAGATAAAACCACACGAAAACATAGATCTGTTAACCGCCTCTTGATGAATACGGAAAAACAAAAAATACTCTTCTTCACACCCTATGCTACCCGGACAGGATCAGAAATGATGCTGCTGTATATTCTACAAAAGATAGACCGCAGCCGTTTCGATATAGGCATCGTCAGCTTTGCCGATGGAGAACTCCTGAAAGATTTCCCTGCAGATATCCCTGTTTATATTGCCCCAAGACAATTCAATATTTTACAAAAAATCTCTTTTCATATCGGGATCAACCCTACACTGAAATACCTGAGGAAACTAGCCAGGGAATTCAAGGCGGACTTTTGGTATGTCAACACGACCATGATCCCTGAAACGATTGTTGTCGCAAAAGAATTTGCTATCAAAGTCATCACGCATTTTCATGAAATGCCGCTTACCTATGCTTATCTGAGCGGACCAGACTTTAAAAGTATCGTAGATTATTCCCATTTACTGATTGGCTGCTCTCAAACTACCTGCAAATCCATCCAGGACGCGGGAGGAAAAAATGTAGGGCTGCTTTACTCATTTATAGACCAATCGCTCATTCAGAAAAATGAGGCAAGGACTATAGAGTTAAAGAAAAAACTGGGTATCCCTGAGAAAGCTTTTATTTGGGTTTTATCAGGAATGACTTCTGAAAGAAAAGGCTTCGATTTCCTGCCTGACATTGCGGAAGAGTTGAATGACCCGAATGTCCATTTGATTTGGGTAGGTGCCCGGATTGACGACGGGATGGTTTATTATACGGAGCAGCGGTGCCTGAACTCCCGCGCTGCCACAAAAATTCATCTTGCCGGGAAGCAAAAAGAAGATTATTATAATTATCTTAACCTTGGAAATGGATTTTTGCTCACCTCCCGTCAGGATCCGTTCCCACTGGTGATGATTGAAGCCGCGTTGTTAGGTAAGCCCATTGTGTCGTTCCCCTCCGGAGGTGTATCCGAGTTTGTTCAGCAAGGAATGGGAGTAGTCACTGATGATCTGAGTGTAAGACAAATGGTTAAAGCAATGCGCTCGGTGATGACCGGAGAAGTTACGACTGACAGTTCAAAAAGCATCGCGGTGGCAAGCCAGTTCAATGTAGAAAATGGTTACAATGAATGGATTAAGTTAATTGGCAAAAACAGTTAGCATGCTGAACTCAACACGTATTTTTAATTTTTTTACCAAGGTATTGCTTTTTCTTGTTTGCTGGGGCTGGCTTTTATCGCCCCTTTCAGCACAAACAACCCAGGGAACAACTGAGATCGATTCACAACGATATCTCGCCCTGATGCTTCTCAATCTGACAGATCCGGACAATCGCGGCCCCGAGCCAGATCTGATCAGGACCGCTTCCCAATACGGCATGAATGCCGTTTACATTACTATTCCCTGGGATAAGGTTTATTTTAGTTCGCCTACCGAAACACCGCAGTGGGCGAAATACGATGAACAGATCAAGATCGCAACCGATCTTGGGATGAAAGTGGCCCTCCGCATTCATCTCGGGCGCTATAGTACCAGAATTAAAGGTTTTTGGGAGGTTTCGGACAGCCAGTTCAGTCATTCAAACCTGCCATTGAACAGTGGTTACGGGGATACTTTTTTTGGGTTCGACAATCAGCCGATCGTTGATAAAGGAGTTGCTTTCGTGAAAGAAACCGTTAACCGCTATAAATATCTGCTTACCAGTAAGAAGCTTTTATATGTATCTGTTACCAACACGTCAACCCAGGAAGGAGAATATCCTGGTAACCTGATCACAAACGGGAAAGAAAATTCAGCGGTGTATGACTATTCCAAATCCATGACTTTGGGTTTCCAGGCCTTTTTAAAGTCACATTACACTAAAATCGAGCGTCTTAATTTTCTTTGGGGAACCACATTCAAAAAATTTGAAGATGCTAATCCGCCGGCAACCGCCTGGGACCCGGGGGAATCTTTCAGGCAGCGATATGGCAAAGATTGGTACATATACCGGCACATTGTATTCAAGAAATACATGGAGCAAATGATCGATGCGGTTAAATCCATTGATCCTGCTATCAAATTTGTGTCGGATTATGGTTCGGTTTTCGATGAAATTTCGGTATTAAGAGGCACTTTGGGTTTCAGGGATCTAAATGTCAAATCGGACGGTATCAAAGTAAATGATAATATTTCCCACGATCACCGATGGTCAGTCGACATTCTGAAAAGTGATGCGCCTCCAAGTTTCATCACTGCGAACGAGCTATTTGTAAGTTCTTACATTGATAATAATGCACACGCCAAACAGATCAACGAAAATTTTGGACAGGGTGCAAATGTTGTCGCCGTGGTTATTTCAACGGCTGACCAGATGTCGAGATCCGAAGCATTTATCAGACCTGCCGTTGCTGCCTGGCTCAATTTACCGATCCCCGTCATTACCTATACTGATTCGGTCAGTTACCGACTCTCCGCCGCTGTTGAAAAAAAAGGGGCAAGCGCTGTCATCTATGACGAATGGGCCAAAAGAGCGTATGCCAACCCCGCCGCTCCAAAACCAGTACTGATCCATTTGCAGGAAGACTTGCTGTCGCCCGATTACTGGAAGGATGCCTCTAATTACATGCCATACGTATTCCGGCCTGTGCCCATGCAGATCATTCCAGTCAATAAAGATTTTGCTTACAAGCTTCCTATCGATACCTTTTCGGATGTGGACGGAACAATCGTCAAAATTGAAGTTGGCGCATTGCCTGCCTGGCTGCAGTACGACGGGGCAACCCTTAGAGGTAAACCCAGTGTATTAGGAGACTACAGAATTACGGTGAAGGGAATTGACGACGAAGGCGGTTCGGCAGAAGCATTTTTTACCATCCGCGTCGACACCAGGGAAAATGCCAATAAACCACCTACTGTGGATAGCAATTTTTCCAATCAAATGGTCGCCGTCAACAAGCCATTCAGCATCACCATCCCAAATGGTGCATTTAAAGATAGCGACGGCACGGTAACAAAAATCGAGGCCAGCGAACTACCGACCTGGCTTAAATTCACCAATGGCGTGTTAAGCGGAACTCCCACACAGTTAGGAGAATACCGCATTATTCTCAAAGCTTATGACGACCTCAATGCTTTTGTGGAAACTTATTTTACCATCCGTGTTGTGGAACCACAATTCCTGAATGCTCCGCCTTATGCAAGCAGCAACCTGCCGATCAAGTACGCACAGATTAATATGCCATTCAATTATATTCTGCCTACTAACATTTTTGGGGATCCCGACGGTTATATTTCATCTATACAGGTCGTTAACCGTCCTTCCTGGTTGAATTTCGCATTGAATGTTTTCTCCGGAACCCCAACCGAGGAAGGCGAGTACGCCTTGATTATTAGGGCCTATGATAACGGCGGGGCGTATGTCGAAATTCCGTTTATTATCCTGGTCCAAATCCCGGCATTGCGTTTTGAATTGGTCAAAGGAGGAAGTAAAGTGGATCAGAGTGTGATACGGAATCTGGACGGTGACGACATTCTTCCTTATGATTCGTTGCCGCCATTGCTCAATATCTACGCCTACGGAAATTTCGAATATGATCAGGTTACTTTCGATTTAAACGGCCCGTATCGAAAAAAATCCACAACCTCTACTTTCCCTTACGCACTTTATGAAGATGAGTTAGGGTTTGCCCCGTATGTGGGCAACTACACGCTGACAGTCACCGCCGCCAAGCAAGATTCTGCGATTGTGACAAATTCGATCCAGTTCAGTATATCTTACAAGGGAACTGTCAACATTACCAAGGATATGCCCGACTGGGCATTTTATCCCAATCCAGTAGAAGAAATATTGAATATCAAACTGCCGGAAACCCAGCCTGCCGATAGTCTCAAATATGAAATTGTGACAGCCTCAGGAAAAAGAATGTCCCTGCCGGAAAACTACGTCCTAACCTCCGACAATCTGGCTAACATCAACCTTTCAGGTCTGGGACTTCCTTCGGGTATCTATTTCGTCCGGCTCGAAACCAAGGGGGCGCTGCTGAAGCAATTTAGAATTTTCAAAAAATAAGCCGTCGTCAGTCCAACTTTTCCATCTTTTTGATAATGGTACGCATGCATAATGGGCGCTTATAATTTATATTTGCTTTGATATTAGTATGCAAGCATACCTTTTAATAACAGATCCAAAAATCCAGTAATATGGCCGTTGCAGAAGCAAGCAAGAAATCTATTAAGGGAGGAGAATTCCTGATTAAGGAAACAGCAGCATCTCAAATTTTTATTCCCGAGGAGTTTACCGAAGAGCAGCGCATGATTGCAGATACTTGCCAGGATTTCCTAAGCAAAGAGATATGGCCAAGATTGGACGAAATAGATTACGCTAAAAGCCCCGAACTGATATCGGGGCTGATGGACAAGGCTGGTGAGCTGGGCTTATTGGGAACGGTGGTTCCGGAGGAATATGGCGGTTTTGGGATGAATTTCAATACCTCGATGCTGGTTGCAGAGGCTACTGGCGCCGGGAATTCATTCTCCGTGGCACTTTCAGCACATACCGGCATCGGTACCCTGCCTATCCTTTATTACGGAAACGAAGAACAAAAATCCAAATACCTGCCCAAACTGGCTACTGGCGAATGGAAAGCTGCTTATTGCCTTACCGAACCCGATTCCGGATCAGACGCCAATTCGGGAAAGACGAAAGCAAAACTGACTGACGACGGGAAATATTACGCGATCAATGGACAAAAAATGTGGATTACGAATGGTGGCTTTGCAGATGTACTGATCGTTTTTGCAAAAGTTGAGGAAAGCGGGCAAACTGATAAGAACCTGACGGCATTCATTATTGAAAAATCCTTTGGTGGCGTCACGATGAATGAACCAGAGCATAAAATGGGTATCAAAGGTTCGGATACCCGTCAATTATTTTTCAACGACTGTCTGGTCCCGGTTGAAAACATGCTTTCTGAGCGTGGAAACGGGTTTAAAATAGCCGTTAATATTCTGAATATCGGTCGTATTAAACTTGCAGCCGCGGCATTGGGTGGTGCCAAACGGGTGGCACGGCAGGCTATTCAATATGCCAACGAACGCAGACAATTCGGGTCCGCTATTTCGGGTTTCGGAGCAATCAAACATAAACTGGCAGAAATGGCTGTGGGCATGTTCGTCACAGAATCGGCAGCTTACCGGGTCGGTCAAAACGTGGACGACCTGATTTCTGCTTACCAGGCAAAAGGAATGTCCGATTCCGAATCCAAACTAAAAGCATTGGAAGAACTGGCCGTTGAATGTGCCATTATGAAAGTGCATGGCTCTGAGGTATTGGATTATGTAGTGGACGAAGGCGTTCAGATTTACGGAGGAATGGGTTACTCGGCAGATGCCCCCATGGAGAGAGCCTACCGCGATAGCCGCATCAACCGAATCTTTGAAGGGACTAATGAAATAAACCGGATGCTGGTCGTCGATATGCTTTTAAAAAGAGCATTGAAAGGTCAGCTGGACCTCATGGGGCCGGCTACGGCGGTGGGAAAGGAAATTATGTCTATCCCAGATTTCAGCATGGAGGAAGACGAAACACTTTTTGCGGCTGAGAAGAAGGTGATCAAAAATCTTAAAAAAGCAGCATTAATGGTTGCTGGTTCGGCGGTACAGAAATTTATGATGAAGCTGTCCGAAGAGCAGGAAATTATCATGAACCTCGCAGACATGGTGATTGAAATTTATGCCGCCGAATCTGTTTTGCTCCGTGTTGAAAAACGGATCGAATTGCTTGGAGCAGAAGCAAATACGTTGCAGAAGGATATGGTGTTGATCTACCTGAACCGGGCGGTTGAAAAAGTGAACCAGGCTGGAAGATCTGCCATTACCAGCTTTGCCGAAAGCGATGAATTACGTGTTATGCTGATGGGTCTCAAGAGGTTTACTAAAATCGAACCGATGAACCTGAAAGATGCCCGGCGACGGATTGCCGACGACATGATTGCAAAAAACGATTACGCTTTTTAGCCTTTTTATTCTAACTCAAATTGCGCAATTTTGGGAAACCAAATTCCCGGCTTTTCACGTTAGGTAGGAGGTTCTTTGCATAAAATCGAAATCATCGCGTTGGATTCTCTACTAGCTACTGAAAAACCACCTTTCATGACCCAGCATTCCGTGGATCTGCGTTCAACAGGCCAGTTTCCTGCGTTACTCCTTGATTATCTGGATCGGAAACCTGCGCTGGACGAATTTTATAGTGTTTTTCCAAGCTTAGAGAATGCAAAAGAAGCAATAGTCAACAAGAACAATTTTGATCTCGAAAAGCGCAAAACGCTCGTCGACGTTTTGACTGCGCAATATAAAGGCCTGCCGTATCTGCCTGATTTTTCGATACTCCTGAAAGAAACCACTTTCACTGTTACAACCGGCCATCAGCTTAACATTTTTACCGGGCCCCTTTACATTATTTATAAGATTGTCACCACGATCAATCTTGCCAAAGCCTTAAAAAAGGCATATCCAGAAAATGATTTCGTACCGGTTTACTGGATGGCTACAGAGGATCATGATTTTGAAGAAATAGCATCTTTCCATCTTTTTGGTCAGACGCATAAATGGACTGGCGAACACCAGGGCGCCGTAGGGAGACTGAACCCGAAAGAATTGGAAGGCATTTTAAAACGCCTTCCGGACAAACCGCTGCTGTTTGCAAAAGCCTACCTCGAAAATGATACTTTGGCCAATGCAGTGCGATGTTATATGCACGAATTATTCGGGCCATATGGCCTGATCAGTATCGATGCAGATCACACGGACCTCAAACGCCACTTCCTCCCGGTTATTCGCGAAGAACTTACGGGGTCAGTTTCCGAGAAGCTGGTTACCAAAACCACTACCAAGCTCAACTCCCTGGGATATCATACTCCGCTCCATGCAAGGGAAATCAATCTTTTTTATCTGAACGACGACCTTCGGGAACGCATCGTCAAAGAGGGTGATACTTACAAAGTACTGAATACAGATATCACATTTTCAAAGGAAGAAATCCTGAATCTCGCCGAAAAACAACCGGAATATTTTAGTCCGAATGTGATCTTACGACCTTTATACGAAGAAATTATCCTCCCCAATCTTGCGTATATCGGTGGACCGTCAGAAGTGCCTTATTGGATGCAGCTGAAAGGTGTCTTCGACCATTTCGAAGTTCCATTTCCCATGTTGATGCCAAGGAACTTTGCCCTGTATATCAATGGTCATCAATGCAAAAAGGCACAGAAGCTCAGGATCAATTTCAAAGATCTATTCATGGACGAGGTCGCATTACGCAAGACCTTTATCGAACGAAATTCTGAGCATGTTCTCACACTGGAAGAACAGAAAGCCGCTTTTAGCCAGATCTTTGAGGAAATCCTTACCAAGGCAGTAGCCGTAGATCAAACGATGCTTGGTGCCGTTAAAGCTGAGCAAACCCGGCTGCTTAACTCGTTGAGACATCTGGAAAAACGGATCATAAAAGCGGAGGAACGCAATCACGAGTCAGAAATTGATCAATTACTGGGGCTTAAAAACAAATTGTTCCCGAACGGAATCGCCCAGGAACGTTATGATAACCTTTTAAATTTCTACATTAATGATCCGGGTTTCATTCAAAAGCTATTTGATGCTTTTGACCCAATGGATTTCAAATACAATGTGCTCCTCGAAGAATAGGCTAAACCTTATTCTTTAAGCCTTACGTCCCCATATTTGGAATTCACGGTAATTTTGGTACCCGAACCGGTCCCTATCTTACCTTGGTACTGTTTCATTTTGTACCCCTTGCTATCCTTTGCAGGCTGCATGGAAAAGTTCACATTGCTGGCCGGGTAAGTAAAATTCCCGTAACTCACTGTAACATTGAACTGGTTCGCTTCTGCAGGCAGAACAACCGACGAATAAGCAGCCTGAATATCTATATTTTGAGCAGAATTGGTCAATTCGTTGATTTTGAAGTTTCCCGAATAATTCAGCTTGATCTTACCTGAGCCGCGGATCGTACCAATTTTGGCGCCGGAGTAATCAATATCCGCATCCAGATTAATCACATCCCCGATATTCAAGTCGCCAAATTTATTGTTGATCAGGACGTCTTTGGCCAGGTCCAGCGTCAGATTCGAATATTTGCATTCCAGCTTGCCACCATCCATTTTACCAATTTTGGCGCTCCCGTAACTCACGTCAATCGTATTATCTGCGTTATCCAGCAAATTGGCCACGAAATTTCCGTATTTGGAATCAATAACCAAAGGAGCGTGGAACGACGGAATATCCGTATTCCCGAATTTATTCCTGACAACCAGCGCGTTTTCTTTGGGCATATAGACGGTATAATCGATCTGGATGAAGTTTTTATCTCCTTTTTTATTGTTCCAGCCATTGTTTCCAAACCTGCTTCTGTCGATATGCGTAATCAGGTTGATTTTACCCGCTACCCGTTTTTCTTCGATGGTTACCGCCCCAAGGTAATCCGAAGCCCGCTCATCCGACGGAGCATTGGCTGTAACGATGATCTCAACTTTGATTTCCTCCTTATTCCACAAGTTAATTTTGACCTGTCCGAACTGATTGTCAACCGTAAGCAAGTCATTGCTTTTTACATCGAAGACCTTAACTATATTCCGTCGCTTTTCAACCAACCCGTTTTGTTTGGGATCGGGATCTTCGAGCCCGGGGTTTATTGCGGATACAACCTGTGGCAAAATGACCGCCAGACTAAATAACAGGTGTATTGTCGTTCTCTTTATTGTTGTCATTTTTCACTTTGTTAATTCGTTGCAAAATATCTAACTGTTGGTTGAGTAGGTCAACCTGCCACTGTAGGTTCTGGACCATGGCTTCCAGCAATGCTTCCTGGTTGGGAGCATCCGATAAGTTGGACCGTAAGTTGCGGTAACTTACTTCCAGACTTTCCAAATCAGCTGCGAAATCTTTGTACAGTTCCGGGTTATTCCGGGCCAGTTTGATGATCTCCTCCCTTTTTTGGTCAATTGCAACATTATACTGATTGAATTCTCGGGCATAGGTGGGTACTTTTAATGCCACGCGAGGATCACGGGTAATGCCGTATTCATTATTGAGGTAAGCCAAAAATCCTATTCCAAGAGCCAGAAAAACACCGGCAGCAATTCGCCAGTCGAAATAGGGGTTGTTTAATCGCCTAATTTTTTTTTTGGACTTTTCAGGAACTACCGGAATCTCTTGATGAAGTTGGGCCTCAATTTGGCTCCACAAAGAATCCTGCGGTAAGAAAGCATCAAAACCATCCCTATTATCACGTACAAACCGCTCCAGTCGATCCTTTTTATCAGAAGAATTTTTCATAGATTCATTAACTTGTCAAGTGTAAATAATTTTTTCAAATCCGCAAAGGTTTAAGTAAAACATTCAAAATCAATTATTTAATTACTAACATTATCGTACCAGCATTTCCGCCAATTTCCTTTTCGCCCTCATATACTGCGTCCTCGACGTAGTTTCGCTGATCCCAAGCACCTCCCCTATTTCCTCGTGATCATAACCTTCAAAAAGATATAAGCTTAAAACAACCCGGTACCCATCAGGCAGTTTCTGCACTGTACTCCGCACTCGTTCCACTTCCAGCGTCGTATCGCTTTCATCGAGTCCAAACGAATCTTCATTCCGGTCGCTACCTTCAATCGTTTCCTGAAATTCATCCATTTCAACCCACTTCACCTTTCTGCTCCTCATATGGTTGATCGCCTTATTGACCACAATCTGCTTCAGCCAGGCCCCAAAAGTCGATTGCTGACGGAACTGGTGCAGGTTTGTGAATGCATCCACAAAAGCCTCCTGCAAAGCGTCCTCCGCCTCACCCATATGGTTCAAAATCCGCATGCAAATGTTGAACATGGCCTTTGAGTAATGCTTATATAACTCGTACTGTGCCTTTCGCTCACCGAGTTTACAACGCTCCACCAGTTCGACATGCCGGTCGGGATAAATTTGTGTTTTCAAGCAGAAGGTTTAGATTTTGAACGTTCTGAGGTAAAGACAACACCAGATATTACATGTTGCACCATGTACAGGTATTTTTTCCAAAAATTCGCATTCGAACAAAGAGTTACAAGTGATTGTTGTTAAAAAAGGCTGGTATATCTTTGAATATTGGCACTAAAATATCCTATTTTGTCAGTTGCAATCTACCAATTTAGTACATGAAAACGTTCAATATTCCTGATTTTTACCGGAGCCGCATCATTACACCGATCAAGGAATTCCGCCGTAAAAATGACAAGCTGAAACGTGATTATGCTCCTACGCTGCTGGATTTTGGCCCTGTCCAGTTTTTGATTGCACGCCATTTCGGATTTTGCTATGGTGTCGAAAACGCAATTGATATTGCCTATAAGGCCATTTCGGAGAATCCCGACAAACGTATCTTCTTGCTAAGCGAAATGATTCACAATCCCGACGTAAACCAGGACCTTACAGACCGTGGCGTGCGCTTTATCATGGACACCAAAGGAACCCAGCTGATTAATTGGGAGGAACTGACGACGACAGATATCGTAATCGTCCCTGCCTTTGGTACCACCATTGAAAATCAGAACAAACTGGCTGAGCTGGGGATCAATTCATTTGTTTACGATACGACATGCCCATTTGTAGAAAAGGTCTGGAACCGCGCTTCACAAATCGGGGAGAAGGACTACACGATCGTAGTACATGGAAAACCTAATCACGAAGAAACCCGGGCTACGTTTTCTCATAGTAAAGAAAATGCGCCAACAGTGGTGGTCGAAAATATGAGGCAGGCAGAGCAACTGGCAAAATACATCACCGGATCTGCGCCCGCTTATCAGTTTTTCGAGGATTTTGAGGGACAGTATTCAAAAGATTTTAATCCCGATAAGGATTTAAAGCGTATTGGGGTGGTCAATCAGACCACCATGCTGGCATCTGACACCCAGGGAATTGCGGATTTCCTAAAGAACGTCATGATCAGGCATTACAGCCTTCGCCCTGAACAGGTGGAAGCACACTTTGCCAATACCAGGGACACACTTTGCTACGCTACCAATGACAATCAGGACGCTACCTATGCATTGCTAACACATCATGCTGACTTGGTTATCGTTGCTGGTGGATACAACAGTTCCAACACCTCCCATTTGGTGGAGCTCTGTGAGCAAAAAATGCCAACCTATTTCATTGAATCTGTAAACAAAATTCTGGATAAAGAGCTGATCAGGCATTACGACTTGCATCTTAAGGAAGAGCTGATTACTGAGCGTTACTTGCCCGAAAAAATGCCGGTGCGCATCATGCTTACTTGTGGCGCATCCTGCCCGGATGCGGTGGTAGAAGCGATTTTGCTGCGGCTATTATCGTTTTTTGAAAATGCGAAACCCATTGAGGAGGTCATGCAGGCTTTCTGATTCCAGTGCCGTTTAAAGTCGATTCTCGACCTTTGAATCATTTAGAATTAATATTTCCAGCGATTTGACTGAGAAAAGCTAATTTAGACGGATGGTTTTTTGTCATAAAAAATCATCCGTTTTTTATATGCTTTTCTCTATGAAACAGATCTCTTTCACATCCATCTTCTGCCTTCTTTTTGTCTCCTGGGTTTTGAACAGCTGCTCATCGCTGAACGAAATCCGTATCGCGGGGACCAACTTTACCGATGAGATCAGCCAATCACAAAACCTGATCTTTACCTTTAACAAAGACCTAGTGTCCCCGGAAGAACTCAACAGTTGGGACTCCACGCAGTATGTCCAGTTTGAGCCTGCGGTCAAGGGTAAATTCAAATGGACGGCGCCTAATGAGCTCATTTTTTCGCCGGTTTCAGGATTCGGTGCCGCCACTACCTATAAAGCTCAGCTCACCAATTTATTAGTAGAGAAGGTCGATAAAGAGAAAAAATATAGCGTACAGAAGGATCCGGTCGACTTCCACACACCTTACCTGCAATTGGCAAACATCGAAAGCTGGTGGGCGATTTCTCAGGAAACCGGGCGGCAGGAAGCGCGGATGCGACTGACTTTCAATTATCCCGTAACCAGCCAGAGCGTAGTAGAAAAGCTGAAAATTAATTCAAACGACAAGTCATTGGATTACAGGGTTTTATCCTCAGCCAATGAGCGTTCCGTGACCATTGCGTTGACCAATACCGGCAAGGCCGATAACAATTCCACACCTGTTACAATCACTATTGAGAAAGGTATCAAGGTTCCGAATACCTCTTACACAAGCCAGGAAGCGTTATCCAAAACGACCAGCCTGCCTTCTCCACTTCATTTAGAAATTGTTGACATTCAAACTGGTTTTGAAAACAACTCCGGCTACGCGCGTATCATTACTACACAGGAACTCAACCGTGAAAGCATTGCTGCCAGCTTTAGCATCAATCCTGAAACCCCGGTACAAACCGAGCCCACCGAGAACGGTTTTATGATCCGTGGAGAATTCAACGAAATAGATACTTATGCCCTGGTAATCAATCAAACATTAAAGGGCGCACTTGGCCCATTTCTGGAAGAGGAAACTTCGCGCGACCTATTTTTTGGCAAAATGCCCGCAGCCATTTCGTTTTCCAACAAAAAGGCGGTCTATATGTCGACAAAAGGGTCGAAAAATGTGGGGGTGCAAATCGTCAATGTCCCTAAGGTACAGGTTAAGATATCGAAAATATATGCCAATAACATTCTGAGTTATCTGAGAAATAACCGCTGGGACGATTATGCTTATGTTGGCGACGAATACAAAGCAACAGGTTCATACCAATATAGTGACGACCAGGACGGTTATTTCAGTGATGTACTCGTCGACAAAACAATTGAAACGGAAGACCTTCCAAAAAGTAAAGGGATCTCTGCTTTGAATGTCGCATTGCCTGACGACAATCAGCGTCGCGGTGTGTACCTTGTTTCTGTTAATTCGAAGGACGAGGCATATCTGGGTGCTACCAAGCTGGTTTCCATTTCTGATATTGGATTGATAGTCAAGCAAGGGAAAGATGAAATATGGGTTTTCGCCAATTCCATCAAAACCAACGACCCCATAGCCGATCTAGAAATAACGCTGATCAGCTCAAATAATCAAAATGTACACACATTCACTACTGATGGCCATGGAGTGGGCTATGCTGAAAAACTCAGTGAAAAAGCTCCCGGGTTTAAGATCGCCATGATCACTGCAAGCAACAAAGAGGATTTCAACTACCTCGTCCTCACCGACACGCAGGTTGAAACTTCCCGCTTTGAGGTAGACGGCTTGCGGGATAATGCCTCCGGTTTCCAGGCGTTCATCTATGGCCAGCGCGACATTTACCGACCAGGTGAAACCATGCATTTCAATACCGTTCTGCGGACCCAGAATTGGCAGACAGCCAGGGAGATACCATTGAAATTACGCCTGGTAACGCCCAACGGGAGGGAATACCGTACCTGGCGAAAAACAACCAATGGACAGGGCGCAGTTGAAACAGAGATTGCAATGGATGTCGCTGCCCTCACAGGTACGTATATTCTCGAAGTATACAATGCCAACGATTTGTTGCTCGCTTCGCAGGCGGTTAGTGTCGAAGAATTTATGCCCGACCGGATTAAGGTGGACCTGAGCGGTGCGCAAAAGGAATATGTGTCGGGAGCAGGTGTTTCGTTGATGGCAACCGCGTTGAACCTCTTTGGCCCGCCCGCTACAAATCGTACTTACGAAATGGAGCTGCATTTAAAGCGGAAAGGGTTTTTCCCACAAGCTTTTCCCGAATTTACCTTCGATATCCCGGCGGAAACAACCTTTGAAAGAGACAGTCGGCAAGGCGTGACCAATGAGCATGGACAGGCAACCGAGCTATTTCCATTAGCTGCCGGGCTAAAAGATATTGGTGTATTGGAAGGTAAAATCTATGTTACCGTTTTCGACGAAAATGGTCGCCCGGTCAATCGCCTGCAACGATTTGACGTATTTACGCAACCCGTATTTTATGGTATCCGGTTTCCCGAATCCTACGTCAGCGTAAATGTTCCGCTCCCCATCGAACTGGTGGGTGTTAATGACAAAGGGGTTCCGAAGGGCGGCATCAGTGCAAGCGTGGAAGTAGTTCGAATTCAATATCAAACCGTTGTCGAGAAAAAATATGACCGGCTGCAATACACATCCAGGAGAAAGGAGAAAGTAGTCTATTCCAATTCAATCAAGTTACCCACTGGCCGGGCTTTATTCCAGTACGTTCCAACCGTATCAGGCGAATACGAAGTCCGCGTACGGCGACCCGGCGCTGAGCATTATTCCACGGCCAGCTTCTATGCATATGGCTATGGATATACACAATATTCTTCCTTTGAAGTAAGCAATGAAGGCAGGGTTTTGATGGAAACAGACAAGGATAAATACAAAATTGGAGAGTCTGCGAAAGTTTTATTTAAAACCCCGTTTGACGGCCGACTCCTGATCACGGTGGAGCGTAACAATGTATTGGAACAGCATGTACTTACAACTGAGAAAAAGGCCGCTGAATTTAAACTGGAAATTAAAGAGGCGCATTTGCCAAACATTTTCGTCACTGCTACATTAATACGAACATTGGATGCCTCCGATATTCCACTCACCGTGGCGCATGGGTTTGCGCCTATTTTGGTAGAGGACCCCGAACGGAAACTACCTCTGAACATCACAGCGGTCGAAAAATCGAGATCCAAAACAAAACAGCGGATCAGGATCAAAACCACACCCAATGCACAGATTACCCTGGCCGTGGTTGATGAAGGCATTCTCCAGATCAAGAACTCAAAAACGCCAGATATCCATGGTCATTTCTACCAAAAAAGAGCCCTGGAAGTTACCAGTCACGATCTATATGCTCAGTTGTTCCCTGAGTTGAAAATTACAGCAACTTCAAGCTTTGGAGGGGATGGTTATGATCTGGAAAGAAGGATCAACCCGCTGAGTAATGGACGTACCGAACTGGTGTCATTCTGGAGTGGGATTTTAAATGCAAACGGAAGCGGAGAGGTTACCTTTGATGTTAACATCCCGCAGTTTAGTGGCGACCTGCGGATCATGGCAGTAGCTTATAAAGATAATGCATTTGGTTCGGCGACAAGTAATATGAAGGTAGCCGATCCGGTTGTGATCAGCACAGGTTCACCCCGGTTTCTTAGTCCAGGCGACGACCTGATCCTTCCTGTTAACATCAGCAATACGGAGAAAAAAGCAGCCGATGCGGTGGTATCGCTTCAACTCACCGGCCCACTCACTGCTGGGCAGTCGCCAATCAAACAAAAAATAGTGGTTGCGGCGGGAAAAGAGGCGAGAGCGGTATTTTCTGTAAAAGCTTTGCAAGCAATCGGTTTGGGGAAGATAACGGTTAAGGTAAATGCCTTTGGAGAAACATTTGTGAACCAGACCGAACTTACCATCCGCCCTGCGTCCTCACTTTTAAAAACCAGTGCTTCGGGTCTGATAGCAGGGGAAAAACAAGGCCTTATTGACCTTTCATCATCATTTATTCCTGCGACCAGCCGGAGCCAGGTTGTCCTAAGTCGCTCCCCGCTCGTTCAAGGAGGTGGAAAAGCTCTTTCGACACTGTTGGGATATCCTTATGGATGCCTCGAGCAGACCGTTTCAAAAGCGTTCCCACAAATCTATTTTGGAGATCTGGCCAAGGCTATGGCAACACCGACATATACCGTCAAAACGGGGGAGAGTGATTTTAACCCGATGACAAACGTGCAGCAGGCGATCAGAAAAATAGAATCGCAGCAACTTTTTAGCGGGGGAATGGTCATGTGGCCGGGTAGCACCCAGGAAGATTGGTGGGCAACTGCATATGCCGTTCATTTTTTAGAAGAAGCCAGAAGGGCGGGTTTTGAGGTAAATGCAAAAACAGTGAGCAAAGCAATTGACTACCTGACATTACAAACCGGAACAACTGCCAATAGGGAAGTTGTTATAGCGAGTAACGGCTCTGGTTTGGGTTACGAGGGGCAACCCGCGTCAGGAACGCAGGTTCGTAAAACCGTTGCGCGTCGGGAAGCCATTTATTCCCTGTATGTGCTGGCATTGAATGGTCGCCCCAATCGGGCTTCTATGAACTATTACAAACAAAACCCGGATCTGCTCACATTAGATTCGAGATATTTACTTGCAGGGGCATTTCAGCTTACCGGCGATACGAGGAGTTTTGCTTCACTGCTGCCCAAAAGCTACACAACGGAAAGCGGCAGGCAATACTTTGACAATAGCTACGCATCCCCTCTCCGCAATGTATCATTGGTGCTCAATACATTGCTTGAATCCGATCCCGCCAATTTCCAAATCCCGGTCATTGCACGTCAGCTATCCAAAGCGATCGCCTCGACTGCCTACTTAAATACCCAGGAAGCTGCCTTTGCAGTTTTGGCACTTGGTAAGCTCGCGAAGAAAATTTCGGGATCGACAGTGACCGCAACAGTTTCGTCTAATGGAAAGGCCATAACCACATTTACTGGCAAGGAAGTCAAGATCTCGAAAGGGATTGTGAATCAAAAGCTGATGGTGCAAACGCATGGAAAAGGGGATCTCTACTGGTTTGCACAATCAGAGGGAATGTCTGCCACGGGCGCTTATGTAGAAGAAGATCAGGGCCTGAGCATCCGAAGAGAATTTTTGACAAAAGACGGGGCGCCCGTAACGGAGTTTCATCAAAATGACCTCGTTGTAGTAAAGCTCACCCTGGCAAGCATTAATGGGTTGCCAATACAAAACATCGTGGTGACCGATTTGCTACCTTCAGGCTTTGAAATTGAAAACCCAAGGGTTACCGAACCAAGGGATATGCCGTGGATCAAAGACGCGGCCATTCCTGAATATTACGACATCCGTGACGACCGCATCCATCTTTTCACAACCGCCAGCGGTCAGCCAAGGTCATTCTACTACCAGGTGCGCATTATTTCAAAAGGTACATTCACAGTTGGCCCAGCCGCGGCGGACGCCATGTATCAGGGAGAATACAGAAGTTATTCGGGAGGTGGTAAAATCACCGTCGAATAATATTAAAAGGAAAAAGAACGCAGAACTAATCCACCCACAATGGCTCCCGCAATGGGGGCCACAACGGGTATCCAGCCATATCCCCAATCAGAATTTCCTTTATTTGGTATCGGTAATATGGCATGCGCAATCCTGGGGCCAAGATCGCGAACGGGGTTGATCGCGTAGCCGGTCGTTCCTCCAAGGGATAGGCCGATACTCCAAACCAGCATACCCACCAGATAAGGCGCTACACCAGACGGAATTCCTCCTTTTTCAGGATCGGAAGTACCCGCATAACCAATGGCCACAACGCCAACGATAAGCAATATAGTTGCGATGAATTCGCTTGCAAAGTTGGCACCTGTGCTTCTGACTGCCGGATCTGTTGCAAAACACGCCAGCTTGGCCCCGGCATCTTCCGTTTCTTTCCAATGTGGAAAATATTGAAGCCAAACCAGGATCGCGCCCAGAAAAGCACCGATCAATTGAGCCGGGATGTAGGTGGAAAGAAGGCTGTAATCCTGCCTTAGAAAGGCAAATCCGACAGTTACTGCGGGATTTAGGTGTGCAGCAGCACTTCCAAAAGCGTTAGCAACAAAAATTCCGATCATTACTGCAAATCCCCAACCTGCCGTGATTACAATCCAACCGGCATTTTCACCTTTGGTTTTTTTGAGTACTACATTAGCAACTACACCATTACCAAGTAAAATAAGAACCATAGTTCCGACTAGTTCTCCGACGAAAGGGGAAGGCTGCATAAGGTTAAAAATGAGGTTGATGCGGCGAATATGCGAATAGTTTTATAAATTCTGATACAAATCCCAAAAAGAATATTTCGTATTGTTTTTACGATTTTAACACGCTGAATTCTACTAACTTTGCCTGATAATCAATTTGAGTATTGAAAATCATGTCATTAAATCAACTTACGGCTATCTCTCCCGTCGATGGCCGTTATTACAAACAAGTATCTGAGCTTTCGGCTTATTTTTCGGAGTACGCCCTGATTTATTACAGAGTTTATGTCGAAATAGAATATTTCATTGCGCTCTGCGAACTTTCCCTCCCTCAATTATCAGAGTTTGACAAGAAAAAATATGCATCCCTCCGTAAAATCTATGAGGATTTCAGCGAGCAGGATGCATTGCATATCAAGGATATCGAAAAGGTTACCAATCACGATGTTAAAGCCGTTGAATATTTCATCAAGGAACAATTTGAAAAGCTTGAAATAGAGTCGTACCAGGAATTTATCCACTTCGGCCTTACCTCTCAGGATATCAACAATACGGCTATCCCCCTTTCACTGAAGGATGCATTGGAACGCCAGATCAAACCATTATTCCGCCAGGTTCTTTTCGTTTTGAAAAGAATGTCGATAGAATGGAGAAATGTGCCGATGCTTGCTTTCACTCATGGGCAACCCGCTTCGCCGACAAGGGTAGGAAAAGAATTCCTGGTATTCGTTGAGCGGCTTGAACGCCAGCTGGAAATGCTGGATAAAATCCCGCATTCTGCCAAATTTGGAGGAGCGACTGGTAACTTTAATGCACACCATGCTGCTTACCCCAAACAGGATTGGATGGCATTTGCCAATCATTTCGTAGAAGGCTTAGGTTTAAAAAGAAGCCGCCATACCACGCAAATCGAGCACTACGATAATCTGGCTGCTACTTTTGACTGTCTGAAAAGACTGAATACAATCCTCACCGACTTAAACCGGGATATGTGGACTTACATTTCCATGGGTTATTTTAAACAAAAAATTAAAGCGGGCGAAGTCGGTTCTTCGGCAATGCCGCATAAGGTGAACCCGATCGATTTCGAAAATTCAGAAGGTAACCTTGGATTGGCCACTGCGTTATTTGAACACTTTGCTGCCAAGCTTCCGGTGTCCCGTTTGCAGCGCGACCTCACAGATTCAACCGTACTAAGGAACATCGGCGTTCCATTGGCGCACTTAGCCATTGCATTGAATTCCCTATTAAAAGGCTTAGGCAAAGTGGAACTGAACGGAGAGGTTCTGAAAGCAGAATTGGAGGAAAACTGGGCTGTGGTTTCCGAAGCGATCCAAACAATCCTTCGCCGCGAAAGCTATCCGAAACCTTACGAGGCGTTAAAGGAACTGACCAGGACGAACGAAAAGATCACTCACGAATCTATTTCACGTTTTATAGAAACGCTGGATGTTTCAGAAAAAATACGCGAAGAATTGCGTGCGTTGACTCCCTTTACTTATCTGGGGGTTGTAGAGGAAGTACATTAAGCAGGTTTATTTTAGATAGGAAAGGACTTACAAAGTATTTGAGATTTGGCAAGTCCTTTCCCATTTAAAAAAATTATCCGCATTTCGACGAACCGCAATCCTTGCAAGTCAAGCAGCCTTCCTGATATAGCAAATTCGTTGAATTACAATTCTGGCATTTTTGTTTGGCAGCTTCCGTACCATCCGGTATGTAACGTTTCAAAGCTCTCGCCACACCCGCTTTCCAGGTATTGATCGCCTCGTCCAATTGCAGTGAGCTGATCAGGTCCACCACTTTTTCAATAGGCATTCCATGACGTAAGGTACTGGATATCAGCTTGGCGTAGTTCCAATATTCTGGGTTAAACTTGTAGGAGAGACCTTCGATTGTCGTTTTGTAGCCTCTGGTATTTTTATATTGAAAGTCGTAACGCGAGCTGCCGTCGGCTTCCCGGTTTTTGATAATCAATCCCTCATTGACCCATCGTGGGATCAGGATCCCGTCCTCGTCGTCGGCGAAACCAGTAAAGATCTCGTAAGGCCTGCCGTCGATCGTGCCGATGAATGCAATCCACTTATCTTTCTTGTTTTGAAAACGGACTACATCGGCTTCCAATGTTTGTGGTCTTTCAGTTGGGAATGGGGTTTGCCCATTGGTCTTGGTTTCTTCTTTCGTTTCTGAATTTGCAATCAAAACACCTGAACGGGAACCGTCACGGTAAACAGTAACTCCTTTACAACCGGCTTTCCAGGCCTCCATATAACATTCTCCCACCAGTTCTTCTGTAACATCGTTGGGCATGTTAATCGTTACGCTGATGGAGTGGTCTACCCATTTCTGAATGGCGCCCTGCATTTTCACTTTCTTAAGATAATCGACGTCATTGGACGTCGCTTTATAATAAGGCGATTTTTTAACCAGGTCGTCCAGCTCTTTTTGAGAATAGTTTTTAGTAAGATCGTGTCCATTTACCTCCATCCATTCTTTAAAACGATGATGGAAAACAACATATTCCTCCCATGAATCCCCTACTTCATCTACAAAATCAACGCGGATATCTTTGTCATTGGGATTCACCTTTCTTCTTCTCTTATAAACCGGAAGAAAAACGGGTTCGATCCCGGAAGTGGTCTGCGACATCAAACTGGTTGTGCCTGTGGGCGCGATCGTCAGCAATGCAATATTTCTTCTTCCATATTCCAGCATTTCGTAGTACAGCTGGGCATCCTCTTCTTTTAGCCTCTGAATAAAAGGATTGTTTTTTTCCCTCTCCGAATCGAAAATCGTGAATGAGCCTCTTTCCTTAGCAGTATGTACCGATCCGCGATAAGCTTCCAAAGCCACCGTTTTATGGACCTGCACTGCAAAATCATTACCCTCATCACTTCCATATCTCAGGCCCAGCGCAGCCAGCATGTCCCCTTCGGCAGTAATGCCAATACCGGTCCTTCTGCCCTCCCTGGCCTTAATTTGAATATTCAGCCACAAATTCCGTTCAACAAGCTTTATCTCATCCAGTTCAGGATCCGCATCGATTTTTTCAAGAATGGCATTGATCTTTTCCAATTCCAGGTCAATGATATCGTCCATCATCCGTTGCGCTGCTGCAATATGCTTTTTAAACAATTCCCAATTGAATTTGGCCTTTTTTGTAAAAGCATGATCAACGTAAGAAAACAGGTTGATCGCCAGCAGCCTGCACGAATCGTAGGGGCAAAGCGGTATTTCGCCGCAGGGATTTGTAGATACGGTCTGGTAACCCAGATCTGCATAACAATCCGGGACGGATTCGCGGATAATGGTGTCCCAGAACAATATTCCCGGTTCGGCCGACTGCCAGGCATTGTGAACGATCTTTTTCCACAAAGCGGTTGCGTCTATTTCCTTAATATGTGACGGCGAAGCACTTTTGACCGGATATTGCTGCCGGTAAGTCGTACCTGCTTCGACCGCCTTCATGAATTCATCGTCAATCCGCACCGATACATTGGCCCCGGTTACTTTTCCCTGTTCCATTTTGGCATCAATGAAATTTTCGGAATCGGGATGCCTGATAGCAACTGAAAGCATTAATGCGCCGCGTCGGCCATCCTGGGCGACCTCCCTTGTCGAATTGGAAAAACGCTCCATAAACGGAACGATACCGGTAGAAGTAAGTGCGGAATTTTTAACCGGCGAACCCTTTGGACGGATATGCGACAGGTCATGGCCTACCCCGCCCCGCCTTTTCATCAACTGAACTTGCTCCTGGTCAATTTTCATGATACCGCCGTAGGAGTCAGACTCCCCGTTGTTGCCGATGACAAAGCAATTGGAGAGGGAGGCTATCTGATAAGGATTACCAATACCCGTCATAGGGCTCCCCTGGGGAATGATATATTTAAAATCTTTAACCAGATCGAAGATTTCCGCCTCACTTAATGGATTGGGGTAAAACTGTTCAACCCTGGCTATCTCCCGCGCAATTCTTCTGTGCATGTCGTCCGGAGTAGCTTCGTAGATTGCTCCGTAAGAGTCCTTGAGGGCATATTTATTAACCCAAACTCTGGCTGCGAGATCATCGCCTTTAAAGTATTGAAGAGAAGCCTGGTAAGCCTCCTCGGTAGTGTAAGTTTGTTGGGATTGGGTAGCTGTTATCTTATCCATACGTGAGTGTATTTGAGAATTTTTGAGTAGCGAACAATCTTCAAATGTAGAAAATTTAATTTTTAATTAACATATAAAATAAAAAAGTTTACAGATAAAATATATAAACTGATTGTTTTTGAGTTACTTACAAAACTCTTACAAGCAAAAAGTTTACATTTTTTTATTTAGCGTGAAATCGATTCAAAATAAATACCCACAAAAAAAACCGGCTCAAACTGGAACCGGTTGTTTTTTTATTACTATGGCGAAATTGATTTTAAAGTTTGATTTCTGAGGGCCGACGGTCCTTAAGCCTGGGTTTCAACCGAGCCTAACGACCGTCTTTTCAAGCAATTCGGGCCACGCGGCAAGCTCAGGAATCCCTGGTTTGCGTTTACCGAAAAACTGATTGAACATTACACCGTCTTTATCAATAAGTTCAATGCCTGTTACGATTCCGTCTTCGGTTGGTTTTCGCACGATCCATGCTTCATCAATCGCATCTTCACGCAAATGCAGGTTGAATTCAGGGTCCATGATATTGAGCCAGGGCCCCATGACGAAAATCTTATTGATAGGACCTGTATGGATTTGTATGCAGTTCGGATTGGAAACAAACACCATAATCGGAAGCTGGCTCTCGGAAATCGCGTCAAAAACAGGTTTCATACTTTCAGGTTTGATCTGATACGCGTAGCCTTCCGGCGCATTGCGCAAAGCCTGTTTTCTTGACAATTTATATTTTCGGAGCAATGTGAAAAAATCGTGTGTGTCCTTCAACGCAAGCCACTCTGCCTGGAAGGCGGCTACGTCAATTTCAGCATCGGCTTCCAGCTCGGCAGGCTTCTCTACTTTTTTTGAAACAAACAACTTAACCTCCTGATCAGCAGCACGGTATTTTTCAACCAGTGCTCCATAAGCTTCTTTATTGCTTTGATCGGTCAGATATATCTTATGTGCTGCATCTCCAAAGCTGTTAAAAAACTGCAGGCTATGACGGTCATTTTCAGAAACCGCGAAACCGAATTTCCAGTCCCCCAGAAATAGACGCAGATCAATAGCTTCGCCCAACACCAGGCCAACATGGTTGTTGAAGGAGATCTTTTCATAAACCCCTTTTCTTTCGTGCACAACATGGTCGTTCCGGGTAAGCGCCATCACATATCCCAATGATCCCACTTGTTTGATGAGCTCCCGGAAATCGCCTTCGAGTAATACCGCTGTTTCTCCAATTCCCGTCGCGACCAGCTCTGCCTCACTGGTGTGAAGTGCTTTTGCAGCATCCCGGATCCTGGTTTTAGGATTCTCCGTTTTAAATTCTGCCCAACGTTCTTTTAATTCAGTTCCGTCCGGTGAAAGGGTTGATTTCATTGTATTGATGTTTGGATATTAAGATTTACATTAAGAAAGATGGTTCGTCACAGGCCCGGCATGCGGGACAATGATCGGGAAACCTGCCTGCTCAGGCTGGATGATCTGTACGGTCAGGCCGAATGCCGCTTTGATATATTTCTCGGTCAAAACTTCCTCGGGTGTCCCGATCGCATAACTTTTGCCGTCTTTCAACATCAACACCCTGTCGGCATACTGCAATGCCTGATTAAGATCGTGTACGATGGCCACCACTGCAAAACCACGGCCGGTAAGCCCCTTGGCCAGATGAAATGTCTCAAACTGGTGCAGCAGGTCCATTCCTGTAGTCGGCTCATCAAGCAGCAAAAGGCCGTTTTCAACCTCCCATATCTGCGCTAATGCCCTTGCAACCTGAACGCGCTGCTGTTCACCACCTGACAAGGTCGGGTAATGCCGGTTGCGCAAATGCCCGATACCTACTTTTGTGAGGCACACATCCGCAATGGCCAAATCTTTGTATGCAGGTTCAGACTCGAAAAAAGGGTAGCGGCCCATCAAAACAATTTCCTGTACTGTAAACGACAGAGAAATCGTATTTTGCTGCGACAACACAGCCCTTTTCCGGGCCAGCTCTTTCAGCTTATAGTTTTTGAGATCTTTTTCAAAAAACAGCACAGATCCCGACGAAGGTGCATGCTCCGCGGAAAGCAACTTGATAAGTGTTGACTTACCGGCTCCATTAGCCCCCACAACCGCCCAAAACTCACCGGGCTTCACCGTAAAGCTTACATCTTCCAGCAGCCGCCGGTCTCTGACCCTGTAACCTACTTTGCGCGCCTCAATCATAACTTTTTCCTCTTTTGCTCCCAGAGAATGTAAATAAAGAAAGGCGTTCCGAGCAGGGAAGTAAGTATCCCGATAGGCAACTCCGAAGGTGCTACGATGGTCCTTGAAATGGTATCAGCCAAAGTGAGTACAATTGCACCCGCCAATGCCGATCCGACGATCAGTATTTTGTGATCGGGACCAAATGTTGACCGAATAATATGCGGAACGATCAGCCCGACAAAGCCGATAGTCCCTGCTATGGCCACAGACGCACCTACACCCATCGTCGCCAGAAGGACGACTTTTTGTTTAAGTGCTTTCATATTAACCCCGAGGCTAGCGGCCTGACTTTCACCCAAAACCAGCAAATTCAGCGCTTTGGAAAGATAGGGCATAAATAAAACGGAGATTGCCACAAACGGCGCCACTGCCAGCACCGACGTCCAGGTTGCCCCACCCAGGCTTCCCAAATTCCAGAAAGTAATACTGCGCAGCTGCTGGTCATCCGCCATATAAGTCATAAGCCCGGTGATGGCCCCAACAAAAGCATTGATCGCAATACCGCATAAAAGTAAGGTAGTTACCCCGCCATCGCCGGTGACTTTAGACAATTGATATACAAAAAATGTCGTGACTGCCGCTCCCAGAAATGCCACAAACGAAATGCTGTAAACCCCGGCCAGCTCATTGAGCATGCTGAAATATTTGACATTGAGCATCAGCACAAATACTGCAAACAAAGAAGCGCCCGAAGTAACCCCGATTAACGTAGAATCTGCAATTGGATTTCTGAAAAGCCCTTGCAGCGACGCCCCCGCAATACCAAGTCCCGCGCCGATCAATACCCCAAGACAAACCCGTGGGAGCCGGATCACCCAGAAAACGATGGACTTTTGCTCCTCTACCGTCGTATCTTTTATTAACCCAAGCCGCTGCCCTATAATTTCTATCAGTTCTTTCGGTGTGATGGACAATGCGCCGGTACAAGCTGAAAAAACGATACAAGCCAATAGTAAAGTACCGAGCATCCACAGCATTTTCCCGGTTGAAGACGGTAAAAAGGGCTTTTCAGAAGTGGCTGCCCGATACGTTTCAGGCTGTTTGCTGATGGTTTCAGTTATCATCCTTTTTAATTAACCTTTTGTGCAAGTTCCATGGCGGCTTTACCCAGTCTCGGCCCGAAACCGGTCAGCAACTGGCCATCCATAGTGACGATCTTCTTGTTTTTACCGGCATGGGTATTGGCAACACCAGGCACTTTCAGCAGTCCGTCCATTCCTTCCAGACTTTCTAATCCGCTTGAAAAAAGGACAAGTACATCGGGATTAGCCGTAATCAGCGATTCGGCAGTTAAGGGTTTAAATTCCGTAAAACCCTGCACTGCATTCTTATAGCCAGCCAGCGCGAACATTTTATCCAGCGCGGTGCCTGTTCCCGAAACCATGAGCGTACCCGTGCCTCTGGCATAGATAAAGAGCAACTTCTTAGGCACTTTTGGAACAGGTATCTTTCTGAGGTCTGCTTCCAGGCTTTTCACCAGCTTTTCCGCTTGTGGTTTTGCGTTGAAATAGGCACCCATCTCCCGGATCAATTTGATGGCCCCTTCTTTGGAATATTCATGCTTGAACTCCACCAGCTTTTTCCCGGAGCTATTGAGCTGCTTGACCACTGTGGGCGAAAGCATACTTTGGTCGGTATATACAATGATGTCGGGATTCAATGTCAGGATTCCTTCTGCAGCGATGCTGCGGTTGTGACCGATTTTAGGGAGCTTCTCCAGCGATGCGGGATATGTACTGGTCACGTCCACTCCCACAATTTGCTTTTCCAACCCCAATCCGACCAAAATCTCGCTCAATGTTCCATTGGCTGAAACAATGCGCAGGAGTTGACCTGCAAAAGTTTGAGATCCGTAAAAGCAAAAGAGCATAAAGGCAACTGCTAATCTGAAAGGCGAGGGCATTGTTGTCATTAATTTTTATACGAGAATATTTTGTCTACTTCCAATACCAGCAGTGCTTCCTGAAACAAGTCCCTGATCTGGTCCAGCTCCTGGTTGTCAAACGAAATGAAGAAATTGGGGATGGGTGACGGGAGCATGTGGGTTTTACCGTGCGGGAGTGGTTCACCAAGCTGATGAAAATGATGCTCATCATGCAAAACGGATTGAAAACCCCTCAGGCCATCCTCTGTGAATGTAAAAAGGACATTACCAAATGCGAAATTGAAATGGTCACAGCAATTACATCGCCCGATGTAACCCTTATCCGAATAGCTTAATATGCGCAATGCATTATTTGAATGTGACTCCTCACTCATAGCTGTTTATAATGTAGTGAACTTGCATTCGCACCAGGACTTTACGACATGTGGCAAATATAACTTTTTAATTTAGACCAAGTATAAATAGACGATAAAAAAATACTTTTCCTGCCAGAAAACCGCGTAGCGGACTTTATCATTGTAAATTCATACATTTCATGGTCATACCGACCTGCCAATCCTAACCTAATCCTTTCACCTATATCGGGCTGCAATTGAAAAAGCTATTCACGAACCTCACTTTTTGGGTACTTACTTCCATTACGTGCGGCGCATTGCTGGGGCATTATTTTCCGGCCAAAGCCGTAGAAATGCAGTTTTTGGGAAAAGGTTTTATTCAAATTGTGAAACTCTTCATCAACCCGATCATTTTCCTGACCATCACCTTGGGGATTATCGGAATGGGCGATCTGAAAAAAGTTGGAAAGGTCGGTGCAAAAGCCTTGTTATATTTCGAAGTGGTTACCACGCTGGCATTGATTGTCGGGATCATTGTCGCCAATATCATTCGGCCCGGTGACGGAGTTGTAACAGGGAACCTTCAAAAAGGCGATATATCTGTATATGCCAACAAAGTCCACGATTTCAGTTGGCTGCAGTTTTTCTTCGATAACGTGACATTACAAGTTTTGCTTGTATCGCTGGTATTAGGTACGGTATTCAGCAAATATTCCGGTAAAGACAAAGTCACCCATTGGCTGAATTTTATTTCCAAATATGTTTTCAGGGCACTTCATTTTGTGATGATTTTTGCCCCTGTCGGCGCGTTTGGCGGGATGGCATATACCATTGGCAAATATGGGATCCACACTTTGCTTCCACTCGCCAAGCTGATGGGTACCGTTTACGCGACGATGGCGATCTTCATCTTTGGCGTACTCGGCCTGGTTTTGAGAACTTATAAAATCAACCTTTGGTCGTATCTTAAATATATCCGCGAAGAGCTGCTGATTGTACTGGGAACATCGTCATCCGAAGCCGGCTTGCCTTCATTGATGGTGAAACTGGAACGCATGGGTTGCTCCAAACCCGTAGTTGGCTTGGTTGTACCAGCGGGCTACTCCTTCAATCTTGACGGGACTACAATTTACCTTTCGATGGCTACGATTTTCCTTGCGCAGGTTTTCAATGTGCATTTAACTTTCGGGCAAATCCTCTCTCTGATCGGGATTTTGATGATTACTTCAAAAGGGGCGGCCGGGGTGACCGGGAGCGGCTTTGTAGTTTTGGCTTCTACCCTTACGGCCATCAAAGTAATTCCCGTTGAAGGATTAGCGCTGCTGTTGGGGGTCGACCGCTTTATGTCGGAAGCACGGGCCATTACCAATTTCATTGGAAACGGTGTTGCAACGATCTGGCTGGCTAACAATGAAAAGGAATTTGATCGTGACAAAATGCAGTATGCTTTCGCCAATGTGAAGGAAACGGAGAATGTGGTTACTGATAATTTGACGGACGCGACGCAGCCGCAGCAAACCAAGATATAGGTAATTTTAAGACTTTTGGATAGTTTTAAGTTGATAAAGCTTACTCATATGGATTATAAAAACTTCATCATTTCTGATCATCGCGTGATGCTGGGCAAGCCAGTTATCAAAGGTACCCGCCTTACGGTTGAGACGATTCTCCGCAAGCCTGGCAAAGGTGCTTCCATAGAGGACATCTTAAAAATGTATCCGGCGCTACAAAAGGATTCCATTCAAGCTGCTCTTCAATTTGTCGCCGAGCTGGTTGCAAATGAGGGAAATCTCGAATCGGCTGCATGATTTTAGCCGATGAAAATATTGACCACCGCCTCATCAAGTACATTCGGGAAGCAGGCTCTGATGCCCACTCCATTGATGAAGCAAATCGTGGCCAGGGTGAAGAGTCTAGCATTAACATGTCCTGAAATCCTCCAGGGATCATTCTCACTGAGGATGAAGATTTTGGTGAATGGGCTTTTGCTCATCACATTGCAGGCATGAGCGTCCTATTTTTACGATTTGATGTTAAATACACAAAAGCAATATCTCAAATATTGGTAAGATTATTAACTGAAGAAATGAAGGGCCTTTTCTCGGCCATTTTACAACAGTTACCAGTAACAAAATCCGTTCAAGACCATTTTAATCAGACGGAAGATTTAAATTAATTATCAGACAATTATTTTTTAGCAAAAATGACAGACCAGGAAACCATTGATATACCAACCCGATCCAAAAGATCTTTCATCGGCGAAGCGTTTGAATTAAAAAAGTGGGAAGACGTCGAGCCTTTTTTTGAAAACCTGAAAAACAGGGAGATCAACTCCGAAGAAGAACTAAGACAGTGGTTTTCAGACCGCAGCGAAATTGAATCCTATTTGTCCGAGAATTTCGCATGGAGATATATCCGGCAGACCTGTGATACCGCAAACCAGGGACTGATCAATGCATTGCAATTTTTTATTACAGAAATTCAGCCCAAGCTGGCGGAATATGGCAATGCCCTCGACAAAAAAATCGTAGAAAATCCGTTTCTGGATTCCCTGACCGAGCCGGGATATGCCGTTACCTTGCGTGGAATGAAGAAAGCGATCGAGATATTCCGCGAAGAGAACATCCCGCTCATGACCGAAATGCAGACCGAGGAACGTCGGTATGGTGCCATTGCAGGAGCAATGACGGTTACGCTGGACGGCGAAGAAATGACGCTTCAAAAAGCATCGGACCGTTTGCAATCTACGGACAGAAATATACGTGAAGAAGCGTGGCGGGCTATTGCGGGCCGCAGGTATGAAGACCACGAAAAGCTGAATGAACTCCTCAACAAGTTGGTTACCTTGCGCGATCAGGTTGGGAAAAATGCAGGTTTCAGCAACTACCGCGATTATATGTTCGCCGCGATGGGGCGCTTCGATTATACACCACAGGATTGCTTCAATTTCCATGGTTCTGTCAAAAAAGCCGTTGTTCCTCTGCTGAACGATATGGCAGCGGCCAGGAAAGAGGCATTGAATGTAGCGCAGCTGCGCCCTTGGGATACAAAGGTGGATCCACAGGGACTTCCGCCACTGAAGCCTTTTGAAACCGGAGAAGAATTGCTGGACAAGACAATCCGCTGCTTCTCGCGCCTCGACCCGTTCCTAGGCGATTGCCTACGCATTATGAAAACCATGAAGCATTTGGACCTCGAGTCGAGGAAGGGAAAAGCGCCGGGTGGTTATAATTATCCTCTTGACGAAATTGGCGTGCCGTTCATTTTTATGAATGCCACTTCGAACCTGCGCGACCTCGTTACGCTGTTACACGAAGGCGGGCATGCGGTACACTCGCTGGTGACGCGGAACCTTGCCTTGAACTCGTTCAGACATACGCCGGCCGAAGTGGCGGAACTGGCATCAATGTCTATGGAGCTCATCACCATGGATTTCTGGGACGAATTCTTTGAAAATAAAGACGACCTGAAAAGGGCTAAGATCCAGCATCTGGAATCGATCATCGAGACACTTCCCTGGGTCGCCACGATTGATAAATTCCAGCATTGGATGTACGAGCATCCGGACCATACAGCAGAACAACGCACGGAAGCGTGGATTGGCATTTATGAAGAATTCACTGATTCGGTAATGGACTGGGCTGGATTGGAAGACTTCAAAAAATATGTGTGGCAGCGCCAGCTACATATTTTCGAAGTACCTTTCTACTACATCGAATATGGAATTGCCCAATTGGGTGCGATCGGCGTCTGGAGAAACTATCGTGAAAACCCGGCAGCCGGTTTGAAGGGATATCTGGATGCATTGAAACTAGGCTATACCGCGACAATCGGGGAAATTTACCAGGCAGCCAATATTTCTTTTGACTTTTCCGAACAGAATATCACTCAGCTGATGCAATTTGTGCGCAATGAGCTGGCTGAGCTAAAAAAATAAGATTTCGTCCGGCCACGATTTGGTGGTTATGAAATTGGCGGTTATTTTTGTGCACAATCCTATGAACGATCAAAGAAATGAAATTCAATAAAATAGTTGCGTTTATTGCAGGTGTGGCTCTGCTTTCTTCTTGTGAGTACCAGAAATACAATACCATTGAGCAGAAGGATTTGAACAAAGGAAATCAGTACGTATATGGCGTCAGCCCTGATTCTTTACCTCGCCAGATGTCCTATAAGTATGATCCCAAGCCCGAATTGGATGCACGTGTGAATGATATCCGCGCAAAGTTATACGGCGGAGGAACCAGTAGTGCGGTTGTAAAGCAATAAACTTATTTTATCATAGATTCTAAAGATATCCTCATTCCGATGGGGATATCTTTTTTTTGCAACATGGTTTCTGCCTGATTGAACAATTTCAATATCACTGTGGCCATATAATCCTCCTGGCCCGAATCCATTGAATAACCCGGTTGTGACAATTGAACATTTTTAATTTACTTTACGTATTCAAGACTTGTTAAAACCAAGTTTCCCGGAAAAAACACGCAATTTAAAGTACACAAAAACATGAATATAGCATTGGTAACCGGCTCAGCCGGACTAATTGGAAGTGAATCGGTTGCTTTTTTAGCTGATAAATTTGATCTGGTCATTGGTGTTGATAACAATCTTAGGGAGTATTTTTTCGGTGCCGACGGAAATACGGAATGGAACCGCAATAGAATTCAGGATGCGTTTGGCAACTACAAACATTATTCTGCCGACATCCGTGAAGCAAGCCAGCTTGAACCCATTTTTAAGGAGTATGGCAGCGACATCAAAATGATCGTTCACGCAGCCGCGCAGCCAAGCCACGACTGGGCCGCCCGCGAACCGTTTACAGATTTCGGCGTAAATGCGGTAGGTACTTTGAACATGCTCGAAATGACACGCCTGCACGCTCCTGAGGCTGTATTTATATTTACCTCAACCAATAAGGTTTATGGCGATAACCCCAACTATCTTCCCCTCGTTGAGCTGGAAACACGCTGGGAAATCGATGAAAACCACCCTTATTTCGCCAATGGTATCGACGAAAGTCACAGTATCGACCATACCAAACATTCCATCTTCGGTGCTTCTAAAGTAGCGGCGGACATCATGGTACAGGAATACGGGCGTTACTTCGGGATGAAAACTGCGGTTTTCCGCGGCGGCTGCCTTACCGGGCCCAACCATTCAGGAGCACAACTGCACGGCTTCCTGGCTTACCTCATGAAATGCGCGATCACCGGTAACCACTACACGATCTTTGGTTACAAAGGAAAACAGGTCCGCGATAATATCCACAGCCACGATCTGGTGAATATGTTCTGGCATTTCTATCAAAACCCACGTCCGGGCGAAGTTTACAATGCAGGCGGAGGGCGGTTTGCCAACTGTTCTATGCTCGAAGCGATCGCTTTGTGCGAGCAGATCACGGGGAACAAACTTTCTTACTCTTATTCCGAAACAAACCGCATCGGCGACCATATCTGGTACGTAAGCGATTTGTCCAAATTTAAATCCCATTATCCCACCTGGAATTGGGAATATGGCTTGGTTGAAACCCTTACGCAGATCCACGACGGAATTTCCTCCCGGCTCGGAGTAAAAACGGTTTAAATCATTTTAAGATCTCCGAAAATATATAACTTCGGAGATCTTATACCTTTTCTCCATGCCAGAAAGCTTTGTTATCATCATTCCTCAATTTAATGACTGGGAGGCGCTGAACCTTCTGATTCAAAAGATCAATACAGATCTTGAGGCGACGATAAAAGAAAACACCACCCTGCTGATTGTTGACGACTGCTCATCCAAAAAAAGAGGCCAGCCACTTGCCCCATTTGGCGGCCAGGAAATCAAGGTTCTTAGTTTATATAGAAACCTTGGGCACCAGAAAGCGATTGCAATCGGCCTTTCTTACGTAGCCGAACATCTGCCTGCCGATAAGGTTATTGTCATGGATGCCGACGGAGAAGATGCGCCCTCGGATATCAACAAGCTTGCTGCCAAGTCACTGACCGCGCCTGACAAGATCATTTTCGCTGAGCGCAATAAACGCACAGAAAGCCTGATGTTCCGGTCATTTTATAAGATTTATAAACTGGTTTTCAAATTGCTGACCGGCAAACTGATCACATTCGGAAATTTTAGCCTCATCCCGCAAAGCTGCCTGCAAAATCTCGTGCGTGTTTCTGAGATCTGGAATAATTACCCCGGAGGCATTATCAAATCCCGGATACCATACGATTCCGTTTCAACAAACCGTGCGAAACGTCTTGCTGGTGAAAGCAAGATGAACTTTGTGTCCCTGGTATTGCACGGACTCAGTGCTATATCAGTAATGGTGGATACCACCGCGGTAAGGATTCTGATCTTTTCCATCATGATGTCCGGCCTGGCGATTCTGTTTATTTTCATCATCCTGTTCCTCAAACTGACCGGTAACGCCACCCCTGGCTGGGCGTCGACATTGGGCAGCACATTGATAATCCTGATGGTCCAGTCGTTCCTGATCTCCCTCTTTCTGGTGTTTATGGTCTTGCAATACCGTTCGCAGCAACATTTTATCCCAGCCGTCCACTACCGCGATTTTGTGGAAAAAGTAGAGACATTCAGCTGACCGTATGATTTCATTCGATAATTCCCCGACGGTATACTGGTTCTTGGGCTATATATTGGCTGGAATTGTCGTTTTATCGGGTAATTACAAGCGCATACCTACATTCGCTTACCTGATCATCTGCATACTGCTGCTGGCATTCATGCGGCTTCCGGTGATCGTCTTCAACAGAGAACTGAATGTAGACGAGAGCCAGATGCTCAGTCACGCCATCACCCTCTTTCAGGATCCTGTTTACTGGCGTTCGGTTGATGGGACGACCATTGGCCCGCTTGACAATTATCTTTTACTTATTCCAAAATTTCTCGGCCTCCAGATCAATTATTCCTCCGGGAGATTGATGGGCCTGCTATGTACAACCGGTTCACTACTATTTCTTTTTTTTACTTTAAAAAATTGGTTCGGCACCGCTACGGCACGGCTTACAATTGTTCTTCCTCTGCTCTTCCTTGCTTTTACCCAGGAACTTGATTTCGTCCACAATTCCAGTGAGCAGCTTCCAGTATTTCTTTTGTCACTGAATATCTGGCTGCTTTCAAGGTTCAATGATACTCAGGCGGGGTTCAGGCCCAACGCTTACTGTATTGGCTTTGTGGCAGGTACTATTCCGTTTGCTAAATTACAGGCAGTACCTCAAGCGATGGTTATTGCATTGGCGGCAGGTTGGTTTTGCTATCTTTATTTGCGTCGTACCAGGGATTTTGCACCAATGGTTTTACTGGTACTGGGAGGCCTGACTTTCCCGGTCCTGGTTCTTGTATGGACGCTTGCGTTTGGTGTTTTTAGAGATTTGGTCGACTTCTATATTTTGGGAAATGCAATCTATGCAGGCGGCAGCGGTCTGGCCGGAATTCCAGGCAAGTTCATAAAAATAGTTGGGCTTACAACTGATTTTCAAATATTTACAATAGCAGCCCTGATTCCAGTATTGTTCGGAATGATCCGATTTATTCAGTCGATACAAAAAAAAGAGGGTGACTTTGCCGTACCGGTTATCATCTGGCTATTTTCCCTTTCAAGTATTTACGCGGTAACCAAATCAGGCAACGACTTTATACATTACCTCAATTTCTGCATCCTCCCTTGGGCGCTTCTGGCCGGATATGGTTTGCGCAAAATGAGCAGGTGGGCTATGCTGTTTCCTGCTATTATCCTGATCTGGTTTGGTGGTAACGATGCGCTTTCCTTTGTGAAAGCCCGAAAATTAAACGATTTCTATTCTGTGAACGCCACGCAGCTCGCCCAAAGCCCCGTCGTGTCAGAACTCAAAAAATTCAGTAAAAAAGGCGACTATATGGTCGTCTGGGGTTGGCAATGCACTTATTACGTAGAAGCGCAGCTCGCGCAGGGAACTGCTGAAAATCATTCGGAACGCTCTATATTCGGGCACCCCATGCAGGACGTATACCGCCGCCGATATCTGAGTGATATGGAAAGGACAAGGCCTGCATTCGTGTTGGATGCCGTAGGGAAAAACAGCTTCTGGGTACAAAACAAAACAACTCAGGGCATCAAAAGTTACCCTGAGTTGTATCAATATATTCTTAAAAACTACACTTTTGGCGGAAGCTTCGATGATACCCGGCTTTATATCAGGAAAGACCGGGCTGAATCACGATAATATATCGGTCCTTTCTATGCTAGCTTCTGCCTGCAGTAAGTCGTTTAAGGTCGTTTTGTCCAATACGGCAAGGTTTGCGTCCCGCCATTTTTCGAGTACCAACCTTAGGCTGCAGGACTCCTCGTCTTTGCAATCATCACATCTCCCATAAAAAAACATAGAAACGCAGAGAGCTGGTGCAATGGGTCCGTCAATAATCCGGAGCACTTTCGAGAAATTAACTTCACCCGGAGGTACCCTCAACAAATAGCCCCCACCTTTACCTTTTTGGCTTTGCAACACACCGTTATTTCGAAGGTCCAATAAAATCGCCTCCAGAAATTTCTTCGGAATCTTCTCTTTTTCAGCAATATAGGAAATGAGTACAGGACCTTTTCCGTACTGCTCCGCCAAAACTTTTAAGGCCTTCAGGGCATATTTAGCTTTTTTTGAAATCATTGTTGATCAAATGTACTTTTAGGGGGGAATTAGTATGCGTAAAAATGGATTCGTTCCGGACTCTTTTCCAGGTGATTAATTCTAAATATCGAACTTTTACGGGAAAATCATATTATTTCCAAAACATAAAATATCTTATCAATAATTCCCCGGACCAAAAAAGTGCGTGCTATGTTAATTCCTCGGCGGCTTTCCGCCATTGAGCAATCCCTGCATTCTTTCCAGTGTTTTCTTTTCTCCGCAGAGCGATAAAAATGCTTCACGCTCCAGGTCGAGCAGATATTGTTCGGTTACGTTTTGCGCATAGCTCAAATCGCCTCCATTGATCACATAAGCCATCTTATTGGCGATTTTGGCGTCATGGTCCGAAATGTAATTTGCAATGCGCATTTGCGCAATGCCCGCCATAAAAAGCGCTATGCCGGTTTTTCCCTGGACTTTGATATCTGTCCGCTGTTTGGGCTGGGTATATCCATTATCTGCCAGTTCCATCGCAGCCTGTTTTGCTTCCGCAATCAGCCTTGAGCGGTTGAGGACAATCTGGTCCTTATCCTGCAGATAATTCATTTCGCGGGCTTCCTGAGCGGAAGTGGAGACCTTGGCCTGGGCAATGTTCATGAAGGCAGTCTGAAGAATATTAAGTTCCGGGTCACCTGCCTGGTACATATCCGAACATCTGAGGGCCATTTCTTTCGTTCCGCCCCCGGCCGGGATCAGTCCAACACCAAATTCTACCAAGCCAATATAAGTTTCCGCATGCGCCACTACCTTATCCGCATGCAGGTTAAGCTCACAACCCCCGCCCAATGCAAGCGTATGAGGGGCAGTAACCACCGGAATTGAGGAATACCGGGCACGCATCATGGTCTGCTGGAACTGAGCGATAACCATATTAATCTCGTCGAACTCCTGCTCGATCGCGTACATAAACAGCATTGCCAGGTTCGCTCCGGCCGAAAATGCCTCACTGGATTCATTTCCGATCACCAGGCCACGAAAATCTTTCTCTGCGATACCGATACTTTTCTGGATACCTTCGATGACCTCGGAACCCATCGTGTTCATCTTCGATTTGAATTCCAGGTTCAGGATGCCGTCGCCCAAGTCGTACAGGTTCGCGCCTGCATTTTTCCAGACAATTTTGTCAGATAGGTTACTCAGCAAAATGAAGCTATCCTGTCCGGGAATCTTCTTGTAAGATTTGGTAGGGATGTCATAGTATAACCTCGCTCCCTTGTCAACTTTATAAAAAGACTCATTCCCCGCATCAACCATTTCATAAACCCATGCAGCCGGGTTCTGATTCAGGCTTTCCATGATACTCAGCATGTTCTTCACGCCAATAGCATCCCAGGTTTCAAAAAGGCCATATTGCCATCCAAAGCCTGCCGCAATTGCCTGGTCTATCCTGAAGATTTCATCTGAGATTTCAGGTATACGGAAACTGGCGTATCTGAACACATCCGCGAATGTTTTTCTATAGAATTCACCTGCCTTATCCTCTCCAGCGAGCAATACAGGGAACCTCTTCCAAACGTCCCCAATCGTTTTGGTGCCTTCCAAGGTTGCAAACTTTACTTTCTCAGAAGGCCTGTATTCCAATGTTTTGAAGTCCAGTGCAAGAATAACCGACTTACCTTTTTCGTCTTTGATCTTCTTGTAAAAACCCTGGCCGCTTTTGTCCCCGAGCCATTTGTTATCGAACAGCGTTTGCATAATCGGCGGCAGGGCAAATGCATCTCGCGACTCGTCGGTACCTTCTCCAGAGGCATATAAGTTACTGGCGACATGAACGGTCGTGTCCAAACCGACCACATCCGAGAGCCGGTAGGTACCCGATTTGGGCCGCCCGGCAACCGGGCCCGACAATTTATCAACTTCATCCACGGACAGGCCCATTTCTTCCGCCACCCGGATGGTTTGTATCAATGCATAAATTCCAAGACGATTGGCTATAAAGCCCGGGGTATCCTTACACAAAACGGTTGTTTTGCCCAAAAAGAGATCTCCGTAATGCATCAGGAAATCGGTTACACTTTTGTCCGTTTCGACGGTAGGAATGATTTCGAGCAGACGGAGATATCTCGGCGGATTAAAAAAGTGGGTCCCGCAGAAATTTTTCCTGAAATCTTCGCTGCGCCCTTCGGCCATTAAATGGATCGGGATTCCGGAGGTATTGGAAGTGATCAGAGTGCCGGGTTTGCGCAATGCATCCACTTTTTCATAAAGGCTCCGTTTAATATCCAGCCTTTCCACCACGACTTCGATCACCCAATCATAGTTTTTGATATCCGCCAGGTTATCGTCAAAATTCCCCAATTTGATCCTTGATGCAAATGCAGGGCTGTAAAGTGAGGCTGGCGTTGCCTTTAAAGTCTGCTGAAATGAATCATTGACAATCCGGTTGCGAAAGGCCGGATGTTCAGTTGAAATGCCCTTTGCTTTTTCCGCTTCTGAAAGTTCTTTCGGGACAATATCGAGCAACAAAACTTCTACGCCGATATTGGCAAAATGGCAAGCTATCCTCGACCCCATGATTCCTGAGCCCAAAACAGCAACTTTACGGATTGAACGATTCATTTTTAAAAGTTTTGGTTTCTAGAATTCTTCTTCCACATCGCCGATATCGCCGGCCTTCAATTTCTGGTTTTCTTCTTCTACAAGCCTGTTGATATCCTTGATCACTTCAAAAAAAGTAACCAGCTTGTCCAGAGGAATTTTGTCCCTGATCATGGTATTAAAAGAAATGACTCCTTCGCGCGCCAGCTCCCGCTTTTCCTTTCCCAGTTCGGTTAATACGATCCTTACAAAACGTTTGTCGCTTTCACTGACCTCCCGTTTGATCAGGCCGCGTTCTTCCAGGTTTTTAAGCATCCGGACCAGGCTTCTGGGTTCCATGCCCAATAAGGGGGCGATTTTGGTCGCAGGAGTACCGTTTTCTATGTCAATATTCAGCAGGACATAGCCCACTGCCATGGTAGTGTCGAAACGAGCTGCATAGGCGTTGTACATTCTCGATATCGAATGCCAGGCCCATTTTATCTGGAAATCAATCGTTTTTTCCTTTCGCATCGCTTCAAAAACCCATGTATTTTCAAAAATGGCTTAGGCACAAATGTAAGAAAACGCACCAATATTATGCAAGCATACCATTTTCCGGGCAAAAAAAACGCATCGCCGGGTTCCTCGACGATGCGCTGAAAGAAGATACTTATTTCTCGCTGATCAGCTTATCCATTAAGCTGTTAAAATCAGAAACGAATTCATCATAATACTTGCCAGTCCCAGGACCCGAAAAGCCGGTATGTATCTCGCGGACTTTTCCTTTTCTGTCTATAAAAATGGTGGTGGGATAAGACATCACCTTGTTGAGCATGGGTAATGCTTTTGCGGTGGCTTCGTCGGTGTTGGTCCCTGCCAGCAAGATGGGATAATCGATATCAAAACGGTCGATCATTCTTTTGATCTTCGGATTCGCGATTTCAGGCTTATCCGAACGCTCGAATGAAAGGCCAATCATTTCTACCCCGCGGTCCTTGTTCTTCCGATACCAGGGTGCCATGAAATTGGTTTCGTCCATACAGTTGGGGCACCAAGAGCCCATGATCTGGATCACCACTGCCTTACCCTTGAATTTCGGGTCTTTCATTGACCATATTTTTCCATCAGAATCCGGGAAGGTAAAGTCCACCGTTTCAAAGCCTGGTTTCAAAAAGGTGAGTTTTGCCGCATCTGGCAGCGCAGCATTCGGATCTAGCCGCGCCTCCCAGGTTTTGTATGCTTTCACACCCGACCATAGTTGCCCTTTCAGCAAGCCGTTTTTCAGCACCGCAGCTTTGAAAAGCTTGGCATTGGAGCCGTCGAATGTGGATAAGTAAAGGCTGTCCCCGTTGACGCTGCCCGTCAGAAACCGATAATCTCCGGTGGATGTAAGAAACGACCCTGTAACGTCCGTCCCTGTCTGCTCAAAATTACCAACCGCCTGGGTAGAATCGCCTTTGTCATCTATAAAGTAAGTCATCCATTTGCCTGTCACATTATTGGTTGTCTTCGCCTCCCCTTCTTTAAAGAACTTATAGTGATCGCCTGCTTTTGCTTCAAATGGCAGTGCACCGGCTACCACTCCGTTTGCAATGCGGTAATACACCCCCTTCATCGCTTCCGGCTCAGCCTTTGCCACAATTTTTGCATCAAAAAGCTGCATAGGGATAACAATAGAATCGTTTTCAAAATAGGCTGAATCAAGCTTCAGTTTTTCGGCCCCGTTCAGGGCGAAAACGGTATAGGTTTTGCCGTCCGGATTTTTTGAAATGTCAAGAAGAAGAGGGAGTTCCTGATGGTCCCGGCTCAGTGTTGCACGCCATATCCCATTTTTCAATGTGGTTTCGGTCGACGATTTACAACCCATTTGAATTAAACAAAACAGGGTTGCCGCAGCAGAAATAATTAATCTCATAAACAGTGAATTAGCATGGATACGTTAATGTAGCGAGAAAATTAAATACTTTATTACCGGTGATTCCTACGCATTAAAATTGCTAAGTTTGTAACTGCCTCCCGGCAAAAATAAGTTCCTGCTACATTGTTTTTAACAGATGGATCCACAAAGTACTTACCATGAGCCTGTGATGCTGCAGGAGTGCCTTGAAGGACTTCAGATACAACCCGACGGCATATATGTGGATGTTACCTTCGGCGGCGGCGGACATTCGAGGGCGATCCTGGATAAACTGACAACCGGCAGGTTATTGGTATTCGATCAGGACCCGGACGCCGCAGCCAATGCAGAAGAATTCAAAAACGATTCAAGATTTACATTTATCGCCGCCAATTTCAGGCATTTGAAACGTTACCTGAAATTACATAAGGCTTCAAAAGTAAATGGTATCCTGGCCGACCTCGGCGTTTCGTCGCACCAGATCAACACACCTGAGAGGGGCTTTTCCACACGTTTCGATGCAGACCTGGACATGAGGATGAACCCTGCAAGCGAAAAAACAGCCCGGGAAGTGATCAATACCAGATCATCGGGAGAACTACAGCGGATATTGGGCATGTATGGTGAAGTGATCAATGCGAAGACTGCCGCAGAGGCCATTTTCTCTGCCCGGCACAATTCGCAGATTGAAACGGTGAACGAGCTGAAAGATATCTTGATGCGCTATGCCCCGAAACACCGCGAGAACAAATATTTCGCGCAGGTTTTTCAGGCCCTGAGGATTGAGGTCAATGATGAGCTCAGTGTATTGGAAGAGTTTTTGACGCAAGCTCCCGAGGTATTGGAAGTCGGTGGCAGACTGGTGGTGATGTCTTATCATTCACTGGAAGACCGCCTGGTGAAGAATTTCATCCAAAAAGGGAAGTTTTACGGTGAAGTAGAAAAAGACTTTTATGGCAATGAGATCAAACCCATGAGAAGCATCACCCGGAAGCCGGTGGAAGCCACATCCGAAGAGGTGGCAGCCAATCCAAGGGCGAGAAGCGCTAAACTGCGGGTTGCCGAAAAAATATAGCCAGAACACACATGAAAATAAATGACCAAAAGTATGGCGGAAAATAAGCGAAGACCCAAACCCATTCCTCCAAAACCTCCCAAACGCAAAAGGGAATATCATTTATTCAACTGGCTGAATAAATTCCTCCCATTGGACCGCGTTTTCGGCGAAAACCTGCCGGGCCAGGAAGAGCGTCTGCCGGTCAAATACTTCTATTACTTCGGCTGGATTGTGATCTTGCTGGTTGCTTATGAACGGATCGGGTTCCAATCTGAGCAATATGTACGAAACAGCATTAAGCTCAAAAAAGAAGTGGATGACCTCCGTGCAGAATATACCTCAATCCATTCGGAATATATGAAAAGCCGGAAGCAGTCGGTCGTGATCGAAAAGGTGAAATCCGAAGGACTGGAAGAGAATCTGGCCCCTCCCAAAAAAATCCATGTCAAGGACGAAGAAGAAGACTAGCCCATCATGAAGAACGAAATCGAGAGTGGTCAAAACAACAAGAAAGCCCTGATCGCCCGCGCCAGGACTGTCGGTTGGATGCTTTTTTTACTGGCTGTCCTGGTCTTTGCAAAATTGATCCGGGTACAGTACTACGATAAATTCAAAGGCAAAACCTGGGCCGAATACTCCGTCAAAAATGACCTGAAGCTGGATACGATCCCGGCGATGCGCGGTAATATTTATTCCAATGACAATAGTCTGCTGGCCACGTCACTTCCCTATTATTTCATCGGACTGGACACAAAAACATCCGACTCTGCCTATTTCTACGATCATGTGGACGAGTTGGCATCACTGCTTGCTCGTAGTTTTCATGAGAACACCGAAGCGGGATATCGCAGGAAAATCATCAGTTACAGAGTAAGCAAAAGCAAACGCTACCTGAGGCTCAAAAGCAAAGAGATAAGCCATCTGGACCGCGAAAAAATCAAGAAATGGCCTTTTTTTGCCAAAAGCCGGAAAGGCGGGGGCGGCAAATTTGAAACCATTTACAAACGCTATAAGCCTTTCAGTCCGATGGCCGACAGGACCATTGGCGGCATTGATGCAAAAAGCGGAAGAGGCTATATCGGGCTTGAAGCCAGCTTTGATAAGAAGCTTGAAGGTAAATCGGGAATTGGCTGGGTGGAAATGGTTGAAAGCGGGATCAAAATACCGGTGGGCGACGCGTTGAATGTGCAGCCAGAGGCTGGCCGCGATATTTATACTACCCTGGATATGAATTACCAGGATATGGCGGAGATGGCATTGCGTGAAAAATTGATGGAAATGGACGCTGATTTCGGCTCCGTGATCATCATGGAAGTGAAAACCGGGGAAATCAGAGCAATGGCTAACCTTACCAAGCGAGGGGAAAATCAGTACATCGAAGATTTCAATTATGCCCTGGCGGGCAGCAATGATCCCGGATCGACTTTTAAGCTGGCAACCATGATGGCTTTGCTCGAAGAGACGCATATAGACCCCGACAAGGTCATGGTAAATACCGGTACCGGCGCGTTTCCATTTCGAAATCACATGATCAAAGATGCGCACAGGGGCGGATTCGGAAATATCACCGTTTCGGAAGTGCTCGAGAAGTCATCCAATATTGGCATTGTAAAGCTCATGCTCAAGTATTTTGCCAACAAGCCCGACAAATATCTTTCTTACCTCAAACAGTTCCACCTCACCTCCCCTACAGGAATCCACATGAAGGGAGAAAAGCCGCCCGTGATCCGCGACCGCACATCCAAACATTGGAGCGGTTATTCGCTTTATTTTATGGCACATGGTTACGAAATGCAAATGACCCCATTGCAAACCCTCGCATTGTATAATGCCGTTGCAAATGACGGCTATTGGGTACGGCCGATGATCGTGAAGGAAATAAGGAATGCAGAAGGGGTAGAAGATAAAATACCGCCATACGTGGAGGATAAGCCTATTTGCTCTCCCGAAACAATTAAAAAAGTAAAGAAAATGCTGGAAGGCGTTGTGAACAGCGGTCTGGCCAAACATATCAAGAGCAACTACTATCAGATCGCCGGAAAAACCGGAACTGCCCGAAAACTGATCAATGGCGTTTACACGGAAGGCAAAAACTATACTTCCTTTGCAGGATACTTTCCGGCTGATAAACCGAAATATAGTTGTATCGTCATTATCGACAATCCGAAAAGCTCGGGCGCAGATTACACACGGTACGCAGGAAGCGTGGCAGCGCCTGTATTCAAGAAGGTCGCCGATAGAATTTATGCCTACGATGTAGCCATTCAAAAACCGGTGCAGGACACTATTCCCGAGGATGCCAAAGATGTGAAATGGGCCGGTAAGACTTCCGACCTGCAGATCATCAGCCAAGAATTAAAGCTTACTGCGGTTCCCGAAGAAACCGAATATGCTGCTGCTTCGCTTTATAAAAAGGGAAAAACAAACTGGCAATCACGCAATGTAAGCCTGCGCGACGTGCCTAATCTGCAGGGAATGGCGATGCGCGATGCATTGTACATTCTTGAAAACAAAGGTTTCCAGGTTACTTTCCGTGGCTCAGGTAAAGTGGTGGAACAATCGATACCGCCCGGTAATAATGAAACTGGCGCAAAAAAGATCCTTTTAACATTACAGTAATTCCATTTATGGAAATCAATCAAGAAAAAACCCTGGCAAGTCTGCTGGAAGAAGTGAAGGATGCAGCGCTATTTGGCTCCACGGACATTGTCATAAAAAGTATCATTCTGGATTCGAGAAAAATCCTGCCAGGAAGTTTGTTCGTTGCGCTAAGAGGAACACAAACCGATGGTCACCAATACATTAAAACCGCAACAGACCTGGGGGCTGCGGCAATTCTTTGTGAAGAGCTGCCGGAAAAGACGACCACCGGCATCACTTACATTCAGGTTCCCGATTCCGCAGAAGCAATGGGTTACATCGCCTCCGCATTCTATGGTCATCCTTCCAGAAGCCTGACTCTAGTGGGCGTAACAGGTACAAACGGGAAAACTTCTGTAGCCACTTTTCTTTTCCAGCTGTTCAGGGCATTAGGTTACCGTTGCGGCCTCCTTTCTACCGTGCAAAATCAGATCGAAGACGAGGTTATTGCTTCAACCCACACTACCCCTGACTCCATTGCACTGAATCAGCTCCTGGCTCAAATGCTGGCGAAGAATTGCAGCCATGTTTTCATGGAGGTAAGCTCGCATGCAGTAGCCCAGCACCGCATTACCGGGTTGAAGTTTGCAGGAGGGATTTTTACCAATATTACCCACGATCACCTGGATTTCCACAAGACATTTGACAATTATGTCAAAGCCAAAAAAGGCTTTTTCGACGCCCTTCCCAAATCGGCCTTTGCGCTGGTCAACGTGGACGACCGCCGGGGCGCTGTTATGGTGCAGAATACCAACGCTAAAATAGAAACCTACTCACTTCAGACGCTGGCCACATTCAAAGGGAAAATAATCTCGGATACCTTGGCGGGCATGCACATGGAGATCAATCAGCAGGAGGTTTGGTTCAGGGTTATTGGACGGTTTAATGCTTACAACCTGCTTTCGGTTTATGGCGCTGCATTGTTGCTTGGCGAGAAAGCCGATGCGGTACTGACCGAACTGTCCAATCTGAAAAGCCCTCCCGGCAGGTTCGAGCAGTTTCATTCCTCAGACCATATCGTAGGCATTGTCGATTACGCACATACGCCCGACGCCCTGGAGAATGTACTGGAAACGATCAATCATTTGCGGAGCGGAAATGAAAAGGTCATTACGCTGGTGGGTTGCGGCGGAAACCGCGATGCCGGAAAAAGGCCGAAAATGGCAGCAATTGCATGTAAATACAGCAACCAGGTCATACTTACTTCGGATAACCCCCGTTTCGAAGACCCTTTGGATATCCTCGAACAAATGCAGAAAGGGGTCCCCCCCCTGGATTACAAAAAAACCAAGGTCATTGCCGATAGGCGCGAAGCCATTTTCAAAGCAGGGCTTGAAGCAGAAGCCGGGGATATTATCCTGATCGCGGGAAAGGGACATGAAAATTATCAGGACATTAAAGGGGTAAAACATCACTTTGACGATAAAGAAGTTTTAATGGAGGTATTTGAAATGCGACATTCCAATTAAAAGTCGTCACGTCTTTTGCGTAATCTCTGAAAAAAACCAACTTTGCAGCCGTCACCCCAATAAGGTCTTACATGCTCTATTATTTATTCGAATATCTGGACAAGAATTTCAATGTCCCCGGTGCCGGGGTTTTTCAGTATATCTCGTTCCGGGCATTGGGCTCTACTGTTTTGTCCTTATTCATTGCTGCCACTTACGGGAAAACGATCATCAATTTTCTGAGGAGAAAGCAAATGGGTGAATCTATCCGCGATCTGGGTTTGGCCGGTCAAATGGAAAAAGCGGGAACACCTACCATGGGCGGCTTTATTATTCTGGCGTCACTTCTGATCCCTGTACTTCTCTTCGCAAAGCTAAGTAACGTATACATTGTCCTTCTGATCATCACCGCCATCTGGACCGGCATGATCGGGTTCCTGGATGATTATCTCAAGAAGTTTAAAAACAACAAAGATGGTCTCCACGGCAGATTTAAAATTGTGGGCCAGGTAGGTTTGGGATTAATCGTAGGCGTAACCCTTTCTTTCAACGACAATGTCAGGATACGGATTTACGACAAGCCTTTGCTAAGTTCCAATCTGGGTGAAATCCAGCGTTACCGAGATATCATCCATCCGACCGTTACGACCATCCCATTCACGAAAAACAATGAATTTGACTATAAGGCGCTGCTTTTCGGATTACCCGAAGAATACACTTGGATCATCTATACCATCGTGGCCATATTTATCATCACGGCGATTTCCAATGGAGCAAATATTACGGACGGAATCGATGGGCTCGCTGCGGGTGTTTCCGGCATTATTGCGCTGACGCTGGGTGTTCTGGCGTACTTGTCGGGTAATACCAAGTTCTCTCAGTATCTCAACATTATGTATATCCCCAATTCCGGGGAGTTGGTTATTTTTTGTGCAGCATTCATTGGGGCCTGTGTCGGGTTTTTATGGTACAATGCCTATCCAGCCCAGGTTTTTATGGGCGACACCGGAAGTTTGATGCTCGGGGGGGTTATTGCGGTGGTGGCGCTGGCCATACGCAAAGAATGGCTGATCCCAATCATGTGCGGAATTTTCATAGCCGAAAACCTCTCGGTCATCCTGCAAGTCAGCTATTTTAAATACACGAAGAATAAATACGGAGAAGGGAGAAGGATCTTTCTGATGTCGCCCCTACACCATCACTATCAGAAAAAGGGCATCCACGAATCGAAAATTGTAACGCGCTTTTGGATCGTAGGGATTATCCTGGCGATTTTGACGCTGGCTACGCTGAAATTGAGATAGAATGATTGTCACCCTTCGACTTCGCTCAGGGTGACAATGTTATTTTCAAGGCGGCGGCAGTATTACCTTCCAACCTGTTCGCTGTACCTCCTTGGATCGTACCCCTTCGCAAACAAGGGATATTGGTCAAAAATACGCCTTACTACGCTGCGATAGTGGTTATTTGAATTTTCAACGCCTTTAAAAATACCGGAAGCGTATCCTCTCCACACAACCTGGTCACTCTCTGCGTCGATCAGGGAAACAATTAACGTTCCCTTATCTAGTGCGTATTTAATCGGCTCATAGCGGAATCCGTCATTTTCCGTATCAACCCAATTTTTGATAACCGGCTGCATATAACCCTGATAGCGGAGGTTATCATAGAAGATCCCGTAATTTACAAGTAATGTAGGCTTGTCGGCGGTGAGCTTATATCCCCTCACCTGCATCTGACGACGGATCGCTTCATAAATTTCGGTGCAAAGATTATTGGTATCTCTCTCACATTCCAGAAACGTATACGAAGAGTAATCTTTAAAGTTGGTTTCGTAGCTATAATCATGCTCCACAAACACTTTTCTACCACTTGAGCAGCCCGCAATTATAGTTACCAATAGTACAGCGGAATAAGTTAAAATAGACCTCAGCATAAGCATTTAATTTGTCAGGTTATGAATAAAAATATATCAGAATGTATGAATACACTGTAACCTACAATAGCTTAAAACTGACGTCCCGGTACAACTATCCCAAATAATAAGCTATTGATTTACGCATTTCCGAAGCAGATACTACGATATCATAAGCACATTGCCCTGCTCCGTTCAGCAATGAGAACCTTACTTCTTTTCCTTTATTCTTCTTGTCCTGGCGTGTCAATGAAATGATCTGTTCAACATCCTCAGGCGTTATATCAACCTTGCCATAAGTGGCAAACAAAAATTCTTCAATATCGGTTAGTGTCTGCCGGTCTATCATTTTTCTTTCGAATGACAGGTAACTCTCCATGATCATTCCCACCGCAATAGCCTCTCCATGATAGAGACGCTGGTTAGCTGCTTTGTTCAAAAAACAGGTTTCCACCGCGTGACCCAATGTATGCCCAAAATTCAGGATTTTCCTGAGTCCCTTCTCAGTCGGGTCCTCGTCGACCACCCGCTGTTTGATTTTAACTGAATGACCGATCAGATCCTGCCAGTTGAGTTTTTCAAAATCCTGGTGCCGTATTTCCTCCCATTTACTTTGATCGGCAATCAGACAATGCTTGATCACTTCCGCAAATCCTGAGCGCAGCTCCCGTTCCGGCAAGGTCTTCAAAAATACCGGATCGATCAATACGCTTTTTGGGATGTTAAAAACACCTAAGTGATTTTTAAAACCCTGAAAGTCAATCCCCAGCTTGCCACCCACACTTGCATCAACCTGAGAAAGTAACGTCGTTGGAACTTGTATAAAATCTATTCCACGTTTGTAGACTGCCGCGCAAAACCCGCCCATATCGCCGATAACCCCACCTCCCATATTAATGACCAGCGCGTGCCGGTCTAACTCTTCCTTTGTGAGCGCATCCCAAATTTTTTCGCAGGTTGCCAGTGTCTTGTGCGACTCCCCCGGCGTAACGGTTACGATACTATGTTTGGGCAAAACCGCCTTTAACGTTGGATAACAATGCTTTTTTGTATTGTTATCCGCTATTACCACTATTTTCGAATATTGAAAAGAACTTAAAAATCCCGGCAAGCTTTCGCTTATCGGTGCAATAACCACAGACTGATTCATTCTGAAACCTGAATTGAGACAAGCTCACCACACTTACGATGAGAGCATCCAAATGGATGCGTTGACTTCCTTCTTTTTGAAAGAATATTCTGGAAATCTATTTTAAAGATAGGAATTATTATGTTTACCAAATAAACAATTACGTTTTGTATCCCAAGAAATTTTTCCACACTCCCATTTCCTTCTCAACTCCGTTACACGATAACTGGTTTTCATTTTATTTCGTAAAATTGTCGTTTCTAATTGCCCCCGTTACTTTACTAAATTAAAATAATAGTCTCAACGAATGAGTGCTCCGCTGATTTCAGGAATTCAACAAGTAGGAATTGGTGTTCAAAATGTCCCTGATGCCTGGAAATGGTACCGGCAAGTATTGGGCTTTGACGTCCCCGTCTTCGACGAAAAAGCGGAAGCGCCGCTTATGACTCCCTATACTGGCGGCCAAGTCCAGCAAAGGCACGCGGTACTTGCGATCAATATGGCAGGAGGGGGCGGACTTGAAATCTGGTCATTTACCAGCAGGACTTCCCAACCGGCAAACTTCAAAATCGAACCTGGCGACCTGGGAATCAATGCTATACGCTTCAAAGCTCCGGACGTTAAAAAGGCGCATGAATGGGTCAAAAGTAAATCGAAAGACGCGGTAGGGCCGTTGGTTAAGTTGCCCGAAGGCGAAGGTTTCTGGGGAAATGATCCTTACGGAAATACGTTTCAGATTACCAGTGATCATTCCTGGTTTCAGAAAACAGGAAAACCAGTCGGAGGTGTTGCCGGTGTCGTGATTGGGGTTTCCGATATCGACCAGTCTGTTATTTTTTATGAAAACCTGTTGCGGCCACTGGAAGTGGTTTACGATCTGACAGGTACATTCGATGATATTCCCGCGTCCATTCCGGGCCAGAAGTTCAGACGAATGCTGCTTCGAAAAAGCTTTACGCCCGACGGTGCATTCAGTAAGCTACTGGGAGACATTCAGATTGAGCTCATACAGGCTTTGGACAGGGCGCCTAAAAAGATATTCGAAAACCGCTTTTGGGGAGATTGCGGTTATATCCATTTGTGCTTTGATACGCTGGATATGAACTCGCTCAAAACCAAACTGCAGTCTCAAGGTTATCCGTTCACAATCGATAGTGAAAGCTCTTTCGGCATGGAGTCCGCTGCCGGTCGCTTTGCCTACCTGGAAGACCCGGACGGTACTTTGATCGAACTCGTTGAAACCCACAAGGTACCGGTATTGAAAAAAATAGGTTGGTTCCTGAATATTCAGAAACGAAAAAATCAGAAACCGTTGCCGGATTGGATGTTGAAAACGATGAGTTTGAACCGGGTGAAGGATTAAAACTAATACTTACTCCCCACCCAAGCCAGCAGTGGTAGTCCGATAAATAACCCTAATCCGGCTGACCAGCCCGCAAAAACCCCCAGGATAACAGAAAGCAGTCCGACAATGACCGGATAGAGATAAACCAGCAACCCAAATAAAACGGAGTCGTAAAATACGGTCCTGGCGGTAAGTATGGCCGCTTTTTTTACAAAAAATGAATGGATGGGCTGATGGATCATCCGACCGATTACTCCAATTGCCCGGAGTAAAACATTTCCTTTACCCGGACCGGGACAATCTTCAAAAAAAGCGTTCAACATTTGAAGCTGTTCTGCTTTGGGTAAGTCTGCCGGGATGGTCAAAATCTCATTGTCCATTTTTCTGGTCAAAATCTCGTTGAATTCCCGCAGCCATTTTTCGTAGTCCTGGGGGTTTGTCGCGATATCCGACTGACTTATCGGGTCTCCGAATTTGAGCGAAACCCGCTTTCCGAAGCCACGGAAGTGTTCGTAGTTGACGCCCGTCGGAATTACCTTCATTTCAGGCAGGGCATCCTCCCCAAACCAGGTCTGATAGGCCATTCTGGCAGTTCCCTTCCCCAATGGTCTCAGTCTCCACTCATTGACGCAAATCCCCTCCGAAAAAACAAGTACCGGGGATCCCTTTTTCAATGCACGATGGCTTTCGTCAGCAGTAACATCCAGATTTTTAACATATTGTCGACCTTCGGAACCCCTGAAAACCGGGATCAGGTTGATTTGCCGCAGCCAGAAAGCGACTTTGGGATTTTTGAAAACATCTCCTCTGGCGAGGGTGTGCATGGGCTTTTGTAATACGGAGCCTATGACCAATGCATCAAAAAATGAATCAGAATGATTGGAGGCGAAAAGCAGCGGTAGTTGCTGTGGGAGTTTCTTTTCCCCGGTGATACAAAGCCTTCTTAAATAAATCGGCAGTGCCAGCCGGATCAGGAAACGAGAGAAAAGGTAAAACAAAGTACAAGAGGTAAGTTTTTACAAAATTATGGGATTATTTTTTTATGCTACCTTTGAATCTTCAAAACTCTCCGGAGCAAGCATCAACATGCTGGAAACCTAATGACAATCCGCAATGCGTTTAAAAGACTATCCTGAAATTATCCGCCATGCATGGGCTGGTTTTGATAATTCGATCGGAGTAAAGTTTGTGGAAGACATCAGCGCCAAAGTGTCAACCAATCACGTTTTCAGGGTAACGCTGGACAATGACGACACGGTGATTTCCAAGCTTTCCTATTTTGGCAAATATGAACATTTTAAGGAAGACCACCGGATTATCCAGGCCTTATCCAACAATTTGTTATACCCCTTTGAAAATGTACTGGCCAAATCACTGGTCAAGAATAACCAGGTTTATACTTACCGGTACCAGGAGGATTTTGTCGATACCTGGGTGGTCTTCTACAATCCGATCCGTGCAATGAACCGCTTGCCGCGACGGCTCACTGAGGACCAGATCCGAAAACTTGGAACGGAGGCCGCTAAATTTCATCAGGCGTGTTTCAGAGCAAGCAAAGCCATTCCAAAGTCTTCGAAGAACCTTCGCACCGACATCCAGCATTTGCTCGAAATATTGGAAAGTGACACCGGTAAATACGAGCACCGCGGATATATCCACATTCTGAAAAAGCAGTGTGACATCTTCATGAAAAATATTCAGCGACTGAATGTCAGCTCATTCGATAGAATGCCGGTATTTGTGGATTGGAATATCGGCAACTTTTCTGTTACCGACGATATGAAATTATTCTCGAGATGGGATTATGACTGGTTCAGGGTTTCTTCGCGTATCATGGATTTCTATTTTTTCAGCCGGGTGGTTTCCAATGTAGGAGATCGTACGGTTTTTAGTTATCTGATGAGCCCGCTGATGGAAGACCGGTTTATGATCTTTTTGCAAGAATACCATAAAGTATACCCGCTGACAGAAAGAGAAGTAAGGTTTATGAAAGAAGCTTATCGCTTCTTTATCCTCAATTATGTTATCAAGTACGGCAAATACTTCTTTCACAGATCCTATTGCACCAAATTACAAAAGGAAGCTTACGAGCTATATTTTCCGTCCATCGACGGTTTCGACGCTGAAAAGATCCTTCGGATCTTGAAAATCTAGAAATTGTCTGTTTTAACTTACATTCACTCCCGCGACACCAACTCCCTGCTACATGATTCTTGACAATTTTAAGTCGGTTATCTCCAAATATGATGTTATTTTCTTCGACGCTTTTGGTGTCCTAAAAACTTATAATGGTCTGATTCCAGGCATTGAAAATACTTTTGCCTACCTGAGGGAACAGGGAAAAGATTTTTATGTGGTAACCAATGATGCGTCGAGAGGCCCGGAAGAACTTGCCCAGAGTTATGTAAAACTTGGCATTGATGATGTAACACCCGACCGTATCGTGTCGTCAGGCATGCTGGCACGCGAATATCTTGACCTGAAGGTAAGAAACGGGGTTGTTGCCTATCTGGGAACGGACAATTCGGCCCATTATATCGAAACTGCCGAAATAAAAACACTTTCCATCCGGGAGCTTGATCTCAATGATGTGAGTAATATCAATGCGTTGGTGTTTCTGGATGACGAAGGGTTTGACTGGAATACGGACCTCACTAAAACACTCAACCTGTTGCGCAAGCGGAATATCCCGGTCATTGTCGCCAATACCGATAAAACCTATCCCGCTTCCAAAAGCCGGCTTTCTATTGCAGTAGGCGCTTTGGCCAAGATGATCGAAGATACCATCGGGCGGCAGTTCATACGTTTTGGCAAACCTGATCCCCAGATGTTCATTTTTGCCTACCAGCATATTAAAAACTATCCGAATGTCAGCAAGAGAGACATCCTGATGGTTGGCGATACGTTACATACCGACATTTTAGGGGGAAACAAGTTTGGCCTGGATACCGCGCTGGTCTTAACAGGTAATACCCAGGCAGAAGATGCCGAAGTAAGGATCAGGGCAACGGGGATCATCCCGACTTACATCTGCGTCTCGGCGGTTGTTGAGTAGCCAGGAATAGCCAATTGTTTTATATGTGTTAAAACACGATGATTATGGACTCACGTGCAATTGAAATTACTGAAATTGAAACGCTGCTGGAAGAGACCATGTCGTTGAACCATTCTCGTCTGACTTATCGCATCAGTGTATTATTATCTGCCTACGATACGTAATTCATTGAGCCGGATCTGACAATGGTCTTCAAATTGAACCATCAGATTCGTATCCGTGATCTCACTTTTCCGAAAGTTTGAAATAGTATTCGGCCGAGCGTTGTGATTCCTGGGCCGCTTCCTGCGTCTTTCCGCATTTTTCTAAAATTTTCGCCCTGTTTTGGTGACATTTAGCGGCGACATAAGAATCTGGAAATGAGCGCGCGGAGCGGGTGAAAAGATCGTAAGCCTGCCTTAATGATGCAGTATCATTTTTTGCCATCAACTTATTCGCTTCATCAAAATCCTGTTTCCACCTTTTCGCGATAGGCGTCATGCGCTCCGCCTCCTGAAATACCTTGAACACGGGAATAACCGGCACTCTGGAATTTTTAGCCTCAATTTTTTCAATTGGTTTTCTGAAAAATGCTTCTATAGCCAGCGTATAGGCCATTGCTTCATTCCTGTTATGGGTTTCTGTTTTTAGGTTTCGTTCCTCCTTTGCATTGGTAAAAAACGAAGCCTCTGCCAGTACAGCAGGGATCCCATAAGTATTGCGCAGCACCGATGCCCCCGCCTCCGCAAAAATGGTGAAGTCAGATACCAGCGAAAAAGGAGACCCATTATGGTGAAGGTATTCCAGCAAGCGGGCAGCAAGGTTTCTACCAAAATCTACACTCGCCTTATTTTCAGAGATATTCCCGTGAAAATAGATGATCGGAAAATTAACAGAGGAGTCGGCTGTCGCATTATGGTGGATCGAAACAAAGAGGTCGGCTTTGTTATCTACTGCGAGCTTGGCGCGATCAGGCAGAGGTACGAACTTATCCTCCGTTCTGGTCATAACTACTTTGGCGCCTCTTGCTTCAAGCATTTTCTGAAGCATTAACCCCACCCGGAGATTAATCCATTCCTCCCGCTCGCCGGACGGCCCAACCCGGTAACTATCTGTGGCAGCAGTACCTCCATGTCCGGGGTCTATGCAAATAACCTTTCCTTTCAAAAGCACATGCTGTCCGGACGTGCCAAAACTCAGGAGCAAGAATAATATAGAATAGATTTTGTTCATCGTGATTCTCAATTTCGGTATAAAATAGGCAGCATTGCGGGGACGGCCAAGCATTACCCTGGCATTGATTTATTTCTGCAATTTCCTGCTATTTTTGCCGAAAATCTTCCTATTCATTATTCAAACTACACACACATGTTAGCAAAAACATACGGCAGCGCCGTTTTTGGCGTAGATGCACAAATCATCACCATCGAGGTCAATGTAGGCCAGGGCATTGGTTTTTTCATGGTTGGCCTTGCAGACAGTGCTGTCAAGGAAAGTCAGCAGCGGGTAGAAGCTTCTCTCAAATATTTTGGATACAAAATGCCCCGGCAAAAGCTGGTGGTCAATCTGGCCCCGGCCGATATCAAAAAAGAAGGCTCGTCCTACGACTTACCCATTGCGCTCTGCACGCTCATTACTTCCGAGCAGCTCCATTGTGAGCTCAATACCGAAGATTACATCATTCTGGGAGAACTTTCTCTTGATGGAATATTAAGGCCAATCAAAGGAGTTCTCCCGATCGCCATTGAAGCCCGGAAACAGGGATTTAAAGGATTTGTATTGCCTGCCGAAAACGCGCACGAAGCGGCGATTGTGAACAACATCGACGTAATTCCAGTTGAGACGCTGACGGATGCAATTGCCTTTTTTGAAGGAAAACTGCACATCGATCCATTGGTTGTAGACACCAGGGACCTGTTTTTTACGTCACAAAATGAATATGATGCCGACTTTGAACACGTTCAGGGACAAGAGAATATCAAACGGGCACTGGAAATAACAGCCGCTGGCGGACACAATGCGATCATGATCGGGCCGCCCGGAGCCGGTAAAACCATGCTGGCCAAACGTATTCCCAGCATACTTCCGCCGCTTAGCCTGCCCGAGGCACTGGAAACCACGAAGATCCATTCTGTCGCCGGGAAGCTTGGGAAACAAGCGACGCTTATTTCCCGCAGGCCATTCCGTGCCCCGCATCACTCCATCAGCGACGTTGCCCTGGTAGGTGGAGGAGGATTTCCCCAGCCCGGTGAAATATCCCTGGCCCACCACGGCGTACTCTTTCTGGACGAACTGCCCGAATTCAAAAGGACTGTCCTCGAAGTCATGCGGCAACCTCTCGAAGAACGAAAAGTGACCATTTCAAGGGCAAGAATGTCCGTCGAATTTCCGGCCAACTTTATGCTGATCGCCAGCATGAACCCCTGTCCGTGCGGATATTACAATCATCCGGAAAAGGAGTGCGTATGCGCTCCGGGGGTAGTGCAAAAATACCTTAACAAGATAAGCGGCCCGCTTTTGGACCGCATTGACTTGCATGTGGAGGTAACCCCTGTTTCTTTTGACCAGATATCTTCCAACCGTAAATCGGAAAACAGTGAGCAGATCAGGGAAAGGGTTATCAAAGCCAGAAAACGTCAGACCGAACGCTTTAAAGACCGGAAAGATATCTATTCCAATGCCATGATGACTCCCGAAATGGTCAAGGAAATCTGCGTGATCGAGGAAGTTGGCAAAACACTTTTGCGCAAAGCTATGGAAAGACTGGGCTTATCAGCAAGGGCTTACGACCGGATTCTAAAAGTTTCCCGCACCATTGCTGACCTGGCCGAGAGTGACGATATCAAGGTAGAGCACCTGGCAGAGGCGATTCAATATCGGAGCCTGGACCGGGATAACTGGGCTGGATAGAGAAGTTACCGCATTCTTTTATACCTTAATTTTCTTAAATTTGGAAACACTACTTCTAAAAAGAGAGATGAGCCGACGCATTCTTTCCGAAATTCTTAACGAGCCTGATGCATATTTTTTGCTTCAGGAAGTGAATGAAGTTCTGGATAAGGAGCGGGAACGCAGAATAAGATTCTACAACGAAATAACTGAACAAGAAAAGATCGAATTCATCAATGGAGAGATTATTGTTCATTCGCCTGTCAAGAAAAAGCATAATGTTGCTTGTGGCCTATTATACAGATTGCTGAGCATTTACTCCGGAAAGCATGAGCTAGGTTTTGTAGGTATTGAGAAAATAATGATATCTCTTAGCAGAAATGATTATGAACCGGATATCTGCTTTTTCTTAAAAGAGAAATCAGATCGCTTCACCGAAAATCAAACATTATTTCCCGCGCCGGACTTTGTTGTAGAAATTCTATCAGATTCCACCGAAATGCGCGACAGAGGGGTAAAATTCAAAGACTACCAGGCTCATAAAATTCAGGAATACTGGATCATAGATCCTGAAAATCAGACGCTTGAACAATACTATCTTGTTGACAATGAATATCAGCTGATGTTCAATTCATCGCAAGGTGAAGTTAACAGTATCGTCCTGGAAGGCTTTAAAATCCCGGTTACAGCGATTTTTAATGAAGCCGAAAATCTGAAAGCCATCCAGTGCTTTTAAAAAACCACTTTCAAAGCTCTTCTATACTCACTCCCCCCAATTCCTGAAACAACGTCTGCCAATAATGGGTTACGTGCGGGTTGTTTTCTTTCGTCGATGCCGTAGGTTCAAAAGGTGAAACAATGGTTACCTGGGGCGAACCGATCGCATATTGGCTGAGCTTTTTAGAATCTTCCTTTGCATCTGCCTCAGCCTCCGGATCATCTTTGGGTGGTTTGATATGAAAATCTCTTCTGTCGGGCCCTTTTACACTTTCGACCATATCACTGAAATAATACACTTTGACTTCCGAACCGCTTTCCCCGGCTTTTGCAATAACCGGCAAACTTGCCCAGATATCGGTGGATAAATTGGAGGCACCTGTATTCTGCTGATTGAGTTTGGCCAGAAGCTGGCGCAGGTAAATGCTCTTCTCCTTCTGAAGAGAAAGTTGAAAGGCCGTTTCGATACCTTCCCGGTCTGTGGCATTGGCGCCTTCCATATTATCCTTTTCGCTTCTGACAGTCAGCGACAATGCCCTTGCTTTGGAAGTGTTTTCATGAATAAAATACACTTCCAGCTTATCGCCCTTATTCTTCATGTTATTTTCAACGATATCTGTCAGGGCCTGCCGGTATTTGTCATTGACATAATTTCTGTCGACGTGTACGCTTTGCGTTTTGTCCAAAAAAATGAGGGAATACAGCGGCGCATCCGGTATGGCTGCGGGCTTCTCCCTTTCAGCTCCGCAGGAAAAGAGAAACGTCACGATTGTTGAAAGCACAACAAGCTTCATCGGCTTGTCGATTCTGAAAAAGGGGCGATTCGGTTGAGGATCCATATATCAAATTGAGTTGGCTAAACTAATTCGTTCACAAATAGCACACAACGCCAAACGGGTGAGCGGCGCAAATATTTCACAAAAGAAATAAAACCCTTCAAAACGTGTGCCTTGAAGGGTCTCTTATGCGCAGTAGCAATATTATTAAGCCTACTTATGTTGATTTTGGATTAGCTCAACCAATTCTTCAGAAATACCTGTTGAAGAATATCCTCCGTCGTGATACAGGTTTTGCATGGTCACGTAACGGGTCAGATCGGAGAACAAGGTGATGGCATAATTGGCGCAATCATCTGCCGAAGCATTGCCAAGAGGGCTCATTTTTTCGGCAAATTCATAGAATGCATCGAACCCTTCAATGCCCGACCCTGCTTTTGTTTTAGTGGGGGATTGAGAGATGGTATTAACCCTCACATTTTTGGCTTTCCCATAGCGATAACCATAGCTTCTCGCTATACTTTCCAAAAGGGCCTTTGCCTCAGCCATATCACTGTAGAAAGAGTAAGTACGCTGCGCGGCAATGTAGGATAATGCCACAACTGATCCCCAATCGTTGATCGCGTCCTGTTTTTCGGCAACCTGCAAAAACTTGTGCAGCGATATCGCCGATATATCTATTCCTTTTTGAAACCAGTCATAATTAAGGTCGCCATATTCTTTGCCTTTCCGTACGTTCAGCGACATTCCGATCGAGTGCAGCACGAAATCAATTTTACCGCCGAGAATCTCGACAGATTTGCTAAACAGGTTTTCGATATCCTCAATAGAAGTGGCGTCGGCTGGGATGATCTGGGCGTCGCATTGTTTGGCCAGGTCATTAATTGCACCCATCCGCATGGCAATCGGTGCATTTGTTAATGTAAAAATGGCGCCTTCCTCTTTCGCTTTCAGTGCCACTTTCCAGGCAATTGAATTCTCGTCCAATGCCCCTGATATAATCCCTCTTTTTCCTTTTAATAAACCGTAACCCATGTTTTCCTTTTATTGTTAGTTAATTAGGATATGTCCGTTTAAGGCGGCAAAGTAACGCATTTTAACGGCTTAATCCACATCTTACGTGCCTGGGAAAATCTCCGGGCTATATTTTCAAGGCCGGGAAACCGCCTTTTCTACTGGTTTCATATGAAGCTTCTCTTGAAAAAACGCGTCTGTGGCCTCATAAACACTCTTTATGTCTTTTGACCGTAACCTCGATCCAATAACATGGTCACCGGCTTCCGGAAATGCTTTCTCCACTTTCAGTTCCGCTTGTGTGCCCAATTGACGGAACATATCCTGTATGGCCTTTACCGACACCACCTGATCCTGCTCTTTTTCATTTTTAAAATAATACCCTACAAAAACCGGCATTTTTACCTGCTCAAAAATTTCGGGCTTTGCAATGGCGTCGATCGTTTGCTGCAGGGTCATCAACCCATTGGTATGATAACCCTGCAGCCAGAATTGCGCCTGCTCTGGAACAGAATCCTTGCCCATGTTATGCTCGCCCATGACCTGATGTAAAATCTGCCTGCCCCAAGGTCCGGTGATCAATTTCAAAGCCGGGTTAGCCACTGCGATACATGGAGAATAAAGCACGACACCTTTGATTTCCGGATGGGTGGCAGCAAGGTAAACCGTAAGAAGCCCTCCTGCAGAAGTGCCGATCACAATCACACTGTCCCCGATCGCTTTACCGATCGCCAATGCACGCTTGGCCCCGGCAAGGAAGTTGGCCGGCGTCAGATCATCAAAAGCATTCGTATCGGCGATACCGGCATCGTGCATACGCGACAAATAAAGATTGGCGCCATACCTTGCGGCAAGTTGCTTATGGATTGGGTCGCCCTCGGCCCAGCTTGCACCAAAGCCATGGATGTAAACGATGCTATATGTCGTTTTTTCCTTTTTTGAACTATCAGCCCAGACAATGCGGGCCTCATTATCAGGTTTCAGCAGCGGAGTAGCATGTTCGGCCTTATTGATATCCTCTTCCAGTTTGGGCAGATCGGAGGTAATGGTGGGTAAAACCGGGGTTAGCCGCGCCTCCGGAATTTTAGGGCCTACAAAGTACACGATGCCGAGAACCGCGATCAGTACAATAATCCAAAGAAGAAATTTTAACATTTTTTATGAGTTAAGAAGGTTTCTGAGATTCGAAAGATCGTTAGTTTTAAGCAGTTAATTGTTAATTTAATTAGTAATCTGCCCTCTCACAAAAGCAATATCACCCTGATCCCTTTCTCCAGATTGAGATTTAGTATCTTGCAAACATCATTATAAATGCCTTTCACAATGCCCAATCTTTTACTTGTCGAAGACGACGCCAATCTTGGATCTTTGCTGCAGGAATATTTGATAGATAAAGGCTTCCCTACCGACCTAGCTACTGATGGCCAGAAAGGATGGCAGAGTTTTGTTGATAAAGAATATGATCTCTGCATTTTTGATGTAATGATGCCAAAAAAAGATGGGTTTTCCCTGGCAAAAGAAGTAAGGATGAGCGGAAGGGATGTCCCTATCATTTTTTTGACAGCCAAATCAATGAAAGAGGATACCATGCAGGGATTCCGGGTAGGTGCGGATGATTATGTCACCAAACCTTTTGACCGGGAAGAATTGCTGCTGCGCATTGAAGCAATTCTGAGGAGGTATAAGAAACAGCCTGACGCCCCGGAAGAGCCGAAAGTCTTTCAAGTGGGCCAGTATGTTTTTGATTACAGCCACCAGCAGCTTACTACCCATGAGAAATCGGCAAGGCTAACAAGCAAGGAGTCGGAATTGCTGAAGCTTTTTTGTCAAAACCTTAATCAGCCCATCAGCCGCAGCTTCGCACTCAAGACCATCTGGGGCGACGATTCTTATTTCAATGCACGCAGTATGGATGTTTACATTACCAAACTGCGCAAATATCTCAGGGACGACCCAAGTATCCAGATTATGAACCTTCACGGAGAGGGTTTTAAACTAATGGTCGGATAAAAACAGGAACTTCCGTTTTCCCGGGTTGGTTCTCTCCGAAGATATCTCAGTGTTTACCTCAAATAAAAAGGCCGACAGCTGGTCGCACAAGCTACAATGATCTATTTATCCCGTCGTCCCCGACGTAATAGAAAATCTTCAGGAATCAGGGATCTGGTCCAGGAAACGAGCCTGCACGTTTCCGATTTTATATATCCGATGTTTGTCCAGGAAGGTTTTAACCAAAAAGCTGAGGTCAAATCAATGCCTGGCATTTATCGTTTTTCATTGGATAACCTGCTGGAAGAACTCAAAGAAGTGACCGATCTGGGTATTCGTGTCATCGATCTTTTCCCTAATTATCCCGAAGGCAAAAAAGACAGGTTTGCCAGTGAAAGCTACCAAGAGAATACCTTTTATCTCAAAGCGATAACTGCGATCAAAGAGCAATTTCCCGAACTCGTCATCATGACGGACGTGGCTATGGACCCTTACAGTTCCGATGGGCACGACGGCCTGGTTGAAAATGGCAAGATATTGAACGATCCCACCTTGGAGATTCTTGGAAATATGTCGCTGGCACAGGCGAAGGCCGGAGCTGACATCCTGGGACCAAGCGATATGATGGACGGACGGGTGGGTTATATCAGAAAACACCTCGATTCGCATGGCTTTACGGATGTGAGTATCATGTCTTATTCTGCCAAATACGCCAGCGCGTTTTATGGCCCGTTCCGCGATGCACTGGAATCAGCACCCAAATTTGGCGACAAAAAAAGCTATCAGATGAACCCGGCCAACAAGCGGGAAGCGCTGCTTGAGGCTCAACTGGATTTTGAAGAAGGGGCTGATATGCTGATGGTTAAACCTGCATTATCCTACCTCGACATCATTCGTCTTTTAGATGAAAACTTTGATATTCCCATTGCCGCATACAACGTTTCGGGAGAATATGCCATGATCAAAGCGGCGGCACTGAACGGCTGGCTCGACGGCGACCGCGCCATGATGGAAGTGCTGATGAGCATCCGCCGGGCTGGGGCCAAGTGTATTCTGACTTATTTCGCGAAGGAAGCAGCGGTGATATTGAATGGGTAATTTTGGTTTTCATAATTGTTATCCTGCATTAAATCTCACTAGACAGCATTACTTTCTATAACCATGAGAAATTTTCTCCTCTTTTCATTCCTGCTTCTCAACATCACCCAACCCACATTTTCTCAAAAGAAAACCCCGATGCTCCCTGAATTCCAGGCTAAGAAATCGGAGGCAGAGGCGCATATGCGTTTTTTGGCAGCCGACGAACTGCTGGGACGTCGTACCGGAGAGCAAGGCAATTTTGTAGCAGCACGATACATTGCTGAGCAGTTTCGCAGGCTGGGCCTTAGCGCTGTTCCCGCCGGCACAGGAACTTCCTCTTATTTCCAAACTGTCCCTTTTGAAAAAATGGGCCCGGCCGGCACCGGCGAAATTACCGCAGACGCAGAAATCATGAAGAGCGGACAGGATTGGATATTGATGAATGGTGGTGAAACCAATCTGAAAGCACCTGTCGTCTACGCCAGTTTTGGTCTTGAAAATGCCTCAAAAAGCTGGGATGATTACAAAGGCTTGGATGTGAAAGGCAAAATTGTGCTGGTCGAAAGCGGTACGCCGGAAACACAGACACCATCGGAAATTGTAGCTACGTCGACAGAGAAACGGAAAATTGCTGCCGATAAGGGCGCGATCGGAGTTATTGAGCTGTTCAATGCCCCCATTCCCTGGAATGTTGTAACGCGCAACTTTGATCGGGAAAAAATGTCGCTCGCGGAAGGCGACAAATCCGCGTCCAGTTCCATTCCTCACGCATGGGTCAACGGGAAAGAAGCCAGATTTGCCCGGGCACTGAGAGCAGCCAAAGAGGTGGATTTCAAAACTGCCGGACGCAAGTCGCAAATGATCAATAGTTATAACGTAGCGGGTCTTATCCAGGGAAGCGATCCTAAATTAAAAGAGGAATATGTTCTCCTGACTGCTCATTATGATCACATTGGCGTTGGTAAGCAAGGTGGGCAAGCTTTTACGCCAGCAGACAGCATTTTCAATGGAGCACGGGACAATGCGATTGGAGTAGTTGCATTATTAACTGCCGCGGAGGCCTTTTCCAAAAATCCACCCAAACGCTCGGTCCTGATCGTCGCGTTGACCGGCGAAGAAGTTGGGCTTCTGGGTGGCAAATATTATGCTGCTCATCCATTATTGCCTCTTAACAAATGCATATTTAACCTGAATTCAGATGGCGCTGGTTATAATGACACGACCATTGTTTCGGTAATGGGTCTTGACAGAACTGGCGCACGTGTCGAAATTGAAACGGCCAGCAAAGCATTTGGGCTGGGCGTTTTCGCGGACCCGTCCCCTGAACAAGGATTATTCGACCGGTCAGACAATGTTAGTTTTGCCAAAGAAGGAATTCCGGCACCTACATTTACTCCCGGCTTTAAAGAATTCAATGGGGATATCATGAAAAACTATCACCAGGTCTCTGATAATCCCGAGAGCATTGATTTTAATTATCTGCTGAAATTCAGCCAGGCATTCACTTACGCTGCACGTCTGATCGCGGATCGGAAAACGGCCCCCCAATGGTCCACCGGCGATAAATATGAGCCGGCCGCCAGGAAATTATATGGGAAATGATGTCATTAGCAAAGGAGATTACTCTTGGCTTTTACCAGTCGCCATAAAGTAATCTCCACACTTCCTTTAGCCATTCTATCAGGTCATCCTGATCATCGAAGTCTTCTCCCGTGAGATCCTCATATTCCTTTGGACTTATTATTTTTTCCGCAATTACTTCAAATAACTGCTTCTTAAACATTTCCGCCTGCTGAGGATTTTTACAATTGGTCAACTCGTCCAAAAGGATTTTTGGCCAATCTTTCACAAATGCATTGACATTGAAACGTCTTTTCAATACATCTGCTAAGGGATATGGTACCATTAGAAAATAACATTAACTACCTGCCTCCAGGAGGGCAATTCTTTCTCAAATAATCCGTAAACAAAGTCCTGAGATGCTGCGAAGTCCCCACGCCTTCATTGATACTGTGGGTCCTGTTGGGATAAGGCATAAATTGGAAAACCTTATTGGCTTTAATCAATTCATTCACCAGCATTTCAGCGTTTTGATAATGCACGTTATCGTCTCCGGTGCCGTGAATATATAACAAATTCCCGCGCAGGTTTTTAGCATATGTAATGGGCGATCCTTTTACAAAATCTTCCCGGTTCTCCTGCGGAACGCCCATATACCGCTCCTGGTAGATATTATCGTAAGTCAGCTGATTTCCAACTGCTGCTACCGCAATACCGGTTTTAAAATGTTCAGGATATTGGAAAAGCAGGTTCAAGGTGGATGACCCACCGCCGCTCCATCCATGCACGGCCACCCTTGATGTGTCTATAAAAGGATACTTTTTGAATATTTCCGTGGCGGCGCCATCCATGTCCCTGATGTTGATCCTTCCGATGTTTTTATAAATCGCTTTACGCCAGGCAGCTCCTTTTGGCGAAGGAGTACCGCGGTTATCCATCGAAGCGTAAATGTAACCGTCGTCCGCCATGCTTCCGTTGTACAAGCGGTTTCTGCCCGTTCCGTAAGAATCCTTTACCGTACTGCTCGCAGGCTCTCCATATACGGAGAAAACAATAGGGTATTTTTTATTCGCATCAAAGTGGGTTGGCTTAACAAGCCATGCATCTATTTCGACCCCCTCAGCAGTTTTTACTTTAAAAAACTCGATATCCAGCTTAGCCGAATTGATTTTGCCTGCAGATTGTGCGATGGAGTTAGCAGGGTCAATGGATACGTGCTTGGGGAATGAGATCCATTCTGTCAAAGGCGCCGTTTTTGCATTGGAAAAACGGTGCATGCCAAATTTTGCCTCAGGAGAAATCTCGTAAGCATGCGTGCCCTGCTGATCCGCCGGAGTTACCCTTATAGCTTTACCTTTACCGTCCAGTGAAATCTTGTAAAGGTAGCTCTGCGTTGCATTATCCGGCGACGCCATAAAATAATACGCATTGTTTTTCTCATCGATGCGCACCGGTTTGATCATATCGAAATTGCCGATTGTAACCAAAGTTTCCTTTTTGCCGTCCCGGCTCACCCGGTAAGTATGTCTCCATCCGTCTTTTTCACTTACCCATAGAAATTCCTTACCGTTGTTGATCCAATCCCAGCCCACAGGTTCGTCTTCCCACCGGCTTTTGATATCGATCCAGGCTGCATCTTTCTCTGTGTAAAAAGGTTTGGCGCTGCCGTCGGTTGTATTGAGATAAAAAAGTGTACTCTCGTTCTGTTTTCTGTTCAATTGCTGGATAACCAACTCATTAGGCATTCCTGACCACTCCATGATCGGAACATAGGTATTTTGTGGGTCTCCTGGAATGTTCATCCATTTGGTCTGCGCACTGGCAATATCTACCACACCGATTTTGTATGGAGACGGTGTTTCACCGACTTTGGGATATTCAACCGGAATGTTGAAGGAGTAAATAGAATCCGTTGTGTTGATCATTAAAAAGTTACGGATCTTACGTGCATCCAGCTGCCAATATGCAATGGATTTACTGTCGTTGCTCCACCGGAATCCGTCACGGCAATCGAATTCCTCTTCATAAGCCCAGTCGAACGTCCCGTTAATGATCCGTTCCGTACCATCTTTGGTTAGTGCCCTGACCTCGCCGCTCTGCAAATCTTCGGCGTACACATTATGCTTGCTCACATAGGCCACTTGCTTGCCGTCAGGTGAGAATTTAGCAAACATGAGTGACGAGGCAGGCAACCCTTTCCCCAATTGCTTTAAGGTTTTACCAGTAATGTCATACACCCAATAATCGCCGCGTGTATCGTACCTCCATACTTTTTTTGTATTTGTGTATACCAATACTTTATCCCCAGCCTTGCTGAATGTATAACTTCTTATCGAGAGCGGCGAGCCTCCCGTCGGCGTAAGCTGTGCTTTCGAAATAACTACTTTTGGTTGGTTAGCTGGAAGTGTTACCTCGATAATTTCATTTTCATCGACATCACGGTATCCCGTTCCATCTGCGAGCCACTGAAAAGTTGGGGGAACCTGCGCAACCAGTTGGGCAGATAAAATAGTGAGGAATAGAATCCTGATGAGGTGCTTCATTGAATTGGGAAATTGGTACGACAACTATAATAATACAATTTTAATACTTTAATCGCTCTTTTCATCAGGCGGTCCTTCGCCTTTTGATCTCGTCCGTTTTTGCTTTTTCAATGCCTCGCTCAGCAAATATTCAATCTGACCATTCAAACTACGAAAATCCTGCTGTGCCCAGGCTTCCAGTTCCTTGAGCATATCAGGATTAACGCGTAAAACAAATGCCTTTTTTTCCGCCATATCAGGGATACAATGTGCCAGCATTCAGAATGGGGGTCGCTGCTTTTTCACCGCAAAGCACCACCAGTAAGTTACTTACCATTGCCGCCTTGCGCTCTTCGTCCAAATTTACGATCCCTTTTTCAGACAACATGCCCAAAGCCATTTCCACCATGCCCACCGCTCCGTTAACGATCTGGCGACGTGCGGCAACTACTGCTGAGGCTTGCTGCCTCTGAAGCATTGCCCCTGCAATTTCAGGTGCATACGCCAAATGGCTTATCCTTGCTTCCAATACGTCAATTCCGGCCCGGCTAAGCCTTTCGGTAAGCTCTGCCTCTAACATTTCGTTGATTTTTCCGCTTCCGTCCCGAAGTGTGACTTCCTGTATTTTAAGATCTTCATCCTCCATGGTATCATAAGCGTAAATCCCGGCCAAATGCCTCACCGCTGCTTCTGACTGGATCTCCACATATTTTACATAGTCATCTACCTCAAACGAAGATTTTGCAGTATCGCCCACTCTCCACACAACCACCGCAGCAATTTCAATCGGATTACCTAGTTTGTCATTTACTTTCAGCTTCTGTCCATTCAGGTTACGTGCCCGCAGACTAATTTTCTTTCTGCGAAACAACGGGTTAACCCAACGCAGGCCGCTCTGCTTCATGGTACCCATGTAATCTCCAAAGAAAGTGGTAACCACCGCTTCATTCGGATTGATAACCGTAAGCCCAATGAGAATAATAAAACCGATGATCGAAATCAAAATACCTTCCAGCGGGTTCCCAGTGACGACCACATACAGGATACCCCCAAATAACATCACCAGGCCTATTGCAAAGAGCAAGAAGCCCGACATTGAACGTAATTCCTTCTCATTCATAGTTTAGATTTTTGATAGTAAATTGATATCACAATATTATCAAATCAAAATCACATCCGAAAAAAATTAGGATAAAAAAAATCTCAAAGCCTTTGACCGGCTTTGAGAAAGTATAAATGGTTTTCGTTTAGTTCAATTGGAAATTGACAGGCAGATAATATTTAACGCGAACGGTCTTTCCTCTGAGTACTCCCGGTTCCCACATACCGTTCATTTTTTTCACTACCCTCATTGCTTCGTCTTCCAGCCCGAAACCGAGGCGGTTCTCTACTTTGAATTCGCAAAGGCTTCCATCTTCGCAGACTACAAAAGAAAGCTTCACTTTGCCCGAAACGCCCCTTCTCGAAGCATCCCAGGGATACTGGATATTTGTTCCGAGAAATTTATAAAATTCGTTAATTCCTCCCTTAAACTGTGGATTGATCTTCGGAACCGTGTACTCCGTTTTTTGTCCATCATGAAAGGAAAAACCCTTATCCAGGACACCGAGTTCGTAGTTTTCCTCATAGTGCAAGGTACTATCGGTCCATTTCCCGATCCATTTCCCGTTTTTCACACCGGACAACACCCGCCCTTCCTCGACCAACCATTTTCCATTGTATGTTTTCTCAATTGATTTCCAATAACCATCGCCATCCTTGACTTTCTGCACGCCATCCTTATCCCAGGCATTCACATACACCTTCTGTTCAATGGATGGAGGTTTGGGGACCGTTGTTTCGGTGGCATTCCTGATCTGCCCGTTTTCATACCACGTTATCTCTGTGGTGACACTATCCGAAAACACGCGCATAACCCTAAGCATACCATCGAGATCGTAGGCTTTATATTCGGTTACCTTATTCAGTAGTCCATACTGCGTGTGTGCAAGTAATTTGCCATCCATCTGAAAAACCGACTCAGAAGAATGGCTGGCCATATTTTTGTCACGGGCTGATAGTTGATACGCCTTTACGGAATCGGTTGCGGATCCGGGATATTCCAGCTTGTGCCAGATCTCCTTTTTTTCAAAAATCGCGGACCCTATTTCTTTCCATTTACCGCCTTTGTTTTGTTCATATACAATGTCGTGACTTACAAAACCTCTCTCATCGACAGGGAGGATAAGCCTGAATTCAGATTGTTTCGGATTTGACGTCGGAAGATATTTCTCGTCAAAATAATCGACCAGCACAGACCGGGTACTATCAAAGTTATTTTGCGGGAACGCTTTGAAGGTGACCGGGAACGAAACATATTGCCTTACTTTTTCGCCTTTCAGCAACGCCGGGTGCCAGGCTTTGAACAACCCCATCACACGCACCGCTTCCTGGTTGCACAAAGTGTCCAATCCACGAATAACCTCAATGTTTGTCATACTTCCATCCGTTTCAACCGTCCCCTTTAAGTAGACCCTCCCATTTAAGCCCTTTACTGAGCTTCTGAACGGAATTAGAAGGTTTGCAGCAATAAACTGGTTCAGAAAGGCGACTCCGGAGCCGGGTTCCGCCACCTTCTCTACTTCGTGCGCCTGATAAACCGTTTGCCCGGCTACGGTCAAATGGATAAAAAGAAACAGCGTAACAATAACTTTCATGGGTGAGTAGCTTTTAAAGCAAATATAAACCAGATCGTTATCTTTCTTTATTAACTGATAGTTACTATTTGAAAAATATCAGCCCCTATAGTAGAAGTAGTTTTAAGTCAAAACTTAACCTACTGATAACCTGGGAGTAATATCCAGGTAATATAAAATGAGAAAATTTGTATCATGGGAGATACAACTCACTTTCGTACCATTATCATTTCTGATCTGCATTTAGGAGCGGGAGGTTCCAAGGCGGAGGAGGTAACTAGTTTCCTCAAGAGCTATACCTGCAAAAAGCTTATCCTGAACGGTGACATCATCGACGCCTGGCAGCTGAAAAAATATGGCGTCTGGAAACGTAAGCATACCATGTTTTTTAAAAGGGTGCTCAAAATGATCGAGGAAAACAAAACCAAGGTCATTTACATACGTGGGAACCACGACGATTTCCTGGATCAGATTATCCCTTTAAGACTCGGCAAACATTTTCAAATCCGCAAAGACTACATACTTAACTCAGGTTCACAACGATTTTATGTAACCCACGGCGATGTGTTCGACTCGATCACCACGCACCTTAAGTGGCTTGCCTACCTGGGTGATATGGGCTACACTTTTCTGTTGTGGGTCAATAAATTTTACAATAAATACCGCGAATGGAGAGGGCTATCCTATTATTCACTTTCGCAACGCGTGAAGCAGTCGGTGAAAATGGCCGTGAATTACATGACCGATTTTGAGGAAAAGCTGACTGAACTTGCCAAATCCCGTGACTGCGACGGGGTGATCTGCGGGCACATCCACCATCCCGCGATTCGCGAGATAGATGGTGTAATGTACATGAACTCGGGAGACTGGGTTGAAACTTTAAGCGCGTTGGTTGAGGATTTTGACGGTAACTGGAGCCTGCTTTACTATGATCAGCAAGCTTTTGCCCAAAAGCCTCAGAAGACGGCCCCAGCTAAAAATCAGGCTGAGAATTTTCCGGTTGTCGAAAAACAAGTTGCATTTACCGGCTTTCTGACCGGGAGAAACCAACGTTATCTGTAAGAATATGCGAATCCTGTTTATGGTTCAGGGGGAAGGGCGGGGACATTTGACCCAGGCTATCTCTATGGGCCAGATTTTGCGTTCTGCGGGTCACGAAGTTGTTGCCGCAATGGTTGGAACCTCACCAGGACGGAATATCCCAAAGTTTTTTGATGAACAAATTCAGGCCCCTTTGCTTCATGTGGATGCACCAAATATCATTTACAATGCTCAGAGCGGTGGAATGAATGTCCAGAAAACGGTTTACACGCATCTTTCCAATTTGCCCAAATATTTCAGAAGCTTAAGATATATCCACCGGTCAATCAAACAAATCCAGCCTGATTTGATTATCAGCTTCTATGAAACATACGGAGGGCTGTACAATCTGATTTACCGGTCAAAAATACCGATGGTGTGCATTGCTCATCAATATCTGCTGCTCCATCCTAAATTTGTTTTCCCTGAGGGAAGTCGTTTTAACCAGTTTCTAATTAATCTTAATTCCAGGTCGACCTCTTGGTTAGCAGCAAAACGTCTTGCGCTGTCCTTCAGGGAAATCACTTCCAGGCCCGACCTGAAACTGAATGTGGTGCCGCCTTTATTGCGTCAGGAAGTAATCAGTCTCAAACCCGGTAAAGGCGACTATTTTCTTGTTTACATGACACATCACAGCCTCAGCAAGCAAATTATTTCGTGGCACTCGGAACATCCCGAAGTAAGGCTGAATTGCTTTTGGGACAATCCCGACGCTCCGGACGAAATGGCGTACGGTAAAACACTCACTTTCCACCGCATCAACAGCGAGAAATACCTGCATATGCTTGCGAATTGCAGGGCATTGGTAACTACTGCAGGTTTTGAATCGATATGCGAGGCCAGGTATTTCGGAAAGCCCGTCATGATGGTTCCTGTACCCAACCATTTTGAACAGGAATGCAACGCAATAGACGGGGTTATTTCGGGCGCAGGAATAACTTCCAAAACCTTCGATCTGTCAATTCTTTTGGATTACCTGCCAAAACACATTGACCAGTCTGAGAAATTCAGGTCGTGGTACAGTACCGGAAAAGCCTCGTTTATTAAGGAGATTGAGGGCTTTGAGAAATCGGGCAGGTCGAAGATCAAATCTGAGAGTTCATATTGATCACTTCGTCCGATTTATTTCTTCCTGAATACCATTTGTTCCGAGGAGCCTGTGAAGGTCAATGTCAGTTTATCTCCCACAATCTGATAGTTGCCCTTTGCTCCTGCCGTCAACCAGGCTTTATTGCTCCATCCCGGCTCGCCTACCTTGGTACCTCCAAATCCGACAATTTTGATCACGCAGCCAGGCTCCAGTTGATAAGTTCCCGAAACTTCGTTTACAAATGTATGGCCGTCGATCTGGCCTTCTTTTTCATTATCATTCAATATAAAAACCACGTCCTCCTGCCCCAGCTGCGGGTTAGCCTCCGTTGTTCCGGTTACGAAATTTTGAAAATATTCTAGATTCCATGACCCCGTTAATGTCGATTTTTCACTGCAGGGCGGCATTACGCAACAATTTAGTTCCCTACTGCATTGAAACGCCGTAAGCCCAAATACAAGAACTACGGAGAAGAATGACACAATTTTTTTCATGGTTATTTAAAAGCTAATACCTAATCTGATTGCCAGGCGATTATATATTCTGTCCTCTGATCGTTCAGTTTGATCCCAAAGAGGGGGCTTGCTCACGAATGCCTCTTGTCTTTTGTAAGTAAATGCTAAGGTGAATCCCGCTGCCCCATCCTTTCCAAGCCGAAGCCCAATTCCTGGATTAAGCATTATGCCTCCTTTAGTACGATATCCATCCGCATCATCGTGAAACCAGGCGAAACCATAGCCCGCATCAAGTGTCCCAAAAACTTTGACATTTCCTCTTCGCGTAAGATCATACCGCAATCCTGCCGCAACAGGATTCACCAATGCTGCCTTGTACCAATCCATTCCCACTGTTAGCCCGGCTGCTATGCGTTTACTGACTTGTATCCCATTGAATGTCTGAACGGTCATACTAAGCTTATTGTCGACCTGCTCCTGATTACCATTATAAACGTTGGGATATTTTACGCGGCCAAACAATCCTCCAAATTCAGTATGATTGACATATCTGACTTTAAAAGGATTTTGAGCTTCAGCGCCGTTGCTCAGCGACATTAATGCCACTAAAATCCAAATGCTGTGTTTCATTTCAGATTACTTTACCAACTGGAATTTTGCTCAGTAACCTCAGATCCAGCGGGTTCGACGAATCGTATTGATAGAAACCATCCTTACCAATCAGCAGTAGCGTTTTGCCTAATGATATCACATCGTATGCATCCATATTCTTGAAATAGGCCAGCTGATGCTTGTCTACCCCAAACTTGTCCTTTACATCAAAAACTTTTAAGCCATGCTCTCCTTCGCATAAGTACAGAGTCGGGAAATCGATACTCAATCCATGAGGATTCTCCATTTGGTAGCTTTTGATCAGCTGAGGTGAAGAGGGATTGCTTACATCAACCAGGTCCAGTTGATTCTGCGTTCCCGCGCAAGCTGTCCCGGTACGCAGCGTAACATAAGCAATATCGTTTTGCACTACAACCGGGTCACAGGCACGCCCGTGTTGAAAAGAAGAAAGTTGTTTGGGTTCGGCTGGGTTACTATTATCATATATGAACATTCCGGTCGAAGATCCGATAAAAAGCTTGTCTTCATAAGGGAATATGGTTTCGATTCCCCAACCAATATTGACCAAAGCAAAATCCTTCGGCTTGGCAGGATCGGATATATTAAATAAATGAAGCTCGCTCTGGCCGACTGTATATAAAAATTGTTGATGAAGTGCAAAACGCGACATAGAACCGGCCTGCCCGCTCGAACTACCAGACGATTGAGGAGAAGCAGAAGCATTTGCCGAACTGCTCAGGAAAGCCCTGTCGGCCAGCATAATAATGCCGCCCCACCAAGTTGGAGTCACATTTTCCTCACAATTCACACTGACAGTTTCTGTGACATATTCGACGTTCTGGTCATTTATCGCGCCAATAGATTCATTTAATGTCCAAGAGCCTCCATCAAAAAGACCATACTTGAATACATTTTTGATTCTTTCTACTTCGGTCGGTTTTTGGGGATTGCTGATATCGAGCGCTACAAGGTCCGAGAAACTGTCGGCATAAAGAACGTCGTTCCTGACTGCTATATCACCATTACCAGGAATATTAATGAAGGATATAAATTTAGGAGCAGATGGATTGCTGTTGTCAATGACATGGATGCCTTCCTTAATCTCATTGACATACAAATAATTTCCTTTAACATACATTTTCCCCGGCTTTTCCATCGCACGCGGCGATTCGGATTTAACCTGACTCCGCAGTTCCATCAGGGAATAAGTTGCATTGGTAAATTTGCGTGTAACACGTGTCTCCTTACATTGATCATTGCATGACCATAGCGCAGTCGCTGTAAAAAAGAGAAGTAGTCGGAAAAGTTTAGGCGTCATTGTTTTCAAGGTTAAGGGGTTGAGCAAAAGATAGTTCTGAGGCATTTGAAAACGAATGACAGTTCAATTTTGCAATTGGTTGTAATTCAAAACAAAATCGTCCGAAAGCAAAGCCTTCGGACGATAACGCACCCCGAAAATGCCGGTTTTCCGGCATTTTTTATTTTTAATATTTTAATGGCTAACAGATCATACTTACTTGCTATCCGGATTCTTAATCCTTCCCATAAACAGAATTGTATTGGAAGTATTTTCACTGATTATGAGCCCGAAAGGCCGATCGCATATAAACCGTTGCTCATTGGGGCTAACCGATGTGAGATCAAATCCTATCGTAGTTACTGCCGCCGCTTCTGTCCCCTCCTCGTCGATAGCCAGGTAAGTGTCCTGCTTGACAAAATCTACATATAACTCTGCCAATTTATTGATCTTGCCCAGGTCGGCTGCAGGCGTAAAGACCTTCTGAATACCCATTTGCTTCAATGTCGAATTTAAATCAACAGAATAATCAAGCTTAAATCTGGGCAAACCTAACTTGACTTTCCGCTCGGTCATACGGCCGGACAATTCTTTCCATTTGGCGTCCGTAAACGTTGATAAGATCGAATCAATAGAACTGCCCTCCTGCGGAATCACCAACGTCATATTAAATTGCCCGCTTGAATAGGGGAGCTCAATCACCCCGTAGTTAGCCTCCCTGGAAATTTTGAAGGTAGATTCAATGTTCATCATTTTGACCATTTTACTCTCTCCATTTTCCATTCTGAAAAGTAGGTCGATTGTTTGCTTAGGATCAAATTTTTCGCTCCAATCCCCATTAAAATAAAGCGCATTCAGCAGGAACATTACCTTACTAGGATCTATCCTGTCAAGTACTTTCTTTATCTTCCCATTTGTTTTGTCACTTGCCCATTGGTTGATTTTATCCTTTGCGGTGTCATCAAATGGCAAACCAGTCATTCCGGAATTAAACGAATTTTTTAGAATATTTTGAAAATCATTTTCAACTTGAAATCCACTTTTATACCACATTGAATTTGCAAGTCCCAGGCTTACTTTTGAATCTGCAACAGGCAAGTCATTTATCAATGTTTTGTAAGCGTTGTTTAAATCAGAGATGGAAACACCTTGCATTTGCAGCGTCTTAGTAATTTCGTCTGCAGTTTCTTTTTCCGAGCCATTTAAAAGCATTCCTAATGCAATATGCAAACTTAGCGGTGAAATAAACAGATTGTCTTCCGAGGGCTGAGTTTTCTGCAAATTATGAAGGAGATTAAACGCAAATGCCGATGTCCCTTCTGCAATATTTGACGGGATCTGAATCGGATTTACTTCATTAACCGGAGAGGGGTTATCTTTGGTACAACCGCAAAAAAAAGCGATTGTCAAAATTGGCACGAGTGTGATTTGTTTTAAAGTTTTCATGGCTAATAAATTCAAGAATGGCTAAATTCTCAGATACAAAAGGAATATTAAAGGTTGGAACATGCTCCTTGTATTAGAAAGAATACCGAACTCCCCAAGCAACACCATACAAATATGGACGCGCATCCAGGCTTTGATTTGATCTAAAACCAGAGGAAACCGCTTTCTGATAAGAGCCTGTTAAACTGGCTTTCCATTTGGATGATAGCCTGTAATTAAACCTGAGACCAGTTGTCGCGGCCCAGTTCATACTCCGATAAATATCATCACTTGCGGTGGTTGTAATTATCTCGCCCGACGCCGATTCCAAATCGTTACTAATGAAGAAATTAGCCATCATACCACCCAAAACCGAATAACTAAGCCTCTTATCAGGATTAATCGTAAAACCAGCCTGAACAGGAAGCTGCAAATATTGATAGTTGTTGCTCACCTTTTTCGAGACATCAATATAAATTGAGCCGCCATTAAAAAAATTCCCGCCTTTATCAGCAAGCCCCTGCGGGGCAGGTGTTGACGCGAGGCCAGCAAGCGCATTTTCCAAAACATTGGCAGAACTGCTATTATAGGCGCTCAGAACATATCCGCCTCCCTGGTAATCTGAATTTCCTTTCAAATAACTGACGCCGAGTTCCACAGACCAATGTTTAGAAAGGCGCATGCCTCCCTGCGTTTGCAAAGCATACGAAACGCCGGCTTCACTGGATCCAGAAACGGACTTTTTATTGGATAGTGTCTGGTTCGAGAATGCCAGTGGCGCTTCCTTTATCTTTACATCCGGATTAAATGCCGCTGGCATCAGGCCAATACCAGCCCAATATTCCTTATGAGTCTTCAACTTTTCCGGCTCATCAGATTTTAACTCCGGACGAAAGAACACATATCGCTTTTGCATATGAACATCAAGCTCACTGTATGGTAACGATGATCGTAATTCAACAGAAATATTTCGCTGATTGCTTTCATCCACCGTAGTTGCTATGCCTGCTTTCGAGAGCGCCTGCTCATTTGAACTATTTTCCAAAGCGGGTGTAAATTCTTTGCTCTCCTTGCTCCCGGACAGTGCTCGTTTCGCAATCATCGTCTCTTTCTCTTCCCGATTAGCCTGGAAATTATCTGTGTTGAGACTGCTGGCTGGACTGTCTTTAACTTGTGCGGATTTCTTCTCAGGTGAAATATTAGAAGCTATTTCCAAAGATCCTCTACCCTTATTTGGTCCCGTTACAACCGCTTCCGGTTGAGAAGCCTCTTTTTTGGCCATAACATCCTGTTGCTCACTGCCTGCCAGGTGTTCAGAAGTGGATGCGGCAGACTCCTTCGACGAACTTTGTGGCTTTTGAGCTACTATTTGCACCTCGTCTTTATGGCGGCCCATACCCCTTTCCGAATACCATATTCCTGCTCCAACCAATATTAATGAGGCGATCGATGCAGCTGCATACCACATTTTTGGTGATTGCCACCATAACGGCAAGATCACCCCCCTTTCATTATCCTTCTCCATACGCGCCTCTATTCCCTCCCATACAGAAGGGGGAGGTGTTTCAGAAGCATCTCTCAACGCATTTCGCCACTGGCCTTCAAAACTGTTTATTTCGGACGGATCCATCGTCAAATCTTTTTTCCTTGTTCAATTTTTGTTGAAGTAATGATCGCGCCCGCGAATACTGCGATTTCGATGTTCCTTCTGATATTCCTAATTTCTCTGCAATTTCATTATGCTGATAACCTTCAATCGCATATAGGTTGAAGATTGTCTGACATCCCGGCGGCAACTCCCGAATCAACTCCAGTAATTGTTGCATCTGGAAATTACCCAATGTAAATTCCCTGTCCGCAATTCCGTTATGATGCACGTCGATATCATCTAATTCCTTAAGATACTTTTGCTGCCTCAAGTGGTTCAGAGCCGTATTTACTACCACCGAACGCAGCCAATATTCCAGGGGGCTATCGGCTCTAAATGAATCGATATTCTCGTAAATTTTTATAAATGCGTCCTGCAAAACATCTTCGGCGTCTGCGCGGTTTTTGGTGTATCGGAGACAAATAGCGAACAACTTACCTCCAAAAACATCATAAAGTTGTTTCTGGGCGATCCGGTTGCGCTGTTTACAGCCTCTCACCAATTCCTGTTCGTTAAAAGTCATCCGAAGTTTAGGGGTGCTTCGTTCGGTTTATGATTAATTTCAGCACCTCTATCCAAAGATAGCCGATTACTGCTTTGGTCTGTTTGGCTTGAATATCCTGAGTGCCACAACCCGTAAAGGGTACGACACCTTCTTTTCTAAAATGGTTGGAAAAAAGGAAAGCATTCGTCATTTTTGATATATTCCTTTCAGGAACTAATAATTGGTTCATATCCTTCTATAGGGAATCCAAATAAAGTAAAAGGTATTTTAGTAACCCTAATTTCTATCGTTATGAGCCAATATATGGTCGAAATTCAGCTTCCTGCGATCATGTCAGAAGACTTTACTGCAAAAATACCTGCGCAGAGGAAAAAGATCAATGAATTGATGGAGCAGGGAAAATTGATGTCCTATGCACTGTCTGACGACTATTCGAGGCTTTGGTGTGTGGTAAGGGCAGAAACTGAATTTGAGGTAATGTCCCTCGTTTCGGAATTCCCGCTGATTGATTATATGGATCCAAAAATTTCGAAACTGATGTTCAACAATGTGGTGGCTTTAAGGTTGCCGATGTTTTCGTTGAATTAATACTTAACCTTATAGAACTTAATTTCAAATATAAGACCCTTGTTACCTGATCGGCAGCAAGGGTCTTATTGATTCGGTGCTTAAAGCTTCCTTTCTATCAGATTCACTATTTTTTTTAATTCCCTGGCGTCAACCTCACTAAAGTCATTCAGCTCGTCGCTGTCAACGTCCAGAATCATGGCTACAGTGCCATTCCTGTGGAAAATGGGAAGGACAATTTCCGACTTCGAAGCAGAATTGCAGGCAATGTGACCCGGAAACTCTTCTACGTCGGGAACAATGATGGTTTCTCTTCGGGTGTAACTTGCTCCGCAAACCCCCTTGTTGAAAGCGATCCTAGTGCAAGCGATTGGCCCCTGGAAAGGTCCCAGAACTAATTGTCCCTCTTTTACAATATAAAAACCCACCCAGAAAAAATCAAAGGCTTCTTTCAATGCGGCGGCTACATTAGCGAGATTAGCCACCAGGTCGCTTTCGGTTTCAACTAAAGCCTGGATTTGTGGAAAAAGCGAGCTATAAATAGTTGCCCGGTCCGTATTTAACGGAATAATAAGTTCTTCGGCCATATTCAAAACAATTAATACTTGGCAAACAGAAGTTCTTTGCCAATCGTTACCAGATGGATCGAAAACTTGCATTTGGGACTTAATATGAGCTTCCAACAAGCTATATTTGAAGCCCCTTAATTTACATGCTCAATAATGGCTCAAAGAAATATCCTGTTGATGGATGGCCCTGATCACAAAGGATTAATTTATCAGGTTACAAGAATACTGTTTGACCATAATCAAAACATTATCCGCAATGACGAATATGTAAGTCCTTCCAAATATTTTTTTATGCGTACCGAATTCGAGGGCGACACAGATGTTACCGAATTGCTAACGGTACTCCGAACCGAATTGCCGGCAGGTCTGAACCTTAGGATTAACCCGAAAAAGAAGAAGGATATCGTTCTTTTTGTCACGAAAGAACATCATTGCCTCGGAGAACTCCTTATCCGTTACGCATTTGACGAACTGGACGCTGATATTCTCGCGGTAGTCAGCAATTACAATTTGCTGCAGCCTCTGGTAGGAAAATTTGGTATTCCCTTTCATTATATTTCCCACGAAAACAAAACGCGCGAAGAACATGAACAAATGATCCTCAAAACGCTGGATATTTATCGCCCGGAATACCTCGTCCTGGCCAAATATATGCGGATCATTACACCCGAATTTGTAAATCATTTCCCTGATAAAATCATTAATATCCACCACTCATTTCTTCCGGCATTTATTGGGGCAAACCCCTACCGGCAGGCTTACGAAAGAGGGGTAAAGATCATTGGCGCGACGGCACATTTTGTTAATAACGATCTTGATGACGGACCGATCATTGCTCAGGATGTAAAATCGGTCGATCACCGGCAAACGGCTTCCGATATGGCTACGCTGGGAAAAGACACTGAAAAGGCTGTTTTATCAAAGGCGTTAAAGCTCGTGTTTAACGATCGTGTCTTTATTCACAATAACAGGACGATTATCCTTTGAACAAGAAAAAAGCCCTTAGTCAGAATCACCGAGGGCTTTTTGCAATCTGATGGATGTTATTGAATATGTAATGTTACAAAAAAATCTTTAAAACATCAAATTCAGATTCAAGGGGTTAACCAATTCTAATGATATTCTAATTAAACCGGAATTGCCGTTCTTGCCAGGTCCACCAGGTCTGCATCGTTTACTTCCTTTTTTAAATCTGCTACCTCAAGAAACCGGGTATACAGCTCATCTAATGCTGATTTGTCAAAACTAAACCCAAGAAGCTCAAAACGATGCTTCAGCGCATGTCTTCCGCTTCGGGCTGTCAGAACAATGTCTGATTTATCTACCCCAACATCGTGTGGGTTCATGATCTCATAATTAAGCGTATTTTTCAAGAAACCGTCTTGATGAATTCCTGACGAATGTGCAAAAGCGTTGCGCCCAACGATCGCTTTATTTGCCTGAACCGGCATCCGCATCATTTTGGAAACCAGCTGACTTGTCGGATATATGAATTGCGTATTGATACCTGTTTCCAAGCCAAGTTCTTTATGAACATTCAAAGCCATTACCACCTCTTCCAATGAAGTATTTCCAGCTCTTTCGCCAATACCGTTGATGGTCACCTCTACTTGGCGGGCTCCCTGGTTGACTCCCGCAATTGTGTTAGCCGTAGCCAAACCGAGGTCATTATGGCAGTGGATTGAGATCGTAGCCTTATGGATATTGGATACATGCTCAAATATGTACTTTATTTTGGAACCATATTCTTCGGGCAGGCAGTAGCCGGTGGTATCAGGGATATTGACCACGGTCGCGCCTGCACCGATCACTGCTTCAACAAGCTGGGAAAGGAAAACAAGGTCTGCCCTCCCCGCGTCTTCGCAGTAAAATTCGACATCCTCCACTTTTGATTTGGCATATTTCGTAGCAGAAATCGCCCTTTCAATGATCTTCTCACGTGTTGTATTGAATTTATGCTGGATATGGATATCGGAGGAGCCTATTCCCGTATGAATCCTTCCTCTTTGCGCATATTCCAGAGCACTTGCAGCAGCATCGATATCCCCCTGGACAGCACGGGATAATGCGCAGATAATGGGTTCCCGAACCGCTTTTGAAATTTCGACTACCGACCTGAAATCGCCCGGACTTGAAACGGGAAAACCAGCTTCAATAATGTCTACCCCTAGTTTTTCGAGTTGCCTGGCTACAACAATCTTTTCTTCCGTGGTTAATTGGCTGCCTGGTACTTGCTCGCCGTCTCGTAAGGTTGTGTCGAAGATCTGAACTCGATTACTCATTGATAGATAATGAAAATTTAATGGGACACTAATTTAATAATTTTCAGATAATATAAAACCCTTCCCCAGTAAAGGAAAGGGTTCCGAAAGAATCAAAACATAACCTTTCCCGCTCTTACGGAATTGTTAGAATGAGAAGACTTAAGTTTTTTCTTAGTGCGTTCATAAACTATTGCGAAAATTCGCTAACCGCGAGTTTCTTCTGCAAAGAAAGTATAACTTTTGGTTCTAACAAATATTATTTGGCGAAACTTAGCCAATTTTAAATTCTTTTTAAAAGCTCAATACCAGCGGCTTCCGTGTTCAGAAGCCTGTCGGCAGGAGTGCTTGCATCGGCAATGTCTTTTGTTCTGAAACCATCTTTCAGCAATTTGTCGACAGCCGAAATAATTGCTTCCGATTCCTCTTTAAGGCCAAAGGATATATCGAGAAGCAATGCGGCTGAGAGTACCGAAGCCAACGGATTTGCAATTCCCTTTCCGGTTATGTCATGCGCGGATCCATGAATAGGTTCATAAACGCCAGTGCTATCGCCTACCGAAGCGGACGCGAGCATTCCCATTGAACCTGCTATCTGGCTTGCCTCGTCCGTCAGAATATCACCGAACAAATTGGCGGTAACCACAACATCAAACCGGCGCGGATCTTTAATTAACATCATTGCAGCAGAATCAACAAACTGGTGTTCGACCTGAATGTCTGGATATTCAGGAGCAAGCGCCTGGATAACCTCGCGCCACAAACGACTTGTTTCCAATACATTCGCCTTATCAACAGAACATAATCTTTTGCTCCTGGTGCGTGCTGCTTCAAATGCTTTGCGCCCGATACGTTCCACTTCATAGCGGCTGTATTCTGCAATATCATAAGCTGTGTCATTATCGTTTTTCCGGCCTTTTTCTCCAAAATAAATATCGCCGGTCAATTCGCGGAAGAAAAGGATATCCGATCCTTTTAAGATTTCAGGTTTGATCGAAGATGCCCCCAGTAATTCATCAAACAACTTAATTGGACGCAGGTTTGCATATAATCCAAGCTCCTTGCGCATTTTCAACAGCCCTTGTTCAGGACGTACTTTCGCGGTTGGATCGTTATCATATTTTGGATGGCCCACGGCACCGAAAAGGATTGCGTCAGACGCACGCATTTTTGCAAGCGTTTCATCTGGTAGAGGGTTACCTGTAGCTTCGATAGCCACATGGCCCATCAGAGCTTCATCGTACACAAATTCGTGGCCGAATTTTTCGGCAATTTTTATCAACACATTCTTTCCGACTTCAGTTACTTCTTGTCCGATTCCATCTCCTGGAACGATTAGGATATTTTTTTTCATTAAATTAAATTAATTGATAATCAGTAAGATATTTGTTTGGGTTTAGAAAAAAACGATGCAAGTTCTTCCGCTTCAATAAGCAAATCAAATCGCTGGTGCAGGTTTCTGCGAAGGGGTCAAACACAACAAAGCTTTGTTACATTACTCAAAGATTAGCTTTCAGTGTTTGCGTTAGCCCCTGGTCATCACGAGATACCTATCACAGCCGACGCGAGCGGTACTTCATCCGGTATTCCAATCAAATTCAGCATTTTTTGTGTAGCCATTATGGCAGAAACGGTCTGATCCGAATCCAGTCCCCGTGTTTTGACATCCTTACCGTTAATTTCCCAGGTAATAATGGTTTCACAAAGAGCGTCTGTTTTACCCCCGGGCGGAATACGTACCGCATAATCCGTAAGCATCGGCAGGCTGATCCCCTTTATGCAGTAAATTTTTTTCAATGCATTCATAAATGCATCATACTGACCGTCCCCCTGCGCATTTTCTTCGAAAACCTCATCTCCGAACTTAATTTGCAGGGTCGCAGAGGGTTTCAGGTTCTTTGAATGAGTCAGGACGTAATTAACTATTACCACCTTCTCTTCGATGGCGTTGCTGGCTAATACGTCCGAAATGATATACGGCAGATCATCCGGTGTTACCGATTCTTTTCGGTCGCCCAGCTCAATAATTCTCTGAGTTACCTTTTTCAGGTCTGCATCCGAAAGCGTAATTCCCAGATCCCGCAGATTATTCTCAATATTTGCCTTTCCCGAAGTTTTGCCCAAAGCATAAAGTCGCTGGCGACCAAACCTCTCTGGCATTAACTTGCTGAAATACAGATTGTTTTTTTTATCACCGTCTGCATGGATACCCGCTGTTTGGGTGAAAACACTTTCACCTACAATTGGCTTATTGGATGGTATCCGGATCCCTGAAAAAGTCTCTACCAATTTGCTAACGGTATAAAGCGACCTTTCGTTAACCGACGTCTTATACTCCGGCATCAGGTCATTAAGAACGGCAATAGTGCTGGCCAGCGGCGCATTACCTGTTCTTTCTCCCATCCCGTTCACCGTTAAATGAAGTCCGTGAGCTCCGGCACGCAACGCCTCCATGACATTCGCAACGCTCAGGTCATAATCATTATGGGCATGAAACTCAAAATGATGATTTGGATAGCGGTCAACGATGGCCTTTACGAAAGAATAGGACTCCGATGGCGTCAGAATCCCCAGCGTGTCTGGCAACAAGATCCGCTTGACTGGCTGGGTTACGAGGAAATCGAGCGATGCGAAGACGTACTCCGGGGAACTGCGCATGCCGTTACTCCAATCTTCGAGATATACGTTGCAATCAATTCCTTTGGATTCGGCCAGTTCAATGACATTCCGGATATCCTCAAAATGTTCGTAAGGGGATTTTTTCAGTTGATGGGTAAGATGGTTCAGTGAACCTTTTGTCAACAAATTCATCACCCTTGCCCCCGATTGCAACATCCAGTTAATGGATATATCGCCATCCACAAATGTTAAGACTTCAATTTTATCCAAGAAACCATTGACCTTGGCCCAATCGGTAATCTGCTTCACCGCTTGAAACTCTCCTTCCGACACGCGTGCCGAAGCGATTTCAATGCGGTCCACTTTTACTTCCTGAAGTAAAATCTGCGCAATGGTTAACTTTTCTGATGCGGAAAACGATACTCCACTGGTTTGTTCGCCATCGCGGAGAGTGGTATCCATTATTTCAATATAGCGACTGTTCATGAGCGGCTGACGGCAATCACACTAGTAAATTCTCTCTTCTTCGAACTCTCTGATCTCTCCTTTCATCGCCTGGAGATAATCGATATCATCAAAGCCATTCATCATGTTGTGCTTTTTGTAACCGTTGATGCCAAAGGACTCCTGCTCTCCGGTTGCAAGAATTGTAATAGTTTGGTCGGGCAGGTTCACTTCCAATTTGGTATTTGGATTGGCTTCAATCGCAAGGAAAATTTTATCCAGAAATTCAGGGCTAACCTGAACTGGCAGAATACCGATGTTCAATGAGTTACCTTTAAAAATATCGGCAAAGAAGCTGGAAACCACACAACGGAAACCATAATCGTAAATAGCCCATGCCGCATGTTCACGGCTTGACCCGCTTCCGAAATTATGTCCCCCTACAAGGATTTTGCCAGAGTAAATGGGATTATTAAGCACAAAATCCTCCTTTGGGGTATCGTCGCCGTTATAGCGCCAGTCCCGGAACAAATTATCACCAAATCCTTCCCTTTTGGTCGCTTTCAAAAAGCGCGCTGGAATTATCTGGTCTGTGTCCACATTTTCAATCGGCAGAGGAACCGCCGTACTTGTCAATACTGTGAATTTATCGTATGCCATTTTTTTTCTTTTCCGATTTGAATTAAAGAAGTTCACGTGGATCTGTAACCACACCTGTAACCGCCGCTGCCGCCGCAACGAGCGGACTTGCCAGCAAAGTTCTTGCCCCAGGACCCTGACGACCTTCGAAATTGCGATTTGAGGTACTTACCGCGTATTTTCCGGCAGGAATTTTGTCGTCATTCATTGCAAGACAAGCTGAACAACCTGGCTGCCGCAATTCAAAACCAGCTTCGGTCAGGATATCCAGAATACCTTCTTCTTTAATCTGCGCCTCCACAATATGTGAGCCTGGAACAACCCATGCAGTAACATTGTCTGCCTTTTTGCGGCCTTTAACGATCGAAGCAAATGCCCTGAAATCTTCAATTCGTCCGTTGGTGCAGCTTCCAATGAACACATAATCAATTTTCTTGCCCAACATGGATTCGTTTTCATGGAATCCCATGTAATTCAAGGATTTATCATAAGTGGCTTTTCCACCTTCGACCTGATCAGAAGTAGGAATTGACTTAGAAATCCCCTGACCCATCCCCGGATTGGTACCATATGTGATCATTGGCTCAATGTCAGCAGCATCGAAGTTATATTCTTTGTCAAAAACAGCTCCTTCGTCGGTTTTAAGTGTTTTCCAGTAAGCCAGTGCCTCATCCCATTTCTCGCCTTTAGGAGCCTGCTCACGACCATTGATATATGCGAAAGTGGTTTCGTCAGGAGCTATCATTCCCCCGCGCGCACCCATTTCTATACTCATATTGCAGACGGTCATGCGACCTTCCATGCTCATGTTCCGGAAAACATCGCCCGCATATTCCACAAAATAACCGGTAGCACCGGCTGTAGTGAGTTTTGAAATAATATATAATGTAACATCTTTGGGGGTTACGCCTTTCCCCAATGTTCCATTTACATTCACCCGCATTTTCTTCGGCTTAGGCTGCATGATACACTGGGACGAAAGAACCATTTCGACCTCAGAAGTTCCTATACCAAAGGCAATTGCGCCAAATGCGCCGTGTGTAGAAGTATGCGAATCCCCGCAGACAATCGTCATTCCGGGAAGCGTAATTCCATTTTCAGGTCCTACGACGTGTACAATCCCATTTCTGGCATGGCCAAGTCCCCAGTGTGAAATACCATATTTCAAAGAGTTGGTTTCCAATGCTTTAAGCTGATTAGCCGAAAGCGGATCCTGTACAGGGAGGTGCTGATTGATGGTTGGTGTATTGTGATCGGCAGTGGCGAATGTCCGCTCAGGGTACATCACGCCGATATTTCTGCTTTCGAGTCCTAAAAATGCAACCGGACTCGTTACTTCGTGGATAAAATGACGGTCGATGAAAAATACATCCGGACCATCTTCAATTTTGCGGACAACATGGGAATCCCAAACTTTGTCAAAAAGGGTACTGGCTTGATTACTCATTTTTTAAATATTAAAATTTCGCCTCTTCATTACTACTTTCAGAAATACAAAGACTTAGCTATCCGTAAAGCAGAAATGAGGATACAAATAACTATAAATTCAAGGGAATAAGTATAACGGTAAAGGTTCAAAAAATAATGATTTTGGTCTCAGGGGCTAAGTTGAGCGAAAATCTTTATTGGATAGGCTCACCCTTGCTTCTTGGGGGTAACACTGAATTTTTCTTTATACGTCTTAATAAAATGCGAAACACTTTCATAGCCAATTTCCGTACTAATCTCAGACACATTCTTCGTACTGTTTCTCAAAAGAAAGTCTGCATAGTCCAGTCTTTTATTTTTAAGCCAAAGTGCCGGTGAAGTCTTGAATTCATCCTGAAAATCCCGCTTGAATGCCGATAAGCTTCGGCCAGACATTCTCGCTAACTCGTTCAATGTAAGTGGCTTGAGATAGTAACTATTCATCAGAAAAGGCAGATCCACTTTTTCTCCTTTATATAAACTGTAAAGTATTGCGCGAAGCTGGCGGGAATTATCGAGCTCCAATAAATGCAGCAATAACTCCTGAAATTTGAGGCGTAGAAAGTGATTTTTCAAATCCGTCCGTGACCGGAAATAAGGAAATACCGATTGGATAAACTTCTCAAAGTTATCGTCCGACCTCAGCAACAGAATTGGATTTTCCAGAACCGTCACAGGTTCTTCTGAGCTAAAAAGCTCGGGATGTAAGCTGACGAACTCTTTCAGCAGTTTTTCATCAAAAAAGAAAACCAGGCTTTTATAAGACTCATTAATCGATTCCGACATCAGATAAAAGCCCCTTTGAACAAACAGGATATCCCCTTTTTCAACATGTACCTCTTGGGTCGGGCTTGTAAATTTTTTTTCCCCTTCCAGCACGACAATAACCGCATGTTCTTCAAAAAACACATCGTATTTGGATGGATAAACCTCATTGCGGTAAGCAACAAAAGTCATATCCTGAATTTTAAGGGATTCAAACTCCTGGGAGCTGATGTCGGAAGGTACGCGGAGCATCCTGGTTATCGCAAAGAATCGCGTTCGTTTTCGACGATGTGATCAATCCATGTCTTTGCGAGGGGAACAAGGTTCGTAATGACCTCCCACACGATTTTATAATCGACCTGAAAATACTGGTGTATCAATACATCCCGCAAGCCGGTCATTCCCCTCCAATCTACTTCCGGAAACTGATATCGGAGCTCATCGGGGACTTTTTTAGCCGCTTCGCCCACAATTTCGAGGCTTCTTAAAAATGCGCGATTAATTAGATCGTCTTCTAAAAATTGCTCAAAAGTAACGGTTTTTGAATGGTGCGAGAGAAAATTAAGCTCAGTCTGAATATGTTCTAAGAATTCAATCTGCGAAGGAGACATATTCAATATTTTTTTTTGCTTCTCTCTGAACAAATGAAGGCAGACCTTCCCAAGTTAACAAATCCACTTTCTTCTGTAATATTTCTTCCAGCAAATCCGCAAGGTTTAACAAATTTCGGTAAGTTTTCATACCTGATTTGAATTCGACGATAAGGTCCACATCGCTAGTCTCTTTTTGCTCATTACGGGCAAAAGAACCAAATAAGCCCAATCGTTCCGCACCCAATTCTCTAATTGCGGATTTTTGGGTTTGAAGTACATCTAAAATTTGTTGCTTGTTCTGAACCATAAACATCCGGTTTAACAGACAGATAATAGCACAATATAATGAATCCTGAATTCAAACCATAAACTGAAACAAATCTGGTTGATCGTTCAAATATTCATAAACGACGCGATTCTCATTCATTCGTTCAATCAAAGGCGCGAAATCTTCGCGGTTTTTTAGCTCGATCCCTACCAATGCGGGGCCTTGCTCCCGGTTGGTTTTTTTCACGTATTCAAATCGAGCTATATCGTCGTTTGGTCCAAGTACATTCAAAAACTCCCGGAATGCACCTGAGCGTTGTGGAAAACGGATAATGAAATAATGTTTCAAACCTTCATACAGCAGCGAACGCTCCTTAATTTCCTCGGTCCGGGTGATGTCATTATTGCCTCCGCTGATCAATGCAACCACATTTTTTCCTTTGATCTCATCCTTGATCAGATCCAATGCGGCAACTGTCAGTGCACCAGCCGGTTCAGCTACGATGGCTTCTTCATTGTACAATTGCAAAATGGTGGAGCAAACTTTTCCCTCGGGTACCAGGAGCACAGTAGCCAGACTTTTGCTGCAAATGTCATAAGTGATATCTCCCGCCCTGCGAACTGCCGCGCCATCCACAAACTTGTCAATATTTTCCAGTGTCACCACGTGGCCTTCCTGAATCGATTTCTGCATGGTGGGTGATCCTTCCGGTTCTACGCCAATCAATTGCGTTTTGGGAGAAAGTTGTTTAAAAACGGTCGAGATCCCTGCCGCCAAACCGCCGCCACCAATGGCCATCAACAAATAATCAACCTTGAAATCGACGTCTTTGAAGATTTCCAAACCCACCGTACCCTGACCTTCAATTACCTGCAAATCGTCAAAAGGATGCACGAAAACAGCATTGGTGGCCGCCTGATATTCTTTTGACGCATGATAGGCATCATCATACGTGTCCCCGACCAAGTGCACTTCAATCCACTCTTTCCCAAATAACCGGACCTGCTTGATCTTTTGCGCCGGCGTGGTGGTCGGCATGAAAATTGCCCCTTTGACTCCCATTTTCCTGCACGCATAGGCTACGCCCTGCGCGTGATTACCTGCACTTGCGCACACAATTCCGACCGCCAATGCTTCGGGAGTCATGCTCGCCATTTTGTTGTAAGCGCCGCGGATTTTGTAGGATCGTACTGTTTGCAAGTCTTCCCTTTTCAGATAAATATTGGCCTGGTATTGCTCTGACAAATGTGCATTGTACAAAATCGGCGTGTGATTGATCACACCGCGAAGGCGCTCTGCGGCCAGAAAAATATTATCGAGAGTAGGAGTCGAGTGCGAGTGATCCATGACATTTTAAAAAAAGAGCTTCGCGAATTTCGCAAAGCCCATTATCTGTATCCCCAGGCTGAAGCCCGGGGCAATTGAAATCCTTATTAGTTTCTTTCTGGGCGTAGGCCGCGAACGGTTGAGCCTGCCTGCCACATTTCTGATTCGCGCAGTTCAGCCAGTTCTTCTTCCAGTTTCACGCGGTAGTCAGGTTGTGAGTTACGGGTGATGGAGATAGAAGCCTGTTCGCCGCTTTTTACAGAATTATAAAGTTGTTCGAAAACAGGCTTGGTAGCGTCACGGAAAGGTTTCCACCAATCCAATGCACCGCGTTGTGCTGTTGTAGAGCAGTTGGCGTACATCCAGTCCATTCCATTTTCAGCCACCAATGGCATCAATGATTGTGTCAATTCTTCAACTGTTTCGTTGAATGCCTCTGATGGAGTATGTCCGTTTGAACGAAGTACTTCATATTGGGCAGCGAAAATTCCCTGGATTGCACCCATCAATGTTCCACGCTCGCCGGTAAGGTCAGAAGTCACTTCACGATAAAAATCAGTTTCGAACAAATAACCTGAACCCACACCAATTCCCATGGCGATGCATTTTTCACGCGCTTTGCCTGTTGCATCCTGGAAAACCGCGAATGAAGAGTTCAATCCTTTTCCCTCTACAAACATACGGCGAAGTGATGTTCCTGATCCTTTGGGGGCTACTAAGTAAACGTCTACATCAGACGGGGGGATAATTCCTGTTTGGTCTTTATAAGTTACACCGAAACCATGTGAGAAATACAATGATTTTCCGGCAGTAAGGTTCGCTTTTACAGTTGGCCACAGTTCGATCTGAGCGGCGTCAGAAAGCAGGTAGCAAATAATGGTCCCTTTTGCCAGTGCTTCTTCCAGTTCAAAAAGGGTCTCGCCCGGTACCCATCCGTCGGCGACGGCTTTGTCCCATGACTTACCTCCTTTACGCTGACCAACAATTACATTAAAACCATTGTCGCGCATATTCAAGCTTTGGCCTGGGCCCTGTACGCCGTAACCAATTACAGCTATAGTTTCAGTAGAAAGTACTTCACGTGCTTTTTCAAGAGGAAATTCTTCACGGGTTACTACTTCTTCTTCGACCCCGCCGAAATTTAATTTTGCCATTGATTATTGATTAAATTGATTTACTACGATTAAAGTGATATGATATTAAAGCTGCTCGATTACTGATAATACTCCCACTCAGCCTCAGGAAGATAGTCCACCAACGTCTGAGGGGATTTGCTCACCGCCACTCTTCCAGACCTTACAAATTCCAGGATTTCGTGTGGTTTGATATAATCGAAAAATTCGAAAATCTCCTCTTCTGTACCCGTTTTCTGGATAATTACATAGGTAAGGTGCCAATAGACTACCCATGCTTTGTAAACTTTATTGATTGTTTCAATATCAATAGGCTTAGCGCCAATTGGGGTTGAAACTTTGAACAAAGCGATCTCATTGTACGCGATGTCATCATTTAAATATCCAAAAACGGCCAATACCTCAATCACTTTCCGGATCTGGCGAACCAGCTTTTCAACGGCCTCGCGCGACTCGTGACGGATGACGATGGTAAACCGCGATATTCCTTTACGTTCCGTTTCCGAAACCGTCAGACTGTCGATGTTGATACGTCGGCGGGTCAGGATTGTGGTAATCTTGTTCAGAATGCCAATCGTATTTTCGGTAAAAACACAAATGGTGTATGTTGTCATAATTTCTAATATTTATTCTTTTACTCTAACCTGATATCTGCAACACACGCCCCTGTCGGTACCATTGGGAATACGTTCTCTTCTTTCTCAACCAGAACCTCTAACAGATAAGGCTTATCCGACGCCAGCATTTGATCCAATGAAGCATTCAGATCTTCGCGCTTTCCGCAAGTATGTCCCTCAATACCAAAACCTTTTGCAATCGTGATGAAATCAGGATTTTGCAGTTCCACAAACGAATAGCGTTTCTGGTGAAACAATTGCTGCCACTGGCGTACCATGCCAAGGAAATTGTTATTGAGAATGATGATCTTAACCGGCAAACCGCTTTGTGCAATGGTACCCAATTCCTGAATCGTCATTTGGAAGCATCCATCGCCGATCATCGCAACTACTTCACGGTCAGGGGCACCTACCTTCGCGCCAAATGCTGCCGGCAATGCATAACCCATTGTCCCCAAGCCACCGGAGGTGATGAATGAGTTTGGTTTTTTGAACTGATAGTAACGGGCAGTCATCATTTGGTGCTGACCAACATCCGCAACGACCACCGCTTCTCCTTTGGTTTTATTGGAAAGTGTCCTGATCACTTCCGCCATCTTAATTTTCTCGGTAGTAGGCGCAAGTTCGGGCTGCGTAATTTTTTCATCTTCGATTTTATCGAACTTCTTGAATTCCGCTCTCCACGCTTCGTGATTATTTTCTTTCAAAAGCGGCAGGAGCATTTCCAAAGCAATTTTAGCGTCGCCAATCACTGGTGCTTCTGCTTTCACGATCTTGTCAATTTCAGCGGGATCTATTTCGATGTGTACGACCCTTGCCTGCTTGGCATACCGGCTCAAATCTCCGGTTACCCGGTCATCGAAACGCATTCCGACCGCAATAATCACGTCGCATTGATTGGTAAGGACATTGGTTCCATAATTGCCATGCATACCGAGCCAGCCCACATAATTAGGATGGTCAACGGAAACAGATGATAATCCGAGCAGCGTAGATGCCGCGGGAATATCTGTTTTTTCAATGAATTTGATCAGTTCCTGCTCTGCATGGGCGATCTGAACGCCATGTCCAAAAAATAGGAAAGGACGTTTGGCTTCATTGATCAGTTTCGCAGCAGCTTCAACTTGTTCCTGTTTTGGAGAGAGTCTTGGATGGTAACTGATCAGGTTTTCACACTTTTTGTAGGAAAATGACTTCGACATCAGTTCCTGCTGTGCATTCTTAGTGATATCAATCAAAACAGGGCCAGGACGACCTGATTTGGCAATGTAAAATGCCTTCGCCATGATTTCCGGAATTTCGTCCGCCCGGGTAATCTGGTAATTCCATTTGGTGATCGGAATCGTAATACCAATTACATCTGTCTCTTGAAAAGCATCCGTACCAAGCAAATGTGCAGCTACCTGTCCTACCACACAAACCATCGGAGTAGAGTCGATAATCGCATCGGCAATACCCGTAACAAGGTTTGTAGCACCAGGCCCTGAGGTAACCAAACACACACCAACTCTACCAGTCATTCTTGCAAAGCCTTCTGCAGCATGCGCAGCTCCCTGCTCATGACGTACCAGAATATGATTAATATCCTCCTGATAATCATAAATAGCGTCATAAACCGGCATGATCGCGCCGCCAGGATATCCAAAAATTGTTTCGACACCCTCTTTGATCAGCGATTGGATCAGCGCATGCGAACCATTGATCAGTTCCGGTTTGGCAACAGAAACCGCAGGCTCCGCGATTTGTACTGTCTGTGTTTGATTTTCATTAAATTCCATGACTCGTCTTTTTATTTAGTCTACTGAATTTTCAAAATTTTCGATGTCATTAATATCCCTTGCCCTCCCTGCTGCCTTTTTTGCCGCAATCAAATCGTTGATTTGCCATTATCAAAGAGTGCTTTCGCATCGAAAAAACATTTCTGTCCATTTTAAAAGGATTTGCTAAATCAAATTGGAAAGCAATACAGTTTAGATAATGGGCTGCTTCCAATCTCTCCTTGCCTGTTCTGAGCCGATTTTTCGAATAGTATTTTTTGGTCTCCGAATGATCCCCGCAGGAGGACCGTCCTATCTAGTCTAAAATCGCTGCTCTCCATATCCGCTCTTATGCTTCGTCCGTAACGCAACCTTCACTGGCGGACTTCACGGTCCTGATATATCGTCCAAGCATCCCCTTTGTGAACAATGGCTTAGGCTGTACCCATGCTGCTTTGCGGGCTGCCATTTCTTCATCGGAAATGTGCAGAATAAGCTGCCGCGTATTGGCGTCGATTGTAATTCTGTCCCCGTCTTTTACCAATGCGATCGGTCCGCCGTCAAATGCCTCCGGTGTAATATGCCCAACTACAAATCCGTGCGTTCCGCCAGAAAAACGGCCGTCGGTAATCAATGCTATTTTGTCGCCGAGTCCGGCGCCCATCACAGCAGAAGTAGGTTTGAGCATTTCCGACATTCCAGGTCCGCCTTTGGGACCCGAATTTCGAATTACCACCACATGCCCCGCTTTGATCTCGCCTTTGGAAAGCATCTCGATGATCTCAGACTCATGTTCGCAAACCTTCGCTTCGCCGTCAAAAGTCATCCCTTCCTTACCCGTGATTTTCGCAACCGCACCGGTAGGAGCAAGATTACCATACATAATCTGAATGTGCCCGCTAGATTTGATTGGCGTTTCCAAAGGGAAGACCATTTTCTGTGTTTCAAAATTAAGGTCAGGCGCTTCTGCAAGATTTTCGGCAACTGTTTTTCCTGTCACTGTAATGCAGTCTCCGTGAATTAATCCTTTGGAGTATAGATATTTAGTAACCGCAGGTACCCCACCGATGGCTAAAATATCTTCCATGAAATATTTGCCGCTTGGCTTCAAATCCGCAATAAACGGCGTACGGTCGGAAATCGCCTGAATATCGTCCAATGTCAGCGGAAGACCAGCTGACCTGGCGATCGCCAGGTAATGTAAAGCTGCATTGGTGGAACCGCCAAGCGCCATCACTACGGTCAAAGCATTTTCAAGAGACTTTTTGGTAATTATTTCTTTCGGCGTAATATTCAGTTCCAGCAACTTTTTCATTGCTGCGCCGATCTTTTTGCACTCTTCCTGCTTGCCTTCGTGGGTAGCCGGGTAAGAACTGCTAAAAGGCAGGCTCAATCCCATCGCCTCGATCGAAGATGCCATGGTATTCGCTGTATACATCCCTCCGCAGGCACCCTGTCCGGGAATTGAATTCTGGATTACGCCTTTAAAATCTTCCTCCGAAATATTATTTGCAAACTTTTTACCCAATGCCTCAAAAGCAGACACGATATCCAGTTTCTGACCTTTATAATGTCCTGAACGGATCGTTCCACCATAAACCATAATGGCGGGCCGACCCAGACGCGCCATCGCCATGATGGCGCCAGGCATATTTTTATCGCAGCCTACCACGGCAATGACCCCATCATACCACTGTGCGGCAACGACTGTTTCAATAGAATCTGCAATGATATCCCTACTGGGAAGCGAGTAGCGCATGCCATCGTTCCCATTTGTCATACCGTCAGACACGCCTATCGTATTGAATATCAATCCGACCATATCATTAGCGGTAACTCCTTGCTTTACATACACAGAAAGACCATTCAAATGCATGTTACAAGGGTTGCCCTCGTATCCTGTGCTGGCAATGCCTATCTGCGGCTTAACAAAATCTTCCTCCTTCAAACCGATGCCATAAAGCATGGCTTGAGCTGCTGGATTGGTAACTTCCTGGGTAAGGGTTTTCGAAAATTTGTTTAATTCTGTCATGGTGAATTTTGTATTAAAATAAAAACACCTCACTCAGTACAGTGAGTGAGGTGTTAACTATAATCATCCCACTCACGCCTCAGGGCATGACCAACATGAGTGGAATGACTAGTAAAACTTTCATAGCGTAACTAATGTATCCAGCGAAATTTCGCTAATTTTTGGAATCTGTTACAAATTAGAAGGGTATCTTTTTATTTTCCAAACTTTCGCTTCCTTTTTTGTTAATATTCTATGATTAATACCAAATTTCATCCCTGCAAACTGCAATAAAAGGAAAACATTTAATTTTGATTTTTCTAAAACGCCAATCAAATGCTGACAACCGAATCATCTTCTCATTATAACGACCTCGAAAAAATGAGTGTCGCGGACATTCTGACCTCCATTAACCAGGAAGATCAGACTGTGCCCGGCGCAGTCAAAAAATCAATTCCACAAATAGAGGCACTTGTCGAACAAATCGTACCCAGGATGAAGAAGGGCGGCCGCTTGTTTTACATTGGGGCCGGCACCAGCGGACGTTTGGGTGTTGTCGATGCTTCTGAATGTCCCCCTACTTTTGGCGTGCCTTTTGACCTGGTTGTAGGAATCATTGCCGGCGGCGACGGGGCGATCAGAAAAGCAGTGGAGAATGCCGAAGACGATGATAAGCAGGCGTGGATCGATTTGGAGTTGTATCAGCCCAATGAAAACGACACTCTAGTTGGAATAGCCGCCTCAGGGAGAACGCCTTACGTTATTGGAGGTTTAGATAAAGCGCGCGAATCCGGCTTACTTACAGGCTGTGTCGTATGTAATGACGGCTCTCCGGTAGCAAAGGCCGCTGAATTTCCCGTGGAGGTGGTTGTTGGGCCGGAATTTCTGACCGGTAGTACCCGTATGAAAGCGGGAACCGCTCAAAAGCTTGTTTTAAACATGATTTCCACGTCTGTCATGATCCGCCTGGGAAAGGTAAAAGGAAATAAAATGGTGGACATGCAGCTAACAAATGAAAAACTGGTGGACCGTGCGCTCCGGATGATTATCGATGAGCTTCATGTTTCTTCCGATGAGGCAGAATCACTTTTAAATGAATACGGAAACGTCCGTGCAGCGATTAATGCGGTAAGAAATCGCTGATGCAAACAATGAAGTCCCGGGCGAAGTTATCTGGCCGGGACTTCATTGTTATATTCCTTAGAATTTCAGTAATCCGAATAATCTGTTGGATATAGGAACAGCGTGATGTTCTTTGACACGTTGTTCTGGTATTCAGGCATCGTTTTCACTTTTCCCCACTCGGCGTCATCCGTAAACGACTTCCAATGCGCATCTCTGGAAGCCTTATCTGAAAACGTGGTCATATACATCAGATTGGGCATCGTAGCACCAGAAATCACTTCTCCGTAGAAAACCGCATTAAATCCAAGCCGATCAAAAATACCAATCTCGTTACCAGCATTGAATTGTTTCACTTTGTTGACGTGGATTTTTTCGGTATGTCCTTCATAGCTTCTTAATTCATAAATCCGCTCACTTCTCGGTGTAGAAAAATTAGGCTTTTTCATGATTGGACTATTTTCAAAAGCCCGCAAAACCGTTGACTGAACGCGAAAGTAAGGCGGGTTTTTATATTCGGCATCAATGTAGTCTTTTCCAGCCGACTGGTAAGCAGCGTCTTTTTCCAGTGCTTTCGGAAGAGATAGCAATTGATCCAGAGATTTCAACGGAATCAAAACGTAAATCAGTTTACCGGCAGCCGTATCGGAGAGAACAGGTTTAAACACCCCAACATCCTTTATTCCTGCGCGATGCATAGCCGGGATGAATGCATCTTTCAAATAGCTATCAACCCGACTTTCCTGCTCCTTGCTTTTTAAATGATAAAGCTTAATTTGGTAGAATTCCCTTTTAGGAGCTGTAGCCAGGGCAAAAGAGCTGATCAGGCAAAGCATCAGAGAAATGTAAAAGGAACCCTTTAAAGTTTTGTACATACAGGTATAATAAAGAAACAGGTTGATTATTATTTCAAAAGATCAAAAACCAACTTGTTTACCCTTAATTAGTATTTCAAACGTTTCCTGATTTTAGAATTTCGGACAAGAAAGCTGTCTCTTGCTGCTTTTGGAGCGCTTAGGCTTCGGGTCCAGAGGCGGGAAAATATAAGAAAGTGAGATCTCATGGGCACCGCCACTGCCTGCCCCGAGGGTGGAAATAGTAAGGTCATAGCTATAACCTATCGAGAACTTATCCTGGCGGAAGCCGGCCAAAAATATCAGGGACTCGTGATTATTGATATTCTGAGCATACTTCTTGAAAGGAATACCACGGTACCATGCGCCCAAAACCAGCGGCTCGATCGTCACATACATACCGGCATCAAACTGGTCGTATTTTCCCTGTTTTTTATACATAATTGCCGGGGATATGGATTTTTCCTTATCAATTTCATCACCCAGAAAGGTGTACCCGGCAAAAGGAATACGCAACCCGGCCTGTAAACTTGCCTTTACCGGAAGTCTTGCCTCTGTCAAAGAAGAGAATGCCTGATTAGGCCTGTTCAAATGGTGAGCCGAAAGACCAACCCAGTACCAATCGGAATAAAGCATGGTTCCGGCGCCAAAATCGGCGTAAAAGACGTTTGGTCCGCCTTTCGCAAATGGGTCTTGTGAGGGCTGCCCGGTAAGCCCCCCATTGTCATACTGATCACCGAAAGTGAGGCCAAAATAATCTAGGGTGCGCGAGGCAAAACCGCCCTGGATTCCCAATCTCAGAGATGTAAGATCGTTCAGCTGGATCTGATAGGAATACTGTAAGGCCACATCAGTCGATTTTAGGTTACCCAGGCCCTGGCTATCCATCGTAACCAGTACGCCAACCCCGCTATTGAAATTGGAAAAAAAGGCGTCAGCGCCAAAAGAAGTGGTTACGAAATTCGCGGAAAGTGATGGCCACTGGTTACGGTAATTAATCGTTGCACGAGGCGCTAATGCACCTCCGGCAAGGGCCGGGTTCAGATACAATGGATTGGCATAGAATTGAGAAAACTGCGGATCCTGGCCCCAACCTTTCACACAAAGCAGTGTCAGTAAAAAAATGCAAAGTAAACGCTTGCTCATATATTTAACTTGGCGCCGCGTACGAAACGCGGTTGGGTTACGGGCTCTAAAAAATTACCCAATTTAATTTAACAAAATATCTTCAAATTGCGTATTAATATTCAAATTAGAGAGGTTTTCGCGACAATAACCCACAAAATTTTAAGATTTTATTTTCGTTAGTATTGTCGAGTAATCCGAATATCAAATGTGGTGGCTAGGGGTGTTTGAACAGTTAACGAAACATGGGGCGATTTTATAATAGGTACCAACAAATATTTTGTTGTTTTTTCTTTCTGATACTGTTATCAACGGTATATGCAAAGGCACAGGCTCCATTTTTGGTACAAAATCAGTGTATGCAGAACCCGGATTGTGCGGATTCAACTTCCTTTCGTGATACGTTAAGTACTTCCATTGCGTGGAAATGGAGCTTTGGCGAAGGTGGTGCTACCGATACGCGTCGCAATGCACAACATTCCTATATGGCACCCGGAACGTACACTGTGACATTGGTCCGGACGATAAACGGCGGTACAACACAAACGGTATCCCAGGTGATTCAGGTCGGCGAACTTCCCCCTAGTTTCCAGCAATGGAAAACCGACACGACTATCTGTCCTGGAGATACGCTCATTCTGGATCCTTATCCAAATGGAGCTCCCGATGGCGCCAGATACGTATGGTACCCGAAGGGCGATACCACTCAAACACTAAAAGTGGATAGCTCGGGCTGTTACTCCGTAGAGGTGATTATGCCCAACGGATGTAAAATCCAGGATCGGATCAATGTGAAAATATGTATGGAGCCTTCCAATCAGGAAGGTGCAAAATGGTATTTTGGCGAAAATGCCGGGCTCGATTTTTCTAATAATCCGCCCACGCCGATTACGGATGGAAAGCTAAACACCCCCGAAGGAACATCTGCCATAGCTAATTCAAAAGGTCAACTGCTCTTTTACTCAGACGGAATTACCGTTTGGAACAAGAATGGGGACGTCATGCCCTGTTTTTCTGGGACTTGCGCACCTTTGAAGGGGAGCCCGAATTCGACGCAATCCGTCCTTATTGTGCCCCAACCTACCTGCAAAGGTTGTGAGTACCTTTTTAATGTGTTTACAACTTCTGATATCAACGGCGAAAAGCTCTTGACGGTGAGTGTCGTGGACATGCGTAGGAATAATGGACTGGGCGCTATCATTGAACAAAATACAACACTTCAGCAGCCTACAACAGAACGTATAGTATCAGCACGAAACGACCGCGACAGCACTTATTGGATTATTTCTCACGACTACGGCACCAATAAATTCAGGATTTTTCATGCTACGACGGGGGGCCTGGTCGAAACCAGTTCTCCCTCCCTTGGAATGGCGCACGATAGCCTGAACAAGGGCGAAGGATACATGAAATTTTCGTCACCCGATAGTACAACAGGTCAACGAAAGCTTGCCGTGATCATACCTGGGCCTCCAGAGAATTATGTCGAATTATATAACTTCGATGATTCGACCGGGGTTTTGACCTATGATAAATTAATTGACCTCGGGCCTGCCCCGCCTGTTGCTTATGGTATCGAATTTTCACCCACCGGAGAAAAAATGTATATCTCCTTCAAGGGAGAAAATGGGACCAGTTCCTATCTGAAACAATACGATCTAACCCTGCCAGACAGTTTATTGGAGGAAACTGCTATCATCATTGACAGCTCCTCCACCCAGACGTTCGGGGCACTGCAGTTTGGGTCCGATGGACGTATTTACATGGCCATTCAGGGGAGCGAATACCTGGCTGTAATCGGTGAGCCGGAAGGTAACTCCTTGACGGGAGTAGAATATGAAAGAGATGGCGTAAATCTTGGAGGCAAAAAAAGCGAGTTAGGTTTGCCGAACATGGTCCAGGATTTCACGCAGGAATCTTCGGGGCCAGGGTTTGAAGCGGATGGTTTTTGTACCAATGCGCCCACAACATTTCAGGCAAGTCCCATTTGCGATCCCATCCAGGATACTTATCAGTGGGATTTCCTGGGTGACGGTAGCTTTACCTCACCTTCGAAAGAAACAACAGCTACTTACACCTACACCAAGCCCGGAACTTACATGGTCAGAATGCGTGCGACCAATAAGTGTAAGGATACGACCATTGTGCAGGAAGTAACCATATATGAAACTCCACCGCAAATCAATTTGGGTGCGGATAAAGATACCTGCGGTAATTTCGTGCCACTAGATATGAATGTTCAGGCGGAAGTTTACGCGTGGATTTATCGCGGAAGGGTGGTAGGCCGTCAAAAAACCTACAATGCAGTCGCTACCGGCCGATATATTGCGGTCGCCTTTAACGGCCCACAAGGAGAATGTTTCTCCGCCGACACCATCGAAATCACATTAAGACGCCCCCCGGCATTTTCAATTGGACCGGATACTACTTTATGTCGCGACAGCTCCATTGTTTTGAGCGTGCAAAGTGAAAGATGGATAGAGTTTAATTGGAGTACCGGAGAAAAAACAAGGGACGTAACGATTGGGCAGCCTGGTACTTATTTTGTGATCGTAAGGGACCGGAACGACTGTTTCAACTCTGATACAATACAGGTTGGAGAATTACCGTCACCAATCCTTAATCTTGCTCCCGAAAACATGATATGCATCCCTGATGGCCAGTCCGTCATTCTTGATGCAAACGGCGTCGGGCAGCTTTCCTATCTATGGCCGCAGTCCGGCGATACAACGCGAACAATCACGGTCAGCCAGGAAGGAAAATATATAGTCAGGGCGACTAACTCTGTGGGATGTGTTACAGAACAATCGACCAATGTTCTTGATAAATGCGAGCCGCGTTTCTTTATCCCAGATGCTTTCACGCCCGACGGAGAGGGACATAACGAGATACTTCAGATTTTCGGGGCCTATTACACCAATTTCCAGATCAGGATATATAATCGTTGGGGCGAGGTAATCTATGCTACTAACAACCTGGAAGAACGCTGGGACGGAACCTACAAGGGACTGAAAGTGCAGCCGGGAGCCTATCCTTATGTGCTCTCTTATGAAAGTCTTTATTATCCCGAACGTGCCCCGATTATGAAACGCGGGTCCATCATGGTCATCAGATAATCCTTCTTTTTGCAGATTAAAACCGCTATTTTTGATTAAATAATAGTTTTAATCTGCACTTCATTATGCGCCAGGATTACCTGTCCGGAGATAAAGAAAACCTTTCCAATACCGAAAAAGAAATCGAAAGGGCATTACGCCCGCTCACTTTTGACGACTTTACAGGGCAGGACAAAATCCTTGAAAATCTCAAAATCTTTGTACTGGCTGCCAAACAGAGAGGAGATGCATTAGATCATGTTTTGCTGCATGGCCCTCCGGGATTAGGAAAAACTACACTATCCAATATTGTTGCCAATGAATTAGGCGCAGGTATTAAAATCACGTCGGGCCCGGTACTCGACAAACCCAGCGACCTGGCTGGCCTGCTTACCAATCTTCAGGAGCACGACGTACTCTTTATTGATGAAATTCATCGCCTTAATCCTATTGTAGAAGAATATCTGTATTCCGCCATGGAGGATTATAAGATCGATATCATGCTGGATAGCGGGCCAAATGCAAGGAGCATTCAGATCGGGCTTAATCCTTTTACGCTAATCGGCGCGACTACCCGTGCGGGAATGTTGACCTCTCCATTACGTGCAAGATTCGGTATCAATGCCCGCCTCGAATATTATGATGCCCAGTTGCTTACTTCCATTTTAAAACGTTCCGCAGCGATATTGGGAACTCCGATTGAAGATGATGCTGCCTACGAAATTGCGCGGCGCAGCAGGGGAACACCCAGGATCGCAAACAACCTGTTGCGCCGTACGCGAGATTTTGCCCAGGTAAAAGGCAATGGCAGAGTAACAGTCGCCATCGCAGAAATAGCCCTGAAGGCGTTGGATGTAGATCAAAACGGGTTGGATGAAATGGATAACCGGATTCTCAATACCATTATCCACAAATTCAAAGGCGGCCCTGTTGGTTTATCGACCATTGCCACTGCTTGCGGAGAGGAAGCCGAAACGATCGAGGAAGTATACGAGCCTTTCCTGATTCAAGAAGGTTATATGAAAAGAACTTCTCGTGGCCGGGAAGTAACTGAAAAGGCATTCAAACACCTTGGCATATTGCCCCGGCATAGGTCCGGCGAATTATTCTGAATGTACTTTATGTGAACTTTTCACAATAACGTGTAAATTAGAGATAGAAGTAGTATTTTTGCGGTAAATTACTGACCGCCTCTATGATTGAAGTACTTGTTTCCGAAAAGTTGGTTGTGAGGGTGCCCTGTGCTGTGATTGAACATAACGGAAAAGTGCTCGCAGGCCAACGTAGTCCTGCACTTTCATTTCCATTAAAATGGGAATTCCCTGGTGGGAAAGCTGAGAGAAACGAATCTGATGAAGAAGCTTTGCTTCGGGAAATCAGGGAAGAATTGGACGTAGAAGTTGAGATCATTCACAAGCTGCCCGTAACTACCAAAGACCAGGGATGGCGTGAAATTGTTCTGGTCCCTTTTGTCTGTAAACTCAATTCTTACAAAATTACCTTAACAGAGCACGAGCAAATTCTCTGGCTCAAACCCGAAGAATTGCCCTCCCTCGATTGGACCGAGGCTGATCTGAATGTCATCGAGAACTACTACCAATATCTATCGGCTAAATAGTAACCTCTCCCCCTTTACACTTTCATCAAACTCCCCGTTTGCAAATACCAGATGTCCAGATACAAACGTATGTGTCACTCTGGAGCCGAAATTAATGCCCTCAAAAGGAGACCAGCCGCATTTGGAGTAAATATTCGAAGTTTCTACCAGCGTATTCGCATTGGTATCTACTAAGATCAGATCCGCGGCATATCCCTCCCTAATATATCCCCTGTCTTTGATCTCAAAACAATCGGCCACAGCGTGGCTCATTTTTTCAACCACCCTGTCAATAGAAATCTTACCGGCTTTGCTTAGTTCTAGCATTACATTTAATGTATGCTGGACCAAGGGCAGACCGGAAGGGGCTTGCCAATAAGGCTGCGCTTTTTCCTCAATGGTATGCGGTGCGTGGTCTGTCGCAATTACGTCGATCCGATTATCCAGTACCGCCTGCAATATCGCTTCTTTATGATGTGGCGCTTTAATAGCTGGGTTACATTTGATCTTATTCCCTAAAGAGTGGTAGTCTTCTGCGTCAAACCACAAGTGATGTACGCAAGCTTCTGCGGTCACCAGTTTCTTTTCGCCATCTGCCAACAAAATTTGACCATCTCTACGAATACCTGGTTCAAAAAGAATCACTTCATCCCCGGTAGAGATATGCAGAATGTGTAGTCTTGTTTTATTCTGATGCGCAAGTGAGGTAGCAAATGAAGAAGAAGTGAGGCAAGCTTCTTCGTTCCTGATCAGAGCATGGATATTGTAAGGGACCTTATCACCGTATTTCTCTTTAAAGTATTCCATCCGCTGGCGAACCGTCGGCTCATCTTCGCAGTGGGTGGCAATAATGCACGGTGCATTTGCAAAGATCTTTTCCAAAACTTCGGGCGCATCCACAAGCATATTGCCGGTAGAAGAACCCATAAATATCTTAATCCCGCATACATTAGCGGGATTAGTCTTCATCACTTCCTCATAATTATCATTGGAGGCTCCCATAAAAAATGAGTAATTAGCCAGAGAAGTGTTTGCTGCAATCTGATATTTATCTTCTAACAACTGTTGCGTCAGCGTATTCGGGACGGTATTGGGCATTTCCATAAAGGAAGTCACCCCACCCGCAACCGCAGCCTTTGATTCTGTGTAGATATTAGCCTTATGGGTAAGTCCAGGCTCCCGGAAATGCACCTGATCATCAATCACTCCCGGCATTAAATATTGGCCTCTTGCATCAATAACCCGGTCGGCGGGTATGTGCTGCAAATCCTTTCCAATTTTTTTAATGTGACCATTCTGAATTATTACGTCTAATTCCTGAACGGTATTCTCATTTACTACAAGCGCATTAACGATCAGTGTTATCATATCGGCTGAAAATTGATTGCGCAAAGGTATTCAGTCAGGCCCAATTAAGTTAATGTAAACTTTCAAAAATGAATTTAAGAGCTATTCTAAGTGATTTTGTTGATCTGATTTTCCCACGCTGTTGTGAAGGTTGTGACAAAGCGCTCGTTGGAAATGAGAAAACTTTATGTACAGCCTGCCGTATATCTTTGCCAAGAATTGGCCATAAAAGTCTGCATCAGGATGCCTTGCGATACAAATTTGTAAATACCCCGGAAGTGGTTTCGACGCATTCTTTCTTACTTTTTACAAAAAAAGGAAAGGTCCAGAAACTGCTTCACGCTTTCAAATACAGGGGTAATAAGGACGTAGGGGTTCTATTGGGGTCCATGTTCGGGCAGGAAATGCTTGAATCCGGTTACTTGCCTGCGGCTGACCTAATTGTCAGCGTGCCCCTTCATCAAAAGAAAAAGAAAATCCGGGGTTATAATCAAAGTGATCTCCTAGCCGAAGGTTTCTCACTCGCGACAGGCATACCGTGGTCGGGGACAGTTTTACAAAGAGTTAAGTATACGGAAACGCAAACCGGCAAAAGTAAAACAGAACGCCGGGAGAATGTAAAAGGCGTATTTGAAATCAAAGAGAAAATAAGCCAAAAGTCAATAATCATCATGGACGACGTGCTCACTACAGGTGCAACGCTGGAAGAATGCGTGCAAACGCTGTTAAAGGCCGGATGCGAGAAGTTTTACATTCTTACCATCGCATTGGCCCAACATTAAAATAAGAGCCGCTCCCCAAAGAGAGCGGCTCTTATTTTAAAATTTACTGTATTGTACTATTCTTTATGGCTTCCGGTAGCGATCATTGCGCAACGGAAACCTACCATTGCAGTCGCAGAATCCTGGTCCATATACCGGCGTGTTCCTGGTGACAACCAGTAAGCAACATCAGCCCAGGATCCACCTTTAAAAACTCTTAACTTATCATCCACCAGCGAGTTGCTGTTTTTCGAGTCATAATTTTTAGCCTCATCCTGATATCCATTGCGACGGAATGAATTCAAATCGTTCACGTCACTATTGGAAAGCGGGCGATAAACGTCATAAACCCATTCGCTCACGTTTCCAGCCATATCATACAAACCATTATCGTTAGCTGGATACGAGCGGATTTCCTGAGTAATAATCGCTCCGTCATTGGATTTACCAGCGATACCAGCATAATCACCTGGGCCACGTTTGAAGTTAGCGAGCATGGTTCCCTGCTTACGTCCGCGCGGCTGGCGCATCGTTGAACCGTCCCATGGATAAATTCTTGAATTAGCCTGATTTTCATCAGAATACTGCGTTCCGATCATAGCCATCGCAGCATACTCAAATTCTGCTTCTGTCGGAAGGCGATAAGGAGGCATTACGTAACCACTCTCGATTCTGAGCTGTGGAGCCGGTCCGGCTGCTTCCGCAACCGCGGCATCAGCAGCAGCAGCCTTTTTCTTCTTACCGAATGAGAAACCTTTTTTCTTCTTGCCTCCCGAAGCAGCTGCACCGGCAGTATTGTTTGCCTGGCTCACGGCAGCAGTACGCCATGCGCAATAATCATTGGCCTGAACCCATGAAACACCTACTACGGGATAAAGCCGGAAACCCGGATGGCGCAGGTACATAGTCACATATGAATCGTTGAACGACAACTCATTGTACCAGACAGTCGTGTCGGGAAGCGCTTTTGCGTAAAATTCTTCAGATGAGTCTCTTTGAACTGCATTCAAATATTCCAGATAGTGGACGTTAGCCACTTCGGTCTGGTCCATATAAAAGGACTGGATACTTACGGTTCTTTTTGGATTGTCCCGTCTGCTCATTACCTCTTCCTCAAGCGAGCCCATTGTAAAGCGTCCTCCTTCGATATATACAAGGTCGGGACCTGCTGGCAAAGCTTTGTATTGCTTTACCTCGAAGCCGTCTTTACCATTATAAGCCAAACCTGTTTTTGAACTGGTTTTGCCTGGTTTAAGACTGGTTGGCTTCTTGTTCTTACTACATGAAGTAGCCGCTAATAACACAATCAACATCAACGCGATCGACCGGGTACCCATCTTTTGCATGCAAATCATTGCTTTAAAGTGACTTAATAGTTTGGTATTTATAGTATGCGAAACCGCAAATGTATGAAATCAATCGAAAATATCTTCATCATTCTGGCTTGGTCATTCCGACTTAGTCATCGCCATTAAAATGTTCCGGGCCTGATCTATGGTTTTTACATCTTCACAGATCAGCATCAATTTACCCTTTTGATCCTTCAATGCAATCTGTTTGGGGTGTTTTTTAATGTAATCTATAACCAGTCCGAACTTGGCCGATTGAAAGAACTCATCATTCTGCGAAGTAACGAAGTAGCCTTTCATTGTATTGCTCTTCAAAGTTAGTTTTTCAAAGTGCAAAATCTCTGCTTCCCAGCGTAAACGGACGGTTTTTAATAAGTCCTGAACTTCGGAAGGAATCGGGCCGAAGCGGTCCAGAATTTCCTGTTCAAATTTACCCAGCTCGTTTTCTGTCTCAATATTGTCAAGGCGGGTATATAACGATAGCCTCTCTGAAATATTTTTGACATAAGTATCCGGAATCAAAGTCGCAAAATCGGTCTCAATCTGCGTATCTGGCACCAGGTTCTTAGGTAATCCCAAGGCGGTCGAAAACAAGTCTTTGAACTCGTTATTTTTTAGCTCCTGTACCGCTTCGTCCAGCATTTTATGATACAATTCATATCCCAGATCGTTCACAAAACCGCTTTGCTCAGCTCCCAGCAAGTTACCTGCACCGCGGATATCCAGATCGCGCATGGCAACCTTGAAACCATCCCCCAATTCCGAAAACTCTTCCAACGTCTGTAAACGTTTACGGGAATCGCTGGCCAAAGTAGCCGCTGAGGGTGTCAAAAGATAGCAAAACGCTTTTCTGTTGGAACGTCCCACGCGCCCGCGCATCTGGTGAAGATCCGACAGCCCGAACATATGCGCCGAATTGATGATAATTGTATTGGCGTTGGCAATATCAATTCCGGATTCAATGATATTGGTAGAAACCAGCACATCGTATTCTCCTTCTATGAAGCTCACCATCACTTTTTCCAGCTTATCGCCATCCATTTGGCCATGGGCAACGCCAATCCGCACATCCGGAACAAGACGAAGGATAATATTTGCAATCGACTCAATATCATTCACACGGTTATGGACAAAGAAAACCTGACCTCCCCGGCGTACCTCGAAACTAACTGCATCTCTGATAAATTCTTCACTGAAAGTATGGACTTCCGTAGTTACCGGCTGACGGTTTGGCGGCGGAGTCGCAATAACCGAAAGGTCGCGCGCGCCCAGTAATGAAAAATGCAACGTCCTTGGAATTGGCGTGGCGGTTAAGGTAAGCACATCTACATTAACACGCATTTCCTTTAATCTGTCTTTGGCTTTTACACCAAATTTTTGCTCTTCATCGATGACAAGAAGACCCAGATCTTTGAATTTCACATCCTTATTGAGAATGCGGTGCGTGCCAATCAGGATATCGATTTTTCCTTCCTCGACTTCCTTCAACGTATCCTTGATTTGTTTAGCCGACTTAAATCGGTTGATATAGCCCACTTTGGCAGGAAAATCTGCCAAACGTTCGCTGAATGTTTTGAAATGCTGCATCGCCAGAATCGTGGTAGGTACAAGAACCGCCACTTGTTTGCTGTCGCAAACAGCCTTGAAAGCCGCCCGGATCGCAATTTCAGTTTTACCAAAACCAACATCGCCACAAACGAGCCTGTCCATGGGGCTGCCTTTTTCCATATCCTCTTTCACACTGGTCGTAGCAGTTGCCTGATCGGGCGTATCTTCATATAAAAAGGACGATTCCAGCTCCGCCTGCATATAATTATCAGGAGAAAATGGGAAACCGTGGGCTTGCCTGCGTTTTGCGTATAACTCGATCAACTCATGTGCAATATCTTTGAGCTGCTTCTTGACCTTCGATTTTTTTGCCTCCCACTCGCCCGAACCCAGTTTGCTCATGGCAGGCGGGGAACCTTCCTTTCCGGTGTATTTGGCGATTTTATGCAGGTTATGAACACTTACGTAAAGCAAGTCATTGTCCCTGTAAATCAGCCTGATTGCTTCCTGCGGCGTTCCGTTCACATCTTCCTTACGCTCCATCCCGGCGAACCTGCCAATACCATAATCCACGTGCGTGACAAAGTCGCCCGGCTGCAATGATTTAAGCTCTTTGAGCGTAATTGCTTTAGATTTGGTGAATTTTTCCTTGAGCCTGTATTTATGAAAACGGGCAAAAATCTGATGATCTGTATAGCAGGCAACCTTCACATTATCATCTACAAAACCTTCACGTAAGGAAATATGCATGGGCTGAAACTTCACAAACGGGTCGAGGTCTTCAAAGATCCTCTCCAGCCTGTCCAATTGCTTGGGTTGGTCAGCAGTAATGATATTGACATACCCTTTGGATTGATTTTCCGACAAATCATCCAAAAGCCTTTTGAAATCTTTATTAAATGACGGCTGCGGTTTCGACGAATAAGGCAGCTTGCTTTCTGTCTTGAAATAGCCTTTTTTGCCAAATTCAACTGTTTTGAATTGTTTCACATGATTCAGAAACCCCCTACGGGTTTCAAAAAGATCCTGTGGGTTCGAGACAATCTGGATTCCGCCGCTTGTCACTTCCTGCAAAGCTTTTTCCGCTTTTTCAAAACAGTTTTCAATCACCTCCAAGGTGAGCTCGGCGTCTTTGAACCAGATCGTCGTATCGGCAGGCAAAAAGCTCAAAAACGATTCCCTTGTTTCCTGGGAAAGCTTTTGCTGAATATCCGGCACGATATTGATCTGTTTGGCACTTTCAATCGACAGTTGCGTGTCCGGGTCGAAGGAGCGGATACTTTCCACCTCATCGCCAAACAATTCGATCCTGAAAGGATGCTCATTGGCAAATGAAAACACGTCAATGATCCCCCCGCGCACCGAAAACTGTCCTGCCTCAAAAACAAAATCGGTGATTTCAAATCCATAATTGGTCAGGAATTCGGATAAAAATGCCTGATCAAGCCTCTCACCAATTTTTACGGAAAAAGTATTAGCTTTCAGGGAGCGCTTGTTGATTACTTTTTCAAATAATGCTTCGGGAAAAGTTACAACCTGAAGAGGCGTGGAACGGCCTACATTCAGCTTATTCAAAATTTCGCTACGCATCAAAACATTGGCATTATCTACTTCCTCGTAGTGATAAGGCCTTTTATAAGACGTCGGGTAAAACAAAACTTCTGTCTTTCCTACCAGGTTTTGAAAATCATTCTGAAAATATGCCGCCTCTTCCCGGTCGCTCAATACATAAAGCGCGGGACTCTTTTTTCTTTGCTGGATCGCAGCAGTTACTACGGCGTCAAGACTGCCGACCAGCCCCTTAATTTGAATATGGGCGGCTTCCGGACTTTTTGAGGCAATCTGTGTGATCAGAAGATCGAGGTAGCTATCCCCTCCGTAAAGTGTTAATAAGTCTTTAACTTCCAATTATGCTAAGTAATAGGGCGAAGATTTTTTGGTTGGTGCCTTCGCGGTGAATATAAACGCAAAAAGCCGTTTCAGGAAATTACCCGACCGGCAAAAAAAGATAACAACAGTTACGTCACTTTTGTTTAACTATTGGCTCTACACACAAAAATAAGCTGAAATCGCATAGATAGCCTATTTTTACGATTACCAATTCATTAATCATGATCGACTGGCTCAATAAATTGATTTCACTCTGGGGCTTTACAACTACTCCCCTTGAAATCCTGGGGTTTTTAACGGGCGCTATTTGTGTATACCTAAATACGAGGCAGAACGTATTGGGCTGGTTTTTCGGGATTGTAAATGCCGTTTTATATGCAGCCGTATTCTGGCAGGTACAATTATATGCCGATATGGGCTTACAGGGATATTACTTTGTGACCAGCATTTATGGCTGGTGGATGTGGAAATTTGGTGGTAAAGATCATGAAGGCGTAACTGTTTCCTTCACACCCAGGCAACTTTATCCCGTCTTCGGAGGAATATTCGTTGTAGTTACCCTGTTATGGGGGTTTCTGCTCAATCAATTTACAAATGCCAGTTTCAGCTATGCCGATTCTGCCTTAACCGTCGCCAGCCTGATCGGGCAATGGATGATGGCCCGGAAATACCTCGAGAATTGGATTGTCTGGATCATCGCAGATGCCTGCTATGTGATTATGTATTTTTACAAATCACTGCATCTTACCGCACTGCTTTATGCCGTTTTTCTGGTACTCGCCATGATTGGATATGTGCAATGGAGGAGAGAAGTACTGGCCAAGCCCAACCCGGTTTAATCAAGATTTGAAAAGGGAATCTCCTGGTCTTCCAACAGTTGTTTAATACCTGAAGATTCCTGAAAAATGATTTTAAGGTCTTTCTTTGACACACCTTCATCGTCATCCAGCCATTTCCAATCCTCAGCCGTAGCGTCCAGGACATCAATTACAGAAAGGATTTTTTCCTTCGATTTTTCTTTGGAGAGCCAATCCGCCGAATCGCTGATATAAAGAATGACCTGCTCTTCTTTGATCCACTCCAGATCATTGAGCATGGCATCAAAAGCTTCCAGATTTTTGAGAGGCCCCTCTTCGAAATGAAGAGCGGCAACAATCTGATCAAAAAACTCCTTTAACGTAGCGGCCTTTTTCCCTTCTACTTTGGCTAGAAAAGCTTTGGGATAAAACTTCCGTATGTCTGATTCTTGATTAGCAATCAGAAAGTGCGTGTTTTTCATAAGCTATTTTAAGTATCGCTTTCTTAATAAATGCATCATATGCACATTTATCGCCCACTGGTCGGCTAGCGGCTGGTGCGTATAAGGTACAGTCGGCAGGTAATTGGGCGGGCCAAATTCTGTCAAAACTGTCAATGTCTCGCCGCTTTTCACTTTGTGTTCTACCACCGCGTCCCACCAGGCCAAATGTGCCTTCACCGTTGCCTCCCATTCCGGCGCACGCGGATCGTTTACTTGCGGGCCTTCTTCATGCCCAATGCGGGAATGGATATGCCCCACCCGCGACAGGGCCAGCTTCACCGTCTCTTGCTGATCGGCTAGTAAGCTTTCATGCACATTGCACCAATGCGAAATGTCGAGCGTAAGTCGCAGTTGCGGATTTTTCTCTATAAAATTCCGGGCGACATGCGCCGCGAAAAGCATCCGGCTGCGGTGCGTTTCGTGGTAAATTGGAATTCCCGTTTTTGCAGTAGCCTCCGTAGTATGGTCTATAAACGCCTTGTTCTGCTCGTAAGTAAAATAGTCGCGGCCGCTGTGGCAATTGATATACAAAGGTTTTTGACCGAATTCCGTGGACGCCGCATTAATCTGCTTTTTGAAATTATCCAGATGCATTGTGTAATCCGCTTCGCCAGAGCCGCAAAGAAACCCTACTTCCAGGTTGTATTTTTTCAATGCAGCAAGCAGCTCACTCCGTTTTTCAGGAGTGCCCGGCCACCACATCTCTGTCCCGTCGTAACCCTCTTTCTTAATGGCCGCGCAAAAAGCATCCGTACTTCCTGCAAAGCCCCAATTTGTTCCTAAAACCTTCAACGACCATTTATTTTCAAACTGAAAAGGGGCGACATTTGCGTCGGCAATAGCTTCGAAGCCCGTCAAAACGCCAGCGGAGGCGAGGGCTGTATTCATAAAATTCCGGCGGTTCATTGGATAACGGATATTCTGGATGTAAACGAATGGATCAAAGCTTTTTTGTTTCCGCTTTGGTAGAAGTAGTGTCGCCCGCTTTCAGAAACGCCGCTACCGCAGCCTCATTAAATCCGTTTACAACCTGCAAACCAGGATTTTGCCTGCTCACCTGGTTCACTGCACTGTCGGTAACAGCCGATTGCCAGACATATACGGACCTCAAACCTTTCATAGCCGCAACGCCTTTCAGCCCTTCGTCGCCCACTTTGGTATCTACCACGTTCAGGTATTCCAGGAATTTCAAATTTTTCAATGCGCCGATACCTTTGTCGGAAATGGCGGTATGTTCCAAATGCAGCTTATTCAGGTTAGGGAGCTTTGCAATTTGTTCTAATGCGGCATCCGTGATTTTGGTATCGCCCAACTTAAGCCAGGCAATCTGCTCCGAAACTGGTTTAAGCAGTTCGACCTGCTTGTCATCAAAATTCGGCGCATTTACAGCACTCACTTCGATGAGATTTTGATCCTGAGATAATGTATTGACGATCAATCCCGCTTTCCTTAATGCCGCAATGGCCTGCTCACTTGCCGGTTTTACTTTGATTGCTAAAATCGCAGATTCCTGCTTTGGCGCCCCGCCGGGGGCTGCTCCTTCGCTCAAAGAAGCGAGTGCCGGCTTCACGGCTTCTGTAGCCTTCAATTCCGAAACTTTTTTATCGGCAGGCGCGCCCTGGTCAATCCACCAGGATAGCAATGCGATCTGGTCAGGCGTTAATTGGGGCTTACCTTTTGGAGGCATATGGTCATCGTTGCCTTCATCGAGCAGGCAACGTTTGATCATGTCGCTTTCCGAGCCTTTGCCTGGAATCAGGGCCGGGCCGCCTTTACCGCCTTTTAGCAACAAGGTAAGCTGGTCGACCCTCAAATCGCCTTTTTGCTTGCTTGCATTGTGGCATTGGGCGCAACGGGCTTGTAATATGGGCTGCACAATATCATGGTAAACCACCGCCTGCTCCACATTTGCAATCGGTTTTATTTCCTCCGCTTTTTCCTCAAGCGGGGGCATTCCTGCTAATCCACGGAACGGCTCCGGCGTGTATTGAGTAAGATAACCCTGGCCATGCGTCAACGAACCGCCATCATGCCCGGCTGTTAATGTTAATATCGTTGCAATGAGCAATGCCGGAAGGTAAATAACTGAGCCAACAGGGATTTTTCGTGTCAAAGCATCTGATTTGATCAGCCAGGCCACCCAAGCAAAGACAGCCACGCCAATGCCTTGCCACATGTGGTTGCCCAGCAGCTTTTCGTCGTAACCTCCGCCCAATGACAGCAGGTAACCACAAATACAGGCGATGGTCGCTCCCACTGCGGACCACAACAGGATGAAGCGGACTGTATGCTCTGAAACTGGAATTTTCCCGCTGCGCCTCCCAATTTCCAGCAGCGCCGCAATCAACAAAAAGCCAATGGGAAAATGAACCAGTGCAGGATGGAACCTTCCAATAAAAATCGCCCAGGAGGAAGCCTGAAGGAGCGTGTAAGACATTCTTTTGCTTCGGGTTTAGTATAAATTAAAAACTTCCGGACAACTGATTACTTTGGGGGAGTTATCTTTATTAACGTCCATCAAATCAGCCATATAGTCCCACCATTTTTTCATAATGGGTAATCCCGAAAGCGTGGATGTTGTATCATTCTCTCCCAGCTTCTGAAATGCAAAAAGAGCTAAGCTTATCGGATCCAAAAAAATATAGTACTCGGTGATACCGGCATTTTTAAGAAGTTCCGAAAGCTCCGGCCAGATCTCATCGTGCCGTTTTTTATACTCTGCTTCAAAACCCGGTTTCAACTGCATCCGGAACGCCTTAACCTTAGTATTTTCCATTCAAAATCAATGATTTATGCGACTATCTCTTTAACTACCTTTCCCTCGGTGTCCGTCAACCGGAAATTCCTTCCCTGGAATGGATAGGTGAATTTCTCGTGATTGAAACCCATTAAATGGAGGATTGTTGCCTGCAAGTCGTGGACATGGACACGGTTTTTGACACCATAATACCCCAGCTCATCTGTCTCTCCATGTGAAAATCCTTGTTTCACACCACCGCCGGCCATCCACATGGTAAACGCATCCAAATGGTGGTCGCGACCCATAAATGGCATCACCAGGCCATTACGGTTTTCCTGCATGGGCGTCCGCCCAAATTCAGCTCCCCAGATAATCAGCGTTTCTTCTAATAAACCTCTCATTTTCAAATCTTTGATCAATGCTGCGATGGGCTGGTCCGACTCCCTGCACTTCTGGCGCAAGCCGCCTTCTACATTATGGTCCTTTGAAGTACCATGCCCGTCCCATCCCCAATCGAAAAGCTGCACAAAACGTACGTCGTTTTCTACCAGTTTGCGGGCCAGGAGGCAGTTCATCGCAAAGGTTCCTTCGCCGGGCTTTACCCCATACATATCCAATATAAACTGAGGCTCTTTGGAAACATCCATTACCTCAGGTACCGAAATCTGCATCCGGAAAGCCATTTCGTATTGGCTGATCCTGGTCAGGATCTCGGGGTCCTGTACTTCTTCGTAAGTCTGGCGGTTTATTTCATTGATCGCCTCAATGGTCTGCTTCCGCATATCACGGTTCATCCCGCTTGGGTCGCTCACATACAAAACCGGGTCACCACCTGTGCGGCATTGAACCCCCTGGTATACCGACGGAAGAAAGCCACTTCCATATACGCTTTTACCGGCGTCAGGCTGCTGCCCTCCGGATGCGAGCACGATAAACCCAGGTAAATTCTGGTTCTCCGATCCCAATCCATAAACGGACCATGCACCAAGGCTCGGGCGCCCTAACCGGGCACTTCCCGTATGCATCAGCAGTTGCGCCGGCGCATGGTTAAACTGATCGGTATGCATCGCTTTCAGAAATGTGATCTCGTCGGCAACAGTTTGCAGATAAGGCACATAGTCGGACATCCAGGCGCCCGATTGACCGTATTGGGCAAATTTACCCTGTGGACCAAGCATTTTGGGTACGCCCTGGATGAATGCAAATTTCTTTCCTTCCAGAAATTCAGCAGGGCAATCCTTACCGTGGTATTTAACCAGTTCAGGCTTATAGTCAAACAACTCCAGTTGCGACGGGGCGCCAGCCATATGAATGTAGATCACTCTTTTGGCCTTAGGCAAAAATTGTGGGATTCGTGCATTGGCAACCCCGGAAGTCCCCATAGTTTCGGCAGAAGAGGTGCTGCACGAGCCCAAAAGAGATCCAAGGCCAAGCGCACCCAACCCAAAACCAGCAGATTGCAGAAAGTGCCGCCTGGTTTGGCGCTGCAAATCCGCGTGTTGAAATTCTTTTAACAGCTTTTCCATATTTCTTTTTCAAATCTCCCCGGGCTGAAGCCCGGGGCAAATGATCTTTTCTTCCGTCCATGCCCGTTCGGCCTAAGCCAACGGTTTCATTCTTTTGTTACCACATTGTCCAGATTGAGCATCACATTTGCTGAAACAGTTAATGCGGCCAATTCGGGCGACCGCTCCTTCCCGTAAGCGAGGATGCTATCTGCATCAACAGGCTTTTTCCGGTAAGCCGTAAGCGCCTGTTTATATACTTTTACCAGTACATTCAAATTCTTCTGTTCGATAGGCTGGAATGTAAGCATCCGATAACCTTCTGTCAGCTGTTGTTCAGGTGTTTTACCGCGCTTCTGCATTTTGGTCGCCAGTTTTTCAGCGGCTTCCAGGTACACCGGGTCGTTTAACGTAACCAATGCCTGCAATGGTGTATTCGTCAATATCCTTCTGGATTGGCAGAACTCACGGCTTGGGGCATCGAACGTTACCATGGAAGGGTAAGGTGCAGTACGTTTCCAATAAGTGTAAACGCCTCTTCTGTAACGATCCTCTCCTTCGCTCAAAGTCCATTTCTCGCCACTGTAAGGTGACTGCCAGATTTTGTCCGGCTGCGGAGGCATGACTCCCGGGCCATACATTTTATGCGAGATCAACCCGCTGCATGCCAATGCCTGATCCCGGACCTGTTCCGCACTTAACCTCACACGCGGGCCACGGGAGATCCAGATATTATAAGGGTCTTTTTCAAGCTTGTCCTGGTCCGTTTTAGAGGCTTGCCGGTAGGTCGCGGACATGGTAATGGTCTTGAGAAGTTTCTTCACACTCCAATGATCGTCTTCCATAAATTTGACGGCCAGCCAATCCAGTAATTCGGGATGCGTTGGCTCGCTGCCCTGTGATCCGAAGTCTTCCACAGTTTCGACAATACCTTTTCCGAAAAGCTGTTCCCAGAAACGGTTTACAATCACCCGCCCGGTCAATGCGTTATCGCGGTTAACAATCCATTTGGCCAACGCGAGCCTGTCTTTCCGCCGCCCGGCGGGCAAAGGTGCTAACAGCTTCGGCACGTCAGGTTTTACTTCTGCTCCCTTCACCATCCAATTGCCGCGTACGAAGACATTCGTCTTTCTTGCAAAATCTCCTTTGCCTTCCCAAACAACAGGCATCCCTTCCGTCGGACGGGTTAAAACAGTCGCATAATCGGCGACGATTTTGTCATAGTCAGGCTTTCCAGCCCCGGGCAATGCTTTCTGAAACGACATCCAGGTAATCCTCAGCCACTCTTCTGGTGCTTTCGGACTATTGAGAGAAAGATAAACATCGTGTTTGCCAATGGCTTTGGCGATTGGCGCAATAATGACTGTATCCCGTACCGGAAGCTTGATCTGTGAGAGCACTGGCCCATCCAGTTTGTCTAGATGCAGGGTCAAAACAGCATTCTCGGCTTTGGTCGCCACATTCATCACCACATTATCCACTCCCGAGAGGTTGACCTGGGGAATCCGCGCATTGCCTTTGTCTTTTACTCCATAATAGGAAATCAGCAGCACCGTCGACTGGTCGCCTTTTACAAAGCTATGGGCATTGATTTTCGGCTCCATCACCTTCATAAACTGCGTTACTTCCTGCAATTGCTTCGGATCATTCTGCCTGATCCAGTCCTTTACTTTTTCAACCCGCGCAGAATCTTCCCCTTTGTAAAACCGCAGCTTCGGCCATTCATCCCACACATCCTCATCCCTGGCATTGTTGAAAAACGCCATGTATTTGTAATAATCTTCGTGCGGGATCGGATCGTAGGGGTGGCTGTGGCACTGGATGCAACCGAATGTAGTACCCTGCCAAACTTCCCAGGTTGTATTCACCCGGTCGATCAAAGCGGCAGTACGAAACTCTTCGTCATCTGTGCCACCTTCGTTGTTGGTCATTGTATTACGGTGAAAACCAGTCGCTATCATGTTTTCCTCTTTTGGAAAGCCATCTTTTTCGCGGGGAAGCAGATCGCCTGCGAGCTGTTCTATGGTGAACTGGTCGAAAGGCTTGTCGTCATTGAACGATTTGACGACATAGTCCCTGTAACGCCACATAGTACGCCCTCCGTCGCTTTCGTAGCCCTTTGTATCCGCGTAGCGGGCAAGGTCCATCCACATGGAAGTCCAGCGCTCGCCGTAGGCCGGGGATTTCAGCAGCCGGTCAACTACCTTTTCGTAAGCATTTTCTGATTGGTCATTTTCAAAATCCTTGACCTCCTTCTCTGTGGGCGGAAGTCCTGTCAGGTCCAGGCTAACCCGTCTGATCAATGTAGCTCGATCCGCTTCTGGCGAAACGGTAAGTCCTTTCTCTTTTACTTTCTGAAGAATAAAATGGTCTACCTCGTTCCGGGCCCATTTTTTATCTCCGATATTTAAAAGGCCGAATAAATTTCCAATGTTATTCAGTGAGGGAACGTCCGGCTTCTCAATTTTTTTATAGGACCAATGCTTCTCCCATTTAGCGCCTTCATTGATCCATTGGCGGAGAATGTCCACGTCGTGGTCATTCAATGGTGTACCGTTTTTCGGCATTTTTTCTTCCGGGTCGTCGCTGAGGATGCGCCGAATCATTTCACTTGCATCTGCGTCGCCACGGACTACAGGTATCTTCCCGGATTTGCCCGGTTCCAGCATTTCGTGTTCAAAAAGAAAGCTTACGTCGCCCGCTTTTTTCACACCGCCATGGCAACCCATGCAATGCTTGTTAAGAATCGGTTTGACCTGGGTGTTATAATCAATTCCGGAGTCCCCGCTGCTCTTCCACCACGACCATAGGCCATAGGTAAGGCCCAAAATGCCGGTTAATATGACTACTTTTTTAAACATGGATTGGATATTCTCTTTCAGTAAATGGTGTTTCGGCTCCTTTTATTTGGTGTAAAAAGAATTTTCAACAGACCACCTACTTGGGTTAAAATCGTGTTTAGGAGCTTTAATTTACTTAAAATTCAGCAAATAACCGGTCAGGTCAGCCAAATCCTGTTCATTCAGGTTCAGGGCAGTAGGTTCCGGCATCAGGGACGCGGGCATTTTTTCCCTGCTCTTGATCTGGTCCGCCTTAATCGAATGCTGTTGTCCACCGCCATCCTTGATCACAACAGTCGCGCCGTCGCTCATTAAAAACCCAAAATAGGTTTCGCCCGACTTGGTAACAATCGTATAGCTCTCGTATCCGAAAACCATAGAAGCCGACGGGTTAATGATCGCATCGAGTAGTCCGGCTTTGTCAAATTTCTTGTGGATTAGCGTCAGGTCCGGGCCTATTTCCGCACCTTTCTCACCGTGTTTGTGACAGGCAGCGCAAGTATTGAAGAAAATCTTTTCGCCATGGGACGGTACCGCCGTCATCCGGGCAATGAAATCAGTCTTCAAAACCTTTCCATTCCTAGGGAAAAACTGGCTGGCAACGACGCGCACATTCTGGTCGGGATGTTTGAAAATAATATCGCTGACCGATTTGGCAATGGTATCCGGCAATTGTCCCTGAACCCGCATATCAACCAGAATGTTGCCTCCGTCGGGATCAACTGCCATCTTTTTCGCAGATTCGATTCTGAGCGGCAGCGGCTGGCTTTTGTCTCCGACAATCTTTTTCATTTCAAGCATTTGGCGATAACCCGGCGTCATGGCAACAGCACCTGCTTCTTCCCAATTGGCCAGATCAGCCCAATCATTCGTTTTCCGGAAGTTAAGCCACCAAGAAGCCAGCGTCGCCACATCCGGCAGGTTTGATTTCGACAATTCCATCATTGCCCCGACCGCCTTTTTATCATGAATAAAACCAATCGCAGTAAGTGTTTTGCGACGTAAAAGCATCGGCACTTTGTCGGACGATGCCCTTATTTTCAGGTCATTGACCGCTTCAGCCGGATGTAATCTCCAAATAAGGTTTGCTTTGGCACTTTCCCATCTGTCCGGACTGGAGGGAAATTTTTGCTGAACATAAGCGTAAACCTCCTTTTCTTTACCCAAGGCCGCAGTGCCGATCGCTTCCAGCATCCAGGGATCCTCACCGTCGAAACGATTGACCAGTTCTTTTATCGCTGGTAAAGTCTGTTGAGAACTCAGGTCCCGAAGCGCAATCCCTACTTCCCTTCTCACGTCAGCCGACGGATCTTTGGCCATTTGCACCAGATATGGGTCACTTTCTCCAATCGACTTCAATGCCCTGAAAGCAGTCAAACGATGCGAAACATTGGAAGAGGTCAAAAGCATTTCAACTTCCTTCTTTCCTTTTTCACCCAATTGCGCCATCAGCCAGATTGCCCGGGCCTGATGAAATGGATTTTCAGCGGTCAATAAGTTTTTAACGTCCCCTAAAACCGCGTCGCCTTTCTTCTTTAATCCTTCAAAACCAAGTGTTCGAACGTTAATTGCAGGGTTTCGCAATGCCTCGATCAATCCCGCCGTGTTTGAAAAATCGAGTTTTGGGTTTGTGATTTTTTTGCCTTTGGGGGTAATCCGATAAATCCGGCCATAGCCTTTTTTATCTTTCATCGCATGGCCGCCCACGACAGGATCGTACCAGTCGGCAATGTAAAGCGCGCCATCCGGACCAACTGCCACATCGGACGGGCGGAACCATTTCCTGTAATCATTGTCCGTTTCATACCATTCATATCGTTCATTGGCTTGTGGAAAGGAACTGATCAGATTTTTACGGTCAAGCGTAAATCCGGCCCCCTTTTTTACAGGCTGATAAGCAAAAATCACATTTCTCCCCGCTTCACAGCTCAGCAAAGTGCCGCGATAATTTTTGCCCAATGCATCACCTTCATAAAAGACAATCCCGGTAGGTGAACCTGCGCCGGTATTATCGCCTGCCGGCATAACCCCCGGATCCTCCTGATGCCAATGTGTTGTGAAAATATCCTGTCCGGGCCGACGGTCGGCCTGCCAGTAACGGGTACCGTCTGCCGAGAAATATCCGGCGTTACCACCTTCCTGCAAAAACGAAACCCGGCAGGTAATCACCTGATCATCATTGTCATTCTGCCACATATTACCATAGCTGTCCAGGCAAACTTCATAACTGTTACGGAAATTATGCCCTAATACTTTGAGCCCGGTACCATCCGGGTTGATCCTTAACGCCAAGCCGCCCACCCATACCTTACCATCATCCGATTTCTGGTTTCCCTGATTGAATTTGCTGTAAGGCGTTCCTCCGACGTACAGGCTTCCGCTTCTTAAAGTCCAGCCGCTCTTGTCGGTAACCTTGTGCGGTCCCGCATTTCCGGTATTGAAATAATAGCGACCGTCCGGACCGGCGATCAGGGAATGCAAAGAGTGATCGTGGTCAAAACCACCGAAACCGGTTAGGAACACTTCGCGGCTGTCGGGCTTGTCGTCGCCGTCGTTGTCGGTATAAATGAGCAGGTTTGGGGCACACGAAACAATGGTTTTATTTCCAATGACTGCGATGCCCAATGGGGAAGTCAGCAAGGTATCCTCTACGAAAACTTTGGAGGATTCAGCTTTGCCATCGCCGTCCTTATCTTCCAGGATCATGACGCGGTCGCCCTTTTGCTTGTGGCTCAATCGCTCGGCAGGCTTGGTGTTGAAATCACGGTAATTCACCGCCTCGGTAATCCAGACACGACCCCTGGCGTCGATATCCATATTCGTCGGATTGTAAAACATCGGCGCTTCCGCCCAAAGCGTGGCTTCCAGGTCATCCGGAACATACAGTTTCGACGAATCTTCCGCCATGCTGACGAGACTTCCGGACTGTTTTGGGGCAATCGGTTTTTGATTGCCGAACTGTATCGCAGAAAGAATCAGCATAGCTGTCCCGGCTAGAAAAAGAGCCGTTTTGGGCTGATTGAAAGTAGTTGAAGTCATGGTTAGCGAAAAGAAAAAAGGCTTTCGAGATACTTTCGGTTTTGCTGGTAGCAGGTAATTATATCGGCGCCGGGAGGTGTCGCCCCTTCGATCTGCATCCAGCCCTGGTAGCCAATGTCCCTGACCATTTTTGCGATTTTTGGCCAATCCATGGTCCCTTCACCCAGCTTGAACCCGTTTTCTTTGATATGCAGCTCGCAGATGCGGTTTTTGCCAAGCATCGGCACTTCTTTGAAAACATCGTTACCCGCATCGGCGGCATTCCGAAAATCGTAATAGACTTTCACAGCTTTCGATCCGACGGCGTCGATGATATCGATATGTTCCTGTGCTGTGAGATAGGATTCAATGCCCAGGGTTATTCCTTGTTTTTCTGCATGCGGGGCCACTTTCTTTAGTCTTTCGATTACGACCTTTTTACCAGCATCGTCATTTCGTAAGTCGCCGTCAGAAAAAAATGCAAGCAGAATCACCTTCACGCCCAATGCTTTGGCGGCGTCTATACTGCTACGGACCCATTGTTCTGTTTCTGGCCTGGATTTATAAGGTGTACGGTTAAGTTCGCCAATCGCCAGACTGGATACTTTGATGCCAGTCCTCGCCGCGGCTTCCTGAATGGATTTTAATGTGGCTGGATCTGAGAGTCCGATTGGATCTTTGCCGGTATTGTAGCTAACCTGTATCCCTTGCAATCCAATGGTTTTTGCCCGGTCAAAGGCTTCGGGGTTCAGGGTTTTTCCAACCGACCAGTCACATGCGCCGAGGTGAAGCCCCGAGGGAGGTTCGAGTAAAATGCCGCTGGAGGCAGCTACGGACAAAAGCACGCTGCCTTTGATCATCTTCCGACGATCAATTGTTGATGCAGAATTCATTATGACGGATTTAGGAAACTTAAAGTTAACATCTAAATCGCGGGATGGGCCGATTCTACTTATCTCTTTGCACGGGCCCGTTACTTGCTGAATGCGTCTTCAATGTGCCTGATATCTATTTTCCCGTTTGTGAAAATCAAAATAGAAATGATATCAAACCGCACATCGAATAACCAATCATTATCGAAAATGTAATTTTCGGCAGCCTTCATGATACCTCTCGCCTTGGTCACATTTACAAATTCCTCGGGCATTCCATATGCAATGCCGCTCCTGGTTTTTACCTCCACGAAAATCAGCATCTTATCTTTTTTGACGATCAGATCGATTTCCTGGTACCGGTTTCTAAAATTCTTTTCAACAATTTCAAATCCTTTTTCAACAAGAAACGCCGCCGCTTTGGCTTCTCCCCAGTGCCCTGTATCGTTGTGTGCTGCCATTTATCTTTTGTTTTGAAAAATCCCGAATCGAACATTTCACTACTTAAATAGCGTTGTGATGTTCAGGAGTATTAAACTTCTACACTCGCCACCTTTCCATAAGACGCTGGATTCAGGGAAAAGTAACCGATGTTTTAGTAAAATTGAAAATGAATTTGAAGGAGATAAAATGAATACCCTCATCAATAAGCAAGTACAATTCCGTGATTTGGGACTGATTGATTATCAGGAGGCTTGGGATTTTCAGGAGAAGGTTTTTGCCGAAACACTGGCTTTGAAGACGCGGAACCGCACATTGGCAGATGATGAAAAGATCGTAACCCCCAATTTTCTGTTTTTTTGCCAGCACCCGCATGTTTTCACATTGGGCAAAAGCGGCAAGCCCGATCATTTGCTTCTATCGGAAGACGATTTATCCCAAAGACAAGCCAAATATTACCGCATCAACCGCGGCGGCGACATCACTTACCATGGGCCGGGACAAATCGTAGGCTATCCTATCCTTGACCTGGACAACTTTTTTACAGATATCCACCTTTACATGCGGACGCTGGAAGAGGCGATCATTCTCACTTTGTCGGATTATGGCTTAAAAGCTGGGCGCATCAAAGGGTTGACGGGCGTTTGGCTGGATTTTGAAGAGCAGCTTTATCCGCGCAAAATATGTGCATTGGGCGTTAAAGCCAGCCGGTGGGTCACCATGCACGGTTTTGCGTTGAATGTCAACACAGACTTGTCCTATTTTGGAAATATTGTCCCTTGCGGGATCGAGGATAAAGCTGTAACTTCTATGTCGCAAGAGCTAGGCTCGGAAGTAAATTTAGAGGAGGTTTCGTATAAACTTAAAAACCATTTGGCGCAGTTGTTCCACATGGAATTGGAACCAGTATAATGAATGAAAAAGGATATTATTTTTCATCCTGTCAAAGGAATCCAGGTAGCCATTGTCAGGCATACCAATGAATTGGATCAGGACGAGTGGAATGTGATCGTAATCAACCGCAATGAGCAGCCGGTCACGAATGTTTTTGTTACTTCAAAAGGTTACGGCAACAGCGAGTCGGGCGATAAGTCGGACCAGCGGACTTCGACGCTACGGCACTTTTTCCCGGAGATCGGAGCCGGTGAGCACGCTGTGGTAGAACCGATCATGCCTGATGTATTTCACCTCAATAACGAATTCTGGGTCAGCTATTTCATTGGAAAACAGATCTACGATAAAAAGTTTATCTTCGTGCCGGACAGTATCGTCGAGGCGAATCTGATAAAAGTCGACCCTCCCGGTTTACCTGGCGTATTGCACAATTAAAGCCCTGCACATTCAATTACCCAAAAACCACTCACACTATGACAGATGAATTTAGAAGACGGGCGAAAAACTTCTTACTGCTCGATATTGAAACGGTTTCCGCGTTTGCATCCTACGACGAGCTCCCGGAAAGGATGCAAAAGCTCTGGGACAAAAAGGCATTAACCATAAAAAGAGGCGACGAATCGGTTGGCAATGCCGAGCACTTTTACGACCGTGGTGCCATTTATGCCGAATTCGGAAAGATCGTTTGTATTGCTTTCGGCGCTTATTATTGGAACGACAAAGACGAGCTCTCGTTTAAGGTAAGCAGCTTTTCCGGCGACGACGAACACCAGTTACTTTTACAATTTAAAGCATTAATCGAGAAATATCCAGCCGAACAGCTGGTTCTTTGCGCTCACAACGGTAAAGAGTTCGACTTTCCTTTTCTTTGTCGCCGCATGCTGGTCCATTGTATTGAGATCCCAAAGGCTTTGCAAATAACCGGCAAGAAACCCTGGGAAGTTTTGCACCAGGACACCATGGACCTTTGGAAATTTGGTGATTATAAAAGTTACACCTCTCTCGATTTGCTTGCAGCCGTATTGAACGTACCAGGCAGCAAAAATGAAATGAGCGGTGATCAGGTAACGCGTGTTTATTATGAGGAAAACGACCTGGCAAAAATTGCCCGGTATTGCAGGGAAGATGTGGTGGTGCTGGCACAGCTTTATCTTCGGTTAAATTGCTTCCAACAAGTGCCGACAGAGAACATAACAAGGGTTGAAAGTGAACGGTAGGCGATCGGCTTTCGGCTAAATACTACTCAAAGATTTTAAAGAATACATGAAAGAAAACAAGATTAAAACAAAAACATTTAAAGAAAACCGGGCAGAAAAATCGCCTCATCAAATCGTTTCCTATATAGATAACCTGAAAGCGGATATTACGGCTTTCTTTGATTTAAACAGCGAACATACTTTCCGGACATTTGACGTCCACGATCATTTCGGTGTTCAGGACAAAAAGGTACGTCAGTTGTTCAACGAAATACTCCACGAACTGGAAGAAGCCGGGCGACTGGTTTACAACAATGGGTCTTACGCTTCGGCACCTGAAAGTAAACAGGTAAACAAAGGACTTAAAGGACGCATCGACCGTGTTAACAAATCCTTTGCATTTGCTGTTATAGATGGCCGGGATGACGATATTTTTATTGAAACTGAATTACTGAACGGTGCATGGGATGGCGACATCGTTTATGTGCAGATACTTACAAAAAATAGCCGGAGTTCACGAAACGGCAGGAATGATGCCGCCAAAAACCGGGTAGAAGGTCGCGTAACAGAGATTGTGGAACGATCCAATGCCGAGATTGTCGGTGTGATCGAAATCAATCCTCGCTATGCAGTCGTACAGCCAGATAACAAGAAACTTTTCGACCCGATCTTTCTTGAACTAAACGAAACTGAGAGTGCCGAAAACGGTGATAAGGTCATTGTGAAGGTGACCGAATGGCCTACCAGGAGAAGTCAGGCCGAGGGGAAAATTGTTCGGGTACTTGGAGAGGCAGGAAACAATGATGTGGAAATGCACGCCATACTGGCAGAATTTGGACTTCCCTATCATTTTCCTGAAGCTGTGGAAGCGGAGGCAAAGAAAATCCCGGACAAGATTTCAAAAAAGGAGATCTCCAATCGTCTGGACATTCGCAATGTGCTCACTTTTACCATCGACCCCGTTGACGCAAAAGATTTTGACGATGCGCTTTCGGTAAAATATCTGGAAGACGGCATTGTGGAAGTGGGCGTTCATATCGCCGATGTTTCGCATTACATTTTGCCGGGTACAGAATTAGAAAAAGAGGCTTACAGGAGGGCGACTTCGGTTTATCTGGTGGACAGAACGGTGCCGATGCTTCCCGAAAAACTATCCAATAACCTTTGTTCGCTACGCCCAAATGAAGATAGGCTGGCATTCTCAGCCATTTTTGAGCTCAGCCCGCAGGGAAAAGTGATCAAACAATGGTTTGGAAGAACGATCATTCATTCCGACAAACGGTTCAGTTACGAAGAGGCACAGGCAGTACTCGACTCAGGCGAGGGAGATTTTCCAAGAGAGCTGACGACATTGAATACGCTTGCAAAAATTTTCAGGAAAGAACGGTTTAAAAATGGGGCGATCAATTTTGAAACGCCGGAAGTGCGTTTCCGCCTCGATGAAAACGGGAAGCCACTTGGTATCTATCAAAAAGAGCGCCACGACTCCAATAAGCTGATCGAGGAATTTATGCTACTGGCCAATAAGCGGGTAGCAGAATACGTATATGCACTTTCGAAAGGCGATGTTAAAAATACGATGGTGTACCGCGTGCACGAAGCGCCGGATCCCGACCGGCTCAAAACGTTTGCGACCTTCGCGGCCAAGCTCGGCCTCAAACTGGAATTGGACGAGGAAAGCAAAATCGCCAAATCTATGAACACAATGTTGGCCAAAGTGGAAGGAAAGCCTGAGCAAAATCTGATTGAGTCACTTGCTGTGCGCACCATGGCGAAGGCAAGGTACAGTACCGAAGATCTTGGCCACTTCGGACTCGCTTTTAAAAGATACTCTCACTTTACATCCCCAATCCGGCGCTATCCAGATGTGATGGCGCACCGGTTACTGCAGCATTATCTTAGTGGCGGGTCTTCTGTGGATAAAGAGGCTTACGAAGCGGCGGCAAAGCACTCATCCGAAAGAGAGAGGCTGGCTGCCGAAGCGGAAAGAGCCTCTATTAAATATAAGCAGGTCGAGTTCATGAGCAGCATGGACAAAGAAATCGTGTTTGACGGCATCATAACAGGTGTCACCGAATTCGGAATTTTCGTGGAAATCACGGAAACTGCGTCAGAAGGTTTGATCCGAATGACCGATCTGGGAGATGATTATTATGAATTGGATAAAGAAAATTACCGGGTCATTGGTCAGCGCACCAAGAAGATTTACACGTTTGGCGATGCAGTGAAAGTGAAAGTGAAGGATACCAATCTGGCTCGTCGTAGCATGGATCTGTATCTGGATGGGGTTATACCTGATTTCAGCCGAGGAGGGAGCTCCCGGAGCGGCAGCTCTCGTAATGCAAATTCACGAAGCGGTGGATCCAGAAGTGGGAGCAGCTCACGAAGTGGTGAAGGTCCACGCGAAAGCAGCAGAAAGCCCCGGGACGGAAAATCCGGAGGCAACAGCCGTAAACCAGTTTCGGCTGCTTCTTCTCCTAAGCCTAAGAAGCGGAAAAGGTAAATTCATTTTCCAAATCGTTTTCGGCTGTCAGTTACTTACTACAATTCCTGGCGTCTAAAGGTATACACCTTTAAATTCTAGAGTGGAACTGGTTTACAAAGAGGAATCATATCTCATCATCGGCAAATGTATTGAGGTCCATAAAGAGCTTGGACACGGATTTTCAGAGATCGTTTATAAAGATGCTTTGGAGCTTTTGTTTGGGCAAAAAGGCATTTTTTTCGAGCGAGAAAGGGAGTATCTGGTTTATTTTCGCGGAGTTTTGCTCAGGCATAAATTCTATGCGGACTTTGTAGTTTTTGACAAGATTATATTGGAAGTTAAATGCGTTTCTGTGTTAACGGATGAGCATGTTTCCCAGACTATTAATTACCTCAAAGTTTCGGGGAACAAACTAGGTCTGTTGGTTAATTTTGGCCGTGGTAGATTAGAATATAGGCGGTTACTACTTTGATTTGATGCCACGGATTCACGAATAGATCACTAAGGCATTCGTGTTTTATTCGTGAATCCGTGGCATCAAAAAACTCAAAAAGTCCGTATGTACGCAAGACGCTATCTTCAATTACTATTTCTTTTAATCTCCCTCTCCGCTTCCGCCCAGAAACCTTCCGACAAAGAAGAGTGGCAATCCCTCTTTAACGGTAAGGACCTCACGGGCTGGGATATTAAAATCGCAGGGCATAAGGTCAACGATAATTACAAGCACACCTTCATTGTTGAAGACAACATGATCCGTGTGAACTACAAGGAATATGACAAATTCACAACCGAATACGGTCATATGTATTACAACAAGCCATTTTCACATTACAAAATCCGCTTGCAATATCGCTTTACAGGCAATCAAGTACCTGGCGGCGCTTCCTGGAATGTGAGAAACAGCGGCATCATGCTGCATTCGCAATCGGCTGCCAGCCTTGGCCTCGACCAGGATTTCCCGATTTCATTGGAAATGCAATACCTGGGCGGCCTGAACGCCGGAGAACGTACCACCGGAAACCTGTGCACACCTGGGACAATCGTAGATATCGACGGCAAACTGGCTGAAGCACATTGCATCAATTCCACTTCGAAAACATACAATGGAGACCAATGGGTCAGCGCGGAGGCAATCGTGCTTGGGGATTCAATTGTATACCACCTGATCGAAGGAGATACCGTGCTGGTCTTTACAAATCCGAAGATAGGCGGCGGTTATGTCGGAAAAAACCATACTTTTAAAGACGGTAAAGTGGGTAACGAGGAGGAGTGGATCAAAAAGGACAATACACCTTTGGGGAGCGGATACATTGCTTTGCAGGCGGAAAGCCACCCGATCGATTTCAGGAATATCGAGTTGCTGAACCTGAAAGGGTGCATGAATCCAAAAGCATCGAATTATAAGTCTTATTACCAATTCCCGGATAATGCGACCTGTAAGTTCAGAAAGTGAAATAAAACGTAACCTATATACACCATATGAGCATTTTACAACGCGTCAAACGCAAGGCAGAATCCCTTAAGAGCCAGTACTTCCCTCTCAAGGAATTTGAAAAATCAACACTTCCTTGGATAGATCAGGAAAACCCAGATATAGCTGGATTTCTCAAGAAAAATCCACCCCGTTTCGATGTGCCGTATGATATGGCGGACAAGCTGAGGAATTGGAGCCAAAACGGTTATGTGGTACTTGAAAACATCATTCCCGAGGCCATGATCGATAAGTTCTGGGGAGATTTCAGGGAGCTCGTTAACCATCCCGAAAAATACGATTTGTCGGTCCGTATTGACCTGGAAGAGTTCAAACCCAACCAGGAGCGAAACATTAAGGAATTTCCCAAGCAGGCTTTACAAGGTAAATACGTGAAAATCAATGATTTTCATAATTCCTCCGTGGCCGGTAAAAAACTGATGACACATCCTTACATCGTGTCATTTCTGGAAGCGATTTTTAATCAGAAAGTCGTAGTTATGCAAAGCCTGGTCTTCATGTACGGAAGCCAGCAGCCGTCGCATCAGGATTTCCCCTGGGTCACTGCTAAAATCCCGAGCCATCTTGCGGCAGCCTGGATTGCGCTCGAAGATATCAAAATCGATTCGGGCCCCCTATACTACTATATTGGTTCGCATAAAATGCCGAAATTTAACTTTGGTTCGGGCATATTGTTTAAACCCGACTCTACAAAATCGCCTCTGGAATTCGCGGAGTACCTGGACAAAACCAGCGCCGAACACAAACTTCCCAAGGAAACACTTCTGATCAAAAAAGGCGACGTACTGATCTGGCATGCTGCACTGGCGCATGGGGGATCGATGATCACGAATCCCGATCAGACCAGGAAATCTTTTGTTTGTCATTATTCCACCGAAAAAGCGTTGCCTTACCACCGAAACTTCCCAACCCAAATTCCGATAAAGCAGGATTATAATGGCGTATATATCTATAACAATCCGATTTTTCCGCAATCCGAGGATATCCTGAAATAACTATTAAGCCCCGCGTTTCGGGTTTTTTATATTTTTGCAAAAAAATGGACGTTAATGCTGCAATACAGATTCGTCCATTTTTTGTTTCTATATTCTTACGGGAAATCAAAGGTTAATGAAAAATCCAATACTTCGGTTTGTTCTGCTGATAAGTGTGCTGGCCGTAGTGAATTGGCTGGCGTCCGTGCTGTTTTTCAGGCTGGATATGACCGGGGATAAGCGTTACAGCATTTCTGATGCGACCAAACAACTCCTAAATGGCCTGGGTAAGAACATTACAGTAAATGTTTACTTATCCGGTGAATTTCCCGCAGGCTTCGAACGTCTCGAAAGCGCGACACGCGAAACGCTGGACGAATTCAAGAATTACTCCAACGGTCATCTGACCATTAATTATTCGGACCCCTCGCAGGCTTCCAATGAAGAACAAAGGCAAAAACAATATTTGAACCTGGTTGACCGTGGATTGGTACCAACCAATGTGTTTGCTAACGAGGACGGGAAACGGACTGAGAAAATTATTTTTCCAGGAGTGATAGTACAGTATGATACCTTGTCAGTTCCGGTTCAGTTACTGAAAGGAAACAAGGCAAATACGCCCGAAGAACAGCTTAACCAATCTGTTGAAGGCGTGGAATTTGAAATCGCGTCGGCGATACGCCTGCTGGAAAATCAGGAGCGGAAGAAAGTCGGTCTGATCGTAAGCCATACACAGATATCACCTGCCCGGCTAAGTGACCTGATTGCGACAATCCAGCAGAGTTACGATGTGTTCCTGGATATGAACAATCCTGAATCTTACGAGGGTTTGGATGCTTTAATGGTGCTTAAACCCGATAGTGCGTTTTCGGAAGATGAAAAATATAAGTTCGACCAATATGTTGTTGGCGGCGGCAAAGCAATCTTCTTCATTGACGGTACACGGATCGATAGTGTCAGCCTGGATGGAAATTATGCCCAGCCATTGGACCTGAACCTGAACGACCTGCTTTTCAAATGGGGCGCACGCGTTAACACCAACCTTGTAAAAGATCTCAATTGTGCCGAAATTTTGTTGAATGTCGGCAATATGGGCGATAAGCCCGAAATCAAGCCCCTGCCCTGGCGGTTTTTCCCGCTACTCAATCATTTCGGGACACACCCGATTACCAGAAATTTAAACGCGGTCTATTCCAGATTTTTGAGTTCTATCGACACTGTTGGCGGAAGCTCACAGGTACAGAAAACCCCTCTGCTGATGACTTCCCGGTATACGCAGTTACTGAACGCTCCTGCATTGATAGGTTACAACGAAGCGCGTAAGGACCCCGAGCCTTCCGAATATACATCCGGAATAAAGCTGAGTGCCGTGCTCCTGGAAGGAGCCTTCACTTCACTTTTTCAAAATCGCATTTTACCCGGCGATCCTCGCGCACCTCAGTTCAAGGTTACAGGCATTCCCGGCAAAGTCATTATTTGTTCGGACGGGGATATCATTGTGAACGATTATGATTATAAACGTAATGCCCCCTTGCCATTGGGATACGACCGGGTCACAAAGCAAACCTTCGGAAATAAGGACTTCGTGATGCATGCACTGGATTTCATGACCGATGCCAAAGGTTTGATCAGCGCAAGGACTAAGCAGATCGAAATACGGGCGTTGGACAAAATCCAGATCCAGGAAAACAGAAAATTCTGGCAGGCGCTTAATTTGCTACTGCCTGTCGCGCTGATTGCAATTTTTGGCGCGTTGCGATACTACATCCGCATTCGAAAATTCGGTTGACAGACCGTGCTACCTCGGTAATTTTTTATACTTTTGTTCCCTACAAAATGATTTAGGAATGATCCTATATTAAATTTATCATCTAAACACTTACGTCAAGAATTATGAAGTTTGTCGTTTCGTCATCAGTTCTTCTCAAACAGCTTTCAGCTATAAACGGTGTCGTTTCAACGAACCCAATTGTCCCTATACTCGAAAACTTCCTGCTGACTCTGGAAGGAAATTCACTGACTGTCACCGCTTCTGACCTCCAAACCGTGATGATTACGGAGATCGAAGTCGAATCCTCAGAGAAGGGTGCTATCGCCATTCCGGCCAAGTTGTTACTGGATACCCTTCGCGGCCTTCCTGAGCAACCGATTACATTGCAGGTGAACAGCGAAACCTTTGGAACGGAAATTATTTCAGATAATGGACGCTATAAATTATCCGGTGAAAACCCGATTGATTTCCCCAAGACTCCTGCCGTAAACCGGGGACAGTCAGTCGATTTTTCTTCTTCCTCATTAGGAGCTGCTATTGCAAATACGCTTTTCGCGACCAGTACCGACGATCTTCGTCCGGCTATGACTGGTGTTTTTGTTCAAATGGGTACTGAAAATGCGACATTCGTTGCTACCGACGGACACCGGCTTGTTAGATATCGTCGCACAGATATTAAGTCGGATGTGGACACGTCCATGATCATTCAGCGCAAAGCTTTGAATTTGCTGAAATCCTGCCTTCCTTCCGAAGACGTACCGGTTAAAGCCGAGTTCACATCATCCAATGCATTTTTCAGCTTCGGAAATATCAGGATGATATGTCGTCTGATCGACGAGCGTTTTCCGGATTATGAAAATGCAATCCCGACCAATAACCAGAATACACTTACTATTAACAGGCTGGAAATCCTAAGCTCTCTCAGAAGGATCTCGATCTATTCCAACAGAACAACCCATCAGGTCCGCCTGAAAATGGCATTGAACGACCTGGTCATTTCCGCAGAAGATCTTGATTACTCCAATGAGGCCAATGAGCGCCTGATGTGCGAATACAATGGTGATGACATGGAGATTGGTTTCAATGCCAAGTTCCTGATTGAAGTGTTGGGCAACCTGTCGAGCAAGACTATTACTTTCGAGCTTTCTGCTCCAAACCGTGCCGGATTAATTATTCCTGTTGACCAGGAGGAAAATGAAGACATATTGATGCTTGTCATGCCGGTAATGCTAAATACTTACGTTTAGCATCCACTAATTCAAATTTTATTAAAAATCCGGGTGATTGTCACCCGGATTTTTAATTTTAATACCTTACTAATCAATACATTAACAAATTTTAACTTTTTACTACGAAAAAAATCGTAGTAAGGTCTTGCAAGTACGATTTTTTTCGTAGACATTTGATACGAAGATTATCGTAAGTAAATAACAAGCCATGTATATCAAACCCACAGACTCCGAACTGGAAATTTTAAATTTCCTTTGGCAAGAGGGACCAAGTACCGTTAGGGCAGTTCACGACGCCCTTTCGGCAACCAAAGACGTCGGTTATACTACCACCCTTAAGCTAATGCAGATCATGCATGACAAAGGGTTGCTGTACCGCACCGAGAATGGCCGGTCCCATATTTATGTAGCATTGCTCGGCAAAGAAGAAACGCAGCAGAATCTTTTAGGCAAACTGGTCGATACTGTTTTTCAAGGCTCGGCTGCGCAAATGGTCATGCAGGCATTAGGGAACCATTCCACTTCAAAAGAAGAATTAGACGAAATACGTGAGCTTTTAAACAACCTCGAAAACAATCGTTAGCCATGAAAATCATTTCCAACCTATTTTCCGACTCTGTGGTTACGGCATTTGGCTGGACCCTGGTCCACTCTCTCTGGCAGGGAACACTTTTGCTGATTTTTGCAGCAGCAACGCTTTACCTCCTGCGTAAACGCTCAGCCAACATTCGTTATGCGACAGGAATTGGCTTTTTAGCTATGCAGGTGTTGGTTTCAGGTGCGACATTCATGTACTATCAGATGAAAAATACCCCTGTTGCTTCCGCCGGAAAATCGATTGTTTCCTACACAGGCTCCGCGTCTGCGCCTGTTTTAAAGGCTGTTGGATACCAGCTTCCTCTTACCATCAAAATTCAGTTATGGCTGTCGGCCCACCTGAATGAGCTTGTGGTTTGCTGGCTGATCGGCGCTGCATTTCTGCTGCTAAGATTTGCAGGTGGGTGGATTTTTACGGAAAGGCTTCGGTTTAATGCCAAGCTTGTGATGGACAGGGAGTGGCGTTCAAGGTTTGGTGTGATCATTGCAAAAATGAACATTTCTAAATCCATTGAATTCAAAGAGTCAACAAAAATCCTGACACCAATGGTCATCGGCGCATTCAGTCCGGTTGTCCTCATCCCGATAGGACTGCTATCCGGTTTTTCAACGGCTCAGGTCGAAGCAATACTTGCACACGAATTGGCGCATATCCGTAGAAATGATTACCTGATTAACATGTTACAATCATTTGTTGAAGTGGTTTTCTTTTTCCATCCCGCGATCTGGTGGCTTTCCGACAGGGTCAGGGCCGAGCGCGAGCATTGCTGCGACGATATTGCGCTGAGCGTCTGCGGAGACAAAATGTCACTGGCACATGCATTGGTGAAGGTAGCTGAGTGGCAAACCGCCCCAAGAATGGCTATGGCTTTTGCTTCGAAACGACCGCTTTTATTGCAAAGGGTGCAGCGTGTTCTTGGATTGTCGCCCAAGTCATCCCGGACGTTTGGGAGCCTGCCCGTAATGTTGCTTGTGATGAGCCTGGTAATTGGTGTGTCCGTTTATGCTGTTGCACAAAAGGTCGAAAAAGCAAAAACCAAAAAATCAATTCATAAAATTGAGAAGAAAAGTAAGACCGTATCCGAGGACCTTGAAGATATGGAAGTACCTGTTCTTACTGAGGTTTCGCCGGAAGCAGACATCGAAGTGCTCACGGACGTCGAAATTGATGAAGTGCCCGACATTCATTTCGATAACGATTCTTTGAATAAAAAGATGAACGAGATCCATCGCAGAATGGAGGCTATCCAAACCGAAATGGAGCCCTTGAACCGTCGTGTGGAAGAAATCAATCTGGAAATGGAGAAGCAACGGTTCGAAGTGGAGCGTTTCCAACGAGAAATGGAGAAGATAGAATGGAAAAAGAGAACAGCGATGGAATTGAGGTCTGACCTGATGGAAAAAAGGTCGGCAATTTTTGACCGTGACCGGAAGGCAGGAGACGCGGATGTCGACAAGCAACTTGCTGATTTTGAACAACAAATCAAAGTACAGGAAGAGGCCATCTCGGAGTTAAATTCTCAAATCGCGGCCAATCGCAGGGAGACGTTCAAAGCCGAAGAGCCCATTCGTAAGCTGGAAAGCGAAATCCAGCAAATCAATGAAAAAATTGAAGAACTGAATGCGAAAATGGGATTGGAAACGCTTGGTTTCGAAAGATTCGAGTCGGTACACAATTCGACAGGTGCAAGGATCGCAGTCCTGAACAGAAATGGGAACAGGCGCAGCATACTGCTCCCACCACCAGCCAAGGCACCAGTACCAAGGGCCCCTTCACCCATTGCGAAACCAGCAAAGGCTCCGGCACTCACACCCAATCCACCACCACCGCCGCCCAAAAAATAATCTGATATAAAAATGAGCCATGGTTTCCCTATGGCTCATTTTTATATATTCCGAAAAACAATTCTATTCCACTTCGATAATGACATCATCGCTCATTGGATGCGATACGCAGGTCAGGATAAAACCTTCATCGATCTCCGCTTGTGAAAGCGCATCCTCTTCATCCATATGGACTTTTCCTGAAACACATCGTCCCAGGCAGGCTGTGCACATACCCGCCTGACAAGAATAAGGCAAATCTATGTCCATATTTTGTGCGGCTTCCAAAACGGTTTCGTGTGGCTTGACCGAAAGCTTATACTCCGCTCCTTCGTAGAATAAAGTAATCTCTCTCTCTTTCAAATCATTTTCGTCGTCGTCTTCCAGGGATACTTCTCCAGGCTGCGCAGTGGTGGCAGTCAAAAAACTTTCCCGTCTGATCTTGCTCTGCGGAACAGCCAGAATTGCCAAAGCCCGCTGCGCTTCTTCCATCATATCCTCTGGTCCGCACATAAAGAATTCTGCCTCTGTTTTCTTCAAAGTCGGAAGCGCTTCAATAATCTTCAAAATGTGGGATTTGTTCAAACGTCCGGTTTGTCCCTTCCACTCGTCCGAGGGCTGGCTTAAAGTGTGGATAACCTTAAGACGTTCTCCATACTTAGCCTCGAGCGCGGCTATTTTATCTTTGAAAATAATGCTGTCTTCGTTGCGGCTTCCATAGATCAGAAAAACCTCACTCTCTCCTTCAACCATCAGGATCGATTTCAAAATAGAAAACAGGGGCGTTATCCCGCTACCGGCTCCAATAAATACGACTTGCCTGACCTGATCATCGGCCTGCTTTGGAAAAAACGAACCCATCGGCTCCATTGCTTCCAATACATCCCCTTCTTGAATGGTATCCAGCAACATATTGGAGGCGAAACCACCCGGGACCCTTTTAACCGTAATGGCCAGAGAAACGTCCGTATAGGGCGAACTGGACATTGAATAAGATCTCCTCACTTTTTTATCATCTTGAGGAAGCAATAAAGTCAAAAACTGACCTGGACGATACGAAATCACTTCATTGATCGGATGCCAAAAGTGAATGGTCGAGGCCTCTTCGGTTTCCTTTTCGATTTCCTTTACTTTTAAAAAATAATATTTGCTCATTTTGGGGAGCCTTTGCGCCTGGCTATTAGTAAACTTTATCGACGAAAATATCCTGATTTGCAGGATATATAAATGTTTTGTATAAATGAAATGAATGCAAAAGCCTCACAGGTAACACCTATGAGGCTTTTAAGATTTCAATATACTTTATTTTAAAGTTGCGACCGCTGTCTTAATACGTTCAACTGCTTCAACCAATGCTTCATCAGCTGCGGCAGTCGATATCCGGATACAATCAGGGGCACCAAAACCCGAGCCCGCAACGGTAGAAACGAAAGATTTATTCAATAGCCAGTTTGAAAAATCATCTGAGTTATTGATGGTGGTAGTTCCATCAGATTTTCCGAAATAATAGCTCACATCCGGAAAAGCGTAGAATGCGCCTTGGGGTACATTTACCTTGAACCCTGGGATCTCTTTCAACAAACCAACAACCAAATCACGGCGGCGTTGATATGCTTTTGACATTTCGATGGTCGGCTCCATCGGGCCGTTGAAGGCTGCTGTCGCGGCTTTCTGAGCAATTGAGTTTGTCCCGGACGTAACCTGTCCCTGTAATTTCTCAACCCCATCGGCAATCCACTTCGCCGCCGCTATAAACCCGATACGCCAGCCGGTCATTGCATAGCCTTTCGCAACTCCGTTTACTGTTATCACACGGTCTTTCAATTCGGGGATAGAACCGATACTGAAGTGGCCCTCATCAGTGAAATTGATATATTCATAGATTTCGTCGGCGAGTACGAATATGTCGTCGTGTTTTTCCAAGACAGCCGCGATTTCTCTTAATTCTTTTTCTGTGTATACAGCGCCTGTTGGGTTATTTGGAGAAGCATACATTACAATTTTGGTACGCGGTGTTATTGCCGCCTCCAGTTGCTCCGCCGTCACTTTGAAATCGTTGTCAAAAGCCCCGTTGACCACCACTGACTTTCCTTCCGCCAGTTTCACCATTTCTGAATAACTCACCCAATATGGCGCAAAGATGATTACCTCGTCGCCTGGGTTGATCAGAACCTGGATTACATTCGCCAGAGAATGTTTTGCACCTGTCGAAACCACGATATTTTCGGGTTTCCAGTCTATATGATTATCACGCTTTAATTTGTCGGCAATAGCTTTACGCAGATCAGGATAACCTGCGACCGGGGAATATCCATGAAAACCATCATCGATGGCCTTCTTGGCAGCCTCACAAATATGTGCGGGCGTTTTGAAGTCTGGCTCTCCCACGCTCAGACTGATTACTTTATGGCCTTGGGCAGCCAATTCGCGGGCCATTTTGGTCATCGCCAGTGTCGAAGATTCTTCGAGGGCATTGATACGGTCGGCCAACAACCGTGTTCCCGTTTGGGCTTGCTCTGCTACTGCGGACATTGCAATAAAAATTTAGTTAAAGAAGGTACTGCTATCGGTATCAACAAATTGCCCGCAAAGGTACAGGTTTTTACACTTTGATCATGGAATGCAATTAAGATTTATCAAAAGACCTCGCCAAGATTCACAAATAACCCCCTTGATCCCTTCATCCCGAAACCGTAATCAATCGCAACATTGGTGCGCGACTTCTTGTTGACTTTAATCCGCAAACCCACTCCTCCGCCAGGGGCGACTTTTGTAAAATTGTTTGCAGGCCAATTGGACACGCTTTGGGCATTTCCAAAAATAACGGCCCCGAGCAAACCATTGCGGGTCAGCGCAAAACGATACTCCGACTCAAAATATAGAAGCCTCGGGCTCCGGAAACGCCCCTGAATGTAACCTCTGCCAATATTATTGGTAGGGTCCCAGCCAGTACTTGGTAAGTCTAAATAAGGAGGTTTTCCATCTACGGTAAGCCAGTTATAATTCCAAAACGCCAGGGTATTCTGACTTCCCTGAGGCAGGTTGAAGTACTTACGGATATCTACAATGACGGACTGCCAGTTGGCTGTACTATTAAGTAACTTAAGGCTCGATCTATATTGCGCACTTGCATAGAAACCCCTCAGCGGATTGATGGAATTTGTCCTGCTATCGTACAAAAAAGTAGCCACCGGGCCAGCAGATGTGGATTTTGGCGTTAGGCCGTATTTCTGAACATCGTCATTTTTATCCTCCTGCTTTATTTTCCATCTATAATCGTAGAAGTACCCTGCACCCACAAAAAAAGAATCCCCGATCTTTTTCAAAACCGTTTGGTGCAAACGCAAATGTGAATAGTCTATCTGTGCGGCGTTACTTATTTTGCTATCCGGCCCGAGACCGTAGGTATCTTGAGGGTACTTAAAATAACGCCAGTCTATCAGGAAGTTATAATCATTATTGCGTGTCCAGATGCTGGCTTGCAGAGGAACAGTGATCTGCTTGTACTGCGTGTAAATGAAATTGGTTGTAATGCTCGAAATCCTTGTTTTCTGTGGGTTACTGGAATAAAATGCAGTATTTACATTAATAGATCCAATAAACCCTGAAGATAAGGTGTAACCAAATGCGGGGACGATCGAAAACAATATTTTCCCGACTTTTAACGCAGTATCACTTTTAACAGAATCCTGCCTGTTCTTTTTTCCGATTTGTTTAAGAACGTCTATGATGTCTTTCAGTGGCACCGGTTTGAGGGTTGTATCTGCTATCGGCACCTGCTGACGAATTGTATCCGCGTTCTGTATCATTTCAACTTGTGTCTCTAAGGGCATGCCATTTCCTTGTAGACCTTTGATGATCAAAAAGATGGATAAAAATGATATACCTAAATTCCTGAATTCCAATTAGCGTCCGTGATTATATTTTAGTACTGACTTTACAATACTAAAATGATACCCGGAAACAACAAAGCGACCTGATTCCGCAAGAAACCAGGTCGCTTTCAACAATTTATTCTATTTATGCCAAAGAAGCTTTCAGATTCGTATCAATAGCTTCAAGGAATTCCTCTGTATATAGGTAATGCTCGCCATGTTTCACGTCATTTCCATAGATACCAACTGCTAAATCCTTGGTCATCTGGCCACTTTCCACGGTTTCGATACACACTTTTTCCAAAGCGAGACAGAAATCGATCAATGGTTGGTTACCGTCCAGCTTTCCGCGGAACGCAAGGCCGCGTGTCCATGCAAAAATAGAAGCGATTGGATTGGTAGAAGTTGGTTTTCCTTTTTGGTGCTCGCGGTAGTGGCGGGTAACAGTGCCGTGCGCTGCTTCCGCTTCCATGGTTTTGCCATCTGGTGTAACCAAAACGGAAGTCATTAGACCCAACGAACCGAAACCTTGCGCGACGGTATCCGATTGAACGTCGCCATCATAATTTTTACAAGCCCAAACAAAGTTACCATTCCATTTCAAGGCAGATGCAACCATGTCATCGATCAGACGGTGCTCATAATGCACTTTGCCTGCGTATTCCTGATCGTAAACTTCTTGGAAGATATCCTTGAAACGACCGTCGTACTTTTTAAGAATCGTATTTTTTGTAGACAGGTACAAAGGCCAGCCCTTATCCAATGCCACATTGAAGCAGGCACGTGCAAATCCACGGATCGATTCGTCGATATTGTACATCCCCATCGCAACACCTGGACCTTTAAACTGATACACCTCATGCTCAATCACTTGCCCATCCTCTCCTTCGAATTTGATGGTCAGCTTGCCTTTACCAGGCACCACGAAATCCGTCGCTTTATACTGGTCGCCAAAAGCGTGACGTCCAACGATTATAGGTGCAGTCCAGTTGGTTACGAGACGCGGAACGTTACTCATAACAATCGGCTCACGGAAAACAGTACCATCCAGGATGTTACGGATTGTTCCGTTCGGAGATTTCCACATTTGTTTCAGATTAAATTCTGTAACGCGGTCCTCGTCCGGTGTAATGGTTGCACATTTGATACCCACACCATATTCTTTAATCGCATTGGCAGCATCGATTGTAACCTGGTCGTTGGTCTCATCACGGTATTCTACACCCAAATCGTAGTATTTAATATCTACATCCAGATACGGTAAAATGAGTTTTTCTTTGATAAACTTCCAGATGATCCGGGTCATTTCATCGCCATCCAGTTCCACGACCGGATTGTCAACTTTAATTTTGCTCATGTCCTAATTCTATACGATAGTTAAAGATTTTGAAATCAAACCGTGAAAGTACGAACAATCGGCTAAAAGCTGAAAAATAGGCTGGATAAGTTGGACTTAATGTTGGGAGTTGGGAGCATTGGGTTAAATGACGATATTGCTTGCATACAAATCATGAATCAGATGATCACAAAAGCCGATCTAAGGCAGCAATATTTAGAGAAACGCCTGGCTTTGGTCACAGGCGAAATTGAAGCTAAAAACGATGTCATTTCCAGTGTCATCACAAACATTTTTGCCAAAATCCAGCCCGGCACAATCCACACTTTTTTACCTCATTCAACTAACAATGAGGTAGATACATGGAAAATAATCCATTGGATATGGAAGTATTTACCCACCACCAGAACCGTGGTCCCGTACATCATTCCGGGCTCCCGTGAAATGGAACATTACATATTAACCCCGCAAACAGAGCTTCGGTTAAACAGCTGGAAGATACAGGAACCTAATCCCGGCACCTCTGAAAAGGTAGATGAAGCGCTGGTTGATATTGTGTTGATCCCACTTTTGGTTTTTGATAAAAAAGGTTTCCGGGTGGGGTATGGAGGGGGCTATTATGACCGTTTTCTGGAAAAATGCACTAATGACGTACTTAAAATCGGCTTGTCCTTTTTTGAACCCATTGAGGAAATAAGTGACTTGGATGAATATGATGTTCCGTTAAATATGTGTGTTACACCTGAATATATTTATCAATTCTAAATTTCGTTGTAAATTTGCGGCACTTTTTGCCTGTCCGGCAAAATGAAAATCATTATTATCCATTTTAATCACAATGCAAGAATGAAAATCGCAGTAGTAGGCGCTACCGGTTTGGTGGGCGGCGAAATCCTCAAAGTGCTCGAAGAGCGTAATTTCCCGGTAACGGAATTATTGGCCGTTGCATCAGAAAAATCTGTTGGCAAGGAAGTTACATTCAAGGGTAAACAGATAAAGGTGATCGGATTTGAGGACGCGATCGCAGCCAAACCTGAAATTGCGATATTTTCGGCAGGCGGCGGGACATCACTTGCACTTGCACCAAAATTTGCAGAAGCAGGAATTACAGTTATCGACAATTCTTCTGCATGGAGAATGGACCCAACAAAAAAACTGGTAGTTCCTGAAATTAATGCAGGTGAACTAACCAAAGAAGACAAGATTATCGCAAACCCAAACTGCTCAACCATTCAAATGGTAGTGGTTCTGAATCCCTTGCACAAAAAATATAAGATCAAACGCGTTGTAGTGTCCACCTATCAGTCGGTAACGGGGACGGGTAAAGCAGCAGTAGACCAGCTTTTTGCAGAACGTGCCGGTGACCACAGCAAAGGCAAAGTGTATCCGCACCAGATCGACCTGAATGTGTTACCGCATATCGATGTGTTCCTCGACAATGGTTATACCAAAGAAGAAATGAAAATGACGAATGAAACCAAGAAAATCATGGGTGACGATAGCATTGCGGTAACAGCCACAACCGTTCGCATCCCCACAATTGGAGGTCATTCAGAAGCAGTTAATATTGAGTTCGAAAATGAGTTTGACCTGGACGAAGTTCGTCAGCTACTAAGTGAGTCTGAGGGCGTGATTTTGCAGGACGATCCCAAAAACGCGCTGTATCCAATGCCACTGACGGCGCATGGAAAAGATGAAACCTTCGTCGGCCGCATCCGTCGCGACGAGTCACAGCCCAAAACGCTGAACTTGTGGATCGTAGCCGATAACCTGAGAAAAGGCGCAGCAACCAACGCCATTCAGATCGCAGAGTTTCTGGCAAAACATGATCTGGTAGGCGTTGCACAGGAAGTTTAGTGTTTGAGACTAAGATAGGCAGAGAGAGTTACTGAAAAGTGGCTCTCTCTTTTTCTTTTCCCTGATCTCTTAAAGGGAACTTCTACTTCTTAGCAGGTACGAAATGAAGCCCTTTTGGGGTTTGAGGTGAAGGAAGAACCTCACCTGTCCACCTCTCCCATTACCACATCAATCGAGCCGATTATCGCCACCAAGTCCGCCAGGAGCGCGCCTTTTGACATTTCACCAATGACCGAAAGGTTATTGAACGAGCAGGCTCTTGCCTTGCAGCGGACGGGAATATCCGAACGTCCATCCGTTCTGAAATAAAAACCTAGCTCTCCCTTGGGATTTTCTGCCCGAACATAAAAGTCCATCGCTTTGGGCCGAATCTTTTTGGGGACCATTGCCTGCGGATCGAAGTCGCGCGTTCTTTTGTAATCACCGGTCAGCTGGATGATGCATTGTTCGATGAGTTTCACCGATTCCCAGCATTCAACAACACGCACCCAGGTTCGGTCCCAGCAGTCGCCTACCGTACCCATTTTGCCTTCACCGGCAGGTATCTCGAAATCCAGTTCTGGATAAACAGAATATCCGTCTACTTTTCGAAGATCGTATCGTAATCCAGAGCCCCTCAGCATGGGTCCGGTACAACCGTAGTTAATCGCGACCGGCAAAGGCAGCACACCTACATGGGCTGTTCGCTGAATAAATATTTTGTTATCGACCACCAGTTGCTGCAATTCGATCAGTTTCGGCTTCAGATACTTGATGAATTCCAGACATCTCTCTTCGAAGCCCACCGGTAAATCATAGAAAAGCCCTCCGATCCAAACGTAATTGTAAAGCATTCTTGCCCCGCAAGTCCATTCCAGCAGACGCAGGATCTGTTCCCGGTCACGCATCATCCACAAAAACGGAGTATAAGCGCCAATATCCATTGCATAAGTCCCCAGCGCTACAAAGTGAGAGGCCAGCCGATTCAATTCTGCAACAACGACGCGGATATACTCGATCCGTTTTGGAATATCGTTTTCGATACCCAGCATCCGTTCAACACCCATTACATATGCGTGCTCGGAGTTCATTGCCGCCACGTAATCCATCCTGTCGACATAAGGGATAATCTGGTTGAATGGAAGCGCCTCCGCGTGCTTTTCAAAACATCTGTGCAGATAACCTAAATGGGGCACCACGTCGACGACCACTTCTCCGTCAGTAACCACCTCCAATCTCAGAACTCCGTGAGTAGAAGGATGTTGCGGCCCCATATTAAGAACCATTTCCTCAGTACGAAGGTTTTCAGCGGTATATTTCGTAGGTACAGAAACGGTCAGGTACTCTGGTTTGTACTCGTATTGTATCGCATTGCTCATCTTAAAATCTGACTAATTTCTGATCGTGAACTTCAACCTTCAGCGGACCAATCGGCCTTCCTTCATTATGCAGCCTGTCAACTGCGGTAACATAGTATACATATCTCCTTCCGGATTCCGCAGACACATCAACAAATTTTTCTCCTTCATAACACATCCCTATGATTCGTCTTGGGTCGTGTGCAGTTGCTTTTTCATCCGCAGAAAATCGGTAAATAACATAATACCAGGCCAGGTCTCCGTCTGAGGCTTCGTCGGGTTTATCCCAGACCAGCTCCAAACCCTTGGATAACAACGTTGCTTTGAGGCTTTTCGGTGAAAGTGGTGGAACCTTATCCTTCCACGGCATGGTAGGAACCAGCGCAGGATAACGGAAAAAATCTCTCCGTAATGAATCCACAAAGCCCAGGCTATTGGCCTTAAGCGATCTGGAGCTGAAAAAGATAGCTCCGTCTGTTTCACTTTCCCTGAAATACCGGATCTGATTGGGTACCTCCACAGGATTGGACCAGTGTGTATCCTTGTCTTTATACCCCACACGGTAGGCACCAATGCCAACGTACAAATGTCTTTCAAAGGAATTCTCGGTCCACCAGTCGATCATGTTCTTATAAGGTACTCTTGCAAAACCGGATGAAAAATAGATCTGCGGTGCAATGTAATCCACCCACCCCTCTTTCACCCATTTGCGGCTATCGGCAAAAAGATCGTCATAGGATGCCAATGCACCGAATGTTTTTGATCCTTCCGCATCCCTGTCCTTATTCCTCCAAACTCCGAAAGGGCTTATGCCAAATTTCAGTTTGGGCTTTACAGCTTCTAGGCCGTCATGGATCTGTTTTACCAGGAGATCCACATTATGCCTGCGCCAGTCCGCCTTATTGGTGTATCCGTCCGCATATTTTTTGAAAGTTGCATCATCCTGGATAATCTGGCCCGGAGAAGCATAGGGGTAGAAATAATCATCAAAATGGATTCCATCCACATCGTAATTTCGGGCCACATTGACCGTCATATCCGTAATAAACTGTCTCACTTCCGGAAGGCCGAAATCAAACAGTTTATATCCGTCATAGGTCAAAATCCATTCGGGATGAATGCGGCTGATATTTTCGGACGATACACTGGTTGAAGATTTATGAACGAGGCGGTTCAGATTGAGCCACGCATGGAATTCGAGGCCCCGTTTGTGCGCTTCGACGATCATGAAATCCAATGGATCCCACATCGGGTCAGGCCGCTTACCCTGGCGTCCGGTAAGCCATTCCGACCAGGGTTCGGGACTTTTGGCATAGAAAGCGTCCCCCGCTGCACGGACTTGCACGAAGACCGCATTCATACCCACTTTTTTATGAAAATCGAGAAGATTTGAGAACTCCTCCTGCTGTTCCTCTGGAATAAGATTTTTACTGCTCGGCCAGTCTATGTTGTCAACAGTAGCTATCCAAACCGCTCTGAATTCTCTTTTAGGAGGCAATAAAATTTCTGTTTCAGCGGTCTGAGCGATGCAACTTTCCATTAAAAACATCACGATTATAAAGGAAAGCGCAACTATTTTAAATTTTTTCACTATCTAACCAATGCAAAATGTTAATCCGATCAAAGTAACGTAATTTGAAACAAAGTTAGCCGAGAAGCGACTTAAATTCATGTAATCAAGGTCTGATTCAACCCCATGGAAAAGCCTGACACTTTTCTGGGCATTCTTGACTTTTTCATATTTTAAGTTAAAAGTGACGGGAATTGCCGTTGAGGGAGGGGGGCAGACAAACAACATACTATTGTAATTGTGAATAATTTTTCTGCATATTTATTGTGTAATTACAAGGATTTTTGTGATTTAACGGAAACATCAATCTTTATAAATGCCGCCAGTAACGTTTAAACATACATCCCATTTTGGAACCTTTTGTTAAAACCACAAAGAAAAACGTCCTGTTTGAAATTGCATGGGAGGTTTGTAATCAAGTTGGAGGAATATACACTGTTATAAGAACCAAGGTCCCTGCTATGGTGGAAAAGTGGGATGAAAACTACTTTTTACTGGGTCCTTATTTCGAGAAAAAAGCATCATCCGAATTTGAATTAATCACTGATCTCGAAGACTCCCCCGCTGGCAGGGTTGTGAGGAGAATGAGGGATATGGGCTATACTGTTTATTACGGCTATTGGCTCGTTACCGGAAAACCACGGGTAATCCTTTTTGATCTGCCAAGTATCGCCCACGAACTGGACACGATCAAATTTAACCTATGGGAACGAAGCCGGATTCCCACCATCAATGTTGAACCGCTTGTTAACCAAACCCTTTGCTTCGGTGAATTGGTCCGGATATTCCTCAAAGAATATGCCGAAGAAAATGCAAAGCGCGAGGACATTTCAGCCCAATTTCACGAATGGATGGCGAGCAGCGGACTCCCCGACCTGAAACGTGACAATGTGAAAGTGGCAATGACATTTACCACCCACGCCACCATGCTGGGCCGTTACCTCGCCCAGAATGTTTCGGGCTTTTACAACAAGCTGCCGTTCTTTGACTGGGAGCAGGAAGCCAAAAATTATGGGATCCTGGCCCAATGCTCGGTCGAAAGACAGGCGGCGCTCAGCGCGCACGTACTCACTACGGTGAGTGATGTTACTGCCCGTGAGTGTGAAGTGTTCCTGGGAAGAATGCCTGACCTGGTGACACCGAACGGACTCAATGTAGTCCGCTTCCAGGCTGTTCATGAATTTCAAAACCTCCATTTGAAGCATAAAGAAAGGATTCACGAATTTGTCCTGGGCCATTTCTTCCCCAGTTATTCCTTTGATCTGGATAAAACGCTGTACTTCTTTACTTCTGGCCGCTACGAATATAGCAACAAGGGTTATGACCTGACCCTGGAAGCACTTGCCCGTTTGAACTGGAAAATGGTGCAAGCCAATATGGATATGACGGTAGTGATGTTCATCGTCACCAAACAACCCTATTATTCAGTAAATCCCGACGTACTTCAATCGCGGGCTGTCTTGAACGAATTACAGGAAACCTGCCGCGCCATCGAAAAAGAGGTTGGTGAAAAGCTATTCCTTGCAGCCGCTTCGGGAACGGACCATAAAATGCCGGATCTGAACAACTTCGTGGATGAGTATTGGCGTCTCCGGCTAAGAAGGACTATACAAAGCTGGAAAACCGACAAGCTTCCTGCCTTTGTTACGCACGATTTGAAAGAGGAGGATGGCATTACCGATTTTTGCAAAAGGGCCAATCTCGTTAATAATGAAAGGGACCGCGTGAAAATCGTTTACCACCCTGATTTCATTTCTTCTACCAATCCCCTTTTCGGGCTCGACTATGGCCAGTTTGTTCGCGGTTGCCATTTAGGCGTTTTCCCTAGCTACTACGAGCCCTGGGGCTATACCCCGCTCGAATGTGTTGTCCGGGGAGTTCCTACGGTGACCAGCGATTTATCCGGTTTCGGGGATTATATCATGCAGATTATGCGTGACTATGAAAACCGGGGTATTTATGTGATCAACAGAAAATCACAGACCTTCTCCCAGGCAGCCGATCAACTGGCCGATATTCTTTTCAAATTTGTCAGAATGCAGCGCCGTGACCGGATTATGCAACGGAACAGGGTTGAAAATATATCCGATGTCTTTGACTGGACGAATTTGCGGTCGTATTATGATACTGCACATGATCTGGCCAATAAGCGCAAGAAACCATAAATTTGGCTTTATAAATCGGCTAATAACCACGATCCGACCCCGGATTCAAAATAATACCGTTAATTTAAAATTCGATTTTAAATTAACGGTATTATTTTTATTTAAGCAGGCATCAAAATGAACTACATAGAGGTAGAATTAAAAGTAGAACCCGACTTTTCCGAAATAATCATGGCTGAGTTGGGTGAGGCAGGCTTCGAGTCTTTTGTGGAAACGGACGAGGGTTTGCTGGCTTACATTCAGGAAAGCGATTTTAATCAAAGTGAATTGGAGAACCTGACGGCCAAATACCTCAATTTAACGACAATAGCAGTGTGCTGGAAATCGTTAGAAAAAAGGAATTGGAACGAGGAGTGGGAAAAGAGCTACGAGCCGATAGAAGTCGGCAATAAAATCCGGGTAAGAGCAACCTTTCACGAACCCGACCCTTCTTTTACATATGATTTGCTGATTCAGCCTAAAATGTCGTTTGGCACCGGGCATCACGAAACGACGTGGCTGGTCATGAACGAGCAACTGAGCCTTCCGCATGCAGGCCTGGCAGTAATGGACGTGGGGTGCGGCACCGGGATTTTGTCTGTTTTGGCCGCAAAACTGGGAGCAGCAAGTTTACTGGGTTTTGATATAGACGAGTGGGCCGTTGAAAATACTGTTGAAAATTTTGAAATGAACGAATTATCTGCTGAAACCGAGGTTTTCCAAGGAACCATTGACAAGGTTCAAAAGGAAAAAATATTCGGCGGGGTCCTGGCTAATATCAACCGGAATATCCTGCTCAGTGAAATACCCAAATATGTTAATCACTTAAAGCCTGGCGGATGGCTGGTTACCAGTGGCTTCTACGAGGCCGATCAAGTTGATATTGAGAACTGCGCTTTCAAAAACAGCCTAAGGAAACTAAGGTCAAATACGCGAAATCAATGGGCTTGCGTTGTATTTGAGAAAATCTGATCCATAGTAAGCTTCGCAAATCGAAGCCAGCAGCTAACCGCCAATAGCTAGACACATGAAAATAATTCGCTTTACTATACTCCTTTATTGCTTCATGCTGCTTGGAAAGCATGCAATGTCCCAAAATCTGAAATTGCCGGACGAGCCCACCCAGTTCATGACGCAATTTAAAAAGATGATGGACGGCAGCCGCAATGCACAGTATATGCGATCGGTAGCTCAGCTGGACAGCATCTGGATGTCCTCTTTCAACACTGCCCAGCAGATGAAGTTTACTTCAATTGTAAAAACGCAGGTAGCAAAAGGACAAAAAGCGGGGCCAGTATTGTACTTAATTACGCGTAATGCCCATTTTTACGCAAAACAATCGCCAGAAAATCTGGACGGTTTTCTCAATCTGGCTTCAAGCGCAGGAGAGAAGTCCGACGGCAAAACACTGCAAAAGATATTTGAAACAATCAGGATCCTCAATGAAACGCGCAAGCTGTACTCGGCCAATTACAATTCGCTGTACCTGCTTGAAGGGACTTATCAATATCGTTTCGACACCACCAATGCTGAAAAAGCGAATGCTGAAGCCAACGTAGCAGCCGGGAACGACAGCTGGGATACGCCTGTCGATACCAATTTCGTAATCACCCCCAAATCTAATCCCCTTCCCATTATTTCAGGAGCGCTGCTGGATCTGCAAAACGCAACTTTTGCAATGGTAACAGGCAGTGATTCTGTTGTTTTCGGGCCCACAAATGGGAGCATATCTCTCCAGAGCGGCATTTTTGTGGGTAAAAACGGGAAGTTCAACTGGCAGGCGGCCGGAGATTCGTCCATTTACGCAGATCTCGATCGCTATTCCTTCAACATCAGTCAGCCAAAGCTACTGGCGGAAAATGTTACGCTCCATGATGATCAGCAATTGGCGGCGCCCATCAAGGGTACGCTGGAGTATCGCGGTGTGAAAAAAGCCAGAGGACAAGCTGCGCCTTATCCCCGGTTTGTGTCCAATGGTATTGACGCCCGGCTGAAAGAATCCAGGAAAAACATCGATTACAAAGGTGGTTTTGCATTGATCGGTAAAGAAATGTACAGTTCTTCACTGAGTGAGTTGCCCTCCACCATCAAGGTCAAGTACAAGGATAAGCTCGCATTTACTGCGCAAAGCAAGAAATTCGTTCTCAAAGATTCTGTGATTTCGTCTTTGTTTGCCTCGTATACAATGCCGTTGGGCAGCGATTCATTGTTTCATCCCGGCATTACCTTTAAATACAATGATGATGAAGGACTGGTCAAATTAGGACGAGCCGAAAAGACAGATTATGCGCCCCTGCCCTACCAGGACACTTATCACAAAATGAATATCTGGTCGCAAGCGATGCGATGGCGGTTTCCGACCGAAAAGGTTGAGTTTTTGCGGATTGACGGAAAAACGGTTGTTCCCGTAAGATTGGAATCCCAGGATTTCTTCAAAAAGGAACGGTTCAGGGAAATTGCAAAGGAATATGGTTCTCAGCCACTTAATATGGCTGCCAATTATGTGCAGACAACCAAAAAGTCTGCATTTCTGGCTGAGGAGCTGGCCACGCATTTCAAGCAAAATCCTAAAATCCTGCGCAACGCATTGCAGCGGCTGGCCCTGGATGGCTATTTTGTTTATAACAAAACAACAGATGAGTTTGCATTAAGCAAAAAAGGTGTTTTGTATGTGCTCGCCAATCTGGATAAAGCGGATTATGACAACTTTCAGGTTTCGTCCCAATATACCGCCAATGAAGAAATTGCAAATGCGACAATCTACCTGCCCGACACATTGCTTACCGTATTGGGTGTATCGAGATTTATTGTCAGCGATTCCCTGAAAATATATGCAACCCCTTCGGACAAAAAGCTCGTGATAGGCAAAAACAGGAACTTTACATTAAATGGCCAAATGGTCGCTTCCAATTACCAGTTTCGTGGCCAGAACATCAAATTTGACTATAACCAGTTCTTCGTTAATGTAGCACCGTCCGATTCGATCACATTTACGCCAAGAGAAAAATTCGCCAAAGGGCAACAGGGAGAAGTAGGCGGTCACGTGAAGTACGACAAAGGAGGGACCTTTTACTTAAGTGATCCGAAAAACAAGTCGGGTATCCAGAAAGGGATTAAGAAATCGCCGCGTTTGGTGGTCGAAAGCGGCATGACCGTATTTTTCGATCAGCCTGAGCGTGGTACCGTGTTGTATCCGCGCGAGGTTTTTTTCAAAATCCCTAAAATAGATATGGATGGCCTGGACAAGCGTGATGTGATTTTCGAAGGAACCTTCAATTCCAATGGCATCATCCCTCCTATCCAGACTATCTTGAAAAGCATGCCTGATAACTCGCTTGGCTTCGATTATAAGCCGCCGGTTACGGATATCAAACTTTATGACGGAAAAGCCCTGGCGCGATTTACCGATACCTTGACGATGGATAACAGTGGTTTGCATTCAAAAGCCGTTTTGAAATACATGTCTGCGTCCATGACTGCGAAGAATGTGCTGCTCACATCCGACTCGCTCATGGCCTCCGGAGATGTGGCGAGCATTAAAGAAGCGACCATCGGCAAAGGCTACTTCCCTGCCGTTGAACTGAAAGACTATGCATTGAAATGGTACCCCAACGCAGACAGCATGTTTATCAATACAACGGGCAAGTCATTCTCATTCTATAAAGGAACAACAAATCTGGAAGGCAGCCTGCTGATGCGTTCGACAGGATTATATGGAAATGGCAAATTAAAAAGGGCCGACTCCGAGCTTTCTTCTGCAGACATTAAATTCAACAAGGACGGGTTTCTGGCAAACAGGTCTTCATTTGCGATCAACAGCAGCGATGTTAAGTCGACCAAAAAGCTTCTGACAGGCAATAACGTCAATGTTGATTTCAATTTCAAAACCGGCATCGCCAATTTCCTTACGGATGAAACAGGCTTTGGAAATGATTCGTCCGGTATGCAGATACCCACGGCTTCGTACCAGACTTTGATTGGAAGCGCGAAGTGGGATATGCTGAAAAAAACGATTTTAATGAAAGGTATCGGTGAAACTTCATCTTATACTTCCACAGATCCGGACCAGGAAGGGCTTACTTTTAACGGTACGGAAGCACTGTACGACATCGAAAAGGTTTCGCTTAACATCAAGGGAGTGCCGTTTATTCAAACCGCCGACGTAAAGATTATTCCCGACAAAGGGTATGTGAGTGTAGACAGCAAAGGAAAAATCGCTCCCCTGAAAAAAGCCCGCATTGAAATCGATACTTTGAATGTCTCCCATAGAATGCGCGACGCCGACATTCGTATTGATTCCCGCAACCACTTTGAAGGCTCCGCGACCTACCAATATATTACTGCCCGGAAGGATACCTTCAATATTAAAATGCAGAATTTCGAGCTAAGGGAAATGGGTGCCGCAAGCGAAGGAAAAAGGTCAAGGAACAATAACAATCAGGCTGCGGCCCCCGTAAAATACTACACCACTGCCCGTGCCGACGTGAAAGAAACCGACAATTTGGTCCTTTCTCCACGCATTCAATTTAAAGGCGGTATTAATCTGATCGCCTACGAACCTTCACTGCAATTGGACGGGTTTGTAAAGCCGGTGATCAAATTCAGAAAAGATTTCCAGAGTTCCTGGATTGTTTACAAAGAGAATCCCGGAGAAACCATTGCCATCAAAATCAACAAAGACCTTAAAAACGAGCACGAAATACCGCTTTCTGTCGGATTGCATTATAATGAAGCCAGGGGAATGTATATGAGTTTTCTTTCACCCAAAGAATCCGACGGTGACGAAGATATTTACCTGGCGCAGGGAGCTTTGAATTACGATGAGGATAACAAAGCGTTTAAAGTGACTCCGCCACCCGGACCAGATGGATTGATCGACGAAGCCAATTCTTTACGATTTGATGATAAAACCGGCCTGGCTACTTTCGCCGGCGCATTCAAGCTTACCGGAGCTGACTGGCTGCAGACGGTTGGAAGTGCGGAAGTGCAGGTAGACAGTGCGAAATTTGGCTTCAATGCAATGCTTCTGATGAAACTGCCGGCACTCGAACCGATCGCTCAGCCTTTGGTAGCAAAAATCGTTGAGACCAATCTTGAAGAACAAAACAGCACTGCTGCGGATGACGACTTCGAGCAATTGACGCAAAAATTGTCTGCATTGATAGGCTCCAAAGCAACGGATGCATATGCTAAATTAACCGCCGCAGGTTACAAACCGCTGTTTGATGCTTCTCCGATTTTGGATGTACCGATGGTCTTATCCAATGTAAACCTGCGCTGGTCCGCTGCGCATGCCGCCTACTACTCTCAAGGGCCCATTGGAGTTGCTCATTTTGGAAGAAACAACGTGAATGCGCAAATGGAAGGCGTGCTTGAAATTCGTCGCGGTGTCGAAGGCGACGAATTCAGCCTTTACCTGCAGGCTTCACCGGATATCTGGTACTATTTTGATCTGAAACAAGGCGAACTGGGCGTGGTTTCTTCGCAGATTGATTTTAATGACCAGATCACCGCAAAATCCAAGAATGTAAAATCGAAAGACATGTCGCTGGTTGCAATCGGAAGTGAGGAGAAGGATATGTTCGTGAACCGCTTTGATGATTTTTATCAGCCTGCAGTGAAGAAGGCCAAGCTTGTAAAAGCAACGACCAAAAAGAAAGCCGTAACCACTCCTGCCGAAGAAAAAAAGAAAAAGGCGGAACCAACCGAAGGTTTCTAATCTAATTTTAAGAATTGCAATACTTTATGCTACAATTTGAAAATGCGCATATATAAACGTAGTTTTGCACCACTATTTCTTGCAAAATCCTTAAAGTATTGTATTTTTGAGAAAAACTTAACGAAATTTAAATTAATCATTGAATAGTGCAAAATGAGTATTGTCTTAGTAATAGTTTCGATTATAGCAGCGTATTTGTTGGGATCCATCCCAAGTTCAGTGTGGTACGGAATAGGATACTTTGGGATTGATGTTCGCAAGCAGGGAAGCGGAAATGCCGGCGCCACCAATACGTTCCGTGTTTTAGGAAAACGCGCAGGGACTATCGTCATGCTTATCGACGTGCTCAAAGGGTGGACAGCTACCTGCCTGGCATCTATGCTTTTTTACATGAATGAAATCGGCGAGACAGAATTGCTCGTCTACAAAATACTCTTCGGGATTGTTGCTATCATTGGCCATATTTTTCCTGTGTTCGTAAATTTCAAAGGGGGCAAAGGAATTGCGACATTGCTGGGTATGGTGCTCGCAATACATCCTGAGCTTGCATTGGTTTGCATTACCATCTTTATTCTGACACTGATTGCTTCTCAATATGTGTCGCTGAGTTCAATCCTGGCGACACTGGCTTTTCCGGTACTTTCCTGGCTGGGCGTATTTGGGCATCCGGAGCCGTTGCTGGTCGTTTTCGGGTTTACGATGTTCCTGCTGGTCGTACTCACGCATCAAAAGAATATTATACGATTGCTCAATGGAAACGAAAACCGGGTTAACATTTTTGCCAGGTCAAAAACAAACCGTCACTCGTAACCTTCTTTTTTTAAGAAATAGCAACCCCTGAGGCCAGACCTTAGGGGTTATTTTTTATCTTGGCTTCCCTTTCGACCAATTCGACTACAACATTAAGACATGAACAAATATATTGAAGATAACCGCGACAGATTCCTTGATGAACTGCTGGATTTGCTCAGAATTCCGTCTGTAAGCGCTGATTCCAATTTCAAAGATGATATGTTAAAAGCTGCGGAATATGTAAAAGACAGCATTTTGAAGGCCGGAGCGGACAGGGCTGAGATTTATGAAACCGCAGGGCATCCTGTTGTTTATGGTGAAAAAATGATCGATCCGGCTCTACCTACTGTACTGATTTACGGACACTACGATGTGCAGCCGGCTGATCCGTATGAGCTCTGGAATTCGCCACCGTTTGAGCCCGTAATTAAAAACGACCGCATTTATGCAAGAGGTTCCTGCGATGACAAAGGCCAGTTTTATATGCATATCAAGGCATTGGAAACCATGATCGCGACGGGTTCCCTCGCTTGCAATGTGAAGATCATGATCGAGGGCGAAGAAGAAATCGGCTCCTCCCATCTCGGCACATTCGTCAGAGATCATAAAGATATGCTCAAATGCGACACCATTCTGATCTCGGACACGAGTATTATCGCCAATGATGTTCCTTCCATCGAAACCGGTTTGCGCGGATTAACTTATGTTGAAGTAGAAGTCGTAGGGGCCAATCGGGATTTGCATTCAGGCGTGTACGGCGGTGGCGTTGCAAATCCGATCAATATACTTTGTGAAATGATCGCTTCGCTGAAAGACAGAGATGGGCACATTACTATCCCGGGTTTTTACGACGAAGTTGAGGATTTGACGACCGAGCAGCGCGATGCACTAAATGCTGCTCCATTTGATCTGGAAGAATATAAGAGGGACCTTGCCATTGATGATGTATCAGGAGAAAAAGGTTATACAACCATTGAGAGAACTTCTGTCCGCCCAACTTTGGATGTAAATGGGATTTGGGGAGGATATATAGGCGAAGGGGCCAAGACCGTTCTACCTTCCAAAGCAAATGCAAAAATCTCCATGCGTCTGGTACCCAACCAAAATGACGATGCGATTTGCGAGCTATTTACGAGACATTTTGAATCCATAGCGCCGGCCTCCGTGAAGGTAAAAGTGACGCCGCATCACGGTGGCTTACCTTACGTTACCCCTACCGATTCCGTGGAATATAAGGCTGCCGAACTGGCAATGGAAGAATCCTTTGGCAAAAAACCTATTCCAACCCGCGGCGGCGGCAGTATTCCAATCGTCGCGCTTTTCGAGCAGGAATTAGGAAGAAAAAGTATATTGATGGGGTTTGGACTGGATATTGACGCACTACATTCACCCAACGAAAGTTACGGCTTGTTCAATTATTATAAGGGGATTGAAACGATACCACTGTTTTTCAAACATTACGCTAACTTGAAGAAGTGATCATCGCTTGCGCCGCTGCTCGCGCTTCATCTTCTTCAAATTAGCAATCGCAGCTTTTGCCTCTTTATCCTGGCTCGACTTTTTATCCGCCTTATCCTGAGCGATCTTATAGTACCGCAGGGCTTCGTCGTAATCTTTGTTGATCTCTGCGATTTTACCCAAACCAATCAATGACGAAAGGTAATATCCCGCATTCGTTGATTTGGTCTGAGTCGAATATTCAATGGCCTTTTTAAAATAACCGCTTGCAGCATCGTAATCGCGGTGATAATTCATGTTGTAGTAAGCCAGTACATATGCAGCATTTCTCCCGCTTACACCCTCATACCCGGGCATGCCCTGGTTGATCTTGTCAATGATATTTTGGGCAGCCTTCTCAGCTTCTACCATTTTACCTGTAACGAAAGCGGTCCGGCAGAAATACCTTTCAAAATAAGGATTATTTGGGAACGTCTGCCACATATACTTCGCCATTTCGTAGGCCTTACTGTACTCGTTTTCCATGCTGTAAATCTGCAGGAGAAAATAACGGGCTTCCACTCTGGTATAAAATGCATTGTTGCCCACTTTCTCAAGCTGCTGTTCTCCCAGCTTTTTATTGCCTTTGGGGAAAAGAGCCAGGATCGGTTTTAGGATTGGATATTCTTTTGGTACCCACTCCGCATAATAATTATAGAGTCCATCGCCAAAAAGTAGCTCTGGTGTAAGGTCACCGTTTCCTTTGCATTGCTCAAAATATTTAAGAGACCTTTTACCCGCAATGGCAGCTTTCGCCCAGCTTTCACGTTCTGCATACAGCCTGCCTTTGAATGCATAAGCCGCTGCAAGGAAAAAGGCCGGCTCTACCTTACTGTTTTCTTTGTCGTAAAGCTCCTCGGCAAGGTTAATGGTCGAATCCATCTGGGCAAGAAAGGCGTCGTCGTGGGATTCGTCATCTGTATTGGGTACGATCTTCCACCATTCTGCCAGACCCATCAGAAAGTGGGGCATCGGGTGTTTCGGATAACGGTATTTGAGCCATCTGAACTCGGCATCGGCTTCTGCGAACTTGTAATTATAAAGCATATTGATCGCCTCCGTCGACTCGATTTGCACGCTCGGGTTTTTGAGGATCATGTCGTAATTCTTATCCAGATCGGCAGAAGAATACAGCTGAGCAGAAGCCTTTGGAATTACAATTACAGCTAAACAACAGGATATGATGGTGTTAATAATACTTTTCATAGCAGGGGTAATGTGTCCTATTTAACGCGGGTTTTTTATTTTACGTTTGTCACCGGCCCGGTTTTTGAAAAAAGAGTTAATATTGACCAGATTAAGCCGACACCGCCAAACATGATTCACATTCTTGATAAAACATTTGTCCCTTTTATTTCAAAAGAAGACATTGAAACCCGCATAGCCGAGCTTGCAGCGCTTATCAGCAAGGATTATGAAGAAAGTTGCCCTGTTTTTCTGGTGGTTTTGAATGGCGCCTTTTTGTTTGCCAGTGAGCTGGTCAAGAAAATCCCTTTATCCTGCGAAATTACATTTATCCGGCTTTCGTCCTACGCACAAACAGAATCAACCGGTAAGGTCAAAGAAATCCTTGGTTTGGATAGAAGTCTTGAAAATCGCGATGTTGTTATTATTGAAGACATTGTAGATACAGGACTAACAATGAGACAGTTACTAGATAAAATTAATGACATGTCCCCAAAATCGCTCGAAATCGCGACCTTGCTCCACAAACCTGAAGCACTAAAATCTCCCGTCAAGATGCGCTACAAGGGTTTTGAAATTGACAATAAATTTGTTGTCGGCTATGGTCTCGACTACAATGGAATGGGCCGTAATCTTGATTCGATATATGTTCTGGCCTGACCAAAAATTACTTCATTCAAATCTCAACAACTAAACCTCCAGGCATGCATATTCAATTTTTTGGTGCCGCGCGCACTGTCACCGGCAGCAAGCATTTGATCACCACCGAAAAAGGCACCAAAATATTACTCGATTGCGGGTTATTTCAGGGCATCCAAACAGATGAATTTAACCAGAAATTTGGTTTCAAACCTTCTGAGGTTGATTATCTGATACTTTCACATGCACACATCGACCATTCTGGTCTGATCCCGAGACTTGTCAAGCAGGGCTTCAACGGGCCGATCTACTGTACTTCTGCCACAGCTGATCTTTGTCGGGTCATGCTGATGGACAGCGCACACATTCAGGAACAGGATGTCGAGAGAATCAATCAACGTCGCGAAAAACAAGGTCGACCACTCCTAGAAGAATTATATGACTCGGAGGACGCGGCGCATGCACTGACTTTGTTAAAGACAGTCAAATATGGCCAGACTTTTTATCTGGGGAAAAACAGTGAAGTTGCGGTGGTGTTGACCGATGCCGCACATTTGCTAGGTAGCTCTGCGGTACATTTGACCATTCCTGACAAAGGCACATTTACGCAGTTGACATTCACAGGTGATATTGGCAGGCCAGAAGACAGGATACTCAAAAAGCCAGACAGTTTCCCGCAAGCCGATATCATCATTTGTGAATCTACCTACGGCGATCGTCTGCATGAGAAGGAAGGCGATATGCATGCGCATCTCCTAAAGATTGTGAGGGAAACCTGCGTTCAAAATCGCGGAAAACTGATCATACCGGCATTTGCGATCGACCGGACACAGGAGCTAATTTACGCTCTTGACCAATTGTATAGTTCTGGAAAGCTGCCGCACATCCCGGTTTACATAGACAGCCCGCTGGCTGTACGCGCTACCGCAATCATGAAAGAGCATGACGAATGTTTCAATCCCGAGATCCTGGCATATATTGAAAAAGATGGGGATGCTTTTGCGTTCCCTTATCTTCACTACATTTCAGAAGTGGAGGATTCCATTGCCCTGAACGATAAGAAGGAACCTTGCATCATCATTTCAGCCTCGGGGATGGCCGAGGCAGGGCGGATCAAGCATCATATCAAGAACAACATAGGTGATCCGACTGCCACCATTTTGCTGGTCGGCTATGCTTCGGCCAATACACTTGCCGGAGCCTTGAAACGTGGCGACAAGCATGTAGATATTTTTGGCGAACAATTTGAAGTGCGCTGCCACGTAACATCTATGGAGTCCTTTTCGGGACACGGAGACTACAATGAAATGCTGGATTTCCTATCCTGCCAGACTGCAGATCGGGTAAAGAAAATTTTCCTGGTACATGGAGAGTATGAAACACAGGTTTCATTTAAGTTGAAGCTGCAAAACGCGGGCTTTAAGGAAGTATATATTCCCGCCCTTTACGAAAATGTAGAAATTTGAAGGATATAAACTTAGTAAGTTTGGAAAACTTGCCAAGTCTTTCCTATTTTTGCCAACCCAATTTCAAATGCCGAAGTGGTGAAACTGGTAGACACGCACGTTTCAGAGGCGTGTGGGGGTTGCCCCATGCGGGTTCGAGTCCCGCCTTCGGCACAAAACGCTGTTCCTGTTATCAGGAGCAGCGTTTTTAGTTATAACTTCTTTTCCCTTATCCTTCTTACAATCCTCACTGCAGTCATTATCACAACTGCAAACGCAATAAGCCCAAGCACCCCCCAAAGCCAGTCGACTGTATTCTTCAAAACGACGAGAAACACAATAGAGAAAAGAAATATGGTTGCAACTTCATTAAATAGGCGCAATTGAAAGGAGGTATACCGAAACTTTTCAGACCGCAATTCCAGGAGTAGCTTGCGCGTAAATGAATGGTAACCCAGTAGTCCCAACACGAATAACAATTTCAATCGCATCCAGTCCTGATCCAGCCACGCAGGGTTTAGATATAGCATCGCTGTTCCGCACAATAATGCAAGCCAGCACGCCGGCTTCATGATCGCGTTCCACAGCAGCTTTTCCATTTTGGTAAACTGGGTCAAAAGGATTTCTTTCTCTGGGCTGGGTTTGTCCTTCGCCTCTGTATGGTATACAAAAAGCCTGGGCATATAAAATAACCCGGCAAACCAGCTGACGACAAAAATGATATGGAGCGCTTTAAAATGAAGATACGTCATGGTAGATCTTTTCGCAGGCAAATTTCGTAAATATCTTATGAATACGGCTGATAAAACTTTCTTTCTCAGCTAATCGTTACCAATTGAAAAATAACGTATATCACATGAAGAGAACCACCATCCCCGTTTTAACATTTCTTTTTTTGTGTTGCATGGTTGTCATATCCTGCGCTCAATCGGAAAAAAAACATAAGAAAAATATGGACAAAGAAACTGCATCTACCTTACTGGACGAAAATCATGTCGATACAACCGGCACCCAGATTGCCACTTTTGCCACCGGATGTTTCTGGTGCACAGAAGCGGTGATGGAGTCGCTCGACGGTGTCAAAAAAGTGGTTTCCGGTTATTCGGGTGGACATGACCCCAATCCGAATTATAAAGACGTTTGTACAGGCACAACCGGCCATGCCGAATGTGTAGAAGTTACTTATGACCCTAAAGTAATTACATATGCTGACCTGCTTGAAGCATTTTTTCGCAGCCACGACCCGACCTCACTGAACCGTCAGGGAAATGATGTGGGAACGCAATATCGTTCGGCCATTTTTTATCATAACGACGAACAAAAGAACCTGGCCGAGCAGGCAAAGACGGAGTTGGATAAATCCGGCGCTTATGGAAAACCAATCGTGACGGAGATTTCCAAAGCGCAAAAATTTTATCCGGCAGAGGACTATCATCAGAACTATTTTGCAAACAACCCCGATCAGGGATATTGTGCATTCGTGATTGCCCCAAAACTCGACAAGTTTAAGAAAGTCTTCAAGGACAAACTCCGCAAACACATCTGATCTTTGTCCGGAAAGTGGTGAAAAACCGCTTATAAGGCAGAAGTCCCCGGATAATAAGTATGAATGGCACAAGTTTTGAAGCATTAAAATAAAGGCTTTAATTTGTGCCATTATTATTTAACAATAACTAATCTATTACGATGAAAAAGATTCTATTTATGTTTTTAGTTGCCTCTGTCCTGAGTGTAACTTCGGAAAAAGCTTTTGCTCAGTTTGAAAAAGGAGATAAATTGTTGAATGCTGGAATTAACTTAGGCGGCACCTACGGCGGCGGCGGCGTGGGTGTCGGTGCATCTTTTGAGGGTGGCGTTCACGATTTTATAAGTGTTGGGGCTCAAGCTGACTTTGTCACCTGGAATTACGGTTATTTCGGTTACAAATGGAGATACAACTTTTTAACCATCGCCGCAAGAGGCTCGTACCACTACGGCAAGCACTTTTTGAAAATCGACAATCTAGATCTTTATGCTGGTCCAGCTCTTGGATACCGCGTTTCTTCTTTTAGCGATCCTGATGGATACAGCGGAGTGTACAATGATGGATATGGCAGCGGTGTTTTCTTCGGAGCTTTTGCAGGTGCACGTTACTACTTCAAACCAACAATGGGTGTATTTGCAGAGGTTGGTTACAATGCTTCACCCTTGAAAGCCGGTATTGCTTTCAAATTTTGATAAGATCGAAATTCTATGCATTAAAAATCGGCCTGGAGAAATTCCAGGCCGATTTTTCGTTTAAAGCCCAATTCGTAATGTGACATAAGCAGCGCCAGTCGACGGATTGAAGCCAGGACCCACCTGAAACGTCAATGGTTCATTTCTTTGCAGCAATTCCCTGCGGATTTTTCCAGCCTTTGAACCATTTTTCCCTGCCTTGATAAATCCCACCGTCCCGAAAGTTACCGCACCTGCAAATCCTCCGATCATCATCCAGGCACCTCTTATGGCGCGTCTTTCGTCCTGGTAACTTTTAAAATTTCCATTCGCGTCCGTAGCACTTGCCACAATGCCGGTACCTATGCCCGCTACAATTATGCCAGCAGAAGTTCCTGCAATCCCCATGATCATTCCGCCCTTAGATCTCGATTTGTAAAATCTGTAAGTCGCCCTCAGGTGGTCTGGGGTTGAAGACCGGATTTCGTCCAGAAACTTATTGCCGGTTTTAGGAGCAGTTGTAACCTGAGGCCTCATCCCCTTCGTAGTTTGGGACGGGGCATAGTAACTGGGCATTTCCAAAACTGCTTCAAAAGTTTCGACATCCCCATTTCCGTAGCGGATCGAAGCTATTTCAGTTTTGCGTATAGTAAAAACCGGCCCTTCTGTATCGGTTATTTTTTTATACTTCACTGAATTTTCGTCCACTTCCTGAATAAAAACTTCAAGCTTGCTATCATCTCTCATGATGATAACATCCGGTTTCCGGGGCGTTTGTGCATTGAGCTCACCCAGGAAGATCATAAAGAGCAGGGCTAAAAGCTGGGCGGGCAGCTTAGGTAAATTTACTTTCATTGCGCAAAGATCTTAATCAGTTAATCTTCACCTAATCAAGTAATAAATTAATCCTTATCAAAATGACAAGCTCAAGGTAAGATGGCCTGATTTATTAAACGGATCAAAACCTGGGCTCAGCCTGAAAGTAGTGAGTGGCTGGTTCCGCCTTTCCAGCTCGGCTTTGACCTTCTCCGCCTTGGCCCTATGTATTTTGTAGTTCTTGAATCCAACAGTGCCTAGCACAATCCCCACTGCGGGGCCGGCTATCGCAAGCGAATTTCCAATCGTCTTATTATCGGGACTGTCGCCAGTCGTAGAAATGATAATTCCTGAAACCAATGAGACAACTGCGACGGAAGTGAACACGATGGCCCCGGTTTTGCCATCGATCGATCGGTCTTTATGATAGCGGAACTTATCACGCAATTGATCTGAGTTTGCCATCACGACACTTTTCTCAAAAGCATTGGCAGGCAAATTGTTCAAATCAGCGTATTGACCGACACTATCCGGAGGTATCTTTCCTGCGAGCACTGAATCCCGGACATTGATATTTTTCCCATTTTTGAGAAGGACACGTGCAACCTGGTCCAGGTAGATATAAGTTTTGGCGCTGTCAGGAGTGCCCAAATCCCTGTAATTAATCTTTTCATAGCTCATCTGAATAATAAGCGCCTGAATACGCGAGCTGTCGCGTTTCACAATCACATCATTTTTTCGGACAGATTGGGCGTTTGCGTTGCAAATAAAAAAGAGAGACGAAAAAAGGACGAGCAGATTTCTTAATGTGTGTAGTCGCATAGTGGCATGGTTAGGATGAAAAATAGATTTAAACCTATTCAAACTTTCCTGACTTGCACTAAAAAACTATGCTATTATATTCCAAACTTATTCAACTGCTTCACAAGCACTTCAAAATCTTTGGGATACGGAGCTTCAACCCGTATTGGCTCACCATTCATCAATGCAAAAGACAGCGAATGGGCATGTAACGCAACACGCTGTATAAGAGGCTGTTCCTCTGTTTCTTTCTTTAAATTAAATTTGCGTTTCAGGCTCGAAAGAAAAATAGGCTCTCCACCGTACTGAGGGTCGCACACTATAGGAGCTTTCAAACACGATAAATGGATACGGATCTGGTGCATTCTTCCGGTTATGGGTATACATTCCACTAAAGTGTATCCACGATAAACCTGTAAAGTATTAAAAATCGTCTCGGCTACCTTACCCTCTGCACGGTCTATTTTAACGGCAGTACCATTTTTGAGGGGTAAAATAGGCAGATATACAGAAATACTATCCAGGTTATGGATGCCGTTCGCAACCGCATGGTAGCGTTTGGTAACTTCCCTATGTTCAAATTGCATGGCAAGGTGCCGGTATGCAGCTGGATTTTTTGCAAATGCCAGTGCACCTGACGTTTCTTTATCTAACCTGTGAGCGGCCTGAAGTTCCGAATTGTATTCTTTTGCCAAACGCAGTACACTCCCCCCCCTATCCGCGGTTCTTTCATCCAGTGTAGCCAAATGCGGTGGTTTGTTAACCACCAGGAAGTCTTCATTTTCGAATAATATGATGTCTTTGAAATTCAATTTCATAATCGTTCCAATAAAAACAATCCGAATGAATTATCATTTAAGGATAACTCATTCGGATTGACCTTGTTTAATATCTGAGCTTTTTCTTTACAAAGGTAATTATTCCAATCTTAATAAGCGGGTTTGTTATCATTCAGACCAAAGCACTCACTTTCGTAGGGTTCGGGTTAATCGTATCCGATTCAACCAGTCCGTCGCGGAGACGGACAATACGATGTGCATAGTGGGCGATGTCTTCTTCATGTGTTACCATGACGATCGTATTTCCCTTACTGTAAAGCTGATCAAACAAGTCCATGATCTCGTAAGATGTTTTGGAATCCAAATTTCCCGTCGGCTCATCAGCGAGCAAAATACTGGGGTCGTTAACCAATGCCCTGGCAATAGCTACCCTTTGCCTTTGTCCCCCTGAAAGCTCGTTGGGCTTATGTCCCGCACGATTTTCGAGACCGACATTTTTAAGGGATAACATTGCCTTTTCAGTCCTGTCGGACTTGCTCAAACCCGCGTATATCAATGGAAGTGCTACATTGTCCAATGAAGACATACGTGGCAAAAGGTTGAAAGTCTGAAATACAAAGCCAATTTCCTTATTCCTGATTTCAGCCAACTCGCTTTCTGTCATATCGCTTACATCCTTACTATTCAGGATATATCTCCCGATACTTGGTGTATCCAGGCACCCTATAATATTCATTAATGTAGATTTCCCTGACCCTGACGGGCCCATAAAGGCTACATATTCTCCTTTATTAACCGAAATGGTAACTGATTTCAGCGCCTGTATCACCTCGCTGCCCATTACGTAACGTTTCGAAATGTCAGTGGTTTCTATAATTTTCATGGAGAAATATTTTCAGTACGGAATATCTTAATATATGGGGTTTTTCAGGCAACGGCTGATACCTTCCGAAAATGGATGTACGCATACAGCGCCGCAAGAATTACAGCTGACGGAATGCCGTCTTTTTCTATTTCGCCCTCCTTCTGCCAAAAATCCTTTAGCTTAAATGCAGCAACCTGCTCCTCATTTCTGAGGGTCCATTTTCTGCGAGTCCAGGAATCAAACTTCCATTCATAATCCAGGTTATCGTAAGTAATGGTTGCTGCGCCTTTGATAAATCGGTACCGAATCTGACCAAGAACCTTTTCTCCATCGATGTCGGTGATTTCCGTAAGCTTTTGCCAAAAACCCCTGGTTTTGAACCTCATAAGGTTTCCATCCAGTTCTCCGTAACCTTTGCTTTTCCAGCCGCTGGTTTTTAGCAATCCAGTGATAACCTTACCCCGGAAAATCCTGATTTCCGTACCGGTAAAATTAGATTTCCAGGTTAAGGACATTGCTGATGAAGTGTAATTTGCGCTAACTAAAATATTAAATCACTGAAATTCCGCCCGTTGTTTTTCGATAAGTGCCCGCATAGGTTGATAGCGACTCATAAATCGCTGATAATCGGCTGGCGACGCGTATTGCCTGACTTTCGCTTCACCTTCATTTCCCTGAGCTATCAAGCCCTGTTCCAAACTCAGATATGCGTATTGCTCCCATATTTCGGGGGCATATTCATTATATCTCAGCGCGTTTACCACAATCTTGTAGGCTTTGGCTGTTAGTTTCTTTTTTCGGAAATATTCCGCGGCCGTGGATACCACAGTTGATTTGAACGGGTTAGCATGGACTGCCTTTTCATAATTCGCGTCGGAAGGCGCATTCTCTGCCGCCAGCAGCAGCGAATCGGCGGATGATTTAGGTTTAGCCCCGGAAAACAGTGTCTGCTTCAACTGCTCAATAGCTGCATTTTTTTTCTTTTCCCGAATTTTGTCCAACAAAACCGCCGCGATTTCCTTTTTGTCAGAAAGAGCATTAGCCACTGCCATCCCTATTGTCCCCTCTACTCCCTCGACTACCGATAGGGTTTCCATAGCTTTGTCGTACAATCCCAATTGCAACAGCCAATGTCCTAAAACCTTATGGTACAAATTACTGGTTTCCCCATCTTCCGCCGACCAAGCAGAGAGGGTTTCGATGGCTTTCAATTTATCACCGCTGTAAAACTCAGGGTACAGTGCCGCAAAATTAAGGTCTTGGGCCAGCATCGGGTTTTTTATTGCAAGCTTTGGCAACAATTTTGCGGGGAAACTGTCGTGTTTGGCCTGGTTGGTCGCGTAATTCAGAAGATATGCGAGACCGGAAACACTCAGCAGGGAATCTGCCGGAACTGATTGTGTGCTGAATCCTTCTTTTGAAAAACTTTGCCTTAAATTCTGCACCGCCAGCCAATTCGCCTGCCAGGATAGATAGGTTTGCTTTTCAGAACCAGAGGTAAGAGAGTCTAACAAGCCCGAATCTGTACTTTTTGCAAGAATCGCGAGCATGTTCGTAGCAGGGATCTCCGGACGAGCGGCGCTAGCCCGGGCCCTTTCCACATAATAATAGGCGGAGTCGGCAACATTGGTCTTCGAATACAGCATTCCAAGGTTATTGAGCAGTTCCCCGCTTTCCGGGAACCTCCGGATCCCTTCCTGCAAACTATAAACGGCATCAAAAAAAAGATCTTCCTGAACCAGTATCCCACTTAAGCCTGCATATGCCTGCGGTGAAGGATTTTTAAGAAGAGCCCGTCTGAAATAATAAGCAGCAGCATTCCGGTCACCTTGCTTCAATGCAAGCGAAGCCAATGCGTAATTGGATTTATGGTTCTGGAATTCCTGTTGCAATCCGAGCTTGTAATATTGCTCGGCCAGAGCAAACTCCTGCGTAATTGTGTGCAAATCCCCCAATCCATTGAAATAGCCTGCAATAGCCTGATGAACAGGCAGCAGCTTTTGTGTTGAAAACAAAATAACAACTCCGGCAAACCCGAAAAGTCGTGTTTGAGTAAGGCCGAAACGCATCGGTTTATAGAGTACCTTATATACTGCCAGTCTCTGTCGGAAAAGCGGATAAAAATTTACGAGTATGTAGAAGAAAAAGAGCAATCCCATTGCAAGTTGTCCTTGTACCACAACATCTTCCAATGTTTCCAGCACAGGATCATTCGCTGTTCCAGCCAAAAAAGCGACGAATGCGACAGAAATGATAAACATCCCAATATAGAGCCAGAAACCGGTGCTCCGGAACGGAATGATGCTTCCTGTTGAATCGGCCCTGCGACGAAAACCCCACAATCCCAGGGTAGCCGCGCCCAACCCAAGAAACACCGGGTTTACCAACGTCATCTCCCAATCTATTTTCCTGGTGTTTTTTAGATATAGTAAAAGAAGCAGAAGCAGGTACAATACACTGATTACAACAAAATTAAGAGGGCCTGACCTTCCCTTGATAACTGAGCCGCTAGTGCTGAGCCACACCATTCCCGCCATTAGTTCTGTTGAGCTGACCAACAAAAAAACTACTGTTATGAATAGCCACATGGGAAAAGAATAGGTCGCGGCTGTTAATGCAGGAATCCCAGACTTTGATGCGAAAGTGACCAGCAAAACAACCAGGACCGAAACCAATGCAACCCCTCCAATGCGAAGTGCGATTCCGAGATCAGGCCTGAATGCATGAAAATAGTACGTGATTGCGGCATACAAAATCACCGTTATCAAAAACAGAAACCGGTTTCCTTCGCCCAGAACACCCAATGTCTCGAGTCTCGAGAAGGCAAGAAAAAGGATAAACGCCACCATGCCCGTGAGATACCAGAACCGGGACATGGTCGTCATAGCTGCCAGGACCAGCGTCAGGCCAGTCAATGCCAGAAACCAGAATATGTAGACGACCTGAAAATCAACTTCCATCACAGAGGCCATGAAGGTTTCGGTAACCAGGTGCGAAGGTATGGATACCCCGTATTGCCACTGCCCTAATTGTATGACGTCAACCACCGTACTGATATCTGACATTTCGCTGACTACGTTCCAGCGCACTGCATTTTGCAGCGGATCAATGATTTTGAAAACAAAGAATGTCACAGCCAAGAGCAGGATTACAAAAGCCGCAACCGTCATTCTACGCTCGGAGGAAGACCAGACTTTCCAGAAAAAAAATTCCTTCATAAATTATTTAAAACTCCATTTCCGGAATTCTTTAAAATTATTCGATTGAAAATCGCCGGATTATCTAAAAAATATCCAATAATTCAGCTTGCTAACTATTGGTACTAACCAAATTATCCCATACTTTTGCGGTCTGAAAATAACCTCACCTGAGATAATCAAATTTATATAATGGCAAACGCGACAAACATAGGAAAAATTACGCAGGTAATTGGACCAGTTGTAGACGTATCGTTTGAGGACAGCGCGAGCATCCCGGCTATCCTTGATGCGTTAGAAGTCATCAAACCAAACGGTCAGAAAGTTGTACTGGAAACCCAGCAGCATTTGGGTGAGGACCGTGTCCGCACCATTGCGATGGACAGTACAGAAGGTATGCAACGCGGAATGAAAGTTACTCCGCTGGGCTCACCCATTAAAATGCCAATAGGCGAAGGAATTAAAGGACGTCTTTTTAATGTGATCGGTGAAGCGATCGACGGTCTTACCCCTCTTGATTCATCAAACGGTATCTCTATCCACCGTTCAGCCCCCAAATTCGAAGATCTGGCAACTGCTACCGAAGTACTTTTCACGGGTATCAAGGTAATCGACTTGCTGGCTCCTTATGTAAAAGGAGGTAAAATCGGTTTGTTTGGTGGTGCGGGTGTTGGTAAAACCGTATTGATCCAGGAACTGATCAACAACATCGCAAAAGCGTACGCCGGTCTTTCGGTATTTGCAGGTGTTGGAGAGCGTACCCGTGAAGGAAACGACTTAATGCGTGAAATGATCGAAGCCGGTATCATCAAATACGGCGAAGAGTTCAAGCACAGCATGGAAGAAGGCGGCTGGGATATCTCAAAAGTGGATTACAATACTTTGAAAGACTCACAAGCAACTTTCGTTTTCGGACAAATGAACGAGCCTCCTGGCGCACGTGCACGTGTGGCATTGTCTGGTCTGACGATGGCGGAATATTTCCGTGACGGTGACGGCGAAGGACAAGGTCGCGATATTCTTTTCTTTATTGATAATATCTTCCGCTTTACACAAGCGGGATCTGAGGTTTCGGCCCTTTTGGGACGTATGCCTTCGGCGGTGGGTTACCAACCTACCCTGGCAACAGAAATGGGCCAGATGCAGGAACGTATCACTTCTACAAAACGCGGATCAATCACTTCTGTACAAGCGGTTTACGTACCTGCGGATGACTTGACTGACCCTGCTCCTGCAACAACATTTGCTCACTTGGATGCTACTACGGTACTAAGCCGGAAGGTGTCCGAAAAAGGCATCTATCCTGCTGTGGATCCATTGGATTCGGCTTCGCGTATTTTGAATGCTGAAACACTGGGTGCTGCACATTATGACTGCGCTCAGCGTGTGAAAAACATTCTTCAGCGTTACAAAGAATTGCAAGATATCATCGCGATCCTTGGTATGGAAGAACTTTCGGATGAGGACAAGCTGGTGGTATCGCGCGCCCGCCGTGTGGAACGTTTTCTGTCTCAGCCATTCTTCGTTGCAGAACAATTCACAGGTTTGAAAGGTACTCTGGTTGATATCAACGATACCATCAAAGGTTTCAACCTGATCATGGATGGTGCATATGATCACCTTCCTGAAATGGCTTTCAACCTGGTTGGAACGATTGAAGACGCTCAGGCAAAAGGAGAAAAAATGCTAGCCGAAGCAAGCAGATAATTCAAAATCGGTTTGCCAGTTGCTGTATACTTCCAGAAAGTCCCTACAGCTCGAGGCTAACAGCTAAACGCCAAAAAAATGCATTTAGAAATCATTACCCCAGACAAAAAAGTATTCGCAGGAGAAGCGAATGCAGTCACGTTGCCGGGGACAGAAGGACAATTTCAGATATTAAACCGTCATGCACCCTTGGTCAGTACACTTGGAAAAGGAGATGTGGTAGTAGATACCGGGGCTGCCAAACAAACCTACGTCATCGACGGAGGCGTTGTGGAAGTGCTCAATAATAAAGTATTGGTTTTGGCAGAAGCTATTTTATAGTCATCCCGAAAATTTTGAAAGAAGCAGAGGCTGGTGACGGCTTCTGCTTT
>NZ_JBXHAR010000007.1:0-542862 GCF_056895195.1 Dyadobacter sp. HNCC25DJ185
TGCTAATCTCCCGTTCTGCTTTTTTGTCCGTCACTTCAAAGTTTTTTACTTCTTTTCCAGCTCTTGAAGTTACTTCGATGCGATAATTTCCGGCGGGCAAATCTTCTACGTTCAAGGCGGTTCTTAATTTGCTGACATTTCGGCCAAGGACTTCGCGGTACATCAGGTCACCAGCCTGGTTTGTTACCGCAACTGCGGTATTTTCATTTCCGTATTTATCTACGTTGATATGGATTTTGCCGCTTTTTGAAGCAAAGATGCCGGTTGCGAACCCTGTTTTTTTAGCTTCTTTTTCGTCTGCGAAAGAATTGAAAGCAAATACTGCTGAAAATGCTACTGTTAATGCGAATGTTTTGAATGAAGTTTTCATGGCTAATGGATGTTTGAAGGTTTAATGGGGTAATTGCTGGAATTGGATAAGGTTTATTTAAGGCTGATTTCACGTTCGGCTTTTTTATCTGTCACATCAAAGCTTTTTATTTCTTTTCCATTTTTGGAAGTTACTTCAATGCGGTAAGTTCCTGCAGGAAGGTCTTCGACGTTTAAGGCTGTTCTCCATCTGCTGACATTTTTACCAAGTACTTCGCGGTACATCATTTCGCCAGCCTGGTTTGTTACGACAACCGCAGTATTTTCGTTTCCGTATTTATCTACGTTGATATGGATTTTGCCGCTTTTCGAAGCGAAGATGCCGGTTGCGAATCCTGCTTTTTTAGCTTCTTTTTCTTCTGCGAAAGAATTGAATGCAAATACTGCTGAAAATGCTACTGTTAATGCAATGGCTTTGAATGAAGTTTTCATGGCTTTCGAAAGGTTAAATGTGAAATTGCTTTTGTTTGATTGTTGCTCTCTTTGAACATGACAAATATGGGGCATTGCTAGGTACTATGCATAACATAGTACATGAGTGGTGGATTTAACCAGTGAATGGCAGCATGGAAAGATGATCGATTTTAGATGAAATAATAGCTCCATCGCAAGGGGTGGAAAGCACCTAAAACCACTTATGAACGTAACTGAGGCACATTTTAAAAATCGAGAGCCCCGGACGATTTCGCCCGGGGCTCCCATGTTCATGGCTATAGATAAGGTACTACTTTACTTTACGCTGATTTCTCTTTCCGCTCTTTTTTCCGACACTTCAAAAGTTTTTACTTCTTTGTCGCCATTGCTGGTAACCTGGATCTGGTAATTTCCAGCTGGCAGTTCGCTTACATTCAATGTTGTTCTGAACTTGTCGACGTCTTTGCCAACTACCTCACGGTACATCAATTTGCCGCTTTCGTCGGTTACCAATACAACCGCATTTTCGTTGGTGTATTTGTCGACGCTAATGTGGATTTTACCTGATTTGGAAGCGAAGATCCCTGTTCCGAAGCTGGCTTTTTTAGCTTCTTTTTCTTCTGCGAATGAATTGAAAGCGAATACTGCTGAAAATGCTACTGCTAATGCGATGGATTTGAATGAAGTTTTCATGGCTTTGAAAGTTTTTATGTTTTATGTTTTTGGCTAATGTTGCTCTCTTTGAACATGACAAAGGTGGGGTAATGGCAGGTACTATGTATAACAAAGTACATGAGTGGTAAGAATTCAAAATGAATGGCAATATGCCTCGGTCGCCGATCTTTCGTACTTTTGCAGCCTATGGCAAAAAAGAAGAAAACCGCCTCTAAAAGTAAAATCAGCTACATAAAGCCATTACCGGCCAAAGGATGGGCCATGATTGCCGCTATTTTTCTGATTGTAAGCGGGATTATCTGGTGGCGGGACAGCCATGACGAGAACCAATGGGAATTCATCAGCAAATTCGGGATACGGTTGCCGCTGCGCTATGCTATCCATGGGATCGACGTTTCGCACCACAATGCCAGGATCAATTGGGATAAACTGAAAAATGCAAGATCGGATAAAGTGGGGATTGATTTTGTCTATATCAAAGCAACTGAGGGCGCCACGCACCTTGACCGGCAGTTCAAACGCAATTGGGAAGAGGCTAAAAGGGTAGGGATGAAGCGGGGCGCTTACCACTTTTATAATCCACGGGTGATGTCGGACCGGCAGGTGGAGAATTTCATTGGACAGGTGCACATGGAGCCGGGCGATTTGCCCCCGGTCCTGGATCTGGAGTCGCACGCGGGGAAACCTGATGAGATCATTATCAAAGGAGTCAGGAACTGGCTGGAACTGATCGAAGCGCATTACGGTGTGAGGCCGATCATTTATGTAAACGAGCATTTTTATAAAAAATACATTGCGGGGAATTTCGACGAATATCCTCTCTGGCTTGCCGGCTATTCACGCACCGACCTCACTGATCTGGCTTCCGACGCCCACGTACTTTTCTGGCAGCACAGCGAAAAGGGTTGGGCCGACGGTATAAAAGGCTTTGTCGATTACAATGTTTTTTTGCACGAAAAGGACGGTTGGGAGAGTTTAAGTAGCAATTGATATTGAAAGTCAGTTACTTATCGTTTATCTTAGCACATACCCACACTTAAAAGTGCTCACCGTCATGAAAAAATTCTCCCTCCTTCTGATCGTTTTTCTCCTAAGTTGTTCCAAAGAAGAAATCAGACCCGATATGACTGTTGACCTGGTCGGGTCTTACAAACTTGATTTCTTTACGAATATGGGAGAAGAAAAGAATTATCGGTGGAAAATCGACATTGAGTCAGATGCAACGCTGCAGATCAGGATGACAAAGTATACACAGCCTATCAGGGAAACTCCACCACTGTGAGCGATACCGTCATAGCCGGGATAAAAGTAAGAAATACACAAAGTGGCATTTTCTTACAAACATCCTTATACTGTGAATATCGACGCCAGGCTTTCGGAGGGGAATCTCTATGTGAAAAGCGACTATTTCGCGATTGAAACCGGTGTTTATGGTGACAACATCAAATTTAAAAAGGAATAAGTCCTGATTAAATCAATGGTTCCTGTTGGCTCAGGCAATGGAAGCTGCCCTGGCCCCAAATGATCTCCGTCGCTTCCAATGGAATGATCTTGCGCTCCGGGAACGCTTTTTCCAGGATATCAACAGCGATCTGGTCATTTGGATTGTTAAAAACAGGCACAATCACACCCGCATTGCAGATCAGGAAGTTGGCATAGGAACCGGGTGTACGAAAGCCATCGATCACTACGGCCTTTGGCATTGGAAGCTCGATGATATTCAGTTGCTTCCCATTTATCAGCCGCATTTCTTTCAGCATTTTGAGATTCGTTTGCAGGATTTCAAAGTTCTCGTCACCAGAGTCTCTTTCCACACAAGCAACGACGGTATCTTCATTCACAAACCGGGTCGTATCGTCGATATGGCCGTCGGTATCGTCACCTACAATCCCGCCTTCTACCCAAAGGATTTGTTCAACACCATAAAAATCGCAAAGGACCTGCTCGATTTGTGCCTGGCTAAGGTGCGGGTTGCGGTTCAGGTTCAGCAGGCACGATTTGCTGGTGAGTACACTTCCGGCACCATTGAATTCAACTGCGCCGCCTTCCATAATGATACCCGGGGTGATGATCGGCAGGTGCAGGTATTCGGCTACCGCTCTTGGCGTGTCGTTGTCGTCATCGTAAGGAGGATACTTGCCCCCCCAGGCGTTGTGGCCCCAGTCTACGATCATTTTTTGACCGGTTTCGTGGTTTACGACGAATGACGGTCCATGGTCCCTGCACCAGGCGTCGTTGGTAGGTTTGACGATGAATTCAATTCTGGAAAGATCTACATGGATTTTCGTGAGTTCTTCAATAATGTACCTTTTCAGGTTCTCGTCGTGAGCAATAAAACCAACATGCTCGCCCTGGCTGATCTGCCGGATCAATTCAAAGTATTGGGGCCGCATTTTCGCCAGCTTGTCTCCCTGCCACGAAGCATCGTTATGGGGAAATGTGAGCCATGTAGCGCGGTGCGGAAACCATTCGGGCGGAAATGTGAAGCCGAGATCTTTAGACGTTGCTTGTATATCGTGGGCAGGCATTGGGAATTCGATTTGGGAATGATGATGTGGAAAGAGGCGCAAAGGTCGGAAAGGTTTTTATGCAAGACAATTTATCCAATGATTACAGTTTGGCTAAAAACAAAAAAACCAAAGCCCGTTACCGGAACTTTGGCGGAAGTTGAGCAAATAATGAAGCTTTTAATGACTGGCAACCATCACGTTGTCGACCAGATACGTACCGTCTACCGTTTGAAGATTATAGGCTTTTGAAACCCTGCGCGCATTTTGCTGCACTGCACCGACCTTCCAGGACGAAACAATACCTGTAGAAGGCTCGTAATGGTATAATATATCGCGTTTGGACAATCTGTTCATTCTTTTTTTTCCATGCTTGGTTTGCACAAGATGGTCGGGGGCCGCTTCCAGTAATAGTGCGGGGACAAGTAACCCATTTCCGTTCTCACCGGCAGGACGCAGGTATAATGCTGTTAAACTGGAATTGGGCCGGTTGTACACTTCAATCTGCTTGACCTGCGTACTTGTAGTCTTTCCGCCTTTGCAAGTCTTTACGTGTTCTCCGATTTTCACTTCCGCGATGGACTTGGTGCTGCCGTCGGCCATAGTAATCGGCGCATTGTCCGAAAAGAAGGAGTACCGTTTCTTTTTCTCGGATACTCTATAAGTAGCCTCTGACCGAATGGTGTCACCGGCCTTATTTTCCAGCCGGGCAGGAAGTGAAGGTTCTATCTGTGCGAATGATTGGATTGAAAAGAACAAAAGAAAACAGGTGATGACAGACTTATGCATAAATCGATTTTTGGTGGCAAATCAGGCCTTCGACATTTTGACAAATACTTTGCTTAAAGCATTCGGCAATGCGCCCAGGCATATCAGGATCAAACCCGCAGTAAGCAGGGTTGAAGTATGGGCAAAGAATGTACCCGAGGATAGGATTGCAAGGATCAGTATGGTAGAGAAAGGCAACGAAAACGCCAGCAACAGTACCGCTAATTCTAAGTCAAAAGTCCTTTTTTCCTTCGGTAAACCCTTCGCATCCTCTTTCAGGTTGAATGCCGAAATGTGGGCCAGTGGCCAGAAGCTCGCAGCACTCAGAGGGATTACGATAGCCAGCAATATCATCGATGTCTCGGAAATGTTCAGGACGTAAATCATACCTGCGCTGATCAGCATCGTTATCCCTGCTCTGAAAAACAGTATACTTGCAACTATACGCTTCTTCCCTTCCTTCAGTTGCACTGCCAGGCCAATAAATAAAAGTACCAGCGGGGTCATCATGGCGCTGGTTTTATCGAATAAGTCTGTCACAACCGATGGTAGCGTGCCATAGTTGATACCCAGGCTCAGGAGAATGATCGCCAGGAAAATCAGAATATTGATGGGTTCCTGGAACATACTGGCGAAAAGGCTTTTCAACTTGCCGCCCATTTTGGTATCCTGGTCATCGCTGTTTTTCAAAAACATATTCATCGCAAGAATGTACAGCGAGATCAAAACGAAGAATTTGTTACCCACATCGGCCAATGCGGCGATCGCAAGGCTTTTCTCTCCCAAAAATTCAGCAATGAAAGGAAAACAGGAAAGGCCGGGTGCCAGCGATGGGATCAGCATCATCAATGTTCTGCCTGTCGGGCTGTTTTTGTCTACACCAAACAGCGCGAAGGCAAGCGGTGCGGAAAAGAACATCAGGAAGTTAAAGACCAGTGTCACCAACGGGATGATGATCATGGACGAGTCAATATCTATTTTCATCAGGGAGATGAAAATAGTAGATGGTAATGCTACTGATAAAATAATTTCCTTGATACCGTTTGTTTGGTCTTTGTTTTTGAATTTGCTTTTGAGCAACAAGCCCAAAGTAATTAGTAATAAGAGTGTTATAGTTTTTTGCAATGCATCACTCATAATCAAAAGAAATTTTGAATGCCGGTGGTTTTAAAGAGATTAAAGAGGGTAGCGCTAACGAAAAGCAGTGTGCTGGCATTATTAAATGTTTCATCTTCTGTCATCCTGAAGAGTATTATTGCTGTAATGCAATATTTGGATGAGATCCACAAATGCCAACCTGGGCAGAGTCGAAGGACAAGAAGCGGCGTGCATGAGCACTTCTGATGCCCGGCGGCCCGGTTCGCTCAGGTTGACAAAGCGGAAATGATCATATCTTTAATAGGAGTGAAGCATGCTTAACTCAATTGGCCAAGGGCACCGACGAAAGTTTTCATCTCGTCCATTGTACCAATACTCACACGGCACCATGGCTTGTTCTGGATGTCGAAAGAACGTACGGCCACGCCTTTGGCCGACATTTTTGTTAAAAGCTCTTTGCCCGAAATGCTGATCGGGAACAATACGAAATTGGTGTAAGACGGAATGTATTTGTATCCCATTTTGTCCAGGTTTTCGTACAGGTATAACTTCGCCTCGTGGTTCAGCTTGCGGGTATTGCCCTGGAAATCTTTGTCGTCCATACTGGCAGAAGCCGCAAAGATGGAAGTGTAAGAGATACCCATACCGCCGCGGGTGATTTTATTGATGCTTTCCAGGTAAGAAGGAAGGGCGACCATATAACCGACACGGATACCGGCCATTCCCATGATTTTCGAGAAAGTGCGGGCAACGATCACGTTTTTCTTTTGGGTAAGCAGGGATACCATGCTCTGGGTATCGGCGCCGACGGCCAGCTCGATATAAGCTTCGTCAACAAAAACAGGCACTTTTTCTGAAACGCGTGAACAGAAATCAAGCAGGTCCTGTCCTTTCGTGATCGCTCCGGTCGGGTTGTTCGGGTTACAGACGTACACCAACTTGGTATCTTTATCGATTGCTTCTTCCATGGCTTTCAGGTCGTGTGACCAGTCGGCAGTACAGGGAACCGGTTTCCAGGTTGCGCCTACGGATTTAGCAACCTGCACGAGCGACATATAGCAGGGATCGGCAGACACGATGTTTCCCTGTCCCTTCATAAAAGTTACCAGTGCCACTTTTTCCAATAAGTCGGAAGAGCCCGGGCCCATCATAATGTGGTCCGCAGTTACGCCTTCCTTCTTGGCAATTTTGTCGATCAGATCGTACATTTCTTTCCATGCGTAACGATTGCCATTCTTTACAGAATCCGCAACAGCTTTCTGTGCCGACATCGGTGGTCCGTATGGGTTTTCGTTGGCGTTCAGTTTTGCAAGGATCTTGGGAGCTTTGAAATCGGCTGGCAGGAAGTGCTCCCTTACCATGGGGCTGCGGTAAATACGGTTCTCCGGATCCAAAGACAACGGCGAGTTAGCGAACGCCCCCATACTGAGATGTGGAGCCAAGGTCATGCCTCCGATTGCCATTAAACCGGATTTAAGAAGATTCCGACGGTCCATTTTTTGATTCATTGGTCAGATGTTTTAGTACTATGTGACGATAACTATATGGAAATTTAATAAAATTTTAAGTAAAATGTTTGCGAAAAAGAGTTACGGCAGATTTTTAGATATGTCATGATGAAATACTGCAGTTAATTCTTTGTTACTGACATTTGGGATGTCCGGGTGAACGCTATTCCCTTGTGCGTACCCGTCCAGGTCAACTTAATATTGTCGTCTTTTCTCTGGATACGATTTCCCACCAGCCCAAGTGCTTTGTAGCTCGTTTTTATAGTTACGACGCCGCTTGCGTCAGAAGTCACATCCCCGAGTTTCCCGCTGGCTTTATACACTTCTGGCGTAAAAACGTAGGTCTGCCCATTGAACGCGAAGCTGTCCTTCTTAACTGTTTTTGTCAGATCGAACGCGATGGCAATTTGTATGTTGGGAACCGGAATAGAGTCAATTCCTTTCGTATGGTCCAGAATATTGGTTTTGTCCAGTTCAAAAAGCCGGGACGTCAGGGTAAGCTCTTGTTTTGAGCTGTCGTAGGCCACCGATGGCGTACTTGCGATCGGCGCACCGAATGGTGCACCCACGATGTCGACCAGAACCGGCGCAACATCCCGGTTCAGGAAAGGATCTTCTACTTTGCAGGAAGATATCCCCCATGTTACTGCGAAAAGCAGACAGGTAAATGGAAGTAATGTTCTGATATTTTTCATTATCTCGGATTTCTTGAATGTTGGAACAAAGGGTTATTTTTCAGCCCACCACAATTTGGTTTTCATATCGTCGGCGGCACCATTAAGCGCTTTTCCGGCAGTGACTGCCGTCGCATTTAATGAATATTCGGACGCGGGATAGTTGAAACGGGTTGGCAGGATACCTCCGTTGTTCAGGACAGCTCTCGGGTCCGGCGCCGGAAACACCGGGAAACCGGTCCTGCGCCATTCAGTCCATGCTTCTACGCCTTGTCCGAACAGGGACACCCATTTTTGTTCAAGCACCTTTTCTCTGGATACAGTACCCACTCTGGCCAGGAAATCAGCGGGCGGGGTTAGACTGTATTGCGCAAAAGAAGCATTGATACCCGCCTCGAAATATTTCTTTGCGTCTCCTGTGATGTCGCCGTCCAGTACTGCCTCCGCGAGAATGAAGTTCAGCTCGGAGAAGGTCATGATTACCTCGGGTGCCTCCGCCTTTGTAAATGCACTCCCGATGGTTGAGCTTGTGGACAGATAGTTGGTTGCGATTGCATCGGGAAGGCCATTCGGATGTCCCTGATATTTGCCATCTTTATTGGGGTTGGCGTAAACCGTGATACGTGTATCCCCCAACGCATTCATTTTGTCTGCAAGCGTGCTGCTGATATTCCAGTCGGTCCGGCCCCCCTGGATCAGAATCTGATTCCACTCGTTATTGCTGGGAAGTACCGTTGTGCATTTCAGCGAGGCATTGTCCGCATTGCTGGCGAAAACAGGAAACTTAGTTGCGTCAGCTAGTATCTCGGCCATAATCGCTTTTGATTCGGCTGGTTTTTTTGCCGCCTGACGGTTGGCTAGTCGAATTCGGAGGGAGTTTGCGAATTTTTTCCATTTGAGGATATCGCCCGCATAGAGGATGTCACCTGCAATAGCCGGCCCGCCGACAGTAAGCTTTTCATTGGCCATTTTCAGGTCGTTCAAAAGTCCGGCATATACGACATCCATTGGATCATATTTAGGCGTATAAATCGGGGTTTCTGCTGTTCCCATAATCGCTTCCGTGTATGGGATCGCGCCATACATATCGGTAAGCAATGAGAACACCCACGAGCGCATCACGAGCGCAACTCCCTCGTAATTGGCGTTTGGTGCTTCCGATTCAGCATTAGTCTGAAGAATGATGCGTTGAAAGTTCAGCAAGCCGTCGTTAAAGAAACCTTTCCAGTTATTAGCAAGAAGCGCTGGCGAAACCGTATAGTCATCTCCCTCATTGCTGTAAATGTTCCGGGTCAGATGTTGCACGTACAATTCGGCCGCATCAATATTGATTCTCTCAAACCGCTCCCGGTGACCCCAGTACCTGTCAATAGACGACTCAATGCCCATAGGTAGCAGATATTGAGGTCCGATCGTCGTGGGGCTGTTGGGGCTCGTATTCATTTCATCAAAATCCTTGGTACAGCTGGAAGCAGTCAAAAAGCCTGCAAGCGCTGTTACCCAAATCGTTTTATGATTCAATATATTTTTCATTTTAAAAATCTTTAGAGTCCGTTAGTTGGGTTGACTGGATCAGAATGACAATGACAGGTTCATACCTATGCTCCGTGAGCTAGGAAGCTCGCCGTAGCCAAAGCCCTGGCCGTTTCCACCTTTTGCATCAATTTCAGGATCGATGTGCGGCGTATTTTTGAAGATCATCCAAACGTTACGGCCGACCAACGAAAGTTTAGCCGATTGGATTTTGATCTTTTTTAGCACGCTTGGGGAGAAGCTGTAACCCAGTGACAACTCGCGAAGTTTTACATAGCTGGCATCGAAAATGGCCGATTCGTGGTAGTTTCTTGGGTTGCTGTATCCGTAAAGCTGGTTCGCCGTTACGATGATGTCATTGGGTACGTACGATTTGCTTCCGTCGGCGCCAGTAATCTCGCGAACACCCTGGCCGATCACACCTTCTTCGCGGCCCAATGCGGTTTCGGCATATTGTCCTGTCCAGCGGGCGGTACCTGTACCTTCGTCGTAAATGTCACCGCCGATACGGGCATCCACCAGCACACTAAGGGAAATGCCTTTGTAGTTGAGTGTGTTCTGCACACCACCGATCCAGTCAGGCTGAACATTGCCCAGTTTCTGTCCGGCTGCTGTGATAGGCAAACCATTTGCGCCGTAAACCACCTGGCCGTTGTGCTTCTGGAAACCCACTCCGTAGAATGTTCCGTAAGCTTCTCCCACGCGTGCCTCGGAAGACATACCTCTTTGAGTAGCAAGTGTATAGGTAGTTAGGCCTTCTGCCAATGCAACAACTTTATTCCGGTTGCGGGCATAGTTCAAAGAAACATCCCAGCTAAATCCGCCTGGTAATTTCACCGGAGTTCCTGAGATTGTTATTTCCACGCCTTTGTTCGTGATCTTGCCTGCGTTCAGGATGCGGGTATTGTAACCGCTTGCCTTAGAAATTTCCACCCCGAGGATCTGATCTTTGGTTGTCTGATCATAATAGGTTGCATCAATACCAATTTTTCCTTTGAAGAAACGAAGATCCGCACCCAGTTCGAGGCCGGTAGTAATTTCAGGCTTAAGGCTGCTGTTTGCAATCTGAGTGTTTTCGGAAAACTTGGGAACCGATCCGTTCCAAGGCGCGTTCGAAACGAATGTTTGAGCCAGCTGATAAGGTAATGCATCGTTACCAACCTGTGCATAGCTTGCACGGATTTTACCAAAAGACAAAACATTTCCCTTAATATCCAGCAATTCGGTAACCACTGCACTAAGGGAAGCGGAAGGATAGAAGTAAGAACGTGCATTGGAAGGCAGGGTGCTCGACCAGTCATTCCGTGCGGTCAGGTCAAGGAACAAGGCATCTTTCCAGGAGAAGTTGGCAGTTCCGAACAAGCTTTGTGTTTCAGATTCGGTAATGTTACTTTCAATGCTGTTGGCGCTTGGTACTGAGTTGCCTGCGTTGTAAAGTCCGTCTACGACAAGCTCCCCTACATAAAAATAGTTTCTTTTGTAGTAGTTTTTACGCTGGATACCTCCGAACTGGACATTCAAACCAAAGTCAGGTGTAATGTTTTTGTTGAAAGTCAGCATAAAGTCGGAGTTGGTCTCCTGGCTGCGCAGTACTTCTTCGGAATAACGGCCTGGTGTCCGGACGCCGTTTCTTACTCTGAGAAAGTTGGATACGTTGATCCGCGTATCGCTCCAATAATCAGTTCCCGAGCGAAGCAACAGTGTCAAAGAAGGCAGTATTTTGTAGGTAAGGGCGATATTTCCCAGCAGCCGGTCTTTTTCATTACCGGAAGGAAGGTTTTTCTGGGAGAAATAAGGGTTGGTAAAGAAAGTATGTTGCCAGTTTGGCGGTTCCGTATCTGCGCCGCGTTGGTTATGCACGCCGACGTAGCTCTCATAATCACGAAGCTGGTCCCATGAAACGTGACGGTGGGACCAGATAAATTCCTGGCCGCCCGTGTAGCTGCGGTTGTCCGAACCGGATTTGATATACTCTCCTGAAAGTGTCACACTCAGTTTTTTGGTAAGGTTATAACCGGAGTTGATGCGGAAGTTATTGCGATGAAAATCATTGTAATACATGATTCCTTTCTGATCGACGCGGCTCAATCCAAGTCGGAAGAAGCCTTTGTCATTTCCTCCGTTAAGTGCTACACTGTTGGTAATGGTTCGGCCTGTCTGCCAGTACTCGTCCCAGTTGTTGGGCTGAGGAGTCAGTGGTGCAACATCGTCACCAGTCCACCACTGCCTCACCAGGCGTCCATCCATGGGAGCTCCCCAGCTTTCATCGGTTCCTTCTGTTCCAGCCAGAGGATATCTTGCATCGTAAACGGCCCTGTATTGTGCAATTTCGGCGGGATCGCTAATGCTACCGCTCCATCCGTCATTGTACCACGTTCGGTACCCGTTCCCTCCACCATATGTATTTTGGAAATTAGGCTTGATCCATGGGCGTTCAAAAGTGATGTTCGAGTTGATGTCTACCCCTAGCCCTTTGGTTCCCTGGCCATTTTTTGTTGTAATAAGGATAACCCCGTTGGCTGCGCGCGAACCATATAATGCAGCTGCATTAGGACCTTTCAGTACGGACATTTCTTTGATGTTGTCCGGGTTGACTTCTGAAATCCCACCTCCATACGTTTTGTTGGCTGTTTGTTCCATAGGCACACCGTCGATGACAATGAGGGGCTGGTTATTTCCTGAAACAGAGGATGATCCACGGATCTGGATCGTAGAGCCACTGCCCGGTCCGCCGTTGGACTGGATCCTCACACCGGCAATCTTACCGGATAAAGCGTTCGCTACATTGGTCGACCGCGACTCTGTCAGCGCGCTTCCCTTTACTTCCTGTACGGTGTAGCCCAACGCTTTTTTCTCACGCTGGATACCAAAAGCCGTGACTACCACTTCCGACAACTGCCGGGTATCGGCTTCCAGTTTAATGTCGAACTGTGTCTGATTGCCGATTTCGATTTCTTTGATTAAAAAACCAACATAGGAAACTACAAGAATTCCGTCACCCGGCACTGAAAAGCTGAATTTCCCGTCGGCATCTGCATTGGTACCCACATTGGTGCCCTTATAAATGACAGAAGCCCCAGCAAGTCCGAGACCGTCTTCGGTGGCTGATATCTTTCCGCTTACCTGCCTGACCTGGGCCATCGCGAGCGGAGAGCAAAGACACACCCATACTAATAAGAGTAGAACTTTACGCATGGAGAACTTGGGTTAAATTGTTTTAGGTGAGTAAGCAACAAGTGGCAATGGAAGGAGAGAGAAAAAAGTTATGGCTGTGTGGTGTCCACGTTGCCGTGCGCCGCACACACTTTCGCGTGGACAGAACAACACAGCCATAAGCTTGCACAACTGCTTTTCCGGAAAGCAATACCCTCTTTAATCGAGGACAAACAGATTGTGAGTTGTGCAAAGCAGCAAATGCCAGACATCAACAGTGTTGTTTGTCCACGGTATCAGGAACCAGTATTAAAAAAATTATATTGTATTGAGTCGGGATGTACCAGCGGGGCGAATGGAGGCCTCTCGGGTTTTTGTAAAATTCCTCTCAACACTGTCAGATATATTCATGTGCGGCTCGAATATATCCTTGGTTTAGAAGTATAGTCATTCGTATAATGACATCTCAAATATACTGACAATGTCAAAAAATGCAAGAGAATAAATTTAATTATTGAATTTATTTGCAATAAAAATTGGTCATTTATAAGTTAAGGGAAAGTTTATTGCAATAATTTGATAAAAATTTTCAATAATCTCCGTTTATGAGTTTTCCTATCGAATTTCTAGATTAAAAGCCTACTTTTTTAGTCGTAATTGTCTAAATGATAGCCATTTATACGTGGGAATTCAGTGAAATCTAATAACTTCTGTTTACTAAAAGGATACCGGTATCGTCCTGTGGGGCTTGCCACGCCGAAACGAAAAAGAGGGCGCCCGACGGGTGTCCCTCTTTTTCATCAACGTAGAATAGTTATATTTTATAAAAACGGCTAGTCGATGTAGCGTTTCAGGATTGGCTTGTAAGAATCAACCCGGCGATCCCTCAAAAACGGCCAGGTAGTGCGATAATGGTCCATTTTTTCAAGATCAAGTTCTTGTACATAAGTCACTTCTTCATCGTGCGGGGCCAGATAAAGTAACTTTCCGTGCGGATTGGATACAAAAGACCCTCCCCAAAATTGCTGGTCGGCTTCGCGTCCAACCCGGTTTACAGACACCACATAAACGCCGTTAGCAACGGCATGTCCGCGTTGAATAGTTTGCCATGCACCGTATTGTTCCTCGTTGGTTTCAGGATCTTTTTCATTGGTATCCCAGCCAATTGCAGTAGGATAGAAAAGGATTTCCGCTCCCATGAGGCTGGTGATACGTGCAGCCTCCGGATACCATTGGTCCCAGCAGATCAGGACCCCGATTTTGGCAAATTTTGTTTCAAAAACCCGGTACCCATCTGTGTCGCCTTCGGATGCAGGGGCATCGCCAGGAGTGAAATAAAACTTTTCGTAATAACCCGGATCATCGGGAATATGCATTTTACGGTATTTCCCGAGATAAGCGCCGTCGGCATCCAGCACTGCCGTAGTATTGTGGTATAATCCATGTGCCCTTTTTTCGAAAAGCGAAGCAATGAGCACAACACCCAGTTCTTTCGCCAATGCGGAAAGCGAATCGGTGGAAGGTCCCGGGATTGATTCGGCCAGATTAAAATTGGCATGATCTTCCACATCGCAGAAATACAGGGATTTGAAGAGTTCCTGCAGGCAAATGATGTGAGCACCTTTTGCTGCGGCTATCCGGATTTCTTCGGTTGCCTTCCGGAAATTAGCTTCAACATCATTAGTGCAGCTCATTTGCACCAAACCTATGTTTACCTTTTTTGTCATGAATGTTCGTTTGTGATTTGCCTGTGGGTTAAAAGCTGAAACATTATTTCGTCGCCGGCAGTTCTTTGATCGGAAAAGAGAACGAGATTTCGTTCATACATTTGAAATGCTTTTTAGGGCAGGATTCATAACCAATTTTGGAGCAGGGCCTGCAACTCAAGCCATTTCGTTCGAGTATTTCGAATGCGGTTTTATAGGGGTACATGCCAAAAGCAGGTACGGTATTTCCCCAGATCGAATAGACTTTTTTCCTGAATGCAGCGGCTACGTGCATTAATCCGGTATCGTGGGCAAACACAATGATGGATTTCCTGATCAGCGAAGCCGACTGGTTGAAATTGTATCTCCCGCAGGCATTAAAGATCAAAGCATCCCCGATCGCCGTCCGAATCATTTCGCCTGCTTCAAAATCTTCTTTACCACCCAATAAAACGGTCGGAAAGTTGATCTTCCTGCAAAGCTCGATCATTCTGGGTATTGGCAATTTCTTGGTCCCATGCTGTCCGCCGATTGCGTACGCTACAAAACCGTCGCGGTGGGTTTCAGGCAGCCAGTCGTTCTCCACATGATCTTTATAGGGTACGAAATAGTCCAATCCCTCTCCGTCGTTCACAATCCCGAACGATGTAAGCGTCGACATATACCGGTCGACGATATGAAGATCAGGCATATAATTGATCTTGAATTGCGTCAGCAGGAACTTTTGTACATTCAGTTTTGGGAAGCTGAAGGAAGGTACGCCCAGCTCAAACTTAATTTTCAGGGTGCGGATGTTGGTGTGAAGGTCGATGACGTTGTCGAACTTCTCGGCTTTCAGATCGGCCAGTACCTGCTTTTGGTTTCTGTCCCAAAGCCAGATTCTATCGATGTAAGGGTTGTCTTTCAGGATGAACTCAAATTTGCTTTTGGTCAAGTAATGGACCTCAGCGCCGGGAAATTGCTTTTTGAGGCACCTGACCACCGGCGTTGTCAGCACAATGTCCCCAATGGATGAAAATCGAAGTATGAGGAATTTGACCGTTTTATTCACTTTTTAGTTCCTGTCGTCGCTGATATGGTAAAAGATTCTGCGGGCGGGTATGTTTCCAGCGCCTGTGGCTCCACAGCCAGTTATCGGGTTGTCTGATGATATCTTCTTCCAGGTATTCGATCTGGCTTTGTAATATCCGATTGGCTTGCTCGGTCTTGGGATGTTCGGTAATGAGTTTGAAATAAGCTCTATAAAATCCCCTCTGGATCTCATTTCTTAAAATGCCCATATACAAAACCGGCGCATTCAGCCTTCTGGCAATCAATTCCACTCCCCGAAAAACCCCGGTATCCTGATTGAGAAAACTGGTCCAATATGCCTTTTCGGGAACGGGCGACTGGTCGTTGATCAGCACAAATAAAAACGGCTTGTCCCTTGGTTCCATGGCTTTGGCCATTGCATCCTTCATGGGTACCATCTCTGTCCCGAACGTTGTCCGTACCTTCCTGAACCACTCTTCGAAAAGATCGTTGGCCAACTCGTGGTATACGACCACAATTTGGTAGGATAATTTGGCAGAAGCAAATAAGTTGAGCATTTCCCAATTTCCGAGATGGCCCGAGACAACCACAAGGCTCTTTTTTTGCTGATAGTAATGGTCCAGCATTTCCATTTCCAGATCAAACCGGTTCAGCAAGTCCTTTTTCGAAATAGACCGTAGTTTGATCGTTTCAAAAATAATATCGGTGAAATTCTGGTAATACTTTTTAGCAATCGACTGGATCGTTTCCTCGCTATAATAGGGGAAGCTATTGTGAAGGTTTGTCAGGATTACTTTCCGGCGGTAATGACCGACATCGAATATCAGGACTCGGAAAATGTCAGAAAGCTTGTAAAGTTTTTTCCAGGAAAGCCTCGAAACCGCTGTAAGTAAAAACAATAGAAAGCGAGTGAAAAGAGTCTTCATTGAGTAAAAATCCTTTGCAAAATTCAATAGCAATTCTGCAAAAGAAATAGTTCCGGGGTAAGTCACTTTTAGTTGACCTATCACCTTTTTCCTCCTTTAAGACAAAGTTTGTTCCGGTTTCAGGCATTCGGGGCGCTTGTGCTTCCACCGTTTGTGGCTCCAAAGCCAGTTATGCGGCTGATCGATGATGTTCTGTTCTAAGATCCGGAGCTGTCTTTCCAGTATTTCATTGTTCTTTACTTCCTTCGGTTTTTCAGTAATCGTGGAAATGTCAACATGATAATAGCCTCGCTTGTTGGCGACTTTGCAAAAATCGGCATAAAGTACCGTCAGATTATACCTGCGGGCGATGGTTTCGACGCCCCGGAAAACACCTGTATCCTGGTGAAGGAAACGGGTCCAGAAAGCGGTCCTTGGATTCGGAGACTGATCGTTGGCAAGAACGACCACGTAGGGTTTCTCCCTGGGTTTCTGAAGTTCCTTGAATATGTTGTCCATCGGAACCAGGATTGCACCGAAGCGGGTCCGCAGATCCAGAAACCACTGGTCCGAAACGCGGTTCTGAAGAGGGCGGTAAACAACAATGCATTCGTGGGTAAAACAGAGCGAAGAGAAAAGATTGGCCAGTTCCCAGTTTCCCCGGTGGCCCATCAGGAAGATGATATTGGTCTTTTTTTCATAAAATTCGTCCATGATACTGATGTCCCCCTGCAGCCGCTCCCGTACGCATTCGGGGCTGGCCGTCCGGAATTTGATCGTTTCAACAATCAGGTCCGTGAAATGCAGGCGGAAGTTCCTGGCGATGCACTCCAGTTCAGCATTTGTTTTATCGGGGAAACTGTTTTTGAGGTTTTCACTGATGACTTTCTTGCGGTACCCTCCTATATCGAACAAAACCCAACACAAGAAATCGGAGAGCCGGAAAGCATTTTTCCAGGACAGAAAGGAGAACTGATTAAGGAGAACAAAAAGTGCTTTTTGCAAAATGGGTTATTTTCAAGATAATCTTACAATATTACACAGATATTATATGTAATTAAAATGTTGGCATTTGCGGTCTGATTTTGTTAGATTCATTGTTTCAAACCGTTACAACTGTGCTGGAAGGAATATTTGACATCAAGAACGATCGCCGCCTGAGCATGTATTTGTACAGGATGGGATTTGGATTATGGCTCATGTACCTGGTACTGGGAGCCCCCGCATTGAAAGCATACCTGCATTACAGGCAGGATTGCGGCCTGTTGTCTTTTGTATTGATCGTCTTTGGGTTCAGTGCTTCGATGGTGTATGACTACTTTCATCACCATGAGCAATTTGAGATGAAAAAGAAGTGGCTTTTTATAAGTTACGCGGCCCTCGCAGTTGTTATTTACTTTCTGGAATTCAAAGGTACAGGTAAGGGGATAGACCTGCACTGGATTCTGAGCTTCCTCTAATTGTCGCTGCCCGTAAGCGTTTGTCTTTTCTGCATCATTTCCAGGATCTTTTTGTGCGTCAAATCAGGAAGGGCTGCTACTTTCCCAATGACTATGATAGCGGGCGACCCCATTTCGCTTACTTTCGAGAGCGGTATGATGTTACTGATCTTACCGGTAACCAGCTTTTGGTTCTCGAGACTCCCGTTTTGGATAATGGTAATGGGTTCGTCGAGCTTATTGAGTCCGGAATACATGCTAACGATCTCTTCCAGTTTATGCAGGCCCATTAAAATGACCACGGTCGCTGTAGATTGCGCCGCCAGGTAAAGGTCTTTGGACAAATTGTGTTCACGGGTAGTGCCGGTAATTACCCAGAAACTCTCGCTTACGCCCCTGGACGTCAAGGGGATACCGGCAAGGGCCGGCACCGCATAGCTACTTGAAATTCCGGGGATTACTTCCGACTCAATGCCATGCTCGGCAGCGCACATGATTTCTTCGTAACCCCGGCCAAAAATGAAGGAATCACCGCCTTTCAGACGTACCACTTCGCCGTGTTGGTAAGCTTTTTCAACAATCAGCTCGTTAATTTCGTCCTGGCCGCAGCTGGTTTTTCCAAATCGCTTTCCGACGAGGATTTTCTCGCAGTCGGCAGGGCAATAGGCAAGAAGTGAAGGATGGGCCAACGAATCGTAGAGCACGACTTTTGCTTTCTGCAAGGCTTTGATCCCTTTTAAGGTGATCAGGTCTGGATCGCCGGGGCCGGCGCCAATCAATGTGAGTTTCATGTTTTTTAGCTTTTAGCTCTCAACTGTTAGCGCTTAGCAGTTAGCTTTTAGTTAACTGTTAAGCGCCAATAGCTAAAAACTAACTGTCTTTTCCGAAGCTCAGCTCCTGCAATGCTGGCTCGCCAGTTTCTGCAAGCTGGGCTTCGCGGGTGTAACGAACGAAATCAAGGAATTTTTCAGCCGTACCAATGAAGTAGGTTGCGAATTCTTTGCTTGGCTCAAATTTATTGATACTGAATGCCAGGGATTTAAATGGCGTTTCCGCTTTTTCTGGCAACTCGAACTCAGCTGGCGTTTCGTATTTGAAGTCAGGTCCAAAGTTTGCTTCAAAGTCATTGACGATACCGTATTGTGTATTGGTATTCACATCTTTGGTCATTAGCAAGCCTTTTGCTCCGGTAATCAGCACATTGTAAGCATGATATATCGCGTCCGCCCAGATGCCCGATTCGAAGTTTTCTTTAGCCAGGTTCAGTTTTTCCTGTCCTTCCGTGATGGTTGTGGCAACCAGGTCAACCAGAACGCTGGCACATTCGCCGACGCCAATTTCCGTCTTGAACATTTCATCATGGTCCCAGTCGCGGTAGTCGTCGTCTGTTAAGGTAGACAGGTCCGCAAGTGGTTTGAGTAACTGGAAGAAGTAATTTTTGGTCTGGCGCTGGTAATATTGGTTGTAATATTCGCCGTCGTATGCGTTCGCTTCGTAATCATTAAAAAGTGTACGCAGGGTTTCAGGGCCGCGTTTGGCAGGAACTTTGATTACTTTATCACCGATTAACCCAATTCCATCGCCCGAAAATCCGCCCCCAAGTAGCACTTGCAACGCAGGCAGTACCAGCTTGCCATTTTTGATCGAGCTTCCGTGGAAACCAATGTTGCAGGCGTTATGCTGTCCGCAACCATTCATACATCCACTGATCTTGATTTTAATGTCTTGATTATAAATCATTTCAGGGTATTCGTCACGCATTACATCCTCCAAGACGCGGGTAATCCCATAGCTGCTCGAAATGGCCAGGTTACAGGTGTCGGTTCCCGGGCAGGTGGTGATATCCATGGTGCTGTCGAAGCCGGGGTTTACAAGTCCCAGTTTTGCCAGTTCATGATAAATAGCAACCAAATCTTCCCCTTTCACAAAGCGAAGTATATAGCCCTGATTAACCGTGACGCGTATGTCATCCGCGGCGTATTTACGGACTACATCAGCCAGGCTGCGCGCGATGCTGGAGTTCATATCTCCAAGCAAAACCCTCAGCTGAACCGCATACCAGCCTTTTTGTTTTTGTTCGAAAGTATTGGTGCGAAGCCATTTGGTGAAAATATCAAGCTTATCGGCATCTATGCTTTCGGCTGCGATTTTCAGGATGTCCGCCTCTGTTAAAGATGGGCGGGGGGCATAGTTAACAGACTCTGCTTCTTTCGTCCCAAATAAATCATCGGGAATGGCAAAAACCTTGTTTTTAAGAGCAACACGTTGTTCTTCCACTTTTGCCATCATTTCTTCCAGACCAAGGTCATTCAGAAGAAATTTCATACGCGCTTTATGACGACGTACACGTTCACCGTATCTGTCAAAAACACGGAGCAATGCTTCTATAAAGGGAATAACATTTTCCTCTTCCAGGAATTCGAAAGCGGTTTGCGCGGAGAAAGGCTGAGCGCCCAGACCACCGCCAATTAAAACTTTATAGCCTTTCACCGGTTCGCCGGCCGCATTCACTCCCATTTTGGCGATCAATCCAACATCATGGATAAACGCCAGCGCAGAGTCCTTCTCCGAAGAAGAAACCGCTATTTTGAACTTCCTTCCCATATCCTGGTTGATTGGATTGCGAAGGAAATAAGTGAATATGGAATGGGTTAGTGGTGTTACGTCGAAAGGTTCGTCGGGATCAATACCTGCCACCGAAGAGGCTGTGACGTTCCGGATGGTATTCCCACAGGCTTCTTTCAATGTAATCCCGGCATCTTCCAGATCGGCCCATAGCTGAGGAGAATCGGAAAGTTTCACAAAGTGAAGCTGAATATCCTGACGCGTGGTAGCGTGCAGGTTACCGGTCGCAAATTTATCGGAAGTATCTGAAATGCGAACAAGCTGGTCGGCGGTGATACGTCCGTAAGGTAATTTGATACGGATCATTTGTACACCTGGCTGGCGCTGGCCATACACGCCGCGCGTCAGACGGAATTTACGGAATGCTTCTTCCGGAGTTTCGCCTATGTTAAATGCATTGATTTTATGGTTTAAATCAATGATATCTCGCTTTGCAACGGCGGATACTTTGTCGGATATGATTATTTCGCTCATGGTATGATGGTATTCTAATCGTCTATGGGACTAGTATATTTTTGCTTTCACGCTAAACGGAGTCGAAGTGCGTACTGCAAAATTCCTTCGACCACATCGGCGGCCGCTCCGCTCAGGATGACAATGTTATTCAATCATGCAAGCCCCAACGGTAACATTCGATGTTTCATCAATCAGAATAGCTGAGCCGTTTGCGCGGTTTTTCTGATAGGGATCGTATGCAATAGGTTGGGCCGTTCTTAGAACGATCCTTGCGACATCGTTCAGTTTCAGGCTCTCAGAGTCCAGCTTCTCATAAGAGTTAATGTCAATCTGGTATTCAATGTCACGGACCGAGCAGCGCGAACGTGCCGTTCCATGCTGTAAGACATATTTATTGCCTGGTTTCAGTGTTTTTCTGTCGTCCATCCAGCAAACCAGCGCTTCAATATCCTGGCTTACGATCGGAGAATTATGGATTGAAACAATGCTGTCTCCCCGGCTGATATCGATATCGTCTTCAAGCAATATCGTCACAGATTCTAGAACAGACGCCTCTTCGATTTCGTTTCCACCAAATTCGATTTTGGCAATTTTAGATTCCTGCTCGGAAGGCAGTACTTTGATCAGATCGCCTTTTTTGAAGGTGCCGCTCTGGACTCGTCCGGCATAACCCCGGTAATCGTGCAGTTCTTCGGTTTGAGGACGGATCACATACTGTACCGCAAACCGCCCGTCTTCCTGGTTCTGATCTTTCAAAACGTTGACAGTTTCAAGAACCGAAAGCAACGTTTCACCCGTATACCAGCTCATGTTCTCCGATCTTTCCACGATGTTATCGCCGTTCAAAGCGCTCACAGGAATGATTGTCAAGTCTTTAATAGATAGCTTCTCCGCCAGATCGGTGTAATTTTTTGCTATTTCCAAAAAACGATCTTCGGAATTTCCGACCAAATCCATTTTGTTGATCGCCACGATTACATGAGGGATACCGAGCATGGAGGCAATGAGCGAATGTCTCCTGGTTTGCTCGACTACGCCATGGCGCGCGTCTACCAAAATGATCGCAAGGTCGGCATTCGAGGCACCGGTAACCATATTGCGGGTATACTGAATGTGCCCCGGGGCGTCAATGCTGATAAACTTGCGGTTAGGTGTCTGGAAATATTTGTAAGCAACATCTATGGTAATACCCTGCTCACGCTCCGAACGCAGGCCGTCGGTGAGCAATGCGAGGTCGATTTCTCCCGTATTACGCGTTTTGCTGGCACGCTCGATCGCTTCCATCTGATCGGCCAGGATATTTTTTGTATCGTATAGCAGGCGTCCGATCAATGTGCTTTTGCCGTCGTCGACAGAACCTGCTGTAATAAATCTTAATAAATCCACCTTGTACTATTTTTGACCGGGTCGCCGGTGCGATGATTGAATCAGAAATACCCTCCTTTTTTGCGATCTTCCATTGCCGCTTCCGTTTGCTGATCGTCGATACGGGTTTCTCCCCGCTCGCTGATCCTCGAAATCGTGATTTCAGCAATTACTTCATCCAGTGTGGCTGCACTTGACTCGACGGCCGCGGTGCAGGTCATGTCGCCAACCGTACGGAAGCGCACCTGACGGGTCACGATCTGATCCTCAGGATCTGATTCGATAACAGGCGTGTTGTTCAGCAGCTTCCCGTCGCGCAGGATCAATTCTCTTTCGTGCGCAAAATAGATTGATGGAAGTGCGATTCCTTCTCTTTTCAGATAAGCCCAAACATCCAGCTCTGTCCAATTGGAGATCGGGAAAACGCGTACGTTTTCACCTTTTTGAATCCGTCCATTGAACAAATTCCATAGTTCAGGACGCTGACGTTTCGGGTCCCACTGACCGAATTCGTCGCGGAAAGAGAAAATACGCTCTTTTGCACGCGCCTTTTCCTCGTCGCGGCGAGCGCCGCCAATGCAGGCGTCAAATTCAAATTCCTCAATGGTATCCAAGAGTGTAAAAGTCTGGAGCCAGTTACGGCTCGCATTCTTGCCGGTTTGTTCCTTCAATCCTTTCGCCTTGATGGTATCTTCCACATATCTCACAACCAGCTTGGCGCCAATTTTTTCTGCAAGTTCGTCGCGGTACTCAATGGCCTCGATGAAGTTATGGCCGGTGTCTACATGTACCAATGGAAAAGGGATCTTGCCTGGTGCAAATGCCTTCTGAGCCAAATGAACAAGGGTAATGGAATCCTTTCCACCCGAAAATAAAAGTGCGGGCCTCTCAAACTGGCCAGCCACTTCGCGCATAATGTAAATAGCCTCCGCTTCGAGTTGGTCCAGATAATCGGGGGCGCTGCGATCGTCGGTTATTCCTGAGGCCTCTTTAACTGAAATTGACATACTTGGTTATTTTTCTTGCAGAATTAACTTTTTGAGGGCTTGCGATTACTTGGCATGCAAGCCACATTCCTTTTTAGACTCATCCTCCCACCACCAGCGGCCGGCACGGAAATCTTCGCCTTCCTGGATCGCACGGGTACAAGGTGCGCAGCCAATGCTCACGAATCCTTTGTCGTGCAATGGGTTATAAGGAATGCCATTTGATTTTACATAATGTTTAACCTCCTCAAAGTTCCAGTTCAAAATAGGGTGGAACTTCACCAGCTGGTGCGCTTCGTCCCATTCCAGCTGCGGCATATCGTGGCGGTTTCCCGATTGTTCAGCGCGGATACCGGTAATCCAGATCTTGGCGCCTTTTAACGCGCGATTCAAAGGTTCCACTTTACGGATAAAGCAGCATTCTTTGCGGTTTTCAACAGAATCATAAAAGCTTAGCGGCCCCTTGGTGCTCACCAGGTTTTCAACGGAGGTCGTCTGAGGATAGTAAACCTTTATTTTGGTGTCGTAGCGGTTATTGGTTTTTTGCAACGTCATATAAGTTTCTGCAAAAAGCCTTCCGGTATCCAATGTAAAAATGGAAACGTTCAGATTGTTCTTCAAAATCAAGTCGCTGATCACCTGGTCTTCATAACCCAGACTAGTTGAAAAAACGACTTCTCCCGGAAACAGGTCCGCCAAAGTTGCCAGCGCTTCTGTCTCACTTTTGCCAGCAATCGCAGCGTTCAGAGAGGATATAATGGTCTCGTTCATGGTGATTGTTCTCCGGCTTCTTTCAAAGCCTCTTTTATAATTCGGTCACTGATCCTGAAATCAGTTTTAAGTATTTGTCAAATACGACTTAGCCGATGGTATTTTATTCTCCTTTTTTCCACTCAAAATCACTCCAATTGTGCCCGTCACTTTTACATTTAGTTTCGATGCTGTTTTGCGGGCTTTTAGATCGTCCAGGATTACAGTACAAGCCTTTGTTTCAAATGCCAGAGCTAATGCTGAGGCTTCTCCCAAATCCAGTGTGTCCTCAAATAACAATTGCAGCGCATGATTAGAAGCTTCTTTTACTTCAATCCGGTCAGGAATTTTGCTGCCAAACTCTCCTGCTATTTCCTTCGTAATGTATATCTGCTTGTAAACACTCTTTAATATTTCCAGCTCTTCAATTTTTGATCATAAAATCAGACAACTGGAATCTGCAATGACCAGCGCATCATGCATTGGCAATATCGTTATGCAAATCTTCAATCGAATCGAATTCTTCCGTGTCCAGAGAATCGGGTAAGTCAATCGTTACCGTTTTCATTGAATTTTGATTTAAAGGAAACTACCCCAATATATCACTTTTCACCGACACCTCCACGGCGTGGGTGAAGTCTTCGATCAAATCTTCAATGTCTTCCAAACCAACCGAAATGCGGATCAAACCTTCGGTGATGCCCAAAGCTTTTTTCTCTTCGGGTTTTAGCTTGGCGTGCGTGGTGGTATTCGGGTTGGTTACAATTGTTCTGGTATCTCCCAGATTAGAGGATAATGACGCAATCTCCAATGCATCCATAAAGGCAGCTACCCTCTCAAAGCCACCTTCCAGCTCAATGGTAACCACCGCTCCGCCGGCGGTCATTTGTTGTTTCGCCAATTCATGCTGCGGATGCGATTCCAGGAAAGGATACTTAACCTGCTTCACATCAGGATGCTTCTCCAATGCTTCCGCCAAGGCCAATGCATTTTGTGAGTGCTTTTCCATTCTCAATCCAAGTGTTTCAAGACTTTTGCTCAAAACCCAGGCATTAAATGGAGACATAGACGGCCCCGTCTGGCGACAGAAAAAGCGTAACTCTTTGATATACTCTTTTTTGCCAACCACAATTCCTCCCAGAACGCGGCCTTGGCCATCCATGAACTTCGTAGCCGAATGCAAAACCAGATCAGCGCCAAATTCGGCAGGGTTTTGCAATGCAGGGGAAGCAAAGCAGTTATCAACGTTGAAAATCAGGTTATGCTTTTTACAAAGCTTTCCGATCATGGCGAGATCAACAAGGTCCAGGCCCGGGTTGGATGGTGTTTCCAGATAGACCATTTTGGAATTGGGCTGTACCGCCGCTTCCCAATCAGCCTCGCTTGCATCCGCATCAAGGTAAGTATGCGTAATACCCCATTTGCTCAGAATCTGCGTAATCACCTGATGCGCAGAGCCGAACAATGCGCGGCTTGCGATGATATGATCGCCGCTTTTCAGCAATGCAGCCATGCTTGCGAATACTGCCGCCATACCAGTTGCAGTGGCAACGCCATCTTCACAATCTTCCAAGTAACACACCTTGTCCACAAATTCCTGGACGGAAGGATTGGAAAAACGGCTGTAAATGTTGCCTTCCTCAGTCTCTTCAAAGAGCGCTTTTCCCTGCTCCGCACTCTCAAAAGTGAAGCTGCTGGTCAGGAAAAGAGGGGTTGAATGCTCGCGATACTTCGTTTTTGGTGTCTGCGTACGTATCGCCCTGGTTTGTTTTTTCATTATTTAGCGATTGGCCGTTAGCTGTTAGCTGTTAGCCTTTTAAGTATTTACTTAATTCAAATTCTCATGTTACTTCCAGGTCCTGTGCGGCTATAAGCTGCTCAGAACCATATAGATAATCCTCAAACTAACAATTACGACGATGGTACCTACCATGATCATCATCGTTTTGATCGGCAGCCGTCTCGACAAGTTTGCTGCTATAGGTGCGGAAACCATCCCTCCTAATATTAAACCCAGTACAACCTGCCAATGCGAGAATCCGATGATGCTGATGAATGTTACCGAGCTTGCCAGTGAGACGAAAAATTCAGCCAGGTTCACTGAGCCGATGGTATATTTCGGATGACGTCCTCTGGCGATCAAAGTGGAGGTTACGATTGGCCCCCAGCCGCCTCCCCCGATCGAATCCAGCGTGCCTCCCGCCATTGCCAGCCAGCCTATTTGCTTGATAGGCCGTTTTTCGACACGTTTCTTCAACGCTTTCTGAATAATAAGAATTCCCAGAATCAACGTGTATACTGCCACCAAAGGCTTTATGATGAAAATATATCCTTCAAGCGATGAAAGCAGGTAAGCCCCGGTGATTGCGCCGAGCACGCCAGGGAACAAAATCTTCTTGAACAGCTTGCTGTTCACATTGCCGAATTTCAGGTGCATATAACCTGAAACACCGCTTGTGAAGATTTCGGAAGTATGTACGCTTGCACTTACCGCAGATGGCGGTACGCCCAAAGTCAACAAAAACGTGGACGCCGTAACGCCGTAAGCCATGCCCAATGCGCCATCGATCATTTGCGCCACAAACCCGCCGAGGACATAGTAAAAGAAATTTTCGTTTAGTTCAAGGTCGTTCCAGAGAACAGTAAGGCGGTCGTAGGTAAAAAAAGTGAAAAGCAAATGACCCACGATCATCAAGGCGATCGCTGAGAAGATATTCACCGCGACTTCTGTGCGGCTTCTTTTTCTGATTGTTGCCGCCCAAATCTTCTGCTGAATCGTTTCCCAGGTTAGCGGTATTTTTGTATTATTCCTGGAAACAGGAGGGGAGGCCTTTTGTTGGTATGCATTTGCGGGAGCATTTGCGAACCGGATGTCAGATTCTTCCGGCAGATCCCGAAGATACACCACCTGACCTTTTTCTCTCGCCAGAACCGCCAGACGGCGATCTTCCTCAGGATCACCACTTGCGATGTAAGCCACATCGAGTGATTCCCAATTAGAAGAATTTGTTTCAGATGAGGGTAAAAAGTCCGCCGCTTCCTTCAAAGTCTATGTAGTATACTATTATTATAGAGTAAACTTTCAATAAAATAGCAAACGGATGTTTGCTATTCAGGGCGGTAAATTTAAGATCAAATTGTTAGTTTTCAAAGAATAAAAAACACAGAGCTCCAATCAATAGCATCGTATTTCCATCAGCGATGCGGGTATATCGGGGTTGGGATTGATTACCCTGACTTTGAGGTATTGCGTCGTTACCGGCTCGGAAAAATGGATGGTTCTCTTGGTCTGGTGGTTGTCGGAGATGCTGGCTACGAGCTCATCCTTGCAGTTATAAATGCCGATTTCAGTAGCGCAAAACGGCATAACTGTTTCAGGATGAACATAAATCACGTTTTCCATCGGATGGTCAAAGTCTGTGTCGAATACAAGGTCGACCCTGGAAATCGTAACCGGCTCTTCCCATTGAATGCCAATCTGAGGTCTGCGGTCGGCGGGATCTGCCACCCATGCATTGGGGGAGGCTATTGGCCGATGCAGGCCATTGCGGATGTTTTGCGTCTCAAACAAGGTGATCGCCTCACTCAGTTTGAACGCCAGATTACGCCCTTCGGGCCGGCGTTGGGGGCACCAGAACTCGAAGGTATCCACACCTAAGTCTTCTGTCGGTTCCTGTTTCCCGTAATTTGAAACCGCGGGATTTGTTGCATTAAAAACCGTTAACAACCCCGTAACCCGCTTATCGCTATACTGGATTTTAATGTTGCTGTTTTTTATAAAACAGATAAAAGCATAACATTCCTCGTCAAATTCGGCTACCCAGTCCAATGTAATTTCATGCTTCCCTGCACCCAAATGAAAGGTTTTCGAACCAAGTGTTACATCCGGCGTATGATTGAATGCCTTGCTGCTTTTACGGAGCTCCGTTACCAGCTCAGTTTCTTCCAAAGCTTCAATCCAAACGGTAATGGAAGGCATTTTCCCTTTTACAGGAAGCAGCTGCGCCACTGAATGTTCAATGGCAGCCCAATGATCCGATCCCGGCAGACTTTTCAGCTTTAAACTGGAAGATGCGCTTATTTCAACCGCTTTTTCTACCAGATTTTCCGGATCTGTAATGTTGGTCTGAGGCAGGTATTGGCCCGAACGCCATAACTCCAATTGCAATTCTTTCAGGTGCAGCTCACCCACTTCGCGTGGGGAACAACCGTATTTCTTAGCAATCGAAGCTGCAATTGCGACAGACTGCCCGCCCATGGCACTTGTCGCCATCACCCTGGTTGAGGCAAAAGCCACGTGCGTGGCACTGATGATCCGGCCAGCGATGAAAAGATTATTGATGTTTTTACTGTAATAGCAACGGTAGGGAATGCTGTAAACCCCTTTGCTATGCCATTGATTACAACCCGATTGGTCACTGTAAACACCATCAGCAGGATGCAGGTCGAGACTCCAGCCGCCGAAACCGACTGTGTCATGAAACGCTTTTTGCTCTACAATATCCTGCTGTTTTAGCAAATAATCCCCCTCAAAACGACGGCTTTCCCGCTTACCGGGGATGGTACCGACCCACTCCAGCGTCATATTTTCGGATTCAGGAAATTCGCCGGAGTTTTTAATATGGTTCCAGGCACCATAAACCACTTTCCATAATTCCCATTTGATTTTTTCGGTATCGTGGACGGTATCTAATCTTCCGCCATATTCCAGCCACCAAAGCCTGCACCCGAAATCCTTCGGGTTGAAGGTTTTATAACGGGGGATTTCGGTAATATCCTGCAATGCAAAGGATGGCGGAATGAACTTGACAGGGCGGCCTGCATCTTTCGAATAGAAATACATAGAGTGACCCAATAACTCGCCGTAAGCCTTGTCAGGTGCAAATTTTTCACCAAACTCGTCAGCGGATTCAGCTCCCATTCGGAAAGCAGCCCCAGCCAGAAACCCGACGATCCCGTCCCCGGAAGCGTCGCAGAAAAGGGGAGCGGTAACCGTGTATTTGGTGCTGTTCTGACTGCAAAATGCATGTACTGCGGTGATAGATTCAGTTTCTGTATTTTTATCCAGATCGTAAACAGCGGTATTTAAGAGAAGCGTGATATGCTCTTCCTGCACGACCTTCTCCAATAATACCGTATCGAAGATCAGCGGGTTGCCGTCCGGATTCCGGTATATATTTTCCAGCATGATCTCGTCGATCACGCCGCCTTCCCTCGCCCAGCGATTGTTATTGCCCATGTGAGAAGTAGCGCCCAATATCCAGAGCCGCACTTCGCTCGAGCAGTTTCCTCCCAGCACCGGCCTGTCCTGGATCAGCGTCACGTTCAGGCCCGCCCGCGCTGCGGTAATCGCGGTACAGGTGCCGGTCAATCCTCCCCCCACAATTACCAGGTCTGCCGAGGATGCAATGGTTTTCGGCGCTCTTTTATCAGATCCTTCTTCTCTTAACATTTTGTCAGGTCGTTACTTTTTGTCCGGCATTTTGCAAAGGGCCGGAACAACGATTTATAATTATTTCAATTCAAGGTCTGTTTCAATGGCCGTGAAGCCGGTTGGTTTTGAGATTTTGATGTGGATTTGTTTGTCAAAACCAGTTACCGGAATGTCTATTTCACTCGATTCGCCCGGGTTCAAATCGGGCAATGTGATGCTGATAGCGTTTGCTTTCAATTGATATCCTTTGATTACCCTTGCTGGGAAGTCGCCTCGCGCCTGGATGCGAACCGTAAGCTGATGATCGCCCTGCCCGCCGGTCTTGAAACCCATTTTTTCGATGGTCACCGGCGAATATTCATTTTGATGAACCGTGTAGGCCGGTCGAAAGGATCGATCGCCACGGACAATGCCCCAGGGGCGGTAGCCGTTTGCGTTGGTTCCGTGGTGGCGGCTTTGGTAATCGTTGTAGGTCCACCAGGAGGTACCCACCACATATGGCCTTTTCCTGAATTCTACCATCAGGTCCGTGATATGCTGAGCCTGAAAGGCTTCATCTTTGGCATCGGCCCGCACGCCCCATTCACTTACCAGGATCGGTTTGTCGGGATATAAGGTATGAATGTGGTCCAGTACTTTGGCATGATTGCCGTACGTATTGGTAGAAACAAAATCAACATACTGGCTCGATTCTTCTTCCGGTTTCTTTTGGAATGCATTCAAACGCATGGAAGCAAATGTGTAAAGCCGTGTCGGATCCAGTTCGCGCGCAAAAGCGATCATATCTTTCGTCCAGCGCTGGCCGGCAGGGCTGTCGGAATAGTACTCATTACCGACACTATAAGCGATCACCGACGGGTGGTTCCAGTCGCGTCCGGCCATCTCGGTAAACTGTGAGCGGAATTTTTTTCGGATCGTGTCGTTGTCCATTTGTCTGGGCGTAAGCTGCCAGTTCCCGGCCTCGGTGATGATCAGCATGCCATATTGGTCGGCCAGATCGTAGAAGTATTCCGAGGGGGTGTAGTGCGTGAGCCGCTGGAACTCCATACCTGCCTCTTTCATCAATCTAAAATCCTTTTCGATCAGCCAATCCGGTTCCACTGAGCCAAGTCCGGGATAGTCTACGACCCGGTTTCCGCCCCCGACACGAATGGATTTTCCATTTAAAAGCAACTGTGCATGTTTCACTTCCACCTTTCTGATCCCAAAATTCGAAGCAATGGAGTCTTCCCCCACAGTGACCTTTAATTGGTATAAATTCGGATCGTCCAGCTCCCATAACTTCACCTGCGTAGCTGAAAGGCTTGTTTCTGCTTCTACCAGTGCGGTTTGCCCGGCGCCAATGCTTTCAGATTTACCTTTCATATGGGCAGGGACCGGTTTTCCATTGAAAATAATCTGGTAAGTGATTTTAGGAGAAGCAGCCGATTTGGAAGCATTGCGAACCCTGATTTTGGTTTTCAGAATGGCGGTACCCTTGGCGAGATCAGGTAGCGCATCTATTTTCAGGTTTTCGGCATAAATTTCCGGCTCTACCGTCAAATATACCGGCCTGATCAATCCACCATAATTTAGCCAGCCCATAAAAGGATCATTGATTTCGCCATTATCCTTCGCCCCCGGAATGGTGCCCGGTTTCCAGGTATCATTGTTGACAGAAACCGCCAGCAGGTTATCGCCGTCTTTCAGAAAATCAGTCACGTCGAAACTGAAAGGTGTATAACCACCTTCGTGCTCGCCTATTTTTTGATTATTGAGCCAGACATGCGTTTGATAATAAGCGGCTTCAAAATGCAGGATGATGCGCTTGCCGGCGACCGGTTTCCACGGAAAATTCTTGCGATACCAGGCCGTTCCGGTGTAATGTTCGAATCGGGGATCGGCCGAAAAACAATGCGGCACCGTTACCTTGTCGAGCCGGTTGCTTTGCGCGACCTTATCCATATACCATTTACCTGTCACGCCCGTTTCGGCCGGATCGAGCGCAAACAGCCATTCGCCATGCAGCGGAATTGCGTGTTTATCACGGATTTTGTATTGGGCAAAACCAGTCTCTAAGGTCAAAACGAGCACTAGCAGCAGGAATGTTTTAAATTTATAATTCATAAAAAGGGTAGAAAGGATTCAAAAGGATTTAAGTTATTCGTGCAGATGATTTTCTTGAATTGGTAAAATCTCATGTATAATAACCTTCCTCGACGCCGAGAACGGAATCAAAGAAGAAAGCAGAACAACCGTCGCTACGCCAGCCGTGATCATTGCCCCGGAAGTGGTCAAAACACTCAATATAAAAAGCATCACTGCCGTAAAAAGCAATGCACCCGCAATCACCTGCAAGCCAAACCGGTTCTGACGTTTGATCTCCATCGCTTCTTCTGCATTGATCTCCAATGCGTCAATGCGCTTTTGTTCTTTGGTTTCAAGGTAAGTCAGATACTCTTTGGCAATGATATCTTTAGAGCCGGCCCAAAGCTCGTAAGCCAGCAAGAGCAAAAGGGGAAGTCCCACGCCTACAATGGTTTCCATACCCCTGGATAGTTTGAAGTCCAATAGGAGCGGGGCAAGGATTTTGAAAAACAGGTTGACACTCAGCCCGATACCTGTAACCCACAATGTGACCTTGCTGTTCAGTCTTTTGGAAAACAACGCCCAAAGCGGAGGTGCAAGAAGCGGCCCTCCGGATATAGCCGAAATGCTCAAAACAACTTCCACAATACCCCCAGCCGCCGGGACCATCAGCGCAATCCCGATCATACCCAGTCCAAAAAACCACGAAGAACCCCGCGCAACCCGGATCAGCTGTTTGTCCGAAGCCTTCGGGTTGACCATTCCTTTATAAATATCGTTGGTAAAAACCGCCGAAACGACATTCAACGCGGTATTGGCGCTGGCCGAAGTGGAGAAATACATTCCTGTGAGCATTAACCCCAATAACCCGGGAGGTAACACCAGTTTGCAGATCATCAGATAGGCATTTTCCGTATCCAGACCGGTTAGCGAAGGATTGATTGCCTTATAAATCATCGGCGGAAACATCCAGATCACCGGACTGATCAGGTACAATCCTGCGAAAAGAAAGGCCACTTTTTTGGCGGATTTTTCGCTGTCCACACTGGTGTAGCGCTGCACCATCGTCCAGTTACCACCAATGTAGCAGATATGATAAATGACAAATGCGGCGACGAAACCGATGGTATATTCCCCATTCAACAAATTGAAAAAATCATCGGGAACCGCTTTGCTAAAACCATCCCAGCCGCCCACTTTATCAAATGACAACGGAAGCAAGATGAAAACCGCCGCCGATAAAACCACGAATTGCAAAATATCCGTGACCATCACGGCCCAAAGCCCGCCGACCGCCGTATAGGCAATCATAAAAAGCCCCAGTCCAATCGTGCAGGGCACAAGTGGCAGATCCAGCGAAGCACTAACGAGCTTGGCAACAGGATACAAAACCGAGCCTTTGATAAAAACCGAAACCAGCGTAAAAATGAAGATATAGGTCTTTTGGACCGGCAAGCCAAGCCGCTCGCGAATGAATTCCGCAGCTGTTAACGCACCCGTTCTTTTCCAGCGAGGAGCGAGATAAAGCGCGGTGATCAACGCGCCGATGCACATCGTCCATTGGATCGTGATCGCCACCCAGCCATGTTTATAGGCAATAGAGCCCCAGGCTACAAATGTGCCTGCAGAGAAAAAACTCATGAAAAGCGACAGCCCCCCGATAAACCAGGGGACCGCTTCGCCTCCGGCAAAAAACGATTTCAAATTTCTTCCCGTCCTTGCGAATAACATCCCAATGCCCATCACGAACGCGGAAAAGACGAGAATGACAATGGTATCAATGGTGTTGGTCATAAAAAAATTTGTTCATATTGTCATCCGTCACCTCAAGGTGACGGGAACTAACTGTAAATCACTTGCCGACGCCTTCAGGCGACGGAAATTAGAGAGAGAAAGAGTGAGTTGTCATTAGAATTTAATTTCAATGGTCTTAATGCCAAATGCAGTAATATTAATCTGTTTCATGTTAGCGCTTTGACTATTTCCCAGCCACTTTATGGCTGCTATCTTCTTCGATTCCCCCATCTTACTCTCATCAAGTTTCAAAGAAAAGTCACTTGGCGCTGCACCATTGTTCAGCAGCACCACATAAATGCTGTTTTTCGAAGTCGATTTGGCGGTGATGACGTCGATTGCAGGCTTGTCAGGCACTGCGAATCCTTCCAGGATCACCAGTTTCGCTTTATCGCCAAATACAGTTCCCGGCTCGAAACCATAAGTCTGGTGCGGGCCTACTTTGGGGGTTACAAATCCTCTGGGGAATATGATTTTTCCTTCTGATCTCAATGCGACTTCCGATAGCAAATAATCGGTGATCCAGCCGATCTGCCACCATGCGTGGTGCGGGTAGGGGCCTGCGCCCCTGTTCATGGCGTTCCAATAGTAGGAGGCAACGCTGGTTTTGCTGTCTACAAATGCATCACGTCCGATGGCTGCCGAACGCGCCATATCGGCGAAAATCTGTTCGCCGGTGAGTTGGTACATTCTGATAAATAACCCCGCGTGGCTTGCTAATTGGATAGGCCCATGCCGCGTTGCAGAACCAAAAATGCCGCCGTGCTCGAAACTCAGACCCGTCTGGCTGATCTCCCAATCCTCGCGGGAGGTACCATTGACTATTTTTGGATTATGATTTGCGATGGGATGCGTGTAGATCGACGCCGTATAAATCTTGGCGCAGGTCACCGCCGCATCCTGGTATTTTTTGTTTTTCGTCAAATCATACAGATCCAAAAGCGCCTGTGCCGATTGCCCGGTTGCAAAATCGGGAGCATAGCGCGCATCGCCGCAAACGCCCAGGAACGCGCCGGTTTCCACGGCATTTTTCACAAACCAATCAGCCCCTTTCTGCGCGGCTTTCAGGTATTTTTCGTCTTTTAAAAGCCGGTAAGCGACGATCATTCCGTAGAATGTTGGTCTTACATCTTTAATATCTTTGAATAATTCCTGCTCTGTTTTCCGGTCGTAGGCTACGGCCCAGCTGCCATCGGCATTTTGCCAGCTCAGGAGTTTGTCGGCCCCCAACCGCAGCCTTTCTTTCAATTCGGTGTTGTTGGGTTCAAACAAAAGCATGTTACCCATATCCAGTAACACATAATAAGTCAGCGCGATGGGCTCGACGACTTCGCCCCATTCTTCCACGAACTTTTTGCTTTTGGCCAGGTAATACTGCCCTTCAATAGCGCCGTCGAAAAAGCCTTTTTTGGTTTCCTGCTGCACCAATTTGAAATTCAATGCGGGCGGCAATACTTTTTCCTTCAATTCGGGATCATTGGTCGCATGGGCCAGCATCCACATTGCACCGTAATCCGCGTTTTTCATTGCGTCTTTATCGGAGCCGACCACACCACCGAGGTACGATTGTGCGCCGATTTGTTTTCCCTCAAATTCTTCGATATTCCAAAGTGAAGTTTTGGGATCGGTGAGGTAATGATGCATCTTTTCAATGCGATCGGTCAGCGCCTGCTTGCTTTGTCGCAGACTTAATGTTTCATGGAATTTGTAAATATCATTTGCCGCGTGCTTGATGGCCCCAAACCAGTCACCGGCACTCAGGCTGTAACGGAACGAGTAGCCAATTTCCTCACCCGCATTGCGTTCTGATTTTTGTTCACCTAAAACCGGGTAGTATAATGTCGGCGAAAGCTGCGCCTTCCTGTTCATGTGCGAAAGCCCTAGCTGCCAATCGGTTTGCGTAATTTTATCTTTTGCCCAGGGGTCCCGCGCCAGTCCAGGCTCGGGGATAACGGAAAGCGTAATGCCGTTTTTGGTACTTACCAACGGACTTAACGTCGTCGCGCACCTCTCGCGATAAACCACCGGCCTGTCGGGAATACCATGGCCATAAGCGTATGCCAATGCAAAATTCTTTTGGATAAAATTCCCTTGAAAGTAACCCGGTACCGATGTCCATGCCATCTGGCTTACCGGAACAAAAGCCAATGTTGGTGTTGCCAATGAGAAATATCCCTTTTTTCGGGGGACCAATCGCATGGTTACCTGAATGTCACCCGGAAATTGCGGGTCCAGTTTCCAGTTGGCTTTGACTGTCGCCACTTCGGTTTCCTGGGTGAATTCCAGCTCATTTTTTTTAACCAAAAGAGTTCCTGGCAGGAAGTGAAAAACCTGGCCGGCCTTGTTCAGCGAAACTTCCGTGGTGCTCTCCTTCCATTGTTCCTGCTGGTAATGGTAATTGTCTTCGGGAAATTTTCCGCCGGTTATTTTTTCAAATGTTTCTTTGGGCTCGGCAGAAGGTTTTGTGTCGGAATACAGCAAGGTGTATTCGCCAGATGGCGTAAGCCCTTCGACCCATTTTCCGTCTTTTTTGATCAGAATTTTTGCAATTCCAAAACTGCCTTCGTTCTTCTGGAAGTGAATGGCAATATGCTCATTGGACAGACTGCCCGCGTATTTTTTCTGTCCGTAAGCATTGGAAAGAGCTGTAAAACATATAAAAGCAGCGAAATATAATCTCATGGTCTGGTGGTTTCTTTAATTAAATTCTTGATCCCTTCGGTCGCGAAAATGCCCACGCCGCCTTTTGCATTGGTATAAATCAGGTAGGCATCCAGGTCTTTTCTTTCGGATAAAAAAGCTTTCGTCGCCTCCAATCCCATCACAAAAAACGCGGTATCGTAGCCGTCGGCGGTTATGGCGTCTTTAGCAAATACGGTGACGCTCAATAGCGCAGTCTGTTCCATCGAGCCGGTTTTGGGATTGATGATATGATTGAAAACCTGCCCATGGCGTGTAAAATGATTGTGATAATTTCCGGCAGTCGTCATGGCTTTGCCATGGAGGCTTACCGTGGCAACCAGGGATCCCGGATGCAGCGGGTCTTCAATACCTGCTACCCAGGACTTGCCTTCCTCTTTTAATCCTTCACAAAGTACCTCGCCGCCAATTTCAACCATATACCGGTCGATGTTCCTGTTTTTTAAAAAAGCTGCTATGACATCAACCGAATAACCCTGCGCAATGCCATTGAAATCCAGTTTCACACCGGTTTTGTTTTTCCGGATCGTGATTGAATCAAACTGAATGTTCTGAAAGCCAACCAGTTTCAGGAGAGAGTCCACATTCACATTTTCAGGGTCTTCAACCATTTTTGCCCCAAATCCATAAGCTTCCGTAAGCGGCATGACAGTAGGATCAAAAGCGCCGTTTGTGGCTTGATATACTTCCTGTGATTTTTTCAAAACCGGATAGAAATAAGGCGTTTTGAAAGTGATAGCATCGTTTTTGTTGAAATTGCTGAGTTCTGATTCCGGGTTATAGAGCGACAGGCTATGGTCGAAATCTTGAAGAATTGAATCTATTTCTGACTTAAAATTCCTGTTTAGCTGGTCGTAGTACTTAACGTGGTAGGTAGTTCCCTGGGCCAAGCCTTCGACTGAAGTCAACGGTAATTGACTGGGCTTGTGGATTCGCCGCGGCGCGTTAGCTAAGTTACTTTGTGCTTTTCCTTCGACTGAAGTCAACGGTAGTTGACTGGGCTTGTGGGTTCGCCGAGGCTCGTCAGCAAAGTGACTTTGTGCCTTTCCTTCGACTAAAGTCAACGGTAATTGACTGGGCTGCCGGACTCGCCCCGGAGCGCTAGCTAAGTGACCGTTTGCTTTAGCTGACGGTAGGCGGGAAGCTGACTGAGGGACGCGTACCAACCTTGGAGACAAGAAAATAACTAAAAAAAGCAGGGCGTATCTCATTAAGGCTGTGGCGCTACGGTTTCGCCTTTCAGGATCGTCATCAGTTCAGGCAGGTGATCGGTGTAAACTCCTCTTGGCGTGGTTTTGTATTTGGTCGTCAGATAGGCTGCAAAGCCAACTACTTCGCCCATCATCCCGCAGGTACGCATTACCCGCGTGCTGCCGAATGCGACATGCGTGGTGCTGATGTTCCGTCCGGCCATGAACAGGTTTTGGATGTTTTTGGAATAAAGACAGCGGTAAGGGATTGTATAGGGCGCTACTTTGATGTGTTTGGTTCCGGCAAAAAACTCTTGTCCCTCAAAGTACTGGCTGTTTTTCGCGTCGGGGAAATGCAGGTCGATCGTCCAGGTGGCAGTTACCGAGCCATCGGGGTAAAACTTACCTTCCTGTATATCCATTTGATTGAGGATATGGTCGCCGATCATGCGTCGCGACTCGCGCTTTCCGCCAATGTAAGCCACCCAGGCCAGTTCACGTTTCGCATATTTGGCGGGTTTGTTCTTTTTCAGATACGACCAGTTTCCGTAGATCGCCCGGAGGTTGTGGTCGCGTATCTTCTCGGCATCGGTAATGGTATTGAAATTACCAAATCCTGTTTCCCACTGCCAGTCGGCCTTGGGCTCATCGATATGGTATTCGTCCGAAAACTGGATCGCCCAGGGCGTTTCGGGAAAGGACGAGACAGAGTCTTTTTCCAATGAGGCCCACAGGTTGGAGGTGCCCAATGTGAAATCATCGGCCTTGTCAGCTGCTAAGGATTCCCCGGTTTCGGCCTTGCTTTCACGTCCCATTCTGAACTCCGCGCCGGCCAGGTAACCAATTGTTCCATCGCCGGTACAATCGGAGAAGAATGAGCCCGCAAAGCGGGTTTCTTTATTGGTTGCGATATCCCTGCCCACTACTGCGGTAATGATATCATTCTCCTTTTCAACTTTGTAAACATGGGTATTTAGGAATAGTGAAATATTGGGCTCTGCTTTCACAATCGAGATTTTGCGGGCGTCACCATATTCTTTGGCATCCGGGTTTCCATTTCCAGGGTCCCCGTTGTCCATTTCCCTTACAATACGTCCCAGTTTGGGATAATGATTTTTGTCCACATCACCCATCAGGTGCACGCGGATCTCAGAACTGTTATTGCCGCCTAAGACGGGCCTGTCCTGGATCAGCGCTACTTTCAGGCCCATTCGGGAAGCGGAAATAGCAGCGCAAGTCCCGGCAACGCCACCACCGACGACCACTATGTCAAACCGTCCTGCTTCGACGGGTTTATCGGTCAGGTTCAGCAGTTTTTTACGGAATGCGGTCAGCGCTTCAAAATCATTAGGAGGTGTAAATTTCAGGTCGTCGGTAAACAAAATCGCATCGCAGCGTCCGTTGAAGCCGGTTAAGTCCTTCAATGTCAGCTTCACCTGATCTGTTTTGATGTCTGTTTCGCCGCCATCGTACCATTTCCATACATCCGATCCGCTCGACCCGAATACCTGGTTGACTTTCCTGCCATCGATACTGATCTCGAATTTTCCCGGTCCTTTAGGGAACGGGGCCCAATCTTTAGTCCTGACCCATATTTTGTACCTGCCGGTTTTCGGGAATTTCACGCTAGTAGTCGCATCCTTGACGGGGCGCCCCATGCCGTGCGCCATGATGTAGGACGAACCCATCACCACAAATGATTGCTGGTCAATCACCCAGCCGCCTTTGTCCGTAAAGGATTCAGTTTCCACGAAAACATGATTTTGTGCCGCTGCGCAAAATGAAAAAAGGGAGAGCATTGCGATAGCAATTCCCGCCGCACCGTTGCCCGTCGGCTTAAGCCGACAGAAAATGAAATTGGCTTGCCACTTATTGAATTCGGCGAGCCAAATAGATTCGATTGCCCCGGGCTTCAGCTCGGGGATCTCTGATAGAATTTTGCAGATCATCCCAGAGAGATTTTTTCTGAGAATCTCAGAGTGAGATTTAGAGAAATTGGCAGAGATATCTTTCATGATTAGTTTTTTGTCAGTATTTGATTGATAAGCGACGCTTGTTCTTCATTCGATTTTTCCAGACTCGCTTTTAGATTATTCTTCAATGAATCATTGATAGCAATCGATTGGAGCTTTTTCAGAATGGCGACCTGCAATGTGTAGGAGGATTTTTGATAGGTTTCCCAAAGCCAGTCCTGCCTTTTCTGCCCCGTTAAAAATCTGTCGTTTACCCGCTGCAAGGTGTTTTTTGCGATGAAAATGTTTTTTCCTCCAATCACTTTTTCAATATCGCCTTCATAGCCAGGCTGGACATTGCCTTTCGGGTCTATCACTTTCTCCATCGCCCAATACTGGTAATGGTAATTGTTGCTGGTCAGAAAGCTGTGCAGAAGCTGTTCGCTTTTGTAGCCTTCGATGATCTTTTTCATTTCGGGGACTGCTGTTCCGTAAGCGATTTTCCATAGCGTAAAGCAAGTATAAACCGCTCCGTCGATCACCTGATTTTTGATCGTTTTTAAAGTGGCCCCGGCTTTTGCATCCACAGAATCGGCTAGATCTTCGGTGCCTTTTACGATCAGGTCTTCCATTTTTAAATCGGCAAAAATGGAGTTGGACTGTGCGAGAATGTCCTGTAACTTTTCATAGTCCTCCTGATTAAACTCGTCGTGGTCTACTTTGGTCAGTATTTTCCCTTTTGGCAAATCATACTTTATGTAATTCCCGAGCAGGTCCCAATAAAAATTGATATAAACTGGTTTGCACTCGCCGGTATAGCAAACCGGCGTGAAGATGTTCCTGAAAAAATATTGTGGCCGGCCCGATTCGTCGAGAGCGAGTTTTAAGGTGTAAGTCAGCGTATCATTTTCTATAACCCTGAACTCACGTACCTTTTCATTCCCCGGACTGGGGGAATGAAAAGCCGTCAGCAAAAAGAAAATGACGTGGAAGAGCATCGTGTTATTTCCAGTCCGGATTTTGTTCGAGTTTCGAGTTCGCGTTGATCTCGTCCTGCGGTATCGGGAAGTAGCGATTTTTAGCAGTTACATTTCTGACCGGGTACACGCTGTTTACAGCTTTTGGGATGACTGTCAGGAATTTGTTGGTACGGGTCAGATCATACCAGCGGTCGCCTTCTGCGAAAAACTCCCAGGCCCTTTCCTGTATCACGGCATCCACAAAGGCTTCTTTGGTAAGGCCTGTTTTCAGGTCCGGCAGGCCGGCGCGCTTGCGGATCGCATTTACATATGCATAGGCATCGGCGGTTGGCCCGTTCAGGCGCGCTTCTGCCTCTGCGGCAATCAGGTACACATCGGCCATGCGAAGGATCGGAATATTGGGGATCATTCCAATGGTCGAAACCGGGTCCTGGTATTTTTTGATCAAAACACCATCCGTAGTAATCGGGGTAATGTTTTTCTGTGCTACCGTTTTTCCTGATTTATCAACGTAATTAGTATCAAGAAGCGTCCTGCGGGCGTCCTTTGGATCGAAAGAATTGAAAAACGATTGGTAGGCGAACATAGAACCATAAGAAGTTCTGGCATAGGCCGGTGCCGCGCTGCCCGCTGGTCCGCACAGGCCTACCAACTGATGGCCCAATCCGGGAGATACCGGATCGGCCTCATAGGCAAATATGTTCTCCAGCCGCGCCGCGTCTTCGTTATCGTAGCGATAAACATCCCATACATTCGGCAAAAGTGCATGTTTGTTGGAAGCGATAACCAGCTTCGCTTTTTCCAGTGCCTTGCCCCAATCATCATTGTATAATGCAGCTTTGGCATAAAGCGCCATGGCGGCCTCATTGGAAACGCGGCCTTTTGCCACTGTTGGAAACGAAGTAAGTCCCGCCGAAGTGGCCAGATCCAGATCCGCATAAATTTGCTTATAAACATCAGCTTTGGGGCTTTTGGCGGTCAAAGCTTCTTCTTCTGTATAGCTGGGTGTGATTTTAACCGGTATGTCCCCGAAGTTTTTGGACAGAAACCAATGATAGAACGCACGCAGGAAGTATGCTTCTCCCAGGATCTGTTTTTTACGTACCTCGTCCATGGTAGCGTCGGGTACTTTGGCGATAACCCAGTTGGCTTTTTCAATACCGCTGTAACACGACTGCCAGATCTGCTGCGGGGATTCGTTGACTCGGCTGTTGCTTTTCTGAGTGGTGTAATTGACATCATAAGTGAACATGGTGAGCGTGTTTCTGCCAACCACACCGCGAGGGTAAGTCTGGTCGTCGCTGAAATCCGCGATCAGGGTAAGTGCAGGTCCTCCGCCAAGGCTTCCAAATGCCCCGTATGCGGCCACGAGGCCTTTTTCCGCGTCGGCTGCTGTTTTGTAAAAATCTTCTGTGTAAATGGATGAATAAATCGTTTCGTCCAGTTGACAGGAGGGAAGCAGAAGAGTGGCTCCCAGAATACTCAGACTGGCTGTTAATTTGATCGTCTTTCTCATATTATAATGCAATGAAATCAGTGATGAGGATCTAGAATGTGACCTGTAGGCCACCTAGGAATGACCTGGATTGTGGATAAACGAAGTTGTCGACGCCGATGACCGTATTGGAACCTGCGTAGGTATTGACCTCGGGATCATATCCGCTGTAATTGGTGATCGTAAAAAGATTGTTGGCACTCACGTACACTCTGATCGCCTGGAAGCCCTTTAACTTGGGCAACGTGTAACCCAGTGTCAGGTTTTTGCAGCGCATATAGGAGCCATCTTCCACTACGTAACTCGAAATAGGAAGTCTTCCACCCTGCGCTGCGCTTACATACTGATTGCTGGGATTAGTGGGCGACCAGCGGTTCACGACGCCTTTCAATAAATTGCGCTGACCCAGCGGGTTTTCGAAAGACAGCCTGCTTGCATTGTAAATATCATTTCCCTGCGATCCCGAAATAAAGACGCCCAGGTCGAAACCCTTATATGCAAGATTGGTGGAGAAGCCATAGATGAATTTGGGGTTTGGGTTTCCGACGATCACCTGATCGGCAGCGGTGATCTGGCCGTCGCCGGTTACATCTTTCACTTTATGACCGCCAATCCTTCCGTCATATCCAGGAAGGATAGCCTCGCCTGTCTGGTTGATGCCGTCGAAAACATAAGTCTTGAACATACCCAGCGGTTCGCCTACCTTTAAAACGGTGTACGTGGTCACGAAACGTTCGTTGGTTATACCGCCGTCGAGGCTAAGGACTTTATTCCTGTTAAAGGTAGTATTGGCCGAAACATCCCATTTCAGCACACCGTTGAGGATTCGTGCATTGGCAGCCAGTTCCAGCCCTTTGTTTTCCAATGAAGCAAAATTACCAGTGATGGTACCGTAGCCGGAGCTCAGCGGCAACGTCTTTACGTAGAGCAGATCATCGGTCCTTTTATGATATACATCTGCAATAAAGCTCACACGGTTGTTGAGGATGCTCAGGTCCACTCCGAAGTTGGTTTGCACCGAACGTTCCCAGCGTAAGTCCGGGTTGGCAATTCCGGTAGGGTTGATCCCCGTCACATAGGTGTGGTTGATCATATAGTCGCTTCCGGTAGAGGCAGCTGTTGAAAGCGACTGATAAGGGTTGATACCGCCGGCATTGCCGGTTACTCCAAAACTTCCGCGCAATTTGAAATCGGAAAGCCATGAAAGGTCCTTCATGAAAGATTCTTCTATCAGGCGGTAGGCTGCTGAAATGGCGGGGAAGGCCCCATATTTATGGTTTGCACCGAATTTGCTGGAGCCATCTACCCGAGCCGTGAGGTCCAGGAACAATTTGTCTTTGAAACCATAGTTGACCCGCGCCATGTACGAATCAAGGCGTTGGCTGCTCCTGCTGCTGCTCACTGTGCGAGTCAACGCGAGCTGAACAGCCTCGTTCTGGGTAGCGTCGTTCGGGAACCCGGATGCGTTCAGGCTATTGGAATTGGACTGTTCCAGCTGTGTGCCAAATACGGCTGTGGCTTTAAATGTATGGTCTTTACCAATATGGGTACTGTAAGTCAGGATACTTTCGTGGAGCAAAGCCAGGTAATTGGCGTTGGCTTTGGAAGCGGAACCTGAGTTGTCGTTCAAATCGCTTTTATTAACGATCGATCTTGGAGAGTAACCATCGTATAATTCTCCTCTCTGGTCCACATTGAAAGAGGCCCGGTAGGTAAGTCCTTTAAATAGGTTAAATTCTCCGTATAAATTAGCGAGGGTCCTTTTAATGTCCCTTTTGTTCAAAGCAGCTGCAAAATTAAGCGGGTTGACAACCTCGCGGTATTGTCCGGCTGCCTGTTCGCCAAAAGGAAATATAGAACCATCTTCACGATAGGGTTTTAAAGTAGGAGGCGCGCCTATGGCGGCGCCTAACACAGACGACAATACTGCACCGCCGTCGCCGATGTTTTCACCGCCTGTTTGGATGCCGTCGTTAACAGAATAGCTTCCCAGGATGCTGGTCCCGATCTTTATGTTTTTACTGATCCGGTGGTGCAGGTTCAGGCGGTAGGAATAGCGCTTGAAGCCGGAGCCGATGAATGTTCCCTCCTGGTCGAAATAGTTGAGAGATAGAGCAAGTTGCGTTTTTTCGGTGCCCCCATTGATCGAAAGCTGGTGGTTCTGGATCGGCGCTTTGCGGAAAATATAACTTTGCCAGTTGACACCCTCGCCAAGCGACGCGGGGTCCGGGTAGTAATTATTTTTAAAAACTTCATTTTCCAATTGGGCAAATTCGGCGGCATTCAGTACGGGCAGTGTTTTATTTACTTTCTGTGTGCCATAATAGCTGTCGAACGTGACGCGGGTTGCCCCGTTTTTACCTCTTTTAGTGGTGATCAAAATGACCCCGTTTGCAGCCCTGGCACCATAGATTGCCGAAGCGGACGCATCTTTCAAGACCTCAACAGACTCGATATCATTGGGGTTAATGGTGGAGAGCGGGCTGACATCGGTGATGCCGCCGCCGTTGGAGATCTGGATACCGTCGATCACATAAAGTGGCTCCGAAGACCCGTTGATCGAGTTGGTGCCTCTGATCCGGACGCTGATATTACCGCCCGGGGCGCCGGAGTTCTGATTGATCTGAACACCTGAAACCCTTGCCTGAAGGCCTTGTGCGATGTTTGCAACAGGGGTTTGGACGAGGTCGGCCGCTTTAACTGACGCTATGGAACCGGTTGTTTCCACGCGGCGCTGTGTTCCGTAGCCTACTACCACTACTTCTTCCAATGCTTTAGTATCCGCACGGAGGGTGATGTTCACATTCGAGCGGTTATTCACTCCGACTTCTTCCTTCAGATAACCCACAAAAGAAAATACAAGCGTGGCATTTCCGGCTGCTTCCAATGAATAGGTACCTTCTACCGTCGTTAGAGTGCCTTGCTGAGTGCCTTTGATCGTAACGCTCGCGCCAGGGATCGCTTCGCCTTTTTCGTCGGTCACTTTTCCGGTTACGTTGCCCGATTGTGCCAGTAAAGATTGGGTTATGCCCAGACCAAAAAAGAGGAGCATAAACAGATGGGGTATTTTTTTCTTCATTGAAACAGACATTAGGGTTGATTAATTTTTCTTAAAATAGGAATAGTACAAAATCGATAGAGCTGGCAGATCAGGATATAGCTGAGCATTGTGAAAAATTTCCATGGATCAGCGATACCAGAAACCTCCTTTTTTGATAAAGATATAGAGCGTAATCGGCCTGTGTGAGCAGATAATACCACAAGAATTTCCAGAATTAAATCAAAAAATATCGGCAACGTTTGCGGATACGTTGCCGATATATGGTTTTATGCATTTTTAATATGGTATTTTTTTAAATTTGCCGCCACTGAAATGGTAAGTAGGAAATATACCCATGGCGGTCACATCAGCTGAATCTGTGCCCGAATGTTTTCGTGGGATAAATAATAGTATTAAAATAATACAATCAACATGATCAAATGCGTCAAGTGCGGGCAGGTGGATAGCATCATGAAGGCAGGCTATGTGAGGGGAAGGCAACGGTATCTTTGCAAATCCTGCAACTACTATTTCACACAATCCGAAAGAGATCCGTCTGCGAGTTCGCCTCTGAAAAGAAAGCGTCATCAGACCACGATCATCGACATCGCCCGGTCGCTTGGTGTGTCCAATTCCACCGTTTCCCGTGCCTTGCACGATCACGCCGATATCAGTCCGGAAACCAGGCAGGCTGTTCTGGAAAAAGCCAACCAATTGGACTATCAACCCAATCAATTGGCATATAACCTGGTCAAAAGCAAAACCAATACCATCGGGCTTATTGCCCCTGAGTTTCAAAATCCATTTTTCCCGAATGTGATTGTCGGCGCCCATGAAGTATTGACGCAGGCTGGCTATAACCTGACGATCATGCAGAGTAACGAGTCGTACCAGGTTGAGGTCTCCAATACCAGGGCGATGCTGGCCAACCGGATCGACGGACTGCTGATCTCGCTGACTCAGGAGACCAACAATTTTGAACATCTGAATGTATTCGCCAAGCGCGGGATCCCGCTGATCATGTTCAACCGAGTTTGCGAGCAGGTCGACGCTCCGAAGGTAGTCGTAAACGATTTTGAGGCATCTTTTCAGGCAGTGGAGCACCTGATCCTGAATGGTTACGAGCGTATTGCCCACCTGGGCGGGCCGCTGAATCTGCTGGTTAGCCAGGAAAGGCTGCGGGGCTACAAAGCTGCGATGGAAAAGCATGGAAAAACCATTAAAGATCACATGATCATTCAGGGGATGCTTACCCAGCAGAAAGCCCGGATTTACGGCCAGTACCTGCTCGACCTGGCCGAACGTCCCGATGCCATTTTCGCCGTTAATGATTCTTCCGCCATTGAAATTATGTTGATGGCCAGGGAAAAGGGGATCGGTATTCCGGATGAATTGGGAGTGGTCGGGTTTAGTGATAACCCAGAGTCCGTCTACATCGGTCCGGGGCTTACGACCGTCCGCCAACCGACTATGGAAATGGGGCGGATCACGGCAGACTGGATTTTACAACTCGTGGATATGGAGGATGTTCATTTGCCTGAGAAGAAGATTTTGAAGACGGAGCTGATCGTGCGGGGCTCCTCGCGGAGGTGTGGGTTGTGATGGGTTGCAAAAAAGCAAAAAGTGCGTCCTCAGGGAAAACGCACTTTATTAACTAACAGAATATAATTATGGGTTTGTTGGCGGGAGCGTCAGCTGAATACTTCCCTGAATAACTTTAAGCTTTTCGGGACTGCCGTGGCGGCATCTTCTTTTCCTTCCATTTCCAGGGAGATATACCCCTTGAAATTGGCCTTCCGCAGAATATCCGCAATTCTCTTATAATCAAGATCTAAATCATAATAATGGCCTCCGCCATAATACGTCTTGGCCTGCACAATCGTTGCGTACGGTGCCAGCCTCTCGAATTGTGGGTACGGATCGCCCACGAAATTGCCGGTATCTACGTTCATTCCCATGGCCGGTGAAGAGGCCAGCGGTTTGTATATTTCAAGCAGATAATCAATGTTGGACGACAGACCCCAGTGGTTCTCAATTGCCAGCACGACACCGGCTTTTTCCGCCGCCACCAGACATTCCCCCATTGAGTCGATACACCATTTGATCGCATCTTGATCGGTATATCCTTCAATCGGCGGCTCCTTTCCATCCTTATAGTAGTTGGCATCGCGCTTCACTGTTCTCCAGCTTCCGGTGTTCATCCGGATCGCCGGTATACCCATCTGCGTCGCCATATTGATGCACTTGATCGTATGTTCAATGTCTTTCCTGCGGTCTTCGGCTTTCGGCTGAACAAAACTTTGGTGAATGGAGAGCAATGGAAGCGATAATCCGTTATCGAACGCCAGCCTTTTCAGCTTGTTCATGTAAGGAACTGTCTCATTGTCCATTTGGCGATGAAGGATTTCCACACCGTCGAACCCGAGGCGGGCAGCATCTTCGATTACTTTTTCGACCGGGTATTTGTCTTTCCCAAAATGCCAGTATGAATAAGTCGAAACTGCCAAAGGAATTCGTCTGGCAGGAGGGGGAGCGACTGTCCTTTTCGCTACTTTGGCAAGGGCAGGACCGCCAGCCAGTGCTGCGATCCCGGTAACGGCGGCCGTTTTCAACCAATCCCGGCGCGAGTTAGTGTCGTTATTTTCTTTCAAATCAAATGGCTTCATTGACTAAGAGTTTCAACTGTTTATATCACTTAAATTTGAAAAACTTGGACAAAGCAAGTTAAATAAAACAAATTGCTTTGTCCAGATCCATCACGGATTTTGTTTCAAAACACCGGATCCCATGATATCTATCTGAGCCTGAGGGATTGGGAAATATTCGCTTTTTCCTTTTACAAACGTCGCGCCGGACAGGTAAGTCCTCTTTTTGCTTTCTTTGGCCAGGTAGGCATTCAGGACAACGTCAGCCACTCCCCAGCGAACCAGGTCAAAATGCCTGTGACCTTCCATGGCAAGCTCTACACGGCGCTCGAACCGAACAGCTTTTCTGGCATATTCCTGGCTGGAGAATGCGGGATAAGGTTTTACCAGATAATTGGCTGCGGGCTTTCCTGCGGCGTCCAATACCACCACATTGCCGGCGCGGGTGCGGATCTGGTTCACGATTTTTAAGGCTGTGGCCAGGTCATTTTCTTCCACAGCCACCTCGGCGCGCATCAGCAGGATATCCGCAAAGCGGATTGCGCGGTAGTTGTTTGCATTGGCGCGGGGCGATTCGGCCCCAGCGTTTTCGCCGCTGTAAGCAAAGAATTTCTTAAAAGTGTAAGGACCGCCGAAGCTCTGGTCACGGATCCAGTTTTTACCCGGATGGATGCCCCAGTTCAAGAATGGCAACCCTCTTCTGCCTACTGTCCAGTCCAATCTCGGGTCCAATGTGCCGGCGTAAGGCGTGAAAGGGTCCGTAGAAGAAAGCCCCTCGTCGTTGGAAACATCCACATCATTGAAAGTATCCAGTAATGGAAGCCCGGCCGCATCGGTTTTGAATGCATTGACCAGATTTTGAGAAGGCTGATAGAAGCCGCAGCAGCCGCCGGGAGCCGAGCCATAAGGGAAGTTATAATTATCTCCCCAGCTCCCATTTTGCCCGCTTCCACCATCACCGACCGACATCTGCACTTCAAAGATCGACTCTGCATTGTTTTCCGTAGTAATCCGGAAATTCTCATGAAAGTTATTAACCAATGAGAAGGGTCCATTTGTAATGATATCTTCTAAAAGCGGCTTGGCAGCAGCGAGGTCCTGCTGGTACATATGCACTTTTGCCAAAGCGGCTTTCGCGGTCCACTTGCTCACACGGCCCACCTGTGCTTTGGTTGCAGAAACATTGTCGATTGCGAACTGGAAGTCGGCCTCAATGTTTGGCCAGATATCCTTATCATTGGGGAGGTTGATGTAATCGGTGACTGTTTCGTCGACATAGGGGACCATATTCCAAAGTTTTTTGGCTTCAAAATGATACCATGCCCTCAGGAACCGTGCCTCGCCCAATGCCTGCGCTTTTTCTGCGTCGGTCATATCGGTTGCCAGGCCAATGAGCTTAATGGCATTATTGGAGCGGGACACGCCGTCGTAAACCGCGACCCATTTGTCGTTATAAGCGCCGATATCGGCCTGCGGAATGTAGCGTTCGATGGTGGTGATTTGCGCCTGGTCACCCACGTCGCTGCCTTTGTAGGCGTCGTCGGACGCAATGGAGCCGTAGATCCAGTTGCTTACTGATGAGGTGTTGACAGGGCCAGAGCCCACGCCATCCAGCAAGCTGTATGCGCCGATCAGAACGGCATTGACCCCTGTTTTGTTGGAAAGCGATTGCTCATTTCCAACGCCGAGCGGCGTGGTTTCCAGAAAGCTTTCGCTGCACGACGTCATCATCGCCGCACAGATTATTGCTGTTAATATGGTCTTTTTCATATATAAGCTAATGATTATCAGATAATAAAATTTTGATCAGCGTGGTTTAAAATCCAAAATTGATCCCGATCTGGTACATTTTGGAATTAGGATAATTGCCTTGGTCAACACCCAGTACAGTGCTTCCCGGCGTTGAACCCACCGAGGTGACCTCGGGATCGATGCCGCTGTATTTGGTGATCGTGAACAGGTTTTGGGCCTGCAGATAAACACGCGCACTTTCAAACCCGATCTTGGACAAAACGCCGGCGGGCAACGTGTAACCCAGTGTCAGGTTTTTCATGCGGAAATAAGAACCATCCTCAATGAAATAGCTGGAAGGCTGCTGGCTGCGGCTGTCATTGGCATCAAGAATCGGCAGGACCGCGTCAGGGTTTTCCGGAGTCCACGAATCGTTCAGCATGCGCAGGCTTCTGTTGCCCGCCTGGTTGTTGAAATCAACCCAGCGTTTCACCATATTGATGATCTGATTGCCTTTTACGCCCTGGAAGAATGCGGAAAGGTCGAAGTTTTTGTAACCCACATTCAGGTTGATGCCATAAGTGAAATCAGGGTGGGGGTTGCCGAGGAATTTCCGGTCGTTGTCGGTAATGGTGCCGTCACCGTCGGTGTCATGGTATTTGTACTTACCTACCGCAGCATATCCCGGATATTTCGGGCCGGCGTCCACTTCTCCCTGGTTTTGATAAATACCGTCGATCTGCAGACCGTAGAATGAATACAAAGGCATTCCGGCTACGGAGCGGGTCCAGGTATAACTGCGGATCGCGGGGCCAAGTAGTACGGCTGTTGCGCTGTTGTTCAGTTTTTTTACCTCGTTTTTGTAGGTTGAGAAATTGACACCCACCGAGTAAGTCAGGTCGCCGTTCAATGCCTTGTTATTGAAATCAATACCCAGATCGATCCCTTTGTTGTTCATTTCACCGACGTTCACAAAAGGAATTGTCGCTACGCCCTGGGTAGCAGGCAGTGCCACCTGATAAAGCATGTCGGAAGTAGTACGGTTGTACAAATCAAGATTAAAGCCAAACATCCCTTTCAGGAAAGTCGCGTCCAGGCCGATATTGGTCTGTGTTGTGGTCTCCCATTTCGCGTCGGGGTTCCCGAATGCATCTGTGTCGAACCCCGGCTGCACGGCATTGTTAGAGCCGTCGATTGCGTAGGAAGAGAGGCCCAGATTGGAACGATAAGTACTGAAACCGTTGTAGTTGCCAATTTCCTGGTTCCCGGTTTGTCCCCAGCCAGCCCTGATTTTCAGGTCTTCGATCCAGTTTACGGGTTTCAAAAACGATTCTTCCGAAAGTCTCCATCCTGCGCTGAATGCCGGAAATGTTCCGTAGCGGTTGTTTTGTCCAAAACGGGATGAACCGTCGCGACGTACGGTCGCTTCGAGCAGATAGCGGTCTTTTAAGGAATAGTTGATCTTTCCGAAAATAGAGAAGAGCGCCCATTCGTAGCCACCGCCTGCATTGTTGATACCTGCAGTTCCCGAGTTAAGGAACATATACTGCGGGTCTTCGGAGAAAAAGGTGGTACGCGTAGCAGAAAAATCGCGCCCGGTCCCTTTGATCGCTTCCGTTCCCAGAAGCACGCCGAGCTTGTGGATGGTACCAAAGGTTTTGTTGTAATTCAAGGTGTTTGACCACGTCCAGTTAATATCGTAGGCATTGGCATTGGTCAGCGCGTTGGCGGCTTCAATTTCAGCTTCTTCGAGATCCAGCAAGGTATAACCTACGCGGTTTGCGGCGGTAAGGTCGATACCGATGCTTGATTTCGCGGTCAGATCTTTCAGGATGTCTACTTCCAGATAAGCGTTACCGAATGCGCGGAAGTTGTTGGTCTGGTTCTTCCGGGTTCTCCAGAGCTGTGCGACCGGGTTGGTAGCTGGCCCGAGCCCGGCAGCACGGGTTGCGGCAAAATTCCCCATGATATCATAGACCGGGATGATGGAGGGGATGCGGTAACCATTTCCGATCGGGTTACCGTCCTGGTTGTTGGCAGTACTGGCTGTCCCGTTGTTGTTGTAATAACCTTTGTTTTCCGTATAGCTTACTTCCAGGTTCTCACCCAGCCTGATCCGTTTTTTGAAAGAAAACTCGGTATTGGAACGCAGAGAATAACGGTTAAATGAGGTATGTATCAGCACCCCATCCTGTTTGAAATAGTTGAACGCAATTGCATAGCGGCCGGTTTCGGTACCACCCTGCGCACCCACATTGTACTCCTGGATCGCGGCAGGGCGAAGTATTTCTTTATGCCAGTCTGTTCCTTCTTTGTTTGCCTTCACAATCTGGTAGAATCCGGTACGGTTGTAGTTGTACAGGGAAGGGTTGGTTTTTGGGTCGCCCTCAAAAAGACCATAGCTGGAACCTGCCAGAATGTAGTCCGGCACCACGGCCGTCGGGCCATTGCCGTACTGCTGATGCGAGGGGTTACCATTGGTCAACACGCCTGCATTCTTGCGTTGCGTCCAAAGCAAATCCCCGAATTGCTGCGGGTCCTTGATCAGGTCGAGGTCGACCTTGCCGGTTTGCAGGCCAGCCCTTGAATTGAACGTAAATTTGGGCGCGCCTGCTTTTCCTTTTTTTGTGGTGATGATGATCACCCCATTTGCTGCTCTTGACCCATAAATGGAGGCGGAAGATGCGTCCTTCAGCACCTGCATGGATTCGATGTTATTGGGGTTAATGCTGTTGAGCCCGCCTTTGGTTGGTACCCCGTCGATCACGTACAATGGATCGTTGTTGTTGATGGTCCCGAAACCGCGGATACGGACGGTGGCTTCACCCCCGGGGCTGTTGTTGGAAGTAACGGTTACCCCGGCAACACGTCCCTGCAATTGCTGGGCTACGTTCGGGGCAGCAACTTTGGTGAGTTCGGTCGCATCGACTGTCGAAACCGCCCCTGTGATATCCCTTTTGGATTGGGAGGAATAGCCTGTTACGACTACCTCGCTCAGTGATTTTACGTCCGACTGCAGGGTCACGTCGACCTGTGACTTGTTGGTGATATCCACTTCCATGGTCAGAAACCCAATAGACGATACCACCAGCTTGGTGCTGCCGTCCGGGACAGTCAGGGAAAAGGCGCCTTCTGCGTCGGTAGTAGTACCGATGGATGAGCTTCCTTTTAAAACAATAGTTGCTCCGGGAATGGAAGCACCGCTTGCGTCTGAGACTTTCCCTTTAACGGGTACGTCAACGGGCTGGATCATTTTGATAGAAGGGCTGGGCGGATCAGGCAAGGTTTGCGCTGGTTTTGCGGACGCTCTTTTCAGCAGGATCTGTTTGCCGGAAACCTCATAAGTGACCTGCAGCGGCGTCAGAAAGTTGTCCAGCACCACTTCCAGTTTTTCATCTTTTGCGGAAAAAGTAACTTTGCGTTGCGAACCGATGAGCTCCGGGCTGTACATGAAATGGACGCCCGAAAGTTTACCGATCTGATGGAGTGCTGCTCCTATTTTTTGTTCCCTGATGTTGACTGTCAGCTTGCGGCCGAGAACCTCCTGCGCGAATCCGTCGAACGCAAAGGATAGTGGCGAAAACGCAGCGATAATCAACATTTGTACGAGGCTGATTCTCATAATTTTGAGCAGTAGTCCCTGCCGGTAAAAGGTTTTTTTCATACTTTTGTTTGTTTTGTAGGTGATAAAAAATCGGCAAAATAATTCCCAGGTCCCTTCCGGGATTCGATCTTAGCGCCAGCATAGAAATGGGGGATTTTAGATAAGGTGAATGATGTTGACGCATCGTTCACCTTTTTTGTTTTTAGTCAAATAGTCTTGGTTTATGGTGAGTAATAATTATCTGCAGGGATTCCCTTTTATCTTGATTTTCTCATTGTCGACTTCATAGGATGCTTCCAGTATCGTGCAGATCCATTTCAGCTTATTTTCAAGTGGTTCATCGCCAAGCGTTGCGGTAATGCTGCAATTGGCCATAGCCTCCCGGTCGTAGGCTATCTCGATCCCGTAGGCCTGCCCCAACGAAGCGAATACTTCGCTAACCGGCGTTTCAGAATAAGTGAACACCTGCTTTTCGATTGGTATATGCAGCAATACCGGACTCTTTGCCGATGACCGCACCAATCGCGAGCGGCTTCTTTCGAATGTGGCCTGCTGATTGCAGGTCAGTAACAAGGCTGTCAATGCACGGTCCGTTTCATACTCCTTCGCTTTGGAATCATCTTTGGCGAATACCGATACTTTCCCTGTTTTCACTGCCACGGTCACCTGCTCGTCTTTTTCATCGGCTTTAATGCTGAAACTCGTTCCGTGAACCTTGGCTACCAGCTCATTGGCATACACAAAAAAAGGCTGCTCGGGATCCTTGACGACTTCAAAAAATGCCTCCCCAACCAGATAAACTTCCCTTTTCGTTTTTTTAAATTCTTTTGGAAAACGGACACTGCTGTTTTTTTGTAAAACAACGGCACTTCCGTCCGGTAGTCTCACATATCTTACTGCTGCATGCCGGTTTGTGACATTTGCAAACAGGTCTGGGTTTTCGCTTTCCGAAACGGGCAGGTTCCCTGGCTGTCCCACATGACTGTTCCTGTAAATTTTAAAAACCGAAAAGCCGATTCCTAAAACAATGAACAAGGATGCCGCCATTGTCCAGGCCGAAAACTGAAACCGGCTTTGCGCATTCCTTCGGCCCGCTGCCTCGATTTGTTTTGCGTTTCTCAATGCCTGGTCAACCCTGGACTCAATATAGTCGTCGGAAAACTGACGCTTTTCGCGGTCCATGGCCGTTATCACTTCCCTCGCTTTTTCCAGAACATCCCGCCGGGCCGGCTCCTCGGCCACCCAGGTTTCCCAGCGTGAATTGTCTTGAGGCCTTTCACCTTTGATCCAGCCGGCAAAGTCGGGATTCTCAAGCAATCGTTCTAATGTGTCGGTAAACCAGGAATTCATAAGGCTTTCTAGGGTCAGCTGAAAGCATTATCCTAAAAAATTGCCCGGATACTCATTTGGACAAGATTATTTTGTCCATTTTTTCAATTCATGCGAAAATTTGGCAAAACCAGTAAAAGAAAACAGAAAATGTAGAAGAGGGGGACCAGCATTTGCGCAGGTTGGAAAGGGCGCGCTGGATAATGTTACTTACCGACTGGGGGTTGATTGCAAGCAGACCGGCGATTTCTTCCGTTCTGAGATTTTGAAAAAAGCGCAGGTATATGACTTCCTGCTGCCGGACGGGCAACTGTTCTATTACATGACGGACCTGCATGGTAAGTGCCCTGTGGTTTTCGCCCTGGATGAGAAGGTCTTCTCCCGAGAAATCAATGTTGTGGTCGTCGAACTGATCGGTCAGTTCCACTTCGTCCGCAAGAGGCTTCATGGTTTTCAAGATTCTGTTCCGAAAGGCTTTCAGAAGGTAAAAACGTACCGAATTAGTGTCATTGATTGATTCTCTATGCAGCCAGAGATGGATCAGCAGGTCTTGTAAAACATCCTCTATGATCTGCAGGTTAGGGGTAAACCTGAGCCCGTAAGTCAATAAGGTACGATAGTAGCGTTTGGCCAGTACTGTGTATGCGTGTTCGTCCCCATTCCGGAAAAGATTCCACAAAACTGAATCGTCGCTATGTACAGTGGACCGGTCCAATCGATGTCAGGGGATTTGGGGTATATTTCAAAAATAGGCAATGGGCTTTGTATTAAAAATAGTATTTTGCATTATATTAAAATAACAAAATTTTATTGTTTTATTTTACAAAATAGCGTTGATTGGTTTAGAGAGGCCCTTCCAATCCGCGCGCATCTTTCCAATGATCCACATTTTTATGTCCAGAACACTCCTGTCGGTGCTTTTTGCAATTTTCATATTTGGGAAAATCAAAGCCCAGTCCAGCCCTGATTACAGAGCCAGAATGGGACAGATTATGTGGAATATCCAAAAGAACTTTTACGAACCTTCGACGGGTCTTTTTTTGGAGACAAACGGGAAAAACGAGAAGCCGCATTCTTATTTATGGCCTCTGTGCGCACTGGTGCAGGCGGCGGATGAGGTTGAAACGGTTTTGCCCGGCAAGCAGTATATGAAGCCCGTCCTGGCGGCAGTAGAGCAGTACTACAATACCGACGCCCCTGCGCCTGGCTATCAGGCCTATGTCAGAAAAGAACAGAAGGATACGCGTTTCTACGATGACAATCAATGGATTGCGATTGCCTGCCTGGATGGATACAATCGCACGCAGGACAAGTCTTACCTTGAAATAGCCGAGGAAATATATCAATTCCAGATGACAGGCTATGATACGAAAGCAGGAGGAGGGATCTATTGGAAAGAAGACGAAAAGAATACTAAAAATACATGTTCCAACGGCCCGGGGATTTTGGTAGCGCTGCAGCTTTACAAGATCACCCAAAATAAGGAATATCTCACGACTGCAATCCAACTGTACGATTGGACAAAGAAAAATCTGCGTTCCCCTGAAGGTATTTATTACGATGCGATCAAGATACCGGACCTGAAAATCGACTCGGCCAGATATACTTACAATACGGGCACGATGCTGCAGGCCAATGTGCTGCTTTACTCAGTTACACAGGAGAAAAAATACCTGGAAGAGGCCAAAATCATGGCAGAGGCCTCAAAAAAGTACTTTTATAAAAATAACAGGCTACCGGACAACTATTGGTTCAACGTAGTTTTGCTGAGAGGTTTTGAGGAACTACACAAAATTGACGCTGTCGCCGGCGATTTTCAAATGTTTGCCGATGATGCCGAACTCATCTGGAAGAATGAAAAAGACGATACCGGCCTGCTGGGGAGCAAACCCGTTAAATCCCTGATCGATCAGGCTGCCATGCTGGAGATGTATGGGAGGCTGGAATCGTTGAGTTCGGGCAAGTAGATCGCGGTTTCGGTTTAATAAGTGCTATTCGTGCCTGTTCCTGCAATTCTTTTGAAACTGAGTGGATTGCTATCATTTAATCCGTATGCTTATCAATTGGGAGAATACCGAAGAGCTTTGGGACTAGCAGAAAAACGGGTTTTCAACATTTTAATGACTGCCTGCATACAGCAATAGCCGAAGTTCATTGTACCGAACCAGTCACCTATAACAGATCCCATTTTTCAAGAATACAAAATCTTTCTTCATTTAAAATCACCATTTTATAGATATAAAATGGTGATTTTAAATAGACACTACTCCGAATCTTTGTAAATCCCAAATTCACTAATCGCAATACTGACAGGCGATTTGGTAACACGCAACCTGATTCTCTGTGTGGTGATGGGGATTTCGAGCTTCACCAGTCTTTTGGCGCCAATGCTGGTGCCTTTATGCACTTCCTTCCACTCGTTGCCTTGCCAGGCGTCGACAGCAAATTCCTCGATGCGCTGGCCAAGCTTGATGTATTCCTGTATGCAGATCACGTCAAAAACCACGGGGTTCGTCAGGTCAACAATTACTTCTGGAGTTTTAAAGTCATCATCCGTGGCCCAATAGGTATCTGCTTTGCCATCCAGGATGTTTTTAGCGCTGTAAATAGAATTATATCCCCGTACGTTGACTGCTTTGGAAGAACCACGGGCGGCAAGGTTTGTAGCAAATGTCTGTTTTACATGGTCTCCAAATGATTTAAGTGCGGCCACGTCGTCCTCGTGTAACTGGCCGCGCGTATCCGGCGCAAGCCCGAGGTCCAATGCAGCGCCCCGGCCTACGCTTTTGAGGTAGAGATCAAACAGTTTTTCAGGTGTTTTAGGCTTTTCAGTTGGATGGTAAAACCAGCCTTTGCGCAGCGGCACATCACATTCAGCTGGGATCCAGAACTTTCCATTGCGGGTGCCACCCGGATTTTCCGTCGCATTTGCTTGCCCGGGCACCGCTACGTTTTTTCCTTCCGAAGGTTTGGGCGTAAGTGTAGCCCAGGATGTAGGACTCACACTTCCATCCTCATTGCCTGCCCAGCGCACATCCCATCCAATGTCACTGAAAATGTTTGCCGAAGGCTGCAGCTTACGTGTTAGGTTTGTCCAGGTGGAATCCCATTGGTAATAGGTGGTGTTGTCGATCGATCGTTTCTCTCTCGCGCCTCCGTAATAGCCGTCACCGCCATTGGCACCATCGTGCCAGGACATAAAAAGCTCGCCGTAATTGGTATACAGCTCGCGAAGCTGTTCCCGGTAAATGGCGAGGTACTCCGGTGTGCCATATTTGGCATTGTTGCGGTCCCAGGGAGAGCAATATACCCCGAATTTCAGTCCGTGCTTCCGGGCGGCGTCCGCGACTTCTTTTACCAGATCGCCTTTTCCATTGCGGAAAGGGCTTTTTGAAATGTTATATTCCGTTGTTTTAGTTGGCCAGAGCGCAAAGCCGTCATGGTGCTTTGCTACCAGCACAATTCCTTTCAAGCCACCTGCTTTTGCAGCCAACACGATTTGTTCTGCATTGAAATCGCTTGGATTAAACGTTTTCGGATCAGCATCCCCGAAACCCCATTCTTTGTTCTCAAAAGTGGTCGGCGTAAAGTGCATGATGCCATAAACTTCCGTTTCGTGCCAGGCAACCTGCCTGGGGGCAGGCAATGCGCCGTAGGGTTTGGGTGGGGTTTGGGCAAAAGAATTCAGTGCCGTTAGAAGTAAAAGTGCGGCGAGCGATTTTGTCATCTTCTATTGTAAGTATTAGGTAGTAAGTTCTGAATATTCAAAAGTGAAGATCGGTTTTTTTGGAACAGTACACTAATTTTTAATGTGTATGTTCAAGGAAAATACCAACGACGGATTCGTTTGCCGGGCCTGGCGAAAGGCCTAACAAAAACTTTGATTTTAATCCTTAAACCTGAAATGGTATCGACGTTCACTCGAATTCAGGATTATGTTCAAGATATCGTCGAGAATTATATGGAACTGAAAAAAACGTCGGTGCGCTGGTCAACAAACCGGGTTATCAGAATTCTTTCCTGGCCGAGAAAATTGGAATTCCCACTCCGACGTTGTTCGTATTAAAAACAAAGCGGCAACTGGACAGATGCGGAAATGAAACTAATACTGGAGTCATAGAAAAAGTGAGAAGCTGAAACTTCAGGGGCGGATGACGAAAAATGGATAATCAGGAAGCAGGGGAAAACTATTTCAGCATCCGCGCGGCGATTGGCGGATTGGGATCGAATACTTACATCCGAATATTGTATTGCTGCGGATCGTGGCCCGCAGCAATGTCTGCCAATTCTTTCCTGCCAAAACTTAATTAATCACAAACAGATAAGCCGGCTGCTGCCCGATTTCCGCGGCGGTTTTCGCAGTTACTTCAATGGCCCCGTCTTTTACTTTCAGGATTTTCTTATTTCCCGCAAACGTGATCTTTGCATTCGGAGCGAGTGTCAAGCCTTCTGGTTTCATGCTTGCAGCCAATTTTTCTCCGGCTTCTGCGAGGTAAAATGCGTAAGTTGTAGTCCCTTTTTTGGTATAAGCCCATTTCCCCTGGCGATATGGTGCCAAAGGTTTGGTGTCATAAATGCCTATGCCATTCACGCTGATCCATTTTCCGATTTCTTCAAGACGCTGATACGCCTCTTCGTGCCATTCGCCGTCGGGTCCCGGGGCTACATTTAGCAACAGATTGCCATTTTTCGCAACAATATCCACCAGGGTATGTACCAGCTTTTGAGTTGATTTGAAATTCTCCTTGGGAATGTAAGACCACGAATCGCCCATCGTCATGCAGGATTCCCAGGGTATCGGCATATAGTGGTCGGGGATGGACTGTTCTGGCGTTACGTAGTTTTCAAATTCGCCGGTAACGGTGCGATCCACTACCAACAGGCCCGGTTGATGGGTCCTTGCCATTTTAGCAATTCTTGCCATATCAATATCCTGATCGTACGGTATCGTTTTTTGCCAGCTGATATTTGGGTCGATCGTACTGAATGGCCTTACCCAACCACCGTCGAGCCACAGAATATCGACGCTGCCGTAATCGGACATCAGCTCCTCTATCTGATTGTAGGTGAAGTCTTTGAACTGCTTCCAGAGCTCTGGGCGCTTTTTAGGATCGTAGGAAACGTTACGGTCTTTCGGCGGGAAATATTTCCACCAATAAGATTCTGTATGCCAGTCGGGTTTGGAGAAATAAGTGCCGGTCATAAAACCCTGGTTGCGAAACGCCGCAAGCACTTCTTTAGTCACATTGCTCTTTGGATTGGACTTGAAAGGCGTATTGGTGATTTTATAATCGGTGTACTTGGAGTCGAACATGGCAAAGCCGTCGTGATGTTTGGTGGTAAACACCACATATTTCATACCGGCGTTCTTGGCGGCGAGCGCCCATCTTTCGGGGTTAAACTTTACGGGGTTAAATGTTTTTGGGATTTCTTCGTAAGCCTTTTTGTATTCGAACCAGTCGTGGGAATGGGGGCCTTTTCTTTCGCACCAGCCTTCGTCCTCAGGGCATAGCGACCAGGATTCTACGATCCCCCATTGGCTATACGTTCCCCAATGCATTAATAATCCAAACTTGATATCCTGCCATTTGCTCAGTTTTTGCTGAACCAGCGGATCGCTCGGCGCAATGTATTTAGAGTGGTCCTGTTCCGAATGTTGTTGGGCGCGTGACAAGCCCGCCCAAAGCAGCCCTGTTAAAAGAACTGCCGCTGATCTTAATTTCATTATTTTGAGATTGTTACGTGTTTTATAGAGACTCCTTCTTGCTTGTTCAGGCAAAATGGCTGCTGGCATTGATCACTTTGCCTTTACCGCCCTGTTCGGTAACGGTATAATTAAAGCCTTTTTGAATCGAATAGGCACCTATTTCACCTTGCTTATTGATTGCAATAAATCCAACCTGGAATGTTTTTGCTTTTTCAGGATTGATTTTAATAATGCGTTCAATCGCTTTTTTACAGGCCTCCATAGGTGAAAGACCGTTTCGCATGAGTTCCACAATGGTGTGGGTCCCGCAAATCCGGATCACTTCTTCGCCCTGGCCCGAGCCGGTTGCAGCGCCCACTTCATTGTCTACATATAGGCCTGAGCCAATGATGGGGGAGTCGCCGATCCTTCCCCGCATTTTGAATCCCATGCCGCTCGTCGTACACATTCCTGAAAGATTGCCTGATGCATCGATAGCGATGGTACCCATGGTGTCGTGATTAAAGGAGCCGTCTTCCAATCGGTTGGGGGCGAATGGTCCATGTCCTTTGGGGTGAGACTGCTGGCGTTCGATATTGATAACCGGTTTATAATCAGCTTTTTTGAGCCACTCTTTGTATGCCTTTTCAGCACCTGGCGAAAGTGCGCCCGACTCAAGCCCAAAGCCGTTTGCCACTGCGAACTGCTGTGCGCCCTCTCCAGCCATAAATACGTGAGGCGTGGTCTCCATCAGTTTGCGGGCCAGCGAGACCGGATGCTTGACCCTCTCTACGAAAGCAACAGACCCGCAATTAAACTTATCATCCATGAGGCAGGCGTCCAGCGTGACGTGCCCGTCACGGTCCGGGTTACCTCCAAGGCCCACACAGCAATTGATATCGTTTTCGATGGCAATGGCAGCCTGCTCCACCGCATCCAATGCTTTTCCGCCCTTTTCCAGAACCGGCCAAGCCGCCCCGTTGGCGATCTGACCGCTATCCCAGGTTGAAACGACCAATGGCTTATTAACGTCGTTGTTTTTTGCAAAAAGCTGATTGATACGGGTTAATGGAAGCGCAAAGGCTGACAAGCGTAAGAAGGACCGGCGGTTGGATTTCATAACGGTAGATTTTATTAAAGATAAAGAGCAGAAACCTGATGAATGTTTGTAAGTTTTTTTAAAAATATCAGAGATAATTAAAAAATTTTTCAAATATACATTCCATGGACTTGCAGGCCAATGAAAATACAAAATTTTGTCAGACCAATTAGATAAGTAAACTTTATATGGGAATTTTATATTTTGTTTGCATCCTATTTGGGAATAACATACGATCGGTACCTGGCTTATTCCTTCACTAGTTTAATGAGTTATAGATGATTCTGGAAATTCGGGACTTACACCAGAAATATGGTGACCGGGAAATTTTGTCGATTGCGTCCTTCGAGATTGAACACGGTATTTACTGGATACAAGGAGAAAATGGAGCTGGCAAATCCACACTTTTCAGGACCTTATCAGGAATGCTGCCTTATACCGGGACTGTTGTCCTCAACGGCCGTTTCGATCTCAAAAAACACCCCGTAGACTACCGGCTGAGACTTAATCTGGGCGAGGCAGAACCTCTTTATCCTTCTTTCCTGACCCCTTTTGACTTGATTCGCTTTGTTGCGGAAGCTAAACGTGCACCGGCCGGCCAAACTGAAATGCTGATTGAGACACTGGGGATCAATTACCTTAAAAGCCCTTTTGGCAGCTGTTCAAGTGGGATGGTCAAGAAGGTCTCTCTGGCCGTCGCATTTCTGGGAAACCCATCGCTTATTATTCTGGACGAACCACTTATTACCATCGATCTGGACGCACAAAGTGCCCTATTTCATCTGATCAGGACACAATACGATTCCGGGGTAACATTCCTGCTCTCTTCCCACCAGCTGTTCCAGCGGGATGGACTGGCAGTAACGAAGACTTATTCGCTGAAAAACAGAACCCTGGTTGACATGACAAAGCCATGAAAACATTGATGTTGTCGACCGTGTCGGCATTTTTCAGACAGAGGGCCGGGATGTTTTTTGTGTTCCTTGGAATTGTTTTTGGGTTTTTAAGCGGTGCGGAACATCATGCTTTTGCCGTGTTTTTCCTGACCGGGTCCTACGGGATGGCTTATCTGTTTGGGATGTGGCTGGCTTACTCGCTGTTATGCTCACAATTTTTGGTGCAAACCTGGAAGCTGCCGGAATATACATTCATCTATCATGTGAGCACCTGGTCACCGCAAAGACGGATTATCAGATTTTTGATCCTTGCACTTGGCTTTTTACAGCCCATCCTTTTTTACGGTGCTTATCTGATTGCGATCTCAATCCAAGACGGGATCGCAGATCGGCTCTGGCCGGTTTTCCCTTTCTATTTCATCCTTTCGTTTGCTATTGCCGTTGTGGCCGAATGGCGTGTCCGCAACCCGGTCTTATATGTTGCCAAAACCAGCAGATCATTTTTCAAATGGCCTTTCCCGCGGCCGGTATCATGGCTGTACTGGGCTTTTGAATGGTTGTTCAGGGAAAGGGGGATTACCTTGCTTGCCGGTAAGCTGGGCGCCATACTGGTTTCTGTGGGAACGATGCTCTATTATAGCACGGATCAGTACGATATACGCCTGCCAGCGGTGGGCCTGTCGCTGGCTTACATGCTTAACCTGGGCATTTCATACGAATTCTTCAAATGGGAAAGCGAGACCTGGCTGTGGGGAAGGTCATTGCCGGTGTCCCATGCGAAAAGATTTGGCAGGACACTGGCGTTTCATGCGATTATTATTTTGCCCGAAACATTCGCGGCTATGCGAAACGTTTCACTGACTATTTTTGAAATAGCCCAGCTTTACGGCCTAGGGCTGGCCTTACTGATATTGTCGCATTTGTTTTTCTACAAAAACGACGGGTTACAGGAAGATTCCATGGGGGCTTTCCTATTCGGCTTTGTGGGGCTGACGCTCCTAATATTGTATAAAGTACCACTTTTGCTGCTCGCGGGTATGGCGTTACTCTTCGGGTTTTTTATATTCCCGAGATGGTATAAGGTGTGAAGCCAGGTCGATCCTTATCCCGGCCTGGCTTCACTCTGGAGTTACTTGGGAGGCATAGATGGCCGCACCTCAATTTTGCTTGGAAGCGTCCGGGCGGGAAGTTTGATCAGATCGGCCACAATATGTCCGATGTCTTCCGGCTGGATTTTCCAGGCATCTTTTTCAGAAGGCTGGTGGTTGCTGAACTCGGTAGCCACAGACCCGGGCATGATGGTCGTTACCTTAACCCCCGCGTTCCTGACATCCATCATCATAGCCTGTGAAAATCCGACAAGGCCGAATTTGCTCGCATTATATGCAGTTCCGCCCGGAAAGAAATTGGTTCCGGCCAGACTGGAAATGGTAATGAAATACCCTTTTGATTCAGTCAGGGCTGCCAGCGACGCTTTGGCGCTGAAAAAGACACCTGTAAGATTAATGTCTATCGTTTCCTGCCACAATTCGGCAGTCAGTTCCTGGATGGGCGCGAAGTGGCCTACGCCGGCATTGGCGATGAAATAGTCCAGCCGGCCCCATTGCCCCACAACGGCGGCGACCGATTTCTCCTGCGAGCTTAAATTCCTTACATCCGATTCGATCCCAATTGCAAAACCTTCACGGATCTGATTGAGCCTGGCAGCGGCCCGATCAGCGTTTTCTTTCGAGCGGCTGGTCACGGCGACCCGAATTCCATCTTTTATGAGCACCTCGGCAATTCCATAGCCGATACCCTTCGATCCGCCGGTTATCAAGGCGGTTTTAATTGATTCTGACATTCAATATATGTTTAATGAACGATACTGTCTTTCAGTAACAGTCTCACATGTCAGAAGGTTTGGAAAAACCGGGGCCAGCTTCGAAATTCTGCATATCACGGGTATTTTTCTGCACCGCGATCGCACCGAAAATGCCCAGCAGGTAGGCAAATGCGTAAAAGCCTTTTTCACTCGGCAGCAGTGTCGCATTCCATAATCCAACCACCAGTAAAACGATGGCAAGGATCACAGAAAACCAGCTGATACCATAGTAGATTGCGGTAACAGCAATGCCTTCAAGCCTGTCCCTCACGCTTTTCTGAACAGAAACTGCGGCGAACAAGCCGTACATGAGCACAGTAAAATAGTAGCCTTTTTCACTTAATAGCATTTCGGACCTCCATAGTCCGATGATAAAACCGAGCATACCTGTCCCGAGTGCGATCCAGGATGCGGCGATAAATGCCGCGGAGGTTTTCTGGGCGTTTACATTGTTCATTGTGTTACCGATTGGGGGTGATGTTTATAGTGATTTTCAAAGATAATATTGATTTCAAGAAAAAGTAACGGCACAGTTTCTCTACTTTGTTTTTTGACGGTCTCTCGCCAATATTCTATTTTTGCCGCTCATAATTCATTTTGACAGAATAATTTTATTTATGAAAATAGTAGAAAATAAGGTAGCGCTGGTAACCGGCGCTTCCCGGGGCATTGGCCGTTCAATTGCGCTGAGGCTTGCAGAGGAAGGCGCTGATGTTGCGTTTACTTATTTATCCAGTGTTGAAAAAGGGGAAGCATTGGCGAAGGAGTTGGAAGCGTTTGGCGTAAGGGCCAAGGGTTATCGTTCGGATGCATCCGATTTCCAGGCAGCCGACCAACTCATCACAGATGTCCTTGCTGATTTCGGAAAGCTCGATGTGCTGGTCAACAATGCAGGGGTTACCCGCGACGGGCTGCTGATGCGTATGAGTGAGGAACAGTGGGACACGGTAATCAATATCAACCTCAAATCGGTTTTCAATCTGACCAAAGCTGCTACTAAAAGTATGATCCGGGCAAAAAGCGGGTCGATTATCAACATTACATCTGTGGTGGGTATCCGTGGCAACGCCGGGCAGTCCAACTACGCGGCATCAAAGGCCGGGATCATCGGTTTTACCAAATCTATTGCCCTCGAACTGGGTTCCAGGAACATACGCTCGAATGCAGTCGCCCCGGGTTTTATAGAAACAGAAATGACCGGCGCAGTAGAGTCCAAAGCCGTGGAGGAATGGAAGCAATCGATACCCATGAAAAGGGGAGGGCAGCCCGAAGAAGTGGCCGACGCCTGTGTTTTTCTCGCATCTGACCTGTCGCGTTATATTACCGGGCAGGTTATTCAGGTGGACGGCGGTATGTTAACCTAGTGTTTTTCTTCGTTTGTAAATAGCTGGCAGTTTTCATTGTATATTGTATCGCTGCCAGCTAGCGATTCCCAATACATGCGGTCCGAACTTATTTTTCAAACTCCTTACTGGTTTATCATCTTCTGTCTGGTCGCAGGCGGCACTTACGCTTTTTTACTTTATCAGCCCGAACCCTCCTGGGGAAGAAGATTGAATTACCTGCTTGCTGGAATAAGGGCTATTACGGTGGCTTTGATCTGCTTTTTGCTGCTGAGCCCATTGGTAAGGAAAACGGAAACAACCGTCGACAAAGCGAAGGTGGTATTTGCGATCGATAATTCGGAGTCAGTCGGCAAGTACGGAAAGGAACTCATGAAACAGGTTTCCAGTGCCTCTGCAGAACTTGCTGAGGCGGGATTCGAAGTAAGTCTGGCTACCCTGGACAAAAGTGCAAATCCAAAAGCTGCGGATTCTGTCAGGTTTGATCAGAACAAAACGGACCTCTCAGGCATGCTGCAAACGATTAAGACCAATTTTGAAGGAAGAAACCTGACAGATGTGATTTTGCTTTCAGACGGAATTGTAAACCAGGGAATTTCTCCGGCGTATAACCGTTTTCCTTTCAAAATCAATACATTGGCAGTCGGCGACTCCGTGCCCGATCTTGATATACGGATCAAAGATGTGATCAGTAACCGGATCGCATACCTGGAAAACGAATTCCCGATCAGAGCAGAAATTGTGGCAAACGGATTGGCTGGCAAGTCGACAACGGTTTCATTGAAGCAGAATGGAAAAGTAATCCAAAGCCAGACGGTCGTGATCGATCGACCCGACTATTTCAAGGTATTTGAATTCAAAGCATCGTCCAATCAAAAAGGTGTTCAGCACTATACTCTGGAATTGGGCGGCGTATCTGGGGAGACGTCCAGCAGGAATAACAGAAAGGATGTTTACATTGACATTATTGATGGAAGGCAAAAGATATTGCTGATGGCACTGGCGCCGCATCCTGATATCAAAAGTATTCGCAGCATTGTCGAAGCCAATGATCGTTACGAATTGGATATCAACATCCTGTCTATTTCAAATAATCCTCCTGCCAGCACCAGGCCATACGATCTGGTCATTCTGCACCAGATCCCCAATGTGCTTGGTTTAGGGAATCCTCAGGTCAGAAAATTCGTTGATTCCAAAGTTCCCTTGTTCTTCATTTTGGGCAACCAGTCAGCAGTTCCTTTGGCCAGCACGCTGAATAGGTCGTTATCGATCAATACCTCCAACAACCAGGTTGATAAGGTTACAGCGAGATATAATCCTTTATTTCAGTCACTTAACTTTGATCCGGAGAGTCTTCGGTTATTGGAAAGGCTGCCGCCTTTGTCGGTCCCGTTTGGTGAATATAACCTTTCGCCGGGCACCGAAACCATTTTATATCAAAAGGTTGGCACCCTAAACACGAATAAGCCGTTGCTCGTTTTGAATACAAGTGGTGAACAAAAAGTAGCTGTGCTTGCCGGGGAGGGATTGTGGCAATGGCGCCAGGAGGAATTTGCCCAGACCAGCAAGCAGGACGTAGTGGATAATCTTTTTCAGAAGCTAATCCAGATACTCTCTGTCCGGGAGGATAAACGTAAATTCCGGGTTTACCCGATCCGTAATGAGTTTGAGGCTGGTGAACAGGTTGTTTTCCAGACAGAGATTTACAATGATATTTATGAACCTGTTTTTGGTCAGGAAATAACATTAAGTCTGACTGACGAGAAAGGTAAGGTTCGGCAGTTCACTTACACCCATACCAAGGAATCGCCCAGGTTCAGTGCAAGCGGGCTTGCTGAAGGAGTATACCGCTATCATGCATCGGCTACATTACGTGGCGGGCCGGAAAGAGTCGGTGGTCAGTTTGTGATCCGAAACGTGGATCTGGAAGCTAATAACACCACGGCCGATTTCGGGATGCTCAGGGAGCTGGCTGGCAGGTCGGGCGGTGCATTTCTCGCACCAACTACGCTAGCAAGCTTTGTCAATAAATTGATTGCCGACCGACCGGCTGACCGCCTCGACAGCAGCGAAGAAATGGTCGAACTGATTTATATAAAATGGCTATTTTTTCTGTTGGTCGTGCTGATGGGCGCCGAATGGGGATTAAGGAAATACCATGGCGGATATTAGTAAATCATTGCAGCCGGTATTTTTCGGCCATTTTTTCATTTGCCTGATTCTTTCCAATCCGCTTGCTTCCCTGGCTCAAGAGCCCTTGATGACCGCCGATTCGGTGCGAAATGATTCGATTCAACAAGTCCATCCCGACTATAAGTTGCTGCGCGGAATGTTTGCGGCACAGTCTGTACTTTACCTTGGGAGCATTTATGGATTGAGCAAATCCTGGTACAAAAACAAGCTTACTCACTTCACGATCAAGGATGATACCAGTGAGTGGCTTCAAATGGACAAAATGGGGCACGTTTACACATCCTATCAAATTGCCCGCCATACAGCAGCACTTTATAAAAAAACAGGAATTTCGAAGAGGCAAATGCTGGTCTATGGAGCGATTTCGGGGATCATATTTCAAACCCCGATCGAAATCCTGGACGGTTTTTCGCCCGATTACGGCTTTTCACCCGGAGATATGGTGGGTAATATCCTGGGCTCGACGATTTTTCTGGGGCAGGTGGCGCTTTGGGATGAAATAAAGATCCAGCCTAAATACTCTTTTCATTATACGTCTCTTTCCCGCGTGAGGCCTGAATTACTGGGCAGCAACCGTTACGAAAGCTGGCTAAAAGATTATAATGGTCAAACTTATTGGCTTTCAGCGAGTCCGGGATCTTTTTTTAAAGGAAGCAAATGGCCCGCATGGCTCTGTTTTTCCATCGGTTATGGGATACATGATATGGTGAGCGCCGAAAAGGACAAAAGCATAGCAATGGGTTACCGGCCCTACCGGCAATATTATTTTTCGCTTGATATTGACCTGACCAAGATCAAAACGAGAAGTAAATTTGTTCGCACCATTGGGTTTCTGGCCAATTCCATTAAGATCCCTGCTCCTGCTTTACAGATCAGCAAAAAGGGAATTGACTTTAAGCCGTTTTATTTTTAGAAAATAATTGATAAAAGCCATGAATATTGGAGATAAAGTGAGACTGGTCCATGGACGCGAAGAAGGGATTATTTATGCCTTTTTGCCCGGGAATGTAGTCGAGATTGAGATTGAGGATGGATTTCGCATACCTGTGCTCCGCAATGAGATTGTGACCATCTCGCCGGTTGAATCTCAGCGTATGGTTAAAGAACCAGATACAAAAAAGATTGGTGCACAGCGCGATACGATTGCCCCAAGACAACTACCGTTTGCGGAAAAAGGAATTTACCTGGCATTTATTGCAGTGAATGATCGCGCCCTTACCGTGCATGTGATCAATAATTCGGACTGGATTTTACCTTTCACGGCGGTCGCGTCGACTGACCTGAAAAGCACCGGTCTCGCAGCGGGTACGCTTCAACCCAGGTCATCCCATAAACTTACCGAGATACTGATCAAAGACTTCGAAACCTGGCCCGTTTTCGACTTTAAAATGCTGTATTACAGGGAGGGTGTATATACCCTGCCGCAAGCGCTGACCAGAAGGATAAAATGCAGAGCGCAATCTTTTTATAAAAATAAAAAGAAGGCCCCACTATTGGACAAGGAGGCTTTTGTATATCAACTGGATGAAGAAAACTTGAAAACCGACGAGTCTGTCAGCCCGGATAATCTTTCCAATGTACTAAAAACGAGTATGCTGGGTGGCGGACTCGCCGAACAGAATAAGGTCTCGAAACCGGACCAGGTGATTGATCTCCACATCGAAAAGCTGGGAAAAGATCCCTCAAAACTTTCCAATGATGCAATCCTGAAAACACAGCTCGATGCTTTTGAAAGCAATCTGGAGAAAGCTATTGCCAATGGGATGGAGGAAATAACGTTTATTCATGGTGCCGGAAGCGGGGTATTGAAGAACGAACTTCACCGGCGACTAGGTAAAAATCAACATGTTCATTATTTTAAAGACGCTCTCAAAGAAAAATTCGGATACGGTGCAACCCTCGTCAAGATCAAATAAGCCGCTCATTAAATGTTTTTACCTGCTGATTGTTTCAGCTATCGCGTTGAGCCAATGGCAATGTCGTTCAAAAAGTACCTCATCCCCCAAAGCGCCTATGGAAGAATATAAGTATTCGGATAAGGAAATACAGAACGAAAAACATCTGTCGATACTGAATATCCCGGTAGAAATACCAGTATCGGAACTGGAAAATCAGATCAATACCCGCATAAAAGGCCTGATTTACGAAGACAATAGTTATGAGGACGATAACAATGATAACCTCAAAGCAAAAGTTTGGAAAATAAGCCCGATAAAGGTCGTTGCCATCGATTCCTCGTTTCTTTTCGAGGTCCCCTTGAAAATTTGGGTAAGCGCAGGTTATAAGATTAGTCCGCTGGGCCTCACGATGTCGGGCTACAAGGATACCGAATTTTCAATACGCATTCGGCTGATTTCTAAAATAGGTATTTCGCCTAATTGGCAAGTCAAATCTGAAACTTATGTGGACAGCTACGACTGGATCAGCGAACCCAGCGTCAAGGTCGCTGGCATAAGCATTCCGATTAAAAGCATGGCTAGTCGTTTGCTAAACAAGAACTTCGATAAAATTACTGACGCGATTGACGAGGAGGTTGCCAATAATCTGGAACTCAAAAAGAATGCAGAGCTTGCCTGGAACATTGCACGACAGCCAGTACTATTGTCGCCTGAATACAATACCTGGCTGGTTGTTACTCCCAATGCCGTTGTTATGACACCATTATTGGCGAAAAACAATGTTCTGCGATCGGTCATTGGTTTTAAGGGTTATACACAGACGATCACATCAGTTACCAAACCTGCGATATCCGGGATACAAAAACTGCCTGATCTTCAGATCGTCGATAAGGTTACAGAAGACTTCAAAATCGGATTGATAAGTCTGGTTTCCTACGAAGACGCGGCCAGACTTGCTACTGCAAAATTTGCGGGGGAGAAATTTTCGTTTTTGGGAGGGAAATATAACGTGGAAGTTACTTCGGTTGAAATGTATGGACAGAACGACAGGCTCGTTATCAAGGCGGGTCTGAAGGGAAATATTACAGGAGATATCTATTTGAAAGGGGTTCCTTACTATGATCCAGTTACCCAGCAATTATCGCTTAAAGGACTTGATTATGACTTGGATACCCGAAATACTATAGTCAGGACAGCCGGATGGCTTCTACAGGGACAGTTCAGCAGGATGATGGAAAAAAGAATGGTTTTTCCTGTGGGAGACCAAATAACCGAGGCAAAAAAAACGATTCAGAAAGCTTTGGCAAATTATAAAATTACCGAGGGGATCACCCTCAAAGGAACACTGTCTGATATTGCGCCAGACAAAGTTTATTTGACTCCAAAACACCTTTATTCAGTTGTATTTGCTAATGGTAAAGTAAATTTAAGGGTCGATGGGTTGAAAGGAATTTAGTTTAAAATTTGCATAATAATCAGTGCAGTTACTATATTTTTTTAGTTTTTATAGTATATTGACTGCTGTTGGAAAGAAAGTATTTCTTAGCTTTGTGCACAGAGGAAAGGTTTAAGCTGTCCTACCGCCGCGGTTTCGCCGGGGAGGAAAGTCCGGGCAGCGCAGAGTACCGTACTTCCTAACAGGAAGGCAATAGATTGGCGACGATTTATTGACAGCCAGTGCCACAGAAATGATACCGCCTTGGCATGTTTTTTATATATCAAGGTAAGGGTGAAATGGTGGAGTAAGAGCCCACCGCCCGTCCGGGTAACCGGCGGGGCACGGTAAACCTTACGGGCTGAAAGATCAAATAGGTGTTAATTTGTGGGGCTACTCGTCCCCGTTCTTCCGAACGTTAACACGGGTAGATCGTTAGAGATTTCAGGTGACTGGGATCCTGGATAAATGGTAGGAGTTCTTGCAGATTTGCAAGAAAACAGAACCCGGCTTACAGGCTTACTCCTTTTTCTGATTTTAAGTTAAATAATAAGTGCTATATTGAGTCACATAACGCGTGTTTCCCATGAAGAAAAAGAACCTTTACGTTGCTTTGATTTTTTTCTCCCTGCTAAGTCTTAATACGTATGCTCAAAACAGAACGTATGACGGGCCTAACAAAATGAATACCTGGTCCATCACAGGTTACGGGGGGATTACAAAATTCTTCGGTGATATTAAAGAATATGACTTTAAACGTGGTGACAACGAAAAACTTACAGGTGGCTGGGGTCTTTCGATCAATAAACAATTGTCCCCTCTTTTCGGTATTCAACTAACCGGGTTTAATGGACAACTTCAGGGATCCAAGAAAAACCAGTTCAGCTCTCTTACTGGTGAAACTTATGATGTTTTCTTCAACAGCCCGTCTTTTGTGCAGGCTACGATCGATGGAACTCTTAATGTGAATCGCCTTCTTTTTGGCTATAAAAAGTTAAGAAGATGGAAAGTTGATGCGCATCTTGGAGCTGGTATCATTTATTACCACACCGATCTTACAGCGACTAACACCAATCCTGCTAGCCAGTGGTTTGGAACTAAATGGGAAGTATCGACGAACACAGACGGAAGTTCTAAAACTGCCGGTAAATGGGAACGCAACGGATCTACTTACACTAGAGAATGGGTGATACCAGCTGGTTTAGCTATCCATTATGAGCTGACACCACGTTTCGATTTGGGCCTTGATTTCACTTATAACTATGTGAATACAGAGAAAATGGATGCAACGGTGGGTGATTTGAGCGATTACCGGACGCAACAAGGTATTTGGACATTTGTTAAAGGTGAATCCAAAAACGACGGATGGGGAATGGCTTCGATTGCTTTAACTTACAAGCTAGGTAAAAATGCGGTGATGTCTAAAGATGGCAAATACGATGCTTCAAAAGGGCGTTACCACCTGCGATGGGCCAATCCTGAGGCACTTATCCCGGTTCCTTACAACCCAACGATGGACGATGCAGATTCAATTGCAAAAGCCAATATGCCTAAGCCGGTTGATCCACGTCTTTATACCGATTCTGACGGCGATGGTGTTGCAGATCTTTTTGACAAAGAACCAAATACCCCGATTGGAAGCGTAGTTTCCGGTGGTGGTGTGGCATTAGATCTTGATAAAATTATCAGAGACGCAATCAAAAACAATCTGCCGAAAGACGAGTGCGAGGCTCTTTTCAGCAATATCGAATTTGATACTGACAAAGCGATTATCCGCAATGCATCGAAAGAGACTTTGGCCAAAGTGGTTGAATTATTGAACATGCGTACCAATTGCCGCATCGTTCTTGTGGGTCATACAGATGCCCGTGCTTCTGATGCATATAACGTAGCGCTTTCACGCCGCAGGGTTGATGCAGCGAAAAGATTCCTGGTTCGCGCTGGTCTTACTGACCCAAGCCGTATCATTGTAGAATACTACGGAGAGTATCGCCCGATTGCAGAAAATACCACAGTGGAAGGGTTGCAATCCAACCGTCGTGTTGAGATTAAAGTGCTTCCAAACAATACAATCCGCTCGACTTACCCTGCCGGTTTCCGCAGATAATAAGAGCTCAAAGAGTTAAAGAGAGGGAGGTAAGTATTTACCTCCTTTTTTTATGCCTAAGTATTAAGTGTAAAAAATAAATTAAGTACCTTTGCACCCTGTTTAATCAAGGGACGAGCTCCCTGCAAAAAATCTAAAATGGCAGTTAAAATCAGATTAGCGCGTCGCGGACGCAAGAAGAAAGCGATTTACGATATCGTAGTCGCAGATGCCAGAGCACCACGTGATGGTCGCTTCATCGAAAAATTGGGTATTTATAACCCAGGTACAAATCCGGCTTCCATCGTTCTGGAATCCGACAAAGCGGTTGATTGGCTTTTGAAAGGTGCACAACCAACTGATACAGCGCGTTCTATTTTGCAACATGAAGGTGTCTTGTTAAAAAAACATTTGCAGGTTGGTGTGATCAAAGGAGCGATTACCCAAGAAGTAGCAGATGCTCGTTTTGATGATTGGAAGGGATCGAAAGACGGTCGTAAGGCAACGGCAGCTGATAGTCTGACTCAGAAAAAGGACGCTGAAAAACAAGCTAAGCTGGATGCTGAACGCAAGGTGAACCAGGATCGTGCAGATGCAATCGCGAAGAAAAATACGCCTCCTGCTGAGGAAGTAGCAGAAACAGAGGTTGCTGAAGAAATAACTGATGCAACCGAGACAGACGCTCCTGCGGAAGAGTCTGCCGAATAATTTAAAATATTAATATCTTTTATGGGTCTGTCGGTGTTCCGTACAGACTCATACTGTTTTTGACCATATTTATATTTCAAAGTGACACAGGATAATTGCTATTTGCTGGGCTATATTGTTCGTACCCACGGTACTGCCGGTAACGTGGTGATCTATTTGGATGTCGACTATCCTGACGATTACGACGATCTGGAATCGGTGTATGTAGAGATCAAAGGGGAATTGGTGCCTTACTTTGTGGAAGACATCAATTTGCAAAAGCAGAACAACGCAATTGTGCGCTTTGAGGATGTCAATACAATTGAAAAAGCGCAAGTATTGGTAGGAAGTTCATTGTATTTGCCTCTTGAAGAGTTGCAGGAGCTAGGTGATGAAGAATTTTATTACCATGAAATTAAGGGATTTACAGTCATAGACGAGGTGAAAGGCGAATTAGGTGTAGTAAGAGAAGTATATTCATTGAACGGACAAGACCTTATTGCAATGGAATATCAGGACTCGGAAGTTTTGATTCCAACCGCTCGTGATATTGTTTTGAAGGCAGATAAAGAGAAAAAGCACCTGTTCGTCAATCTGCCTGACGGGTTGCTAGAAGTGTATCTGAGCAACGATTCTGATACCGAAAATATACCTGATGATGCGGATTGATATCCTAACCTGCGTTCCCAATCTGCTGGGTAGTTTCTTTGCACATTCTATTTTGAAACGGGCTCAGCAGGGAGGTTTTGTGGAAGTAATCGTTCATGACATCCGTGATTATTCGACCAATAAGCACAGAACGATTGATGATTATGCCTTTGGAGGCGGGGCCGGAATGGTTTTGCAAATCGAACCGATTGCTCAATGCATTCGTACTCTACAGAACGAGCGGAATTATGATGAGGTGATCTATTTGACACCAGACGGGGAGTTGATGCAGCAGAGGATGGTCAACCAGCTATCATTGAAGGGTAACCTGATCATGCTTTGCGGGCATTATAAGGGTGTGGACCAGAGGGTGAGGGATCTTTTCATAACCAAAGAAATCAGCATTGGCGACTATGTGCTTTCTGGTGGGGAGCTGGCCGCAGCCGTATTATCGGACGCAATTATCCGGTTACTTCCAGGGGTACTGAACGACGAAACGTCGGCACTTACAGACTCTTTTCAGGACAGTTTACTCGCGCCTCCGGTGTATACCAGGCCCGCTGACTATGAAGGCAACAAGGTCCCTGAAATCCTGATGTCAGGCCACGAGGCAAAGATAGAAGAATGGCGTTACGAGCAATCCATAAAACGGACGCGGGAACGCCGGCCTGATTTGCTGAAATCTTAGAAATCGAGGCTGCAATTGATCCATTCGTTGTCGAAATTGGTGCCGTATTTTCGGTAAAATCCCACTGCGGAAGTATTCCAGTCTAATACCTGCCAAAGCATTCCGGTGCATCCTGTCTGTTTGGCTGCAGCAACTGTCGCATCAAATAGAATTTTTCCGATGCCATTGCCACGCATTGCTTCGGTCACGATAATATCTTCCATATAAAGCCTTTTTCCCTTCCACGTCGAGTATCTGAAATAATACAGGGACAATCCGATGATCTTTGAATCCGATTCGGCTACAAAGAAATCGTAAAGCTTTTCATTGTAGTCGCGGGTCATTTTTTCAACGTTATTAGTAACCTGGTTCAATGCCCTTTCGTAAACGGCCAGTTCTTTTACCAATTCAAAGATCGCTGGTATATCTGCTGCTGTACCTTGCCGGGTGGAGATCGTCATATGAAATATTTATCGTTAAAACGTGTCTGGATGTAAAATATACTACTTCCTAATGAGAGTTTACATAGTTTTCCCACTTTTCAATGATCGCCTGAAAATTTTCGGGGAGCTCCGTATCAAACTGTATCCATTGCTTTGTACCGGGATGGGTAAAGCCCAGGGACTTGGCATGAAGGGCCTGTCCCGGAAGTAAATTAAAGCAACTTTCGACCATTGTCTTATATTGGCTGCTCGTGACACTGCGCAGGATTTTGTCGCCTCCATATGTAACGTCATTGAAGATAGGATGGCCGATATGCTTCATATGTGCGCGTATCTGATGCGTCCGGCCCGTTTCCAGGTTACACCTGATCAGGGACACGTATCGCATCGGCTTAATCACTTCGTAATGGGTAACTGCGTGTTTGCCCTGGCTGCCGTCTGTGAAGATTTCCATAACGCGTCGGTCCTTAGCACTTCGGCCGATATTCCCCGTAATGGTTCCTTTCTCCTGTTTTGGTACGCCCCAGATTAGCGCATAATATGTCCTCTCAATCGTGTGGTCGGAGAATTGTTTGGCAAGAAATGACATTGCAAACTCTGTTTTAGCAATCACAAGCAACCCGGATGTGTCCTTGTCGATCCGGTGTACGAGGCCTGGGCGGCCTTCACCGTTTCGTCCTGTAGGTAACTGCTGGAAGTGATATACCAAGCCGTTGATCAAAGTTCCTGTCCAATTGCCAAATGCCGGATGGACTACCATTCCTACAGGTTTGTTGACGATCAGCAGTACATTATCCTCGTAAACAATGTCCAACGTGAGATTTTCCGGGATGATTTCGGTGTCCCTCGGAGGCTGTGGTAGAGAAAGCGTAATAATGTCGAGTGGTTTTACCTTGTAACTCGCTTTTGAAGGTAATCCATTTACTTTTACTGCTTCAGCTTCAATTCCGTTTTGTATTTTTGTTCTGGAAGCATTGGCAACATGCAGGTTTAAGTATTTGTCCAGTCTGATCAGGCTCTGGCCTTTGTCAGCCACAATTCGATAGTGTTCAAACAAATCATCTTCTTCGGAGGTAATCTCAACGCTATCTTCGGACATTTTAATTCTGGATATACTCAACAAAATTATTAAAATTGATGGATTTACTTACCCCTTCCTTACCTACTTCGCTAGAGCGGCTAAATCACGAAATTCTCGAAAAGGCGGAAGTGAATCTATACGTCAAAAGGGATGACCTGATCCATCCCATAGTTTCAGGAAACAAATGGCGAAAACTGAAGTACAACTTACTGGAAGCCAAGGAAACCAATCAGAAGGTAATTTTGACGTTCGGAGGGGCTTATTCCAATCATTTATATGCCACATCGGCCGCCGGTAAGGCAATGGGTTTTGAAACCATAGGTATTGTCAGAGGAGAAGAGCATGAGCAAAACGAAACGGACACGCTCAGGTTTTGCAGGGAGCAGGGTATGACGCTCTTTTTTGTATCCAGGGAAGAATACCGGCGGCGCAATTCGATCGCATATTTGTATGAGCTGGCTAAAAAATTCAATTTCCCCTTCATCATCAACGAAGGCGGGACATCCAGCCAGGGTTTAAAAGGTGTTACCGAGATGGTTGCCGAGGTCGAAATGCAATTGGGACGGCGGCCCGACTATTATGCAGTAGCTGCCGGGACCGGTGGGACTGCTGCGGGCATTATGTCGGGAGGCGGTAATGTACTGGCCTTTTCCGCGCTAAAAGGGGGAGAGTTCCTCGAAACCGATGTCAATGACCTGTTGATCGATCAAACTGAGAGAGGAAGTCTGAAGCTGTTCACGGAATATCATTTTGGTGGTTACGCCAAGTGGACCCCGGAGCTAATGAACTTTATCAACCGCTTTAACAGTGATTTCGATATTCAATTAGAACAGGTCTACACTGCAAAAATGTTTTTTGGCCTTTTTGACCTGATTAAAAAGCAACATTTCGAAAAAGGGACTATTATTGCGGCTGTTCATACCGGCGGATTGCAGGGTTTGCTTTAAGCTATAATCGATTGTACCTCTTCACTGCTGCCGGCTGTTTTATTACTGATAAACTCCTTAATGAGGTCACGATCGCCGGCGATCCATAATACGTCCAGATTTTCAATCACCATAGAGGAATCAGGATTCAGGATGCGCTCCCCGTTACGTTCTAGCCCTACGATCATCCCTTGCGTTTTTTCGCGTATCTGACTGTTTCTGATAGTTTTGCCACGAATGTTATATTCGTTCCGTACTTCAATGCGCTCGAGAACAATGCTGTCTTCATGGGCCATATACATGTCGCCATTTGTGCTGATCTCGACGTGCCCGCGAAAAGTGTCGAGTTGATCGTCGGTGCCAATTACCTCAATCCGGTCGCATGGGTAGAGCACTTCGGTGGGGCGCGGTAAATGAATAGTTTTACTGCCCCTTTCGATCAGCACGACATTGATCCCAAAGGTTTCCCGTATTTTCAATTCCTGCAAGGTTTTCCCAATTAGGTTTGAGTCTGCGCTTACTTCCAGAAAGGCAAAATGGGCATCCCAGGGCAACAATATTTTTTTGGATTTGCCGCTGCCCTCCAATTGTCTGGCATTTAGATTTTGAAGGAACCGGTCCTCAATTCTATTATAAAATACCTGAAGCCTTTGATAGAAAATAGCAAATCCCAGGAGCATAATGCAACCGGCGACACCCAGCGCGGTGGGAGTAGCAAAAAAAGAATTCAAGAGAAAACCCATCAATAAAATGGCAATAAGGACGCGGGACAGCTCGAGCAGGAGCAACGGGCCGCGGCTATATTTCCTGCTGAGCCAGATCGATGAATAGGCTTTACGATTGGACCTTTTGAAAACCAGGGCCCATAAAAAGGGTGATATAAGGAGGAAAGTAATGCCGAACAAGACCGAATTGGTGATGAAAGTTTCCGGGATCCGGGTATGTAAAGCATCCGCAAGCTGTCTGGAAGCTGCCAGGACGACGCCTATCACGACCACAGAGTTTAATACCACCGTCTGTGCATATGATTTCAGGATGTCGTTCCAATGTGTGGTTTGAGCAATTGTTTCGGTACTGGTACTATACCTGTTGAGATAGAGCCTCCATTTTTCCGGCAAGCGCTTTTCAAACCAATCGTACAATGGTTCGGATGCCTTCATCATGTAAGGTGTCGTAAATGTTGTGATGACGGATACTCCCACGGCGATCGGGTACAGAAAGTCACTGGTCACTTTCAGGGCAAGTCCAAGATTGGCAATGATGAATGAAAATTCACCGATCTGTGACAGGCTCATTCCGGATTGCAGGGACTTTTTCAGGGGTTGGCCTGAGATAACGGCTCCCAGGGTAACGAATGTTGTTTTACCCACGATCACGACCAGCACGAGTATGGCAGTAGGAATAGCATATTGGACCAATAAACTTGGATTGATCAGCATACCTACTGAAATGAAGAATACCGCACCAAACAAGTCTTTAACAGGCTTTAACAGGTGTTCTATTTTTTCAGCATGTGTTGTCTCAGCCAGGATTGAGCCCATGATGAACGCACCAAGTGCCGCCGAGAATCCGGCCTGGGTTACCAGAAATACCATTCCGAAGCATAAGGCTACAGAAGTAATCAATACACTCTCGTCATTCATTAATTTCCGGTAACGCCTCAATAAAGTCGGGAACACAAAAATCCCTCCCAAAAACCAGAGGGTAAGAAAAAAGAATAACTTGGCAATGGACTGCAGGAGCTCAAACCCTTCAAACCGCTGACTAATAGATAGTGTCGATAGTAAAACCATGAGCAATACAGCGGTAAGATCTTCTATCACCAGGATCCCGAGTACGACCCGGGTAAATTTCTGGGTTTTGATGCCCAACTCTTCGAATGCACGAAAGATGATGGTGGTTGAAGAGATGGCAATGATACCCCCAAGAAAAAGACTGTCGGTTTTGCTCCAGCCCAAAAGCTGTCCGGCAGCAAACCCGGTGATCAGCATCATACCAACCTCGAAAAGACCTGTTATGGCAGCCGTGTTGCCGACTTTCACCAATTTCTTGAAACTAAATTCGAGACCCAGATTGAAAAGTAAAAAGATAACCCCAATTTCCGCCCAGATCTCAATGGTCTTGATGTCGGTAATGGTTGGAAAGAGATTGAAATTAGGTCCGACAAGCAACCCGGCCAGGATGTAACCAAGCACAATGGGCTGTTTCAGTTTCCTGAAAATAAGGGTAATAATACCCGCCATTGTGAGGATCAAAGAAAGGTCGACAATTAATTGTGGAACGTGGGTCATGAAGGTTTAACGCTGATGGATCAATAAAATACAAAAAGCCTTTGACTAGTCAAAGGCTTTTCTGATATAAAACTGTAATAAGCGGCTGCCAGAGGCTATCCAACGCTACCCTCCAGGCTGATTTCAAGTAACTTTTGAGCCTCTACGGCGAACTCCATAGGGAGCTGATTGAGTACCTCTTTGGCGTAACCGTTCACGATCAAAGCTACGGCTTGCTCGGTTGGAATACCCCGTTGGTTACAATAAAAGAGGATATCTTCTCCGATCTTTGAAGTTGTCGCCTCGTGTTCCACAGTGGCGGAAGGATTGCTTACTTCAATGTAAGGAAAAGTGTGTGCGCCACATTTATCTCCCAGCAGGAGTGAATCGCACTGCGAGAAGTTCCGGGCTTTTTCAGCTTTCTTGAAAACCTGTACCAATCCTCTGTATGAGTTCTGGCTTTTTCCGGCGGAGATACCTTTTGAGACGATCCTGCTCTTGGTGTTCTTGCCAATATGGACCATTTTGGTGCCAGTATCCGCTTGTTGCATGTTATTGGTTACAGCAACGGAATAAAATTCTCCGATTGAGTTGTCCCCTTTCAGGATCACTGAGGGGTATTTCCAGGTAATGGCAGAACCCGTTTCTACCTGTGTCCAGGATATCTTTGAGCCTGCACCGTCGCAAAGGCCGCGTTTGGTTACGAAATTGTAAATTCCGCCTTTTCCTTCTTTATCCCCCGGATACCAGTTCTGAACGGTGGAATATTTCACATTGCCGTTTGCGTGAGCGAAAATTTCGACCACCGCAGCATGCAACTGATTTTCATCACGCATTGGCGCTGTACAGCCCTCCAGGTAGCTTACCTGTGCATCTTCGTCGGCAATGATCAGGGTACGCTCAAACTGACCGGTTCCTGCAGCATTAATCCTGAAATAGGTGGAAAGTTCCATCGGGCAACGAACTCCCTTCGGAATGTATACAAATGATCCGTCGGAAAATACCGCCGAATTCAAGGCTGCGTAGAAATTATCTTTCGGAGGGACAACTGAGCCGAGGTATTTCTTAACAAGCTCCGGATGTTCGCGTATTGCTTCGCTGATCGAGCAGAATATGATGCCTTTTTCTTTCAGCGTACCTTTAAAGGTGGTGAAAACGGACTCCGAATCCATTACCGCATCGACTGCAATTCCTGAAATCCTTTTTTGTTCATTCAAAGAAATCCCGAGCCTTTCGAAAGTGTTACGCAGTTCAGGGTCGATATCTTCTATACTCTCAACAGCCTTCTTTTTCTTTGGAGCCGAATAATATTTGATTGCCTGAAAATCTATTTTGGGATAATGCACATTAGGCCATTTTGGCTCATTCATGGTCAGCCACAAATGATACGCCTTCAAACGCCATGCAAGCATCCATTCTGGTTCATTTTTCTTGGCAGAAATAAACCTGACAATATCATCATTCAGCCCGGCGGGGGCCTCATCTGCTTCAATATCAGTTACAAAGCCGTATTTGTATTCCGAACTGGTGATTTCCTCCAACAATTCTTCTTCTTTGCTCATAGTATTAAATGATCACACTGTGTTTCGTCGCTAGGTTAACACAGAGAAATGGGATTGAGTTTAATCGGGGTTTAAAAATACGGAAAATTGCGGACTAAAGTGTTGTTGTCCCTAAATCCGTGCGTGTTGATCCCTTTCTACAGATCCGCGAAGCGTCTGATCCCTCCGCCACTAAATACTTTGGAGGGGATTGCGTTTTCTCCAATCCGATCAGGATGAAAAAGCCCCTCATAGTTTGGGCAGGCGAAACACTAAAGATAACTCCCTGAAGCCAGGTAATTCTTCACATAATCTTCAACGCCTTCTTCCAGCGTCGTAAATGGCTTTTCGTACCCTATCGAGCGCAACTTCGTCATATTGGCTTCTGTAAAATATTGGTATTTGTCGCGAATATCTTCCGGTGTATCTATATACGAGATGTCCGCTACCTTGTTCATGGATTTAAAGGTATTGGTAACCAGATCTTTGAAAGTACGCGCCTGCCCGCTTCCCAGGTTATAGATCCCCGAATCTTTTCTGTGGTGCATGAAGAAAATGCACACGTCGATCAGGTCTTTCACATAGATAAAATCGCGCATTTGCTCACCGTCTTTAAAGTCGGGGTTATGCGAGCGGAACAGCTTCATTTTTTCGGTTTTCTTGATCTGGTTGAATGCATGAAAAATAACCGACGCCATTCTGCCTTTGTGGTATTCGTTTGGTCCGTAAACGTTGAAAAATTTCAGACCTACCCAGAAAAAGGGTTTCTTTTCCTGCTCCAGCGCCCAAATATCAAACTCGTTTTTGGAGTCGCCGTACGGGTTTAACGGTTTGAGTTGATCCAGAGTAGACTCGTTATCGTCATAGCCATTTTCACCCAAACCATAAGTTGCAGCCGACGAAGCATATACCAGCGGAATTTGGTAGGCAACGCATTTCTGCCAGATCGATTTTGAATAGTTGACATTCAACTCGTCAAAAATTGCTTTGTCAAATTCTGTCGTATCTGTTCTGGCGCCAATATGGAATATGAATTCAACATCTTTATAGTTTTTATCAAGCCAATCGAAGAGCTGATCGCGCTCTACCTTTTCCTTGATCGTCTTGCCTTCCAGGTTTTCGGCCTTTTCAATTTTCGAGAAATCGTCAACCGCAATGATATTTTTAAAACCATCTGCATTCAGACGGCTGATCAATCCGCTGCCAATGAATCCGGCGGCACCTGTTACGATAATCATGGGAGATAATATATAGTTAATGGGATTTTTTCCAGTGTCTTCTTGTTAAACTGCAAAACTACGGATACAAGCTGTAATTTTGTACCCTATTTAATAAGTGCGAATAAGTTTTATGATTTACGTAACAAGAAAAGAGCATTTCAATGCGGCACACCGGCTTTTTAACCCGGCGTGGTCAGATGAGAAAAACCAGGAAGTATTTGGCCCCTGCGCCAATAACAACTGGCATGGGCATAATTTTGAGCTGATTGTTACCGTAAAAGGCAGACCCAATCCGGACACCGGTTTTGTCATTGATCTCAAAGTTTTAGGCGATATTGTAAAAGAAAAAATCATAGATAAAGTCGATCATAAAAACCTGAACCTTGACGTGGATTTTATGAAAGATAAAATGGCTTCCTGCGAAATTTTAGTGATGGAAATCTGGAACATACTTGCACCAGCCATTACTGCAGAAGCCTCCCACGCACAGCTTCATTACATCAAGCTCATAGAAACTCCAAAGAATTTCGTAGAGTATTACGGAGAATAGACTCATAAAGGCTAATGGCCGCTCGCTAAAAGCTAACAGCTCAGACATGAAGTACTACCTGGTTGCCGGAGAACGTTCGGGAGATTTACATGGCTCCAATCTGATCAGAGGCATCCGGGAAAGCGATCCAAACGCTGCTTTCAGGGGTTGGGGAGGCGAAATGATGCATTCAGAGGGCATGGAGCTGGTTACACATTATAAGGATACCGCTTTCATGGGTTTCCTGGAAGTGGTTCTTAATCTTCACAAAATTTCCGGTTTTCTTAAAAAATGTAAGGCTGATATCCTAGCCTACCAGCCCGACGCGCTCGTTCTGATCGACTATCCCGGTTTTAATCTGCGCATTGCGGCTTTCGCCAAATCCAAAGGATTGAAAGTCTTTTACTACATTTCGCCCAAAGTATGGGCTTGGAACCGGAAACGCGCATGGAAGATCAAAAAGAATGTAGACCACATGTTTGTGATTTTCCCTTTCGAAGTGGATTTCTATAAAAAATTTGACTACAAGGTTGATTATGTGGGAAATCCGCTGATGGATGCTATTGAGAACTTTAAGGCCGATCCCGATTTCAGAAAGAAAAACAATTTACCTGCGGATAAACCGATTATAGCTTTGCTACCTGGGAGCCGACAGCAGGAAATCATCGGAATGCTGGATTTAATGCTGACCGTTCAGCCTCATTTTCCCGATTATCAGTTTGTGATAGCGGGTGTGAATAACCTGCCGGCCGCGTTATACGAACAATACAGTGCTTCTCATCAGGCAGCCATTGTGTATGAGAGCACCTACGACCTGCTTTCGGTCGCGAGGGCAGCATTGGTCACTTCGGGAACCGCCACGCTGGAAACCGCGCTTTTTAGCGTGCCGGAAGTCGTGTGTTATAAAACCAGCGGATTTTCTTATGCTGTCGCCAAAAGACTGATCCGCGTTCCCTACATTTCTCTTGTGAACCTGATCATGGAGCGAGAGGTAGTCCGGGAATTAATTCAGGATGATTTGAATGAAAAACAGTTGGTGGAAGAGCTGAAAGGCATTTTACCCGGAGGAAGAAAACATCAGGAGCAATTAGCGGATTACAAAATTTTGCAGGAGCGGGTAGGTGGTTCAGGGGCGTCTCAGCGGGCGGGAAGACTGATTGTAGATTATATATAATTTAATTTAATATAGAATTTAGTATAGTTTTTATTCTTCTGTTTATATTTGAGAAGACATATAATTTATTGAAAAAATTATTTGAAGCTCAACTCAACTACGCATGGAAAGGATATCAACTCACCTACGGCGCCAATGCATTGCGGCCGTAATGCTGGTCTTCATCGCTACCTCTCATTTTTCTTGTCAGCCTTTAAATGAAGATGAGGAAATCATTATCACCGGAGATCTGCTCAGTAATCACTCGGGCATTGAAGGGAAGAAGCTTTATTTCGGAGAGAACAGTACCCGCAAGTTCCTCGATTCGACGGTGGTCCGGAATGGCAAGTTTCAGTTTCGGATTAAGCCTGGGGCCGACTTTATTCCTTTTAAGTGCAGTATGGTGTATGCTACCGGCAATTTAAAATCGCCTTATCAAGTGGTTGGGTATAAAAATCCTTATTTCAAAAAGGTTTATGAGAGTACAATGTATGCAGATCGTGGCGCTGTGTACCTGACGAGGGATACTACGCTAAAGGTTCAGGGCAGAGATATTTTTGAATTTGTTATTGACAGGCCTAACAAGCAAACGGAGGCCGCCTTCATGCGTCATGCTTTCCAGACCAATAAGAATAATGCTCCCGAGGTTCGTAAAGCAAATGCATCTTTGGTCAAAAAATATCCTTTCTCGGTGGATTTGATCGATCAGCTCGAATGGGCCAAGCAGACGATCCCCGAAAGCGAATTGGCGCAATTGATTTCAATGTTCGACAAATCAGTTCATGAAACTTCCGCATTTAAGAAAATCCAGGGTTATCTGAATTATCAAAACAAAACCGGAGATGCTTTTCCGGCCGACATTTTACTGCGGAAGCCTGACAATACATTGACTTCGAAAGTCCTGAATACCGGCGCGGAATACAATCTGGTTGTTTTCTGGGCAAGCTGGTGCGGGCCATGCAGGCAGGAAATCCCACAATTGAAGACGCTTTATGCGAAGCATGGAAAAAGACTCAGCATTAAGAGTATATCAGTCGACAAGAATGAAGATGCGTGGCAAAAGGCTGTTCGTCAAGAGAATATGCCTTGGGATCAATTCATTGCAGATACAGAATCATCGCTCGCGGTACTTGACAAAAAGTATAACTTGCAGTCAATACCTGTATGGGTCTTGTTTGATTCAAAAAACAAGATGATCGCTCGTCAAACCGGTTACTCCACAGGCGAAAATGGCGTTCATAGTAAAGTAGAATTCTACCTGATTGGCCAATAAAAAGCCGATTCTCTTTAACAGCTAAATAATCAGGTGGGTAGATGTGATTATTTATTTATCATTGCATCTAAAACTTATTACTAGCAATGAAGGAAACATCAACCGACCCTGCCATAACCGTCATCGATTACAAACGGGAACATGCCCAGGCATTTTATGATCTGAATTATGCTTGGATATCAGAGGTTTATGAAGTTGAACCAGAGGATCAAAAAACATTGTCCGATCCGGAAGGATACTATTTGAAAAAAGGGGGTGCTATCTTAATGGCCATGTACGGCGATGAGCCTGTGGGGACCTGCGCAATAAAACCGATCGCTCCGGGAGTAGTTGAGTTAAGCAAAATGTGCGTTTCCAAATCCATGCGCGGCAAGAAAATCGGGGAGTTGCTTTGCCATGCCACTTTGGAAAAGGCCCGCGCAATGGGAATGAAAAAGGTCATGCTGAACTCTAACAGAAAGGGTTCTGCGGCAGGGATCAACTTGTACCGAAAGCTGGGATTTGTGGAAGTCCCCATGTCAACAACGCATTTCAAGCGGGCTGATATTGAAATGGAGATTGATCTAGATTAAGTTCAATAGGTTTCTACCGGAAAACCTGCTCGAGGTCTATTGTGAGATCAGGAAAAATACTGGATTTCAATATATTAACTGACGGACGGAGCCCGATATATTTTCCTGATTCATTGAGTACATAAACAAATACGGCGTTTTCCGCAGGTTCAACCAACCAATATTCGCGTACCCCGCTTTCTTCATAAAGGTCAAATTTATTATCCATTTCCTTACGGGAATTGCCGGGCGATAGTATTTCAACGATCAGATCCGGTGCGCCCAGGCAACCTTGCTCGTCAAGTTTCGATTCCTCGCAAATAACGCATAGGTCTGGTTGGACCACCGTATAAATTTTTCCATCAGAGACATCCTGATTTCTCTTGGGTAAGCGAACGTCAAATGGGGCAAGGAAAACATTGCAATAGTGTCCTTTGAAAAAATTACCAACCTCTAAGTGCAGATTACCCAAAATCGTTTGATGCCTTCGCGATGGCGATGGTGACATATTGAATATTTTTCCCTTAATGAGCTCCAAACGTTCCTCAAACTGCCACAGTAAATAATCCGCGTAAGTGTAAGTCCCGTTAAGATCCAGTTGATTAATATCGGTGATGGTCGCTGGCATATAGTATGTTGTTTTGGGTAAAGCTACCCAAAATTGAGAAAAGACTAAAATATGGGGTTGGATTTACGTTTTCCGCTTTTTCTTCCGTGCTGAAGGAAACAACACATTGTTCAAAATCAGGCGGTAACCTGGTGAATTGGGATATAAATTCAAATCTGTCGGCATCCGGCGACCGCCTCCTCCACGTCCTTCGGGATCATGACCGCCGTAAAAGGTCCATTGGCCGCGGCCGAGTTCGCCATAGATGTAGCGGTCGGAGGCACTGCTGGTTCCCATGACCAGCACGCTGGGCTTAACGGTATATTTTGAAAAAGCGGTAGTTTGTCCAAAAAACTCCCGGATCAGGTGCTCGTGGTTTTGAACGAGCATGGCGGGGATTACATCCCATTTGGCAGAAAAATCGAACAGGGAAAAGTAGGCGTCATTTTCTCCCCAGCCCCTATAACGCCCAGCAGCCGAATTGATGTCAGAAAAATTCATTCCCTCATACTCATCCAGCACCAGTTTGAAATTTTGGAAGGCAAATGTCTTCTCGAAATCCAGTTTAGACTGAGCATCGGGATCAATGCCGTCTCCATCCAGGTTATCGACAATGTCGACGCCTTCTGCCGCAAGCGCAATATCAAACGTCTCCGCGCCCGAACACATCGCGAAAAGAAACCCGCCGCCGGCGCAGAATTCTTTGATGGCCTTGGCTACTGCCAATTTCATTTTAGAAACCTTTGCGTAGCCAAACCGATTGGCGATCGCTTCCTGCGCTTTAATGTCCTGTTGTGTGGTCCTCCTCAGATTTTTGCCGAACTGGCCGGTAAAGTCTTCGTGATGTAAATGCAGCCAATCATATTTGGGGAGATCGCCTTTGAGAATTTCTTCATCATAAATCACGTCAAATGGGATCTCGGCGTATTTTAAGACCAGTAGAACGGCGTCCGTATTTTCAAACTCGGCCGGACTGATTTTGATCGGAGAATAAACGGCAATCTTCGCAGCTTTGAAAAGCTTTACCACATCCATGTTTACATTGGGGTCGCCGATCTGGCTCACGATTTGCGCGCTGGCAGCTTCGGAAAGTACCTCGTAGGATATGGCCCTCAGCTTGCATTCGTTTTCGATAGACTTACTGTACTGAACCTTGAAACTCCCGCCCCGGTAATTAAGCAGCCATTCCACCTCAATTTCTCCTTTCAGCAGGATATAGGCGAGGCCATAAGCTTTTAAATGGTTGGTTTGCGCCTGATCCATTGGAATGAGGATCTGGTTCCCCAGACAGGCATTGGAAACAAATACCAGCAGGAAGATAACAGTCTTTTTCAGCATAGGAACTGAGTTTTGAAATCCTGAGCATTTATCGTAGGGGAGGTGATCAAATTTAACGAATAAAAGTCACTTTAATGCCACTGGCTGTCAGCTTTTTGCTATTTTTGAAATAACCCATCCCAACGTACCTCCTCATGACAGAAGCAGAAATACTCGCTTACGCTTTAAAGGAATTTGCAGGAATTGAGGAGGGAGATTTTGCCATGTCGTTGCCCTATTGGCAGAAAAAAAAGTACGGAAAAGGAGAATTTTACAATGAGTACAAGAACGTCTGCAAACATCTCGGGTTTATCCTTGATGGCGTTTTCAGGACTTATTATGTGAACGATGAAACGGCTGAGGAAAAGAATGTATTTTTCTTTTCAACAAACCAGGTCATTGTGGCCTATAAAAGTTTCGTCACACAAACGCCCTGCAATTATTACACCCAATAGCTCGCCGATTCGACAATCGTCTACATTCACGTGAATCACTTAAAGCAACTTTACCAGGAGTCTCACCAATGGGAGCGATTTGGCAGACTGGTTGCCGAAACTGCTTTCAACATCGCAATGACCCGCGCCGAGGATTTTATGTTCCTTTCGCCTGAACAACGCTACCTGGATCTTGTCGAAAAGCATCCAAACATTTTCAATACCATCCCTTTATACCACATTGCGTCCTATCTGGGCATTCAGGGGCCGTCTTTAAGCCGCATCCGAAAAAGAATGACGGGTAAGTGACGATTTTAACTTGGGTTAAAATTATTGTGTCGGTTACTGCTGAATTTTGTCGTGTTCAAAAAGAAAAACAACCAAAATTCAAACCTTTTAACAATAGAAATCATGAAAACCAGTGGTACAAAAACCGTCGTATTCGTAACCGGTGCGTTCGTAAGCAACAGTGGATGGGACGAGTGGAAAGCTTATTTTGAAAGCAAAGGATATATCACCTACGCACCGGCCTGGCCTTATAAAAACGGTACAGCCGCCGAGTTGAGAAATAGACAGCCCAATGACACCGACCTCGCTGCCCTTACGCTAACTGAGCTGGTCGACCACTATGCCAATTTTGTCAAGAGCCTGCCCGAAAAACCCATTATCATAGGTCATTCACTAGGTGGATTGATTACGCAAATACTGATCAACAGGGGCTTGGGAGCTGCTGGCGTAGCAATACACTCCGTTCCTCCCCAAGGCGTTATTCCTTATGAATTTTCGTTTCTGAAAGCTGGCTGGAAGGTATTGGGATTATTCACCTCGTTGAAAAAGACTTACTTAATGTCGCTGGCCGATTGGCAATATGCTTTCACCAATGGAATGTCGCTGGAAGACCAGAAAAAATCATACGAAGAAAATACAATCCCTGAGTCCAAAACCGTAGCGAGAGGTGGCCTTACTTCTGCTGCGTATGTAGACTTCGCCAAACCTCACGCACCGCTTTTGCTTACTTCCGGAGATACTGACAACATCATCCCTGCACACTTGAACATCCGTAACTTTAAGGCGTATAAAGAGAGCGGTTCAGTATTGGAATACAAAGCGTTTCCGGGCCGCAATCACTTTGTTCTCGGACTTCCGACCTGGAAAGAGGATGCCGACTACATCCTGGAATGGCTTGATAGAAACTAGCGGTACACTTTTGAAACGGACGCAATCACAGCTAATGTAATCGCAGGGTATGCTTGAAAGGAGTGAAGCCAGTAATAAAAACGGTAGGAGCGTCCATAGCGGGCAATGCCCCTCTCAGAGCAACATTTTTGTGGAGCGCTGTCCCTGGCCCGAAAGAAATCGCATCGTTCCCAAAGCTGTAACTTCCGGTGCCCTCTTTCAGCAGCCACGAATCCCTGGTGTTCTCAATTTTGGTAACGCCTTTTAGCTGGCCGCCAGGCCTGAAAATCAGTTCGAGAGCAGCAGGGACGCGTTCTGTACCGTCTGTAGTGATCTCAATCTCAATACCGTCAGTGGTTTCTTTGATTGAGATTTTTGTTTCAAGGACTTGTACTTCGCTTTGTGGGCGGTAGTTCCTGGGCATCTTCTCCCAATCGCCGTCAGCCGGAATGTTTTCCTTCGGATAGGGCTGATAATAAGGGCCTTCCAGTTTCTGTGTAAGTTCCCAGGTATCACCTTTCTGATTCAGTTTTTCGGATTGAAACTGGCCTTTGCCAAAAAAGGAGGAAGCGAAACGGACACCCTGCAATACCGCAGTACCTTTCATGAAGGTTAGCCAAACCGGATTATTGGCGATTAATGTACTGTCCCAATTGTTCCTCCTGATCCTGACCAGTCCTGAAATCGGGAATGTTTTTACGTAATGGACCGGCAGAGGTTTGTCGGCAGGTAGGTTAGCCCACAGGGAAGGATCCGTAAGAAAGTAATCCAGAAACGCACCCATTTTCGAGCCGGCGGTTTTTTCAATCATCCTGCACATGGCGGCATATTCGCCATTTTGATCTTTGATGGCCAAATAGCGATAGGGATAATAGTAGTTTTCTAGCGTCCCGATAACTGCCTTATCCTGCCTTCCCGAAGCATCGGTTACCACCTCGCCGTTGGGATGAACATAAAACATGGTCATATTCAGGTTTTTCCGGACGTAATCGAACAGCTCGGGCTTTTTAATCCCTTTTGCGATCGTAATCAGCAGACGGTCGGTAAGCGAAGAATAGATGAATGTGCTTTTTTCATTAAACTGTCCGTCCTGATCCATATCAATGTGCTCACCCAACCACTGCATAATCCTGGCTACATATTTGGGATTGGGCCAAAGTTCATTGAGTTTTGTAAGCGCAGCAGACACCACCCATCGGTGATTGGGCGTGTGGATTCCTCCCACGCTCAATGCGTCGCCTGCCCGAATCAGAAAAGTTTTGAGATTGGTTAAGACCTTGTCCACGCCCGGAGTGCCCGAATGTTCCATCAGAGTGTAAGCCATTGCAAGCCTTTTCACAAGAAAGCCGGTGTCCGGTGTAGAATGGAAATTGGTAGACAAGAGATCAATTGTCCCGTCCGGATGCTGTGTTTTGATCAGGTACAATGCAGCCAGGTTGATATCGGCCAGAAGATCGGCCGACTTGTAAAATTTGGATGTGGGTGAAAACAGTCCGCAAGCTCCCCACTGGATCAAAGCCGCGGTACTATGTGGATTTAAAATGTCATATCCGTCTTTTAAACCTCCCAAAGCGGCATTTCCCTGTTCCTTGACCTGGAACGTACGGAGCGACTCGATACCAAGATCGTTTTGACTGACCATTGCTTTCAGCCAGTCGGGCATGGGCTCCGCCGACGATTTTGAAACTGTTTTTGTAAATGAAATTCCGGGTAATGCACAAAAGGTAAGCGTGCTTTGGGTAACGAATTGTCTGCGATCCATGAAATTGGGATTGTTTTCAGGAAGGAAAAGAAGCAGCGGTAAAGGGAATACTTAAACCTTCACGGATTATTCTTGGCCGTGATGCTGCGAAGTAAGCTTTGCGACGTCGTATCCCCGCTCTTTGCAACGCGCAACAATCTCAGAATAAAGCTTTTTGTCCATTGATTTTTTTCTACTCATAATAAAGAGCAGCTTATGTTCGGGATGCCCTACCACCGCATAGGAATAATCCGGCGCGAGTTCGATCACCCAGTAATCGACTTTAAGCGGCCAGATAAACTGACATTTCATTTTCGCGCCTTCCCGGGCGTTTTTGAAAACTTTGGACCGCACCGAATGAATTTGATCACTTCCAGGCTTCTTGTAAGAAGTGGTGACGTCAAAGTATCCGGCTTTATTCCAAATGTATTTTCCGGTCGTTTCCCTGCTGCCATTATCATAGGATGTCGGAATGGAATAAAGTGAATACCAGGTTCCTGAATAGTGTGATACATCCAGGCTCTCCACTGTTGAGTTAGGGATTTTACTATCTGAGAAAATCCATGTTAGCAGCATCAGACCGATGAATTTCATAAGAGCTTTTAGCTGATATACGCCTTTCTGGGCAAGTATGGATGGGTCAACCTGATTTTCAAAGCAATTTTTTTAGCAGAAATCGGCCATGCGACCAAGGTATTTCAGATCACCGTTGGGTAAATCACTGAATTATTTACCGGATTTTTGAGAGCGTAGGTTGTAAATTGTAAGAGTGTTTGCAACGATCAGGTGCAATGGTGTGTCAAATAAGTATTACAAATTTGCGCTACAAATTTGTTGGTTGATAGTTACCTCCATAATATTTATGTTGCATGAAAACGACTTTACTGCGCAATCTCAGTCTGGGTTATTTGCTTCTGCCTAATATTATTTTTTCCCTGAGCTGGTTTCGAATGCCGGTTTCCATCTTGTTGGTGGCAGGGTTGATCTTCATGTACGTGCAAAGCTACGAGTACGGAAAGAACCGGAAACCTGAGCTGGGGGCGAACCATTTGATCAGGATTTCATTGATCTCGCTGCTGATCGTCGCATTTTCAGGCATTGGCGGCTTCTGTTTCCAGGCCTTTGATCACTGGGCGCATAATTCAAAGTATTACACGCTTTACAACCAGTCGTGGCCTATACTTTTTAAAGAAAACGGCCGGTATGCCTGCCATTATTTCGGTTTCTTCCTCGTGCCTGCGCTGATTTCAAAGGGCCTGGGCGAACCATCCGGCATTGCACTATATTTATGGGCTTCCATTGGCCTGTTCCTTGGCATATGCTGGATATTCATATTCACCAATAAAAGCTATATTTCCTTTATATTCTTTTTATCTCTTGGCGGTGTAGGTCACGTCATCAAAATCATTTTGCTGAAGGTAATCGGGTTAAACTATTACGTACCGCCATTTTTCACGGAGATCTGGCCTGTGTTGTATCAGACGCAATGGGCCCCCAATCAATTGATTCCGGTCATCATCGTTTCATGTATCCTTTTTCATGATTTCAGCTATTCCGGGCGTCCCGAGAAGAGCTTCCTGGCCGTCATTGCCATTTTTATCTGGGGCATTTTTCCATCCATCGTTTTCGTGGTTATTTTCTCGATCCTGGTAGTGTTCCGCTACCATCAACACCTCAAATCATTGCTTACGCCCCGGGCTATGATGAATGTGATGGTGCCCGGACTGCTCTTTATTCCCACTTTTTTCTATTTTCTGGCGGGAACGAGCTCGGTGGTGATGGGATTTATCTGGCAGTATAACCCATTGAATGAGATTGCGTTTCACTATTTTTTTGGTGTCGTGGTAGACTTGGCTGTCCTGTATGGACTAGTGGTTATCCTTGGCCTGCACAAAAGTCAATATCGATACATTATACACGCGTTACTGACGCTCCTGGTTGTGATTTCGCTGATCAGGATGGGCAAATGGAATGACTGGTTTTTACGCGGCAGCACGCCAATTCTTACTTTGCTGTCGATATTCATCTTGCACCGTTTTTCTGAATGGGTGAAAGAAAGGCCGCAATGGTACCGGTTAAAAATGGCTTACCCGATCATCCTGTTCCTCGGAATTGGCCTGATCGTGCCAGTATCACATATCGGGCGGGCGCTGCGCGAAAACCTGATCACACATTCACTGTTTCCGGATGCGGTCCAATTTTCTCCTTATCCTTACAATGCCTTTGAGGATTTTTACCAAATGGGTAAGACAATCTATTCAGAGCAGGAAGCCAATCAATTTCTAGGTAAAAAGGGGTCTTTCTACGAAGTGTATCTGTCAAGATAACGCCCTCTATTGTATGTCAGGCTTTTCCTATAGACTCCAGAAATTTCGGAGCAGTGCGGTTTTTTGAAACCTGCTCATAGGAATAGGCAATACTGATCAGCCCTGGTTCGCCATAGGCTTTTCCCAGAAATGAGATACCTATGGGCAATTCTTTGAGATTACCCATTGGCAGGGTGATCGAAGGGAATCCTGAAATGGCCGCAGGGCCATACGCGCCGTATCCTGTCCAAAAGTCCCCGTTCACAGGATCTATACACCAGGGCGCACCAGTCGCAGGCCCGCAAAGGGCGTCCAGCTTATTTTCCTCGAATTGCTGATTAAGTAACTCTACCACATGCGTGACTTTTGCCAGCGCATCCGTATACTCAGGGCTTTGCAGATCACCTTTCCCCTGTGATATTTCAAATAATTCCTGCTTGAAGTCGGGCATTGCTTTGCCTTCGTTATTCTTATTAAAGGCGATCAAGCCCTCCAGTGATCTGATTTTGGCATTGGAGCGGGAGAGGTAATGGTTCACTCCATCTTTAAATTCGTACTGCATTAAAGTGGACTCGGCACCATCGGTTTGCTGCGTTTTCATATATTCGACCTCTACAATCACTGCACCTTTGCTGCGCATCTGTTCCAATGCTTTGGCGAGCAGAGCATCTATCCCTTCGTGGTCTTTCAGGAATTTTTTGTCAATACCTATACGCTTTCCAGTCAGGCCGTTTGGGTCCAGGAACTTGGTGAAGTCGGTTGGAATTGGCGCCTGACTGTGGTGCCTGGCAGGGTCCAGAGGATCTGACCCGGCCAATGCGCCCAGCAAAACCGCCGCATCTGCTACCGTTCTGCCAAAGGGCCCGGCGGTATCCTGCGTTTTAGAAATTGGAATAATCCCAGAACGGCTCACAAGGCCAACGGTCGGCTTGATCCCGACAATCCCGGTCATCGAAGCAGGGCAGGCAATCGAGCCGTTGGTTTCGGTGCCGACAGCCACCGCGCACAAGTTTGCGGCCACTGCCGCTCCCGAGCCTGAACTGGATCCGCAAGGCGATCGGTCCAGCACATATGGGTTTCGGGTTTGCCCTCCGCGGCTGCTCCATCCGCTCGACGATCTGGTTGATCTAAAGTTGGCCCATTCGCTCAGGTTTGTTTTTCCAAGTATAACTGCCCCGGCCTCCCGTAGCCTTTTTACTAGAAATGCGTCCTCCGAAGCAATGTTGCCTTCCAATGCAAGCGATCCGGCAGTGGTTTGCATTTTATCGGCAGTGTCGATGTTGTCCTTAATCAGAACCGGGACCCCATGCATCGGGCCACGTAGTTTTCCATCCTTTCTTTCTTGATCCAATGCATCTGCAATAGAGAGCGCATCGGGGTTTACCTCGATGACGGCGTGCAATTGAGGCCCTTTTTTATCCAGCGTTTCGATCTGACCGATATAAAACTCGGTAAGCTTGCGTGACGTCAGTGTCCCTTCCGACATTCTTTTGTTGATCTCCGCGATCGTTATTTCCTGGAGATTCGAAACGTTATCCGACTTTCCATCCCCTTTATTGCCGCTATTTGACTTACAGGAAATGGTTGGGAAAGCAACTGAGGAAATTCCTGCTATGGAGGCGAGCTGGATAAAAGATCTTCTTTTCATCGGATGGTCAGGGATGAGGTCCGATCGCAAGATAAGCAGGAAAATTTGCGGGGAAAACAACCTATCGCGAAGCAATTGGTACTGTCAAATATGTGAACCTGTAATTGTACTATTTTAGCTAGAATAAATTCTACTAAATTGGAGAATCCCTGGCGTCTAACCCCTGTGAATTATATAAATAAATAATTAAATGGTACTATTTGTTTTGCTGGCACAATTATTTATTTAACTTTGTTAATGAAAATTATCACATAAACGATTCGGATATGGGCTTCCTACCTAAAATGGTATACTACTGCGGGAAGTTTTTCTTTGCGACGATATTGTTCATTGCAATGATTATTTCTACGATCATATCACTTCCATTCATTGGGGCAGGCATGATCAAGGATGCGATGTCTTTGCACCCTCAAGTAACAGATCAAAATAATTTTTTTGACCATTATAGTTAACAACTTGTAAGATACCGCAGTGTATGCAAGGGTATGGGCCGGGAGGTTCGTACCCTTGTTCGTTTTGAGGGGATAGGCGAATTCAAAACAAAGAGAAATGGCCGCCTTTTGAGTGAAATAAAGTAATTTTCAGGCCCAAATCAGTCAAAATGCCCGAATGAACAGAGCAAAACCTATCCTTAAAGCTTGTTTCTTACTGATCATCGCTGTCTCCAACCCATGCCTGCATGCGCAAGACAAACGGTATACGTTCGAGAAAGGATTAATGGGATCGCCATTTAAGCTGGTTTTTTATACTTCCAATGATTCGTTAGCGCAACTGGCGGCTAACCGTGCTTTTGCCAGGGTCGAACAACTCAATGAAATCATGAGCGATTATCGGGACGGGAGCGAGATCAATCAGCTTTCGGCTCAATCGGGCAGTGGGAAATGGGTGCATGTTAGTAAGGACTTGTATGACATTCTTGCTGTTTCGCAGGACATCAGTGCCAAAACCGGCGGCGCGTTTGATGCCACAATGGGTCCGCTTGTGCAGATGTGGCGACATGCGACCCGAAAAGGGGTATTTCCATCCCCTCAGGAAATTGCTGCTGCCAAAGAAAAGATAGGTTACTCCAAAATGAAAATGAACCCTTCCTCGCAGAGCATCCTGCTCAGGCAGAAGGGAATGCGGTTGGATATCGGTGGGCTGGGCAAAGGGTATGCAGCGGAGGAGGCCATCAAGGAGTTAAAAGTAATGGGAATTACTTCTGCGATGATGGATGCAGGTGGTAAGATTGTTCTGACCAACCCACCCCCAGGCACAAAAGGCTGGAAGATAACCGTTTCGAATGGTAGCGACTCTTTAAAAACAATGGAATTGGCCAATGTAGCGCTTGCAACATCTGGCCCAACCTACCGGTACATGGAGTACAAGGGCGTCAGATACTCCCATATCGTTGATCCCAGGACCGGTATAGGCCTCTTATTTCATGTAAGGACAACTGTCATTTCGCCTGATGGAACAGTTGCCGATGCCTTGGCTACGGCGTTCAGCGTTGCGGGTATCACCAGAAGCAAAAAATACCTTAGAAGTTTCCCCGACAGTAAGGTATGGCTGGTTGAAAAGCAGGGTGACCATGTCGCTGAATGGAACATGCTGGAAGAAAGCCGTTAACCATTTTCCCTTCCTCCTGGAAATAGGATAATTTCGCTACAATTTAAAATCAAACGAACATTTTAAACGTTTGTTTAAACTAATCATTTAAAACGTTTGTTCGTCTCCTATATATTGCCAACCTTTGGATCGTAATTCCTGTTTATGGCAATATTCCAGATTACGTAACCTAACATTGGACAAAGTGAAGTGCATCGCCGAAAAAAGTGAAGATAAGATAAAGGAAGCAGCGAAGCGGGTTTTTCTGAAAAAGGGTTTTGATGGGACAACTTCCCGAGACATTGCCCGTGAAGCAGACATGAATATTGCCTTGACCAACTACTATTTCAGAAGTAAAGAAAAGCTGTTCATTGAGATCTTTAAAGATCTGATGGAACTTTATTTCCAGAGTGTGATCGATATATTGAATAAGCCGGTTGATATTAAAACAAAGATTTCGGAGGTTATCGAAAGTAACTATCAGATGATGAAAGAGGAGCCTGACCTGGTTATTTTCATCATGAATGAAATACACAAAGAGCCTGAGCGGCTTTTGATCAAAATTCCGCTTTACAAGCAATTTAAGTCAACCGTGTTCAGCCAGCAACTGGATGCGGGGATAAAAAATGGGACCATGCGACCGATCCGGATCGAAAACATTTTGCCATTAATGACGAGTTGTATCGAATTCCTGTTTTTGGGCAAAGGAATTCATCAGCAGGTATTTAATATGTCGGATGAGGATTTTCAGGAGTTTGCAGAGGGTCATAAGGAGCATGTAAAGGCGATGATCTGCAATTACCTGATCCTGGAAAGCTGATTTTTTTTGAAGAATTGTTAAACAAACATTTAAAATAAACATTTATTTGACTGGTGTCGGAATAAGACAGGGAAAAAAGTCGCTCATCAGATCGTTGAACCGCCAGTAAAAATGGGGATTGGATGTAGGAAGGTTCAGGGCGATATTGATCCACGTTTAATGCAAAATGTGAATTTCCATTTTTAATCTGGTTGAATGCATGGTTTTTGATGGCATGCTATTTTGCAAAAAGCTGGATTCTTTAAGCTATTTAAAAAGGTCGTCGTAAAATACTTGTAATGGGGTGGTTATCAGCTTTGTCTGAATAGCAGCTTTTTAATACCAATAACAAATTTTTGACAACTCAGAATCAAGCAAATCATCGGGCCGGACCCTTTTTGGGTTATAGGGCAATTTTTACCTGTTAGGTCTAAAAAGGAGTTGGGGTTTTTAATTTCTTTTTAACGGTAAAATACAAAATGAATGCATGATTTTTTGAACTAGTGGCCCTGTTATGGGGTTTCTTAAAAACTCACGATTCCAAAAGTATTTAACATGAAAAATAACCACTACAATACCAATTGATACGCCTGATGTCTTCTGATCGGGCCACAGCCTGAGGCCAACCGGCACCCCAATAAACAAGCTGTTGATTCTGACATTAATTAACTATGGGTAAAAAATTAAACAATCGTATTGCCGAGTTTACAGATGCGGCTGCGGCAAGAGCAAGAGGAGTATATCCATTTTTCAGGCCTATTGAATCCGGACAGGACACAGAGGTCATTATTAACGGGAAACCGGTCCTGATGTTCGGATCGAATTCTTATCTGGGACTCACTTCCCACCCCTACATTATCGAAGCTTCCCAAAGGGCGGCGCAAAAATATGGTACAGGCTGCGCCGGTTCGAGGTTTTTGAACGGCACGCTGGATATCCATGAAGAATTGGAATCACGGCTTGCCAAATTTACAGGCAAGGAGGATGCAATTCTTTTCAGTACTGGTTACCAGGCCAATTTGGGTGCATTGTCATGTCTCACAGGACGAAATGATTACTTGGTGCTGGACGAAAGCGACCATGCTTCGATCATAGACGGCAGCCGTCTATCGTTTTCCAAGGTCATCAAGTACGCCCACAATGACATGAACGACCTGCGCAAAAAGCTGAGCCTTCTTCCGGAAGAAGCGGACAAGCTGATTGCTACCGACGGTATTTTCAGTATGGAGGGGGATATTGTAAACCTTCCCGAATTGAATGCGATCGCCGCAGAGTTTGATGCGACTGTCCTCGTTGACGATGCCCACAGTTTAGGTGTTATCGGTGAAAAAGGGGCAGGAACAGCTTCTTTCTTTGGGTTAACACAATCTACGGATCTCATCATGGGGACGTTCAGCAAGTCGCTGGCTTCATTAGGCGGATTTATCGCCGGGGACGCTGCCGTGATAGATTATATGAAACATCGCGCACGTTCACTGATGTTCAGCGCAAGTATGACGCCCGCTTCGGTGGGAAGTACACTGGCAGCGCTTGATATCATCGAGTCTGAACCTCATCACATGGAGCGGCTCTGGGCCAATACCCGGTATGCCAAAGAATTGCTTCTGGTGAACGGTTTTGATCTGGGCCGCACAGAGAGTCCGATTTTGCCCCTTTACATCAGGAATAATGAAAAAACATTCATCATGACCAAGCGTCTTCAGGACGAGGGGGTTTTTGTAAATCCGGTCGTTTCGCCCGGCGTTCGTCCCGAGCAGTCGCTGATCCGTTTTTCATTGATGGCTACACATACTTTTAGTCAGATAGAAGAAGCAGTCGATAAAATGTCCCGCATTTACCGCGAAGTTTGCCCGGAAGCCATCAGAGAAAGACAGCAATTATGAAGCAGGTAGTACACGTAAACTCTCCCAAGGAACTTAAGGCGTTTATTGATTTTCCGCATGATCTTTATCAGAACGATAAAAATTATGTACCCGAACTGTTCATTGCACAAAAAGATATGCTTTCTCCTGGCAAGCATCCCTTTCATGAACATTCGGAAGTAAAGCTGTTCCTGGTGTATGAAGGAGGTAAAGTCACTGGTCGTGTGGCGGCCATCCTGAATACCAACTATATCGAGTTTACGGGTCAAAAGGACGGTTTTTTTGGCTTTTTTGATACGATCAATGACCTGGAAACCGTGACTTTGCTTTTGAAGGAAAGCGAGGCGTGGTTAAAATCAAAAGGTGCCGATCACATGATCGGCCCTGTGAATTTGTCAACAAACGATACCTGCGGGTTGTTGATCGAGGGGTTTGAAAAGCCTCCTATGGCGATGATGCCCTATAATGCGCCTTATTACCAAAAACTGCTGGAAGCATATGGTTTAAAAAAGAAGACCGATTTGCTTGCTTACGAAATCAATACAAATACTGCGAGCGACCGGTCCATTAAAATGATCGATGCCTTGGAAGGCAGGTTAAAACGGAGCGGAATTAATATCCGACAGGTAAATCTGAAAGACTTTCAGAACGAAGTAGTGAAGATCAGGGAAGTATATAATTCAGCTTGGGACAAAAATCTGGGTTTCGTACCGATGACAGAAAAGGAATTTGATTATCTGGCCAAGGACCTTAAAATGATATTAGACCCGAGGTTTTGCCTGGTTGCCGAAAAAGATGAAAAGCTGGTTGGATTTATACTGGGGATCCCTGATATCAATCAGATCCTGATCAAGATCAAGAAAGGCCGCCTGCTGCCCACTGGAATCTTTAAGTTGCTGTTTGGTAAGAAAAATATCACACGACTGCGAGTGCTTACCTTGGGTGTTGTGGAAGGTTACAGGAAAATGGGCATCGAAGCTTGCCTTTACGGCCGGATCATTAAAAATACCGAAGGTACCAAAATTACCGGTGGTGAATGTTCATGGATGTTGGAGGACAATTATCTGATGAATCATGCTATAGAGCAAATCAACGGCAAACTGTACAAAAGGTACAGATTGCTTGAAAAACCGATATGAAAGAAAAGGTATTCATCACCGGCGCGAGTGGATTCATCGGTTATCATCTGGTAGAGGCAGCGCTCAATGCAGGCATGGAAGTGCATGCGGCGGTGCGGCCGAGCAGTGACCTGACCTACTTAAAAAAATTACAGGCCGCTCCTCAAAAACATGGTGTGCTGGGTGTTGCGCCGCTGGTGTTTGTGAATACTGATTTTAGTTCAGAACAATCCTTAAAGGCATTACTGGAAAAAGGGAAATACGGGTTCATTATCCACGCAGCAGGGATAACAAAAGCCAAAAATGCTGCTACCTATAACCTTGTGAATGCCGAATACACACTACATCTCGCTCAGGCAGCAATGTCGTCCGATATTCCACTGCGACGCTTTGTGTTTTTGAGCAGCCTTGCGGCGATCGGTCCGTTGGCTTATGCCGAAGAACAACCGATTACGGAGCAAACTTTGCCGCTTCCGGTCACAGAGTATGGCAAAAGTAAATTACTCGCCGAGCAATACCTGGAACAAGTGAGTGGCTTGCCGCTCAGTATAATCCGTCCGACCGCGGTCTACGGCCCGGGGGAAAAGGATCTTTTTATCCTGTTTAAAACGCTGAATAAGGGGATCGATGCCTACATAGGCAAAGGGCCTCAGCGGTTGAGCTTTGTGTATGTCAAGGATCTTGTGGCAGCCACAATGGCTGCCTTGACGGAAAGCAGCGAGGGAAAGAAGGTTTACAACATTTCGGACGGCAATGCATATGACCGCTACGCGTTGGCCGATCGTTTCCGGGAGATCAGTGGCAGAAAGTTTTTTCGCACGCACCTCCCCGTCGCCCTGGTTAAACTGATGGCCGGTTTTCTGGATCTGATCTATTTTTTCTCGTCTGCAACACCGGTTTTGAACAGCGAAAAATTGAAAGAGCTTACAGCGCCAAACTGGATCTGTAGCATCGACGCAGCGAGGACTCATCTGCAATACCAGCCACAATATAATTTAAGCCAGGGGCTGGCAGAAACCTTGTTGTGGTACAAAGAGAATAAATGGCTATGAAATAAAAATGCCCTTTTGATCATTCACCGGACTTTCCACGTAAATGATGTGACAAGCAAAACGGGTTACTATCACGTTATGAAACTGAAAAATGAAAACAAAATATAAGTCGATATGGTCGAATATCTTCTTGATCCTCTGTGTGATACAGATCGGCGCAGGAGCAGCCATAGCGCAAAATACCACAATTAAAGGAAAAGTCACAGATGCCAAGTCAGGAGAAACCCTGCCTTACGTCTCCATCCTGATCCCCGGTACCACAATGGGCACGGTTTCAGATATTGATGGAAAATATGCGATGACTCTAAAGGAAAATCATCCGACCATCAAGTTCACTTATGTAGGCTATCTGAGTATAGAGAAACCGATAACACCGGGTATTGAACAGGTGATCGACATTAAAATGTCGGTGGATGCGTCTATGCTGAAGGAGGTTACGATCAAGGGTAAAGGTCGCTATCGGAATAGGGACAACCCTGCTGTGCAGCTGATCCGCGAGGTAATTGCGCATAAGAACCAGAACAAAATGGCCGCCAATGATTTCGTGGAGTATGAGCAATACGAAAAGATCTCTATGGCGTTGAGCAATCTTTCGGACGATTTCAAGGACAAAAGGATTTTCAAGAATTACCAGTTTTTGTTCAAGCAACAGGATTCCACTGCGATGGGCGGCAAGAATATGTTGCCCGCCTACATCGAAGAAAAGCTTTCGCAGGTCTATTACCGGAAAAATCCTTCCACCAAAAAGCAACTGGTGTTGGCTAACCGAAGGGCGGAATTTGATCCGAAATTTGTCGATAATGATGGTTTGAGCAAGTATTTCAACCGGCTTTATGAAGACATCAACATTTACGACAATGACATTTCCATTGCCACCAATATGTTGCTGAGCCCAATTGCCAATACTGCTCCGACTTTTTACAAATTCTTTATCCGGGATACCATCAAAACCAACACACCTTGGCTTGTTGAGCTTGGGTTTGTGCCAAGGAATAAGACAGACATGCTTTTTGAGGGGAAATTGTTTGTGACGCTGGATGGTAACTATGGTGTTCAAAACGCCTATCTGACTGTTAATAAAGATATCAACCTCAATTTCATGCGCGACCTGGAAGCGAGTCTGGAATTTGAAAAAGGAAATGATGGCAGGTATCATACCAGCAAAACGACCCTGGCTATGGAATTTGCTTTGGGTGAGAAAGGAGGTGGTTTATATGGTCATCGGGTGGTTAACTTTAAGGACTACAAAATCAATGAAAGCAGGCCAGACAGCGTTTACAAAGGCCCGAACCAGGAAATTGCCTATAATCCCGAAGTGAAAGCAGGTGAGTCCTTCTGGGACAGTGCCAGGCACATACCCCTGGAAAAAACCGAGCTGGATATTTACAGAAATATCGATACCCTTCAGACCATTCCTTCTTTCCGCAGGACGATGGATATCGCGACTTTGTTCCTGGCGGGTTATAAGTCCCTGGGCAAGGTAGAGATCGGACCTTTCAATACATTTTACAGCTTTAATCCGATTGAAGGCTTCCGGCTGCGTTTTGGTGGCAGAACGACAACGGAGCTGAGCAAGCGTGTCTATTTCGAATCTTATGCAGCTTATGGTTTCAAAGACCAGAAATGGAAGTATTTCCTGAGCGGTACCTATTCATTCAATAATAAGTCGGTCTATCATTTTCCGTTGAACTATATCCGGGCGAGTTTCCAGCGTGACACCAAGATCCCAGGCCAGGAACTGCAGTTTGTACAGGAAGATAATTTCCTTTTGTCTTTCAAAAGGGGTGATAACAATCGCTGGCTCTACAATGACATTTACAAGCTGGAATACGTCCGGGAGTTTGAAAACCACCTCTCTTATAAAGTTGGGTTTACGCAATGGAAGCAGACTGCCGCTGGTATTCTCCGCTATGAGACGGCGAATGAAGATGGAGTATACCAGAATGTGGGCGTTCTCAATAATACGGAGGCGAACCTGGAGCTGCGTTATGCGCCAAACGAGAAATTTTATCAGGGAAAGTTGTACCGCACACCGATCATCAACAAATATCCGATTTTCACATTGCGTTACAACGCGGGTTTGAAAGGCGTTTTTGAAGGTCAAAACCGGTACCACAACCTGGCAGCCAATATTACAAAAAGGTTTTACCTCTCACAATTTGGCTATACGGACATAACGACGGAGGGCGGCTACACCTTCGGCAGCCAAATACTCTTCCCATTGCTGACCGTGCACCGCGCCAACCAGACTTACGCTTACCAGCTGAATTCGTATAACCTGATGAACTTCCTGGAATTCGTCAGTGACCATTATGCGAGTCTGGATGTGCAATACTATATGAATGGGTTCCTTTTCAACAAAATCCCGTTGCTGAAAAAACTGAAGCTGAGGGAGGTGTTTAGTTTCAAAGGCTTAATGGGAGGCTTGCGTGACGAGAACAATCCGGCTTATAACCCCTCATTGTTCCGTTTTCCGGTGGATGAGCAGGGCAAACCAATCAGTTACACGCTGTCCCGCCAGCCCTACATCGAAGGTAGCGTGGGTATAGCCAATATTTTTAAGCTGTTGCGTGTGGACCTTGTAAAAAGGTTTACTTATCTCAATAACCCAAACGTTTCGGAATGGGGCGTGAGGGCGAGGTTCAAGCTTGATTTTTAGTATCGAAGGACTGAAAACAAAAAATGATATGAATTATGCGATCATAGCAGCGGGGGAAGGTTCACGATTGGCCAAGGAAGGTTTTACACTTCCCAAACCAATGGTAACCCTGCATGGCGAAATGCTGATCGACAGGCTGATCGGTATTTTTATGCGGAACAATGCAGAGAAGATCATGATCATCATTAATGAGGAGTCGCCGAAACTGGAAGAGCACTTGTTGAAACTGGCTGATGAGTTTCCTATCGAAATAGTCAGAAAGTCGACACCCAGCTCGCTGCACAGCGCCTATGAACTTCTGAAGTCAGAACCGGAACTCAAGTCGGTTTGTCTTACGACCACCGACACCGTTTTCAAAGAAGAAGAGTTCAGTGCTTTCCTATCTGAATTTGAGCAAAATACCCAGGTGGAAGGCCAAATGGCGGTTACGTCTTTCATTGACGATGAAAGCCCATTGTTTGTAACGGTTGATCATGATAATGTAATTACAGCCTTTACCGACAAGAATACCACCCATACTCCATTTGTGTCAGGTGGAATTTATTGTCTTCGTAAAAAGGCGATTGAAAACGTTGGCCAGGCAGTGGAGGCAGGAGTGAGCCGTATGCGGAACTTTCAACGGCAATTGCTGGCAAATAGATTGGAGCTACGGGCTTACCATTTTACCAAAATCGTGGATGTCGATCACGTAAGCGACATCCGGACAGCAGAAATGTTCCTGAGACCGGAAGAAGTGGCTTAGGGACATTATTGACACAGAAGAAACAAACGGACACCAAACCTATAAAGGCCGGAAAAAGTAACCGGCCGCAGCTTGCATGAATGAATTAGAATTACTCGGCGTACACCGTAACAAGAAGTTTTCACCAAACCATATTGGTAACGATGATGCCATTTTCCAGATGACAGCGAAGGAGCTGGAAAAATTGGGATGCCATGTTACGATTTGTTGCGAGGATGATTTTTTGGCAATGGAGTCGGTCCCTCAGGAACAAATATTTACCATGGCGAGGCAGAAGCAGGTTGTAAGCAAATTGCAGCTTCTTGAAAAAGCAGGGAAACAAGTGGTTAACTCCGCATTTGGAATCGAAAACTGTTTCCGTACCAACCTGACCCATGCATTGAACCTGAACGATATCCCGGTTGCCGATAGCTATATCGTTCCGACCAGTTACCAGGATGATGAAGTTTTTAACAAGATCAAGGGCAAAGGTTACTGGATCAAGCGTGGGGATTTTCATGCGATCCATAAGGAAGATGTTTCCTATGCCAGGTCAAAAGAGGAGGCCAAGGAAATTTTGCGGGAATACGCTTTACGCGACATTCCCGACGCGGTGATCTCCCAGCACCTGATGGGCGACCTGGTGAAATTTTACGGCGTGAGGGGTACGGATTTTTTCTTTTGGTTTTATCCGTACGATAACAACCATCATAAATACGCTGATTACGAGCAGATCAACGGGAGCTCGGCTTACTATTCGTTTGACACATCGCAGTTGAAGAATGTAGCTACCAAAGCGGCCAGCGTAGTTGGGATTGATATTTACGGAGGCGATGCCATCGTAGGAAAAGACGGCACTTTTCGGATCATTGACCTGAACGACTGGCCGAGTTTCGCCCCCTGTCGTGACCAGGCCGCAAGCCAGATCGCTGGTTTGATTTATCAAAAATTTACAGCAACAGTTCATGGATAGCACTACGTCGTTTGAAAATTCTTTAAAATCCAATGATACCGAGGAGCAGATCGACATTTGGTTTTATCGCCCAATAGGTTACCAGATTGCCTTGTTTTGTGCCAAAATTGGGTTGAGGCCCAATCCGGTTACCATTATCAGCATCTTTTTTGGCGTTGCAGCGGGTATCTTGTTTTACTACCAGGCACTGTGGATTAATGTGATTGGTATGTTGCTGCTGGTTTTTGCCAACTCATTGGATAGCGCCGACGGCCAATTGGCCCGGATGACCAATGATAAGAGTCGTCTGGGAAGGATATTGGACGGGGCAGCGGGAGACTTCTGGTTTATCGCCATTCATATCGCGATCTGTTTGCGAAGCCAGCAGGAAGGGTGGAGTGCATGGATCTGGGTACCGGGTGTTTTGGCCGGTGCTTCGCACGTGGTGCAGTCTGCCATGGCAGACTATTACCGCAACGTTCATCTGTTTTTCATCAAAGGTACCTCTGGAAGCGAGCTGGACAATAGCCGGGATTTGCAGCAAGAATATGATAGCCTAAGCTGGTCGGAGCATTTCGGCATGAAATTCATCGCACGGACTTACCTGAACTATACCAAGCTGCAGGAAAGTTTTTCACCCAACCTGCAAAAATTACTTGGAGCTGTAAGACAACATTACAAAGCTGGATTGCCCATGGACCTGGTTACCGATTTCAGGGCTCACAACAAGCCACTGATGAAGTATACCAATATTGTACAGTTCAATACGCGTGTGCTGTTCCTGTTTTTATGGTTGTTTCTGGACCAATCGTGGATCTATTTCTTTTTCGACATGTTTGTCCTGAATCCGATCCTGATTTATATGATCGTGAACCAGGAGAAAGTGAGCAAATATTTCTACCAGAAGATTCTGAAAAAGGAAGCCAATGAATTCCAAAATATATAAAGCTCTTTTCCTGATAATTGGCATTGTTTCCCTGGGCTACATGGTTTATGGTACAGGGCTTGCCGTGATCTGGAGAGATATTCAGCGTACCGGTATCTGGTTTTTACCGGTGATTGGCAGCTGGCTATTGATTTATATTCTGAATGCGATTGCTTTCCAGTCTATTATCAGGGAACCTGCTCTACCCGAAAGCAACCTGTCGTTCTGGTCGGTTTTGAGGTTGACCATTTCGGGTTACGCGATCAATTACATTACGCCGTTCGTGGCGTTGGGCGGGGAGCCGTACCGGATACTGGAATTGAAACCTGTTCTTGGTATACAGAAAGCGACATCGTCCGTGCTATTGTATAGCCTGATGCACATGTTTTCACATGTTATTTTCTGGCTGGCATCCATTGTTCTGATTGTTGCGGTTGTGCCGTTGAGCAGCACTATGCTGGCTGGTTGCGGGATGTTGTTGGTTGCTGGGCTGGTTTTAGGTTACTGGTTTATCAATGTTTATAAAAAAGGGTTTACGGTAAGCACGTTCAGGTTGCTCGAGAAAGTCCCCTTTATCAAAACAAAGGCCCGCGCATTTGCACTGAAAAATGCAGAAACGCTGTATGAAGTCGACGAGCAGATACGGGTTCTGTATGCGGAAAGACGGGGTGTTTTTTATAAATCGTTGTTCTTCGAATTTTTTGCGAGGGTCATCGGTTGCCTGGAGATTTATTTCACTGCGCACGCGATCGGAATGGATATGACACTATCCCAATCGCTGATCGTCAGCTCGGGTTCGTCCCTTTTTGCCAACCTGATCTTTTTCTTCCCGATGCAGTTGGGCACGAGGGAGGGCGGATTGGTACTTGCGCTGAGGAGCGTGGGGCTGGCCGCAGCCCAGGGAATTTTTATTGGGGTGGTGATGCGTATCCGGGAAATAGTCTGGATCATGATCGGCCTGGCGTTGATCAACAGGAAAGTGAAGCCGGCAGCAGAAGCGGTTTTGGCTGTGAGTGAGTAGTTGACAGTGTATGGCGATTAGCTGCTAGCTTTTGGGTCTTGATTTCTTGGTTCCCGGTGTTTGATATAAAAAAATAAAAAAGCTAATAGCAAAAAAGCTAACAGCCACATTTTAAAATGATTAAAGGAGTTTTACTTGATTACGGAGGTACGGTTGATACGAATGGGCTGCATTGGGCCAACGTTTTGTGGGAAAGCTACCAGTATAGTAAAGTAAATGTGGATAGGGAAACGTTTGCAAAAGCGTACACATTTGGTGAAAGAGCATTGGCGTTGAACCCGATCATTAAACCGCACCACGTTTTTTATGATGTACTGGTTTTGAAGGTCGAACAGCAGTTCCATTTTCTGAAAGAAAATGGTTTTGACGTCAGCAATACTGCGATTGAAGCCATTGCACGCCAATGCAATGATTTCGCACACACTACCGTGAAAAACGCGACTCCTGCCCTGGCGGAACTCGCAAAAAATTACCCTGTCGTTATGGTTTCCAATTTTTATGGGAATATCAATCGGGTGCTGCAGGACTTTGGCATTGGAAGTTATTTCCAGGCTGTGGTAGAATCTGCTGTGGCGGGCGTCCGGAAGCCTGATCCGCAAATTTACCAGCTTGGAATTGACGCACTGGGCTTTTCTCCTGCGGAATGTGTGGTAGTCGGGGATTCTTACTCCAAAGATATCGTTCCGGCTAAACGGCTTGGATGTAAGGCAGTTTGGCTGAATGTAAAAGGGTGGGATGAAAGCGCTGTCCAGTACAAGGTTTCGGAGGCGGATGTTGAGATTACCGATTTTACCCGGATCACGGAAGTAATTAAGGGTCTGGGTTAGTTGTCAACTTTTATCATGGTAGGTGCCGTGATAAAATTAAATTTAATTGATGATGTACGACATATGTACCATTGGCCATATTACACTGGATAAGGTAGTTACGGCCCATTCTGTCAAATACATGCCAGGCGGCACTTCGTTTTATTTTTCGAAGGCGCTGCGGGAGTTTGATGTCAACTATATGCTGGTAACCGCTCTGGCGGAGCAGGAGAACCATATTGTTACGGATTTGAGGAATGAGAAAATCGAGGTTTTTTCCCAGAATAGCCCTTATACAGTCTATTTCGAAAATATCTATAGCGCCAATCAGGACCACCGGGAGCAGAATGTTTTGCATAAGGCTGCACCGTTCACGGTTTCCCAGATGCCTGCAATAGAAGCGAAGATCTTTCATCTCGGGCCGTTGCTGTCCGATGACATCTCTGTCGATCTGGTGAAATCGCTGGCCTCAAAAGGCCTGGTTTCGCTGGATATCCAGGGGTATCTCCGGTATGTGAAGGACCAGAAAGTTTTTTATACCGATTGGGCTGACAAGAAAGAGGCGCTTCCCCATGTATCCATACTGAAAGCCAACGAGTTTGAAATGGAAGTAGTTACCGGCACGAGCGATGTGCGCGAGGGGGCCGAAATCCTTGCTGGTTTTGGGGTGAAAGAGGTCATTATCACATTGGGAAGCAAAGGCTCGCTGGTTTACAAGGACAGTCATTTTTTCAGGATACCGGCTTACAAACCTTCGGCGGTGATCGACGCAACTGGTTGTGGGGACACTTATATGGCAGGGTATTTAAGTAAAAAGGTGAAGGGTGCAGATGCACAGGAAGCGGGGGAGTTTGGCGCTGCCATGGCCACCTTGAAAATCCAGTCGTCAGGCCCGTTTTCCGGGAATGCGGAAATGGTGGAGGATGTGCTCCAAAATGGTGAATGTGATAGAGAAATGATTGCCCAGGCAATTTATTTATAGTTATTAAATAGTATGAAATACGTGCTTAGCATGCTGATGGCATTTTGCCTGACGCTTGTTTCGTATTCAGGAAGCTATTCCACTGATAAAAATCCGAAGGGTACAGTTACCGAACCCGACGATTTCCCAATACCGAGGAACATTCCCGGATTGCTATTTTATATTCAGCGTGACCCGAATACGAATACAATTTGTTATCAGCTTAACCTGGACGAACGGGGCCAGTTAATCGAAAAAGATCCCGTTCACACCTTCTGGATTCGTTACACTGACGGGGGCGTCAGGAGGGAACTGAATTATCTGCAGCGGAAGTTTGCTTATGGCATTAATTCCAAAGCAACAGGTAATGCAGCCTTCGAACTCAGATCCGTTGCTTACTCGAAAATGCCGCTATATCTCCGCAAGGACAGTAAGAATGAATATCATGTTTATGCCAACATCGATAAAAAGGAATGTATCCTCACCCGGGTTTTTATCCGGATCGACGGAGGTACATTCTGGTCTCCCAATGTGCTTTACATTGAATTAAAAGGAACCGAAACCGCAACAGGAAAAACAATTATTCAGAGAATAAAACCATCGTGACATGCCTAAAAAATATGTCTCCAACTCAACTGACTCTTCCAGGATGTTCAGAAGCGACCTCCTTGAGTCCCTATCCAAAGTGCACTTTAGCGTGCCGCTCTTCATTTTCGTACCGGTAATCCTGTATTTTTCCTGGAAAGCTATTGCCGCCGACGGGCTAAGCTGGTACGAGTTTTTGCTTACCGTTCTTGGGGGGCTTTTTGTGTGGACCTTTACCGAGTATTTTATGCACAGGTTTGTTTTTCATTTCAATCCGCGTGGGAAATTCATGGAGCGAATCCATTTCATCTTTCACGGTGTGCATCACGATTATCCCAATGATGCGAAAAGGCTGGTCATGCCGCCGTCAGTGAGCATTCCGCTTTCGGCTGGTTTTTACTTTCTTTTTACGCTTTTTATGGACGAGATCCATGTGGCAGCATTCTTCTCGGGATTTATGACCGGGTACCTGTTTTACGATATGAGCCACTATGCGTTGCATCACGCCAATTTCAAATCTCCGTTCTGGAAGAAGCTAAAAAGGCACCATATGCAACATCATTATTCAGATCCTAGTAAAGGTTATGGGGTAAGTTCAGATATTTGGGATAGGATCTTTGGTTCAACCGAAAGACGCCCTGAAAAATGAACTCACTTGAAACTCACTTTAACTCTTTACTTTATGGCGAATGCGGGAAATGTCAATCAAGACCAGGTCTTCCGAGATGAGATTACCAAGGTTTCCGATTTTAAGTTCGGGACGACGGTAGTAAAGGTCTTCGACGACATGGTTAGTCGGTCGGTGCCCTTTTATGATGAAATTCAGCGAATGCTGGCGGAAATTGCTGCCGACCATGCCAAAGAGGGATCGCTTGTATACGATCTGGGCTGCTCAACCGGAACCACTATGATCGAAGTGGATAAGCTCGTTCCTCCTGATATTAAATTTGTAGGAATTGACGAGTCTCCTGAAATGCTCGACAAGTGTGACCTGAAATTAAAAGAGGCGGGCTTTGTACGTTCTTATGATTTAAGGGTAGGGGACCTGCACCAGGAAGCACTTCCCATTTCAAATGCTTCTGTGGTGATTCTTTGCCTGACATTGCAGTTTGTCCGCCCGCTTTTTCGTGAACGGCTTTTGAGAAATATCTACAAAGGATTGAATCCGGGCGGGGTGCTGCTGCTCGCCGAGAAAGTTTTGACAGAGCATTCTCAATTTAATCGCGATTTCATAAAGTATTATTATAACTACAAACGTCGTAACCATTACAGCGAACTGGAAATTTCCCAAAAGCGGGAAGCCCTGGAGAATGTGTTGATCCCATACAAGTTATCCGAAAACACGCTCTTGTTAAAGGAAGCAGGCTTTACGGACTGTGAGGTCTTTTTCAAATGGTATAATTTTTCAGGGATGATAGCTTATAAAAAATCATGATCGCAATCGGAAATTTCTTTTTCAAGTACAGGAACAACCTGTTTATTTTTCTATACCTGCTCCTTTTTGTGCCTTCGCCCATGCTTTTTGCACCAGGGAAGTTTGGAGAAAAATACTATCTGTTCCCGGTTATTCTGGGTTTGCTGGTCACTTTTGCGGGAGAGATCATTCGGGGCATAACCATTGGCCTGGCTTATATCATCCGGGGAGGCAAGGATAAGAAAGTATATGCCGAAAAACTGGTTACCGAGGGCATTTTCAGGCATTGCCGCAACCCGCTCTATGTGGGTAATATCCTGATGCTGCTCGGTGTGGGGATTCTCGCCAATTCGCTGATCTATGTGGCGGTCGTCATGCCGTTTTTCCTGTTCATCTATCAGGCGATTGTACTGGCGGAGGAAAATTTTCTCCGGAATAAGTTTGGGGCACAGTTTGATGTTTATTGCAGCAGGGTCAGCAGGTGGCTGATCAATTTTGCAGGCTTTTCTGACACACTTACCGGGATGCATTTTAATTACAAACGCTGGTTGCTGAAAGAGTACAATACGCTGTTGGTCTGGCTCATCGGGATTTCGGCCTTATTGATCTTCAAATACCCGCAACTCATTCCGGAAAGTAATAAGAGGATGATTTTATTCGGTAGTATTGTGATCGTGCTGGGCGTTATTTATGGTTATGTCAGGTACTTGAAAAAATCCGGCAAAATGACAGACAGCGTTGCCTGAACACCATTTCACCTTTCTTAAATGATTATAATTCCGTTAACCCGCGCGGCACTTTTTATTTGGCACGCTATTGGAAGTGGTCACTGATGTATACGTGAGGGTTTTCCTGATTGTAACATCAACAAGCGGACTCAACGCCCTAACACATAACAGGAAATCATGAACATCGTCATCATTGGAGGAGGATTTGCAGGTGTGAACCTTGCTCTTGGGCTCGCCAGGAGTAAGAAGTTTGACGTTACACTCGTCGATAAGAACAATTATAACTTTTTCCCGCCGCTGATTTATCAGGTCGCCACCGCTTTTCTGGAGCCGTCGAGTATAAGCTATCCTTTCCGAAAGCTTTTTGCGGGCAAAGAAAACTTTCATTTCCGTTTGGGCGAACTCCTGAAAGTGGTTCCCGAGGAAAATAAGATCATTCTTTCCAACGGGGAGATGAGTTACGATTTTCTTGTTTTTGCTACCGGGGCAGAAACCAATTTCTTTGGAATGGAGAACGTCAAACGTCATGCTACTCCGATGAAGACACTTGAAGATGCGATCGGAATGCGTAACAAGCTGTTATCGCAGATGGAAAAAGCTACGATTTGCACGGATCCGGATGAAGTGAAAAAGCTCCTGACGGTCGTAATCGCCGGTGGCGGGCCTACCGGCGTGGAGATCTCCGGAATATTTGCAGAAATGCGGAACGGTATTCTGCGTAAAGAATATCCCGAACTGGCTGGTAAAGGCAGCGAAATTTACCTTGTCGATGGCGGCGATGCCCTGCTCTCGCCCATGAGCGTAAAGTCGCAGCAAGATACCTACGAAGCGCTGCGGAAACTTGGCGTTAAAATCAAACTCAATACCCACGTTGTTGACTTTGCTGACGATAAGGTAATTTTCACCGAAGGAGACGCGATTGAGACAAAAACACTGATCTGGGCCGCCGGCGTGACAGGGAAAGTGTTTGAAGGCATTCCGCCCGAAGCGTATGGCCGCGGAAGAAGATTGCTCGTAGATGCGTACAACAAGGTCAACAGTGCCTACAATATTTATGCGATCGGCGATTCCTGTCTGCAGTTAACCGATAAGAACTTTCCGAATGGTCATCCACAGGTAGCTCAGGTGGCTATTCAGCAGGGTAAAAACCTTGCAAAGAATTTTGAGCTCATCGCGGAACACCAACCTTTGCGCCCTTTTGCCTATCACGACAAGGGATCAATGGCGATTATTGGAAGAGCAAAGGCGGTAGTAGATATGCCTTCTCCCAAATTGCATTTTAAAGGCGTAATTGCCTGGCTTGCATGGCTTTTCATTCACCTTATTTCATTGATCAATTACCGTAACAGGCTCAAAACCCTGTATAACTGGATGGTGGCCTATTTTACCAAGGACCAGTCTCTCAGAATGATCATCAAGCCAACGATGAAAGAAGAAAAAGTGGAGTCCGTTTAAGGAATTCAATTTCGACGTTTAACGTTAGCAGTTTATTAAAAAACATTGATTTCAATTGCTCCGTATTGAAGGGGCCGCACTGTAACTTATTGTTCCTGAATTCTTTCCATTTATTCTAAAAATGTGAATGAAAATGGAACCATCAGTTTCGGTAGAATTGATATTGCAAACCACAAAAAACATGGAACCGATTACAATTGATGTAACAAGCGAGTCACCCGCCGGTATCCAGCAGATAGACACTTCTATTTCTTTCAGAAGTTTTATAGACTTTCTCGAGAGGAAAACGGACCAGGAAACAACGGTAAAAAGAACATTTTTTGAAATGGTCCTTGCCAGGCTGAAAGCCAATCCCGAGTTCAGTGCTAACGTTCCGCTGGAAGATATCAGCAAATACAAAGAAGAGCTGAGCCTGATTTACGGGATGCTGATGCCGCCCGTTGCCGACGAAAGAGACGTTTGCTGGGCGATGAGCTCACCCGTTAATCCGGTGGTCTTTTATGGCACTTCCGGGTTTTACAACCTTCTGCTTGATCACAAAACGGGTTGCGTAAGGTGTGACCTTATGCAGGATGAGGCGAACACCAAGCACGAGAAATTGCAGATGCTGTACTCTTTCATTCTTGAAAAGTGCTATCACCTGCCTCCCATGCGCAAACATGAGCTGATTATCTCGTTGAAAGACGATAAATCAGGCCTGCAGAAATTTTACAGGCTTAACATTGATACCCGCTTTTGTGAAATATTCCCCAAAGACGTATTGCCCCAACTGGATCTGGAAGCGATATTGGAATCTTTTGACGTCAATAAAGTAGCAGCGATGCTCCCTTTGTCTTTATTCAGGTTCGAAGGATTCTCGGTTATCACACTGGTGGACGTTACCGCTGAGCATGCCGTTGAAAATATCAAGAACACCATTCTGGACAGGGCATCTTTTGACACCGGAACGTATTTCCACCAGGTTACAGACTCGCTTAAGATGCTGATAGGTAGTCCTCAGTTCGAATTCGGAACGATGGCGGTTTTGCGCGTCAACAACAAGCTTGTTTTTAATAAAAGCAATGTGTTGTACAGCAAACTGATGAATGCCGCGACTGAAAACGGTATGGCCGAGGAAATGTACCTGAGAATGGCCGATGAATATCTGCAGGCGCCCAAACCCCTGGTGATCCGCGAACTTAAGCAGGAGGAGATATATAAAAAGGATTTCGCCAAGCTGCTTTACAATGACGGTGTGCGTTCTTATGCCTTGCTGCCTGTCTTTTATGACAAAAAGGTAGTAGGCTTATTGGAGGTGTTTTCAAGAATACCCAATGCGGTTAACGAAATGGCCCTCTCCAAACTGGATGCGGCACTTCCGCTTCTTGCCCAGATTTTCAAAAATTATGTCGATGAGTTTACCTCCGGCATTGATAGTGTGATCAGGGAGAAGTTTACCTCACTGCAGCCGGCTGTTCAGTGGCGCTTTCGGGAAACCGCCTGGCATTATCTGAGAGATAAAGCCCAGAACCCCCAAAGCGCCCAGATCGAAAATATCCAGTTCAAAGATGTTTACCCGCTGTACGGGGCGATCGATATCCGGAATTCGACGATTGAAAGAAACAATGCATTACGACAAGATCTAAACCTGCAGTTCAATTTATTGATAGAAACCTTTACGATCCTGAAACAAAACCTTGGATTCGGCCTGGCGGACGAGATGATTTTCAAATGCAGGAAATGGCTTGAGGAAATCAACAACGAAGCGACAAATACCGATGAAATGAAAGTAAGAGATTTTCTTGAGTATGAGGCTCATCCGTTTTTGCAGCATTTTAAAGAAGAAAGTCTTCAACGTTCAGATGTTGCCGGAGGGGCCGGTGAACCGCTTCTGAGGGAGCATATCGACCATTATTTTCAGGTTATCGATGCAAACACGGGTGTCGCGAATGAGAATAGAAAGGCGCTGGAAACTTCTATGCAGAAGATCAATACTTCGGTGAACCTGTATTTGGACCTGTTCCGGAAAGAAATTCAACAGTCCTATCCGACTTACTTTGAAAAATTCAGGACAGACGGGATCGAGTACGACATTTATATTGGACAGTCCATCGAGCCGGAGAAAAAATTCAGCGAACTTTATCTTAAAAACATCAGGCTTTGGCAACTGACCTCCATGGCTGCGATCGCCAGGATTACGCACGCCCTTGTGCCGCAAATGGAAAAGCCACTCGAGACCACGCAGCTGATATTTATCCATTCGAGCAGTATTGATATCAGTTTCAGGGATGATGAACGCCGTTTCGATGTGGAAGGTGCTTATAATATCCGGTATCAGGTAATCAAGAAAAGAATTGACAAAGTACACGTGAAGGGCACTGGTGAAAGGCTTACGCAGCCTGGCAAAATAGCGCTGGTATACTTTAACAATAAATCTGCAGAAGAATATGTAGGCTATATCCGGTATTTACAAGAAAAAAATACTTTATTGAATGATCTGGAATTCCTGGATCTTGAAGAATTGCAGGGCGTAACCGGTTTGAAAGCATTGCGAATAGGGGTTAACCTGGACGCTGACTGGACTTAACCGATCTGCAGATAGCTTACTCAATAAATGTATTTTTTATGAATTACCATCACCAGCTGGATAAGGAGAAGCATCATGTGCAGCGCTTTTTCGGTGCCAAGGCCTTGTCTCAACTCATTTATCACAATCTGGTTCATACCGAGTCGGTGGTGGCAAGTGCTGTCAAAATTGCAAATCATTATAAGCTCGACGACCGCGATACTTTTATCGTGGTCACGTCGGCATGGTTTCACGACATCGGCTACTGTACCGGTGAGGCTACGGGACATGAGGAACGAGGTGCGGATCTGGCGGCCGGCTTTCTGAGGGAAGATGGTGTTGATGAAAGTGTCGTGATCGAGGTCATGGGTTGTATCAAGGCGACGGTATGGCCGCAAAAACCGGAAAACCTGCTACAGCAAATCGTTTGCGACGCAGACTTGTTTCATCTGGGCACGCCTGAATTTGGTGACTGGAACAAGTTGGTCAGAAAGGAAGCCGAACAGCGGTTAGGAAGGAAGATAGACAAGTCCGAGTGGCGGAAAAGCACAATCAAGTTACTGGAAACACATCGGTACCAAACTGATTTTTGCCGTGACCTGCTCGACAAACAGAAGAAGAAGAACCTCGAAAAGCTGAAAGAAAAAGAGCTGGAAGCCGGCGAAGAAAAAGAAGAAGCGGTGGAGATATCTTCAAAAGATGACGCATTTTCACCTGAAATCACAGATGGTAAAAAATCGAAATCCGACAGGCCTGACAAGGGTATTGAAACCATGTTCAGGATCAGCTCCAATAACCATCAACGGTTGAGTGATATGGCTGACAACAAGGCCCATATCATGATCACGACCACCTCGATCATCATCTCCGTACTACTGAGTGTACTGATCCGCAGGTTGGAAGATAATGCATATCTCATCCTGCCCACTACGATGCTGCTGACGGTATGCATGGTCACAATGGTTTTTTCTATTTTATCCACCAGGCCGACGATTCCGCACGGGACGTTCACGCAGGAGGATATTGATACTAAAAACGTAAACCTGCTTTTCTTCGGAAACTTTTACAGAATGTCGTTCAACGACTATTCCAATGGCATGCAGCGGATGATGAACGACAGGGAATTTTTATACGGGAGCCTTACCAAAGATGTGTATTCGCAGGGAGTAGTTTTGGGGAGAAAATACAGGCTGTTGCGCATTGCCTATAACGTGTTCATGTTCGGAATTGTCGTGTCGGTGATCACCTTTGTGCTCGCCTCATTGATTTTTGAACATTGATAATTGTTTAACCTTGTGATTGCTGGTGTTTTTACCTACAATTCAAAGGTAGGTGCTTGTTGTTGGTGACGACACCAGTGGCAGTGTGAGTGACAGCACCAACAATGACATCAGACAACACCAATATTGGCGCGAAACCAACAATAGTATGAAGTGAGAGCTTCAAAACGCCATTAAGATATTAGCAAATGCAGATCTACAAATATGACAGTGCGCTGCGCCTCATCGGTTTACTGATCGCCGGCTGTATCCTGGCGGGCTGCAATGCCACAGAAAAGAAACAACCTGTCAGTCAGGATTATGATCTGGACAGTCCCGATAAGTTCAATATGCCTGAGAGCCTTTTTGAAATATCGGGCATTGCGTTTGATCACGGCAACAGCGATACTGTTTATGCCATAGAGGATGAAGATGGCAAGTTGTTCAGGCTCGCCTGGGATATCAGCAAGCAGTACCATTCCAAATTCTCTAAAAAGGGCGATTATGAGGATCTTGCGATTCTAAAAGACACCGTATTTGTGCTGAAAAGCAACGGTGTGATTTTTTCCTTTCCACTGTCGGAAGCGGTTTTCGAGGAGCCGGAAGGTGTGCGGGAACGAAAGGGATTGCTCCCCAAAGGTGAATATGAAGGAATGTACGGGGACGAAGCTTCGGGGGACTTATATATTATCTGTAAAAATTGCCCGGGAGACGATTCCAAGAGCAGTGTTACCGGGTACATTGTCAATCCCGCCGATTCGGCGAAAGCGCCGCGTACTTTTTCTATCGATGTCGACGAAATTAAAGCTGTCAACGGCAAGGTATCCAGAGGTTTTCGTCCGTCGGGCATTGCAAAAAATCCTCTGACCGGCGACTGGTATATTATTTCGGCAGTCAATAAACTGCTGGTCGTGGCAGACGGCCGGTGGAAAGTGAAAAATGCTTATCCCTTAAATGGAAACCTTTTTATCCAACCTGAAGGTATTGCTTTTGATAAAGCAGGAAACCTTTTTATCTCCAGTGAAGGCGACGATTTGTTTGCCGGAAATATCCTGAAATTCAAAAAAATGGGGCACTAGCGCCCGACAATCATTAAATACAAGGCATGATTGCATATGTACGTCTGATACTTTTTGGGTTGTTGCTGGCCGGCATGTCTTCCTGCGCCAGCTACAAGCCGCATTATTCCAGGGAAGGTGCGCAATGGACTGCTGCCGCGCCTGATCCTAAATTGGAATTGAAGCACACCATGTATTTGATTGGTGACGCCGGAAACGATTCGCCGGAAAACCGAGCACCGGTATTGGAATATCTGAAAGCCAGGCTGGCCAAAGAATCCAAGAACAGCTCCGCCATTTTCCTGGGCGACAACATTTACGAATCGGGTATGCCACCTTCCGAAGATTCGGTGGACCGGGGTGTAGCCGAGTACCGCATTAATTCCCAGCTGGAAACACTCAACGAATTCAAAGGCCGGCCGGTTTTTGTGCCGGGCAACCACGATTGGCGTGGATGGGGTGTCAAAGGGTTGAAAAGACAGGAAAAGTATATCAATAAATACCTCAATGAGCGACGGGGAAAAGAAAACAAGGACGACTGGGAAAACTATTTTATGCCGCCTGATGGTTGCTCCGGCCCGGAAGTTATCGAGCTGAACGACAACGTTGTCGTGATCGTCGTCGATTCTCAATGGTGGCTGGCCGATTGGGACCGGGATTCCAGAATCAATGACGGCTGCGAGATCAAGAACCGCGATCAGTTCAAATTTATTTTTGAAAACGTCGTCAGGAAATACAGAAATAAGAATGTGGTGATTGCGATGCACCACCCTCCTTACACCTATGGCCCGCATGGCGGACGCTTCACGCTCAAGCAGCACCTTTTCCCGCTCACCGAATTCAATCCGCACTTGTATATCCCGCTTCCTGGGTTAGGGAGCCTGAGCGCACTGTTCCGTGCTACGATTGGTTCTCGCCAGGATGTTGCCAATAAGCATTATAAAGACCTTCGTGCCGGGCTGCTGGCCGGGGCCAAAAAGAACGGGAAATTCATTTTTGCCAGCGGACACGAGCATGCATTGCAGTTTATCGAAAACGATGGACAGGAGTACATTGTAAGCGGCAGCGGTTCCAAGCACAGCCCGGTGAGTCTGGGCAAAGGGTCGTTGTATTCGTCCTCCTCGCTGGGTTATGCGACGCTCAGCTTTTATGAAGGAGGCGAAACCTGGGTGAAATACTGGAACGTAACACCCGATGGCAAAGATGCAACACTGGCATTTCAAAAGAAAGTAAAAGACAGGCAGGTCTCTGAAATCCCGGATTCGGCTTCTTTCACCGAATACAATCAGCATGCAGATTCGACGACCCGGTTTGTTACCAGCAACGAAATCAAACCGATCGGAAAGTTTCATAAATTCCTTTTTGGCGAGCATCACCGGCCTCTTTATCTTGAAAAATACCCATTCCCTGTGTTGGATCTCAGTACTTACAAGGGCGGCCTGTTGCCGGTAAAGCAAGGCGGGGGTAATCAGACCAACTCACTGCGGCTGAGGGGCAGTGACGATAAGGAATATTCTCTACGGGGATTAACCAAGGACGTCAGCCGGTTTTTGCCATTCCCATTTAATCAAATGGTTGCTGCCAAGTATCTGGTAGAGGATAACTTTCTATCGACCAATCCATTTGCCCCGCTTTCTATGCCACTGATGGCAGATGCGGTGCATGTGTACCATACCAATCCCCGGCTTTATTATGTCCCGGCGCAGCCTGCATTGGCAACTTATAATGCTCTTTTTGGAGGTACTATGAATTTGCTGGAAGAGCGGCCGGATGGGAAAAAATGGAAGCAGGCCGATTTTTTCGGCAATCCAGATAAGATCGTAAGTACCCCCGAACTGGTCGAAAATATCCTGGAAAGCAGTAAGCACAGGATCGATGAAGAATGGGCGGTACGTACGAGGTTGTTCGATTTTCTGGTCGGCGACTGGGACCGGCATGACGACCAATGGGCGTGGTCGTCGGTGAAGCAAAAGGATGGGACCATTGTGTACCGTCCCATACCCCGCGACCGTGACCAGGCCTTTTCCAAATACGATGGTTTACTGACAGGCGTTGCCCGCCTTACCCTGCCGTTTTTGCGCCAGTTGCAATCGTTCAGTCCCGAAATACAGAGTATGAAATGGACTACCTGGAGCGCACGGTTGTTTGACAGGACTTTCCTGAATGAGCTGAGCTGGGAGCAATGGGAGCAGCAGGTCAAGATGATCCAGAAAAACCTGACAGACGATATCATTGTCAGGTCATTTGACGACTGGCCGCAAAAGGCCAGGGAAATTGCCTCCCCTGCTTTGATAGCAGGCATCAAGTCGCGCCGCGACAACATGATGAAAATTGCGCGTACACATTATGAATTTATCAGTGAATCGGTCAATGTGATTGGCACAGAGGAAGAAGAGCGATTTGTAATTGAGCGGCTCGATGGAAATCGCACGAGCGTGACAGTTTATGAAACAGGCAAGGAGGGGCGCATCAAGCACCAAAACTACCATCGGGTGTTCGAAGGTGAGGTCACCAAATTCATCAATATCTATGGCAACGGAGACAACGACGAGTTTATCGTCAAAGGGGATGTCAACAAAGGAATTAAGCTGCGGCTGATCGGCGGGCTGGGCAAGGATACATTCACTGACAGCTCACACGTATCTTCCGGAAAAAGAGCAGTCGTTTTTGACGATAACGGAAACAACAAGGTTATCCCAGGTTCGGATGCCAGGGTGAAAACCACCAATTTATATCGCTACAATGTGTACGACCGGAGAGGGGCTGAAAGCAATTATAATATTTCGATCCCCTTCCCGGTGTTGGGGGCCAACCCGGATGACGGGCTATTCATCGGCGCCAATGTGAATGTGACCAAATACGGGTTCAAAAAGGAGCCTTATAAGTCAGTTCAGAATTTTGGCGGGAGATACGCATTTCATACCAAGGGCTTTGGCTTCAACTACACCGGCGATTTCATCAATACTTTCCGGAATTTAGATTTTTACCTGGATACTTACTACCGCGGGCCGACTTATGCATTTAACTATGCCGGTTTAGGTAACAATAGCGAAAGGATCGCTGACAATGCCAATTATTACCGGGTAAGGCAAAGTGTATTGCACGTGTATCCCGCCCTGAAAAAAAGGTTTGCAGGAAATAGCGGTTTTATCGCACTGGGCCCATTTTTTGAAGCATCGGACGTTCAGGAAACGGCAGGCCGGTTTATTACCAGTACGGAAAACGGTTTGCCCAAAGATATTTTCGATACCAAATATTTTGGCGGTGCAAGATTTCTGTTCGACTTCAATAGTGTCGACAATATCTTCTCTCCGCATTCGGGTATCCGTTTCCGGACGGGGCTGAACTGGACGTCAAATCTCAAAAATGATAACAATTTTGGCGCATTGCGTGCCCAGTTCTCTTTTTATAAGAACCTCGACCAAAGCGAAAACTTTATTGTAGCATCGCAGATAGGTACCGGTGTGAACTTCGGGCATGCTTACGAGTTTTTCCAGATGCCTACCATTGGTGGGAAACAGGGCCTCCGGGGTTATCGTACAGAACGTTTTTATGGAAAAAGCACGATATGGCACGATACCGACCTGCGTGCGCGCATTGGCAGCAGCTATAACCCGACCCTGCCTTTAACTTACGGGGTTTTCGGGAGCTTTGATTACGGACGCGTATGGATGGGACACGACGACCCTTCCGAAAACTGGCATTATAGCTACGGAGGCGGAATATGGCTGGCCCCGGTCGACATCCTGACAATAGCCGTTGGCGCATTCATTCCCAAAGAAAAGAAGGAAGAAAAACCCAGGATCGCCTTTCAGGTAGGCTTTTGGTTCTGATTTTCGGCCCCGCTACGCGTACGGTGCATTGTGCTGTGGTTCACTAAACTCATTGACATCCATTGCCCCGAAATCATTCAGGATATCGGTGGCCAGCAGGTTCTCTGCGCTGAAAAACGTGTGAACAGTCACCATTGCGCCGTTCCGGTTGCTTTCGTCGGAAGTCCAGGACTTGTGGTACACACTCCGTCTGTCCGATGTGTCGGTCATCTGGCCATCGGTGACGAGTTCGTCGTTAGTGTCAACACGGTCGTTGATTTCGATGCATTGGTTACTGAAACCGTTTTCAATCAGTGCGCGGCGGGCTTTCCGGGCTACGTCGCTATTTTCGAAAATTCCAATGACTGTTTGTGACATGATGCTGATTTTTAATGTGGCGGAATGCATAATAAGCTCAGACGGAATGCGACAATTTTTCGTAAGAATTGTGCCGCACCTTGCTGGCAGCCGGAAATTAAACGTTTATTTTTTTTCAAGCACGCTCAGGTTTCCGCTACCTTCCAGGTAGCATTCCTTGACATTTTTAATGTTTGCCACGCCTTTTTCGCGCAGATAACTTTGCAAATCCTCTTCCGTGATCAATTCTTTTTTCATATTGAGATGTTGATATTTACCGTCTTTAATCAGCAGCTTCGGCTCGGCCTGTAAAAAAAGGTTGAAACGTCTGGACTTGAAGCCAAGCCAGTCTATCGCCCAGTCCCAGAAAACCAGCGTACCTAAGAGTGTCACTCCCTCCGTAATACTCTGATAATCCCCGGCCATTGCATTCTGAGCAGCATCGCCAATCAGGATGATCAGTAAAATATCGCTCACGCTGAACTGGCCGGTCCCTCGGCGAAAAAAGCGAAGTAAAAGATAAATGGACCAGTAAGTGAGCGTGCCGCGGATGAAAATCTCTAGGAGGGATGCCTTGGGCATCCATAGATCATGCCAGTTAATGTGAAGAAAATTTTCCATAGTCGGGCAGTAGTATGGTGATTATGTTGAAAGATGTAAAATACAGGTTTTAATCCGATCCTTCTCATGAATGCCAGCACTTAATAAAAGTGTTAGGCTGGGTCACTGTTTTTTATTTTACATTAAAACATCAATGGCTAAATTAGGCTATCAAAGATCCTGACCTTATGAAACGAAGAAAAGTACTACAAAGACTATCATCTTTTCCATTACTGACTGCTTTGCCCGATCCATTGGCACGGAAGAAGCGTGACCTGATCAGCGAACTGGGTATCCGATCTTTTATTAATGCGGCAGGTACGCTTACCTATATGTCGGGTTGCATCATGCATGATGAAGTAGTGGAAACGATCGAAAATACGTCCAGGCACTTTTGTATGATCGATGAAGTCCAGGATAAAGTGGGAGCAAAAATTGCAAATATGGTGCATTCGGAGGCTGCTATGGTAACTTGTGGTGCATTTTCGGCCATGACCCTCGGCCTCGCCGGTGTGCTCACCGGTCAGGATATAAAAAAGGTCGAACAACTTCCAAACCCGGAGGAAAACGGCATGAAATCCGAGGTGATCTGCCAGAAGTCGCACAATGAGCGTTATAACCATGCATTCCTGAACACCGGGTGCAGGATCGTAGAGGTGGAAACGACGGGGGACTTGGAAAAGGCCATTAATGAAAAAACGGCTTTGATGCATTTTCTGAATATTACTGCCCATGCGGGACAGATCCGACATGAAGAGTGGGTCGCGCTCGGTAAGAAGTATGGAATCCCTACATCCATCGACATTGCCGCAGATGTTCCCCCTGTTTCCAACCTCTGGAAATTCAACGACATGGGCTTTGATATGGTGTTCATCTCCGGGGGAAAAGCCATGCGGGGGCCGCAAAGCGCGGGTATCCTGATGGGAAAAAAAGAGTTTATAGCCGCCGCGCGGCTGAATGCACCGCCACGCGGCTTCACCGTCGCAAGGGGTCATAAGGTAAACAAAGAGGAAATTCTCGGCATGTACATAGCCCTCGAAAAATTCATTTCCGGCGATCACGAGAAGGAATGGGCCAGTTGGGAAGCCCAGATCGCGCGAATCCGTAATTCGGTGGCAGATATTCCAGGGATTACAACACAGGTTTCTGTTCCCGAACTTGGTAATATCACACCTACCCTGACCATTCGCTGGGACAACAGCGTCAACCTCGCAGGAAAAACGCTGCGGGACAAGTTGCGTTATGGCAGTCCGTCTATAGAAGCGGGGTTTGCCGGGTTGCCGCTATACCATTACCAGGCAGGTTCCGATTCCGTTGACCCTGCTATGGCCGAAACGCTAAAGGGCGAAAACCTGATCAGGGTGACAGCCTGGATGCTGCAGCCGGGAGAGGACAGGGTCGTCGGCAGGAGGATCAGGGAGGAACTGCTAGCCGCGCAACGCTGCTAGCTTTTTGGGGTTCTTTTTAATAATTCAACCTTTTGATACAACTCGATGATCGTTGTTACATCCAGCTTTTCGAAAATTCTGAACTTATAGGTGCTTACTGAACTTCCCGCGATATTGAGCTGGGTGGCGATTTCTTTGGTCCATTTACCTTCCAGAAGCAAATTCATCACTTCGAGCTCACGTTGCGACAAATTTTCCAATGGATTTACCGGTTTGGAATTATCCTCCGGCGCGTTTTTAAACAACAGGCTTTGAATACGGCTGCTCATATACCGGCCGCATTCTAATACTGCCAGTATCGCCTCTCTTACCTCCTGGATGGAGGCGTTTTTGGACAGGAACCCATTGGCCCCAGCCTTCAGATAATGTACGGTGTACAAAGCTTCATCCAGGGCGGAAAATATCAGGATCAGCACCTCAGGCTGCAGTTCCTTGATTTTATAGACCATATTGACACCTTCTCCGGCAGGAATATCGATGTCGAGCATGACCATGTCCAGATGTTCCGTGGAAACCAATTGCATGGCGTTTGTAAAGTCCGCAGCTTCAAATAGGGTTACCGGGTTGATCAATTCTTCAATGACAGACCTGCTGGCGAGCCTGACAATAGCATGGTCCTCAACAATTAGAATACGTTTCACAGATGTAGGGGTAAGTGGTAACAACATTCTGTTCAGGGCAGCATCGTGTCCGAGAAGGACGCCCTCAAGTCCTCAATTTCGTGTTGTAAAAGCCAATTGTGGAAATCTGTAACATTTTGTGGCTGGTAATGTACAATTCTCCCGTCCGTCAATAAAATTGTAAACACTTTGCAGGCATGAATGTACTTTTTTAACTGTATAACACAATAGTCAAATCCGGGAAAGAAATAGTTCGTTTTCATTTTAGTCGGCTTTTTGCTTTGGCCGGGTTAACGGATAAAGCGTGCATAAGCAGCTGTTTTGATCAGAAAATTGAAACAAGCATGCCGATTTCTTTAAAAACAGGCTATATCATGTGTCGTTTAATTTATTCTACAAAAAATGAGCTGGGCTGTTGCAGAGCTTGTTTCGAGCGACACAGCTATAACGGAAAACCGCGATGTGGCACTATCACCGTGCCCAACGGCCCTTATAGGCAATTCCAAATGGCTGGAACGGATTGATGCTGTAAGTATTACGGAACTTTGCAGAAGTTTTATGTAAGCAAAATCAGCATAATTGTGTCAACAGAATTGAAGTCTTCTGTATCAGTTACAAGATTTTGTCAAATAGTTCTTATTATTCTTAACTTCCCCAAAACTTAGTTGACTATTGAGAATCATATTGGAGTCCGGTTTGCACAGGCGGATTCTTGCGCTATTTTTTACGATTACTTTTTTGACGTCCCTGGCCGGGAGGGCACAGAGGGGTTATAACGTCATACATTATACCGACGAAAACGGCCTGCCCCAGAACAGTGTAAAAAGCCTGGCAGCCGATTCGAAAGGGTTTATATGGATGGCTACCGAAAACGGTTTGGTGCGATTTGACGGAATTCGTTTCTATCAATTCGACAAATCGATTCTCGGAACATCCACAAACCGATTTCTGCCACTCCAGCCTTCCATTGCGGCATACACCGAAGGGGGCCCTGCAAAAGGCCTGAACGAAAAGCCCGCCGGAAGGATGTACGCTTCAGTTGATTTTGACCAATTCGTGAGAATCGAGGGGGGAAAGGCCCAATTGGATACCGCTTATTTTGAGAATACCATCAGCAAATTGCCTTGTTTTCAGCCCGGATTTTACCACACCAGCCTATCTGTTGGGTTGCCAAGCTGGTTGAAACAGGTGGCTGACCCTGTGAAATATATCGTGGCCGACAGTTACGGACGGGGGACTTATTATGTGATTGACAGCAGCCGTGTCAAATATTACGCCGGTATCGGTAAACAATATGAACTTTCGTTTAAAGGTCATTGGTGGAATTACTTTTTGCGGAAGCAGACATTGTATTACCTGAGCGATCATGAAGGTTTGCTGAAAATTACCGGTCAAAAAGTGGAACGGGTTGACATTGGCGGCGACCTTGCAAGGGATAATGGTTACGGCAGGCCGTTATCGGGACTGAAGATCTATTGGAATATTATGGCCGATCAGGCCTACTTTTATTTGGGTAGAAGGCTGTACCAGCTTGGCGAAGAGCGGGACGGGCTGATGAATACGACGTTGGTACTCGAAGATTTTGATCTCGAAAAACAACAGATACAGGCTGTATACCGCGACAGCAATACGCAGAATTTGTTTTTAGGAAGCTTGTCCCAAGGGCTGTTTGTGCTGACCAGGCAACCATTTAAAAGTCTCATTCCTCCCGATGATATGGTTGACAATGTCTTTTACGCTCAGGTTGAAAGAAAGGATCATGCTATCCTCACGCCAAACGGAGTGGTCGTTCGAAAGGATCCGGCTACGGGGATCGCAAGGTTCAGTAATGATCCTTTCCTGCAAAAAATAAACCCCGCGGACAAGCGCAGCCTGACTTTTGACCAAAATTCGATGCTTTGGGTCAAAAACGGTTCCACGCTCTATATGCTGGACCCCAATGCAGAAAAAATCATCCGAAAATGGCATTTAGGCAACGAGATCAAGCACATTTACCTTGACAGCGGCGGGGTGGTATGGATCGCCACGGGAACTTCCGGCATTTATACACTGAATGCGACCCATCCTGGCGAGAGGCCCGTGCTAATACACAGCCACGCAAAAGCAACCTATTTTACGAACAACGGCAGACAGGTGCTGGCAGGCACAACCGAAGGACTTTACATTTTTGACAGATTTACAGGCAAGAACAAGTTTGTGTCCGAAACCAGGAATATTTATATAAAAAGTGTGCATTCCGATCCTTCGGGAGGTATTTGGATGACCGCGATCGGGGAGGGGATCCTATTCTACCATAAAAATAGGCTGTACCGTTTTCCCCTCGACAAGAATAAGTACCTGGGCAGTCCGCATTGCCTTGTAAATGACGGCAAAGGTTATTTTTGGGTTACGACGGACAAGGGATTATTCCAGATTTCGATCAGCGATCTGCATGAGTATGTGAAATCGCCCTTTTCAATATTCTATCAGTACCACGCCAAGGATGAAGGTTTCAAGACCAACGAATTTAACGGCGGCTGCCAACCTTGTGCGGTCAGGTTATCTGACGGTTCCGTTTCACTGCCTTCGCTGGTAGGACTGGTTTGGTTCAGGCCAGAGCAGGTGCCTGTTCACTTACTGTCAGAGACTATTGTGCTCGATAAGGTATTTGTCAATAACCAGGCAATCACCGTCCCGGGCGATACCGTTGTCCTGCCCGTGGATCCGGTCAGGGTTGAATTCGATTTTTCAACTCCGTTTTTTGGAAACCCCTATAATCTGAACTTATCTTATGCGCTGGTCGACCCGGATCAGAAAGTTCTTGCAAGTGATTGGATTTCGCTGCCCGGATCCGATTTCAACGTCATTTTTTCTAACCTGGCCCACGGGACACACCATTTACTGATCCGAAAGCTGAGCGGTTTTGGAAGAAAAAACTTTACGGTCCGTACAATAGTGGTGATCGTCCCGCCGCGCTGGTACCAGACTTTATGGGCTATCATTCTGGGCGTGCTTTTGCTGGGTTTTGGTATTTTTCTTTATAATAGGTTTAGACTGAGGAAAATATCCGAAGAAAAGGCAAAGTTGGAAGACCTCATTGCCAAACGTACTGCACGGCTCAACGATGCGCTCAAAGACGTTGAAGCTTCCAAAAATGAAATGGCCCGTCAAGTGCATATGCTATCGCGATTGCTTACGTCCATGACCCATGATATCCAGTCACCCTTGAACTACATCCGGCTCACCTCCGGTTCTATCCCCGATATGGTCGAAAAAGGCGAACTGGGAACGGTGTCGGAGATAGGGCAGGTAATTTCGGACTCTTCCGGGCGAATGGGTGACCTGTTAAGAGGTCTGCTCGACTACATAAAAGTGTACGTTTATGGAAACAGGATGCAATTTCAGCAAGTTGCGATCAGGAAGCTGGTTAACAACAAATTTGAAATTTTCAGGAATGGGATCGAGCTTCAGGGAAACGAATTCCATAATGAGGTACCCGAGGACGTGACCGTCAATTCGGACGAGCAGATGCTGGCGATCATGGTGCACAATCTGATCGACAATGCGATCAAGTTTACCAGCAACGGAGTAATACGTGTTTATACCGAAACTACCGGCCAGCAGGTGAAGCTGGTCATCGGCAATACGGGCAGAAGTCTCAGCAGCGATATGCTGGATTTTATCAATGCGGATACGGAGAAGGCGAAACAAATGATCAGGCCCTATGGCAGGAACACCGGCCTGGGTTTACTGATTGTCAAGGAAATAGCAGAAGTGATTCAGGTCGGCCTTTATGCGGAACAAACTGATTGCACCTGTTTCATCCTTACTTTCAAAATCGCTTAAAGCTGCCTCAGTAAGGAAACTTTTTTATAGAGTTCGATAGAATCCATGACCTCCAGCTTGTCAAAAATCCTTCTTTTGTAGGTACTTACTGTGTTTTCTTTTACATTCATAATGCTGGCGATTTCCTTAGTCCACTTTCCTTCTGTCAGCAGTTGCATTACCTGCATTTCGTTAGGTGAAAGCCTCGTAATAGGGTTTGCCTCTCTGCCCATTTGCCTGGTTTTCGGATTGTTCATCATCAGGTGATGGACAGGGTCGCTCATATATTTGCCTGTGGTGTTTATCGCCGCCAACGCTAGTTTAAAATCTTCCGGAGGCGCTTGTTTGGACAGAAAGCCGTTGGCACCTGCCTTGATATATGGCAATGCATATACGGTTTCATCATATCCGGAGTGAATCAGAATGAGGATATCAGATTGTTTACTGCGGATCATGCTGATCATTTTGATATTTTCCCCACCAGGTACATCGATATCCAGGATCAGCAGATCAAATCGCTCATTCTGGAGCAAGCCCAGCCCTTGCGGAAAGGTGTTGCACTGGATAATGGAAGCCTCCGAATCCGCCTCATTTATCAGCATTTTGAGCCCTACTCTGATCAGGGGATGGTCTTCAATAATCAAAATCTTCATATTATTTCAGGGGGAATTCATGGACTATTTGACGGAAGTTAAATTTAGCATTTTAAACGTAGAAATGACACGTTGTCCTTGCCTGATATACAGGGACAAGCCGGTTGAGCAGGAAAGTTTTAGGGAAGCTCGCTATTTATTTCGCCGGTAAGCAGCGATTTTGGAATATAATTCCGCCGGACTGAACGGTTTGCTGATATAATCATTCATGCCCACAGTAAATGCAAGATGCTTGATATCCATCATCGCAGAGGCGGTGAGTGCAATGATCGGCAACTGAGTGAATTTTGGGTCAGGAAGTTGTCTTATTTTCGCAGTTGCTTCATATCCATCCATTTCCGGCATTTGCAGGTCCATTAACACGAGATCGAAATCCTCATTCTGCACTTTTTGAAGAGCAATCAGGCCGTTTTCCGCTACATCGTAATCGATCTCCCATTGCTTCATAAAGTTTTTCATTAACAGCACATTAATGGCGTTGTCTTCCACAATCAGCAGCCTGAGGCCTTTTAAACTGAACGTGTTGACAATCTTTCCGTTCGCTTGTTCGGCAAGGTGTTTTTTGCTGATTTTTAGCTTAAGGCTGAAGTAGAAAACAGACCCTTTTCCGGGTTCACTGTCGACGTAAATATGGCTTTGCTGTAATTCTAAAAGCTTTTTGGTAATCGTCAGACCTAGTCCCGAACCGCCGTACTTGCGGGTAGTGTCCGATGTGGCCTGGGTGAAGCTGTCGAAGATATTCCCAACTTTGTCGGCAGGGATTCCAATGCCGGTATCCTCCACCCTGAAATCGATCGTAACGTCGTCTTCTTCCCTTTGGGATACCTGGGCCACAATATTCACTTTGCCGGCCTCGGTGAATTTGACGGCATTGCTGACCAGGTTGGTCAAAATTTGCCCCAGCCTGACCGGGTCGCCAACCACTGTAATGTTGATGTCATTTTTAACCGAAAGTTTGAGCTGGATACCTTTTTCATTCGCCCTGGGCAGGATCCCCGACCGGATATTTTCCAGTAAGGAGAGCATATTAAAATCAACTTCTTCAAACTGAATTTTGCCTGCCTCTATTTTGCTGAAGTCGAGGATATCGTTGATCAGTACCAGCAGGTTTTCGGCGGAAAATTTCAGGATGTTCAGGTATTCCATCTGTTCAGGCTTGGGGTCCTGCTGAAGAAGCAGGTGTGTGAAGCCGATTACCGCGTTCATGGGCGTCCTGATCTCATGACTCATCGTGGAAAGGAATTGCGACTTGGCCACAGCGGCCATTTCTGCCTCCTCCTTGGCCTGGATTAGTTCCTTTTCCGTTTTTTTCTGATCGTCGATATCCATAATCGCACCGTACAACTTAGTCACCTCGCCGTTCTCGTTCACAAACGGCTTGCCGATGGCATGGATAAATTTGATTTTGCCATCCGGAAGTACGATCCGGAGATCGAAACTGGCAGGAGTAAGGCTATTGATTGCATCCCTGATATGGGATCGGTAAAGCGGCAGATCGTCGGGATGTATCATCCCTGAAAAAAGCTCCGTTTCCGGGCCCCTGCTGTCGGGTTCCAGGCCGAAGATCCGGAAGGTTTCATCCGACCAATAGTTCCTGCCCGTTATCAGATCAGCCTCCCAGCTTCCGCTATGAGTGAGTTGCTGTGTTTCGGAAAGCATGGCCTCACTTCTGCGGATCGATTCCTCGGCACGTTTCCGGTGCGATATATCATGCCATACCACCAGCAGTACTTTTTTATTGCTGATCACAACCGGGTTCAGAGTAACTTCTACCGGGAACTCCTCACCATCCATTTTTTTATGGGTCCACTCGAAACGGTGGTAGCCTGTTTCGTAGGCGATCCGGTCCATCTCTGCCGATTTTTCAGCGGATTTTTTTCCATCGGGCTGATATTCAGGTGAAAAATGCGCCGGGTGGATCGATAGCAGCTCGCTTTTATTCTTGCATTTCAGCATCTTAACTGCCGCCTGGTTGCAATCGATGATCCCGGTGTCGTCGAGAAGCAAATGCGCATCTGTGGAATATTGAAAAATAACACTCAGCTTTTCTTCTAACAGTTTTTTTTCACCGAAGTCATGTAACGTATCTCCCAGCCTTGGCGACTGATCTTCATTGGTGATCAGATCATCGATGGCATTCAGAAACCCGACCATTCTTTTGGGCTTCCCATTTTCAAAGCGCACATTGCCCCGGCAGGAGAAGTAACGGTAGCCACGGTCTTTCGTTTTTAGTCTGACTTGAATTTTGTAAGGCACGTTGTTTTCCAATCTCTCCCTGACGGCGATAACCACCATGGGTCTATCATCCGGATGGATCAGATAGTCCATGAGCGTCTCGAAGCTGGCCGGAATTTCGTCAGCGGCATATCCCAGCAGCTCAAACATGCGGTCCGACCATACTTGATGCCCTGTCTGAAAATCCCAATCCCAGATGCCTGCTTCAATGTCGGAAGCAACCATTTCCAAAGCCTCTGGTTCGAACTTGGACTTCATGGTTATTAAATAGAATTAATTCGAGTAATTTAACATAAAGGCAGTATAGGCGCTTCTTTAACCCATTGGTTTCCATTTCTTTTGGCTTTTTTTGCCAACCCATACATTTGAAGCCCGATGATCCCGGTATGTATACTTTCAAGGTACAAACTATCTGGCCGTTCTTCAACATATAAGTTTTTTAATGGCCTGTACCCGGTTGTTTTTGGCGACCAACCGGAAATTTGCTCTCCGGACAACGAGAACGAAAAACAGCATGATTCTGGTCAATTTTTTCGAAATGAAAAGAGAAAATCATTTTAGCCCATAAACCTTGCGAATTACTATTTAATAATCTTACTTTGTCTATCAAATTTATAGACTATTAGTTCGGCGGACGGATTAACCACCAATCAGGCCTTTTTCATTAAAATGTATCGCATCATGAAAACTGAAGATTTACATCTTCCTCAGATTTTTTTTGCCAGCTGTGAGGTGGTTGCCAGAGACTCCCATTGGATTACGGCATTAACATTCACCAATCATTTTGTTGGCCTGAAAGGCTCTTAAACCGGTTCCCACTGGATTTTTAAATACGTTCTCTGCATTGCTGGCTTGCCAATATACGGTCCATAATTTTGGCACCGACTTGTCCGGAGAGCAGTGCCAAAAAATAACCTTGAACAGATTGACCTGATTGGCGCCGAGCTTTCCCAAGTCACACCGGAACTAACGCGGCCGTTGATCTTATACCAAACCAGTAACATGAAAAAATGGCTTTTACTTTTCGCGACGACATTATGTTTCGCGCAAGTGAGATCGCAGGACGACCGTCCGAATATTTTATGGATTGTCAGTGAAGATAACACCACGCTGCTGGGCAGCTACGGAGATCCATTCGCGACAACACCTAACCTGGACAAATTTGCCTCTGAGAGCATCAGGTATAAAAATGCGTTTTCCACCGCGCCGGTTTGTGCGCCTTCACGGAATACATTGATCACGGGGATGTACCCACCTTCGCTGGGTACCGAACATATGCGCAGCGTTTACCCGGTACCCGGCTTTGTGAAGTTTTTCCCGAGGTACCTCAGGGAGGCGGGTTATTACACGACCAATAATGCTAAAAAAGATTACAATACGACAGACCAGCCGGAAGCCTGGGACGAGTCGAGTACCAAGGCAACCTACAAAAACCGTAAGCCGGGTCAGCCATTTTTTGCGGTTTTCAATCTGAATGTCTCGCACGAAAGCTCGCTGCACGAGCCGGCCAAATCCCTCCATCACGATCCCGAGAAAGTTCCGCTGCCACCCTATCATCCGGCAACGGCAGAGCTTAAACACGATTGGGCTCAATATTACGATAAGCTGGAGGAAATGGACCGGCAGTTTGCGGCCTTGCTGAAAGAGCTGCAGGACGAAGGACTGGCTGATCATACCATCGTGTTTTACTATGCCGACAATGGCGGGGTGCTGGCAAGGAGCAAGCGGTTTATGTATGAGTCAGGCCTGCACGTGCCGCTTATCGTTCATCTGCCGCCCAGGTACGCACATTTATCGAAGGACAAACAGGGCACGGTTTCGGACAGACTGGTTACCTTCCTGGACTTTGCACCAACCGTTCTGAGTCTTCTTGATATTCAGATACCGGATTACATGCAAGGCAGGGCCTTTTTGGGTAAGCAACAGAAACCGGAGCCGCAATATGCCTACGGATTTCGCGGAAGAATGGACGAGCGTATCGATATGTCGCGGTCGGTGAGGGACAAGAAGTTTCGCTACATACGTAATTACCTGCCTAATAAAATTTACGGACAATACCTGGAATATTTATGGCGTGCGCCGTCGGTAAAATCCTGGGAAGACCTCTATAAGGCCGGGAAGCTGAATGCCGATCAATCGAAATTCTGGGAGCCAAAGCCAGCAGAGGAGCTGTTTGATGTAGACTCGGACCCTCACAATGTCCATAATCTGGCCGGCGACCCGAGGTATAAGTCGGAGCTTGTCCGGCTTAGAAAAGCCAATGACCAATGGGTTCGCAGCTTGAAAGACGTCGGATTTATACCTGAGGCGATGTTATTTGAAATTGCTAAAAAGACGCCATTATATGATTTTGCCAGAAGCGGGAAGTACGATCTAGAAAAAGCCGTTGCGACAGCGGATATTGCCTCCTCCCGAAATCCTGCGCAAGCAAAGGAACTGATCAGGAGATTAAGCGATCCGGACCCGGTAGTGCGGTATTGGGCCGCGACCGGCCTCACCGTTTTGAAGGAAAGCACTGCAAAAGCGTCACTGATTAAAACTTTGAGCGATCCGGAAATTGCGGTTCGCATAGCAGCTGCGGAAGCGCTATATGTGACGGGGACCGACAAGCAATCGGCTATCGCAACCCTCACGGATGCATTGAAAAGTGACAATCCGTATGCGCGGCTGCAGGCGTTGAATATTCTGGACCTGACAGGCAAAGATGCAAGACCAGCCATTGACCTGGCTAAGAAGATTGCTGCCCAAAAAGCGGAAATGTTTGATTACGATATCCGGGCAGCGAAAGTGCTGGTGGAAAGGTATGAGAAAGGGGAGTAGTTAATACTATTCAGATAAAAAAGAGCCTTCCAGCGAATGAAAGGCTCTTTAAGTAAATGGGGGCTTGGCTTGTCCTTAGAAGATAAACTTCGTACTCAAAAAATTGGAAGTGTCCTCATGCACAATCTCGTTGATCAACTGCTTGTTGGCGTCGTTCATTTTGAATGCGACCAGGGAGCGGATCGAGAAGGCGCGGATGGCGTCGGGAACCGATAAGGTTCCTTCTGCGCTGTCTTTGCGCCCGGTAAATGGGAACACGTCCGGTCCGCGCTGGCATTGTGTATTGATGTTGACCCGGCTGACCTGATTTACAAGCGGATCTATCAGCGAGGCCACTTCATCGGCGTTGTTACTGAAAATACTTACCTGCTGTCCGTGCGTCGATTCGATCAGGAATTCGATCGTTTCTTCCAGGTCGTCGAACGGAACAACAGGAACGATCGGCCCGAACTGCTCCTCATGGTACAGCTTCATCTTGCTATTGACCGGGTAAACGACCGCGGGATAGAAAAACGACCCTTCGGACTTGCCCCCGTTCTCGTTGACTATCCGGGCACCGTTGGAAATGGCGTCGGTGATACAATCGTTGAGGTATTCGATCTTGTTGGTTTCCGGAAGCGGGGTGAGGGATACCCCTTTTTCCCATGGCATGCCGTATTTGAGTTCTGCGACAGCCGTACTGAACTTTTCCAGGAATTCGTCGGCCACACTGCGGTGCGCCCAAACAATTTTAAGGGCTGTGCAACGCTGCCCATTGAATGAAAGCGAGCCCGTGATGATCTCTTTTACAGCCAGGTCGATATTTGCATGGGGAGTGATGATCGCGGCATTTTTCGCATCGAGCCCCAGGACAGCCCGCAGCCGATTCACTTTTGGGTGGGACTTTTTCAATTCATTCGCCACTTTGCTGGAACCGATCAAAGTAAGCACATTGATCTTGCCTGACTGCATTAAACCAGGCACAATGGTATTCCCACGGCCGTAGATTACATTTACAACACCCTTGGGAAAACTGTCTTTGAACGCCTCCTGCAAAGGATAATGTAAAAGCGTCCCGAACTTCGGCGGTTTGAAAAGAATGGTATTGCCCATGATCAGCGCCGGTATCAAAGTGGTGAAGGTCTCGTTAAGCGGGTAGTTGAACGGTCCCATACATAATACCACACCCAACGGAGAACGGCGGACCTGGGCGGCAATGCCATCCACAATATCGAAGCCGGACGAGTCGCGATCCAGGTTTTTGAGCGAATCGATGGTAGCGTAAATGTATTCAACGGTGCGATCGAACTCTTTGACGGAGTCGGCAAAGGATTTGCCGATTTCCCACATGATGAGCTTGACAATGATATCTTTTTGTTCGATCATTTTGCCGGTAAATTGTTCCACGCAATGAATTCTTTCGGCTACACCCATGGTTGGCCACTCGCCACGGCCATTGTTATACGCAGCCACGGCAGCGTCGAGCGATTCTGCCGCTTCGGTGGCGGTGCAGATCGGATAGCTGCCGATGAGTTTGCGTTCTAACCCGCTTTCTGTTTTGATGCAGACGGGGGAATACACTTCGTGGACCGGGCCATTCCAGGGCTTCAACTCGCCATTGCTGAGGTATTCGCGCTGGTGGATGAGGGCTGGCAGGGAGAATTCCGCCGGAATGTCATTTTCTTCGGGGAAGATGTTCTTTAATGAGGCGTTGAAATCCATTTTAAAATTGACTAGGGTGAATAATAGGCAGGCACCATTTTCCGGGATTACCTTTTTTACCAGTTTTTGGTTCCTCTTAAAGGGACGACGTAACCACCGAATTTCTCTTACCCATCTTCAAAAATCGTGTGATCAGGAAAGCAGATGCCATTGTGAGTCCCATGATCAGGCCGAGCCACATACCGGATGCGCCCATGCCGAAATGAAAGGCGAGTACATATCCGAAGGGGATACCAATCACCCAATAAGCAATGCCGATCAGGACCGTTGGTGTTTTTACATCTTTTATACCTCTTAATAACCCGGCGCCGATGGCCTGTGTACTGTCGGAAATCTGGAACAATGCTGCAAATAGCAAAAGCAGAGAAGCCAGTTTTACGACTTCCGTATTGTTGTTGAAGGCAAGGGGCAGTTGGTTTCGGAATAGGACAAAAGTAATCGCACACAATGTACCATACACCAAAGCGGTCATAATCGTGCTTTTGCCGATCAGAATGATCTTGGTCCAATCGTTTCGGCCCAGGGCATTACTCACTCGGATGGATCCTGCCTGTGCCAGCCCCATCGAAACCATAAATGTGAAAGAAGCGCAACTCAGTGCAATCTGATGCGATGCTTGGGAAACCGCACCCAACGTGCCAATGATGATTCCGGATACCGCAAATGCCCCCGCTTCCATACCGATCTGCAGGCTGCTGGGAATGCCGATATGCAGCAGCTCGCGCCAGGTTTGGACTTTGAACTTCCACTGATGGGCACGCACTGCGATGTACTTTTCAAAAGTGTTATGTCGTAAAATCACATATCCCAGTGCAAGGAACATGCAGCTCCGGGTAATGAGCGTCGCCCAACCCGCTCCGGCAAGTTCCAATCTTGGAAAACCCCAGTTACCGTAAATCAGCAGCCAGTTGAGCAGTATGTTCAGAGGCATCCCGCCGAGTGAAAAGACCATGGCTGTCTTCGTTTGTTCAAGACCATCCGCAAATTGTTTCAAAGTCATGAACAGCAACATTGGAATAATCGAGAGGCCCATGAGTTTCATAAAGGGGATTGCCAGGGCCACTACCTCTGGATCTTGCCCCAGGTGGTTGAGAAGGTCTTTCCCGAAAACCAATGTGAGTGAAATAGCCAGGGCAGTGAGGGTACACAGGCAGAAGCCGTTATACAGATAATGCGAAACCTGCAGCGCGTCACGGCGTCCGTTCGCCAGCGAAACCATTTGTGAAACAGAGATCGTCATGCCGATTCCAATCACGAAGGGAATGTTCATGGCGTTGATAACCAGTGCCGCAGCGGCCAGTTGTTTATAGCTGATGGCCCCAACCATGGCGCTGTCAATCAAGTGCAGGGCCATCTGGGCCAGTTCTCCAATGATAATCGGGAAGGCTAATTTTAAAGTTTGTGATGCTTCGTTTTTCATGGACGGTGAGGATTGCTAAAAAGTCCGCAAAGTTAGGCAAATACGGGTCAGCCTCAGAATCTTTCATGTTAATATCAGGTAATAAGGAGTAAAAACAAGTGAAAAACCGGTTTCTTCATTATCAAAACTTACAATCGATTATTGAAAAAATATTACAAAAGCCAGAATGGGTACTAGGAGAATTTTATCAAAGGGTGCATGGGCCGGAAGGGGATTTATACGCCTGTTTTGCGTATTCATGATTACAATTCAGGCGTTTGTAGCCCATAAAGGTGCTTTCGCGCAAAAGGAAGGCAAACTGAAAGTGATTGGCAGGATCGTCGACGCGCAAAATAACGGGCCGCTGGGCTACGCCAGCATACGGTTATTCAGGACTTCGGATAGTACTTTTGTAAGTGGGGCGATTACAGATGAAACCGGCGGTTTCTCGGTGGATATTGTCGCCGGCTCATACTATTCACTCTCTGAATTTATTGGGTATAAGCCCCGGATCACGCAGGGGATTCAGGTAAATGCGGCTAATTCCCCGTTGAATATCGGCTCTGTTCAGATTACGGCGTCAGCCAGAACATTGGACGAGGTTACGGTCCAGGCAGAGAAGAGCACCATGGAATTGTCGCTGGATAAAAAGATCTTCAACGTTGGAAAGGACCTGGCAAACGCCGGTGGCACGGCGGTCGACATCCTTACCAATGTGCCCTCTGTGGCTGTTGACGTGGAAGGTAACGTGAGCCTGAGGGGGAGCGGCAATGTACGTATATTGATAGACGGTAAGCCGTCGGGCCTGGTTAGTATCAAAGGTGCGAGTGGTCTGGCACAGTTGCAGGGCAGCATGATCGAGCGGGTGGAGATCATTACGAACCCATCGGCCCGGTACGAAGCGGAAGGTATGGGCGGGGTGATCAATATTGTTCTGAAAAAAGAAAGAAAAGAAGGGATTAACGGGTCTTTTGACATCATTACGGGTCATCCGACCAATTATGGTGCCGCTGCCAACGTGAATTACCGACGTAAAAACCTGAATTTCTTTATCAATTACACCATGTCTTACCGGAATACGCCCGGCAGGAATTATGTGTACCAGGAGTTGTACCGGAATGATTCCACGTTCATCATGGAGCGCAATATGCGGAGCAACCTGAAGGGCATGAACAACAGCGCCAGGGGAGGTATAGACTTTTATTTCAATCCCAAAAATATACTCACAGGCTCGTACACCTGGCGGACCAGCAAAGGCAAGCGTTTCTCGAACCTGAATTACCGCGATTATCTATCGAATGTCGGCAATCTTACAGCTATTACGAACCGCACCCAGGATGAAACAGAAACAGAACCGAACTCGGAATATTCGGTTACTTACAAAAAAACATTTGACCGCAAGGGACGTGAGTTTACATTCGACGTGAGGTATCTGGACAACTGGGAGAACTCCGATCAGTATTATCACGAGAACGTTTTCAAACCCGACGGTTCGCCTTCTGGTATTCCGCCTCTTTTGCAAAGGGCAGTGAACTATGAAACTGAAAAACAGCTGTTGTTTCAGGCTGATTATGTTCATCCGTTCGGCAAAGACGGGAAATTCGAGGCAGGTGCGCGGAGCAGTTCCCGCGATATGACGAATGATTATACCGTTACCCAGCAGACGAGCGATGGCGGCTGGATTACCTTACCCAACCTCACCAATGATTTTCTGTACGAAGAAAATATCAATGCTGCCTACGGGATTATAGGCAATAAGACTGGCAAATTCTCTTATCAGGCAGGCGTGCGTGCGGAATGGACAGGGGTAACGACGGAACTGAAACAGACAAAAGATGTGAATGCAAGGAAATATGCCAACCTCTTTCCCAGCGTACACGTCACCTACGATTTTGCGAAACAGAATGCATTTCAGCTAAGTTTTAGCCGTCGGGTACGCAGGCCGCAATACAATGACCTGAGCCCTTTTGCGACTTACAGCGACAACCGTAATTACTGGAGCGGCAACCCGGACCTCAACCCTGAATTTACCAACGCATTTGAGCTTGGGCATATTAAATACCTGAATAAGGGTTCAATCACGTCGTCCGTTTACTATCGTCATACCAATGGCAAGATCATCAGTATCAGAAGGGTACAGGACAATGGAAGTTCCTACACACGTCCGGAGAACCTGGGTACCGAGGATGCGTACGGGCTCGAATTTACGAGTTCATTTGTGCCGTATCCCTGGTGGAAAATGGATGGAAGCTTCAACTTTTTCCGGGCGATTACCGATGGTACCGGATTGGACGAGGATTTTCAAAGTGATACTTACAGCTGGTTCGTGAGGGCTATGTCGCGGTTTACACCTTGGAAATCAGCGGATGTACAGCTGCGCGGCAACTACGAGGCGCCTCAGCAGACACCACAGGGAAGAAGAAAGGCACTCGCGACACTAGACCTGGCAGCTACCCGGGATATTCTCAAAAATAATGGGACGCTCACATTGAGTGTGGTGGATGTTTTTAATTCGCGCAGGTACCGGTCGATTACAGAAGGGGCAAACTTTTATGCACGGAATAGCTCCCAGGGCCGTTTACGGCAGATTAACCTGACTTTGAATTACCGTCTCCATCAGGCGAAGAAGAAGCCAAAAGAGAGCCTGGAAGGTGAATTTTAATGCGAATTAATTTTATTAAACGGTAAAAAATGATAACTTGAATTGATTTTGAGATTGTTAGCTTGTGAAGCCAACATTAGGTTTACAGAATGTTTTGATCAACGTGAATGTTATCTACTATCTTTCTTAATTTTGGATTATGAGCGCAAAACCGAATAAATCAATATTTCTTGCAGACGACGATGCAGACGACTGCATGTTGTTTGAAGATGCTTTAAGGGAAGTTAGTAACTCAACGGAACTTTTAACCGCGAATGACGGTGTTGAGCTGATTAACCTGATGGAGACAACCGTCCCGCCCCCGCCTGATGTTATTTTTCTGGATTTGAACATGCCCAGGAAGAACGGTTTCGAATGTCTTGAGCAAATTAGAAATACCAAGGGCTGGGAGGGTATTCCGGTAGTGATATTTTCCACAACCGGCCAGGAAGAAATGGTCAAGAAAGTGCATGAAAAGGGCGCTAATTTCTTCATCAGAAAACCAGGTTCTTTCCCAAAACTGAAACAGGCAATCAAACAAGTTCTCGATATCGATTGGAATCAGCATCATTGGAAACCAGTTGCCGAAAACTTTTATTACCAATATTAATCCCCCGATTTATTCACTTATTAAATTTGCAGATACTCTTTCGAAATTAGTAAGTGAGCAAATTAACCGAGTCCGGCCAGACCAACCAGCAACCTGCTCATAACCAAGGTCTGGGGCATAACCCGGCTGGCGACAGCGAAAGCAGATTCAGGAATATCATGAAGCAAGCCCCGGTAGGAATAGCAATTCTGAGGGGTGAAAATTTCGTTGTTGAAATGGCCAACGATTCATATTTGAGGGTCGTTGACCGTAGTGAAGAAGAGTTTGTGGGCAAGCCGCTTTTTGATTCACTACCGGAAGTGAAAGACTCCGTTAGTCCCATTTTGGCAAATGTCCTGAAAACCGGTGCTCCTTATCACGGAAATGAGTTTGAGGTTACCCTCAGGCGTTTTGGCCAACCTCAGCAATGCTATTTCAATTTTGTGTACCAGCCGTCTTATGAGGAAACCGGTGATTTGACCGGCATCGTTGTCGTGGCCACAGAAGTTACCGACCAGGTTCTGTCCAAGCAAGCATTACAACGCAGCGAGAACCAGTTTCGCAATCTTGTAACCCAGTCCCAGTTTGCCAAGGCCATCTTCAAAGGGGAAGATTTTGTGATCAGCATCGCTAATGAAACCATGCTCAAAAATCTGTGGCGCAGAGAACTGAGCGATGTGGTGGGCAAAAAGCTTTTTGATGTATTTCCGGAACTGAAGGACCAGAAGTTTGCTAAGATATTGCAAGACGTTTATCAAAAGGGGACGATTTACAAAGAGAATGAGGCACTCGCTTATGTGGATGGTCCGGGTGGTGTAATGGCTTATTACCTCGACTATCAGTATGCCCCGATTCTGGAAATCGATGGAAGTGTTTCGGGTATAATGGTGTCCGTCAATGATGTAACTGACAAAGTCAGGTTTCGGCAGCAGATCGCCGAGGCAGCCGACCGGCTCTCTCTGGCTACCGACGGGACTAAGCTTGCGACCTGGGATCTTAACCTTCAGACGTTGGATATCATACATTCCGGACGGCTTGCGTCGATATTCGGTTACCCGGAGTCGAGTGTGTTCACACATAGTGAATTACGGGACCATGTTCATCCGGACGACAGAAAAACCATTGTTGAAAAAGCATTTGATATCGCCCTCGAAACGGGTACCTATTATTACGAAGCCAGGATAATCCATCCCGACAAGTCTGTTCATTGGGTGAGAACCCAGGGAAAAGTTCTATACAAAGAAGACCATGTTCCGCATAGGATGCTGGGAACGATGATGGACATTACGGACCGGAAGGAAGCGGAGCTGGCATTGAAAACCAGCGAGGGTAAGTTCAGGACATTGGCTGATTCGATGCCCCAGTTCGTCTGGACGGGCGACGCGGATGGGCATCTCAATTATTTTAACAAATCAGTTTATGATTATTCCGGCCTTACGGCCGAACAGATCACCGGAGAAGGATGGCTGCAAATTGTGCATCCGGACGACCTCCCCGAAAATATCCGTCTCTGGAATATATCGGTGAAGCGCGGAGTTGATTTCCTTTTGGAACATCGTTTCAGGAGGGCCGACGGAGAATACAGATGGCAACTGAGCCGAGCCATCCCCCAAAAGAATCCCGATGGCAGCATTCAGATGTGGGTAGGCACAAGCACGGATATTCACGACAGCAAAATATTCATTGACCAGCTGGAAGCAAAGGTGCAGGTCCGTACCAACGAACTGACTATAGCCAATAATGAGCTGATCCGGACAAATATGGAACTCGCCCAGTTTGCCTATGTGGCGAGCCACGATCTTCAGGAACCTTTGCGAAAAATCCAGACCTTTGCGACACGCATCCTTGAAACTGAAAGTGAAAACCTTTCGGAGAGGGGCAAGGATTATTTCAACAGGATGCAGGCGTCTTCCACCAGAATGCAACAATTGATCATTGATCTGCTGGCATTTTCCCGCGCCAATGCAGTCGAAAAACATTTTGAGCAAACGGATCTGAATGTCGTGCTGAAAAATGTGAAGGAGCAACTCAATGAGTTGATCGTTCAGAAAGAAGCTACGATTCTCAGTGAAAAGCTGCCAACGAGGAACGTCATTGTATATCAGTTTGAACAGCTTTTTATGAACCTGATCGCTAACTCCTTAAAATTCACCAAAAAGGGGGTTAAACCTGTCATTGACATCCGGACCGGGCACATTCGCGGCGAATTCATTCCATTGCCTGATTCGGATCATTTCCGGACTTACGAATTCATTTCGTTTTCGGACAATGGTATTGGCTTCGAGGAACAATTTAAAGACAGGATATTTCAGGTATTTCAACGCCTGCATAGCCGTAGCGCCTATGAGGGGACGGGGATAGGGCTCGCAATTTGTAAAAAGATAATAGAAAATCACAAAGGGCTGATAGACGCGGTGGGAAACCCAGGCGCAGGCTCCACTTTCATTATCTATCTTCCGCTGGACTAGTTCCTGATCCTGTTTTCTGAAAAGTGACGGCAATGCCCGCCAAGATAACCGTTCCTCCCACGATCATCTGCAGAGTGACCTGTTCATTGATAAAGGCCCATGCAAATAAGCCGGTTACGAGAGCCTGGCTCAGGAGGCTTAAGGAAACCCGCTTTGCATCCATTTTTTTGACGGCATAATTGATCGCCAGCCAACCTGCCAGCTGGCAAATCAATCCCTGTACCAGAAAGACGAGCCAGATGGTAGGCTTAAAGCCAGTTACCGGTTGTTCGAAAAAAAGGCAGATCAGGAAGAGATAAAAGCTGGAAACCGCCATATTGATGGTCATGAAGCTGACAATGTCAAAGCGGCTCAAAACGGTTTTGCTCACGAGTATATAGGAGGCATAAAGCATTCCCGACAGAATAGCAAGGGCAAAACCCTTATCCAGTCTCATTTCAGAAAAAGCTTCCCAGCCTATCAGAATAACCATGCCGGATAGGGCGACCAGTGTACCGATCCAGAAACGAGGTCTGGGCTTGTCGGGCAGAAAAAGGAACGTCGCTATACCAACCCAGACAGGCGATAAATTGGTAAGCAAAGTGGCTTGGGTCGCATTGGAATAATGAATGGAGAGGTTCCACACCGCAATATCTGTTGCGAAGATCAAGCCGCAAACCACAATAGGAACCCAGAGTGCTTTATCAGGCCAATTGAATTTTTTTGTAATAAAAACATAGGGCAAGATCAGGACGAAGCCGAAAAACATCCTGTAAAATGCGGAGGTTATCCCAGAAACGGGTGCCCATTTGACCAGGACCGGAAAAATACTGATGCTAACGATTCCTATGATCAGACAGACGCGGGGATTTGGCATAAATCAGATAATTTCGGGCAAAGATAAAGATTCATATTTGCCTTATGATGCTCAAAGAAATCGATCAGTTTTTTTGGGACAAACCAGAGCCCGCAAAAAGTTGTTTGGCGGCGTTAAGGCATTTTGTGCTGGAATACAGTGCCGACATGGCAGAGGACTGGAAATATAAAATGCCGTTTTACAATTATCGCGGAAAAAGGATCTGCTACATCTGGGTCGGAAAGAAGACCGGCCATCCTTACCTGGGCATTGTGAACGGAAACCTGATAGCACATCCTGACCTGATCGCAGAGCGGCGTTCCAGGATGAAAATCCTACCGGTAGATCCAAACGAAGACCTGCCGGTAGAAAAAATAAGGGCAATTCTGGAAATGGCTATCGCGACCTCTTAAAGAGCTGGCTTGGCCCGGTCGTATTGAACCGGCCACACCATATCTTCGCCAAGCTCATGGGCTGCATGCAATGGAAAGTAAGGGTCACGTAGCATTTCCCTGGCCATTACAATGAGGTCTGCTTCGTTATTTTTCAGGATGTCTTCTGCCTGCTGTGCCTCGGTGATCAAACCGACGGCACCGGTCAAGGCCCCGGTTTCGTTTTTTATTTTCGCCGAAAAAGGTACCTGGTAAGACGGGCCGACTGGAATTTTTGCATGGGACGCAAGGCCGCCGGAAGAGACATCAACAATAGAGATCCCTTTGTCCTTCAGGATTCCAGAGAGCGCAGTAGCCTCGTCCGGATTCCAGCCGCCTTCTACCCAATCGGTTGCCGAGATCCGTACAAAAATCGGCAGATCGTCCGGCCAGACTTTTTGTATGGCATCTATAATTTCCAATAAAAGCCGAATGCGATTTTCAAAACTTCCGCCATACAAATCATTTCTTTTGTTGCTCAGCGGGGAAAGGAACTGATGCACCAAATAGCCATGTGCGGCATGTATCTCGATCACCTGAAAGCCCGCCCGAAGGGCACGTTGAGCAGCAAACGCGAAATCCGTAATTACTTGATCAATTCCCGTCTGGTCGAGCTCTATGGGCGCGTCTTCGTTTTCAAGAAATGGTATAGGGGAGGCACCTACGGTTTTCCAGCCGCCCTGGTACAGTGGTACCTGGCCGCGGCCTTTCCAAGCAGGGAATGTGCTTGCTTTTCTTCCGGCATGAGCAAGTTGCACGCCAGCAACGGTACCCTGAGCACTTATGAAATCGGTGATCTGTCTCAATTTTTCAATATGGTCATCTTTCCAGATTCCCAGGTCTTGCGGTGAAATACGGCCTTCGGGAGAAACCGCTGTGGCCTCTGTGATGATCAGGCCTGCTCCGCCCACGGCCCTGCTTCCGAGATGAACCAGGTGCCAATCGTTGGCGAAACCATCCACAGAGGAGTATTGGCACATAGGCGAGACTGCAATTCTATTTTTTAACGTGATGCTTTTCAGTTTAAGCGGCGCGAAGAGATACGATGACATGATACTAGTTATTTACAATGAACCTTTAATAATTTTAACCCGACCGATTTCGCCACTTTCAAGACGGACCTTGATGCCATGGGTGTGGACAGGGGCCTTAGTGAGGATATCTTTTACAATTCCGTCGGTTAATGCGCCGCTGCGCTGGTCTTTTTTCAGAACAATGGATACGTGAAGGCCGGGAGATATATTTCTTCTTTCGGTGCCTGATAATGGTAACATATTAATGGGATATACTTACTGCCTTGATTTTTTGAAGAATTTTAATTTCGTCAATCGTGATCGTGCTGATCAGCTCGAAAAGTCCATTGACTGTTTTGATATCGGATAACATTTTTCGTGCCGGCGACTGGTCCGCTTTTTCAATTCCCAATTCCTTGATTTCCTTTTTTCTCTTAGCCAGAAGCTCGATCAATCTCTGGTTTTGTGGAAGCGACTCTCTGGTAATTTCCAGACTGTTACCCGTTTTCCCTTCAATTACATCCGTTGCCGCCTGTAACTGGCGGTCAATCTGCCGGGTCATCATTTCAAACTCAACCGAAAAGTCGGAATATTCCAATGTTTGGGCATAGGTCGAAAGGGACGCAATGTAGGAGGTAAGCATATGGCTTGTTGCTACAAACTGGTGGTATTCTTCCATGTTCATCTGCTGCCGCTTTGGCTCTGACAACATCTTCTGAAAATTATCCGACAGGTTTGCCATTGCAATGATGGCGTCTTTACGTAATACTTTCAGTTCGTTGATATCCAGCTGCTTGCCAGTGAATTTTCCGGCAACAATGTCGAAATATTTACGATTTGCATTCAATGCTTCCCTCATATACTGATTGATCTGCGAATGTTCCCAAACCGGGAGGACATAGGAAGATATCAAATAGGCGATTATGGACCCGATGACAGTATCAATGACCCTGTCCTGTAAAACCGCGGTAATGTGCTGCGGGTTCAGAAAATTGAAGGAAAGTATGACATAAAGGGTAATGCTGGTGGAAGCAATGAAATAGTTGGTTTTAAGGAAACTATAAGCCAGAATCATCGCAATGAGCATCAGGATGAAAATAACCGTGTTGTCTTTGATCAGGTATAGTATCATAAAACCGGTTATTACGCCGAGAATTGTCCCCCCGATTCGGTGCAGGTTACGCTGTTTGGTAATGCTGAACGCAGGTTTCAGGATTACCGCAATGGTTAGCAGGATCCAGTAGCCATGCCCCAACTCGAAAAACAAAGAAGCGATATATCCCACCAAAAGCCCGAGCGTAACCCTTACCGCGTGCCGGAAGTGACTCGATTTCAAAGAGATATTATCCAGAAGGATGCGCGGATGATATTCCTGTTTCGGAACAAAGTTTTCGGCTTCCACGGTCAATTTGAAATCCTTACTGACTTCTGCATCATAAGTTGTGGCTCGATGGAGTTTTTTAACCCTTTCCGTCACATCCTGTAAGCTATTCAGTATCTGGCGCAGCATGATGAAATCCTCCATGTTATCATGGTTCATCTTATATTCCCGCATCCGTTCAAATGCCGTCTGGCATTTATTGAAAGCTTCATCCAGGTCATGTTTTGGGTGAGAAGAGAATCCACTTTGTACAGCCAGTCCGATTTGCTGTATTTCTGCAGCCAGCCAGGTGATGTAAATGCCAAATAGCCTCAGGACCTTGGTGTGGTCGAATGCGCGGTGCAGGTTGGCGTAGTTCTGCTGGGAATTCAGGATCCGTTCAAAAAGATCGATACTATCCAGGAACATGAGCATGAGTATCCGGCTTTTATTGGTCGATTCGGTAACGATTTCACGGGTTTTAAAGAGTATCTCCCTTAAATTTTCGTGGTTTTCTCTCAGGATCACCTGCTGATGGACCATCCTGTTAAAAAGATCGTCATAATCAGGTTTCGCAAAGTAGTAATCCGCCTTAATGGAAAGAAGTTTGCCGAGCTCTACGAAATTTTCGCCCAGTAGCTGCTGAATCAATTTGTACGGCAAAAGCTTTTGCAGCACCATAAAAAGAATAAAGTACCAGATACCCCCGGCAGAAAAGATAGCCGCAGTCCGCAAAACCATATCGCCGCTCAGGTGATCGTCAATGTTGAAAACAAATACGAGCAGCGAGATCAGCCCAATGCTGTTTACACGGTTTCCATAAACGCCGGCGAGCGAAAAGAACATTCCGAACACCACGATTTCGATAAACACGATAAAATGGATGTGCCTGAGAAAACCGGTTATGCAGGCGACAGTAAAGCAGGTAGCAATTGCGATCAGGAGCGAGTTCCTTCTTCTGTGGTAAGGGCCGGGATTGTCAGTACCGCCAATGAGCAGCGTTCCGAGCGGGAAGGCAATCATTTCGCTCAGGATGCCATAATGTTGGAAAACAAGGCTCGGAACGAGGGCACCTAGCGTTAATCTTACACCCGTTGAAAGGTAGTGGCTTGAAATAAACTTCTTAAACTCGTCGAGGTAATTCATATATGGTGATTTCCTGATAATTGGTTTGTTGTATGTTGTTGATTATCAGGCATAATGTTCATTATTTTTATTTTTCAATTTCAGTGTTTTAGTATGTGAAAATAGTCCTTCGCGGTGTTTTTCATTGGTAATTATTGCCACTTCCTCACCTTTATGAAAAAACGTTTCCGCCTCAATCTTTTTTGATAAGCGCCGGATGAAGGACGGAATATTTTCCCGTGAAAATCTCCTTCTCCTTCAATGATAAACAAAAACTTGTTCCAACTGGTATCATGTTGCCAAAGAAAAATCCTCTTAGTTTTTCGGGAAAGTGAAAGACGATTCGTTGACTGACGTTTGGTGTATGGTATTTGTTGAGGAATCATGATCCATTATTCGAAGACTTATTAAACCTCCTACAAATAAAAATAGACGGTTTCAAGCAAAGCTATACCAGATTTATAAGGAATTTTGTAACTCCAGTCGCCTCTTAAAAGTATACGACTAGCGAGACCAGTTGGCGCATTTACCGCTTCTTATGATATCTCTAAAATGACCGAGATAATGGAAATATTTAACCGTAGGTTTCGCAATACTGTTGTCTTAATTTTACAATGAATAGAATGTATACCAGGTTTGGGCAATTCTCTTAGGTAAGTGACATAACCATGTCCTGTAGCCCACATATTTCACATATTAAGCGTCATGTTGTATAAAGACTTTCAGATATTTCCTGAGATTAAAAGCGAACGTTTGCTGCTGCATGCACTCAGGCCTGAGCATGCCCAATGCATGTTCAGGCTCAGAAGTAACATTAAGGCAATGAAGTACATAGGTAAGCCGCTATTAAAAACGGTCAACGAGGCCGAGGAGCTGATAGCCGCTTATCACAGGAATCTAAAAGATGCCGTCGGGATTACTTGGGGAGTTTCAGAGATTGATTCGGTCCGGCTGATTGGAACAATTGGATTTCATAAAATTGACTGGTCAAATCATCGTGCTGAAATTGGCTACATACTGCACCCAGACTACTGGGACAGGGGTTTTATGAGCGAAGCTGTGAAAGTGGTATTGGACTACGGATTCACGGAAATCAGATTGCATAGTGTGGAAGCAAAAATCAATCCGGAAAACGGGCAATCGAGAAGTGTATTGATGAAGTTCAATTTCACAAAAGAGGGCTACTTCAAACAGAATTTCTTTTATCAGGGAACATTTTGGGATACGGAAGTATATTCGCTTTTGACAAGTCGGCCCAGCCAGGTACTACCTCAGAATCTAAGTAAAGTTTAAACCGGGGCCAGTAATCCTGATTTTTTATTTTAAGAAGACACAATTTATGAGGCTAGCAGAATTATTAACCGATGATTTTTTGAGGTAGTTAGGAGTCGTGAGGCTTAAGGCGTCGCCGCTTCGACGATAGAGTCAAGTTGTAAGTTCTGCCCGGCTCCCGATTGCAAGTTTAGACATTAAGCACGATAGTCTCCCAAAATATCATCTACAATACCGCAATGCGTTGCATCTGCACTGCGCCACTCTGCTTGGTCATATGTACCTCGTATAATCCCTTTGCCAATTTTTTTACTGAGAACCCTTCTTGGGACAGGTTTCCGGTTTCATGGACTGTTTTTCCCTGCAAATCAATAATCCGAAGCCGAACAATGTCTTCTTTATTTTCGATATACAATATGTCTGTAACCGGATTTGGATAAATAAATACGGGAAGGTTATCAAATTTGACGTCGGCAATCCGGCTGTAAGTGAAAGTGCCGTCCAAGTCAATCATTTTTAGACGGTAGTAGTTGAGGCCGCTTGCCGGCTTCGTATGCACCCAATGATAGTTGGAAAGTGTATTGCTTTCGCCTTTTGCGGCTTGTACACTAGTCCTTTGCCATTTTTTTGTATCGAGGCTATGCTCAACTTCAAAAACGGAACTATTTCTTTCCTCTGTTGTAGCCCATTGTAGAAGCGCGGTCTTATTTTCGGCAGTTGCTGTAAAGTGAGCAAGGGTAACAGGGAGCGATCCACAAGCCACTTCTATTGCTGACTGGCTTTCGCAGCCAATGCCGTTACCACTGATCGTGGCTATATTGTCACTAACATATTCACATACAGGAGCGATTGCACAAGTAGTTAAATTAGGGTTGTTGGTTATCGACAATCCTCCGATCGTAAGTGCAGCGACCCTCTGGTTTGAACCGATGCGTTGGCCGCTGCTAGTCGCGCCTAGTCCTGAGAGGCTTTTTAATTTAGGATTGCCGGAAATCTGAATCCATCCGATATTTGTAATGTTCTCCAATCCAGATAGATCAGTCAGCAAATCGTTGCTACGTATGATGAAATTCGTTACCGACAGCAGATTGTTCAGCCCATTCAGGCTTGTAAGACCTTTACTTTCACCTATTACCAGCCAATATAGAGCGCCTAAAATCTCTAGCCCCGATAAATCCGTCATTAAGTTATTGTCGCTGATATAAAGTTCACTTAGACTGGTCAAGTTGTCCAATCCGTTGAAATTCAACATACTTTTATTGGAGCTTATATTCATCTGCCATGATACAGATCTAAGATTTTCCAAGCCTGATAAGTCGGGCAAGAGTTCATTTTCTCCAATCAGTATACGGGCTACACTGGTTAAGCTGGTTAATCCGTTTAAGCTAATCAGTTTTTTGTTGGAAGATATCGAGAGAAGGTCAGCAACGGATTCCAAACTACCCAGCCCTGAGAGGTTTGGCAGCAAATCGTTATTGCTTATATAGATGGTGTTCGCATTCGTGAGGTTATTTAATCCTTTCAGACTAATAAGCGCACTATTGTACCTAACGTTTAGCGTACTTGGAACGGATACTAACCCTTCCAACCCTGACAGATCCGTCAGCAAGGTGTTACTATTTATCAGTAAGCTCTTGCTGCTTGCAAGTTTTTCCAGACCTTTTAGAGTGGTAAGACTTGTATTGCTCTGAATTGTTAGGATACCATCAATAAGCTCGATGTTCGCCAACGGTCTGAGATCAGTAATATCCGCTCCTGAGATGGTAATATTACCTTTGATTGTGGTGCAAGTGGGGTCAAATGCATTAACCAGTGCTTGTGAGGTCAGACGTAGGTTCGTGTAAGTGCAATCCTTTGCCTGAACCGCGATCATGACGGCAGAGTTGAATAGGCAAATCTGCAGAAGTGTAGATAGATATTTTTTCATTATAACGTTGAGTGATATGCATTGCTGTAATTAATCAAAGGCTAAATATAGTTAATCTCAGTTTCAAAAATCAAGTATTTGGATTTAATAATAATAAGGTAATCTTTTTGCAAGATGCTTGGTTTAATCACCGCCTCTGCCTCGATCGCCATCGGCTATTGATCGACTAAGAGCATGTCACGGATCATTATGACCCAAAATCATCCGGTGGCGACGAAATAACAGGGACACCTTTATTGAATTGGGTGAAAGAGGCGAAGAGTCTGGTAAAAGGGAGTAGCAGGAATTTCCCGGAAAAGCGAAGGGGAGATAGTTTAAAAATCCTGGAAGGAGCAAAAAAAGAGGTTGTTTCTGCAAAGAAACAACCTCTTTTTTTGCAATAATTTTATTTTCTAGTCCTCAGACCCAATCTTCAAAACGGCTTTGTCGATCATGTATAGTCCCGTACCATCTTCGCCAATCATGTCAAAAAGTTCGAGCGCGTGGCGGGCATTGTCTTCTTCCTCCGTTTGTTCTTTTACGAACCACTGCAGGAAGTTTTCTGTTGCGTAATCCTCTTCTTTGCGGCTTTGGGTAACAATACGGTTAATTGATTGGGTTACCGCGATTTCGCTCTGTAGCGCAGCTTCAAACACGCTTCTGAATGTAGCAAATTCCTGCTTTACAGGTCCGATCTCCGGTGATACCGCCGTGCCGCCTACAAACATAAGGTAGTTGAAGATTTTTACCATATGTTCTCTTTCTTCTTCCGACTGCTTCATAAAATATTTGGCAGCGTTTCTAAACCCGTTACGGTCGCACCAGGATGCCATCGCCAGATATTTGGAGGACGCCTCGGCTTCCATTTTGACCTGATTGTTCAGAAGTATCTCTATTTCCTCTTTAAGGGAAGTTCTTTGTCTAAGTAAGTCTCTCATGGTACTTGTGATTATTTTAATTTAATAATTACAAATATCATGCGAAACTCGGTCATTCCAAATTTAAAAGGAAATTTGGAATTGGTCTAATATGATCAGAATGAGTTATTTAGACTAATTCTTGCTCAGTGAAGAGCAGTTGGTGAAGCAAGGAATTAAGCTCGATCGCGAAGTAGGTCCCGTTAACAAGTTCCCGTAATTGGATCAGCTCACAGAGCGTTAATTTATGGGAAAGATTGAGTTGCGGCGCCTCAACGAACTCGTAATCAGACTCGTCCGAGAGGTCGAAAATTTTACTTTGAATGTCGATTTTGTTGACGGCGCGGCGAAAATGGATAAAGTCGCTGATTTTAAACGAGGCTTTCAATTCACCAAAATGAAGAATGATTTTTGAAGTAAGATCACACTGTAGGCTGTATCCTTTCGCAGTACTGAACAATTCATTCGGGGTATTCACTGACAGCAACTATTTGAATCGTGGAAATTGTTGCACAAAGATACATGCTGACATTTTTGCGCGCAAGTTTATTTGTAAGTAATCTAAATTAATGATTTACTTCTCGTTCGTCTTTGTCCAGTTATCCCTCAACGTGACAGTCCGGTTGAAAACAAATTTCTTCGCGGTGCTATCCGGGTCTTTGGCAAAATAGCCTTTTCTGAGGAACTGGAACGATTCGCCCTCTTTTGCTTCAAGCAAAGCCGGTTCTGCATAGCCAGTGATCACATGAAGTGAGTCGGGATTGATATAATCCTTGAAATCGCCTTCTTCTGAGGAAACATCTTCGACAGAGAAAAGTCTATCATATAATCGCACCTCAACTTCTGTCGCATGTAAGGCCGACACCCAGTGCAATGTGCCCTTTACATTAATGCCGGTAGTATCCTGGCCGCTTTTAGAGTTTTCGATGTAGCTGCAGCGTACCTCCGTTATGGTTCCATTTCCATCTTTTACGAAATCGTCGCATTGGATGATATACGCGCCTTTGAGCCGCACCATTTTGCCTGGTGCCAGGCGAAAATACTTTTTGGAAGGAACCTCCATGAAGTCCTCTTTTTCAATCAGGATTTCTCGTGTAAAGGGAATCTGGCGCACACCGGCTGCCACATCTTCCGGATTGTTTTCACTGTGGCACATTTCGGTAACCCCTTCCGGAAAATTAGTGATGACCAGTTTCAAAGGATCAAGCACTACCATTCGGCGTAATGCTTTTTTGTTCAGGTCTTCTCTCACACAAAACTCAAGCAGTCCCACATCGATCATATTTTCCCGGCGTGCTACGCCGATCCGGTCGCAAAAGTCACGGATGCTCTCCGGCGTGTAGCCCCTGCGCCGCAGCCCGCTGATGGTCGGCATTCTGGGGTCATTCCAGCCGCTCACGTAGCCTTCCTGAACAAGGCGAAGCAGTTTTCTCTTGCTGGTCACCGTATAGTTCAGGTTACGGCGAGCAAATTCATATTGATGCGATGGATAAATTTCCAGTTTTTCGATCAGCCAGTCATATAACTCACGATGCGGCGCAAATTCCAGTGTACAGATGGAGTGTGTCACGGTTTCGATAGAGTCACTTTGTCCGTGAGCAAAATCATACATAGGATAAATACACCATTTATCACCCGTCCTGTGGTGGTGTGCATGTTTTATCCGGTATAATATCGGGTCGCGCATGAGCATATTGATATGGGCCATATCAATTTTCGCTCGGAGCGTGCGGCTTCCGTCAGGAAAGGCACCATTTTTCATCTCTTCAAAAAGTGCAAGATTTTCCTCCACCGACCGGCTACGGTACTGACTGTCTTTTCCGGGCTCAGTAGGCGTTCCTTTCAAGGCTGCTATTTCCTCGGAAGTAGAGTCGTCGACATAAGCCAGCCCTTTGGAGATAAGGGTAACCGCAAAACCATATAGTATGTCAAAATAGTCGGAAGCGTACAACTCATTTTTCCATTCAAAACCCATCCAGCGTATGTCATTTTTGATGCTTTCGACATATTCGGTATCCTCTGTCACCGGATTGGTGTCGTCAAAACGGAGGTTGGTGTAGCCCTGGAATGTCTTTGTTAAGCCAAAATTCAGGCAAATACTGGAAGCATGTCCGATGTGTAAATAGCCGTTGGGTTCTGGCGGAAAACGGGTAATTATTTGAGTATATTTTCCTGATTGCAAATCTCCTTCCACGATCTCCTCAATGAAATTCAGGTTTTTCTCTTCTTTTTTCTCTTCCGTAATCATACTAAAATGAAATTTTGCAATTTCAAAGTTAACCTTCTTCGGAACAAAATCCGCAATCAAATTTTGCAAATCGTAAATCTGACTGGTTTGGCTTACTTTTGTGGCATGCGTTATTTTCTGGAATTTAGTTACCGAGGGACTGCCTATAACGGATGGCAAAAGCAGAACAATGCTCTTGGTGTTCAGCAAGTATTGGAAGATGCACTGGCTAAGATACTCCGGATCTCAGTCGAATTGACAGGAAGCAGCCGCACAGATACGGGCGTTCACGCTGAACAGCAATTTGCTCACTTTGACTTGGAAAACGCCGTAAATGATGTACAGATGCTTATTTATAAGCTCAATGGAGTCATTCCAAGAGATATCGCGGTGCGGAATATCTTTCAGGTGCCAGATGGTACAAATTCTCGTTTTGCGGCTGTCTATCGTAAGTACGAGTACCGGATCACACGAAAGAAAAATCCTTTTTTGACTGACCTTGCCTATTTGCTAAGGGGCGATCTCAACGTTTGTAGGATGAATGAAGCAGCTGCCCTATTGTTAAAGCACAATGATTTCGAGAGTTTTAGCAAGATACATACCAGCGTCAATAACTTTCGTTGTGCGATTTCACAGGCTGAATGGATTGAATCAGGGGATATGCTGGTTTTTCATATCCAGGCCAACCGTTTTCTGAGAGGAATGGTGAGGGCATTGGTGGGCACTTTGCTGGAAGTCGGAAAAGAGAAAATAACCGTTGCGCATTTTGAAAAAATCATCTTGTCCCGCAACAGAAAAGAAGCCGGAGCACAAGCCCCGGCCGAAGGTTTATTTTTAGTACAAGTAGGGTATCCGTCAGACTTGATTGCGGGTTAACACATTGTTAATCAGCCGATATATCCCTAGCGGGTTTGAGTCTTGCAATTCAGTTGGCAAGAGTGGGTCAGGCCACCCCTGGTAGGATTGCGGACGTACAAAACGCAATATGGAATGCCTACCCACGGAAGTAAACCTGGCGTCGGCAGTGGCAGGAAATGGGCCGCCGTGATGCATGGAGGGGCAGACTTCAACACCGGTAGGCACGCCATTCATGATAAATCTCCCGGATATTTTAGCCAGTTGACGAACAATAGCGGGGTAGGAGACGACTTCTTCTTTGTCGGCCATCAGCGTCGAAGTTAACTGACCTTTTAAATGAGATACTGCTTCTAAAAGCTCATCCGTATCCGCGCAGACTATCAGCAGGGAAAAAGGGCCGAAGACTTCTTCGTGAAGTTTCGGATTGGCAATAAAGCTTTTCCCCGAGACTTTGGCAATGGAAGCCTGAGCTTGATTTTCTCCGCCGGAGAAGTGTTCAGAAATTGCAAGCTCCGTGACGTCGCTTTGTTTGAAGACTTCGTCCCGCAGTTTGTAAAAATTCGTGCAGATCCCGGCGGTTAGCATGGTCGCGGAAAAGGTATTTTCAATTTCCTGCCGATACGACTTTTCAAACTCATCCAAACCCTCAGACGCTGTTACGAATACGAGCCCGGGGTTGGTGCAGAATTGTCCTGCGCCGAGGCTGACCGAAGCCGCCAAAGTTTTTCCAAATTCGGTGGCATTGGATCTTAGATATTGCGGCAGGATAACGATCGGGTTCACGCTGCCCATTTCTGCGAAAACGGAGATGGGCTCTTCTCTTTCCTGAGCCAGTCGGTAAAGTGCCATGCCTCCTCTATAAGAGCCCGTAAAGCCTACTGCTTTACTCACGGGATGTTTCACCAGTGCTGTCCCGATTTCAAAACCATCGTCATACAGCATCGAGAAAACGCCGTCGGGCATGCCTGTTCTTTTTGCAGCTTTTATTACAGCTTGGGCAGTCAGGTCGCTCACCCCTGGATGTGCTGCGTGTGCTTTTACTACAATGGGATTCCCGGCCGCCAGCGCTGGAGCCGAATCCACACCGGCAACCGAATAGGCAAATGGAAAGTTACTCGAGCCGAAAATGACCACCGGTCCGATAGGTACCAGCATCTTGCGAATATCAGGCTTCGGAGCTGGTGAGCGGTCCGGTAAGGCAGTGTCTATAGCGGCTTCCACCCAGGAGCCCTCCCGCAAAAGTTCGGCGAACTGGGTGAGCTGGTTGATCGTTCGGGCGCGCTCTCCCTGCAGCCGGGCTATAGGTAGTCCCGTTTCCAGATGGGCCCGCTCGAGCAATTCATCACCCAGTGCCATGATCTCTTCCGTGATGGCAATCAAAAATTCGGCGCGGTTGGCAGCAGGTGTAGCGGCGTACCGATCGAAGGCTTTTTCAGCTAATTCCATGGTCCGATTTACTTCTGCCAATGTCGCTGCCGTAAAAGGCTCTGGCAGGAGGCTGTCCTCTGCAGGAACATAAGACTGAAATGTGCGCCCTCCTTCGGAAGAGAGGGAATAGCCAATATAGTTTTTACCTAGTATACTCATATGAAGAAACAGATTATTAAAATAGCAAGCCTGAAAAACAAAAGTTTGTGCCGATACAATGACCAACACAAACTTATAAATAAATAAATACTGAAACTTACTGGCAAAAAACAGCCGTCAAACAAGCCGCCCGATAATATCGTCTACTGAAATTCCCTCAGCTTCTGCTTTAAAATTCCGGATAATCCTATGACGTAGAACGGGTAAGGCTACTGCTTTTACGTCCTCGATATCAGGAGAATATTTGCCTGACAACAATGCGTTACATTTGGCGGCCAGAATAAGTGCCTGAGAGGCCCGCGGGCCAGCCCCCCATTCGAGATAATCGTTGGTTTCTTTGACAGAAAAGCCTGCCATTGGGCGTGTTTTATGTACGAGTTTGACGGCATATTCAATGACATGGTCAGTCACCGGAACGCGGCGTACAAGGTGCTGAAAATCCATGATTTCCTCAGCAGTGATAACCTTCTGAACCTGGTGCCTTCTGTCGGTGGTTGTGCTTTTCACAATATTCACTTCCTCGGCATAAGAAGGGTAATCCAATTGAATCATGAACATAAAACGGTCGAGCTGGGCTTCGGGAAGCGGGTAAGTGCCTTCCTGCTCAATCGGGTTTTGAGTAGCAAGAACGAAAAAAGGCCGGTCCAATGAATGTTTCTCACCTGCAATCGTAACCGAATATTCCTGCATTGCTTCCAGAAGCGCCGATTGTGTTTTGGGGGGGGTACGGTTAATTTCGTCTGCAAGGATGATATTCGCAAAAACGGGGCCTTTTATGAATTTAAAATTGCGGTTTTGATCCAATGTTTCGGAGCCCAGGATATCAGAAGGCATCAGGTCGGGTGTGAACTGAATGCGGTTGAAATTTAAGTCCAGCGAAGAAGCAATGGTTTGGATCAACAATGTCTTGGCTAATCCCGGAACACCCACCAGCAAACAATGTCCCTGGCAAAATATAGCGGTAAGCAGTCTTTTAACCACTTCATCCTGCCCGATGATCACATTACCAATTTCATTACGAATTTTCTCATAAGCTACTTTCATAGCTTCAGCAGCTTCTACATCCGATGAATACCTCACAATAGGTCAGTTTAGATTTTCAATCTTTTTAGGCACAAACATGACATTTGTAGACTAAATGTCACTCTTCGCGACAAGCCCCAGTACCTGGCAGTTTCTATATTCAGGTTCGATGCTAATGTACACATCTCCCTGTGCCTTTTTAAACCATTTTTCCAGCGCATTGTTTCTTTTATTGCTTAACACAATTTGAGCGAGCTTTTCATAGTCATCGCGAAGGTTGGCGGTGTGAGGTTCCGACTTGCTTTTGTACCAGATAATCCGAACCGCGCTGCTGCCATCTTCCATACGGTATGATACGGGTTGGCTCAAATCGCCCACTTTCATTGTATCTATTGCAAAGTACAGTGCAGGATCCATAGAGGCATCCAGGGTAAGCCGCGCAATGCCCGTGCTTCTGTCCTGGATTAATCCGCCGGATTCGGCTGTTTCCTTGTCTTCCGAATTATCCAATGCAGCTTTGGCGAATTTAAGCGTATCCATTTTGATCAACTTTCGCAGACTATCCAAGGATCTGATCGCCTCTGTCATATCCGTTCCTTTATTGTAATCAGGTCTTAAAAGAATATGTCTTGCATGGTATTCAGCACCCCGTGTTTCAATCAGCTTGATCAGGTGAAATCCGAATTGTGACTCGATGACATCAGACATTTCACCAGGCTTAAGAGCTAATGCTGCTCCTTCGAATTCAGGTACCATGGCACCTCTTTTAGCAAAATTCAGGTCTCCTCCGTTCTTCGCTGAACCTAAATCCTCTGAATAAATTTGGGCTAGGGTAGCAAAATCTTCCCCTTTTTCGGCACGTTGCTTGAGATCCCGTAACTGTTGGATCAGCTTATCTTTCTGCTCGCGGGTCACTTTTCCCTTTTTGACGATATGGCCGATTTCAACCTCAGAAGGAATGTAAGGCAAGCTGTCTTTTGGAATGGAATTAAAGAATTTGCGGACTTCGCTTGGTGTGATTTTCACATCTCCTGAAATCTTGGTTTGCATTTTCTCGACGATCTTTTGCTCTTTCACCTGCTGGCGTAGCTCGCTTTTCAGGTTGTCGATGCTTTTTCCATAGGCCTCAACAATGTTTTTTTCAGAACCGAAACGCTGGATCATATAACCCATTTTTGCGTCAAGTTCTCCATCGACCTGCTTATCTTCCACCGTCACGGAGTCGATCTCGGCTTTGGCGAGAAGCATTTTGTTGATGATCAGTGATTCCAGAAGCTGGCATTTTTCGGGAGGTGTCCTTCCCTCGGATTTGTACTGGGCGTACATGTCTTCCAGTTCCGAATTGAGAATGTAGTGGTTGTCGACTCTTGCAATAATTTTATCCAGGCTCACTCCCTGCTGTCCCTGCCCTTTGCTGTTCAGACTGAAGAGCAGCGAAAACGCCGTCAGAAACTGAATTGCAATTAATTTATTTATTTTCATAGGATTGTTTTGTTCCAATTGAACCTGCGGGTTTGTATTCGTTTATTAAAATTGGCAAAAAAATAATATATAAAACGCTAAAATACAGCTAACGCTTAATTTTTTCTAATTCCTGGGTGTTGACTTTCACCGGGAATTTTTGCTGTAACCGGGCTACCCATTGCTTTTCGAGTTCTTTTTGGTAGTCGTTGATCACTCCCCCCCTGGCTTCCGCAAATGTCTTACCTCTCGGCGGTTCTATTTTACTAACGTCTGCCCAGATAATCACATTGTTATCCGTAATGCTTTGCTCACCTGTCTGCCATTTCAGCTTCGCAAACAACGGGCTATCCTTTATAAAATACCCATCTTGTATAGAAACTGCGCTATTTAGTTCATTATAGACTTTTTCCACATCCTTTTTCGACGGGCTGTAGAACTGAAAACTCGCCCTCCGGTTGCGTTCAGGGTCGGCTGACTGGCGGAAGGATCCGTAGTCTTTTTCTATGATACGCAGAATGGGTATGTTTTGTGCCGTGAGATATTTGACAACATTACGAATCCTGGTAGCTGACGTCATTTCTGATTCCTCTGCTGACCGATAACCCGCAATTTCCACAATGTAATCAGGATTTTTCTGCATGATGATCCGGAGTTCATTGAGTGCCTCCTGCTGTTCGGCATCCACAATGGATGTGTTGGGACCAAAAAGGATTTCCCTGGATTTTCTTTCCAGTTTGTAAGGAGAAACGGCCAGGGTTCGCCGTATTTCATTGATAGTCTGGGTGTCTTTGGCGGAAATAATGGTTGCAAGCGCGCGTTCGGGATAATTGTAGCGCTGTTTGTTCCGCTGGTAAAAACTCACCTGGCCAGTCGAATCCGACAGAGAGCGTTGCCATACGTTTTCTTCCATCATCTGGGAAAGCAACACACCATCCCTGATTTCGTCCATCAGGCTTTTAAATTCCGGACTTATTTCTTCAAGATGTTCTTTTTCATAGTCGGTAAGGCTCTCGGCCAGATATTCGTTGTAATACCTTCTGAAAATGACTGGCGGAGAAGCATCCTTAGGTCTCGGCAATTGTTTTCTTCTCACGTAATTCAGAAAGGACATTGCATCGAAAGGCCTCTGCTCAATTTTGAACAAAGTCATCGAGGACCAGTCGGCAGAAACTGCCCTCGTATAATCCCATTTGCCTGTTCGGAGCGTACTATCCCCCAATGCTGCAACTATGCGCCACTGATCGTCAAATTCCTGAACCGCATATTTCTCGCGCAACCTTTTAAAATTAGCCTGATCGATGATTTTCGCACGGGAATCGGTGACCACTTTTTTCCTTAATGCCGGGGCCATGACGGCGAACGTTTCAATACTTCTTTTTTCGAGAAGCTTGATAATGTGCCAGCCGTAAATGGTAAGTATCGGTTTTGAATATGCATTTACCCTGAGATTGAATGCTGCTTCTTCAATTTCGGGCACCATCTGGCCGATCCCGAACATCGGTAAAATGCCTTTGTTTTTTCTTGACTGTTTGTCATCGGAATAGCTTTCGGTAACCTCCGCCCAGTCTTCGCCGTTCTGTAAATGATTGTAAGCCTCTTCTATCCGTGCCTTGGCTGATTCTTTTTGCGCGGGGGATGCCACGGAATCCGTCCGAATCATGATATGGGCAATTTGTACCATTCCGCGGTTTGTACGGCGGTCGGTCACCTTGATGAGGTGATAGCCGGCTTTGGTACGAACAGGTTGCGATATTTTGCCAATTGGCAGAGTGTAAGCAGCTGTTTCAATTGGATATAATGTCTGAAACGCCGTAAAATAACCCAGGTCTCCTTTAGTATTTTTTGCCGCAGGATCTTTTGAGAAACGGGCAGCTATCTCTCCGAAATCTGAGCCTTCTTCTAATCTGCCGCGCAGGGCAACGGCGGCCCGGTAGGCTTCCAGTGTATCTGTCGGCGATGCGTCTTCTGAAACCCCAATCAGGATATGGGATGCACGCACTTCCTGTTTAAGACGGTTGTAGGCTTCATTGGTCAGCTTTTCAACCAATGCTTTGTCGACCAGCTGATTTTTTGCGAGTTGGTCACGGTATGAAGCGATTTCCTCGCGATAGTCCAATGTAGTATCTTTACCCTCCTGCCTCGCTTGCAAAACTTTGATTTTAAGGTCAGTGTACAAGGCGAGGTATTCCTGGGGGCTGAGTTCTTTAGTGGAGTCGGTTGCAAATTTATTCCTGTTGTAAGCATCCTGATATTCCGCAAAAGAGAATTTCTCATTTCCGATTTCGAGCAGGGGCGGAGTTTCCGCAGCCGCCTGCTGCTGGGGCGGAGCAACGGTTTTACAGGAAGTGACTATTAAAATGGCAAGGAAATAAAAACGAAAAGAAGCTTTAATCATATTTCTTAAATTCGATTGATCAGCGAAGCAGGTCTGTTTAATTTAACCCCGAACGCACTCAATTATTGTAAAGTCAGCAAAGTTAGACGCTTTCCGTTCAGGACAAAAATTAAAGCGGCGGTATGTGATTTGTTACATTTTGATTCCACAAATCTGTCACATACCTATGGCGATTTTACCACAAGTTACATCCTGCGGAATTGTGTCTAAAATTGATCAATTAGTTTATTAATTGATTTTTAGCACTTAAACATGAATAACTGTTTGGATAGCCCTATTAAGGCCTTTTTTTCTCTTTTTAGGTACGATTTTTTTGAAATTTCAGGCGTCGCTTAAATTTCAGATTTATGGAGTATATGAGAGAAAATGAATTCGTTCCGATGATCAGGGCATTGTGGAATGAGCAGAAGAACCGGGAACTTCTTTATCTGGAAGCATTGAAAAAAGATAGCATGGGGTCCTTTCGCAGGGTACTGAGCCAGGGCCACGTCAGCGCTGTTTTATTTCAAAAGGAAATTCGATGGATTTACGATTATTTTAAATGTTTTTTGGAAGATAAGGAACTGGCAGATAATCAGATTTCGTCCAAAGCTTCTCTCCAGATCCTGGAAAATCTGAATGAAAAAGAGGAGATAGCAGGTTGTCTCAAAAAAATTGAAGCAGGTACGCTCCAGCTGTATAAATCCCTCAGGTTATATATGGAAAAAGAATCGGAGGTTAAAAGGGTCCTGGATGAACATCTGATCAGGATTTCCGAGTTTTATGAAGCCTTATGCAAGCTCGAACTCGGCAATCGCAAAAATATCACTTACGTGGTAGCAGCCTGACAGGCTACATCTCGTATAATTCGATGGGTAGGTCGTCAGGGTCCGAAAAAAAGGTAAATTTCTTACCTGTAAATTCATCCACTCGCACAGGCTCCGGGGAAATGCCCTTCAGTTCTAAGACTTTGATAGCAGCTTCCACATCACCTACCTGGAATGCGATATGCCTTAAACCACGTGCCTCCGGTCGGGATACCCGTTCCGGAGGATTTGGAAAGGAAAATAATTCAATACAGTAATGACCATTCAGGGACAGGTCCAATTTATACGACTGCCGCTCTTTCCTTAAGACCTCCCGGTCAATTTTAAAACCAAGAATTTCGGTATAGAAGCGTTTAGATTGTTCGTAGTCCGAACAAATGATGGCGATATGGTGAATAGAATGGATATTGAGCATTCAATGCGTTATTTGGAAGGCGAATATAATCCAAAGATCAAATTTTGATAAAGATCTTTTTCTTGTACATCCAGTAAAGAATCCACCATTCGACTAATAGAATTACACCGCCGCTGACCAGCGACCGCAGGCCCTCACCAAAAATCAGATCGTAGTTGGGACTGATGTTGATACGGAAAGACGAATCAATAAAGCCGTCAATTGTATGTGCGATGATGTAAGCTGCGATAGAGTTTGTTCCGATTACAATGAGTGGTACAAACCAGGACCTGTTATCTTTAACATCTACAACAAAATAGAACAATGCCAGCAGTACAAAGCACCAGCCTCCGCTGAAAAGTGTCCATGCCGGAGTCCAGATTCTCTTGACGATAGGATTAATGCCAGTTAGGTTCAAGATGATCGCAATCGCAAAAAGGGCTATCGCAGTGATAACGTATCTGCGGATCAACCACGAAGAAGATCTTGCGCTTTTGAGCCATTTCCCGGCGATCAAACCCAATGTCATCGTACCCAATGTGGGGATAAAGCTTAGTGTGCTATAGCCGCCTCCATTGAAATGAAAAACCTTTTCCCGCGGAAAGATATTCAGGAACCAGCGGTCGAACGCCCAGGCCATATTGGTGTTTTTATTCCAGTGCGCTGCAAAGCCGGAAAGGTTGTGCTCCCAGTCAGCAGTAGTCCCGGTTTCGTTCCAATCGAAGTAAGGACCAGGCAGAGGATAAAGAGCAAACGCCAGAAAATAAGCAAACAGAAGGAATGCCAATGCACCCCATTGGACACGTTCCGTTGCAAATGCCAAGGCAAAGAGGATAGGGTATCCAAGGCCAATTTGAGTCAAAGTGTCTTCAAATGTGAAATTGGTCTGAGAGGCGTGCATGGACCTCAGGAAAATACCCAACAGAATAAGTATAAGCGAGCGTCGAATGGTGTGAAACCACATCACGGATGTGCTTTGCTGCTTGCTGGCCCTGCTCGCCATCGAATAGGGCAAAGCCACACCTACCAGAAAAGAGAACGAGGGTTGTATGAGATCATGCAGCGAGCAACCCACCCAGGAAACATGGCTCTGATTAAAATCTAGAAGTGCCCAGAAAGCACTTTGGGGGAAGGCTTCCGCGACCTGACCGAATCTTAGCACTTCGGCCATCATCAGGAACATTACAAAACCGCGATACGCATCGACGGAGGAAACACGCTGGATAGGGGAGGGGGCAAAATCTTTCAAGGTCGTCAGGTTAGAATGAGAGTATCAGCCCGGAAGCTGAAGTGGGTTATTGCATAAAGAAAAAACCCCGCTGGATTTACCCAACGAGGTTTTTTTATCTTAAAAGAATCAGTTATGGTATGTCATTCGTCACTTAAATATTCATTTTCTTCAATTCTTTCACCGCATGATCGGCCGCACGGGCAGTCATGGCCATATAGGTCAATGATGGATTTACGCAAGAGGCCGAAGTCATGAAGGCACCGTCTGTTACATATACGTTTTCTGCTCCCCAAACCTGATTATGTTTGTTCAGAACGGAAGTTTTTGGATCGTTACCCATACGCGCTGTACCCATTTCATGGATACCGATGCCTGGATGTTTTGAGTCGTCGATATAGGGTTCTACATTTTTCAGACCGGCTGCTTCCAGCATTTCGGCTGCGTCATTCATCATATCTATACGCATTTTCCTTTCGTTTTCGCCGTAGGCTGCATCAAACACGACAACCGGGAGTCCCCATTTGTCTTTTTTGGTTGGATGTAACGTAAACCGGTTTTTCTCATCCGAGATCATTTCTCCAAAGCCCTGAATGTTCATATTCCATCCTCCCGGTTCAGAAAGCTGCTTTTTGAAATCTGCACCGAATCCTTCTGTCCCTACACCGCGTCCCCAGCTTTCACGGCTTGCGCCTCCCTGGTATCCGAAACCCCTTATGTAGTCGCGTTTGTCGTTGCCCCAGTTGCGGTACCGGGGGATATAAATACCGTTTGCACGACGTCCGAAGTAGTATTTGTCTTTAAAACCATCAACATCGCCACGAGCCCCCACAGCCAAGTGGTGGTCCATAATATTACGGCCCAATTGGTCGCTGTCATTGCCTAGTCCGTTGGGGAAACGTTTTGACTTGGAGTTCATCAAAATGGATGCTGAAGCGATCGCCGAAGCATTCATAAAAATGATTTTTGCATAGTATTCCTTTGTTTCCAATGTGTTCTGGTTGATTACCCGAACACCAGTCACCTTGCCTGCTTTGTCATCATAGATTACTTCGGAAACGATGGAATCAGGCACCAAAGTGAGATTTCCAGTCCTTTGAGCGGCGGGTAAGGTGGCAGATTGGGTACTGAAATAGGCTCCATAGGGGCAGCCTCGCATACACATATTCCTGAACTGGCACGCCGCGCGACCAAGTTCTGTGTGGAAGGCCTGCGGTTGAGTAAGGTGAGCAGCGCGTCCCATGATGATGTGCCGGCCTGCAAATTTCTTTTCGACCTCTCCTTTTATATGTTTTTCTACACAGTTCATTTGCATAGGAGGGAGGTAATTCCCGTCAGGGAGTACATCAAGACCATCCTTTGCACCACTTATGCCAGCAAATTTTTCAACATAGTCATACCATGGCGCAATGTCTGAATAGCGGATAGGCCAATCGATTGCGATACCGTCTTTTGCGTTAGCTTCGAAATCCATGGGATTAAGACGGTAGCTCTGGCGCCCCCAAAGCAGGGAGCGACCCCCTACATGGTACGCACGTACCCAGTCGAACTTACGGGTTTCGTCATACGGGTTTTCTTTGTCATTTTCGAAAAGATAGCGCCACTCTTCATTGGGGGTATAACCTGTACGCAGACCTGCCCAATACTGTTCTTTTGCGATGGTCGTGATCCTGCCACGGTGTTCAAACTCCCAAGGAGCGAGTGTCGCCGTTTTGTAATCGGTAATGTGTTTAATGTCCCGACCTCTTTCGAGCATCACCACTTTAAGGCCTTTCTCTGTCAGTTCCTTAGCGGCCCATCCGCCACTGATTCCCGAGCCTACTACAATTGCGTCGTATGTGGTCTGCTTTGTTGCTTTTATGTTTAAATTCATGATGAATGTTTGTCAGAGTTTGAAATTCCGGCCCTGAGGCCTCGTTGCCGTTTTTGAATTACATCGCCCAGCTTTTCTGACCGGGTTTTAAGTCAATGCACCCGTCGTAACGCCCTGGTACGGGTACATATTCCAATGCAAGGGTCGCACCCGGTTCAGAGGTAAAGTATCCCAATAATGTGAGTTCCTTGAAAAGCCGGAAAAATGGAACAGGGGCATCTGTATACTCTTTGCCCGCTTCGGTGTATTTCTTCTTTTCTTCTCCTTGTTTTTCCAGTTCAACTTTTACCGCAGCTTCCATTTCTTTGAGGATAGAGGTTTGCTTTGCAGGATCTGCTTTCATAAAATCTTTTTTCTCTAGATCCTCCAAGCCCTTGTTAAAACTTTCCTGGTCTTTGCCAGCATAGCAGTCTTTAATCATCAATTCGATGAATTCACCTACCTTGGCGTCCTTGGCGCCAGGTGTGTCCGTTTTCGGAATAATGATTTCTGCCACTTCGGATACCAGTGCCTTCCGGTCTGGTGAAAAAGGGAATGTTATTGCCGAAGAGGTTTCGGTGGCTGATTTACAACCCTCCAGAAAAGCCAGTAGCGTAGGGGCTGAGAGTGTGCCACCCATTAAAAGTGCCACACGACCAAGGGCATCACGTCTTTTCATTTGATATACTTTAAAATAGGTTAACAATTCAAAGTGTAATAATACATTTGATTAGTGCAATTTTGAATTAGCGGACTAATTTATAAAATATTCTTCTTTAGGGCTTATTAGAATAATTCTATATAGTAAAGCCGTTTGCAAAGGACTGGTTTACAATATAGTAGTGGTATTAAATTGGGGTTAAAGTTTGAGCGTGAATCGTGTCGGACTGGCAGAATATCGATTGAAAAAACGATTCACAAGACCATTAAATTGCAGCCACGGATGTCTGAATTATCGAACCGTCCCATGACGTAGAAGGTACCGGGTTTTTCTCCGAACCGACCCAGGTCTTGGGTTTCAATAAATGAGCAACTGTCAAGGTTGGCCAGGTCGATCACATTGATCCCTCCTGTTTTCGAATTGTCTGGATTATGGTCGGAAATAGCAAAGGGATCGTTGACATCTCTGATTAAAATACGCATGGAATAGCCTGGTTCAAAAAGGCCATTACCCTTTGAATAGCCTTGGGAAAGTAGTTCGGTCATTCCATATTCCGAGTGGATCATAGGCACGTGGAAATTTCGGGTAAGGATGTCATGTACTTCCTCCCGGAGCAATTCCCGACGTCGGCCTTTCATACCGCCAGTATCCATCACAATCAAATTCCCGATTTTTTTCATGAATGACAAGTCTTCACCGCTCTCTGCCAAGTCCAGAAGTGCGAAAGTTACGCCAAGCAGCAGAATACCCGTTCCGTCGGGGTTTTCGGAAAGGTATTTCATTCTTTGAATCAGCTCAGGTGGGTTATTAAGATAGAAACCTGAATAATTCGAGCCACTTCGATCAATAAAATGTTGCATCATGTATACGAGCGAAGAGTTGTTTCGTTCAAGATATGATGGTAGCAATGCCAGGATTTGAAAGCGGTGGAGGTTGCCATACTGCTCTTTAAAAATACGTTCAGCAACCATTTTATAGAGTTTAGAGTCATACAAATGGTGACGGCTGGTATTGGCACCAGTGGTTCCACTGCTTTCAAAGACAATATCGGCCGTTAAGGGCTTGTCCCCGCTTCTGATGGTGTTGGTTTTGAAGAACTGTATGGGGAGAAACGGGATTTCGGTGAGCTTGTTAACCTTTTCAGTGTCGATGTTGCGATAATGAATATATTGCTTGTAAACAGGATTGAAAGCGGCCTGATACCTGAAAATTTCGAGGGCCAGCGTGTTGAAATCCGAAGACTTTAAAGCGATAATTTTGTCCCTCAGCCTGTCCCTGATTTCGCTGCCGGATATATTGTTTTGAAGGTCCAATACTGTTACTTTCGTATAAATTAAAAGTGCAAAGTTAAAAATTGAAGTAATATGAAACTGAAAGTTTCCCTATTCCTGATGTTCGCCGTTGCGTTGGCAAGTTGTGTGGATATACCTGATTTTGATGATACACCAAAGATATATTATAATGGTATTGACCAGTATACAACCTCAGATTCTGTTTCGGGAAAGCTTCAGCGAACGGAAATTGTGACGGTCACAGTGGATTTTGAGGATGGGGATGGCGATCTCGGCGCATCATCTGAAAATATTCAAGATTCGCTATTTACGCTGGCTTATTCTAAAATTCCTGGCTGGGGCATACCAGCCAACTACGAATTGGTCACCATGGTTATGAATAAGGATAGTACATGGTCTGAGTCGATACTTTCAGAAGATCAATTCAAATTTTTTCCACTTTTAAAGCCAGACGGTAAGGCAGGCCCAATAAAGGGGAAGCTTGACCTGCACATCAAATTTCGATATCCCGATAGCTCAGTTCCAGGTAAAGTGAAATTCAAAGTTCGCATCATGGACCGCGCTTTTCATATCAGTAATCAAGTGGAGACGGATATTGTTACTGTACCGATTTACAGGTGATCTCGTACTACAACTAATTAATTCATCTATCCATTAGATAGAAGTGAGTAGACTGTCCTGCTGGTCTAGATTAACCAATTATGTAGACGTTGGCGAGATGCGTTAACGTTTAGCTATAACTGGATTTTCATAGGATGAACTTTTATGTGGCTGCCGTAATACAGGTATCCATTTACACCTCCCTTAGCTGCTTTTCTAAAAGACTCACCTCCATTGTGAGGCGAGTCAATCCTATCTATATCCATCTCTGTCATCCAGCTCAACAAGTAATCCCCGTGATCCTTGCTTGTTAGTCTGTCACTTATTTCAAAATAAACGTCAGCAGTGTTTGACGCATCTATAAATATGAAATAGGGTATTGGATCTAAAACTGCGAAACGTGGTTCCAGATAATAGAACCAGGTCTGAAAAGATGAAGGGCGAGAGGAGCCTGAGATTTTCTCTCTAAGATCAATGAGGTTTTGTCGAAGCAAGGGGGTGGTATGGTGATATTTGAAAAGCAACTCTCCTCTGTTAGTAAGACAGTCATTCAGTTCGTGAGAGCCAATTCTTGTATATTCTCCCAAGATCATGTTGCGACAAGGGTGGTTCGTTCCTATCTTTTTTACTATGCAGGTATTCAGTATAAAAAAGTTTTGATTTGAGCGATTATCAATATGGACTTTAATAAACTTGGAGGAGTCATTTTTTGAAAGAGTTACCAGTCCAAATGAAACCTCAATGGAGGCTTCATTTGGACTGCAATAAAATACGGAGGTGAATAACAAAAAAATAAAGGAAGCACGACTAGTTAGTCTCATTTCACTTGGGAAATTTGATTTTTCTAATCAACGTCGTGATCGGCGTATATAAATCAGCAAATGGTCTTTCGAATCCCAAGTTCGTCATGTGTTCAGGCATGATTGTTTGCCAAGAGTTTTTGATCAAGAACTCATTTGTCATTGAATAAATTGCCAAATGACCTTGATTATAATCCCCTGTGGATGGTTCCTTTGATCTTTCGGTTAAGCCCAGATAATTATGGATAACATGCCCCATTTCATGAGTCATAACATATGCGAGCTGCTCTCGTGAAGAGAATGCGCTTTTAGAGAAAAATATGAAAGAGGAGTTTCCATGAGCCCAAGTTCTCAATTTAGTCACCGCATATGCGTTCTGAAGCTTGCCATCTATCATCGCTTCAATATGGTCACCTTTAATAATTGTTCCTTTAGGCATATGTGTTTTGCTTACCCAGCTTAGGCCTTTGACATCACTAAAATTCTCCTTTACCAATGCATTTAAGTATTCGTCTGTGTATGATGCAGAATTCATACCTAAGATGGTGTTGCCTTCGACGGGCATATACTTCAGTGGTCTTTCGCCAGTAAACCAGTCGGCTTTCAGATTGATTGCCTCGGCGAGCCCGTTAATTCCGCCAATAGCACCCCCGAAAAGGGCCCCCTGCTCTGTTCCGCGCCAGAAATTTCCGCCATTAAGTGCCGCACCAATGCCACCAGTTACAGCGCCTGCCGCAGCTCCATAGGCCAAGCCGGGACCAGCGCCTATCGGCGCGTAATAACCTGCATACCCGCCAATCGCACCCGTAATAGCACCCCGCCAGAATCCTCCCCAAAAATTTTTGCCTTGTGAATCATATGCAAGCCCATTCGTTACCCCGCCAATGAAAGCGCCGATGGCAACTGCTAGGAATGGAAAATTGCCATCCGGGTCTGTATAAATTAAAGGATTGTTTCTGGCATACGAATAGCGGTTGAGACCTTGCGTGTCATATATGTCCTGAGCATAGTCGTCTGGACTTAGGACTCTGCCTAGCACGGGATCGTACACTCTGCTGTTCATGTTAATGAGCCCAAAATTGTCCAAGTGTTCATGCTGTGTATAACCTCTGTAAAGCCAGGTAGGAAGGTTCGTCGCCGTGGGTGCAAGCAATGCCCATGTTGTATGAGTACGTCGCCTTCCCCAGGCGTCGAAGCTTAGCTCTGTTTCCACCAATCCTGTCTCATTCGTGGTTGTAATGATCGAGCCGAGGTGGTCTGTGTAAACGTAATGGATATTGTGTATGGATCCTTCACTAACTATTATAGCTATTAAGCCGGCCGGGGAGCTAATATACTGGAGATACCGATTGCTGCTTTCTGTGATATCCTTTTCGTAGCCGTCTAAATAGAAGCGTTTGTTAATGATAGTGTTATTTAGTTTTGTGATACTTTTTATTCTATTATAGTCTGCCCCGTATGTATAGGTGAGTTCGTAACCATTTTCTGTCACTACGCTTGGCTGCATAAAGCTATTATAGCTTACATTTTGTTGTAAAAGTGAGACGGCCGAAGACGTGGAATTGGTGACGAGTGTAACTGCATTGATTTTGGTGTTATCGTACGTGTAGTTGCCGACGTCGGTTTTGGTCGAAATATTGCAATTGCCGATGTATGTCAGGTTAAGTGGCGTTGCTGCGTTAATGCTCGATCCCGTTAGTCGGTTGAGGTTATCATACGTGAAGGATTCAGTTTTATTTACGGTTCCGCGTGCATCATTTCTGCTTGTAAGATTTCCTTTGGAATAGTCCCATACCATATTCAGGTTTTGTAAGCCTGAGGTTTCCAATTTTGTAGGAAAACCATTCACGTAAGTGTTGGTGGAGGATTTCTGATTGCCAAGAGTATAAGTGGTCAACTGTCCCTGGCCGTTCATAGTGCCAGTTCCATAGAGTTCGGTTGTGCCTTTCTTGATTTTTTTCAGGAACCCGTAATCGTCATATTCTTTGGTAATAATCAAACCAGAAGGATAGCTGATGGTCAGCTCGTCACCGTAGAGATTGTAGGTGTAAGAGGTAACGTGATTTTCGCCAGTACCGTCGTCATTCTCATCGATTTTTTCGTTAACCGAGGTTACTCTTCCTAACACGTCATAGGAGTAGAGCGTTTGATTGCCCGGAACAAATCCCGTTACCTGCTTTATCTGGCCCATAGATTCGTTAGAGACGTTTGTTGTTCCGTACGTATAGGTCGTAGTCCCTTCAGGTCCAATTCGATTGACTATCTCGCCTAGGGCGTTGTAAGTCATCGTATGGGTTTGATTATTCGCATTGGTTTCACTGATCAACTGCCCGAGAGCATCATATTCGTATAAAGTGACGCCGGCGTTTGGGTCCGTTAATTTTGTTTGTCGACCATTTGCATCATATTCTATTGAGGTAAGGACGCTGCTTCCATTCTTAACCTCTTTTAATGATCCGTGGCTATAGTAAGTGTAGCTAAGGGTTCCTCCTGCATCTGTGGCCTCAATAATATGACCACTTGCATCTGTTTTCTTCGAGGTGATACCCGAAGGGGCTGTGGTTGTGACGGTAAGATTGCCGGATGAATAGGAATAGCTACTGGTAACCGTTCCTAATGGCCCACTATTAATTGAATTAAGGCGGTTATACGCATCATACCCCTTGGTAGTGGTAAGGAACGTTTCTGTTGATTTGTAGGGCTGTGAACTTACGTAATCATTGCCTCGTGAATCATAAGTCTGCGTTTGAATAATGGCGACCCCACCAAGACCTTCGCTTTCCGTTCTTATTTGGCGGCCCAAAACGTCATACCATATTTTCGAATCCGGCCTGCCATTATCAGAATAGGTTTGTTGACTGCGCCAAACAGCTCCATTGGAAGAGTCCCATATATAGCTGTTGGTAACCGTGTATGGTTCTGGATAAGTGGTTGTCACTATTCTCCCGAAGGCGTCATAGGTATGGCTGGTGATCCGCCCGCTAATTCCGGTTAAGCTAAGCGGCTTTCCCCATTTCGCGTCATACGTGGCGGTGGATATTTGCCCAAGTTCGTTTGTATTCGTTTGCGGATAACGGTCTTTCGGGTCATAACCAGCAAGGGAAACACGAGCTGTAAGAGGAGTCGAACCATTATATCCGGTAATGGTTGTTTTCTTGAGAGCTCCACTTGGGAAATACTCGTAAGCTGATGTAACTTTTTTAGCTGTATTACTAAAGTCCGTTTTGGATTCCAGTTGGCCGAGCGCGTTATACGCCATTAATGTAGTTTTTGTAAAGGCTGCCTGCCCTGTTCTTGTTTTTGTGACGGTTATTGATGTAGGCCTGTTCAGTAGGTTTGTGACATAGGCAGCATAAACCGCACTGGTGACAACTGTTTCAACATTGTTGTTGTTAACGGTGCTTTGTGTAACATTACCATTTGCTTCATCATAAACATTTGTGGTGGTTACTGTCCGGCCCTCAAGGTTTTGATTTTCAGTAGCCAAGGTAGTTTTTATCCAAAAGCGTTTAGGGGTAGTCAGCGGAACCGTAGCATTGGTAAGCGTTATTTCGCTGATCAAAGAGTTATTGGAGGTCAGAAACTTGGAAGTTTTTTTTGGAGTTGAGGTATAAAAATTGGGTTCAAATTCATTTTCGGAAACAGTTTTCAAACCCATTGTGACATCTGTGGCCGTAATTTTTTTAAAGCCTAGATAGCCTTTTCCCGCTTTATGTAGTTTAGCATCTTCGTAACTATATTGACTGGTGAAATTTCCACCTATCCCGTTTTGAGAGCTAAGTTCGGACACGCTATAAATCGGCAACTGTAGGCTATGAATAGGATAATCTGTGGCAGTGACAGCTCCCTTGGTATAAAATGCGCCACCTTCCGAGAGTGACTTGTAAGCCCATGTGGTAGTCAATCCTAAACCGGTTTGCACTTTTTCCAACAGCCTTTCTTTACCGGATTTCTTTGGCGAAACGATGCTGAGGTTATTGTTGGCCTCTTTTATGATGATTTCCGAACGGCCGTCGCCATTCAAATCAAATGGGATTCCGTTGGTTTTGGGGCCGTAAACGGTACTTGTGGTGGTGTTGAACTGTTGAATATAGAACGAATTGCCATTGCTGTAATAAACATATGCTACTTCCTGAGCAGAGCCGAGTTTTTGCTGGTGATAGATGTCAGACTTGCCATCGCCGTTATAATCAGCTATTTGTATGATATCATTTCCCGCTGCCACAGCATTTGCAGGCGTCGCAAATGTGAAACTGGTTTTGTTGTAGCCCGCCCCGGTTGATATGAGTTTATACCACGGGAAATTATTATTGGATCCGGAGCCTGCGTATTCTTGAAACAAAAGGTCTGTTTTGCCATCGCCGTTAAAATCGCCTAAATAAATAAATTGATCCGTGCCTTTCATTATTGTGCTGGACGAGTATATAAGTTTAAATGAAACCTGTCCCCCCGACGTTGTGACATAGGAATAAACCTGAGTAAGGTTGCCTGTCAAGGTCATGACGTCGTCTTTCCCATCACCATTAAAGTCCAGAATCAAAATTTTTTCCGCAGCCGCCCAGGTATTACCAAGCCAACTATTGTCCGTATCCTTTACAATATCATAGATATCATAAGGTAATTCACCTGTATTATAAAGGCGGTAATAGCGCGCATAATTTTGAGCATTGTTGGAGGCTTGTAGCAATGTAAATAAGTCCTGTTTGCCATCCCCATCAAAATCTCCATTGAAAATATAATTGCCATTGGTAGGGATGCAACTCTGATTTGACACAGAAACAGGTACACCGAGTGTTGTAAATTGTAGTTGGTCAGACAAAACTCCATTAGGCGAGAGTTTGCTCTGATAAATACGTATTCCCGCAAGTATCCCCCTATTTATACCTTCAAGAGTAGCGGTACCTATTTTCGCAGTCATCAAATCGTCCAGACCATCCCCGTTAAAATCAGAATTAAAAAAAGAAAAGTTATTTGCATTGGCCAGATTTCCTTTTAGCTGTGTACCGTCATCGAAATTAACCAACGTCGTAGCATTGGCTGGATTACCATCTCGATAGACACTAAAACTGGTGTGTTTTTTTTCAGTTTTTAGTCCGCCGGCGGTCACATATGCTATCGTCGTATAATTGGCTATCAGCATATCGGATTTTCCGTTCCCGTCATAGTCGCCTGCGATATAGTCAATGGAAGCGCTGGGAAGTATCGGCCCAGCTTCCTTTACAAAATCCTGGGGCGCGTCGCCGTATTTAAAAATGGTAGAGTTAAAGGACGATGTGCCGTCGCTTCCTGTATGGATCACCTCTTTCAGATAAGAATTTATATTATCGTGACCATAGTTGAATTGGTACTTTGTCGCTGTAACACCTTCGGCTTTAACTGTGATTTGGTCAAGCAGATACTTGCTTACCACCGAAGATCCCCCTTCAAACGAAGTTTTGATGTCTGAGAACGCAGGCGTCGTGCTTTGTCGGATTTTGTAGGAAAATTCGATTTTATTATACGCTGTTAATCCGGTCACAGAATTACCTGTGTAGCGGATTTCAGATACACGGGAGTCCCGATCTGTATTGTCGTAAACAAACTCGATATAGTTCCCATCAGGGTTTTGGATTTTATTGAGTCGCCAGAACATGACAGTGCTCATTGCCTCAGCCAGGAATTTTGAGTCTGTTGTGTTGCCAAATTCCATGGTAACTCCTTCCTTGGTTACCAGTTTGAAATAGAGAGGGCCATTCCCCTGACTTCCATATGCTGTGATTTTTGAAAAGTTTTCTACCTCAGTTCCATATTTTGAATCTGCTGCACCGTAAGTTCCTTCAGTCAGAATTAACCTCGAACCATCTAAGGTAAACCGATCATTGAGGCTAAGTTCAACAGGGTTGGTCTGTGAATCAAAGTAGTTATTACTTGGTGTTCTAGAAATTGAGGAAAGTCCGGAGATGTTCCAACCCATGCCAGCAATTCCTGCACCGGATTGAGAATTATAGGTTACTGAAATTTCAGGGACAACACCATTAGTACCCGGAGGCACAGATATTGGTATTGAATAAGTCGCTGCTCCGTTACTGGATACGGAACCTTGTCCGACAAGGCTGCCTACCGCGAGCGAAGTTGATAGCGTTCTGTTGAAGGTTGTTGCGTTGTGAAGGGATGTATAGTTGATATTTTGTGAATAGGCACCAGATAGGCCAATTAACAATGTCAGACCAAATAGTAAATTTCTTTTCATCTGTTAAATTAAACGTTTTAGGAAGGGGACTGGTCGAATTCATATTTAATAACAGCTAAGTCTAAACTGTTACAGTATGGCTAGCTCATGGAAACGAAAATTGAACGCATCAATGTATACGTTTTTTTGATGTCTTTATCCCGTGTTTCTCTTGCATAAAAGGGAGCCGAAGATTTTGACGAGCCAATGGAATACAAAAAGTAATAACACTGGCTAGTAGTGTATAAACCCAAATATTTCTCTGCCCTCATATTGATTTATTCATGATAAATAACCCACAATGAAGCGAACGTTGATCTCCTAAGGGCAACAATTTTTTTGAAATCTCCTAATTTGGAAAATCCCTCAATAATTGGAATTATTAAGTACTCTTGTTAGTCGTAATTGAATTTCGGCTAAGTAACTGTTTGTTACTCTTCTGTAAAACTACTTAGAGAATTCAAACTAACAAATACTTATAAATTAATTTCAGTGAGATTTTGATCTATTGTGTATTACTTATTAAGCGGTAGTTGTTGCACGGTCGAAATACGTCATATACTTCTTACACAAAAAAGAATCTGCTATTCAATAATATCTGCTCCCAGAGAGATCCTGAAAGTAGTTCCCTTACCAACTTCCGAGCTTTTGACAAAAAGCTTGCCCGAATGATAATTTTCAATAATCCTTTTGGCTAGGGTCAAACCCAATCCCCAGCCCCTCTTTTTAGTGCTGAAGCCCGGATTGAAGATCTTATTCATATTTGCCTTCGTCATTCCCTTGCCAGTGTCCGCGATATCGATCCAGATTTCCTTGGTCTGCGGAGGGGCCTGTAGGGTCACATTGATTTCTCCAATACCTCCCATGGCATCCACAGCATTCTTGCAGATGTTTTCAATCACCCATTCAAACAGGTTTTTATTCAAGCGAGCGGTTTGCTCAACGGCGAGCTGGTTATAAACCGTAAACTTGACTTTCGACGAAACCCGCTTTTCAAGGTATCCAATGAAATTAGTAACCAGTTCAGCAATAGGCTCTTCTTTGAGCGTCGGGACAGATCCGATATTAGAGAATCGCGTTGTGATCATTTCAAGGCGTATTACATCCTTCTCGATCTCTTCGGCAATGGAAGGATCAATTGCGGGGTCACTCCGGAAATACTCTACCCAAGCCATCAACGAGGATAGTGGGGTACCCAATTGGTGTGCCGTCTCTTTTGCCAGACCGACCCAGACCCTGTTCTGCTCTGCTTTCCGTGCCGAGCTGAATGCCAGGTAGGCCAGATAACCAATCAGCAGCATGACAGACAGCTGCAGGAACGGATAATACCTGAGCTGGGTAAGCAGAAATGAGTTGCTATAGTAAATGTAGCCTGTCCGCCCTTTTCCGATATCGACTGTAATAGGTGGATGTTCCAGTTTCATTTCTGCCAGTTTTTCCGCAATAATGCGCTCGCGCTCCTGTGGACTTACTTTTTTTGGAAATTTAATATTGAGGTTTGGGTTTGCGAGGTTGTTTTCATCCACATAAATCGCAGGGATCTGATAAAAATTAACAGCATCCTGGATTACTTGATAAACCACATTGAAGTTTTCATCAAAAGGGCTGTTTACAACATAACGAAGTCCTTCAGCATAGAGTTGAACTTCCCGCTCTTCGCGCTGTTCAAGTTCTTCCACCAGCTTATCGGTGTAGAAGAGTGATCCAATGCTGAGCGCAAGCAAAATAACGCCAATGATATACTTGTAAAAGCTCTTCTGGTCATACGTATCCATCAGGGAGCTGCGTAGCCGCTGACTATTTAGAATAGCTGTGGGATGAAGACGGAATTTTGGTTTCTGCTTTGAAGTTTCGCGGATCATTTGCTCAGCCGGGCACCCAAATCCCGACGTTAATGTTATCTGATACAAATAACGTAAAATATTTGTGCTTAGCCGTTTTTGATCCTTTCAGTTATAATCGCCGGGCAACGTTCAATGAAACTATTTATACGATTTCTAAATAATCAACCGGTCATTGTTTCACTTTTCTATTGGAATTTTGTGCCGTATTTTTGCGCATTGAATCAGACCAAGTGATGTATAATCAGTATCAGTTTAAGTCAGTAAGTTTATCACATCGGAATGCTCCTCTTGCTATCAGGGAACAGCTTGCATTGAATGAGGCGGAAGCGAAGGGCATTATGCTTCGTCTCAAAGATTTCTTTGATGTATCCGACGTGTTGGCAGTTTCGACCTGCAACCGTACAGAAATATACTATTCTTCCTCTTCAGACCTGAACGAGGAAATTATTAAGCTTCTTTTGATCGAAAAAGGGGTTACAGATATCGAATCCTTTAAAGCATACTTCGAGAAATTTGCTCACGCCGAGGCGGCAGTGCAGCACTTATTTCAGGTAGCTACGGGCTTGCAATCCCAGGTTGTGGGTGATATGCAGATCCCCAACCAGATCAAGCATGCTTACCAATGGTCGGCGGATCTCAATATGGCCGGCCCGTTTTTACACCGTTTGCTGCATACTATATTTTTTGCGAACAAAAGAGTTGCCCAAGAGACTTTCTTTCGCGATGGTGCTGCATCGGTTTCCTATGCAGCAGTAGATTTGCTGGAAGGATTGATGCCTAACCCAAAAGTCTTAGTGGTGGGGTTAGGAGAAATAGGAGCAGATGTTTGCCGCAATTTGTCTCAAAAGGCGGGTACGGAAGTAACATTGATCAATCGTTCGCGCAGCAGGGCTGAGGACTTGGGCAAAGAGCTGGGTTTTCGTGTGGCTGATTTTGCTGATATTGAATCCGAAGTCACTCAAGCTGATATTATCGTATCATCTGTTCGTCGCGACGAGCCTTTTTTTACAAAAGAAATGATGGTGCGGCTTCGGGGTATGTCGTTTAAATATTTTATCGACCTATCAGTTCCCCGTAGCGTATCACCGGAAGTAGAGGAGATTCCCGGCGTCATGCTTTATACTATTGATTCAATCCGTTCCAAGGCAGATGAAGCTCTTCATCGCAGGCTGGCAGCAGTCCCGCAGGTCAGAGAGATCATAGATGAAGCAATACTGGAATTTAATGACTGGTCAAGGGAGATGATTGTCTCGCCGACTATTCAGAAACTGAAAAGCGCTTTGGAGCAGATTCGTAAAGAAGAGCTAACCCGTTTTACCAAAAACCTGAGTGATTCTGAGCTGGAAAAGGTAGAACGCATCACAACGAGCATGATGCAAAAAATCCTGAAACTTCCTGTATTGCAGTTGAAAGCGGCCTGCAAGAGGGGTGAGGCGGAAACTTTGATAGATGTATTGAATGACCTCTTTAACCTGGAAAAGGAAACGTCAGACCATTAAAAAAATGCATTTCTTAATTATTACGCCCGTTGGAATTATTTCAGCGGGCCTTTTTTTTCCCGAATAAAAAAGAGAGGATGGCATCTTGCCATCCTCTCTAAGTATTACCTTACCCTCCACAATAATTAATTGTGCCTTTTAACCTGGCTTTACAATAAATGGACCCGCGATGGCCAATACCTCAGCCATAGTCAATGGTTCATCGAAAGCTTCTGTCACGTTATCCTTTGAAATCATTCCAATACCTGGAAGTGTAGATGCATCCAAACCGGCATGTACCGTATTTGATTCAGGAGTTTCCCCTGCATAAACAGCAGGAGGGAATCCTTTGGCCTGTGTGATCCATCCTTTCATCATCGGATCATTGTTCATGTGACCGATAATTCTTCTCACGAGAGAAGCGTGACGGGCTTCAACAGAATGTACTTGCAATGCATACTCAAGAATTTGAGGTGCGGATATCAGATTTCCTGCCTGGCCTTTGTAGGCACGTACACCAGTATCTTCCAACGCTGCCGAAACGGTGATAAATGTTTTGAAATTATGCCAGATGTCAGCGAAAGCGCCTCCATAAGTAAAATCGAAAGTCGGACGTTTCACAGCAGCTGCACCTAAAGCCGCCTGCAGAAAGTAAACGTGTTGCGTTTCGTGTTTTTCGATCTGCTGAAATACCAGTGAATATTCTCCCGGGATCAAGCCGGTAATCTTATTAGCCTGGAAGTAAAATGTCTCTTCTAAATATTCAAGCGTCAATGCGAAGTTCAGAATGTCAGTTACTGAAGGGGTATCTGCATAAGCTTTGTTAACGATTGATGCGAAAACGGTTGGAACTGCTACGGCGGCAAGCTTGCTGCTTACACGGTTCATAAACATACGGCGGGTAGAATGCGCAAGGCGTCCTGCTGCGTCACCGTCAACTTTTTGAATGCTATCTAATATTTTAAAGATGTCCATGTCTGTGTTTTTTAGAATTACTTAGGCAGATTTTTACCACTGATTTTATCCATAACAAATGGCGAAACTCCGTCAAGAATAACAGATGGAGAATAGGCGTGTTCCAATCCCATGTCATTGATCTGGCCATTGGCAAATTCCAATGCATTCGGATTAATCAGGTCAGCAATCGCTGAAGCATGTCTTGCTTCAACGGAAACGATTTTACCTGCAACTAACAGATAGTTAACATCTTTGATCAGTTTTCCTGCTCCATTATAAGCAGCTACACCAGTATCTTCAAACAACTTGGCTGCACCTAATACACTCGTGCGGCTTTGAAAGTCTATTTGCGAAAAGTTAGGGGTGAGCCCTTTGATCGCCTTATCTCCCAGTGCTGCTTTGAAGAACTCTCTGTGAACAATTTCATGGTCACGGATATCTGTCAGGATCCATTTTTCCATATCTGTCATGTTGAGATACGGTGTCATCATTACCTGGGTGTAAAATGCGGCTTCAAGTTGTTCGAGAGCGTATGCATAGTTAAGTATCCCGATATCTCCTGACCCCAGATCAACAGTATCGTCGGACATGAGGTCTTGTTCGGTACAAGCCCCCAGAATGAACGCGCCCGTGGTAGCCGCCACTCCCGCCGATCTTAAAAAATAGCGTCTGTTCACTTTCGATAGCATAGCGCTGTCTGAAGGATCAGAGAATTGCGTTAAGGTTTTTTTCATAATCGTTTGTTTAGTTTGTGTGCAAATGAAATCTTATGAGGAATCGCATTCACGGAGACTTACGGCGTCAAATCAAACTTGGATTGCATGCGTAATAAAATATTTTGCGGAAGCGAAAATGTGCAGGTTTTAGTATTGTATTTATTTAATGAAACTGAATTATTGTCTCTCAAATCGTTGTGTTATTTGAATATTGATTGGGGTAGAAAATTTTTTATGACAGACGTGGAAATAAAAAAGAGTCGAATTGTCGGACCCGACAATTCGACTCTATACGAAGCTGATATTCCTATAATCCGGAACCTAATGCAAATCCTTTTACCGGTCCCGCAAAATCCGACATTTTAGTCGCTGCACCCGTAGCCAGGTTGATCGAGTATATTCCGGTACTACCCCCAACCGTGAGTATTGCGTAGGCCGTACCCGTCGTATTGCCGATATCGAATCCGTTGGCAGCTTCAATATCAACCCCCAGCAGCCCGATTTTTTCTAAGCCTCCGTCATTCGGCGGATTTTGTTTGAAAAGTGTATTCGACTCGCTATCTATATCATAAAGCACCGTGGCGGTTGTGCCCGCAAAACTGTTTGTATATGCCGCTCCATTGATATTCGGCGTTCCCGGACCGGGAATGAGGTTGAGGGATTTGTCCACCAGGGTGATGCCGTTACCCACATTGATCCTCAGGTTTTGGCCCGTATTGGTTACCAGGCGTAGCCTGTCCGCAACCGGGTTGAAATCCACACCAAAGCTGGTACCTGTCACTTTGAAAGTAGGATCATTCATATCGTGTAATTCGGTCAGGAACCGTGCTGCCCCACTCCCCAAATCGATGGTATATAGTTTGGCATCAGAACCAAATGCGTACAAACGACCGTCAGCGGGGCGAATGTCAATCCCCTCTATGGTAGTTTTCGCAGGAAGACCGGTTATCATTTTTTCGACACGCGTACCCGGGTTCATTGGATTGAATATGAGAAGCTTATTAGATGCATCGACTGCATACGCGACAGGATTGGTGGGTATTGCTATACCGGTAATACGACCAGATGGCATATTTCCGATCTTTGTCAATGCACCCGTAGTAAGGTTTACCTCATCTAATTCCCAGGTGCCGTTCACCAGTACCGATGCGATTGCGCTACCTGAGCTTGAGGAGATATCAAACCCTCCCACGTCCGTGATATCCTTTCCCAATGCCCCTATTGTCTGCAGGATACCGTCATTGGGAGGCATCTGAAGCAAAAGTTTGTCTGCAATCGGATCGATGTCATACAATTGCGTGGAAGTAGCACCCGCGAAATTGTTGGTGTAAGCTGCAGCTGCAATCATTACATTATTGTATCCTTTCAAATAGCCATCTTCGGCCACAAGTGCGCCGGTTTCAGGGTGAAGCCTAAGGTTCTGTGCTGTATTACTTACCAGCCTGATTTTATCAACTGTTGGGTTGAAGTCGAAGCCGACCACTTCTGGTCCTGAAATGCCTGGATTGAATGGGACGGGGCTGATGATGCTAGCCTTGCCCGGGTTCATGTCACTCCTCAGGTTAATGATATAGAGATGGTTTTTATTTCCTACGGCATAGAGTTGTCCAGTGGCAGGACGAAAATCAATACCTAAAAGCCGTTCTCCCGCCTCAAGACCTTGAACCTGAACTGTCCTGATGGGCGACCCTGGGTTCTGTACATTTAACTCATAAAGCGTATTGTTTTCCGTCAAGGCGTAGAAGGTTTGCTCCGCAAGGGTTCGAAGTGAACCGGGTTGGCCCTGATTGGGGGCTGCTTGTTTTTCAACCTGGCCATCAGTACACGATTGGTTGGTTACAACCAATGCAAAAAAAAGTAGGGGGACAGCGAAACTGACCCCGAATAATTTAGAGATTTTCATATCCGTTTGATTTGAATTGAGAAATAGGACTAACGTGTCACATACGCCCAAACCATCTGGTCAGATCACTCCTTTTTAATTTAATTTTAATTCAAAAATTGATATTTTAATTCTTTTTTAATCTATCTATTTTTTTCCGGATCGCTTAATTGGCTTTCCGTACTTCTGCATTTTTTCTTTTGCGTGGTCACGGCGAACGTTAACCTTTTTATTTTTAGCGATTTTTTCGTGAAATGCTGCACCCACGGACTCTCTTTTGGGCAACTTGACCTGTATGTCTTTCATGAAAATTTTAGGCTCCTCGTCCGGCGTGAGTATCTCTGAGATTTTGAGATTTTCGGGCAAGGGAAGAACTGGGATTTGATAATCCATTAATTCTTCAATCTGTAACTGCCAGTCCTTGTCTTTCTCAGTGACAAAGGATATGGCAACCCCTTTTTTGTCGGCGCGGCCTGTTCTCCCGATCCGGTGTATATAGTTTTCGGGGGTTTCAGGTATATCGAAGTTGATGACGTGGGATACCTCGGCTACGTCCAGGCCTCTGGCGATAATATCGGTTGCAATCAGCAAACGGTAGGTTCCATCATGAAACTGCCTGATGGTATTAAAACGGTGATTTTGCTCCTTATTGGAATGGATAACCCCGATCTTATTCAAAAAACCAAGCTCCAGCTGTCCGAAAAGCTGGTCGGCCAGTTTCTTGGTGGCCACAAAGACCAATACTTTGTTCATATCCTCATGCTCCTCCAAGAGTAAGTCGATCAGGTTGACTTTCGTATAAAAATTGGGAACGTAATAAGCCTGCTGTTCAATATTATCCAATGGTGTACCTACCGGGGCGGCTTCCACACGTACCGGGTTATTGAAGTAAGTTTGCATTAATGCTTCTACTTCATCCGTTAAGGTCGCTGAGAAAAGCAGGTTTTGTCTTTTTTGCGGCAATAAGTCAAGTATATTTTTAAGCTGGGTCCGGAATCCCAGGTTCAGCATTTCATCCACCTCGTCGATAACCAGCTTTTTGATCGCCTTGGTTTTTAAGGAACCATTGAGGGCGAGATCAAACAACCTGCCTGGCGTTGCTACAACTACGTCTGCCCCTTCTTTCAGCTCGGCCATCTGGACTTTGATATTGCCCCCTCCATACGCCCCTACCACCTGAACATTCATATAGGTGGCCAATTTCCGTACTTCCTCCACCACCTGGACCACAAGCTCACGGGTAGGCACCAATACAAGCAGCTGCGGCAAGCGATCTTTTGAAAACTCCAGCTGACGGAGCGTTGGCAATAGATAGGCAAACGTTTTCCCGGTCCCTGTTTGTGCAATTCCGCAAACGTCTTTCCCAGACATCATTACCGAAAATACCTTGTGCTGGATGGTTGTTGGTGTCGTATAACCCGATTCAGAGAGTGCCCTCAATAAAGGTTTTGTGAGATTTAATTCTTCAAAAGTCATAACCCTGTTCAAAATGAACAGCAAAGTTACGTCTAATCTTCCATAGTCATGAGTCAGCGGGTGTATATCCAGGCCCAGTACATCAGTGCAAACTGCAAAGGGAGTCGCAGGGCCGTAAGCCAGAGGTAGGGGTTCTTTTGGTGATAAAAATCAAGCGTCATCTGAATGTTCGCAGGGAATACTGCAAAAAGAAGCAGGATAATCAGCCATGCGCCTGTTTGCCTTGTACCCGGGATGATCAACAGCAACGCAAAAATGATCTCACAAAACCCGCTTAGGTACACCAGCTGAAGAGGATAAGGCAAGTAGGGAGGTACAATTTTCACAAAAATGCCGGGGCGAACGAAGTGCATAGTTCCGGCGAGCAGATACAGTAAGGCCATTAGGCATATTCCGATTTCTTTCATTACCAGTTTGTTTGCATCAGAAGCAAGGTCGGGATTTACATTCGGATCAGTATCATTTTTTTGATCGCTGCTTCCCTGGTTTTTGGATTAAGAAAGGTAATATCCAGGGTTTTATCTGTAAAATCGGGGTTTCTTCCAATGATTTTCAGGTCCGGACGGGATGCAATGAATTCGTTCAGAAATGACTCGTGTGTATAGACCCAACAGTTTCTGATGCTAACCAGGGCTTTGAAGTTGTCTTTCTCCTGAACGGATGTGCCGGAATAAAAATGCAGCGAAGCCGGGCTCCCGGCATAATAGGTGAAAAGTTTTCCTGTTTGGACACCATCTTCTTTTGCCAGCAGACCAAGCCGGGCGCCGGCTTGATAAGTCGCGAGGTTAGGAAGATAGTAGCTGTTTAAGACCAGATTGGAACCGATTGCGAGAACGGTGCAGGAAATTACAAGTTTATTCCTGAGCCCGGAGAAAAACACCAGCCACGTGAAGACGCCTGACAGTGCCATGAAATGGATCAGACCGTAATAATTATTTTCGGGGAACGGAAACCATACAAGATAGAAAAGCCCTGAAATGATCAAATAGGAAAGTATGATTTGGATAACATAGATATGCCTTGTTACTTGGGCCTGCCGGGAAATGTATTTGATGATATAGTCTGCTGTAATGACTGCGGCAAGCGTATAAACAATGAAATCGTCATGAGCAGACTGAAAAGGGCTTAGCGAAAGCAGGATAAAAGGAATCAAGAATGCATACAAGCTGGCTTTTTCTGTCCCAGCTTCTGAACTTTTAAGCCGAAAAGCATTGGTTAATCTATTCCAAATCCCTAGAAAAAGAAACAGGCTCCATGGGGCGAAAGCCCAGGCGATATTCAGCAGTAGCTTGAAAGGCATAAAGTGTCCTTCTGATCTGATCAATGTTCCTTTGGACAACAGTAATAGTCCCACGCCTGAAAAGCATAGGACGAGGTTCTGTAATTTCCTGGTGTGCTGATATTCGGTTAGCTGCCATACCGTAAAAATGAAAAATGCCGCCAGATAATTTTCCGGCCCGGTCTCGTTATTGAGCAAGAACATACACCTGGTCGTTGCGAGAATGAGTGTCGCTAGCAAACCCACTTCCTTTGAATAGTTGATTTTGGAAAAACGGTATACAGCGTACAGCGCGATCAGATCTGGTAAGAGTCCGGCCAACCGGTAAGCAATAGGGGTTGGCCCCAAAGCCGTCATCGAAAGACTTGATAACCAGAGTAAAAGAGGAGGTTTGTCGGAATAGGTCGTGTCGTAAACCACAAAATTGAAGTAATCATGCGAACGCGCCATTTCCATGGACATTGCAGCATAGCGCGCCGAACTCCCTTCGGGTAAGTTGACGAACCAGCCGAGCACGCAAATTAAGAAAGAAGCGAAAAGCCCCCAGCTTACGATTTTGGACAAATCCTTGTATAGCACAGCCTCGTATTTTCGGTTGTAGAACGGCTAAAGGAAAGAAGGGCAGTCCATGACGGATGCCCTTCTGATGCATGAAAATAGTGTGTTATCTAGAACGGAACCTTCCCGTATTTCGGTTGTAGGTCCCAAGCGGAAAGCTTAGACCCACGTTGATACCCCAGTTGTTATTTTTAATATTCGCATTGTCAAGTCGTGTTACATCCAGCAAACCCAAACCGTACCTGGCGTCGAAGTTCAGCCAAACTTTGTTATGAAGACGATAATTTAAGCCGCCCCCAAAAGTTAGTCCAAGGTCAAAAGGGCTATAAACATGGTTATTAGAGTCACCGTTGATATTGTTTCCGTTTTTGTCCCTTGCACCAACGAGAAAATTGAGATTAGGTCCCAGGAAAATTTTGGGGCGGACGCGGGCTCCGTACTTCCCGAAGAAAAATGTAGCGAGTAATGGTGCCTGGATGTAATTCAGGCGCGTTACATTGGTTTTGTTGTTCACTTGCGCCCCGAGCTGGGTGAACAACAATTGCCCGCTGAAGCCAAATCCTGATTCAGAGCTGTAATTATAAAATCCTCCTAAGGTCACTCCTGGTTTCCAATCCGTACCGGATATGTCACCTCTGAAATTTGCAATTGAAACCCCCGCAATCGGACCAATGGAGACATTCTCCTGAGCCTGTGCCCGCAAGGTAAAAATGGTCACTGTAAGTAGTAAAATAATACAATTTTTCATCGACGTGTGGTTTAAATAAAGTTAAACCAAGTCAACAAAAGATGTACCAGCGGGAAGTTAGAATGCTGTTTTGGTTGAGGACTAAGCGTTTGCCAACTTTCGGGTCATATTTATATATTTATATTTAAAATTCAGGACAAAGAACAGGGGAAATAAGTCCACAATTGTATCGGTTCCCCTCAGAATACGCTTTTTCAGGCCCTGGTATCATTTGCCAAGTTTCTGAAGAATAAAGAACAACGGCGCTCCCCCTAGAAAAAGGCTCCATCCGATCAACGCAGAGAAAGGATCTGTGAAAATCACATTAACCGCCACTGCAAGTAAGAATGCAACAAACAATGCAGGGAGGTAGGGATAGCCCCAGACCTTGAAACCCTGATGAGGATCGTTTTGACCGGCTTGCTTACGAAATACAAACAGCGTTGCAGCTGCGCTGGCCAGCGCAATGCCGTCCACGGACATCACGTAATTCACGATCTGTTCGAAAGTATCCAACACCCACAAGGAAAGCAATGTGGTCACGATCAGGAAAGTCAGCGCGAATTCCTGTACCTGGGTTTTGGAATTTACTTTCTTGAAAATTGGCGGAAGAATCCTGTCGTCGGCCAATGCATAGTAGACCCTTGGAAGAGAAAGCATGGTAGCATTGATAAACCCAAGTACTGAAAGGAAAATTGCGAGCGAAAAGAAAGTTTCTCCCCAGGTCCCGAACAACACCCTGGCCATATCCGCGGCGATCAGGCTGGATTTGCTGAGCGCCTGGAACCCGAGCACATTGAAATAAGCAAAGTTCAGAACCAGGTAAAGCCCGATAACCAGGAACATGCCTAAGAAAATGCCCCGCGGCGTGTTTCGGACAGGGTCTTTGATGTCGCCGCCAAAATTAAGTGTCTGCTGATAGCCACCGAATGTATAAAAGACGGCGATCAGGCTCGCCCCAAATGCCGTGAGCCAATTCCCTGCGGATGCCGGTGCCGGTTCAGCTGGGTGACTGCCTCCATGCTGTGTGTAGAAAATGCCGGCGCACAATACGAGCATCATCAGTATTTTCAAACTGCTGAGTATGTTCTGGGTCCTTGAACCCGATTTGATCCCCAGCATATTGACGATGTAAAAAAACAGCAGGGTGAAAATGGCGGTCACCCGTATTCCCGGGGTACCGTGGGCGAAATCGGGTAGCAACGGATTGATGTATTCCGAGCCGATCAAAGCGACACCGGCCATGCCGGCACCATAAGTAAGCACTATGACCCAGTTGATCATAAATGCGTACAGCGGATGAAACGCCGTTGAAATCAGCTTGTAAAATCCGCCCGGGAAATGGTGGCGGCTGCCAATCTCGGCAAATACGAATGCCCCAATTAAACTTACGATGCCGCCAGCTATCCACGCGGAAAAGAATATAGCCGGGCTTCCCGCCTGCTTGGCAACAATGGCTGGCGTACGGAAAATGCCGATGCCAATGACAAGACTGATGACGATCATGCTCAAATCGAACGGGCCAATTTGAGGACGGATTTTATTGGAATGTTCGGGCATTCGGTTTAAACATTGTTGGTAAAAAAGCCTAATTCCTGATAGGAGATCAGTAAGATAGCCAATACCGCCAATAAAAGGCCCAATTTGTTATAAACATTCAGCCGCTCCTTGTAGATCAGCCATGCGGCAAGCGACGAAGCGAGCATGGTGAGTATGTTGTAAATCGGGAATACGTAGGCTGCGCTATTCCGGAATGAAGCGAGGGCAAGCAATAGAAAATAGAGCGACAGAAAGTTAGGGACTCCCAAAATCAACCCGCCGATCACACTGCGCCATTTCAATGTCTGGTTTTGCGTAAATATCCTGAAAATCAGAGACGAAGTTCCGATCAGTACGGCACCAGCACAGGCAATGATCATGAAAACCGTAGTTTGGCCGGGCGTGTAATATTTAACCGAGAGATAGTTGATCAACGTATTATTGGTACCCGATGCCAGAAATGTCAGCACAGGATAAATCCACAAACCACTAAGAAGCGGGGGAGCCACATTACCCTGATGCTGTCCCGGAGGTTTCCCCGATTTTTGGATAACACCTAAAGCCAGCGCGATCAATGCTACTACCAGGCCGGCGTAGTTGAGTGGAGTGAAGACTTTATTGTTGTTCTGAAAAATAAAAAGGCCGAAAATAACCGGGATCACCAGGGACATATTCCCCGCGAGTGAAGTAGCTGTGATGCTCACTTTTTGTGCCGTAAGCCCGATCAGCATGAACGCTGTTACGAACATACCCCCCAATGCCAGTGTAAGCACCGTGCCACTGGACTGCCATTGCACCTCTCTGAAAACCGACAGGTCAGGTGTAAGCAACAAGCCAGTCACTACACAGGAATAGTAGTTAAACACCACGGCATGAAACGAATCTACCTGATAACGCGGATAAGCCCGCATGATCAGGTAAAGCGCCACAGTAAATAGAACAGCCAGCAGGAAGAAAAGCATGTCCGGAGATTATTGCGCGGATAGTATCTCGTCGATTACACGGGGATAATGTTCATACTCCAGGGTGTGAATTTTCTTTTCGAGGTCCGCAGGCGTGTCAGACGGGTCGATGTCGCAAGTGGCCTGAAAAATAATATTGCCTTCATCGTAATGTTCATTTACAAAATGAATGGTAATACCCGATTGCGGATCTTTGGCTTCAATAACGGCCTCATGGACATAGTGGCCATACATTCCTTTTCCACCATATTTGGGTAAAAGCGCAGGATGAATGTTCACAATCCTGTCCGCAAATGTTGTTACGAGCGCAGGCGGTACCAGCATCATAAATCCAGCCAGCACTATCAGATCTATACCCTCATTTTGCAGTATCTGAGTTATTTTTCCGGTATGGTAGAATGTTTTTTTGTCAAAAAACACCACAGGTATCTGCAGCCTGCAGGCCCGCTTGATCACCCCCGCCATCGGGTTATTGGTAAAAACCAGGGAAACGTCAACATCTTCTCTTTTTGCAAAATATTCACTTATGTTTTCAGCATTGGATCCTGAGCCGGAGGCAAAAATGGCAAGACGTTTCATTGAAAAGAATTAGAATGATATGGATGGGGAAATGCAGGTTGCAGCCATGGTCAGTAGACCTTACTCAGTTCGCTGTATCCCATTAACTTACCTTTGCGATAGGTCTCGGTTTTAAGGTCCCATATCACCCCTGGTGCGCGGTAGGAAATACTTTGCATGTCTGCCTTGATCGGAAAGCCCACTGCAATTTGCATATTCAGGTCGGAAGTAATTTTGTAGGCATCGTAGGTACCTGCTGGTATGGTAAGTTTTTCCTGGCTTGCCACCGTGCGGTTTTTGATAAACAAGTTGAAGGAAATTGCCATTGGCCCTGATTGCCCGCTTCCTTTGACCGAGGCATCTTTCAGATTTTCACCCACCTTATATTTGGTGGGATATTCAATGTTTTCGTAAGTATATTTCATTTCCATATCCTTAAAGGATTTGAGTTGCTCTTCGCTGATCATGGAGCGGGCATCCAGCGTGATTACATTTCCATTGCAGGTCAGCTGGTAATTGTTTTTCATCTGTGACTTGCCTTTGTCGTCGAACATTTCCATTTCCACATCGAAAACCGTATTTGCGCCTTCCGTGGTAATTTTGACCACTTTGTAGTTGAGCGTGCCCGTAGACTTTCCTTTTGCGTTGTAATTAATCATTTCAAACCCGGAGCCCTCTTTCAGGTTAAACACCGAGCAATCCTGCGACCACGTCGGGAAGCTTAGCACAGAGAGGCAAAGAACGAACCACAACAAAAGCTTTTTCATATTTTACATTTGGTTTTGGGGCGGTAAAGATACTTTTTCCACAGACTTTTAGTGCTGAAAAACCTCTAAATTGATTTTTTTGCTAAGCCCATACCATGGTCATCAAGCCCAGGAGCATGATTATTTTGCAAAGATTACTGCTCTCTTTAAAATCGCGCCGCGTATCCGCCTGGTACAGTTTGAATGCAAGCCAAATCAAGGGCGCCAGGAGTAGCACAAACAAGATGATCAGGATATCGTTGTCCAAGGCGTGGGCCATTATAAACAGAGAGATAACAAACAGGAGGAGTACAATGTAAAGAAAACTTTTTGTCCGCCTGATACCCCAAACGATCGGCAACGTACGGCAGCCGTGAGCTTCGTCCCCTTTTATGTCTTCCATGTCCTTCACAATTTCCCGTATCAGCGATATGAAAAAGGAGAAAACGGCATAAATGAATACCAGGTGCCGGTTAGCGGGAAAATGAACCGTTAAGATCAGAAGCGTGAAACCAGTGAGCAGTGAAACGATAAAATTGCCAATGAAAGGTTTTCGTTTAAAACGCTCGGAGTAAAACCAGAGCAGGGTTATGGAAAAAACATTGATCAGAAAGATGTAAGGACTTACTGCAAGCCCAAGCACGGCACCCATCACATTCAATATCTGGTGCGCCCCCATTGCCCAACGCCGTTTTAAGTAGCGACCTACCACGACACGCTCAGGTTTGTTGACGATATCTATTTTTACATCAAAATAGTCATTGATGATGTAGCCGGCAGCAGCAATGCAAACGGTTGACAACGAGAGCAGAAACATGTCCAAGTTGCTCAAAATGCTTTTCCATTCATTTCTTGGCCCTACCAGAAGTATGCGCGTCAGATACTGGGTCAACACCACAATAACCAGATTGGTCATTCTGACGAGGCGTACGCTTCCGGCGATGTAATCCCATAAACTGATTTTTTTTGGCCTTATAGACACATTCATGCACGTTAGCTCCGGAAAAGAAAGGTTTAGGCAATAAAATTATTGATTTTATAGCATTAACGACAATTCAACACATCTTTATCCATTTGTGGGATAAAAAAGAGGCATTTGTTGTTAGCTGTTTAAAATCTGTAATCCGGACAGATTTGGGACCGGATCTTCAACTATTTACTAACAATATGAAAATTGGTATCGTTTGCTATCCTACCTTTGGAGGAAGTGGGGTAGTAGCTACTGAACTTGGGAAGGCGCTTGCTAAAGTGGGGCACCAGGTTCATTTTATAACCTATTCACAACCTCAACGTCTCGATTTTTTTAATGAGAATCTCTACTACCACGAAGTAAATATACCCGCCTATCCATTATTTCAATATCCACCCTATGAATCTGCACTGTCAAGCGAGATGGTTCACGTGGTTACCCAGGCAGGTCTTGATTTATTACACGTTCATTACGCTATTCCGCATGCCTCCTCCGCCTATCTGGCCAAGCAAATCCTGGCCCAGCAAGGCATTCACATTCCAGTGATCACGACTTTACATGGTACTGACATTACGCTTGTCGGAAAAGATGCGTCGTACGAACCGGTTGTGACGTTCAGTATCAATCAGTCGGATGGTGTGACTGCCGTTTCCGAATCGCTCAAGAGGGATACATACAGCCACTTCAATGTTACCAAAGACATTGAGGTGATTCCTAATTTTATTGATCTTGACCGTTTTAACCGTCAGAAAAAGGATCATTTCAAGCTGGCGATCTGCCCAAATAACGAGAAGCTGATCGTTCATACTTCCAATTTCAGGAAAGTGAAGCGGATTGATGATGTAATTGCCATTTTTGAAAAACTTCGTAAAATACTCCCAAGCAAATTACTGCTGGTAGGGGATGGCCCCGATCGTGCCCGCATCGAACGCCTTTGTAGGGACTTGGATATGCTTTCAGATGTCAGGTTCCTGGGCAAGCTGGACGCTATCGAAGAAGTGCTCTCTGTTGCCGACTTATTCCTGATGCCTTCGGAATCGGAAAGTTTCGGACTGGCGGCTTTGGAGGCATTGGCTTGTGAAGTACCATTGATCACTTCAAATGCGGGAGGATTGCCCGAATTAAACCTGCATGGCATCACTGGCTTTTTAAGCGATGTCGGAGATGTGGAGGATATGGTAAGGCATGCGGCCTATATTCTGAATGACGATCACCTGCCAACCTTCAAAGCCAATGCGCTGGCCAGGGCCCGAGATTTCGATGTGGCTAAAATCCTTCCCCATTACGAAGCTTTTTACGAACGCGTGGTTGAAAGCAGCCGGGCGATTGAAATCTAGGTTTCGTGACTGGGCGTTTCCGTTTGTAACAGTCATTCCCCTTTCCAGGGCCCGATTATTACACTCGTTATGTTTTTCGTTATATTCGTGTGTCATTTTACCTAGGTTTACGTTATACAGAGAAGAAAAAACCATTGAGACATGAAACTTTTATTTAATATAATCCTCATATTTCTGCTTCTGATTGCCTTTGTGCCCTTTTTTAGAAGGTTTATTTTCCACTTGCTTGTAGGACGTCAGCTGATAAAACAACAGGAAAAACAATACCGCGCCCAGCAACAGCAAGATAAGCAAAGGACCAAAGGAGGTGTAAGGGTTGACCATGTCCCGCCTGGGGCCAATCAGTCGTCTCAGTTCAGGGGTGGTGAATATGTGGATTACGAAGAAGTGAAATAAGAATTCTTTATTTGATAACAAAACAGCCGATGCTTTATAAGCATCGGCTGTTTTGTTATCATCGTTGATTTCCGGATTTATCTGCTCAAATACAGATTCCTTTCGCTATAAATGCGTTGAAAGAAGTCATCTTGCAGATCGTCAATGAAATAAATAGCCTCTCCGGTCGATTTCATTTCAGGGCCAAGCTCCTTGTTGACATTCGGGAATTTATTGAAAGAAAACACCGGGATTTTGATCGCCCAGCCTTTTTTTACAGGTTTGAAATTAAAATCCTTTACCTTTTTGTCTCCCAGCATCAGCTTGGTGGCATAGTTAACATAAGGCTCCTGGTAAGCTTTGCAAATGAAAGGTACCGTACGTGATGCCCGCGGGTTAGCCTCGATTACATAAACAATGCCATTTTTTACTGCAAACTGGACGTTGATCAAACCTTTTACATTCATCGCCAGTGCAATTTTGCGGGTATGTTCTTCAATCTGTCGGATTTCATCTTCTGTCAGATCAAATGGAGGAAGTGCAGCGTGCGAGTCGCCTGAGTGAATCCCTGCCGGTTCTATATGTTCCATGACACCGATAATATACGCGTCTTCCCCGTCACAAATGGCATCTGCTTCTGCTTCCAATGCGCCTTCCAGGAAGTGGTCGAGCAAGATATTGTTATCAGGAATGTCGTGAAGGATTTTCACAACATGCTGCTCCATTTCTTTTTCGTTGATTACGATCTTCATGCTTTGTCCACCCAACACGTAGCTCGGACGGACCAGCAGCGGGAACCCGAGTTTACGGGAAAGCTCTACCGCGGCGTCGGAAGTGCGAACGGTACCGAATTTAGGGAACGGGATATTGAGTTCTTCCAAGAGTGACGAGAACCGTCCCCTGTCTTCTGCCCAGTCGAGCGAATGGTAGCTGGTGCCAATGATCTTGATACCATATTTTTCCAGCTTCTCCGCCATTTTCAGGGCAGTCTGTCCGCCAAGCTGCACGATAACGCCTTCCGGTTTTTCATGCATGATGATGTCATAAACATGCTCCCAGAAAACCGGCTCGAAGTATAGCTTATCCGAAATATCCGGGTCAGTTGATACTGTTTCGGGATTACAGTTGATCATAATGGTTTCATAGCCAGCTTCTTTTGCTGCCAAAACACCATGCACGCAGGAGTAGTCGAATTCAATTCCCTGCCCGATCCTGTTTGGCCCCGAGCCGAGTACGACGACCTTTTTGCGATCACTCGCAATCGATTCGTTATCCGGAAATTCCTGCGAAGAATTGAAAGTCGAATAATAGTAAGGTGTCTTTGCTTCAAATTCTGCCGCACAAGTATCGACGCATTTATAAACGCGATGGATACCCATGCTGATCCTTTTGTCGTAAACCTTGCTTTCCTTAGTATTGATCAAATGGGCGATCTGTCTGTCTGCGTAACCTTTCTGCTTGGCTGTAAGCATTAATTCCCTGGGAAGGTCGTCCAGGTCAAACTTTTCAATTTCATGTTCCAGTTCGATCATTTCCTCGATCTGGCGCAGGAACCACGAATCGATCTTGGTCAGGTTCTGGATGGTTTTGAAAGACAAGCCAATTTTGAATGCATCGTATATATGGAAAAGCCTGTCCCAGCTCGGATGTTTCAGACTGTATTTGATCGCCTCCTGATCACGTAGCTCCCGTCCGTCGGCGCCCAGACCATTTCTGCGTATTTCAAGTGATTGACAAGCTTTTTGTAACGCTTCCTGGAAGTTGCGTCCGATACCCATAGCCTCACCAACCGATTTCATTTGCAAGCCAAGCGAACGGTCAGCGCCTTTGAATTTGTCGAAATTCCAGCGAGGTACTTTTACGATCACATAGTCGATAGACGGCTCGAAGAATGCGGAAGTACTGCCGGTAATGGGGTTTATTAATTCATCCAGATTGTATCCGATCGCCATTTTAGCGGCAATTTTTGCAATGGGATAGCCTGTTGCTTTGGAGGCGAGGGCAGAAGAACGGGAAACGCGTGGGTTAATTTCGATTGCGATAATCTTGTCGTCGGCCGGATTTACCGAGAACTGTACGTTACAGCCACCAGCAAACTTTCCGATGCCGTCCATCATTCTGATCGCCAGGTCACGCATCTGTTGATAGAGTGTATCCGGGAGCGTCATCGCCGGTGCTACCGTGATGCTGTCGCCGGTATGGACACCCATCGGGTCAAAGTTTTCGATGGAACAGATGATAATGAAGTTACCTTTTCCGTCTCGGAGCAACTCGAGCTCATATTCTTTCCAGCCCATTACGCTCTGCTCAACCAGGACCTCATGGACGGGCGACGCATGCAGACCATTATTGAGGGCCTTGTCAAAATCTTCTTCTTTTTCAACAAAACCGCCGCCTGTTCCCCCAAGCGTGAAAGATGGCCGGATCACCAGAGGAAATCCAATTTCCTGTGCAATTTCTTTCCCTTCCAAAAATGACCTGGCGGTACGTCCGTCGCAGACGTTCACGCCCAGTTCCAGCATTTTCAGACGGAATTTTTCCCTGTCTTCCGTCGTTTCGATCGCCTTGATGTCGACCCCAATGATATCAACATTATATTTTTTCCAAATCCCGGCTTTGTCGCAATCAATGGCAAGGTTAAGTGCTGTTTGCCCCCCCATGGTAGGAAGCACCGCGTCGATGGGTTTCCCCATCGCCTTATGCTTTTCAAGAATTTCGACGATGTATTTCTTTTCCAAAGGCAGCAGATAAACATGATCTGCGCTGATTGGATCTGTCATGATAGTTGCAGGGTTGGAGTTGATAAGAACCACCTCAATCCCTTCCTCGCGCAGCGAACGGGCTGCCTGAGAACCTGCATAGTCAAACTCGCATGCCTGACCGATGATAATTGGACCTGAACCGATAATTAGAACGGAATTGATATTCGTATTTTTGGGCACAGTAAATGGTATTTGTGTAGATATATGAAGGAAAAACTATAACAACTTTTGGGGTTGCCGCTTGTAATTGAGAAGGGGTACGTCCAAAAATTCCACAAAGTTAATTCACATATCCGAAAAAGAAGGGACGTATTGTTGAAATTACTGCAAAAATTTAGAATATTTAATATAACTTATTGAAAAACAAATATATATCAAGTCAAAGTAAGGCTATTGCAGAGGAACAATGGAGGGCGCGGATATGTCAAAGTCACGCAGTCGAAGCGGCACATTTCCATTGGCGCCAAAACGCCAGGGGGAAGAATTTGCCGGAATATTGGCGTAGTAACCCACTCGTATCTGAATGGTGTTGAATGTCAGATTCTCATTCCTGAGCCGTAAACCAAGGCCATAACCCTGGTACAAAGGCCCTTTCCAGAGTGAATGGACCCCGTTTACCAGGCCTATATCCCCGAAAACAAAATATGCGATCCGGAAACCCAGCAAGCTCTTATCCGAGAAAAATACGGTTTCCGTACCAACGGTTAGCCTTTTGGTACCGATCAACTGCTCGTTATTGATACCTCTGATCCCCTGGTCGCCGCTGATATTGAGGTAATCCAATGAATCACGCCTGATACCATGTGTATACCGTACGGTCAGGAATTGCCTGAAGAAGCTGTATCTGAATGGGATGAGGTTACTGATATAGTTAAGCTGGCCGCTGATTACCCCTTGTTGTGCCCTTCCATTTTTTGAATAGCTGCCTATATTGGCAATGCTATACATATATCCCAGATTATGCGGAAGATACTTGCCGATCGCGTATTGGACACCACCATAACCGCGTTGGCCGAATTCTGTATTCTCCTGCCCGATTGTCAACGCAAAAAGGCTACCGATGGGCACATCTTCCGTTCTACCGAACCCGTAAATCAAGACGTCCCTTTTGTAGTTTCGGTTGGAGTAACCGAGGCTGATCAGCGTAGCGCTACGGTTCCAGTATATCTTGTTCATGTCGGGCGACACCAGCGGACGCTCTAGGAAGCGGTATTTGTTGTGCCTGGCAGCGACCACCAAACGCGAATTCTGGCTTAGCCAGCTATCTTTAAATGGAAATCTGAAGGATCGTCCTATCCAGATATCATAATATTGAAATTCGGTAGGGTAGAGCGGGACGGATATGTCGGTACTGTCGATCTTTCTTTTATTCTGCAACAGCGTCGTATGCCCGACGTCAACCGCGCCTGCATATTTGGTTTCATTGGTTAAAAACCTACGGTAAAAACGGACTGATTGCTCTTTGATATCCCTCTCAAAAATGAAACTGGCCTGGCCGGTTATAAAGGTTTTGCCAATATAAGGAACTGTGTAAATGGTGCGGAACTGGAATTTGCGGATCGAATCCTTTTCGTCCCAGCGAATGGCTGTCAGCTGGGAATGTGTGGTCCCGCGGACGTTGATATCCTCAATTTTAGCATTGAATTTTTTGAACGAGCTGAAGCCTCCGCCGAAATTGAGCGACCAGGCGTCTTGCACGAGCACTACTACATCAGCCATCCAAGTAACGTCCTTCCGGGGTATTACAATGATACGTGCATCGACAATGGTCTTATTGGACCTTAGCAGACGTTCGTTGTTCTTCAAAACTTTGGCCTGAATATCATCCCCTTCCGAGAAAAGCAAAAAGGATTTTCGAATGATACTTTCCCGGGTATTGGTATGAACACTTTTGCTCAGGAACCTTTCGAGCCTGTTTCCCGTCCGGGTGGTATCATAAACCGATTGACCCAGGATATTGAGCTGCCGGATGTAAATTTTCCGGATTACCATTCCTTCGAAAGGGGTAAAGGGATTGGTTTCAATTTCCTTTACCTCCGTAACTTTGCCTTGGTTATACACATCTCTGAAGAGCAGCCGGTAAACCGCACGGGAAAACTTAGTTTTCGACATCCGTGCTTTGAGATTGGTATATGTAATGCTGTCGCGGCTGTAAGTGGCCAGACTATCGGGCTTTTGAGCCGAAGCAAGACCAGAAACCAGTATCAGCAGCAATAAATATCTACACATCGGGCCAAGCAAAATTCCAAACCAACAAACTTAACGTAAATGGAGGACTGTCAGATATAGCTTACTTGCCAGCGTCTATGATTGCCTGAATGGTCTTTTCTTTGTCACTGGGCGCAGGCGCGTTTTTCAATGCAAACTTGCCATTGGGCCGGATGGTTGAGAATGTGGCAGCGTCCAATGGATTGAGCCTGAAAAGTAAGTCCATCATTTGGTCATTGCTCATAAACAAATGCACCCCTTTCAGCTTATGCCTTACAATGTACTGTTTGAGGAGTGTTTCTGAGGTAACCAACTCTTCATTGGGAAGATGGACGAACAGAAAGACCACATCTTCCGGCACACTGGCCTGAATCGAAGGAATGTAATCCAATAGCTCGCGGCTTTTCGGGTCCTCAATATTCCACTTGGCCAGATACACGGTTCTGTCTTTGTAACGATCCAGTACACGGTTGAACCAGGCGGTGCCGCGGTCATTGGAGGCAGCCAGCCAGTAACCGGGCAAAGCTTCCACCGGATCGGTCCGCAGGTCCTTGAAATTCACGAGTTTTCTGATATCGGCACTGTCACGCACTTCCAGTGCGACAATCTCGTTCAATGATTGTTTGAATTGCGGAATCCCTATTCTTGATTGAATGTGCTGGCTCAGCCTCAGTTGCTGAGGATAGGTAAATTGATACAGGTTTTTGGCCAGATAACGGACCTTCAGAAACTCGGCAGCTGTGCTGTCGAAAACTTCGCCATAGATCCTGCTTTCCCTCTCATAGTTAAACAGAAGGTTCAGGATCATTTCGTTTTTGGCAAAAAGCTTGTTCATAAAATCAAGCTCTCCTTTTTCGACCAGCCCGTTGGTCGTAATCTGCTCAAGATGCTGACGCTCGTCTGTTGTCAGGTTCGATGCATTGTTACGGATCAGGGATGCCATTAAACGCACTGGTAATGAGTTAATGCGGCTTGGATTGGCCAATTTGCGATTTGCGACCAAAACATCGGCGTAGTTGCCAAACCGGTTGGCCCATAGTACCCGCTGGCCCGTCAATGGTGGTTCTTTCAATCTTTGAAGACTGTCCAGCAGTGCCTTGGACAAAATATAATCAGTTCCAAGCGAATGCTCATACAATAATTGCAGACCTTCTTCGTCGGTCAACGACTTAACCCATTGATACAGAACAGGGGATAGCATGGCTCTCTGACCAACATTCTGAAGGGAGGAAAGTCTGAGCACCTCCCTTGCATTGACCGCCGATGTGGCGTCGGCAGTGTTTTTTTCCCAGAAGGTCCTGAAGAAATTTGGGCCGAGCAGTTCCTTTGGAGAAGTAACACCTACCGGTGTATTTATTTTGCTCGCTGCCGCTAGCTTATCCTCCGCCTCGACATACAACGGGTATTGGTTATTTGCATCCGCATTCACCCCGGCAAAGTAGAACAGCTTCTTTGCCTTTCCTATAGAATCCCCGTTAAAGGTTATTTCGACCGTTCCCGGAGAGCCAAGAAACGTAGCGAATGCCCGGCCGCCATAATCGAGATAAATTTCCTCTTGAGCAAATAACATGGGTAACGAAACCCGAAAACTGCCATCGGCTTCCAAAGGTGCCTGCTTGCTCAGTTCGGACTGGGGCTGGAGAATGTTATTGCGGGAGAAATTAATAAAGGAAGCTTGCCGGTAAAGCCTGCCGCTCAGATTTTGAATCCGTCCTTTGATAACCAGTGAGTCGGTGGCCGCGAATGAACTGGATATTAAACCAGTAAGAAAAATGGTTATAATGATGAAGCGCATGCACTTGGCTATTAGAGATTGACAACGAAAAATAACGAGCCTTTTTCAGGCTACCAAATTTGTCCTGTTTATTTCCGCATGGTGGCAGGCGCGCAAAAATGACGACCCGTTAGGCCCTGTCGGAATTCTCTGAAAACGGTCCCATCGTGCCATCTTCATACCGTACATAAATCCCATGATAGCGGTCCTGGGCATGGTAATCCTTGCGCAACGGGTGACCTTCCCAGTCTTCCGGAAGCAAAATTCTTCGTAGATCGGGGTGACCTTCGAAGTGTATGCCCATCAGGTCAAAGGCTTCCCTTTCGTGCCAGTCGGCGGTGCGCCAGATATGTGAAACGGTGGGCACGGAAGGAAGGGGTGCCCCCGGCACGTTTCTTGGAAAAATCGTTTTGAGAGTAAAATTAAGATGATAGGGAATGGACGTCAAATTATAAATTACTTCCATCGTCGCTAACCCGGCACCGTTGTCAATTGCTGTGATACAGGCCAGATAATCAAAGTAAAGCCTTTCATCTTCGAACAAAAAGCGGCAAACATCCGCTATGCGGGCGGCGGGAACCACCAGAATGGGCTGCGGTCCTTTTGTATCGGCATCGATAGGCAGATCGGGGAACCGCTCCACGATTAACCCTGTTATTTCCTGAAAATTCATAGACTTTTGCTGATCATCAGACCTTGACTATTTGTGCTGCTTCTGCTTCGAGAAACAGTTCGGGAGCTGGTGTATGCGTATTTCTGATCTTTTCCTGTAATTTCATAAACCCTCCAATGAGCGCCTCCGGCCTGGGCGGACATCCCGGAACGTATACATCCACCGGTATAATCCTGTCGACTCCCTTTACCACATGATACCCATGCTCCCAATAAGGCCCGCCGCAATTGGAGCAGCTGCCCATGGAAATCACATATCTCGGTTCGGGCATTTGTTCGTACAATCTACGTATCCTGTCCGCCATTTTAAAGGTCACAGTTCCGGCCACAATCATTACATCGGACTGCCGTGGAGAAGGCCTGGGGAATATACCGAACCGCTCGAGATCGTAGGTAGACGCATATGCTGCCATCATCTCTATAGCGCAGCATGCCAATCCGAAGCCCATTGGCCACAAAGAAGAAAGGCGTGCCCAATTCATCAGGTCTTCTGCGTTGGTAAGGATGATACCACCGTCACCGGTTTTTATTCGTTCATTCATGGGTTCAATCGGGGTGGAAATAACTGGTATGGATATTGCTTTCAGTATCCTGTCCGGTTCACACAAAAGTAACCATATTTGGTAAGAAACCGTTTCGGCGTACGTTACAAACCATATACTATTAATCACAACATGATGAAAAACAAACTACTTTTCAGTATTACTTTGCTTTTGGTTTCAATGGGATTTGTCCGGGCGCAGACCGACAGTACGGTAAGGATTTTCAAAAGCGGGATGGCGATCTACGCAGAGTTCGGATTACTTCCGAATAATAAGGTGATCAGGGAACAACTCGCCCGTCTGCAAGTAAAACCATTTACTTCCTTTATGGGATCGCTGGTGTTGGCCAGAAGGACGGAGTCGGATAAGTGGTTCTCCGAGGGGCGTCTTATCCTGATGAACAGTACCAATTACACCAAGGATAAGGACGAGAAAAAGGCCTACCTCAATGGAATTGGCATAGGAACCGACGGCGGCCCAAAACTCGTCAATAGCCCGCGCTGGAATGTGACCATTCCACTGGGTGTAGATTTGATGCTTTACCGGCTGAATATCAGGAGCAATAGCTCCACCACCATTTCCCAGTTGGTCAATAACCCTTCGGCTTTTCAGGCGGTGCGGCTGTACACGGGCAATGTTAACCTGCATGGGGGAGTCGGCGTAGATTATAAAATGAATTTTATGCCAAAATTCAATGACAAAGTGTACTTAAGCGCAAAGGCGACCTATCATCAGCCGATTCTTGGGAAAAGAAAATGGAAAGGGGAAAATGTGACGGTAAGCGATTTGGGGAACCTGAAAGTGAACCAGGTTTATATCCAGCTGGGCGTGGTAATGTTTCCAAAACCTGGCATGAAAAAATGGGGTGGGATGCACTGAAAGCACCTCCTTGCCCTTTCAGTCAGGTTTTATACCGTTCGTTTATTTTTTGATACAAGTCAGCTGGTACCGGCGATTTTATTTCCGGTATTTGCGGTTTAGGCCTTACCCAGTCCAGATACCCCTTGGCCCAGGCATAAGCGAGTCCCAAAATCAGTATTCCAACAAAAACCGTCATTTCTGCCATCGCAAACCATCCCCAGGCACCATTGGTCTGGGCGATCAATTCTTCGTTACCGAATACGACTGCCCAGGGAAACATAAACAGGAGTTCGACTTCAAAAAGGACAAAGACGAGGGCTACCACGTAAAAACGCACGTTAAACTGAATATTCGCATTGCCCAGCGGATCCTCACCCGATTCGTAGGTCGTTAGTTTTTCTTCATTGGGACGATCTGGGCGGAGAAATCTGGCAATGGTCAGCATCACGCCGATCAGTACCAGACCTGAAATAATGAATAGAAGAATATATCCGAAATCGGTGAGCATAATGTAAAACGATTTCCGCAAAACTAAGGAATTTCGTTTTACAGCTGCCTGAAAAGGATTAAATGCTTTGAAGAATGGTGCGGATGCTAAGCCCGATTACGAGGAAACCTACGATCAGCATCAATGGTTTGCGGCGGATCTTGCCTACAAGCATCGCACCGAAAGGAGCAGCGATTACGCCTCCCGTGATCAGCCCTAATACAACCTGCCAGTTATTAATCCCGCTGAAAAGCAGGAAGGTTACCCCGCTGGAAAATGCCACAGCAAATTCGGCAGCATTGACAGAACCGATGGTGTACCTAGGGTCGCGGCCCTGTCCCAGCAAGGTTGAGGTAACAATCGGTCCCCAACCTCCCCCACCAATGGAATCCAGAAACCCTCCGGCTGCTGCCAGTACGCTGATTCTTTTGGTTTTATTTTTGATGATGGTCTTTTGTAGTGCCTTGCGGATAATGATGATCCCGAGGACCAGCATATAAAATGCGATAAATGGCTTGATGAAATTGCCGTCGATCACATCGGAAAGCAAGTAAGCCCCTACAATGGCTCCAAGTACCCCCGGGATCAGCAGACTTTTAAAGAGCTTCTTGTTAATATTTTTAAAACGGAAATGCGAGATCGCTGATGCGCCGGTTGTGAACATTTCGGCAAAATGCACGCTTGCACTGCTTACCGCAGGTGTTACCCCAAGCGACAGCAGAAACGAATTGGAAGTAACCCCATATGCCATTCCCAAAGCCCCGTCCACAAGCTGTGCAGCTAATCCTACTAACAAATACAAGGCGAAGTCTCCGGTAAGAAATTTAATAACATCTTCACCGTCAATGGATGAACTTCCGCTAAAAAGGAAAATTCCGAGCAATGCCAAAACGGCTGCCGGAATGATATACCATAGCGGAGATGAAGGAAGTTTGAGCGAAAGCACTTTGGCAAGCATGCGGTTGGTTTTGAAATGATGAGCGTTGGATACAAAAATAGTAAAACTATTTAATCTACGTAATTGATAGAGTATTAAAGTTTGCTTAAAATGGTTTGCCATCCTGGAATCTCTCCAGTCACGAAGTCAATAATTGCGGCGATTGCTGCGATAAAGGCTTATGGAAATTGGCTCTGACGCCTATCTGAATTTGTAGTCACTTGGTTGCTCGTTGGGTAGTTCTAAGGATTTCCAATGGGGCGAACAGCCTCTGCTTCATAGCTAATCACCAATTGAATATCTGTTGTCTAGTTTGTGAATGGTGCAATGCTGCCGTCGGCGAGGAGAGAGATAGTATACAGATCTTCGCTGTCGGCAAAAAGGATTGACCTTCGAAATCTGCCTGGATCTTGCTTAGTAAAAATGTTCTACCAATTCCTTCCCCAGTAGTTCTCACCCGAAAAACCGCTCTCATGGAGCATCAGGGAGGCTTTTTTGCTGCGGATCCCGCTTTGACAGTAAAAGACAATGATTTTGTGTGCAGGAAAGGCGGGAATATTTTCGGGAATATCGGACAAAGGGATATTCGTGCCCCCAAAATGATCGGCTTCGAACTCATAGTATTCCCGGACATCGATCAGCTCGACCCGATCGGGATACGTGCTCTGCAGGGCCTCGAATTCTTCGAGGGAAATTTCCCTGATGGTGGTTTCTTGCTTAGCAACTGCTGCGGTCTGCTCAATAGGGGCTATATTGATCGCAGCAGATTTTGAAAATTGAAAAACGGATGACGAATTTGTCAACGCATTAATGACAAGTAACTTTCCAGAGAGTGGTTCTCCGATTTCAGAGATTAGTTTCATGGCTTCATTGGCCATATAACTTCCAATTAGTCCGGGGAGAATACCGATTACGCCGGCTTCAGCACAATTGTCTTCTTCGCTGGTATCGGGGAAAAGGCAGCGGTAGGTAGGGCCACCCTGATAGTTAAATACCGAAACCTGTCCTTCGAACCTTAAAATAGATCCAAAAACGAATGGTTTTCCCAGCTTTACGCAAAAATCATTGATCAGGTAACGTGTCGGAAAGTTATCGGACCCATCGATGACCAGGTCGAAATCCTGAATCAATTTTTCCGCATTGGATTCGGTTAGCCGGACCGGATAGGGTGTGAATGTTACAAAAGGATTTAAAACCGAGAGCTTGTCTGATGATGTCAGCGCTTTGTTTTTGCCGATATCAGCCGCAGCATAGAGAATTTGCCGGTGCAGGTTGGTCATATCAACCGTATCGTCGTCTACAATCCCGATATGGCCCACGCCGGCGGCGGTCAGATATTGTAAGACGGGGCAACCCAGGCCACCTGCCCCAACCACCAAAACTCGGGCCGATTTTAACTTTTCCTGTCCCGGCAGCCCAAATTCAGGGAGCAATATTTGCCTGCTATATCTTTTCCGTTCCTGTTGCTCTAGCATTGCCCTTTTGTTTTACCGACGAATCTATCAAATAAAAGGCTTTTTTTGCCAATTCTTTTTCAAGAATTATAGGGTAACTTTAACCCCGTTTATTAACCTGACAACGACCAGTTTTACATTGATGGATCTTATAATCAGAAGTGCCACTCCTAAGGACCTGCCTTCTCTGCTTGAAATTATTAACCACGCCATTCTCAATACGACCGCTATTTACGATTACGAACCCCGGACACTGGAACAGCAAAGAGCATGGCTGGACCAGATGTTCAGCGATGGCATGCCTGTGATTGTAGCTGAATTAGAGGGTATCGTGATTGGTTACGGTTCCTACAATATTTTTCGGCCCAAAATCGGATACAAATTCAGCGTAGAGCATTCCATTTATCTGGACGAAAAATCGAGGGGGATGGGAATAGGAGGAAAATTGCTGGGCAGCCTGATCCAGCGCGCCAAAGAGTCGGGGATCCATACGATGATTGGCGGCATTGATGCAGCGAACCGCGGCAGCATCGAATTTCACAAAAAATACGGGTTTGTTGAAAAAGGCTATTTGAAAGAAGTCGGGTTTAAGTTTGACCAATGGCTCGATCTCGTTTTCATGCAGCTATTGCTGGAAGAAGATTAATGCAGTTGCTCATAGTCCGGAGACTACGAGCAACATGGTAGAGGTCCCCCGCACCGCAAATAGCTGAAATCTTTCGGGTATCGAGACCTTCGGACGCAGGAATGCTGGCTTGAGACGACATTCCAACTTCCTAATGGGCACGCCCCGTTTCAACATAGGTCTCCTCGTCGCCGGTAGGTTTCCCTTGCCACCACGATGCCAGAATCGACCCAGTGATATTCATCAGCGGACCGAAAATCGCGGGTGCCAAACCAACAGTGGCCATTTTGCCCATTTCCTTCGCAATCCCGGAAGCGAGGCCGCCGTTTTGCATACCCACTTCAATGGCAATCGTCCGGCAATCTCGTTCGCTCATTTTGAACAACCTGCCCGACCAATAACCCAGGGTATAACCAGAAAGATTGTGGATCAGCACAAGCAGCAGCAGGGTAGGGCCAATGGTGAGCAGGCTATCGCGTCCGGCGGCGGTAATGATCACAATAATGAAAGCTATACCCGCCATCGATATCAGCGGCATCGCCGCGTCCAGCCATTTTACTTTTCCGCTGAATAGTTTATTGAAAACCAATCCGGCACCAATGGGAATGATCACCATTTTGATAATATCCCACATCATATGCAGCGTGTCGATCTTCACAAAAGCGCCTGCCAGAAAGCTCATCAAAATCGGTGTAACGATTGGGGCCAGCATCGTTGAAATCGCGGTGATTGTAATGGAAAGTGCCAGGTTGGCTTTGGCCAGGTAAGAAATCACATTGGAAGCCATACCATTGGGAGAGCATCCGATCAGGATTATGCCTGCTGCGATTTCGGGTGGAAAGCCGCTGAGGTTTGCCAAAGTAAACCCAATGCTTGGCATGATAATAAAATGGCTGAATACTCCAATCAACACTCCTTTCGGCATTTTTACGACGCCCACGAAATCGCCAAAGCTCATAGAAGTCCCCATGCCGAACATGATGATCTGGATTAAAGGGGTAATGAGCGTTGAAAGTTTAAAATCGCCCACAGTAAGGAAATACTGGGGATAGTACAGGGCGGTTGTAACGGCCGCAAAAATAACGGTGGTATAAGTAAAGCCCTTCAGTTTTTCGTAGCCACGAAAACTGACCGCCATCGCCAGGAAGAAAGCGATAAAAAAAGGGCCTGCGGAAGGTAGGCTGCCGCTAAAAGCAAGATATAGCGCCACGAGCAGGCACAATGCCGCAGCACCGGAGAGGATTTTATAAATGTTCATAATGCGTTGCTTAAACAAATTACCAGGTCCTCTTTTTCATATATTCATCCAGCTCCGAACGTTTCATAGGGATCTCGTTCGGGTTTTTGTCCAGCCATTTCAGGAAGTCCGACTTCAGCGTATCCGACCATTGGCTGTCGATCTGGCCCGGCGTGTATTTACCTTCTTTCAACATCTGGATGCCAAATTTGTCACGCAATGCGATGAACTCGGCAGTAACTACCACTTTCTCGACCATATGCGCCGGGATAAAAATCACGCCCTCTTTTTTGGCGAGAACCAGGTCGCCAGGCAGTACTACCGCGCGTCCGATGCGGATCGGCGTATTCAGGCCCATTAATACCTCGTCTTTCAGGTAAGATGGATCGAAATCGCGGACAAATGCATTGAAACCTTCAATTTTCGACAGACCTTCCAGATCTCGCACCGACGCATCGAATACAACGCCGTTGCCTGATTTGGCGTAAATGGAATTGGCAAGATTGTCGCCTATCAGCGTTCCTTCCGCGATTTTTCCAAAGCCGTCGGCCACGTAAACGTCCCCTTTGCTCAGCACATCAATCGGCCAGGAATTCGTGTTCCCGATCCGCCCGTTTTTCGTGCCGCGGTCTTTGATGTTTTTTTCGATATCGGGACGGGATGGCATAAACTGGGCGGTTAACGCGCGGCCGGCGATTACCACGTCGGGGTGCACCATTTTCCAGTTGCCTTCGAACTGGGAATTGTACCCTCCGTTTTTCAATACTACCCAAGCCTCTTCAATGTTGATTTCTTTGGCCCGGCGTACCATATCGTCTGAAACTTTCGGGCGCCCGTCCGGAAACCTCTCTCCCTTCCATTCGGATGTCAGGAATATCAATTCGTCTTTAGAAATGGTTTGAGCCTGGGTTGAATGCCTGCTGCTCAGCAGCAAAGCCATGATAGCGAGAGAACTAAGGAACTTTAATTTCATAGAATAAAAATAATTAACGATTCAGGACTTGGGTGGATAAAGGTACGCTATTGTGTTTGTTTAAGATTCAATCGGAGCTCAGGTCCGATACTACCGGCAGTATCATATGGCTGATCCGGCTTCCGCCGTGATGAACAGTTTGCTGGGCAATGCGTGTTTTCGCACTGCTTCCAAGTGGCTCGCCGGTATTAGGGTTCCTGTCAAACTGCGGAAAGTTACTGGATGTGATATCGATCCGGATGCGGTGCCCGGGCTGAAAAACATGGGCAGTTCCTGTCATTTCTATCTCGTATTCATAAACCTGATTGGGTGTCAAGAGCTTCAATTTGTCGAGGCCCTCACGGAACTTCGCCCTCAAAATTCCCTCCGAAACCGGCATAGCAAAGCCATTGGGCTGGACATCAACCAGCTTGACCATCCAATCGGTATCCGGCCCGTCAGTTGCCGCGAACAATTTCATTTTTACCGGCCCTGCGATAGTCAATGGTTTTTCAAGAAATTCGCCGGTGTAAACCAGGATATCCTCCCGCTGTTCCAAAGGGCGCTGGTCGCGCGGACCGGACAGGGTAGGGGTGCCGCAGCAATTATTGCCGCCCGTGGTCGGTACAGGCATTTGCGGGTCGTACCGGTAAGTATCCGTGCTGGCTTTGGTTGGCTTAAAAAAAGTCAATGTCCCGTTTCCGCGCACCGAATTGGCCGTGCCGTTACTACTCAGGTACAGTTCCCGGTATTTGGTGCCAGGAATCGGCCAGTCGGTTTCGCTTCTCCATTGATTGGCGCCCATATAAAATAGTTTCACCGGCTTGTCGGTATCGATCTGGTTTTTGACACCTTTCAGATGGTGATCAAAAAAACTGAGCTCAGTCTCGAATTGGTCAATCAAAGCGGCGGGTGTAAAATCGACGTCTCCAAATGACTGACTGGGCCCGTGCCCCCATGGACCGATGATCATCCGCGCACCTTTTCTGGCTTCCGGTGTAGCGCCTTTGGTTTTCATTCCCACATATCCGTTGATCGTGCCCATCAAAAAGATGTCAAACCAGCCGCCGGAAACATAAGTAGGTACGTCTATTTTATTGAAGCGTTCCTCGTCACTGATCGATTTCCAATAGGTGTCATAACTTTCGTGTTCGATCCAGTCGCGGTAATGTTGTACCACAGAACCGGCGCTTTGCAGATCACCGTCTTTCAATGGTAAATGCATTAAAATATTCGCGTATTTCAGTTCTTCCGGCGTGTAATTTTCAGTGTGCCAGTATTGGGGCAGCATGATTTTATTGGGCATCCGCACGACGCCCCAGCCGTAATTAAAGCTCAGCCTGAATGCGCCTCCCATGGTGATCCAGTTGGCGTAAATGTTGGTCGACGCCAGCGATGGAAACGCAGCTACAAGATGTGGAGGGTTTAAACTGGCCGCCTGCCATTGGTTATGTCCCAGATAACTTCCCCCCTGGGTCGCCACTTTTCCATTGGAGAAGGGCTGCGTGCCTGCCCATTCAATGGTATCATATCCATCCTTGGCTTCGTCGAAAAAAGGGACCCATTTACCGTCACTTTCATAGCGGCCCCTCACATCCTGCACTACCACTGCATAGCCCCGCTGGGCAAACTTGATCATGGTCTGATGCACGGCGTCCCGCTGGGACCCGTAAGGCGTGCGGGTGACAATGGTCGGATATTTGCCGGGTGAAGCCGGGAGGTAAACGTCTGCATACAGAATTACGCCGTCGCGCATTGGTACCGCCTTATGGCGTTCAATGCGGATTTCGTTCAGTAATTGCGCTTTGACAAATCCGGGGAACAAAAAACAGACGGCCAGCAAGGCCGCCAGCGACGTATTACTTAAAATCTTCGGCATGATCGGGTTCAGGTTTCATTATTGTTAAGACAAAAAAAGACCCGCAGATCCTCATTCTATCCCCGTATTTTTTTATTGCTTTAAAAATAAGAACGGATTGCAGGTTTGACCCCGCAATCCGCAATAAATAAGGCACTACTGATTACTTATCCCACCAAACCACACTTGAAAGTGTATTGGTGCCACCCTGACGGGTACGTGCTTCATAGAAGTTATCTCTGTTATATGTTTCTTCCGAATCGGGGATCACAAAACGGGTCGGAATTTTGCCGCCGGTCAGGTTGCCCGGATAGTTGGTTGGCGTCAGCTTGGGGTAGCCGGTACGTCTCCAGTTCGAGAAGATCTCGTATTCATCTTCCAGGAACAGGCTCACCCATTTTTGTGTGCCGATCTGTTCCATTTGCTCAGCCAATGTTCCGGCAGCTTTGTACGGATTGGCTTTCAGGTATGCAGCGATTTTTGCATCTGAAATGACACCCGCGTTGCCAAATAATGCCCATTGCTTCATCGCTGAGGTTACCGCCGCATTGTATTCGGCTTCCGCAGTGGTAGCATTGTACCAGCCTCTCAGGTTTGCTTCTGCCAGAAGCAGGTGCATCTCGGCGCTGGTGAACACCAGTAAAGGCGCGCTGTATTTCAGGATAGTCGCAGGATTGGGCTCCGAATAAGTATTGAAATCGCCGGGCAAACTATTGAATGCTGCATTTTGCATTCCCTTTTGCAAGGCGGTAGTTGTATCCGCAGTGAACGTTTTCCCATCCGCAGAAGGTACCCACACGATGGAGATCACATTCAGGCGAGGGTCTTTGGTGGTTTTCAAATAGTCGATCAGCGTTTTCGAGAATTTACCGCCTTCTACATTGTCGCCGCCCGGATTCACGTAATCCGTACTCATCAGGCCGCTTGCAATGAAATTGCGGCTCGCTGTAACGGATCCGTCCACATAAGCAATGGTGGCCATATCGGAATCACTGGTGATCACGCCACCGGCAATTGCCTTCTTCACCCAGGTTTGGGCCATGGCAGGATCCACTTCCGTCAGGCGCATACCCAGACGCAGCATCAATGAATAGCCGAACTTCTTCCATTTCGTCACGTCGCCGCCATAGATAAGGTCGGAAGTGCCAAAAGTGGCTTTGCTGGCGTCGAATGCGGCGATTGACTCCTCGATCTCTTTGAGCATATCTGCGTAGATAGAAGCCTGCGTGTCGTATTTCGGGGTAAAATTCTTGTCAGTAAGCGCTTTTCCGGCTTCTGAATAGGGAATATCACCATACATGTCTGTCAGCCTGTGGTACAGATAAGCTTTCCAGATACGGGCTACGGAAAGTTTGTTCACATCTTCTGGAGAGGTCTTCACCGCACCGATCACCTGCTCCACATCGATTACCGCACCGGCAGTAGCAGGATCGCCGCCATACAATGCCCAGCTGCCAGTGGAGTAGCTATAATTGAAATATTTGTCACCCGCAGCCGGAACTTCCTTGTAGGTGGCAAAGTGTTGCATGGAACCGCCGATGGTCAGGTAGGCAGCACCTGTAAAGTTGTTACTCACCGTCGTAAGCTGTGTCCGGGTGAAAAGGAAACCGGGAACCACTTCGGTGGAAGCATTGGGATTGACATTCATTTCCTCAAACCCGTTGTCACAGGAAGCAATGAAGAAGGCCATCGGGGCCAGATATAGCAGCTTTAAGTATTTTTTCATATTCACTAAATATTTTTAATGATTAAAATTTCACTTGCAGGTTCACACCGATGTTCCTGGTTCTTGGTACACCAAATGCTTCCAGACCTTGCGCATTACCGTTGGTATAGCTGGATTCAGGATCGAAGTAATTGTTCCTCTTGTCTTTGTAGAGCAGCAGAAGGTTACGTCCCACGAGCGAGAGTGAAGCGGATTGCAGCTTGGTACCCAGGAGCGAGAACTTCGAGACAGGCAGGTTGTAGCTCAGGATCACCTGACGCAGCTTGATGAAATCGTTGTTGAACACAAAAATACCCGTGTAGTTCTTATCATTGTCATAGTAGGTATCCACATCTTTTTTCTCCCAGAACTTGGTGAAAGGAGCGCCCTCAGGAGTTACGCCTGTAACAGTTACACCGGTTTCACGACCTGGAAGCGTCTCTTTCGGCAAGCCGAAACGATAGGCATACTGGTACATGTTGGAATAAACCACGCTTCCGAACTTGCCGTCTACCAGGATATTCAGTGAGAAATTTTTGTATTTGAAATTGTTGGTGATACCCATTGTCCAGGGAGGGATACCATTGCCCATTTTTTGCAGATCACCTCTTACCGCATAGCCGCTGGCTGTGTTGAATACCGTATTTCCGTTGGCGTCTTTCTTTTTGTTATAACCCCATACCTCACCATAAGTACCTCCTACATAGTTGTTGATGATACCGCCACCTACACCAGTACCGACTGTCAAACTGGGAAGTTTATCGTCCAGTTTAATGATCTCACTTTTGTTGTAAGCCATGTTGTAGCTGATATCCCAGGAGAAATTGCCCGATTTAACAGGCGTACCGGTCAGCAAAAGCTCTACTCCCTTATTGCTCAGTTCACCCACGTTCAACAGCGCTGATGTGTAGCCTGAGGAAGATGCGATGTTGCTTTGGACAATGTCATTGGTCGTCTTACGATTGTACAGGGTTAGGTCTAATCCCAGGCGGTTTTGAAGGAACTTGGCTTCGATACCTGCTTCATAAGTGGTGGAAGTAAGCGGTCTCAGGTTAGGGTTAGGCACCAATGCCGATCCCAATTGCTGCACCGGACGACCATTGTGGCCACCTTGCGCCATGCTGTAACTCTGATAGATCTGGTAGGCAGCCACGTTGGCACCACCCACTTGTGCCCATGAACCACGCAGTTTTGCAAAGCTCACCGCAGCCGGCAGTCTGAACGCTTCTGACAGGATCAGCGATCCACCGATTGCCGGATAGAAAATGCTGTTACTAGCTGTGTTCAGCACCGAGAACCAATCCTGGCGGCCCGACATGGTGATGTATGCAAAACCTTTGTAACCCAAATCCACCGAACCAAACAGGGAGTTGATACCGCTTTTGGTATAAGTAGGAACCGTAGTGGTCGTCGCCAGGTTGGTAAAGCTGTAAAATCCGGGAATAGTAAACTCAGTTCCGTTGAACGCGGTCTGATCGTAAATGCTTCTTTGCATGTTACCACCGGCCAATGCGGAGAAGTTGAAGTTCTCGGAGAAATCCTTGCTGTAATTCAGGGTAAGCATTCCGTTTGTTTCCGACGAGGTAATTTTCTTAGCCTCGTAAGTTCCCAAGGGCTGGTAAGCGTTGTTGGACGGCACCACGAATTCGTAATTGAAGTTGTAGTAATCCTGACTCACGCTTCCTTTGATGAACAGGTTGTCCAAAATGTCATACTTAATATTGGCCTGCCCAAGGAAACGGTTTTTGCGGTCTTCGTTTTTGAATTTGTTGATCACGAAGTATGGGTTTGGAGCGGCAGGTACCGGGTTCCATTCTACTTCTTTGCCGGTTGTGGCATCGTAGCCGGGCGAAAGGCTCCTGATATCCACTGTGTTGGCGATCAGATAAGTGGCCCAGTGTGGGTTGTAATCTGCGTAACCTACTTTCGGACGGTTATGACCATTTTCGATGTTGTACTGCACGACCGTCTCGATGCTCAGTTTTTTACCCAATTGTGCGTTCAGGTTCAGGTTGGCAATTCTCCTGTTGAATGAAGAATTAGGCACAATGCTTGTTGCACTGGTATTGTTCAGCCCGAAACGAAAATTAATAACCTCGTTACCGCCTGTAAATGAAATGGAGTTGATATAGTTTTTCCCGGTACGATAGAAGTTTTTGAGGTTGTTTTTCTGAGGAGAATACGGACGCATCTGGCCGTCAAACTGGATCACATCGGTACCATCCATTTTTGCTCCGTATGACAAGCGGCCGGAGCTTTTTGCCTGCGTTTGAGTAGTTGGCTTCACACCATCCACGCCTTGTCCGTACTCATATTGCCAGTCAGGGATGATGGAGAGGTTATCTACACTGAAGTTACCGTTATACTCTACTCCGATGCCTTTTTGAGCACGTCCCTTTTTGGTAGTGATCAAAATAACCCCGTTGGAAGCGCGGGCACCATAAAGCGCGGCAGCAGGGCCGCCTTTCAGAACGCTGATCGATTCGATGTCGTCGGGATTGATACCGCCGATGCCGTCACCACGGTCGGTGTTGTTGCCATTTCCGTCCGACGCGTTTCCGCCACCCGGTACGCTGTTGTCCATAGGCATACCGTTGATCACATACAAGGGTTGGTTATTGCCGCTCAGTGATCCGTTACCGCGGATGATGATACGGCTGGAACCCCCTGGGCCGGTAGCCATACCGGTTGCATTGACACCCGCTATCTTGCCGGTCAACGCATTGGCCACGTTGTTTTCGCGGGCTTGAGTAAACTCGCTACCTTTTACCTCTGTCACCGCGTAAGCAAGTGCCTTCTTTTCTTTGGAAATACCCAAAGCGGTTACCACTACCTCGTTCAGTGCTTTTGCTTCGGGTGCAAGCTGTACGTTCAGGTCTGTCTGCGAGCCGATTGTAATTTCCTGTGAGGTATAACCTACAAAGCTGAATACCAGAACGGTCGAGGCTACTTCTGCATCGGGGATATCCAGCGCATATTTTCCCTCCGAGTCGGAAGAAGTGCCGCGTTGCGTGCCTTTTACCAACACGCTCACACCCGGCAGGCCTGCGCCTGTTTCGTCGGTTACTTTGCCCGTAACGTTGCGTTTGGGTGCCACTTTGCTCGTCGGAACATCCTCTTGTACCGGAACTTGCTCCCTCTTCAGGATAATGCGGTCCTGCACCACCTCGTAAGTAACTTTGTGCGGGGTCAGGATTTTATTCAAGACTTCCGAAAGCGCTTCTTCCTGGAATTTATAAGTCGATTTCTGGCTATTGAAAATCTGAGGGTTATACATAAACTTGACCCTCGTCACGTTCTCAATTTTTTCCAATGCCTTGTCAATGTCGGCATTGGTCAATCGCAAAGTCACTTTTTGTTCTAAAACTCTTTGTCCACGCACATCGTTGGCGTGCACGAGCGTGCCGAAGGCGATGGAGAGTAGGGCTTGATACAGCGTAATGCGCATGATTTTCTGTAAAGCATGGTGAAATTGTACTGTTTTTGACATAATTTTGATTTTTGTCGGTTAAAATTCGGCATTATGATTCCCTGACAGCCCGCCTTGGCGGATGTCGGTTTTGAACAAACGAGGGGGACTAAACTGGGTCGGTGATGTTGCAGCATCATCGACTTTTTCTTTTGGAGCAATTAGTAATAGATTCTATTCATAGGCATCACCGTATTGTAGTCAGTTAAGAGAAAGGTATGAGCTACCAGCAGCCTTTGCTGGTGATAATAATGCTGGCGTCCATTTGCTCGTATTCTGCACCAATGGTCTTGCAAATCAGGTTTATCTTTTCAAAAAGCGGCTCATCTGAAAGTGAGGCGGTCAGATAGCAGTTTTGCATAACCTCGCCATCAAAAATGATCTTTACCCCGTAGGATTTTTCGAGTGTCGCGAAAACATCGTTAATCGGGGTGCCTTTAAATTCAAAGGATTGTCTCTGGATCGGCAATTCGAGCAGTTTCGGGTCGGGCACCAGGCTTCGCGTCAGGCGCAGTTCTTTGGCTGCATAAGTGATTTGCTGGTTGGGTGTCAGCACCATTCCGCCGAGCTTATCAGTTGCATGCTGATTGGCCAATGCTTCCTTGGTCATCGGGAAAACCGATACTTTTCCTGTTTTGACTACCACTTTCACCTCCCGGTCATCATCAAATGCACTCACCTTGAAGCTGGTCCCCAATACTTTCGTGGCCAATGTTCTTGCGTATACATAAAAGGGTTTGTCCGGGTTTTTGGCAACTTCAAAAAATGCCTCTCCATTCAGGAATACCTCTCTTTTATTGCTTTCGAATTTCTTAGGATAAGTAATGCGGCTTTCCGGTTGCAGCAGCACTGAACTCCCGTCTTCCAGGATCACCAGTTGTGCCTTTTCGGTCGTATTGTTGACCTCCACCAAAGGCTCGGTAATCTGGCTCAATATGGCTTTGTATTGATCCGACTGTTGCTGTGAGGCAGTTTGCTTGTGAAGCCACCAGCCCGCAAAAATAAGGAGCAGGACCGAAGCGGCCATATGGTACCAATTAGGCTTGAAACGAAGCCAGATCGATGATTTTTTGGCAGCTTTCTCGCCTATTGCATGGGATAGCCTGTAGATTTCATTGGCAATTTCTTCGTCCGAGATCTGGTCGAATTCCGTTTCGGTCATTGCCAGAAAGTGCTTTGCGCGGGTTACCAGTTCGAGCTTGTCGGGATTCTCCTCCATCCATTCCCTCCATACCTCTTCCTGAGCGGGATCGTTGAACAAGACCCAGCTTCTGAAAGACGGATCGGCAGCGAGCTCCTCCGGAAGAAAATTGCGGTAATTATGCATAACAAGCAAATAAAAATAGGCCAATTTCTATAAGGATGCAGAATGATTGGGGTAATACTCTTTTTGTGGAAATTATTTTAGGAATTTATGCTGGTGGCTGATGAACTCCCTGCCGATCGGACAATTACTTGCGTGCGATGCTGCGTATTTCTTTCTTTTGATAATGCTGGGTTTGAGGTTGTCAGAAAAAAGAAGGGGCAGATGATAAAGTTGTTTTAGATTACAATTCCGACCACGATTAAAACTTGTATGTTCCGTATAAGATTGGTTGTGAGCTTGGGGCATATTTCAAAATTTTTGCCACGAAATTTACGGTCTTAATATCCCGGAGCTAAGCGTTTTTAACTGGTGAACCAGAGAGATACCGGCAGTTATGACGCAAGGAGGGACCGTTGAAGAGGTAATGGAAAATATCAGTGATGCGCCTGGACTATATGTTCAGGATTCCCTCGAAAGCATCACCGAAAATGACCCTTTTGGGGGATTGTGGTAGCTTGGGTGCGATCATTTCAACTGAGGAATCGGACTTTGCGCGATGTCAGCAGGCGACAGTGCCACCGCATTCATAGCACCGTTTGTGAGGCAATTAGAAGGCAACTAGGAATTGTTAGGCTTGATGAAGCAGATGATACAACGATTTCTAACCTATTCCCAAGAAAAAAGCAGCACAATCATTACATGCCCGGCCCAGTGCATCTGTGCTTTCAGCGATGTAATTGCCTTGAACAATAAGTTAGCCACGGATTGCCTGTTAACCTGCATCAGGTCCGCAATTTGTTCATTATCCATTCCTTCGAAATATTTCAGGAAAATGGCTTCTTTCTGGCGGCGGGGGAGCTCTTCCAGGGCGCTACGCACTTTAAATTGATTTTCGGTGAAGGCCTCGTGATTTTCTATTTCCGTTTCAATCGTCTGATAATCAGAAATCTGACCTGCCTCGTCAATGTCAAGCAATGAGTGGGAAGCATTGTTTCGGCGGAATTCCTGCATCAACTGGTTGCGCAATGCTCTCAGGAAGTAGATCGAAACAAATTGGATATGGATGGTCTCGCGTTTCTCCCAAATGTGTATCAGCAGTTCCTGAATTGAATCTTTGATGAACTCCCGATCGGAAGTGAATTGGGTGGCGTAATTGAAAAGCGTGCGGTACTGCTTGTCGGCCAGCTGGCAAAACGCCAGACTGTCCCCGGCCTGGGATTGGCGCCAGAGATCCAAGAGAACGATGTTCTCCTCAGCGATACGTTGTCTTTTGTTCAAATTTGGTACGGTAAGACAACAAAGTAACTGTTTCTCGCTGAAATTTAAAATATAAGATCGATTTAATTTTTTTATTTAAAATTATCTGCCGGCTAATTTAAGTTTAGCGGAATATTAGTCGGTTTTCTAAGGTTGGACTTACCAAATCTTGAAGACTTGTAAGTCCAACCCCGAAGAAACCAGAAACTAGATATACGCGATGCAGTCGATCTCAATCAGCGAGTCGCCAGGGATTCCTTTAACGGCGACAGTGGTGCGAACCGGTGGTTTTTTTCCGAAGCGGCCTTTATATACTGCGTTCATTGTTGCCCAGTCCTCGATTTTGTCCAGGTAAACATTCACCTTCAACACTTTATCCATGGAAGAGCCAGCCTTCTTCAGTTCCTCTTCAATCGAATCCAAAACAATCTTGGTGTGCGATGTCACGTCCCCCGGGACGTGAGCGCCTTTGCCAGCTATAAAAACGAGATTATTGAAAATGGTATGACCGGCAAATAACGGCACATCCTGAAGCATTTCTACGCTGCCACTTTCATGAGTGGGGGCGGGGGTGGCCCCTGCTGGCAAAACTTCCGCGGGAGCGGCTTTGGCAGCAACGCCAATTCCGGCAATACCTGCTACCGATGCAAACAATTTTTTGATGATCGATCTTCTTTCGGATTTCATATTGGTTTTAATTAAGGTTAGATATTAAATGGTCATTGTGCTTTTTTCTTTTTGCGTTTTTTAGCCATTTTCTCGTTGGCCGGCAATGTAATCTTCCAGATACTGCCTCCCGCCTTATTTCCGCCTTGCTTGCCGCCGTACTCGATTACATATAAGACGTTTCCAACCAGCAGCGCATCCGTCGGCGACGTGAAATTGTCTATGATCCTGGTTGTCTTTACTTTATAATTGTCAGATGCCTTGTCATAGATCATTTGGAGGTGCAGGAGGTCTTTTCCCTGCCTGCGAAGTGGGCTTGGATTGGTTACACCGTTTCTGGGGCCACCCGCATACCTGATCACAAATCCGTCCCCCGTCAAGTCTTTGCCCAAGGCGCTCTTGGTATCGAAAAAGAGCCCCAGCGGAGATGAATGCGCATTGAACGTTCCGACGGTTACTCCGGTCGTATCCCCATCCATGATCACGCCGGTCTTCTTATCCCGGTATTCGTTTGCATCAGGGCCCATGTTCTGGACTGATGGGGTGAATGTAACACCGGCAGGCCGTTTTGGGAAATCCGGATCGTTGTGAAAGTACTTCATCAGCAACGCGAAAGCAAATTTGCTCAGGAATGGGTCTTTGTCGGGATCGGGCTGGAAATCGGGATATTGTTGTGGGTTATCGATGCCGCCCATCACCCACGGGAAGCCATAATGGTGCCCTTGCCTGATCCAGAACATATCTTCCGGATGATCATAATCGCCGGAATTGGATACGCCGAATAAATTTCCTTTTGGGTCGAAAGCCATGTCGTAGGCGTTCCTGATGCCCTCGGCGTACAGGTAGCCGTCGGCCTTTAACTGGGCTGCGTCCGTAGACAGCAACAGGTCCTTGGCGTCAATTGGAAACCTGAAAACGTTGGAAGTCAATGCATTGTCGCGTGCATTAGGATATTCGCCACCATTGTCCTGTACCTCGCCATGGTCTGTTCTGGCACCGGTGTTCACAAAAATGTATTTGCCGTCCGGACTGATTTCCAGGGCATTCCAACCGTGATCAAAGGTAGTTTTGTTGGCACCATATTCGACTGTGTTGAAAACAACGGTCATTTCAGGTTTTTCAACATCGGACGTTCCCACGCCTGCTTTCATTTCATAGCGGACCATCCTGCCTTTGTTTCCTTTGTTGTTATTGACACTCACATTACCAGCCAGAAAAAGCGTATTGCCATGAAAAGCAGCACCTTGCAAGCGGGGTATGCCATGGTCTTCCACGGAAAGCAGTTTTTTGCTTTGCGGTTTTCCATCCACTTCTACAATTTTCAGCACATCGCCAAAGAAGGTCGTGTAATAGATTTCGCCGCTGACGGGATTCTGAATGATCCTTACGGCTTCCGGCTCCACTTTCATGTATTCTTCGATCGTGATGTCGTCACGAAGCGGGACGGGTGTTTTGGTAACTACCTCCCTTTGCTGTGCGGAGGCCCCCAATGATATCCCTAATAATGCGAGGGCATATCCGGTTTTCAGGAAGTTTCTGTAATGTAACATTTATGACGATTGGGTTCAGGATTACTCTGTTTTGCCTAAATGGCGGACATAGGCCACCAGCTGCCATCTTTGCTCGTCGGTGAAAACGTCCTTGAAAGGGGGCATATTCCCTCTCCCGGTCGACATTTTCCAGAACAGTGCGCCATCACTCTGGGCCTTCACCAAAGTATCGTGGAAATTGGCGGGTTTTTGTCCCAGTGCGCCACCGGCTGCACCGTCCCCATAGCCGCCATCGCCGTGGCAGGAAGCGCAATAAAGCGTGAACAGTTCTTCGCCCTGTGCTAACGTCAGCGGCTCTTCGTGGTACGGACTTTTGAGGGTATCGGTCCAGGAAGGCGCTTTCCATGGATCCTGGGCGCCATGTAGGAATGGGTCTGTCGCTTTGGATGAGAACCCTGCAAGGCCAGCTCCGGAAAAAATAATGATTACTGCGGCGAAAACGTTATTTCTGCGCATTCAAAGTGACTGTATGGTGGAATTTTATATTGGGTTGCCATTCTCCCTCCAACCTTTTAAAGGAATACTCAATTGCCGGAGAGTAATATCCGCTTAAACAGGTTGGAGGAAGAAAAGCCTTATTTCAAACTATCGAGTGCGGCCCGCGCCTTAGACACTTCTTCCACACTAACCGGGCTTGCACTGTTGCCAAAATTGCTCCTGATGTGCGTAAGTACTTCTGAGATTTCTTCGTCCTTTAAAAAACTGTGCTGGGGCATTACGTTGTTGTAAGACTGCCCCTTCACGTCTATGGGCCCTTCCAGTCCTTTCAATAAAACATTGATCAGTTTGGTCTTGTCCCCCGTAACCCACTCCGAACCACCCAATGGCGGAAAACGTTGCGAGTCGCCCATTCCGTTACGCTGGTGACAGGCACCACAATAAACGCCGTATACTTTTCCTCCTGCGATCGGCTGGTCTTTGTCCATGTTATCGTTCACAAAATCCGGAGTTCGGATGTGCGTCAATGACTTTCTTTTTTCCTGCGAGGCCAAAGCAGCTTTGCCAAATTTCTTTTTATTGCCTTTATAAGTTATTTTCCAAATCTTGCCTTTCTCAGTTTCAGCGATATAGATAGAGCCATCCGGCCCCATTGCAATACCCATAGGGCGATAAACGGCGTCACTTACATTTACAATCGGGTCAACGCCTGCGAAGCCGTCGGCAAAGATCTCATAGGGGCCCGAAGGCTGCCCGCCTTTAAAGGGCACAAACCCAATGAAGTAGCTCGACTGCGGATAAGGCGCACGGTTCGTCGATCCGTGGAAAGCGATGAAAGATCCGTTTTTGTAATGTTCAGGAAACTGGTTTCCCTGGTAAAAAAGCAGGTCGTTCGGTGCCCAGTGCCCTGGAAAACCAATCAGCGGTTTTTCGTACTGACCGCAGTCGCCCACGATTTTCCCATCGCCGCCATATTCCGGATTGAGGACTTTTTTACTCTGCATCTGGTCCCAGTAGCAATAAGGCCAGCCCGCGTGGGTTCCTTCCTTGATCCTCAGAAATTCTTCGGATGGCAGCATGGCACTTTCCCAGCCGTTGTAAAGCTGTGGCCATAAACGCAGCAAGTCGTCACGACCGTGCTGCAATGCATACAGGTTTTTATCCGCAAAATTCCAGTCCATACCGACGATGCTGCGCAGCCCGGTCGCGAACTTGACGCCGTCTTTCTGATGCTGCCCGAGTTTGTTTGCGTCAAATTTCCAGATGCCGCCGTGGTCTTCCAGGATAGGGCAGGGGTTCATTCCCGGCGAGCCTGGTGTACGGTTGTCGACCTGGCAGCAGTTGGAATTGGCCCCGAACGGAACATACATGAAGCCTTTGTCGTCGAAGGTAAGCGGCTTTGCAATGTGTTCATGCATGCCATGAGGATGGTCGTCGGTGAGGACCACTTCCTCCGGACTTTGCGGGACAAGGTCGCCCGGTGTCAGCTTATATCTGTAAACCACCAGTTCCGAGCTGAAATACAGATATCCTTTGTAAATCCGCATGGCGGTTCCGTAAGCCCTTTCCCTGGCTTCGCCGCCGAAACGTTTGACGATATCGGCCCGGCCGTCATGATTGGTATCCCGCAGCGCAATGACGGATTCTCCTTTGTTGGCAAACCGTGCTTTTACATAGATATCTCCGTTATCGTTGACCGCAATGTGCCGTGCGCGGCCAGGCAGACTGTCGACGACTACAACTGCTTCAAAACCATCCGGCAAGTACAATCCGCCGTTTTTGGAATTGAAAGGCTTGTCCTGATGATCTGAGGTAAAGCCCAGCACGCAGAGGGTTAAAAGCGCCGCGGACCTTTTCAAGAATTTTCTGTTCATGATGTGTTAAAGGCGGATCTAAGAAGTTAATAATACTCAGAATATTGTTTTGAAACATGCCATTGTCATCCTAAGCGCGGTCTAGGGGAGATGCGGTCGCCGGGAAGCCCTTCGACCGCCAGGGCGGCCCCGTCCACTCAGGGTCACAAGGCAGCTCATTTCAAATAAATCGGTTTTGTGATCCCATTTAAATCATAGACAATCTTTCCGCCCATGATGGTCAGTTCGCATTCCAGTTTTTCCTTGCCTTCCATTTTATAACCGGTTTTGTCATAAAATCCGAAGTTGCCTTTTCGCATCGAAAACACGGCTACGTCGGCGATGGCATTCTCGGAAATGTGGCCGAGCTGCTCGCGGTGGATCACCTGCGCCGGCGCCCAGGTACTGGCTTTGATGACCGATGGCAGGTCCATCCCCATCACATAGAATTTGGACATAATGCTCAGCATATCCTTCATCGAGCCATTCATGCTGCCGGTATGCAGATCGGTACTGATTGTATTGGGGTAAAAACCCGCTTTGAGTGCCGGGATCGCCTGAGAGTAATTGAAGCTGGCGCCTCCATAGCCGACGTCGAAAATGATCCCTTTTTTGCGGGCTTCAAGCGTGAAGGGCTTCACTTTGCCCGTCGCTTCATCTACAATGGTTTCTCTAATGTTACCTTCCAGCAAGGTGTAGGCGTGTGTGAAAATATCTCCCGGGCGGAGATGCTTCATAAACAGATCCTCCAGAGGAAGCGGAGGGGTACTGCCGCCGAAATCGACCATGACGGGCATATTGGCCAGTTTTCCGGCCTTGACCGCATTATCCACCGGTTTCCAGTCATGCCCCATAAAGTGGGCTACCTTGAAGCCTACTACGTCGTTGCGGTTTTTAAGTGCCACCGCCGCTGCCAGCCCAGGGTCCATGTCGCTGGTATCCTGTTCGATCTGCCCGCCGCTCATGCCTTTCCCTACAATATTCATAAAGGACAGCACACGAGTTTTCGAATGGAAAATCACATTGTTTTTGAAATCATCGAAATTGGACCAGCCTGCGCCACCAGCATCGACAATGGTCGTTACGCCCACCCGGAACGTGAAACCATCGGGAGGCAATGCTGTAAAACTGTTGCTCAGATAATGGTTCACCTCCGTGCCGAAGAACACATGTCCGTGGATATCAATCAGTCCCGGCGTTACATACATACCTTTGGCATCCACTACCTGGCGTGCTTCCTTGGGGTCAATATCTTTCGCGACTTTCTTGATCTTCCCCTCAAATATGCCCACGTCCATGACCTGGTTGATGTTATTTTTGGGGTCGATTACGGTTCCGCCTTTGATGAGGATACTGTAAGTCTGCGCGTAGCTGTGCAGACCTGCCAGCAGAAAAAGAAGGACAACTTTGTATTTCATTTTCAAAAATGGGTTTAGGTCAGTGCTTGCAGTCCAGTTATACGACTGCTTTTGAAAGCTCCTCTTTCAAACGGCTGGCGACAATTTTTTCTTCTCCCGATTTCAGCATCCAGGCTGTGATCGTCAATGAATTATTCTCAGCCGGCATGATCTCGATAGATGGGTTCCCTTTGCGCAGGTTTTCCTGTAAAAGTTTTACAGGCAGGCTTACTCTGGCGGGATCCCAGGATACTTTCAAAGTAGGGGTGTGGTTTCCGAGCTCGGGAACATTTACTTCCGTGGTGACGCCTGCGACGCTTTTGGCAGCATTGCCAATGTGTGCGATCCGGTCTTCCCAAACTTTCCATTCTTTTTTGTGGTCCATCTTCACAAAGTTGTCCACCGCCACGTACATGCCGAGGATTTCCTCTTTGTTTACCTTCATGCCGCGACCGATCGTCGATCCGCGTGGGGGCATGCTTAATCTTGCCGCATCGATCAGCTGTTTCTTGCCCATCAGAATGCCTGCGCTTTGAGGTCCCCTCATGGCTTTGCCGCCCGACACACAAACCAGGTCGAAGCCCATATCGTTGAATTTCCAAAGGTTTTCGACCGGCGGAACGTCCGCTGCCATATCGATCATGGTGGGAATGCCATTCTTTTTAGCGATCTCGATCCATTGTTGGTGGTTGATCTGTCCTTTATCCGACTGGATGTTCAAAAACCAGAGCAAAGCGGTTTTTTCATTGATTGCCTTTTGCAATTGTTCGGCGGTCTCAATTTCGATGATTTTGCAGCCGGTGTTGGTCAGTGCATGTGAATAGCCGATGTTATGGCCTTTCTGGATAATGACTTCGGATTTCATGCCCGTACCTTCCAAATGCGGGAGGGCTTCCACTTTTTTCTGGTCCATTCCGGTCAATACCCCTGCAAGTCCCAATGTCAATGCTGAAAAGCAGCCCGCAGTCACCACCGCGGCTTCCGCGTGGCATATGGCAGCGATTTTTTCGCCCACTTTGGTCTGCACTTCATCCAGCATCATAAATTCCTTTGCGGCGCCCTGGATCGTTTCCATTACCTCATCCTGCATCAGTGAGCCTGTCATCGCCGTGTAGGTACCCGCAGCATTAATAAAAGTACGGATGCCCAGTTCTTTGGCTAGGTTCCTTGTTGCTCCCTTCGCAACGAATGCATGGGTACCTATGCTGTTTTGTCCGATAAATCCGCCTAAAAGAGGAAAAGCGGACAGGTGTTTGATTAAATCTCTGCGGTTTATCATAGTGATCAAGGGCTGAAATATGGAGATAAAGGCTTTTTTTTAAAAATTAAACAAATAACAGAATAAGGATGCAGAAAATATGTGCGAATACCCCACCGGGAGGACAATTATTTTTATTTAACGGCATTGGAGAAATAAACTTTGGTTAATATTGACTTTAAGGCTTTTTTGTTTTGATTAATCCAAGTCCCACCAGATGGGGGTAGCGGCACTATCCTTTCCTCCCAGATAGGCCGCTACTGCTGCCTTCACGGCATCTCCACTGGAATTGGTAACGGCTGAGGGATACGTCAGCCGTTTGATAAATGTCCCCGCCGGTAAGTCAGGATTTTTACTCACCGCAACCGGGTACAATCTTGGGTAGCCGGTCCTTCTGAATTCAGACCAGGCTTCGGTCCCTTCGGGATATAGTGCGATCCATTTTTGGGTGATGATCCTTTCCAGTTTGGTTTCAAAATTGTCGGCCTCGTTCCATTTTACGGTAATCTGCGTCATCGACGGCATGTTGTTGGCTTTATTTTTCGGGTCAACATAGGCGGCTTGCATGGAGGTGCCAGACAGGTATTCGTCCACTCCGCCGACGTTACTGGCCTTAAAAGATGCCCGGATCCCAGCCTCGTAAAAATCCCTGGCGGTACCGCCCATATTCCAGCCTCTCAGGGCGCCTTCTGCCCTCAGGAAGTAACTTTCGGCAACGTCTACCTGTTTTACCGGCGAAGTGGTGGAGACGTTTGGAAGCGAATAAAACTGGTATCGCGTCTTATCAGGCCTTTCCGATCCTGCACGGATCCCTTTCACCTGTCCCTTCGCTGCGGTATCCGTGGCCGCGATCGCGTACGCTGGCAGGCGCGGGTCTGCAAATCCTTTCAGGAATGTCTCGACGCTAGCCGAAAGCCGCGTGTCCGACCAGGCATTGGCCATGGTATAGTAAGGATTGGTCGTAGAAGGTGTCACCGAAAACCCAATGTCGGACAGTAAGCCGCCGCTGGCCGGGTCTGCGGCCTTTTCTGCCTGGGTTTTGGCCACATCCGGTTTCACTTCTGAAATACGTATTGCCAGTCGCAGCCTCAATGTGTTGGCCAGCTTGATCCAGTTGGTATATTCTCCGAGAAGCGACGATTTGTCCCATTTGGCGAAACGCGTTTTGTCCGCATTGGGGTTAGCTGCCTCAGAAGCTTTCAGAAAGCCTACGGCTTTTTCCAGGTCTGCAAAAAATGCGGTATAAGCTTCCTCTTCCGAATCAAAAGTAACTTGGGCGGCGGTCCCATATCGGGAATAGGGATAGGGCCCGAAGGTATCCACCAGTCGATGCGCACCGGCTACTTTCACGATCAGGGAAATACCGTATAAGTCGGGATACTTGGTTTCATAACCTTTTTTCGACATCTGGAGCCATTGATCCATCACATTTTGCGTGGAGGTGTTCCAGGCTGTGTTGTTCCAGCCGTCCACCATGAAATAGGTGGTGGTGTTTTCATTGTTCAAAAACGGGGTAGGGGTTTCGAGGTAACCGGCGAAGGATTCGGCTTGCAGGTTTTGCTGGGTTTGTACCGCTGTGGTGGTAGCGACGATCCGGTTCATCATCAAAGGGAGCAGGATACCGCCTTCATTGGCGTCCTGGACCAGGTCTTCGTCGGTGATCAGCTTTTCGTCCTGGTTCAGGGTTTGCATGTAATCGGTGCACGAAGTCGCCGCGGAAAGCAGGCCTGCGACTATCAGGACATTGAATTTATAGGGTTTAGGAAGTAAATTCATTGCATTGACAGTTAGAAGGTTGCACGTACAGTAAAGCCATAGGAGCGGGTGGCGGGTATGCTGAACCCTTCGATCCCCTGCATGCTGTTGGCGGTCGTGATACTTACTTCCGGGTCAAACGGGGCGTCTTTGTAAAAGAAGAACAGGTTCCTGCTGATCAGCGAAACGCTGATGTCTTTGATGGCTTTGGAAACCTGAGGGAAGGAATAGCTCAAAGCCAGTTCGCGCAAACGCACATTGGTGGCGCTGAACATATACTCTTCGGCCGCCGCCGCGACATCGCCTTTTCCTGAAATAAAGTTGTAGTAGGTTTCCGCAGGTACCACTTTCCCGTTCAACGTCACCCCACCCGCATCCCGGGCATCCCCGGACCTTTTGGATAGCCCTTTGAAATCCAGCCACTGCTCGGTCATCGAAGCAATTTTCCCCCCGAAACGGCCATCCACCAGAAATGAAAGTGCCGCATTTTTGTATTTGAACTGGTTGTTGAAACCCAGCAGGAATTTAGGATTTGCATTGCCCAGATACTGGTCGGTACCTGCGGATAACAGCGGGAGGCCCGTCGTTTCATTGTATTTGATGTTGCCATTTTCGTCCCGCTGATAGGTTTTTCCAAACAAATCGCCGTAAGAACCATATTCCCGGCCATGCAGATTGGAGATACCGGGGCGCGTCAGGAACAATTGCAGCATCCGTGTACTTCCGCCGGCCTGCAATACAAACCAATCGGATTTCAACAAGCTGCTGAGTTCGCGGATCTGGTTGACATTCCTCGAAAAATTGATCCCTGGTGTCCAGGTTACCCCTTCGAAATCCGCTTTGTAGCTTATGGTCGATTCAAAGCCTTTGTTCCGTATGGTTCCTCCGTTGATCCAGAAATTGGATGCACCAGCCCCGGCAGGCGCCTGGATCTGGAAAACCTGATCGTAGGTAGTGGCATTGTAATACGTCAGGTTCATGCTCAGCTTGTCCTTGAAAAACCTTAATTCCGTACCAATCTCATACGAACGTGTCCTTTCGGGTTTCAGGCTGGTGGTATCTGTGCCGCTGAAAAACGGCAGTGTGCCTCTTCCATTCACGTTTTCGTCATTGGAAAGCGAATAAGGCGGCGTCCAGTTGGCCACTCCAAATGGCAGTGCATTCCCCACCTCGGCATAGGAAGCCCTGACTTTTGCAAAAGAAAATATATCGTTTGGGGACAAATGCTCGGTCAATACGTAGGACAAACCTACCGACGGGTAGAAATAGGATTGGTTTACAGTGGACGACCATTCCTTACGGGCAGTCAGGTCGAGGAAAACGGTTTCCTTAAACCCGACGGTCGCAGTGCCGAAAAGCGCCTGTGTCAATCGTTTCTGCAAACTTTCGGTCGCATTAAAAAAGCCTTGGCCGGTCAGGCTCTGCAATGCATATACCGAGAAATAATTGGGATAGGATAGGGTATTGGTTGCTCCGTTGTTGCCTACATTCAGGTCGTAAAATGTATTTTGTGTATTGCTGAAACCAAGGGTAGCCGACAGAAAAAGATCCTTCCCAAAGGTTTTTGCGCCACTTAGCAGTATGTCCGAATAAAGTTGGTCGGTGTTTGTCAGGTTCTTGCGGTAGCCGCCGTTCAGCCCCACCAGTGTAGGGTCCGAGGAAGCGTACTGGCGAAGTTCATAGCTGTCCTGCACTTTATCATAGGTGGCCCTTCCCTGCAAATTCAGCCAGCCGGTAATCGCCCATTTGGCCGAAAAAGCGTAGATGGCCCTGTTCCTGAACTGGTCGGTCTGGTTGCGATTGGCGAGCCAGTACGGGTTTTGGTTTGAACTCGCTTCATTTTTGATATAAGGCCAGTTTTGCACATTCATGAGGCGCGAGGGATCCCATTTCTGGAAATTGTCGCCGCTGTATTTCGAAAAATCGTCGCCGGTCGGGAACAGGTACAAGCTGAAAATCGGGCTGAAATAGAACCCCGCCATGGGGCGATTGTAAACTTTCTGTTCGATATAGTTGACGGACGCGTCCAGCGAAAGCTTGTTGTTGAAAAGCTGGGTGGTACCTCTCAAATTGATGTTATGTCGCTTGTAGTCGTTCTGAGGGACAATACCATTTGCCCTGGTATTGGCATAGGACAAATAAAACTGCCCGATGTCGTTGCCGTTTGTGATCGATACGCTGTTCACGAAGGTTTTACCTGTCTCAAAGAAATTTTTGAGATGCCTGTCACTTCCATTGGTAATCGCCGGTCCCCAGCTGTCGTTGACGGTGGTATTGGCCACGCCGCCGTAGCCCTGACCGTACCTGGTCTGCACATGAGGCAATGCAATAGGGTTTTCGAAATTGGCTGTGGAGGAAAAGTTAACCGACGAAAAGCCTTTGCGGCCTTTTTTGGTGGTTACCAAAATCACCCCGTTCGCAGCCTGGCTTCCGTACAATGCGGCCGCCGAGGCGCCTTTGAGGATACTGATGTTTTCAATGTCTTCCGGGTTGAGGTTCGAAATCGCATCGCCCGCGTCACGCGTATCAAATAAAGTAGCGCCTTGCGCGCCGTTGGCATTGTTCATGGGGATACCGTCGATCACATAAAGCGGCTGGTTATTGCCGGTGATGGATTTGTTTCCGCGAAGCAATACTTTGGAAGAGGAGCCCGGTCCGCCCGAACCTTTGGTGATCACCACACCGGCCGCCTTACCCGCCAGTGCATTGATCATATTGGGGTCTTTGACCTTCAACAGCTCTTCTCCACTCACATTCTGCTGGGCGTAAGTCACGCTTCTTGCATCTTTTTCGATACCTAATGCAGTTACCACCACTTCACCCAGCAGTTTGATGTCGTCGATTAGTACCAGATCAATGATGGTTCGGCCACCGACGGTTATTTCCTGGGAGTTGTAGCCAATGGAAGAGCATATCAGTACCGCGTTGCCGTCGGGTACATTCACGGAAAATTTACCGTCAAGATCGGTAGTAGTCCCAACTGTGGTGCCCTTGACCAGGATATTCGTGCCAGGGATAGCCTTTCCCTTAGCGTCCTTTACGGTCCCCCTCACTTCCTGGGCGGCCTTTGCCTCGGAGGGGGCCGGCGGGGCTGTGGTCGCAGACGTGGTTTTTACAGCAGAAGACTTATTGTTGATGATAATGTTGTTGTTGATTTGTGTATAGCCCAGGCCGGTGCCTGTAAGTATATTTTCCAGTATATCTTTGATCGAAGTGTTCTGAAAGGAAACAGATACTTTTTTCTTGACGTTGATGCGCTCAATGCTGGTGATAAACTTGAAGTCACTCTTTTTCTCGATAGCGATAAATGCCTTCTGCAGGGAAACGTCCTTGAGATAGAGCGAAATCTTCACTTCTTCAATACCCTGCCCCGAGTCTATACCGGCTGCATTCGCCGTGTTGAGCAACAGCCAGATCACCATGAGCGATCCGGGCAGTTTACGGGACAGGCTGAGCGACGATTTTACGGGTAATGGTTTTTTCATAGCGTAGCTAGGAAAGGTTAAGCGGTTTAGTGTTAAACATCAGCAGTCAAATCAAGTAACTATATCAATGGATTCAGGAATTCTTTATCTGCAAACTCCTCCAAGTATTGTAACTTGTTCTCCGTCAATATGATAACGGAAGGAGTTGGAGATGCTCAATAGTTTTAAAACATCTTTCAGGGTGGTGCCTTCATGAAAGCTTGCCATCACCCGGCAGTCTTTGAGATTTTGCTCTTTGAAATTGATGCGGACACCGTAATGCGCCTCCAGTCTGGCGGCTACCTCCACATAGGTATTGTTTCTGAATACCAACTGGTCTCTTCGCCATGCACCAACGTCCTGTATGCTAACGATGTCTATATACGTTTCGTCTTTTTCAGTATTGATCACCAGTTCTTGCTGGGGCGTCAGCTGGGTAATGCGTATGGGCATTCCGCTCTGGATCCCTTTGCTGACTTCCACTTTTCCGGTGGCTACAGCAACCGAGGCAGTTTCGTCCCCTTTATTTGCTTTCACGTTGAAGGACGTGCCCAGCACCCGGGTTGAGACCTTCTGGCTCCGGACTATGAAGGGTTTTTCGGGATTGGGCACGACTTCAAAAAAAGCCTCGCCTTCCAGGAACACCTCTCTTTGGTCCGAAAGAAACGCCTTCGGATATTCCAACTTGCTGTTTTTATTGAGCCAGACCTTTGAGCCGTCGGGCAGTACAAAGCTTGTCACCTCGTTGGCAGTCATTACCTTTTGGCCATAGCTGATCCTGGCAACAGTCTTTTTGCCCATATTTTTATTCACAAAAAGGTATCCGATCCCAATCAAAAGCACGACGCTGGCTGCGGCCATCCAGGGCCTCAGCCATGGGAAGCGATTGTTTTTAACCTGCTTTTCAAGATGGTTACCTTCGGTTTCAGCGATTCTGGCATGTAGGCGGGCAAGTGCTTCCTCAGGATTGAATTCAGGCATACCCTCGGGTCCCTTCTCCTGCTGCCAGGCGGTTTTTATCTGCTGGTACAAGTCGTGGTTATTGTAGTCTTCGAGCCACCATTCCATTGCCAGCTCTTCTTCCGGGCTACATTCGCCTGCCAAATATTTGGCGATCAGGGGCCAAGGTGTGTGATCTGACATGTATTTAGGTGCTTTCCTAAGTTAGGACAAGGAAAGAAAGGGGGCACCCCCACCCGGTAGGGATATTTTTTATAATCTGTAGGATTTCTGCAGAAGTTTCAGTTGTTTGATGGCCTTACCCATCTGATTTTCAACTGTTTTGGCAGATAGAGAAAGAATTTCGGCAACTTCATTGTAAGAAAAACCCTCGAAACGGTTCAGCTGGAATATGGCTTTTCTTTTCAGTGGAAGGTAGTTCACGAGGTTGTTGACGCGCGACTCCAGTTCATGGTACAGCAGTTCCTCCTCGGGTCCTGACCTTTCTTCCACGATATCGTCGCTCAGATCCTCCATGATGTATTTTTCCTGTTTCATGTAGTTGATACAGGTATGGCGAGTAGCCGTAAAAAGATATGAACGAACATTTCTCTCGACCGTCAATGTGTCCCTTTTGTCCCAGATCCTGAAAAAGACGTCGGCTACAATTTCTTCCGCAAGGTCTTTCCGATTAGTCATGTAAGTCGCGAACCGGCAAAGGGAGGAATAATATTTCCTGAAAATGCAATCCAAAGCCCGGCTATCCCCTTGTTTGATCAGGGTTATGAGCAGTAAATCGTCCTGGCCATTCGTCATAAACTGGAAATCTGTGATCCGTTGAATCTTAAAATGGGTGTTATCGGGCTTTCAGGAGTGCTCCGTTATACTACGATTTTGAATTGATTAACATCCTATTATTGGTGTCATAAATTAAAATAGTAATATTTTCTTTGGTAAATTTTCAGTTGTGAAGAAGATTCATAAAATTTTTTTAAAATTAGAAAAGTAAATTGAAATAAGCGATAACCGCTGAAAATAATCTTGGAATTCGTGATTTTCAGCGGTTATTACCTCTATTCGGGGTACGGTTTCTAATTCAGGAATAGTTGCTTAACGCAAACGGGCGTGGGGATGGAAATCTCCTTCCCGGTGTAAGTCAACTGCCCGGTTTTGGCGTCCCTGGTAAAAAATACGACGTTGTTGTTATCGCGGTTGGTCACGATCGCAAATTGACCTTTCGCGTCGATCATGAAATTCCGTGGATGCTTGCCGTGGGTATCGGCGTGGCCTGCCACCGTCAGCTTGCCGGTTTTCGCATCCACACCATAGATAGCAAGGCTTTCGTGACCTCTGTTGGAAGCGTACAGGAACTTCCCGTCCGGGGAGAAGTGGATATCCGCTGCGAAACTTTTACCTGTAAAGTCGGCCGGCAGCATCGTCACACGTTCCATGGGCACCAATGCCCCGGAATTTTTTACGATTTTGAAGGAATTGACAACTGAGCCCAACTCACAGGCCGAATAGCCAAAATTCCCATTGGGATGTATTGCGAAATGGCGGGGACCATCCCCGGCCTTTACTTCGGCATAAGGTACGGCTCCCGGCGTAAGTTTGCCCGTATTGGGATCCACGGAGTAAACCAGGATTTTATCAATGCCCAGATCCGATGCATAAATGAATTTTCCGTCCGCAGAGGGGATTACCGAGTGCATGTGAGGCTTTTGCCCCGCAGCACCCTTATCCTGGATGCTGTCGGCGGCCGCGCCGATTGTACCATCGGCATTGAGCAGGTACACGCCCAGCTGCCCGCTGCCGTAGTTGGACACATACAGGAACCGTCCTTTGGGATCCACTGCAACATGGCAGGGTCCTTTACCGAGTGAAGGCTGGGCATTGAGGCTTTTAAGCTTGCCCGTAGCCGGGTCAATTGCAAACGAGGAAACGGTGTTGTTGCCTTCATTAGCGGCGTAGAGGAATTTTTTATTCGGATGAAATTCGAGGAAAGAAGGGCTTGTTTTGCTGGTAAGCACCTGTAACTCCTTGAAAGAGTAATCTTTGCGGTCGAATTCGTAGACATAAATACCTTCACCCTTTTGGGTGTATGTACCGATGTAAAGGATTTCTTTGGTTGATTTTTGTGCAAAAGTCATCACAGCAGAAATAAGGCAAAGGAAAATAAGAATGGTGGATCTCATGGTTAAGGATTTGATTTAAAAGTATTTATTCGAAAATGAGTGTGCCGAATTTTTTGTATTCATGAAAACTGCCGCCTGTTTTTTGCCAGGAGTAATAAGCTGTTTCAGAATCATAGTCGATGCGATAGAAATTCCCGCGCCACTTGGTCCCCGGTTTAGGAATGGATGGCACAATAGGATTCATTAACGCGTAAGGAATGAAAAATTCCGCTTTCCAGCCTTCTACGGACGCCATGCTTTTCTTTTGACCTCCCTGGGCGCTGGTTTCATGCTGTACCCGGTTGCGGTCGTCGTAATGCCAGGGTTTCCAGCCCTGCGCTTTTCCGTTCATGTTCGGTACCAGGATGGGCAGCTCGTAATTGAGCGGAGAAACCTCGTATTCGAGATAGATCGGAAAAGAGGTGTCGGGCCAGAGGAACACTTCCACGACATCTTCTTTGAACAGTGCCCCATAGTCTTCCATGATGGTTGAAGTCAACTTTTGGTCCGTGCAATCGAAAAGAAAATAAATTCCTTTATCGGAGTACAGTATTTTCATTCTGGTTGGAAATTGCTTTCCGGGGGAGGGCTGGTTGGGGCCTTTCTGCACGTTCAGATCGAGCCATTGTGCTGAGGCCCAATTGGAAGCAGATCCCTGTCCGTTCACCTGGAAGTCCGTGGTCTTTTTGATAACGAGTGTGGAATCGGCCAGATTGGCGAATGAGTCGATTTGGCCCAGGGTTCCTGACATGAGCAGACAGGCGAGCGCGATTTTTTTTAACATCAATAAAGCGTTAGAATTGCGAAATAATCAGGTTTTAGGAAAAGATTGTCATTGGCAGTCAGCGGCGTGGGCCATGAAGAATGGCAATTTCATTAGGTTTTTACATTTTACCAAATGATTATTTTCCGAAATATTTATTGAGAAAAAACTTAATAAGTATCTTGGTCATTATGGAATGATTATTTAGAAACCGGAAGTATATTTATCGAAACCTTTTAACTTATAAATAAACATGATACGCGAAAGAGGAGAGCCGGCAATTGCGGACACTAGCAAGCCGATCATAGAACCACCCGTTTTCCCGGACTATCCGGAAAATACTCAGAAGACCCGCGCGGTTGCTCAAGATCCTGACCTTCTTGGAGATGACGATGAGGATGACGACGAAGATCTGGATCTCACGGACGATGACGAGGAGGTAGTTGATGAATTTGATGAAGACATCGACGACAGTAAAATCGTTATCGAAGATCCCGACGATATTTTCAATGCAGCTGACGACGATGACGAAGACGATTTCTGAGACATGGTACTAGTTTTAAAAAGCCCTCTGGAACCCAATCCGGAGGGCTTTATTTTTGATCCATGAGTAATGAAATGGTTCTCGTGACTTATTCAGCTAAATTGTTTTATTCTCATCTTTCCTAACCCAATGACTTCTACCGACAAGAATGTTACCCAAAACATTACGCAGGTAATTGCCGCTTCTTCCCTTGGTACGCTGATTGAATGGTATGATTTCTACATTTTTGGCAGCCTGGCCGTTATCATCGGGCAGCAATTGTTTCCCAGTGACGCGGGTGCTTCGGCGCTGATCAACACGCTGGCCATTTTTGCGGCGGGATTTATAGTCCGTCCGTTTGGCGCATTGGTTTTTGGTCGGCTGGGGGATCTTATAGGCCGGAAATATACATTTCTGCTCACGCTTGTGCTGATGGGTGGCTCCACATTTTTAATTGGATTGATACCTTCTTATTCCAGCATTGGCTATGCGGCGCCGATACTAGTTTTGATATTGAGACTTGTCCAGGGGCTTGCATTGGGCGGAGAATATGGCGGGGCGGCTACTTATGTGGCGGAACACGCCCCGGTTGGCAAGAGGGGTTTTTTTACAAGCTGGATCCAAACTACCGCGACATTAGGGCTGTTCCTTTCATTAGGTGTTATTGTATTGACCAAGAATCTGCTGGGGGCCAAGGACTTTGCAGACTGGGGCTGGCGCATTCCGTTCCTGGTGTCGATTTTGCTGGTGGGCGTGTCGATCTACATCCGGATGAAAATGCACGAATCCCCGGTTTTTACGAAGTTGAAATCGGAAGGTAAAATATCGGCGAACCCGCTGAAAGAGAGTTTTCAGAAACGGGCCAATTTCAAAATGGTATTGCTGGCACTATTTGGCGCTACGATGGGGCAGGGGGTAATCTGGTACACCGGCCAGTTTTATGCGCAGTCATTTCTTGAAAATACCTGTAAGCTTGACTTTAATGAATCCCGGTATATACTCCTTTGGGCGATCTTGTTCGCTACCCCTTTTTTCGTGGTTTTTGGTTCTTGGAGCGACAAAGTGGGCCGCAAGTGGATCATGCTTACGGGTATGCTGCTTGGCGTCGTTTTTTACCGGCCGATCTACCAGTATTTCCTGGATGCTACGAACGTAAAGGAAATGCAGAAAACAGAATTGAAAAGCACTTCCGACCCTGTTGTAGAACGTGGCTTGGTCAAGGACAAGCTGGATTCTCTGATTACAACCACAGTTGTGAAGACGCTGAATAACGGGATGACTTTTAAAGAATCCAGTGTGGTTATCATTCCGGAAGATGTGCTGGAACCGCTACCGGAGCCGCAGACGCTGATCAGGGACGTAACGCTTACCGGTCAGAGTTATATCATGGTGATCCTGCTGGTTTTCTTCCAGGTTTTATTGGTAACGATGGTTTACGGACCCATTGCCGCGTTTTTAGTCGAGCTTTTTCCGACACAGATCCGATATACTTCTATGTCTTTGCCTTATCATATCGGAAATGGTGTTTTCGGTGGATTGGTACCTTTCATTGCAACGCTGGTTGCGTCGTTCAGCGGCTCAACGCCGCTTTCGGGACTCTGGTACCCCATCGGTATCGCTGCCTTGTCCTTTGTAATCGGCGCGATTTACATCGATAACAGGGTTGATAACAATGTGATGGACTGAAAGCCAGTGATTTGAAACGGATATTTTAAAAACATTTGATCATGAGTTCTTTAAAGAAATTTCTAGGGATACTTTGGATGCTGCTTGGGCCGGTTATCATCCTGTTTTTATTCATGCAGGCGGCGGACAAGATAGCCGCTGCGGCTGAGGGCATTGCCCGTACCAATACAACGCTGCAGTGGTCGATCATTATCCTCATTTTTATTCCGATATGCGCTGGCCTGGTCATTTTCGGGTTTTATGCCTGGAAAGGAGAGTACGACCATTTGCCCGAAAGCTCTTCGGATTTGCAGGGATAGTTGCTATTTTTGGGCTTGTACCATTCGACAAGCCGGAGTTATGAAGGAAGAGGTTTTTATATTATCTGCAGTCCGTACGCCTATTGGCAGTTTTGGGGGAAGTTTGTCGTCTGTTCACGCAGCACGGTTGGGTGCCACTGCCATTCAGGGGGCTTTATCCAGGTCCGCTGTATCGCCGGAGCAAGTTCAGGAAGTTTTCATGGGGAACGTGGTATCTGCCAATCTGGGCCAGGCTCCTGCCAGGCAGGCCGCCATATATGCGGGGCTGCCTGCAAATGTGATTTGTACTACGGTTAATAAAGTGTGCGCTTCCGGCATGAAAGCAGTGGTTTTCGGAGCTCAATCTATTCAACTGGGCGACGCAGAACTGGTCGTATCCGGCGGTATGGAAAGTATGTCCCAGATCCCTTATTATCTCCCCAAAGCGAGATACGGATATGGCTACGGGAATGGTGAAATCGTCGATGGCTTGCTGAAAGACGGTCTTACTGATGTTTACGACCAGATCGGAATGGGCGTTTGCGGTGACAGAACGGCAAATAAATATGCCATTTCACGCGAAGAACAGGATACATTCGCAATCCAGTCGTACCAGAGAAGTGCCTTGTCTACCGAGAATGGCTCGTTTGCCAATGAAATTGTTTCCGTTGAGGTACCATCACCAAAAGGCGGCGAGTCCACCTGGATCTCGGAAGACGAAGAATTCAGGAAAGTCAAATTTGAAAAGATACCTTCTTTAAAGCCTGCTTTTTCAAAAGATGGAACGGTCACGGCTGCCAATGCTTCCACGATCAACGACGGCGCCGCGGCACTGGTACTCTCGGGCTCGTCAGCGGTAAATGCTTCTGGCCTCAAACCTATAGCCAGGATCGTTGCCTATGCCGACGCGGAGCAGGAACCAGCCTGGTTCACCACCACTCCCATTATTGCCACAAAAAAAGTCCTGAAAAAAGCAGGAATGCCGATCTCAGCTATCGACTATTTTGAAGTGAACGAGGCATTTGCAGTCGTTGTATTGGCTTATATCAAAGAGTTGGGATTGGATGTGAATCGGGTGAATGTGTTTGGTGGGGCGGTTTCGCTCGGCCATCCGCTGGGTGCCTCGGGCGCGCGCATTATCACCACCTTGCTATCTGTTCTGGAAAAAAACAAGGGCAGATATGGCCTCGCTGCCATCTGTAACGGTGGAGGGGGCGCTTCGGCTGTTATTATTGAGAGGCTTTAAGATGCTTTGATCAGCTCTTTCAGGCGGTCGTAAAAACCTGTACTCTTGAACGTGAAGGTTTTGTGAAGAATGTAATTACTAATGAAACTGAAACCCATCCCGCAGATATAGGAACCCATTTCGGTAATATTCACTTCTTTTTTTCCAAAAGGCAGCTTCGCTTTGTAAACATCCATTCCCAAAAAGTCTACCGCCAGCCAGTAGGAGCCGATGGTGAATAGCTGGGTAACCAGGTAGGAGACGATGGCGACCATGAAAAACTTCACCATTTCGCGGCGTGTCTGATTCGTGCGCCTGGCATCGAACGCGAATAATTTGGTAAGTGTGAAGCCTACAACGAATCCAACGAGGTAGGACGGGAAAATGGATGCGCTCCATGAAATGCCAAACCAATCCTGGATTAAACTGCTGGAAACTAATTGGATAACTGCGCCGGTGCCTGCAACGATAAAATAAGCTATAAGATCTTTGGCATTAAAAATTTTACTGTTTTTCGATTCGGCCACGTGCGTGATGAGATTGGTTAAGAACGGCTTAAAAAGCAAATGTGGCCCAATATTAGAAAGAAATTGATCCTGAAACAAAATGAGCCAGCTAATTGAGCGAACGGACCAGCGTCATTTTGGAATATACGCATGGCACTGTTTTTGTTATTTGAAATACAACGGACCATTTACCACTAGAAATTGAAGTTTATTTTAACCGGTCGATCATTTTATGAAAAAACCTGCCTTACTACTTGCCTTCCTGCTATCCGCACTCTCCGCATCGGCGCAAACACAGAAATGGGCGCTGGGTTTTGAAGTTGGAGAACCTATCGGCGTAAGTGTGAGAAAATATGGCGATCATAATGCACTGGATATCAGCATTGGGACCTATATCGGTTTGTTCAAGAGTAAAGATAATTACAAGGTAAGTAACGATGACCTTGGAAGCATCGGTGTGATGTTCAATGCAACCTATTTATGGTACGCCTCCTTATTCAACGAGAGAATGACGGCTTACGCTGGTCCCGGCGTTCAGGTTAATTCGCGCCGGTATTATCCCGACCGGGATGTGAAATCGGTGTACACGACCAATATTTCCACGGGCCCTTCTGCGACGGTCGGCCTGGAATTCTTTTTTGCCGATAAACCGGCTTCTTTTTTTGTCGAAGGCGGGGGATATCTTGAGTTAATTCCCAAATTCTTTTATTTTAATCCCAACCTCAGCATCGGGCTGAGACACAATTTTTAACCTGAAATCCATTGAAAACGAACCTGATAGGTCTTTTTGCGCTGATTATCGCCTTTACCCATTTCTCGTGTTCCGAAACCCTCCAACGGCGGTATGATCAAAGGCATGGCACAACCTCGGCCAGTGACCGGTACGATGATCCCGACCGGGACAGGACGCGGACTTCGCCGACTTCGACCGGGAAGGATGCGTACAAAAGAGATTATGACAAAATGATGGAAGAGGACGTCAAAAGCAATTATGCCAAGACAGATTACAACCAGAAGCTGGTTACACAATACGAGGATATGGACAAGACCGGTGAGTTGGTCTTGTACGAACTGGATATCCTGGAAAGCCGCTGGAATGTGCTGATCAATGAATACAAAACATCCAATCAATCTGGAAAAGAAGTAATATCGGAAGAGCTGGACAAGATTTCCGAAGACCGGCTTGTCCTTTATAAGGCTTACACCAATATTTACAGAAATGGAAAGACAAATTGGGCCGTGGTGAAGCGAGAAGTAGAGAACACATTAAGGTCTATTCGGAAAGTGGCCGATAAATAGGCTACCAGCCCGCTCCTTTCGTTGATGTTTTAATGCGGCAAATGTAGCTGTCGACGGTCATGTATAAAGTTGTACCGTCGTCTCCCCAGGCACAATTGGAAGTCAGCTCACCCATTTCAATGCGGCCCAGCAGCTTTCCGGCGGGGGTTAATATCAGCATCCCGCCCGGGCCCGACGACCAGATATTCCCATCCTTATCGGTCTTCAATCCATCCGGCAGTCCTGTTTTACCAGCTTTTACCATTGGAGTAGCGTCATAAATCGGTTTTCCCGAGCCGATCTTTCCATGAGCGTCCACCGGGTAGGACATAATCACTGCCTGATCCGGATCCGATTGGGCCACATATAAAGTTTTTCCGTCTGGAGAGAAGGCCAGCCCGTTTGGCCTGGTCAGATCCGCTATTTCCATCGTCACTTTACCGTCTTTCGCGATCCGATATACGCCAAGCTCTTTTAACTCGCGGCTGGCATCCTCGTGTTTTTTGCTCAATCCGTAGGGGGGATCGGTGAAATAATAGCTGCCGTTTGCATGTTCCGTGACATCATTGGGGCTATTGAACCGCTTCCCGTCGAACCTGTCGGCAAGGGTCATTTTTCCGCCGCCTTTGAGCGGCATTGCGGAAATCCGTCTGTCGCCGTGTTCGCAAGAAACGAGCCTGCCTTTGCTATCGATGAGGAGCCCGTTGCTGCCTTCTTCATCGCTGTAAAGTCCCAGGCCGGTGTAGCCCGAAGGTTTTAAAAAAACAGAAAGCCCGGTTTTTTCCTCCCATTTATAAACCGTGTTCTTGGGCACATCAGAAAAAAGCAGGTAACCTTCCTCTTTATTCCAGACAGGCCCTTCGGACCAATCGAAACCCGAAGCAAGTACCTCTACCCTGGAATCTTTTGGCAATAGCTTTTCTAATGAAGGATCTTCATAAATGATCTTTCCAAGTGTAGGGTAGGATTTCTGGGCTTGCGAGATCTGAGTGACAGACAAGAGCAATAGACAGGAAAGTAGACGGGCCTTCATAGCACAAGCGGTTTGGTAGACCAATACGATGGTTTTTAACAAAAGAAGCTTATCCCGCATAACCTACTGTTCGGGCTTACAGAATACAGCTGCACCTCAGGACATCGAGAGTATCAGGCTTTTATAGGGCCTAAGTTCTGTATTGGAAAGAATACCGGAGTGTGAAGGGTCTGTTGAAAAAAGGACTTTGTTAAAATCGGTTTTGTCTTCCGGTAGCTCCCATTTCTTGGAATGCCCGCTCAGGTTGTGGATGATGATCAGCGATTTATTTGCGTGCGGTCTGAAATATGCCAGCAGTTGGTCATCATGCAGGCAAACGCGTTGGAGGTTCGGGGCGAAAATCTGGCTCAACGCAGGCTCCTTTTTTCGTAATGTGATCAGCGAATGGTAATGGTTGTATACTGAATCCGGGTCTTTTTTCTGTTCAAACAGTGGAACGATCGTTTGGTTGGTAGAGAATTGGGCATTTATCCAATGGGTGTTCTCCGAATGTTCTTCTTCATTTTCAGACCAGAGAAAAGGCTCCCGGATGTAGGGATCGGGCTTGGTGCCCAGCATGCCGATTTCTTCGCCATAGTAAATGTAGGGCTGCCCGGGCAACGTCAATAGAATGCTGGCTGCAAGCTTTATTTTATCTTTATTATTCCCTACGACACTTCCGATACGATCCTGATCGTGGTTGGTAAGCATAATCGCATCGATAAAAAGCGGATTATATTTTTCAAACAATGCGTAACTGGCCTGTAACTTCTCAACGATGTCTTCATCTTTCTCGTGAACAACAATGCGCTGCAATGCAAAGCTCAGGTCAAAATGGAAGGTCGCATTGAGATACCGGAAATAGGGCGCCACTTCCTCGGTTTCGGCCCAGACCTCGGCCACGGTGAATGCACTGGGTTTGATATGATCCACCAGTTTGGCAAAGTAATCCCAGAAGCCAATACTTTCTTCTTTTTCCCAATCGGGATAAATATGCCTGGCCGCATCCAGCCTGAACCCGTCCACGCCAATATCTAGGAGCCAGAACCGGATGATCTTTTCCAGTTCCTGCCGCAGTTCGTCCGAATGGTAATTGAGATCGGGCATGCCTTTGAAAAACAGCCCGTAGTATTTTTCCTGATCTTCCGGGTTGTCGTGCCAGGGGTACACCACCTGCGAGTCGTCCGAAGTTTCCCTTCTTGAAATCCCCAGCGCTTCGATCTGGGGCGGAGTCATCCACCAATAGAAATTGCGAAAAACGTTGTCGTGGCTTTTTCTGGCTTCGGCAAACCACGGATGCAATGTGCTGGTGTGATTGATGATCAGGTCGAGGTAAATCTGCATGTTGCGCTCATGCGCGGCATGGAGCAGGCGTTTGAAATCGTCTAATGTGCCATATTCCGGCTCAATGGAATAATAATCCATGACGTCGTATTTGTGATAGCTGGGCGACGGATGAATGGGCGTAAGCCAGATCGCCTCGATGCCCAGTTCCGCGAGATAGTCTAATTTGGAAATGATGCCTTGCAGATCACCAATACCATCCCCGTTTGAATCACAGAAGGAGCGGACAAAAATCTCGTAACAAATCCGTGGAATAAATTTCGATTTGTCTGCAATCATGTTGAGCTAGTGCGGCCTGAAATAAGGCTTTAACATTTGATAAACAACCTGAACAGGAAGTCCCATGATGGTATAAAAAGAGCCTTCGATTTTTTCAATCCCGACCATGCCTATCCATTCCTGAATACCGTAGGCACCTGCCTTATCGAAGGGTTTGTAATGCTCAATATAGTAGGTTATTTCCGGATCTTCCAATTCACGGAAGTAAACTTTCGCCTGATCGGAAACGGTTTGCAGGGAATCACCGGCCAATAAGCTCACCGCGGTGATTACCCGGTGGCTTTTGCCGGAAAGCATCTTCAGCATCATGAATGCTTCCTCCTGGCTGGCGGGCTTATTGAGGATATGACGGTCTGCGATCACAACAGTATCAGCGGTCAGTACAAGATGGCAGGGGCGCACACCACGAAACATTTCTGCTTTGCCCGCCGCAATGTAGCCCGCCACTTTGTCTACAGGTAAATCCGGGGGAAATGTTTCGTCGGTAGGAACGACCTCAACTTCAAACTCGAAACCGGCGTCTGCCAGCAATTGCCTGCGTCTGGGGGAGTTAGAGGCGAGAATAAGGTCTTTTTGTAAATATGGCATTCCGTTTTTTTAAATATTTTTTCAGGTTAGGAACTATTATCTGACAAATAGATGTTACAACATTAAATGTAGATACATTATTTACATTTAAAATTGATCAGCTATGTCTATTGAAACTGATATCAAGCAAAATAAATTTCGGAGCGCTTATCAACGTCTGGCACTGAACCTGGTGTACACCACCAACTGGCTGGAATATAAGCAACACGAGCAGTTGAAGGAGTATGACCTCACCCCGCAGCAATATAATGTGCTTAGAATCCTCCGGGGGCAGCAGCAGAACCCTATTAAGGTAAGCGATATCACCGAAAGAATGCTGGATAAAAATTCCAATACATCACGGCTGGTGGACAAACTGCTTGCAAAAGACCTGGCAAAGCGGACTTCCTGCCCGAGCGACCGCCGGGCTGTAGACGTGGTGATCACAGAAGAAGGCCTTAAGTTGCTCAAAGACCTGGACCCTGTTGTAGACGCCTGGGATGAACGTTTCAGCATCATCACAACGGAGGAAGCGGACAGGTTCAGCGAAATGCTGGACAAGCTTCGGGAATCGGCCAATTGAATTCATCGATCCGGCGATCCGGCGCACCGGCGCACCGGTCAAAACAATAATCACAATAAATCAATCAATTTAATTTAAAATGAAAACTACAATGAAATCTGTTAAACTTTTTGTTGCATCTCTTGCCGTCGCTTTGTTTGTTTCTTCCAACGTATCTGCTGAAAATGCGGACAAAAAGGTGACTAACCTGAAAGTAAATACCTCAAAAAGCGAGCTTACCTGGGTTGGTAAAAAGGTAACCGGCGAACATACCGGTAAAATTGCCCTGAAAGAGGGAACTATCATCCTGGACGGTGCAAAGCTGACTGGCGGTAAATTTGTTGCAGACCTTACGACTATTACCAATACTGACCTTACCGACAAAGAGTACAACGCGAAATTGATCGGCCACTTGAAGTCAGATGATTTCTTTTCGGTAGAAAAACACCCTACTGCTACTTTTGTGGTAACCAAGGCAACTCCGAAGTCTGCTGGTGTTTACGACGTGACTGGCGACCTGACGATCAAAGGAATTACCAAACCGGTGACTTTTCCGGTAACCGTTAAAACCACCGCTGCTGGTGCAGAAGCGACTGGCACACTTGTTGTTGACCGCTCTAAATATGATATCAAATACAATTCGAAATCATTCTTCGAAAACCTTGGCGACAAAATGATCCATGATGATTTCACCATCGACGTGAAATTGGTTGCCGGTAAGTAATGATTTTTTCATGGCTAATAAATGTAGTAAAGCCTGCCCGGTTGTGGCAGGCTTTCTTTTTTGCCGGACAAAGCAGGATCAGAGGTTGTTTTCCCGGTAAGACGGGAAATCGTCCATAAACTGGATCTGTCCGTTTATGGCCTGGAAGCAATAGTGGCTCATTCCATTGGTAACTGCCAGAAATTGAGGTTGCAGCGTGAAATTGTAGCGGCTGATCTGTGCAAAAGTCGCCTCATTGACTGCAATAAATGGGGCTTTGCACTCGACCAGCAAAAAGGGCAGCGAATTGGACGACAGTACCATAATGTCCGTCCTTTTTGCCAGTGTATGGTATTGCAAACCGGTTTCTATTGCGAACAGTGATTTAGGATAGCCGTAATGCGTGATCAGCAGATGAATAAAGTGCTGGCGGACCCATTCCTCGGGGGTCAGCGAAACGAATTTCCTGCGTATGATGTCGAAAATGTATGGTTTCCCGTTTACCTGCTTAACTTTATAAGCAAATCCGGGAAGGTTCAATGATTCCATGAACGAAGATACACATACCGGCAAACCACGCCAATAAAGCTTTCAATTTCATGACTACCAAGGAGCAAATCGTCGAAAACTGGCTTCCGCGCTACACCGGTACCCCGGTCGAAGATTTCGGAAGCTATATCCTGCTGACCAACTTCGGCAACTATGTGACCATGTTCGCAGAGAAGTTCGGGGTGGATGTGAAAGGGCAGGGCAGGGCGATGCAAACGGCCACTGCAAAGGATATTACGATCATCAATTTCGGCATGGGAAGCCCGATGGCCGCAACCGTGATGGACCTTTTGTCGGCGATCAAGCCCAAGGCTGTTTTGTTTTTAGGTAAATGCGGGGGGCTTAAAAAAACGCAGGTTGGCGATTTGATCCTTCCCATTGCAGCAATCCGTGGGGAAGGCACCAGCGACGACTATATGCCGCCGGAAATTCCCGCGCTACCATCTTTCCGTTTACAAAGCACCGTTTCCGCCAGCATTGCAAAATACAAAATGGACTATTGGACCGGCACAGTTTACACCACCAACCGGAGGATCTGGGAACACGACGATAGTTTTAAGGAATATCTCCGAGAAATCCGCGCGATGGCGATCGATATGGAAACGGCTACTATTTTCATTGTGGGTTTTGCCAATTCAATTCCGCACGGGGCTTTGCTGCTGGTGTCTGATAACCCACTTGTTCCTGAAGGTGTGAAAACGGAAGAGAGTGACAAAAAAGTCACGAATAATTTTGTAAAGAAGCACCTTGAAATCGGTATTGAGGCACTTACTGAGCTTGCGCGTTCGGGCGCATCGGTGAAGCATTTGCGTTTCGAGAGCTAGTCTGGTTTTACTTCCTCAAATTATAGCCGGCCCAGGGTTTTGCCGCATCATCGACCACCAACACCCAGTCCGTGTCGGGGCCAGCCGCATAAGGTTTGAATTCAGCTGCGCTTTCATTGGTGAATTCCCCGATTTTCAAACTTGATCCATCCCTTGGATTGAACCAGTAGGCGATCAGGTTAACCGCGCTGAATTTGGTCAGGTCTAGTTTCACGGGAAGCCCTGACGGGCTATAGGCGAAAGCAAAATCCTTCGCCGCAGACATACTTGCGATCTGGTAACCTGCTCCTTCCGGGTTATCATTCAGAATAATTTCCTGATGGGGGACCAGCGTTTCCCAGGGATGCGATGCCGCCAATTTTTTCATGTACCCCATCTGAAACGCGCCGGGCAGGTCGATGGCAACCTGCCAGTTGGTTTTTGCAAAGGACATGGGTTTATGCAGGGCGTTGTCGAACATTTGCCAAACCGGATGACATCCGTAGGTATGACCGCAAGCACCCGATAAAAAAGCCCACCATGCAGCTTCGCGGGTATCAAAATCATTGAAATAGCCCAGTTCTGGTTTCCAGTTAATCGCGTGGTCCTCGTATCGCGGCTCGGCGTCCAGTGTCGGCTTCGGAGGCGTCAGCTGATAGTCTTTTCTAATCATCAGATAGTTTTTAAGGTGTCGGAAATTATGCCCCGACTGGACTGTATTCAAGCTGAGCCAATCCGCTTGATGGAAGTTTTTGGACGAGTAACTGGCCCCTGCCGGGTGATAAGTGATGAGCTGCGACCCACCTGCCACTTTCTGTATGGCAGTTGCCAATGCGTTGATGATTTGGCCATGGATTTCCTTTTCCGGGTCACGGTCGCCCCCTAAAACCCATATCACACCTTTCCCGTTATACCGCTTGGCAATATATTCGCCATAGATTTTTGAATTTTCCGGTGTCAGGCTTTCGGGGCCGTTATCCCACTTTTTACTGAATTTATCTCCCCAGGCTGGAAGCATGCCAATGTAAATGCCAAGTTTATTGGCCTCTGCAACGACCTTGTCCACATGCCGGAAGTATTTCTCGTTGGGCTTTGTCGGATCGAAATTTTCGAAAGCCATCTCCCCGTATTTGTTTGGAATGTTCAGGCCTTCGAAATTGGCATTAATGACGGTAAGTACAACATTATAACCTTTATCGGCGCGGTTTTTCAGATACATTTTCGCCTCTTCCAAGCTCAATCTGTGCAGCAGTTCCCAGGCGGTATCCCCGAGCCAGAAAAATGGGTTTCCTTTCTCGTCCGAAATATACCTGTCCCCTTTTTTGACTTTCAGCGCAGGCAGCCGGTTTTGTGAATAGCCATTTACACCCATAAAGAGGAATAACAAGAGGAGCAGAAACTGTTTCATTTGAATCGGAGTTTCAAGATGGATAATAGCTTTGGTACAACAGAACACGGCAGTGGGAGCTCTTGTGCCGGACTGGTAAAAATATACTCCCTGTTTGAACGGGACAAATAAATTACAATGGAAAATGAATCACTGTACGTCCGGATCGGCGGGGACGAAGCATTGAGAAAGCTGACCGATACATTTTACGATCTGGTCTTCGAGCACGAGCTTATTTCGAGGCTTTTTAAAAGTGACAAAGATCTGATCAAAGAAAAGCAGAGAATGTTTTTAACCCAGTTCCTGGGCGGGCCTCAACTATATTCTGATGTGTATGGTCATCCCATGATGCGTGCCCGCCACATGCCGCATACGATTACCGAGGACGACGCCGTGGCCTGGCTGCAATGCATGTCGGAGGCAGTTGGCGGGTTGCCAATCAGCAAGGAGTTGAAGGATGAATTGTTCGACCGGTTTCCGAGGACGGCGTTTTTTATGGTGAATAGTTGAAATTTCAACGTAACCAAAACAGACTCAAAATCTGCTTTGACAACCTAATCAATTCGGAATTGAATCTCCACCAGGAGTAAAACAGACCTTTGCAAATATTTAAGAGACGGCCAAATTGTGTTTTACATGAAAGGTAATTCATTGAGGCTCGCAGCGAAATTCAATTTCAGGAAACAATGGGTTTTTATACGTTCTATCGGAACGCTCCGGGAGAATGACACGATGCCGTTTCCAGCATTGTCGACGGCAACTTGCGCTGATCCTTGGTGACAACACCAACAATGGCTTACCTTTGCCACATGAATTTTAAAGAGCAATTGTCAGGCTATCCGGTATTGGAAATCGTTGCGAAGGCAGCGGAGGAGCTTGGTGTGGAGGCCTATGTGATAGGCGGTTTTGTCAGGGACCTGGTCCTCAAAAGGAATAGCAAGGATATCGATATTGTTTCTGTCGGCAGCGGGATAGAGCTGGCCGAACTGGTGGCGGGTCAATTGGGTCCCGATGTACTTGTCAGCATTTTTAAAACCTTTGGAACCGCACAAATCCGCCAGGGGGATCTGGAGATAGAATTTGTAGGTGCCCGAAAGGAATCCTATCGCGCCGATTCCCGCAAACCTGCGGTGGAAGACGGCACATTGGCCGACGACCAAAACAGGCGGGATTTTACCATTAATGCCATGGGGATCAGCCTGGATAAAAATTCCTTTGGAGACCTGATTGATCCATTTGACGGAATACGCGATTTACGCAAAAAAATACTGCGTACCCCGCTTGAACCCGAAATTACATTTTCCGACGACCCGTTACGTATGATGCGGGCGATCCGCTTTGCAAGCCAATTGAATTTCGATATTGAACCCAGTACGTTCGAAGCGATCATCAAAATGAAGGACCGTATCTCGATTGTTTCCATGGAACGGATCTCGGACGAATTGAACAAGATCATTCTTTCGCCAACACCGTCCTACGGGTTCAAACTGCTTTTTCATGCGGGATTGCTGGCGATCATTTTTCCTGAAATGATCGAACTGTTGGGTGTGGAGAATATCGATGGAAAGGGGCACAAGGATAATTTTTACCACACTTTGCAGGTTTTAGACAACGTCTCCCAGCATACCGACGACCTGTGGCTCCGTTGGGCAGCTATTTTGCACGACATTGCCAAGCCTGCCACCAAGAAATTCGACAAAAAGATTGGTTGGTCATTTCATAACCATGAAGAAGTCGGTGCTCGCATGGTGCCCGTCATTTTCAAACGGATGAAATTACCGCTGAACGAAAAAATGCGGTTTGTGAAAAAGCTGGTGAGGCTGCATTTGCGTCCCATTGTTTTATCCAAAGAAGAAATTACGGATTCGGCCATGCGCAGGTTGCTGGTCGAGGCGGGCGAGGACATTGAAGCGCTGATGAAACTTTGCCGGGCGGATATTACTTCCAAGAATCCCGAAAAGGTAAAGAAGTACCTGCATAACTTTGACCTGGTTGAACAGAAATTGAAAGATCTGGAAGAACGTGACAAGCTCAGAAATTTCCAGCCTGTTATTACAGGCGAAATGATCATGGAAGCCTTCGGACTGAAACCGGCCCGTGAGGTGGGCATGATCAAAGAACTGGTGCGGGAAGCAATACTGGAAGGTATTATTCCCAATCAATACGAGTCGGCATTTGCGTATATGATCCGGGAAGGGGAGAAAATGGGCCTGAAAGCGCTGTAAGCCTGAATATAGTTTTTACAGCATCGAGTTATTTCTATTTTTGCAAGAACATCATTTAGTCTCCTCAAAATATCAATGGAAAATACCCAGTTTAAACGTTTTTTCGGCGCATTACTAACCATTCTGGGCATCGTTGTCCTTCTTTTTGCCTGCGTAGCCTTCCTCTCCGATAAACCGGTGCTGGGAATGACAGTTTCCAAATGGGAATCTATTGTTCCGTTTTTGGTGGGGACTGTTTTTTTGCTTACCGGTGTCAACCTGGTAAAAAGCTAGGAAGACTGGACGAGAATGCCTCCCACCGTACATTCCAGGCACCTTTTGGGCGTACAATAGTGATTATACCATTCAATTAAGGCCTGGGAATCTGATGCGGATTTGACCGACATTCCCAGCGTTGCCCATTCCCGGGTGATCCTATTGTTTTCGGCAGGGAGCTGCGATAGCCAATAAATTGCCTTATCCAGCAATTCAGGTTGCTGACGTAGCTTTGAAAACGCGACCAGAAGGGGCACTGCGACGTTGATCACCAGCAGCGCAGACGCATCCCTTCCCATTGCTGGGACCTTATTTTTTGATTTTCTGCCAAAAACATAATGTTCTGTCCAATAATCCGATTGTGTTCCGTGAAAGACTTCCTGTAAGTCACTCGCCGAATCAGCGGAAGTCAGCAGCAAAAACAAACTCCCCTCTCTGCTCAACAACTTTGCCAACTGCGCCAGGCGGACTGTGGGGAAACCCGCAGGGCGAAGTTTCGCATACTTCCATTCATGCTCCCACATGAACTGGCCGGCGAGCTTGTACTTGGTACTCAAAAACTGAAACTCTTTTCGAAGCAGTCGAACATAGTTTTCTTCGGAGTCTTCTGGTATCAGCCCGGCCATCCCGAAAAGCAATGCTTCTATCTGTACCAAATGGCCACGGTGCTTCTGAATCAGTTTCCATGGGGTGATCCGGGTCAGCCTGGCAAACGCGTGGTCATTCAGCTTAAACCCAAAATGCCTTCCTAGCCAATGATAGGCCGTTTTTTCCCAGTCTTTCTGATTTTCTTCATAGAGTTTCACCACGTCGGCCGCCTTTCGGTCCAGTCTTTCCAGTAAAACGCGGTCGAGCATGGAGTACTTCTGGATTTCGATAATTTGATGGAACATATTAGCACAGGGGACACCTTCCTTCACATCCTGTAATGCAGCATAACGTTCTATTACCGATTGATTTATCAAGTTTTTCAGGGTCAGGGTTGGCAACAATGTCCCATCGCTTCGTATGACTGGTTTGTCATTTTCCCATACCACATGCAATATCACGCCTTCGTAAGCCAGGTCCTTCTCATGGGTGTGCAGGAACCAATCCGAGGATTTTACGTGGATCTCTATGCTTCCGTGCCATTCAACTTGGGCGATCATCACGGCAGCCTGTGAAAAATCCGGTCCGGCGTTTATGTTTTTGTAACCCGTCCGAATGACTGAAAGGGTCAGATTTTCATCTGTTTGGAGGTCTGAAGTGTCAAAATATTGAAAGCGCCAGACAAAGCTGAGGAGATCTTCATTCATCAGATACAGGGACAGGGATTGAAAATTGATAAATATGGTTTTGGATTTCTTTGTCTAAACCTGATTAGTTTCTGTTCTTTGTACGCTCGTTTGGTCGTTTGGTTTCTGTTTTAGAAGTAAAAAAGTTTTATGCTCCGCCGTTTGCAATTTATTGCGCTCCGTATTTTCATTCTCTTTATAGTTGTTTCAATTGTCTGGGTGGTCATTCTTAGATTTTTGCCTGTTTGGATAACGCCCTATATGATTTCGAAAAAGATTGAGGCTTTCGGCAGGGATGAGGACACGGAAATTTTTCATGATTGGGAGCCTTACGAAAATATCTCCAAGGAGGCCGCGCTTGCGGTAGTAGCATCCGAGGATCAGAATTTTCCCAAGCACTGGGGGTTCGATTTTGACCAGATATACAATGCAGTAACCGAAAAGAGAAAACGTGCGCGCGGAGCCAGCACCATTTCCCAGCAAGTCGCCAAAAATGTCTTCTTGTGGCAGGGACGAAGCTTTATCAGGAAGGGCTTGGAAGCCTATTTTACCATTTTGATCGAGGTGATCTGGGATAAGGAGCGGATACTGGAAGTGTATCTGAATGTGGCCGAAATGGGCAAAATGACCTTTGGAGTGGAAGCTGCTTCATTGAGGTATTACAATAAATCTGCCAAGAAACTGACCCGGCACGAAGCGGCCCGCATTGCAGCCGTGCTTCCGAACCCTATCCGATTCTCCATCAAAAACCCGTCGGCATACGTGAATAAACGCACGGGGCAGATTGTCCGGCAAATGCGTTCACTCGGTGGCCAGAAGTATATCGCAGGACTTTGAATCAATCATTTTTAACTTTTGCATGGGGTGAATTTTGGCGCGATTTACTGGGCTTGGATGTTGTTTTTTTTGTCGAAGCTTTGTGATTGCGCGTCTTGCGTGTGCCGGACTTCCTCTTCGATTGTTTGGTAGTTCCAGGCCTTGACTGTTTTTGGTCTTTCTTGTTTTCAGGGCTGACGACAGGCCGGGTGGCAGCCCTTCGCGGGTTATTTTTTAGATAAAGAGCCGCCCCTTCTTTCAAGGAGGCTGGTTTCGAATAAGTGACCTTATATTCGCCCCTGGCCAGTTTTGTCCTGACCGTCATAGACTGGGAGCGAAAATTCCCCCCGTAGTAGTGACTGTACCAGACAGGATTGCGGAAATAGGGCCATCTCCGGAAGTTTTTAATATAGTAAGGGCGCAGATAGGAATGGTAACCGTAATAGAAGTGCCAGTACTGAGGAGTCCACGATTTCCAGTACGAAGGATAATAGCGCCACCGCCAGGGCGATCTCCATACCGTATAGTTCGGGAAGAAAATGAATTTTACCAGGGGCCATGAGGCGATTGCATTGGGGATCGTACTGTGCGCTTGCGCAGGTTCTTTTTTACCGCTCAGGGACGGAGGAGGTGTTTCCTTGTATGTCTGGTCAACCGGCTCGATAATGTAATCTTTCCCATACAGGTCCTCGTCCCCCACGAGCTGTATGAGCATCTGGCCATTATCGCGTTTTTCGACAAAGAAAACTGCCAAATCCTGCTCTTCGTGTTCATTTACAGCGATATTAAGCGTAATGATGTGGATGTTGCTATTAACCTTGTCGGTTACCCGGATATAATCAATACGAGTGTCGCCGTCGAGATCCAGGTTATTGATTTCCGATTTTTCTTCATTCATTGCTTTCTCGAAACCTTCCAGGCTTTTCGAATCCTGAAAGAGTTTCATAACTGCATAAAGATTAAGATTATCGCCTGGTAAGTTTAGTTTTTCTGCTTCGGATTGGGCCATTGCGGAGAGGCCCGTCACAAGAAGAATTGTGACACTAATTAAAGCGAAGGAAAGTTTCATAACGTCAAGTTTGCGGCAATGTAGGGAATAACCTTTAAAGAGAGAATATGAGGAGCGTTACCTTTTTCTAAAATTCCTATTTTATCACCGCTGCTGCTTTGACATGTTAATATCCCATTAAAATATAGATATAATTCAAGAATTAAGTCGGATTATCTAACAAGCGTAATAGCAACCCCTTTCCTTAATGTTTGATGAATTTCGGCGATCTGATCGGTATCGTGGATGAGTTCCTGAATGTCCGTTTCATCTGCAGGGGATATTATATTTACTTTATATTCAAAATTCCTGCCGGGCTCGCCGTCCGCGCCAAAGTCGGCAGTGCATTCCACTTCAACACCATTTACAACCAGGTTTCTTTTGGCCGCTTCACGGTAAATATCATTGCAAACGCAGGTAGCCAAAGCAAGTACAAGCATTTCTCCCCCATTTACCGAAGAGCCAAAGCCGGTTGTTTTGGGGACAATGTGCAGCGCTTTTGCAGCGCCATTAGTTTCTACCTTGACTTCGTGTTGGTTATATTCACTTTTAATGCTTGCGGAGATTTTCATGAGGAATAGCCGATTGGTTTGCATGTATTCTAATAAATTGGAGAATATTGCCTGATCGAATTAACAGTGCTCGTAGCTAGCACATTTTATAAGATCTGGTAATGGTGTTTGCTCCCGATTGGCCGGATAGTCGAATCTTTTCATGACGACTGCTCAGACAAAGCGTTTTTTGATACTATTTCTACATCGATTAAATTACCCCTAATTACCTTGTTCACCAGTTTTATTCTTTTCGTGAAGGTAATTTCATTTTCTAGAGATAGAAGATAGAGACTACAGGCAGACAAAAATTCACACCCCGTTAAAATGGCGCAAATTGTTGAATACTGAAAAACCATCAGAGAAGCCAGATTAATTAACACAGAAATGACAAGGGTGCCGGATATATTCCACCGTAAAAGTGATAATAGATTATATCTCTCAATGAATTGCTCATAAAGTTCCTTCGATTTAATAAACACATATACTTCCTCATCAGAAGTTAGGTCTGAAGAATGAACATCAATATCCCTCGAGCCATCCGTTAGATAGGATACAAATGAAATCGCTTTTTTTTCGAAGCGACGTGTTATCCAATACGTTAGGGAAAAGCAAATATGCCCCAGTATGTAGCTCGCAAACGCTACGCATATGATCCAATATGCAGTGAGACTCCGGATGAATGTTAAAGTAAGGCCGGCGTTGAATAAATAGTCCAGGTATAATAAATTGGCGGAAAAAACAATACCCGGCAGGCAGTAAAAAAATAAATCCCTTGATAGGTGTTTAAATATTTTGACCAATTCTTCCATAGAAAGTTTTTTGATTATTAAATATAGAGGAATTATGGATATATATTAATGACAAAACAGGCAACAATTTCATGGTGAAATTCAGCGGTGCGTACCTGCGACCTCAGCGTCTTATTATCACAAAAGATCTATAGATGAGAGACTTGTGTTTCATTGCAGTTCTAATTTTATATGCACTGTTTTCCTCCGCGCAAGAGAACCTGGTCAGCCTCGCGTGAAAAGTTAGCGATGGCCAAACCGGCAAGCCGCTCCAATCGGCCTATGTATTTCTCAATAATTCCAGCATAGCAACGCAGACAGACGAAAACGGGAATTTCAGGATTGAAAAACTGCCTGTGGGCGACTTGGATATCCGTATATCCTTTTTAGGTTATCAGACCCTGAAACAGGATATACGTTTCGAACAGCCTGGAATGAAGGAGGTAGCTTTTAAATTGAAACAGGGAATCGATTTGCAAGAATTTGTGGTCCGCGGGAAGAAGGATCCCAAGAGAGAACAGCTCCTGAAGATCATCACGACCGAACTATTGGGAGAAAGCCGCTTCAAAAAGCAATGCAAAATCCTAAACCCGCAGGTACTCAGGATTTATGACGATGAAGAAGGACATCTCAGGGCCAAATCGGCCGAACCCCTTGTTGTTGAAAACCAGGGATTGGGCTACCGAATTTTTCAGATATCGAAGATTTTAACTTGTTCGGGGACCGGGTTTATTATGGCGGAAGTACCCGTTTCGAAAGTTTGGCACCGAAAGACGAAAATCAAAAGGATCGCTGGAGAACGAACCGGAAAGAAGCCTTTAAAGGATCGCTGAAACACTTGCTGATCAGCATGGCCTCCAATACGACGGACCATGACGGTTTTAGGATTTACCAGATTAAAGACTCATTGGCCCGACCCATGCTCATTCTTGGAAATACACGGAAGCCCCGGATTTCTGACCCGGGGTCCAATAGGATAGAAGTAGCGGCTTCACATTTAATCCGGCAGGGAAAGCTGGATTCTGAAAGGATATTGGAATCGGCTTTGCCCTTGGAAGTCTTTTTTACAAAGAGGAGGGGTACTTCTCCCTATGCGGATATGCACTACGCCTACTCCGAAATGGTTCTTCCGCAAAAACATATTGTCTTTACCGCGCAGGGTTGGATCGTAAAGCCAATGGGTCTTTTCGTAGACGGTGACCTGGCATTTGATCGGTTGTCGACCCTGCTGCCAGCTGATTGGGGGGAAGAGTGAATGCGCGCTCCCTTCATTTCGGCTTGTATTATCCCGGGATAACTTCTATAAGCATTTCGTGTCCGACCCCATCATAATAAGTACATAGCATTTGTTCGATATCCACAATCCACTTTTCAACGCCGAGTTCAGCGGCTTGTTTGCAGAAAGTCGTATAATCTGTCCCTCCTTGCTGGTGGACTAGCAACGCACTTTTCAATTCCGAAGTTATTCCGGATCCTTTGACGTCGCGGGCCGGCCATTTCGGATCGGCTGCAATGCTGAATTTTTCGTTGCCGAAATACTGGATATGCCCGTCTGAAACAAAATGTTCATACGATGTGACTCCCAATGCTTTTATTTCGCGAATGTAGCCGGGAAAATCTGCGCCACTTTTGACTTTTGAATGTGCTTCTTTGATTTGATTGATGGTAAACATGGTTGAGCGGTTTTAAAATTGATACAACAAAGATCAACCAGACCGGAAGGGGGTCATTGTAAAAAATCGTTTATTTCGCGGCGGAAAAGAAACTTTCCGGAGTTTCTCCGGTGAACGATTTGAACTCCTTGATGAAATGGGCCTGGTCGTAAAAGCCGGCTTCGTACCCCAGGTCGGTCAAGGAAGTTTGCGGATTGTATTGCTGGATCGTGTGCTTGAAGCGAACGATGGAAGCAAACTTTTTTGGAGAAGTCCCGACAACCTGCCTGAATCGTTTCTCCAATGGACTTTGGCTGATGTTTAATTTCGTCACCAATTCTCCGATCCGGATATTGCCTTTGTTTTGATGGATCAATGCCAGTGCCGCTACAACGAGGTTGTCCATAGTGACCGGCCTTAACCGGGCCATCAGAAACTGTTCGACAATTTTTATTCTGTCAGTGTCGGTTTTTGCTTCACAGAGTCTTTCCTCGAGAAGTAATAAATCCGAACGTAACATGAAATTGTCAAGCGAGACACTTTCCCGGAAAAGCTCGTGGATGGGCAGAGGAAAGAAAGCGGCCGCACCCCCTTCCTTAAAGTAGACCAATACACTACCGGTATCGGCGGAATTTTTGAAAATCCGGAATGTATCGTGAAGCCCGGTAAGACCGAAAGTGTCAAGCTGGACCGTCTTGTCATTGGTCATGTGCGACAGCCTGCCTCTATATTGAAACCCGATCACCAGTCCGGTATCAGGCAGGACCCTGTACGATTGTTCGTTTTCGGCTTCGGATATTGCGAAGGCCCTAACGTAGGGTATCAAAAAATCGCTTGGCTGATAGCTGTCGAAACGCATTGGAAGGTTTAGTTTGGGACTGTTCCTCTATTCATACTTTTCAAAAACTTGTAATTCCGATGGTGTGCGAGCGCGGGGTCCAGTTTCTCAAACAAACCTCGGTTTTTCAAGCCAAACCAATTGACCTTGAGTAAATAAAGGCTTACATAAGAATGTGGGTGCTGGGCAATGAATTCGCCCGTTTTGGTCATGAATTGCTCCCTTTCCGCAACTTGCTTACTGAGCCAGTAGGCCGCACTATCTGTCCTTGCTTTTTTTCTCGCACGGCCTTCCTGCAACAGATAAGCGCCGGTCCGTTTTTCGGAGGGAAGCTGAATGCTGTCCTGGAACATCCGCCATTCCAGGTTGCTTTTTGAATGCGTTACCAGGGATTTGGCCAGGTCGGCAGTATCCAGTTTGATTTGTGTGCCGGACTCAAAGAAGAAAGTCAGCGAGCCTTTCATTTTAGATATTTGCAATTGATACAGATCGGGAAGAAGGTTCTTGTCCATTTGCAAATGGGTGGTATCGAAGCCCAATTGAATGGAATGGACGATCGCTGCAAAGCCTTTTTCCCGGGTTAAAAGGATGGCTTTTCTGTCGTTGAGGACCCTTGGTGCTGCAATGCTTATTTTGACATTTTGGGAGAAGGCGGGGATCAGAAAAAGCAGCGTGAAGAGCGTTGACAGGGTTAGTCTGAGCATGTATCAAAGTTTACTTCGGCAATCGGCTGTCGGCCTTCGAATATAGTAAAAAGTCGTTACTATTTTCGAGGGCCGACAGCCGGTACCCCCGTTACTTAATCACTATTTTTGCCACCACGGGCTGGTGGTCCGACGGGTAACGTTGCTCCTTTGCGTCTGTCAAAACGCCATATTTCAGCACATCAATGTTTTTGCTGACAAAAATATAATCAATCCTCCGGTCCATCGGCGCATCGAATTTGAAGCTGTTGAATGTTCCTTCGGGACCGTAAGGTTTTTGTTTGGTCACATCATGCGTGTCGACCAGTATTGTTTTGATCGTCTTGATCTGCTCCGTGTCCGGTGTCGAATTGAAGTCGCCGGTAAGGATCACGGTCGATTTTCCTGCAATCTCACCGATTTTCTTTACCATAAGATGCCCTGACTGCCTGCGCGCTTCCACGCCCTGATGATCAAAGTGTACATTGAAAAGAAAAAACTCCTTTTTGGAAGCCAGGTCCTGGAATTTTCCCCATGAGCTGATGCGGTTACAGCAGGTTGCATCCCAGCCTTTTCCCGGTTTTTCAGGGGTTTCGCTCAGCCAGAAATCACCGGACTGAAGCAGCTTGAAACGGTCTTTTTTATAAAAAATAGCGGAATGCTCTCCGCCCTCCTTGCCGTCATCGCGGCCTTTCCCGAAGAAGTGATATGCGGTCAGTTCGGCAACGTCGTGCAACTGTCCGATCAGGGCTTCCTGCACGCCAAAAATGTCGAATTCATGGAATTGAATGAGGCCTTTGACGTTTTCTTTGCGGTTCGGCCATGCATTGATGCCGTCACTGGCCGTGTTGTAGCGCAGGTTGTAGGTGGCCACGTTGATCGTGTTTTTTTGCGCAAAAGCGAAAGATGAAAGAGCTAAAACGAATAGCGTACAAAGAGCAAGGTTTTTCATAAGGTTAAAAGATGTGGATAATAGTTGGCAAGTTATAGTATAATCGTCATTTGTGTAAAATCCAGGTGTTTTGATTGATCTGGCAGTCGTTGTAAACAGGGATCCCGCTGAGGTCTTCAAAAAAGCCTTGTTATCTTTTTGCCCCTATAAACAGGAAGCCCCGACGGGGCTTCAATAAGGCTATAACGTGGCCACCTGTCTATAAAAAGGAATGTTTTGAACCGGTTTAGAGACCAGCGGGGTCTGCTGTTTCCGGTGTTCACACGCCAGCAAATTCGCCGGTTCACTTATTTGCTTTCTTCGGGATCAAAAATTTCCCGACTACTTCACCATCATCCCGGATCATTTTCAGATCCAGCTGCTTTCTGGTCGCGTGTAACTTGATCAACGTTCGCTTGCCTTCCAATGGTCCGCCACCGATGACGATCGGGTAATGATGGTCGGCATCAGGCTCGTGCGTCATGTATCTGTGCGTGTGCCCCGAGATCTGCAGATCGATTTTAGCTTTGTTCAAAACCGGCCCGAAAACCTGGCGGCAATGCAACGTACCATGCCAATCGCCCGAATGGTAAGGGGATATGTGGATCAAAACAATCCTGAAATCGGCTTTCTTAAATTCCGGCGATTCCACTTCCTTTTCCAGCCATTTTTTCTGGGTTTCGCGATAGCGGTTAAATGCGATCAATCCGCCATAATCCACGGTATCGTCGGCCTTATCTTCGCCTGAATCCAGTACAACAAAGCGGACAGGCCCTCGTGTAAAGGCGTAGTAAAATTTGTTCTCCGGATAGGCATAGTAGGAGGGGATGTGACGCGCAAAGCTCCCCCGGCATTCGTGGTTCCCCTGGGTTAAGATGAAGGGGAACTCAGTCGCGAATATATCAACACACGGTTTGATCAGGTGGTCGACCATCTGGATTTCCTCGGTGACCCAATCGAAACTATCGCCGTTAAAAATAACAAAGTCATAATCCCGGGTATTGCCTGTGTACCCGTGACGGTAAAGCAATTGGGGGATAATTTGCGGACGATCGTGGATGTCGTTAAAGATCACCGTTTTGAATTCATCCTCATTTTCGGCAGGTGTTTTGAAACCAAACAACGCGCTAGATATCGTTTCGCCAAATTCCACTTTGGAACCTTTGTAGCCTGTTATTTCCGTGGATACGATTTTGTATTTGTGTTCCGTCCCCGGTTTCAAGCCTGCTAAGGTGATCTTATTAACCCTGTTATTGGCTTCGATCAGGCCATTGACATATCCAAATGCCCTCTGGCTTGTGTAAGTGCCCTCGCCATATTCCACCCAGCTGAAACAGTTTTTGTGAGTGATCCACATGACGGTTACTTCATCCGGGCCTATATTCTGAAGGTAAGGGCCAACAATGAAGTGATTGGCTTCTTCCGGGGCGGCGGTTTCGGCAGCAGCGGAAGTGGCGAGGGGCAGTACACTGAGCGCCCCGATTAGTGACATTTTTTCAAGAAAAGACCTTCTGTCGGAAAGCATAGGAAATGGTTAAGGGGTTAGGTTGGGGCTTTTTTACTCCCAATTAGGGTTTTGAGTTAAGTTGGTATTGAGTAGTCGTTCCTGTTTTGGGATTGGATAAAGGTAATCCTTGTTCTCATCAAACTTTTTGTTGATGTGCCCGTTGACGACAATGTTGCCGCCTTTGCTGCCGTTTTCTAAAAGGATCTCGCTACCCAGTTTTAGCAATTGCGCCCCGGCTACGGTAGGCTTTGTACCCTCATAAATCACCAGGTCAATCTTACCATTGCGATCCAGGTCGTATTCGCCCGCACCCGGGAAGTACATGCCTTTGAAGACTTTGGTCAGCAATTGACCTTCTTTCCAACGGATGATATCGTCCCACCGAAGGAAGTTTTCCATCACAAGTTCTACACGTCTTTCCCGGCGGATCTCAAGGATAACCCCGATGTTGTTACCGGTCAGCTTGGTATATTGCTGCGCCTGGTAAAGGTCGGGCTTGGCATTGGCGTCGACCAGACTGATATTGGGCATACCTACCCGGTCGCGCAGGAGCTTGATGGAAACATCCAGGTCTGCCTGGGTCAGTGATCCTTTTTCAGCTTTGGCCTCGGCGTAGTTCAACAGCACTTCGCCGAACCTGAAGATGGGCATATCGGTAATATCCTTGTTGTATGTGTCCCATTTAGGGGCAGATACAAACTTGATCAGCTGGTAACCGGTAACTGTCGCCCCAAATTCAGGGACCAGGGGTGTGTTTTCGCCGATACGGGTGTATCCCGGAGTCCGGATGGTCTGGCTGAGACGTGGGTCGCGGTTCTGGACTTCGTCGTAAAATTGCATGGTTTCGTAACCTTTGATGTCCGTAAACCGGGTCCCGTCGGCCATCAGATAACTGTTTACGAGTTTCTTCTCCAATCCTGGCTTGCCATACGAGGCAGTCATGGTGTAATAGTTCAGATTGTGGTATACCTGTAATTCGTCGCTGAAATCGCGGGCAAGTATCACCTCGTCGGGAATGGCGTTATCCGCGGAGAAAAGTTTCATGTAAGCGGTAGCCGGCGTTGCTTTGTACACGGTGTACCCGCTGTTTTTCATCAGGTCTTCGGATGCGGATATACTGGCATCCAGGAATTTGTCTGCATTAGGGAGGTTATATTCCGGATGATATTTCCGGAAGGTACCTTCGTACAACCCAATGCGGGACTTCAATGCCAGAGCTGTCCATTTGGTAATGGTCGTTACCTGACGGCTTGCATCCAGGCTGCCAATCGCGTAATCCAGGTCGGCCAGTACCGAATCCATGACCATTGCCCTCGGGTCGCGTGCTTTGGTGAGCAACTCCTGGTCTTCCAGTTCGATCGTAGTCGAGTACCAGGGCACATCCCCAAAACGCTTCACCATTCCGAAGTAGAAATAAGCACGGAAGAAACGGGCTAGTCCGTTGTATTTGGCAACTGCTTTCTTGTCAGGGCATTTACCGGAGTTGGCGAGGAAATAATTGATATTGCGCAGGCTTGTCCAGGTCCATCCGCCACCGCTTGTAGGTACCACACGTGTACCCTGTAACTCGTCGCGAAGACTATTTTTGACCACATTGTCTACATCTTCATTGTAAACATCCTCCGCGCTGGGAAGTGCATTGTAAAATGAATTGGTATATAAAAGAAGGTCGTTTTCGGTGTTGAAAAAAGTCTCCGGCGAAATGGCGTCTGTCGGAAGCTGCTCCAGGTCACAGGCTGCCAGCCCGAGCGACAGGATGATGATACTCAATATTTTTTTCATGATCGTAAATGCTTGAACCGTTTTTAGAATGTGATGTTAAGTCCGGCTGAAATGGTTTTGGACAATGGATAGGTCCGTCCGTTGGTGGCATCGCCGTCAAATTGCTCTGGATCAATGTACTTGGAGCGAAGTGGCGTATAAGTAAGCAGGTTTTCCCCGCTGACATAAACCCGCACCCGCGGAATGCGCACCAGCTTGCTGATTTTTTCGGGCACGGTATAGCCTATCACCACATTTTTGAGGCGCAGATAACCGACGTTCTGGATATACTTGTCATTGGAAGCATTCAGGTCCCCGCCACCATTCAAGGCTGTGTATCCTCTCAATACAGGAAAATAGGCATTAGGATTTTCGGGTGTCCAAATGTCTTTGGCAAAATCGCTCGGTATGAAAGAGTAGTAAGGACGGGAATAAGGCCCCCAGAATTTGTCGGCATTGTTACCCGGGTACCAGTTCCTGCGAAGGATGCCCTGCGCAAGGGCAGAAAAATCGAATCCGTTCCAGGACGCGCCCAGGTTCACGCCATAGCGGTATCGCGCGCGGTTGTTCCCGATGATTTTCATGTCTCCATGGTCAGCCAGTGTGTTCGCACCCTGATCTATCTTGCCATCCCCATTGGTATCGATAAATTTCAGGTCACCGGCTTGCAGCTTGCTCCAGTCACCAGGTGCGCTCAGACGCTGCTTGTTCACGATCGTCTGGTCCACTTTGTAGGCTTGTGCTTCTTCGTTGGTTTTAAACATCCCTTCGATGGAATATCCCCACATTTCACCAATGGTTTGTCCCACATAAGGACTGCTCAGCACCTTGTTCGGGTTGTCGTAGCGGGTGATCTTAGATTTGGAATCGGATACAATGAAGGAAACATTATAAGACAACGGCTTACCGGCCACTTTGAAGCGGTCGGCCCAGCCGATGGAGAGTTCAAAGCCTTTGGTTTGCAGGTCTCCAGCATTCTGCGTCGGCACTGTTGCACCGTATACAGACGGCAGTACCTGACCGGGGATCAGCATGTCGGTTGTATTCCGGATATAGCCGTCGAAGGAAATGTTCAAACGGTTTTTGAGCAAAGTCGCGTCCAAGCCGATGTTCGATGTCGTTGCGGATTCCCATGTAAGGCCTGCCGAAATAGGAGCAGGGCTGCTTACATACTGCAATTTCTGACCATTGTTGATCCAGGTCGACTGCGCAGTCGGCATCATTGGAATGTAGGGGTAGAAGCTCGCCGAGCTAGGGTTGTTATTGAAATTCGGGGGAAGCTGATTACCCAATGTTCCATAGGACGCCCTGATTTTCAAATTATTCACGACATGATGCGCCGGCTCGAAGAAATTTTCTTCGCTGATCCGCCAGCCTGCCGAAACGGACGGGAAGAAACCGTAGCGCTTACCTTCGCCAAACCGGGAGGTGCCATCGTAGCGCCCGTTCACTTCGAGCAGGTATTTGCCCATGTAATCGTAATTCAGTCGGAAGAAAGCCCCGAAAAGCTCGTATTGGTAGGAGCCGCCGCTGGTTAATTGTTCGCCGGTACCAAGGTTAAGGTCATTGATACGCTCAGAAAGCAGGTTCTTTCGGGAGCCGGCCAGCACCTGATGCTTTCTGGATTCGTAGTTGATACCCGCTGTCGCCCCGAAATAATGCTTGCCCAGGGTTTTATTGTAAGATGAAAACACGTTCACAACATTCTGCGGATCAAACCAGAATGTTTTTTTCAACTGATCGGTGTTATAGTTCGGCACCGTTGCGAGAATACCGGGCTGGACCGAATATGTCGCCACCGCCGAGCGGTACCAGTCGTCGGTAATGTAAAATGAGTAGGAATGGTTGGCAACGAGGTTCCAGTTTTTGGTAAAATCCATGGTTACGGTATTGATCGTCGTCAACTCATGTACTTTCTGTTCTCCGCCGGCTACCCCTTTAAGTAAGTTGGCAAACAATCCGTCGCCGATTGAGTAGTTGTTTTTCAGCGTATTGTATGTGGGCGTTCCGTCCGGGTTAGTGGGTGCATAAATAGGCAGCGCGTGAACGGTAATCGCCACAAAGTTGGCGTTCGCCCCACCTTCCAAACCGGGATATTTGTATTTAGAATCAAAATACTGGGTATTATTGCTCACTTTCAGCCAGGGTGTCAGCTGGGCGTTGACCTTGCTCCGCAGGGTGTAAGAAGTGAACTTATCCGTATTGATCTTCATGATCCCGTCTTTCTCGAAAACGGAGCCTGAAAGGAAATAATTGACTTTATCTGTGCCGCCCGAGAGGTTAAGGTTATGCTGTTTGGAGGGCTCTTTCATGTTGAAGATCGTGTTCCACCAGTCGTAGTTTCCGTAGTAGTTATAAATGTCCTTCCCATTGACATTCTTCACCACCACCCAGGGACGTGCAGGATTTTCCGTTTTATCGTAGCGACGCGCTTCTATTTCTTTATAATCTTCCTCCGAATACCGCGTGTAGCTATTCCCTGTGGCACGGGTAAAGGCTTCGTCGTTGATCTTCACATATTCATATCCGTTGGTCATGAAGTCGGTGCTGACTGTAGGCTTCGCCCAGCCGAAATTATTGCTGTAAGAAACGGTTGTCTTGCCGTTTTTGGCCGTCTTGGTGGTTACCAGAATGACACCGAATGCTCCACGCGCGCCATAGATCGCAGAAGCAGCAGCGTCTTTCAATACCGAAACCGACTCGACATCGTTGGGGTTGATCCGGTTGATATCACCCGGGATGCCATCGATCAGTACGAGCGGACCGCCACCATTCACGGAAGTTTCGCCCCGTACGTTCAGGTTACCCCCCTTACCCGGCTGTCCGGTTGAGAAGGTAATGTTCAGGTTGGGCACCATGCCTTGCAGGATTTGGGACATATTGTTCAACGGCCTGTTTTCAAGGTCTTTTGCCTGTACCTGGGTTACTGCCCCGGTGAGGTTTACCCTTTTCTGGGTTCCATAGCCGACCACGACGACTTCCGACAATGCTTTGTTGTCGGTTTGCAGCGTGAGGTTGATCTCAGTGCGGCTTCCCACTGCAATTTCCTGGGAAACGTATCCCACGAAACTGAAAACCAGAACGGATTCTCCATTGGGTACTACCAGCGAAAAATGTCCATTGGCGTCCGTGGTCGTACCCTGCGAGCTGCCTTTTAAGACCACGCTCACACCCGGTAACGTACCCTGTCCGTCTGCCGAGGCAACGGTTCCCCTGACGTTGATTTCCGCAGGAAAAACGTAGTTCTGTAATTTTTCCTCCAATTCAGGGATGATTGTCTCTTCTCTGCCTGCTTTACTTTTGGCGAGGACGATCTGATTATTGATCACCCGGTAATGAATGCCGCGAGGCGCAAGCAACAGATCCAGGACTTTTGAAAGTTTTTCGTTTTTTACGTCGATGCTTACGTTTTCGCGAACAGAAACCCTGCTGCTGTAAACGAAACGGGTATTTACTTTTTGTTGAATTTCACTCAGGGCTTCTTTGAGCGTCACATTGCGAAGGTTGAGCGTCATGTCTTTGCTTAAAACAGACTGCGCAGAAGTTTCTTTCGCATAACTGCCGCCGGCTAGCGCGGCAGCAAGAATCCATTGAAGCAGTCCGATGCGCATAATTTTCTGCCAGTTGACCGGCTTGTTACGTACTGATTTTTGCATAATTTTGATTGTCTGATGGTTAGGCACTGTTGGATAAACGTCCTTTTTTATCGGTGGTACGATGCAAGAAGGATGAGATTTTGAACCGGGGGTGGTGGTACACTCCCGGTTCTTTCATGGCGGGACAGCTGGGATAGTCATTTGATTATTAAAGGTTTATTCACATGGTTTTCCTGCGATTGTAATGGTGCTTTCGGATAGCGTGTAGCTGGCATCCAGGGTGGTACATAACATTTCGAGGATACTGGACAACGGTTGCGATTCGAAATTGGCGGTTACGCTGCACCGCGATATGCCGTTTTCTGGCAGGATGATCCGCACATTGAAGCGTTTTTCGAGCTGTTCTGCGACTTGATCGAGCGGCGTTTCCTCAAATTCGATCGTAACCGGTTCGTAAATCGGTTTTCTGGTTTGCACGGCGACCGATTTAGAAGTCAACTTTTTGGAACCGAGCTCAAAAAGCGCCTGTTGGTTAGGTTTCAGAACAACCTGCTGTGCATCGGCTGTTTTTCCAGGTGCAGTCACTTCCACGCTCCCTGTCACCACATCAACCTGAAAAAGGCGCGCGCTTTGGTGCGCTTTTACGTTAAAGCTCGTTCCCAATACCCTGATCACCATTTCCCCACTCTGGATCGAAAACGGACGGGATTTGTCTTTTTGGATATCAAAAAATCCTTCGCCGGCGAAAGTCACCAGCCTTTGGCTTGTTTCAAATTCCCTGGGGTGAGTAATAACGGCATGGGGATGCATGGACACCGAACTACTGTCCGGGAGCCGGTATAGGACCATGTACGGGTTGTCGTTCACGAATCTCACCAATTTCGATTCGCCCATCTTCTGAAGTTGCTCCGAAACAGTAGTACGTTTCACCTCGCCCGGGTAAACCAGGTAAATGCCCAACATCAGAATCAGGGAGGCTGCAATGCCGGTGAGTACCCGCCAGGGGATCATCGTCGCGGATTTTTCAGGCTGAAAATTGAGCTCATTTTTGATCGCCCCAAATGTTTCCGCCTGAATAGCGGCCTGCTCGGCTTCCGGTAATTGGTCGAGATAGGCAGCTTCCCCTTGCAAGGATGAATACCAGGCTTCTACCTGCGCTTTTTCTTCGTCGGTACAGTGGCCATTCAGGTATTTTTCTAAAAGTGCAGGGGGAATACGGTTGGGCATCGTCGCTTCATTTGTGTTAACAAACTGAAAGTCGCGCGCCAAAGAGGTAACCCTTAGCTCTGGAGGGAAATTTTTTTAAAAAAGCGGAAAAAGGACCAATGCACAGATCATATGCTCTTTCAGGTGTTCCCGCAGGATCCGCAGGGCCTTGGTGATGTGTTGTTCGACCGTTTTTTCTGAAATGGCAAGCTGACCTCCGATCTGTTTGTTGGAAAGCCCTTGCCGGCTCAGTACAAAAACTTCCTGGCATTTGGGGGATAACAAATGAAGTGCCGACTCGTACCTGTTCTGAAGATCGGCAGTAAGTGTTAACTGATCAGAAGATTCGGTATGGGGCGTGTGTTCCATTTCCCATTGCCCATAGTGATGCTGCCTTGTCAATTCCCTTCGGTAAAAAGAAATAACCTTTCTTTTGATAACGGCAAAAAGGAAGGAGCGACAGCATTCGACCTGCGTGCGCTGGCGTTGCTGCCAGAGGTTAACGAATGTTTCCTGAACGATTTCCTGTGCAGAAAACCGGTCGTTAACCTTACTGTAAGCGAAATTGAAAAGTACCTTGAAGTAACGGTTGTATAGCTCTTCAAAAGCAAGTTCATCGTTTTGCTCACGGATCAGGGCAAGGATATTTTCATCGGAACAGTTTGAATAGAGATCGTTCATCATGAAGACGGCCTGTGAAATCTGATTTGCTCATGTTGAGAAGGTTTGCAAAATTCGCAATTAAATTAATCGACTGCGGTGAGACCAGATTAAGTAATCTCTTTCTTTTTTTTTCTTTCTTAACAGAAAATTAATAATGCGCTTCCAACCTAATAAGCGTCACACCTCCATAATCTTTGTTGAATGACTAATTATCCGCAAGCTACGCGTATCCTCGTGGCTATAGACTGCATCATTTTTGGCTTCGATGGAAAGGACATCAAGCTGCTCCTGATCAAGCGTAACTTCGAGCCGGAAAAAGGGAAATGGTCCCTTATGGGTGGCTTTGTAAATAAAGACGAAGACCTTTCCGACGGCGCGGCCAGGATTTTATACAATCTGACAGGCTTAAAGGATATCTATGTCGAACAGCTTGAAACGTTCGGAAAGGCAGGTCGTGACCCTGCCGAACGGACGGTTTCAGTAGTATTTTTTGCACTGATCAAAATAGACGACCATGATTCTGAGGCAGTTAAAAGCCACAACGCTTCCTGGATATCGCTGGAATGTCGGCCTCGTCTCATTTTTGACCACGAGCAGATGGTGGCCCGTGCAATTGATCACCTTAAGTATAAAGCCGCATTACATCCGATCGGCTTTGAACTCCTTCCTGAACGCTTCACCATCCCGCAGCTTCAAAAACTCTATGAAGCGATTTACAATATTCCTATAGACAGACGGAATTTCAGCCGGAAACTGCTTTCTACGGGCTTGTTGATCGATACAGGTCATAAAAACAGCAACAGTACTACCAAAAAAGCCACTTTGTACAGACTCGATGAGGAGAAATACAAGGCAAAATTTCATTCATTCTGGAATTTCATGCCGGATTCGATGAAGGAGGGGAGGAGTGAATGATTTAATTTTGAATGAGTAGATATAAAATTACTTTGACGGTTAATCGGTTTTACTTTACTTCTTTATTCATTCAAAATTAAATTGTGTCACTTATACACTATAAGCAAATTTATTTATATTTGTTAGCTGATAAATTAAATAAAAACACAAAATTGCTCTTGCCTTAACCCTAAACTAAACATGAAAGAAAACTATGTGATTGGAATAGACTTTGGAACAGATTCCGTGAGGGCGTTGGTTGTCAATGCGCAAACGGGCGAGCAAGTCGGCACGGCAGTGAGAGAGTACCCGAGATGGAAGGAGGGAAAATACTGTGATGCGGCTACTTCCATGTTTCGCCAGCACCCTCTGGATTACCTGGAGGGTCTTGAAACGGCTGTTTTGAATGCTTTGGAAGCAGCACCAGCCGGCGTGCGAGAAAATGTTCGCGGTATTTCCGTTGACACCACCGGGTCCACGCCTGTAGCAGTTGACCGAAACGGTACTCCTTTATCCCTGCTGCCGGAATTTGCTGAAAACCCCAATGGAATGTTTATTCTATGGAAAGACCACACCGCTAATGCGGAAGCAGAGGAAATTAATAAGCTGGCACACAGTTCTTCAATAGACTATACCAAATATGTGGGCGGGATTTATTCCTCCGAATGGTTCTGGGCCAAAATCCTTCATACGCTCAGGACCGACCAGGCGGTACGAGAAAAAGCATTTTCCTGGGTAGAACACTGCGACTGGATTTCAGCAGAATTGACGGGAGAGACAGCCCCCCTGACCATGAAACGTTCCCGTTGTGCGGCCGGGCATAAGGCGTTATGGCATCAGGATTTCGACGGGTTGCCGCCAAATGCATTTTTCAAAGAACTCGATCCGCTTCTGGACGGGTTACGCGGACAGCTTTTCCATGATACCGAAACATCGGACAGGCCAATGGGCAGGATATCGGCAAAATGGTCGGAAAGGCTGGGAATTCCTGAAAATGTGGTGATCGGAGTGGGCGCTTTCGACGCACATATGGGCGCCGTTGGTGCTTTAATTGAGCCTTATTCTTTGTGTAAAGTAATCGGGACGTCCACTTGTGACATGCTGGTTGCCCCCAATGAAGAAGTTGGTCATTTGTTGGTCAGGGGTATTTGCGGGCAGGTCGACGGTTCTATTGTTCCGGGTATGCTCGGCATGGAAGCCGGGCAGTCGGCATTTGGCGATATATATGCCTGGTATGCAAAGCTGGTTGTTGAGCCCGTTGGTGCGTTGCTGGGTGCAGAGGCAGCAGCGGAAATGGCGCGTAAGCTAATCCCCCACCTTTCGGAACAGGCGGCAAAGTTGCCCGTAACGGAGAATGATATCGTTGCAATAGACTGGATGAACGGACGACGTACGCCGGATGCAAAACATACTTTAAAGGGTGCTATACTGGGATTAAACTTAGCCAGCGATGGCGCCAGGATTTTCAAAGCACTGGTGGAGGCGACCGCATTCGGTTCTAAAAGCATTGTGGAGAGGTTCAGGAGCGAGGGCGTTCCGATACACCAGGTCATTGCGATTGGCGGAGTTGCTAAAAAATCTGCCTTTGTGATGCAGACGTTGGCCGATATTCTGAACATGCCGATCAAAGTAGCGGCATCTGAACAGGCCTGTGCGCTTGGTGCAGCTATGTTTGCCGCCGTAGCCTCGGGTATTCATAAAAATTTGCAGGACGCACAAGAGGCAATGAGCTCTGGCTTTGACAAGGTATATCAGCCGCGGGAGGAACAGGCAAACGTGTATCAATCGCTTTACCAAAGGTACCTTCAGTCTGGCGCATTTTTGGAAAACCAGTTCCTGGCAAAACCCCAATCTGTACCCGTCAATTCATTTTCCGAAACCTTCTAATCACAACGATATTCACTATCTAATGCTCGATTTAAAACAATTTGAGATTTGGTTTGTAACAGGCAGTCAACATTTATATGGCGAGGAGACACTCCGGCAGGTTGACGAGCATTCCCAGATCATCAGTACCTACCTTGACCAATCCCCGAAAATACCGGTAAGGATTGTTTTCAAACCGGTTGTTAAAACTGCGGACGAGATTTATCATATTATTCAGGAGGCGAACAGTGTCTCCCGCTGTGTGGGCATCATTGCCTGGATGCATACCTTTTCTCCCGCCAAAATGTGGATAAGGGGCTTGCAAATCCTGCAAAAACCATTGTTGCACTTGCATACCCAATACAACCGGGACATTCCATGGGCTGATATTGACATGGATTTTATGAACCTGAACCAGTCGGCACACGGCGACAGGGAGTTTGGGTTTATCATGACACGGATGCGGCTGAACCGGAAAGTGGTTGTGGGACATTGGCAGCAAGATGATGTTGTGGAGGATTTGGCTCAATGGACCAGGGTAGCGGCTGCCCGTCACGACATGAAAGGAGCGAAATTCGTACGGTTTGGCGATAATATGCGGCAGGTTGCAGTTACAGATGGTGATAAGGTTGCTGCGGAAATGACATTCGGGTTTTCTGTAAATACCCATGCCGTCGGCGACCTGGTGGAGGTAATCAACCAGATTTCCGACTATGAAGTGGACGGGCTGGTCGAAGAATACGATGCAACTTACCAGCTCGCTCCGGACCTTCGCAAAGGGCAGGGAAGGCACGATGCATTACGCGATTCAGCACGCATTGAGCTCGGTTTGAAGCATTTTCTGGAGGCAGGCAACTTTAAAGGTTACACCAATACATTCGAGGACCTGCATGGAATGAAGCAATTACCCGGTATTGGCTCGCAACGTATGATGGCGGCCGGATATGGGTATGCGGGTGAAGGAGACTGGAAAACTTCCGCGATGGTCCGTGCGCTAAAAGTGATGGCTTCGGGGTTGGAGGGGGGCAATTCATTTATGGAAGATTATACCTATCATTTTCATCCGGCCAACAATCTCGTATTAGGATCACATATGTTGGAAATTTGTCCGAGCATTGCCAAAGGGAAACCATCCTGTGAAATCCACCCGCTTGGTATAGGAGGGAAAGAAGATCCGGTACGGCTGGTTTTTGACGCGGCCGCGGGTCCTGCCATCAATGTTTCGCTGATCGATCTGGGTAACCGGTTCAGGATCCTGGTAAATGAAGTGGAGGCGGTAGAAGTGAGTGAGCAGCTTCCTAAGTTGCCAGTCGCCAGGGTTTTATGGAAACCTGCCCCCGATATGCAAACCGGCTGTGGGGCCTGGATCTATGCCGGGGGGGCCCACCATACTGTTTACAGCCAGAATCTGAGCACAGACCATATCGAAAGCTTCGCCGAAATGGTGGGTGTTGAATTGGTTGTTATTGATAAAAATACCTCATTAAGGCAGCTGAAAAAAGAATTAAAGTGGAGTGAAGCTGCTTATAAATAAAGAATTGATACGATGTCTAAATACAGTTATCTGAAAGAGCAGGTTTACGAGGCCAATATGGAGATCCCAAAGGAAGAGTTGGCCATAGTAACCTTCGGGAATGTAAGTGGTGTGGACCGAGCAGCGGGAGTTGTGGCCATCAAGCCAAGCGGCGTGCCTTACCATAGGCTGAAAGTGGACGACATTGTGATTGTGGATCTGGACAATTTGCTGGTTGAGGGCATCATGCGCCCTTCTTCGGACACAAAGACCCACACCTTGCTTTACAGAAATTTCCCGTCGATAGGAGGGGTTTGCCACACGCACTCGACTTATGCGGTAGCCTGGGCGCAGGCTATTAAACCGATCCCAAACCTGGGTACTACCCATGCAGACCATTTAACAGCCTCTATTCCTGTTACTGAGGTGATGACTGACGACATGATCACGAGAGACTATGAGCACGAAACCGGCAACCAGATCCTCGATTTGTTTTCAAAACAGGGATTGAGCTACGAAGAAATTGAAATGGTGCTGATTGCCTGCCACGGGCCGTTTACGTGGGGAAAGGATCCGGCTAAGGCAGTTTATAACGCTATTGTTCTTGAAGAAATTGCGAAAATGGCTTTTCTTACGCTGCAGATTAACCCATCAGCAGGCACGATTAAACAAAGCCTTATTGATAAGCATTATTTTCGCAAGCATGGCAAGGACGCTTACTACGGACAGGGTTGCTGACTACTTGTTCTTGTCGGTCCGCTTGCTTGCAATGTTACGCATTTGCTGAAGTGCTTCCTGGCGGGACATTTTCTTTTCATTGGCTTTCGCCTCGTTGATTGCCTCCTTGGTGAAACGGCCTTTCAGTATATTAAATAGTGAAAATAGCATAGTCTTTATTCGTCAAACGGATCGGGGCTGCATTTTGTTTCCAAACATAGGAAAGAACGGGGTATAAAAAAACTGCCGGAGAGGCTATTCATCCGGCAGAACCATATTTTGTTAAACGTCGAGCATGACAATGTTTTTTCACTGGCCCATTACTTCCTTTCGCAATTTGCTTCCGGGGTTGAATTCATCTTTAATCCAGCGCACAAAGTTGTGTGAGTTAGTTTTGTAAATCTCCATCGATAAGGGCTTGATTCCACTAAATTCTACTTCTCGAACATACTCCGCGTGAAGTTTCAAAATTTCGGACAGGGTTTTGCTATCAGTTTTCATTAATTTATTTTGGATGTTAAGGTTTACAAAGTTTGACGCAACATGGAGAAACAAACATGTTCCCGAACATCGTTCGCTTTTTTATATATTCAAAAAGTTATATAAAAAATTACGTTTATTTAATTTAAACTTGCTTTTATCCCACATTTTGGAAGTCCGCTGGTTTTAATCAACGGCAAGTTGTTTCAAAATAGGACAATCTGGGGGAATGGGAATTTGAAGCGTTTTTCCGGGTGCTTCACGAATTACATTGCCAGTTTCTTTTTAAGAAAATTGACTTCCAGAGGTTTGGGAAGAAGGTCGATGATATGCGGGCTTGCTTTTGCCTTTTCTATATCACGTGTATCAATCGTGGACGAAAGCATGAAGATCCTAATCTTTTCCCTCAAAAAAACCGGAAGGCCGTCAAATGCATCGATAAACTCGAAGCCATTCATATCGGGCATTTGAAGGTCTAGCAGAATGATGATTTCCGGCAGGTTATTTCCCTGGTTGAGAATGTGTTTTAGTGCCTCACGAGCAGAATTGAATGTTTTTACATTATCAGTGATCCCGCTTTTGATCAGAAGTTTTTCGTAAATGAAAAGATCGAACGCGCTGTCATCAATCAGGAAGAAGTTGAGCAGAGGTGCCATAGCGGGTTATTTAGTTATAGAAGGGATGTTGATTTCAAAAATACTACCTTCGCCTATTTTTGAATTAACCGTAATTTCCCCACCCAACTTGGATATGGCTTCATGCACAATATACAGTCCTATCCCCGAGCCGCTGTTGGTTGCGCCGGCCCGGTAAAACATCTTGAAAATCTTGTCCTGATCCGACTCCTTGATCCCGGTGCCATTATCTGCCACAACGATCCTGGCATGCGTAGGAGTGGACTTGACGGTCAGGTGTACGTAAGGTTCCGCTTTGGACCTGTCCTGAAATTTGATCGCATTGTTGATCAGGTTATTAAAGATAATCCTCAGTTTCATAACATCGGACTGGAACACGCCGACCTGATCGATCTCGGTTGTCATTTTGAGGTTACCATATTCTGGCAGATACTGTATAGTGGCCTGGACTTCCGTTACCAGTTCTTCGAAACTGATGTTAGTTACAACAGGAACACCACGTGCATTTTTATAGTAATCAATGATGTTGATGATAAACGTGTCCAGCTTTTTAACTGACTGGCGTATCAGTTCCAGGTATTCGTTCTGCGATTTTACATCTTCTTCCAGCAATGCCAGGTTTACGATTCCCAGTACGGACATCAGTGGTGCGCGGAGGTCGTGAGAGGCGCTGTACACAAATTTATCAAGTTCTTCATTGGCCTTCTGGAGTTCAATATTGCGCAGTTTGAGATCCTCTCTGGTCTTGTAGATATCATAAGCGCTCGAAATAGCTGTTTCCACATATTTGTAGTCCCAGGGCTTGTCGATGAACCTAAACACTTCTCCCTTGTTGATGGCATCAATCGCGGCACTAATGTCTGTATGCCCCGTGATGAGTATGCGTATAGGTTTTGGGTGTTTGATCCTGATTTTTTCAAAGAATTGCACACCTGTCATGATCGGCATTCTCTGGTCTGCCAGAATGATACAGAAATCCTTGTTTTCCATGATCAGTTCCGCTTCTACGACAGAGGAAGTAATCGTGATATCGTATTGCTTACGGAATGAAGCTTTGAACGAATGCAGATTATGCTCCTCATCGTCAATATAGAGAATGGTTATTGCTTTATCATTCATTGAAAATAGGGATAGGGCGTACTTTTTTCTTGACTGGCAGGGTGATCACAAATTCTGTTCCCTGCCCGACTTCTGTATTTACCTGGATATTGCCGCTGTGAACTTCGATAATTTTAAAGACAATTGAAAGCCCTAATCCAGTTCCGTCCCCCACTTGCTTGGTTGTGAAAAAAGGTTCGAATATTTTGTTGCGGACCTCGGGAGTCATCCCTGGGCCGTTATCGCGCATTGAAATGGAAATGTGTTCAGGATCTTTAAGCCACGTTTTTATCCAGATGGTTGGTTGGTCACTATTATGTTTTTCCTTTTGCAATGCGTAAATGGAATTGGTGAGGATGTTCATAAAGACCTGGTTGAGCTTTCCCGCGTAACATTCAATGCTGGGGATATTCCCCAGCTCTTTGACGAGCCGTATCGAATTACCCATCTGATAATTCAATATGATCACCGTAGACTCGATGCCTTCATTGATATTGACCAGATTCAGGTCGGTCTCATCGACACGGGAGAATATTTTAAGCCCTTTGACAATCTCCACAGTTCTCTGTGCGCCGTCTTCCATACCTTTCAGAAGCGTGACAAGTTCAGTTTTGATGTAATCAAGATCGAGTTCATCTTTCAGATGCTCTATCTCTTCCACTTTACTTTTAAGAACATCCAGAGATTCCACGTTCTGAATCTCGCTGTATGAATCCAATATCTCAAGAACGTCGTCAATGTCCCTTCTCAACGGGCGAATGTTAGAACTTACGAAGTTGATCGGGTTATTGATCTCGTGAGCGATCCCGGCCGTGAGCTGGCCGAGGGACGCCATTTTTTCTGAATCCAGAAGCTGGCTTTGGGCGTCTTTCAGTTTAGTGAGCGCACCGTTGAGCTCCGTGTTGGCAAATTGCAGCTCGGCAGTTCTCTCGTTGACACTTTTTTCCAAGAAGGCGTTTTGTTCCAGGATCATCTTTTCATTTTCCATTGAAATCCTCAGCGCCTGTGCCTGCGAAGCTTCTTTTTCCTGCTTGAAAATGTTGATTTTGTCGGCAAGCGCGAATGAAAGCAAGATCACCTCAATCGCGGTACCTGCCTGCATCGTATAGTTTGTAAAGGTATTATAGGGTAATATATTAAGATTTCTCAGTGTATAAAGTACTATTCCAACCAAAAAAATCGACCATGCGACCAGATAGAATTTCGCGGGACGATAATTTTGCAAAGAAAGCTGGATAGCTACAATCAGTGCCAGCAAAGATGCCGAAACGCCGGTTACATCGATAATCCGGTAACTGATCCGGTCCATGCCCATCAAATTGAAAACAATTGCCAGGATGAATCCTACGATAACTGCCGAAAGAATACGATGTATTACCGGAGACTTTTCTTTTGAATGCAGGAAATTTTGGAAGAATAAAATAGCAAATATTCCGCCTAGCGTTGGAAATACGCTGAAATATTTGTTCAGGGATGGGGTATCAGGCCAGAGGAACTTGAAAGTGTAGCCGGTGATCGTTGTCTGATTAAGTCCCATAAACAGGATGTACAAAACGTAATAGAGGTAGCTCTTTTCCCGTATCGAAAAATAGACGAAGAAGTTGTAGAGCATCATCACCAGCAAAACCCCCATGTGGATTCCCGCTATGGTTTCATTGTTAAATGCGTATTTGAAGAAACCAGCTTCGCTGCGAATGATCAGAGGCACAACGATCTGTTCGCTAGCGCGGATCTTCAGATAATAGGTTTTCGACTTTTGAGTGGGGATGGCGAGTTCAAAAACGATATTCTGGTGTTGAACGCTTCGTTTACCGAATACATCATTCCAGGTAATGGATTCTTCACGAAACCGGCCCTGTTCCATCGAATAGAGCGTGCAGAATTCGATCCGCGGGTAAGCCAGCTCGAGGAACATATCCTCCTCGTCAGTTTCATTTTTAATGGTCAGCTTGATCCAGAAGGTGGAATTGCTGAGCCCGAAATTTGGGGTTTCATCGTGACTCTGAACAAACTTACGGGAAGAAATGACTTGGTCAAGCGTCATGGTCCCGGCGGTATCTTCCAGTATCTCAACATTTTTCCCGAGCGTTAAGTCATTGCCTTTAAAAGCGATCTCACCGCCGTAGGCTACAACGGAAAAAAGCGAAACGAAGAACGTAAGAAAAAAACGCTGGTAGAACCTTAAATCCATTTGTTGATATCATATATAATTTCCAGTTCCCCCCGTCTGCCATTTTCCAAAACGGTCTGTCTGGGGTTTTCTCGCAGGCTGAATATTTTTTGACGTTCTTCATCTGTCGCGAACGGCAGGTTAGTCAGGTCTCTCGCAATCAGCGATGTGGCGATCAGGCCTTCTTTGGGATAGTAAAACGTTCCGTTGTTCCCCAGGTCTGTGAGTACTTCAAATCCAATCCGCTGACTGATTACCAGTGTGATAGGAGAGCATAGGCCCATCAGGTATTTGATCCCGACCATGGAAGAAATGGCCATGGCCGTCCTTCCCAGATATACGCTTCCAATTCCATATCCGGCCACTTCCTTGGAATTGAACAATCCGCAAAATTCCGCAACATTGTAGTCACCGATATTGTCGACATAACTATAGATGTTTTTGTCGATTTTTGCGATGGCATCCTCCATGGGCATTTTAAGGTTCGGGGACCTTACCTGTACCCTCGTTCCGCCGTAAATTTTGCTGCCGTCCTCTGATTCCACGATGATCACATATGTATTCGGGTCTTCGAGCCAGTTGTGGCTGTAAGAAGTTACCTGCTTCACACCGTATGCTTCCAACACTTTGCGGTGGCCTTCGGCATATTTAAGGCTGGTTTCCACATCGTCCGGCGCACGGTAGGCTTTTATATGTGCTACCATTTATTTTTCGGGGTTTACGATAAAAAGTGTTTTCTCCAACGGTAACCTGTAACTTTTGATCTGAGGTTTTTCCGCCTTTGCAATTTTGAATAAAAACACTTCTGCAATATTATCTTCAAACGGAACGAGTTCCAGAAATTTTTTTCTAAGATCTTTTAATCTTTCGGTTTCTTCGGCATCCAGCCCGGCACCATTACCTTTAGTGACCCTTGGAAATAAGTAAAAAGGGGAGATCAAAGGATGAATTGCAAATCCGGATTGCTCCGCCCTTAGCCAAAGTCTTTGCATGGCCATTCCTCCTTGGAAAAAATCCAGGTAGCTGTAATTGGGCAATGTGATCATACCGATTGCCGAAGCAGTACTGAGTGTTTTGAGCGCCACATCGATCAATGCGCTGCCTCCATGGATGATTTTCAATGCGCTGGTAATTTCCTCATCCCGGATCATTGCAAGTGCTGCCATCTGGGCGTTGTTCATGCCCAGTGTACGGATGTCGATACCATCTCGGGAAGTTTCGGCTTCCGCTGGTGACCATTTCATCTCCCTTTGAACGAAATCGCGGTGTCCGTTTGGGTTGAGTAGCCTGATCCTGTCACACTCGCCAATGATTTCGCCCAGTGCCCGTATGAGTTGTTTATCTTCGAAGAAATGAAAACGTGCTCCCGGAACACTCTCCGCAGCATTTTTGAAAATTTCAACCTCCTGTTCAGTAATCGAAGCGGGTATCGAGGGATTCCTGTTGGTACACCGTTCGTAAATCCACTGCGACAGATCGGAAGCGTATACACGTTCGGCATCGATGTACTCGCTATGTTGGTCGACGAACTCAATGGTGGCTATAAGTGTGGATGAAGTGCCCAACGGGAATACCTGCCCCCGAATCCCTAATCCGAGTTCACTGCTTTTGAGTATCAGATTTTCATAGGCCGCGCCAAACGATATATTGGAGGCGATCTGATCAAAATCACCAAAAGAATAAGATCTGAAGCGGTCATGAAATAAATGCAGCCGCCCGTTCCGATAGAGCCATTTCCACGGCTGATCATTGCCGGTAGAAGGGGCAAAGCAGGCTGCGTTGACGATTTCACGGATCAGGTCCTCGCCGATTGGCGCAGATTTGCGAGAATAGGGCAGGGAATCTGCAGCAAGAATGGCCTCGGCGAGGTCAAATGGTTGATATGGATTTCCGGCAAGGTTGACCTTTTCCGGAATTATCTTGTTTGCCACAAGTTCTTCCAAATCAATGTAATAGCGGCCGGATTCGTTGAATTTTTTTAATAAAATGCGACGGCATACATCTGTGACTACCCCAGCACCAAGGGTAACTGCGCTGGCTAGCTGGGGCCATGTGCTGATCGTCTGTCCGATTTCGAGCAGGGATACCTTGCCCCTTTTGGAACCATTGATGGCATTCACAATCCGGAGTACAAGCGGAAGACGTTCCTCCTCAGAAATATGGTCAAACTTTTCGGGCGGAATACCTTTAAGAAGGCCGTGGAAAATTGGCCTGTCGTGCTCGATGTCAAAGCGTTCCACATCCAGCATCCCCCTGTCACTCGTTTCCATTACCACAGGTATCTGGTGCTGCGACGCCATCACACGACAAGCTATTTTAATTCCGATATCATCGCATTCGTCTATCAATATATCCAGCTTGCCGTCGTCCAACAGGAACCGGGACAGGTTCTCTTTGGTGACACCCTCCGTGTAGCATTCAATTTCAAGGAATGGGTCGATTTCTGCAATTTCCCTGGCGGTAACAATACATTTATTGACGCCGATGTTATGTAAGCCTGCCTTGATCCTATTTAGGTTACTTAATTCAATGGTGTCAAAATCAGCCAGTTTGAGTGTGCCGCAGGCCCTCTCCGTTGCAAGGCTGACTGCCACAGCGTGACCGACTGATAGGCCGATAATCCCAATTTTACGTGTTGCTAGTTCCTTCTGTTCTTCCGGAGTAATCTTGTATTGATTACGGCTTGTCCTGAGCTCGGTGAACTCATTTTCGTCTAAAATGTGGAGAAGCCTGCCCGACCAGGGGTAGAACAGCCAGGTTCCCTCTGTATCCGGATTTTTTCCAATTCGCCATTGCCTGTATAGCTCGTCGGTTTCAATGCTGGTGAGGCGTTTTCGGGGGCTGCGAATCCGTATCAGTTCCTTTTTCTGTGACTCGAACAGATCCAGGATGATTTTATCCCTGTAATTGTCAATAAATGAATCGAATTTTTCCTTGTTCCTATACTGATCTTTTTGGATAAAAACTGGTTTGTAAGTGCTACTAAGGCTTGTTCCTTGATACATTTTTAAGTTATTGTGGGTCCCGTTCTTAGTGGAATAACGTCCAGATCAATCAATACCGCGGATCAATGAATAAATTTCGATCCGACCTGCCATTGCATATTTTGAATCTAGTATATTCACAGACGATCTTGATTGAATCAAGTACACAAATTGCTGAATTTATTTTTGTAAAACTAACCCCTCTTAAAATGGTGAGAAAAATATTTGGACGATTCCGAGGAAATTTTACTTATTAGCAGATGGTTACGGTTCTATGGAATATGAATCCGCGAAAAGTGTGACTGACAGATTGATGTGAATATAGAATTATTATTATAATATTAGAAATTAGTTCGTAAAAGCCCCCAAAACTGTAAAACCGCCTCCTGGTAAAGAATTTTGAAGCAATGGAAAAAGGAAAAATCAGCGTGCTTTATGTAGATGATGAAATCAATAATCTCAATTCGTTTAAGGCCGCTTTCAGAAGAGATTTTAACATTCTGATTGCCACATCCGGGCGGGAAGGTCTCGAGCTGTTGAAGCACAATGTCGTGCATGTGATCATAACGGATCAAAGAATGCCGGAAATGACCGGCGTTGATTTTCTGATCGAAGTATTAAAGGAATATACCGACCCGGTCCGTATCCTTTTGACCGGGTACACGGACATTACTGCGGTGATCGACGCTGTAAATAAGGGCCACATTTACTATTACCTCAACAAGCCCTGGGACGAGCAGCAACTGCGGATCATCATCAAGAATGCTTATGAAATATTTCATCTGCGTGAAGAAAACAAGGAATTGATAGAGAAGCTGATGGACGTGAACGGACAGCTTGAGTTTCTTTTGAGGCAAAACCTGCTGTCTTAGCCATTACTTTTTCCGGAAAGTCAGGCGGTGACCGAGTGCCGGACCTAATCCTTTCAAAATATACACTACTACCGAAAACGCAGAGGTGATGAGTACGGCCAGGAACAGAATTGCTGCAAAGAGCAGATTGCTGATGGCCTTTAAGAAGATGATTACGTCCATAATGCCTTGGATTTTGGTGTGCATTCCAAGACTTTATAAAATCATACCAAAAGTCTCAGGCTAGTCGCAGAAACCGCAATAAATGGGGCTGGGCGCCTTGGTATCCTTTTTGTGAAGTGTTTGTGTCCCTGATAGACAGGGAATCTCATCAACAACAATTGAAGCAGGATATCATGAAAAAGATCATAGCAGTAGGCGTAATTACAGGAGTGGTCGTGTTCGTTTTCTTAACCTCATGTGCCAAACAAATGGGGGCGAGGGGAAATAAAGAGAAAAAGGACAGTGACCTTGCCGACAAAAATAAAACGGAAGGTTACTTTTATCATCAGAGCGAGCAAAATCGGGAAACTGATTCTACAAGAATTAAAAAGAACGTAAACAACTAGCATGTTCAGAAAAATCTGTGTCAGCAGTGTTCTGTTACTATTGATCCGGTGGTGTACCAATTGTGCAACACCGGTATCCCCCCAGCCCACAGAAATTGCCGACTCAACTGAGATAGACACCGCCACCACATCATCTCCGGACACAGTTATTAAAGACACCACCAGGATAGGTACCGAGGATTACTTCCTGGGCCATTCTGCAAGATTTGGGACTTACTATTTGTTTGAAGAAGCGGACCTGGATCGCCGTACCGGATTTTATTCCAGGGCAAATGACTACAAGGGTCTCCCTGTCGATCTCGATTTTTCGTTTGTAGCGCCAGCTTCGGATACAATGAAACACCGGCCATTTGTTCTGATGGTTCACGAGGGAGCTTTTATTTTTGGAGGGCTGGGTAATGAAATGGGTAAGGCCAGTCTGTTGGCGCGAAAAGGGTTTGCGGCAGCGTCAATCAATTACCGACTCGGTTTCATCGGAGGAAGCGAGCAAAATGCGTGCGGCGGAAATAATACGGAAGTTGTACAAGCAGTATATCGCGCAGTTCAGGACACATACGCAGCACTACATTATTTCGCTGAGCGGGCCGATGACTTCGGCATTGACCCGAGCCAGATGATGCTCGCAGGAAGCAGTGCGGGGGCTATTACAATTACCGCACTGGCGTACATGACCGAAGCGGATTTCGAAGCTTTGTCGCCAGGTATCACAAAGAGACTAGGCAAACTAGACCCGAATCAAAATGGCAGTGTATTTACGATCAGAGCGTTGCTTTCGTACCTTGGCTACGGGATATTTAAAAGCGGCTATATTAAAACCACCAATGCATTGCCGACAGTTTTTTTTCAGAGAACGGGTGACAATGTTCTTCCTTATCAGAAGGGCACCTTTCTTTCCTGCCCTTATTATTTAAGTTCCGAAGGTGCCAAGCCGGTTTCCGATTTGCTTAAAAAGTACAAAGTGCCTTATGAACTCAACTATCAGCCGGAGGTCGGACATATGCTGACTTACACCGAAGAATATGTTACCAACCGGTACGCACAATTTATGAAACGCTTATGGCTTGGGGACATGCGTCAAATAACGAATGAGAACTTCAAAACCGTCGAAGATCTGACGGTCAGATAATCAAGTGCGTACTTTCGACTTGGCCTGCCGCTTTTCGATATTAGCAAAGAAACCTTTCAAGTATTCCGAAAGCCATAATTCGAGGTAATGATACGATACTCTGGATGCGGCTACGGTAACAGATATCGTTAGCATCAGCATGGCGGGGCCGGAGTCGAAAACCGGGTACCCGATTTTATGAAAAAAGGTCTTCAATGTTACAAGTACCGGAATATGCAGAAGATAAATCGAAAACGAAATGTCGCCAAGCCTTACAAGCCACGAAGGGAAGCGTGAGGTGTGCCGGGTGCTGTGAAAGACAATTGCCGTGAAAAGGCACACAGAGCCGAAACCCCATTGAAACGGCCCAAACCCGCCAAAGAAACCCGATAAGTATTGCCACAGCACAAGTGTAACAACAAAGAAAACGACATTGCTTTCAGAAAAGGCGACGGAGAACAGGCGAAACAATTCATGATCGTTATAGATCAGCCCTATAATCACACCATAGACAAAATTCCAGACAATCGGATTGGTAATCATATTAAGATACCCGTGGCCAAAGTCCAGGGCATGATCGGGCTTTAACGTTAGGTCGCCCAAAGCCAATGGGAGGAAGATCAGGGTTATCGAAATCAACGAAAAGAAGACTGTCCACCTGTGTCTTGAAAAAAACAGAGAGATCGTCACCAGCAGGTAAAAGTAGATCTCATAGTTGAGAGTCCATCCGACGTAAAGTGTGGCAGCTCCATAAAAAGGAGGATTAAAGCGTGAAACCGGAGTGAAACACAAACTCTGAGCAAGCTCAGATAAAGAAAGTGGATCTACTGAAAAACCGTGCTGTATGACATAAAATAGCAAAGTAACAACGGCGTATGCAGGCCAGATGCGTAAAAGCCTTTTTGTAAAAAAAAGAAGTACACTCGTTCCCGAAGAGGATATTCCTTTTGTAATGTAAACCATAATAAAACCGCTGATCACGAAAAACAGCGGGACACCTGCTGCCCCGGCATTAAACAAAAAATCGACCTCTTTCCTGAAAGGTTCGCCTTTTGCGATCAGATCCCTTGAATGGTAAACGACAACAATGAGAGCAGCAATAGCCCTTAAAACCTGGATACTGGCAATTCTGGACTGGTGCTCATGATGGTTAAGGCATTCCTCCCGGCTCATGGTTTGAAAAAAAATAAATACATACAGGCAGCTCCGGAAGGCAGGTTGTGCCGGCGCCGCTGTGTTTTGACAATCAGAATAGTTGCCCTTTGGTTACAGAGAGTGTTATTTGGACTTGTGACGTGGCAATCGGGGAAATGAATTAGAATGAAAGTGTGACATTTCAACTCAAAGCAGGGCCAGGCTGCGCAAAAGGCATGGTTTTTTAATAGTGTGCGTATATCCATCATTGTCAATCATTTAAACATTACTCATTGTGTGTTCATTAGTTTTTAAATGCAGAAATAGTTGCACATGTACCTGTAATACAGTGTCTTGATTGTATGACAATCATAAGATTTGAATATGCAACTTAAAAACTAAATTCTAAAAAATTAAGCAAAAGCCAATGGTGGAGACTGCCGCATCGCAGCAATTATAATTTGGGGAGCCGTCGGTTAGTAAACAAAATTGATAAAATAAGTGGTTAGATGGCTGAATTGATAAACAAGGATTGTTCCACAGATTAAATTGGCTCAATGCAAATTCCAATTTATCGACACGTGCGCACTAGCATTTCACCCGCAAAACAAAAAAAATGAGTCAGGAATTGATAATCAAGGATGAAGTATTAATTGAAGCTCCGGTGTCAAAGGTTTGGGAAGTATTGGTCGCCCCAAAATATATCAGGCAATGGGATGATCTTCCTCACGATTTCGACGACTATTATCTGGAAACGGGACGGACAATCGAGTGGTCTGGCATTTCAAAAATGACCGTCAAAGTTTGCGAGCCGCATAAATCGCTGGTATTTGCGCTTTATGTTTCTAAATGGGAACAACCGCCCGCTGCCTATGACATAGGGTATCAGTATAACCTCTCCGAGTCAGATGGTTTTACTAGGCTTGCCCTGGAAATCGGCGATTTTGCAGCTTTGGCCGACGGCGAGGATTATTACAGGTCTTCCGGCGAATTTGCGGCAGCCGCATTGAACAAGATCAAAAATTTGGCAGAGAACAGGGTTTAATTGACGTGCTGCTTATCTTTGTAGTAACCGCTTCATATTGATATGGAATCGAATACAAAACTTTACTACGACACCAACGAAGTTGCTGAAAGGGTGGGTTGTGAGCCTTCAGCCCTACGCTTTTGGGAAAAGAAATTTCCTCAGCTTAATCCAAAAAGGGACGCACGCAATCGCAGGCGATATACGGAGAGGGACATTGAGATCATCAAAAAGATCATGCACCAGCGTGATAAGCAGGGGCGGACCATTAAAGGAACCAGAGAGCAACTACGTAGAAAGGAAGAAGCGCAGCTCCTGATCCAGCGACTGCTGAGAGTAAGAAAATTCCTTGTTGAGATTCAGGAAAAACTTTAAACCTTCCAAATCGGACCATCATTTTAAGAAACAATGAAACAGCGTTTTCTGCTTGTCCTGATTGGGATAGTGCCATTTGTTGCATTTTCGCAAAACATCCAGCCTGCATTCATCCGACAGCATATCGAATTTCTGGCCTCCGATGAGCTGGAAGGACGGGGCACAGCCACTTTGGGGGAGGTTAGGGCAGCGAACTATATTTCAGATTTTTTTAAAACAGTCGGATTGAAACCGGCGGGGACGAATGGTAGTTTTTTCCAACCCTTTGAGGTTTCCTTCGCAATTGAAGGAAAGGCCCATCAGATGATGGGCAGAAATGTGGCAGGCTTTCTGGATAACTGGGCTGCCAAAACGATTGTGGTCGGTGCGCATTATGATCACCTGGGTAAGGGTTTTCAGGGAAGTTCATTATCCCCTGACAGTAAAAATAAAATCCATAACGGAGCCGATGACAACGCGTCGGGAACTGCCGGTGTGCTGGAATTGGCCAGATATTTTGCCGAAAACGATGTAGTGGAAAAGCATAACTACCTGTTCATTACATTTTCCGGCGAGGAGTTGGGATTGATCGGCTCCAAACATTTCACGGAAAAGCCCACTATACCATTAATGTCGGTGTCGTCCATGATCAATATGGATATGATCGGCAGGCTGGAAGAGAACAAAGGGATAATTGTTTCGGGATGGGGCACTAGTAAAGTGTGGGGCAAGCTTATACCAGATCTGGCGAAATCGCAGAATCTGAAAGTCACCATTGATTCTTCAGGTGTGGGTGCGTCCGACCACACGTCTTTTTATTTAAAAAATATCCCTGTTGTGCAGTTTTTTACGGGTAGCCACGGGGATTATCACAAAATTTCAGACGATGCCGACAAAATCAACGTCGATGGCGAGGCACGTATCCTCAATGTAATAGCCGGGCTCCTTCAAAAGCTCGATACGGAAACTGTTGAACCTGAATTTTTAACAGCTGGCAGCCCGCATTCCGGTGCCACGACCAGCAATTTTAAAGTAACATTAGGCGTGATGCCGGATTACAGTTATTCGGGCAAAGGCCTGAAAATTGACGGGGTTTCCAAGGCACGTCCGGCAGATAAGGCAGGGATACTGGTAGGTGATATTATCACCAAACTTGCTGGAAAAGAGATAGGCAGCATTTATGACTACATGGATATTCTTAGCGAACACGAAAAAGGGCAGCAGGTAGATGCCGAGCTTTTGCGTGGCAAGGAGACCAAAACCGTAAAAATTACTTTTTAAACTTATGAAATAGTGCCTCTTTTCCCGAGCTCGATTGCTTCCATCTGGCTGATAATCCCTTCGTGCAGATTGAACCGCAGAATTGTGCGGAACTTATGAAAGCCCTCCCTTCCTGCTGCTCCTGGGTTCATGTATAGCATATTGTTCAGTGCCGGGTCGCGGATTACCCTCAATATATGTGAGTGACCGCAGATGAAAATGTCCGGCGTGTCCGCCCGCAATGCAGGCATAACCTGCGGATTGTAACGGGGAGGTGCCCCGCCAATGTGGGTCATCCACACCCTGAACCCCTCGACCTCAAAATGCAGATTTTCCTGCGTCCGGACACGGATTTGATGATTGTCAATATTCCCATACACGATTCTGCAGGTCTTAAAATCTTCGAGCTGTTCCACAATATTAACAGACCCAAGATCTCCCGCATGCCAGATTTCATCGCAATTGGCAAAGTGATCAAATATCCGCTCATCTAAATACCCGTGTGTGTCTGACACCAAACCGATAGTCTTCATTTACTCTTTTTAATGTTGTGGGTCCAAAAATGACGGTCTTTTTACCGTAAAGTTAATAATTTAATTTTTTCGCAGATAAAAGTAACTTATATATAATAAAAGTGAATATTTGCAGTTGTCCTCTTAATAAAAGTTAAATTTTCCTTGCAGCCGCATAAAATCATCTTCAAACTAAAAATTTAGTTGTAAAGTTGTTTTGGTTTGTATATTATTGCGGGGAGTAATTTAACAGTTACAAAAACCACTCATCTAAACCTTCTGTTAGCTTTGAAAAAAACCTTACTTCTGTTCTGTTTATGTCTTTCTATGTTGGCTGCTCAAGCGCAGACCGCCGGGAGATTTACGTTAAAAGGAGTGGTAACCGATACATCCGGGGCCATACTTCCGGAGGCAACAGTGATGCTCTTGCTTCCCAAAGATTCGTCTCTTGTTAATTTCGGCAGGGCCAACAAAGACGGTGCTTTCGAATTGAAGAACATCAAAAGAGGCAGTTATATTTTCAAGGTGTCGTATGTTGGCTTTATTCCTTACCAGGACGACATCAACCCAAAAGACCAGGAAACGGTGGATCTGGGTAAAATTAAAATGAAGGTACTTCAAAAGGAGCTTTATGAGGTCGTCATTAAAACTGCCCGTGCGCCGTTGAGCATCAGGGGCGATACGGTAGAGTTTGATGCAAAGGCTTTCAAAGTTCCACCGGGATCAACCGTAGAGGACCTTCTGCGTAAGTTACCTGGTGTGCAGGTGGATGGTGACGGGAATATCCGGGCTCAGGGGGAGGAGATCAAACGTGTAACGGTAGACGGTAAAAGGTTTTTCGGCGACGATCCGAAAATGGCGACCAAAAATCTCCCCGCAGAGGCAATTAACAAAGTGCAGGTTTTCAATGGCAAGACAGAGCAGGCAAAAGCAACAGGCATAGACGACGGTAAGCGCGAGAAGACCATGAACCTGGAACTCAAAGACAGTCATAAAAAAGGAGGGTTCGGGAAAGCAGTGGCCGGGGTAGGGAACGAGTCGCGGATGGAAGGAAAGGTGAGTTATAACCGCTTCAACGACAAGCAGCAGTTCGCTTTGCTTGGTTTTGGAAATAATACCAACCAGTCGGGCATCGCGCGTAACGACTACCAGGACTTCAAGGGTAGCCAGTCGTTCAACTGGGATGACGGGGATTTCGGCTTCAACAGCGGCAGGTCCTATGGTGGTGACGATATTACAATACAACCTAATTGGGGGGGGAGTACATCCGAGGGCTTTACCAAAAACTGGGCGGGCGGTGCCAATTATAATTTTGACACCAAGAAAACCAAACTCAGTACGAGCTATTTTTACAGCCAGACCGACTCCAAGGTAGATGTGAGGTCAAGTACACAAAACTTCTTGACGAACGAATCATATCAGACCCGGGATAACAACAATACCCACGGCTTCATCGGCAATCACCGGCCGGCATTGCGCTTTGAAAAGGAGATCGATTCGCTCAATAGCATTGTGCTCATCAGCAATTCTAGGATCAACCTTGGAGATAGTAAATATGAAAGCCAGCAAGCTTCCTTCCGTATGGAGAACCAGCCTGTCAACCAGTCGACCGTGAACAATGTCAGTAATTACAATTCATTTGCGATGGCCAACCTGCTGATGTACCGGCATAAGTCGGGCAAGAAGAAAGGGCGGAACTTCGCAGCAAGCCTCTCCTATAATATCAATAATGCCGACGAAGACAAGCATTTGAATTCGGTCAATACCTTCGCACAGGATTCTGTACGGAACAGCGTGGTCAATCAGCTCAACCAAACCGAGAGCACCCGCGGCAACTTCAAGGGTAGCCTTTCTTTCGTAGAGCCATTTGCCAAGAAATTTACCTGGGAGACTTTTTACAATTACAGTCTTCGCAAGGATAAAGTCGACCGTGATGTGTTCGATATAGAGGGAAATGTGCAAGAAGTGAATCCCTTCCTTACCCGTTATTATTCGAACGATTTCACCTACAATCGTTTGGGTACAAGCGTTCGCTACTCATCCAATGGATTGAACCTGTCTTTAGGTGTGGCTGGGGTACAGCTCGATCTGAAAGGAAAATTCATGACCGACCAGGCTAACAATAATTTCACCCGTATCGACCGAACGTTTTTCAGCCTGGTGCCAAATATCGGCTTAAATTATAGTCTCAAAAACAACCGGTATCTATATGCGGAGTACGGGCTGTCGGTCAGGGAACCATCGATTACCGACTTGCAGCCAATCGTGGACAATAGTAATCCGCTTTACATTACCGAGGGTAATCCGGATTTGCTGCCCTCATCTACCCACAATTTCTACGGAGGGTATCAAATGTTCAATCCAGCGTCTTTCACGAATCTATATGGTAATATTTTCTATAATTATAATGTGAACCAGATCGTATACAACCGCTCGGTCAATACGGAAACGCTCGTGACGACGACGAAGCCTATGAACGTTTCGGGGAGTAATAATTACGGAGGTTATTTTGGTTTCGGGCTGCCGATCGTGAAAACGAAACTGACTGTCGGAGGTAACGTGGGGCTCAATTTCGGTAACAGCATCGCTTACGTGAATGACGTTAAAAATGAAACTAACACAAAGGGCTACAACTTAGGGGCCAGGCTGGACCTTACGCCAAGCGACGTTTTTACCTTATATACTTACGCCAATTGGAGTATCAACGATACCAAATATTCTATCAACACCAATCAGAATCAAACAATTGTTAATACGAACTACACGGCAGATATGAACCTGAAAATGCCTAAAGAGGTTTTTTTCAACGCGCGTCTCAATTACCGCAGTTATAAGAACGACCAGTTCGGCTTTAACCAGCAGCAACCAATCCTGAACCTGTCGGTATACAAGCTGATTTTGAAAAATAAAAAGGGAGAAATCCGTCTGACTGCCTATGACGTTTTCAAGAAGAATCTGGGCATTTCGCAATATGTCAGCCAGAACTTTTACACCGAGAGACGCGTATCGACCTTGTCGCGCTACTTTATGCTGACCTTCACATATAATATGCGGGGTATGTCAGCGTCTGTGAAACATAACGGTGGATTCTTTTAACCATTAACAAACTGATATGAAAGCAATCAAAATATTGATCATAGTCTGCATTGCCAGTTTTCCGGCATTGTCACAACAGATAGAGGGGGAAATTACTTACGAAAGGACATTTCATTGGACCAGGATCTATTCCCGGCTGACCTACCTGAGCAACGAGGAGAAGGACCGTATCAAACAAACATGGGGCAACGACGACGAGTACAAAGAAAAAATGACCTTACTTTTCAACGAAAACCAAACCTACTATACTTACAAAAAAAAGGAAGACAATGAGGGAGGGTATTCCTGGACCAGGGACGATTATCGGATTTACCGGGATTTCGGCAAGGAAACAAAAACCGAAATCATTGAAATGATTGGGAAAACTTATGTTGTGGAAGATTCGATCAGGGCTCCGACTTGGAAGGTGATGAATAAGATCAAGGAAGTGGCAGGACATATGTGTATGATGGCTGTGACCGAAGACACAGTCAAGAATCAGAAGATCACGGCTTGGTTTGCCAATGACATAGCGCTGTCAGCCGGCCCGGAACTTTACACCAGCCTGCCGGGTATTATCCTGGAACTCGAAATCAATGACGGGGACATTACGGTAAGCGCCATTGATATCAAAATGAGGCCTGTACCTGCCGCGGAGCTGGAACTTCCGAAAAAGATGAAAGGACGCAAAATTGACAACAAGCAATATGCAGACCTGGTATCGGCACATATACGCGATAGTATCAAAGCGCACCGCAACCCCTTCTGGGCGTTGCCATATTAAAAAAATATTAGATCAGCAGACAACTATTTAATTATATGTTAAAAGGGAAGATGTCCTGTGACATTCTTCCCTTTTTTTTTACCTTTGCGACTTGAAACGGTCTTAGACCAGGCTTTTAACCACATTTAGCTGTCTGGCAAGATATTTTTACTAATAAAACGTACCTATTCAATTACTTAACTTAACAGTGTTTAACTATTTTAAAAAACCCTTGATGACTATGAAAAATACCATTTTGGCCGTTGCAATGCTTTTTGTATTGGGTTCCTGCGCAAGCAAGAAGAAATTGCTGAGCGTGCAGAAACAGGCGAACGAAATCCAGATCCAATTGGATAAGGCCAGAGCCGATTTGAACGATTGCGACAGCAGAACTGCCAGTCTGAATAACGATTTGAAAGCTAAGAACGACGAGCTCAGCAGCAAAAACTCAAAATTGAAAGAGCTGGAAGATCAGATCGAATTCCTTAAGAAAAATAACAACAACCTGTTAGACAGAATGTCCGATCTTTCAGTGATCAGCAAAGAAGGATCGGAAAGTATCAAAAAATCATTGGCAATGATGGATGCGCAGGGAACTCAGATCAGAGACCTGAATTCAAGCATCCAGAAGAAAGATTCCTTGAACATGGCGCTGGTGTTGAACCTCAAACGTTCATTGGCTGATGTAAGCGATGAAGATGTTCAGATCGAAGTTAAAAAAGGAGTCGTATATGTCTCTTTGTCCGACAAAATGCTTTTCAAATCAGGAAGTTCTGTGATCAATACACAGGCTGAAACTGTGTTGGGAAAAGTAGCTAAGATTCTCAATGACTACAAAGAGATTGAAATCCTGATTGAAGGACATACAGATAACGTACCTATCGCTACGGATAAAATTGCTGATAACTGGGATCTCAGTGTGTTGCGTGCTACATCCGTTGCCCGCACGCTTCAGAAGAAGTATGGTGTGGAGCCAGTTCGTATGATTGCTGGTGGCCGTGGTGAATATCTACCAAAAGTAGCAAACGATTCGGCACCTAACCGCAGCCTGAACCGTCGTACTGAAATCATCATTACGCCGAAACTGGACCAGTTCTTCAACCTTTACACACCTAATGCAGGTAAATAAGGTTTTGGAAGAAACGAAAAAAGCCCGTCCACAACGACGGGCTTTTTTCGTTTGTATACAGCTCATCACCAACTATTGATACTGGACCGTCTGTCATTATTGACACATCTCTGTCTCCCGTTTGGATAAATGGTAATTTCACCCGCTCCGCTTTTGGCTTTCTGTAGCAGTCACTGCACGGCCGCCACAAGACTATTGGCTCAGCGGGAGTTGTGCGTTTGCAAGAACCTGTGGATAATTTGGAACAACAAGATACCGTGGCAAGGCCGGAACGCAACTTTTGGCGCCTGAAAGCAGGAGCGTTGAGTAGGTTTGGTGCTACCTTTGCATGAGCAAGCATTGTCTTATTTCTAAAATTGAAATAAATACTAACAAATGAGCAAGATGACCGAAGCTATACCGACCAGAGATGACATTGAGGCTGCGCATCAGCGTGTGGCGCCATTTATTCATCACACGCCAACGATGACCTCCCAGTTCCTCGACGAACTTAGCGGTGCCAATCTCTTTTTCAAATGTGAAAACCTGCAGAAGATAGGCGCATTCAAAGCGCGTGGCGGGCTCAATGCCATTCTTTCCCTGGCAGAGGATAAGCTAAAAAACGGGATCACGACGCATTCATCGGGGAACCACGCTCAGGCTATTGCATTTGCGGCTGCTAAAGTAGGCGCCAGGGCATATATTGTAATGCCTGAAAATTCGCCCCTTGTTAAAATTAACGCGGTGAAAGGCTATGGTGCGGAGGTCACTTTTTGTAAGAATACGCCCGAGGAGCGCGAGAAGGCCGTGCAGGAAATTATCAAAGAAACCGGGGCAACATTTATACACCCGTTCAACAACTACCAAGTGATAACCGGGCAGGCTACTGCTGCCAAGGAACTGATCGAAGACCAGAAAGAAAGGCTCGATCTGATTATCGCACCGGTTGGCGGGGGTGGGTTGTTGAGTGGAACTGCATTATCCGTCCATTATTTTTCCCCGGGTACCAGGGTTTATGCGGGAGAGCCCGAGGGTGCCGCCGACGCCGTGTTGTCTTTCAGAAGCGATAAAATTGAAAAGGCTCCCTACGTGAAAACCATTGCGGACGGATTACTCACATATCTTGGGGATAAGACATTTCCCCTTATCAAGGAATATGTAACTGATATCCTGACCGTTTCGGACGAAGAGATCATTGCGGCAATGCGCTATTTGTGGGAGAGAATGAAGCTGGTTGTGGAGCCTTCGGGCGCTGTCGGACTTGCCGGGATTTTGAAAAACAAGGAGCAATTCGCCGGTAAAAAAATAGGCGTTATCCTTACGGGCGGAAATGTCGACCTGGGTAAATTGCCGTTCTGAAAGCGTTGTGGATGCAAGTAGAACCGTTTTAAAATCGAATTTTCACAAATTAGAATACGCGCATTAGGACGAATTGCCGTTATACTAAAAATTTGAACGTTTCCTGATTTTATTGCCTAACATTTTACTCTTTAAACTTTAAGTATGAAAAAGCTGATCTTTTGTTGTCTGGTTGTTTTGATGGGCTCATGCAAGGATAAGAATGATAACGTCGAACCGGAAGCAGATTTTGCGCCTGATTTTGTGGGAAATTATGAGACAACTACCCTGGAACCAAATACCGTTTTTAAACAGTCATGGGAAGTGACAGTTAAAGAGAAAAACCAACTGGGTATTCTATATGTCAAAAATACGGAGGTAACTGTCGCCGGCACCAAAGTAACGTTAGAACAGAAATATGACTTGATTTCTGTCAAGACGACTGCCAAGGATATCCTGGAAATTGATGAAATAGTAGCTGTAACTCAGAGCAACGGACTGCCATTGCAGCAAAAAGTGCAGGGGATTGGTACTAAGGTTGTAAATGCTGAGGGAAAACCGCAGATCAATATTACAGTTAAGCTGACTGACACCAGTACCGGATCTTCGAAAGAGGAATACCTGGAATTTAAGAAGAAGATCTAGTTACCCACCCTTCTTTGCAAGGCTTCGGGATAACGGTCTCCTTGTACGGCAATTTCGGACGCTGCCCGCTCCATATTGCTTAAATCCTGCGCACTGAGCCGGATGGTTGCCCCTCCCAAATTTTCTTCCACTCTGTGCAGCTTGGTAGTATAGGACGATCCATGGCTTTTGTGCCAGCAGCCACGCCCGCGCTATTTGTGCGGGCGTGGCTGCCTTTTTTCTGCGCAATATTGGCGAGCAAATCCACCATCACCTGGTTGGCCCTGCGTGCCTCTGCCGTGAAACGATATTGCGAAAATCCGATTTGTCAAATGTCGTGTTTTCGTCTTTCCACGACGTAAGTCGAGCCAGTACATGGGGGGCAATGGCGTCTTTTTGAAAGATGTGGTGTACGCCGCCTGCGTTATGGGAAGGAATATGACGATTACCAGGAAGGAACGCTCGTTTTATGTCGCCCGGCCAGGTGTTTTCCGGATTGCTGCGTGCGCTTTTACGACCGCCAGTTCGTGACCCTCGATCAGGCACATCAGGGTATCCTGAAGTGCTTTGAAGCGCTGCTTACCCGGTATTTACCCATACCATCGGTTTGCCTTCCGTCGCCTACTGCCCAGGTGAGCTGAACTTATCAGCCAAATATTTCGGCGGCCTGATTAAAAAGGAAACTGGCCAGACGGCTCAGGACTACATTCAGTCCAAACGGATCTCAGTAGCGAAGGAAAAAATTTTTGATCGGAACAAAAACCGTCAGTGAGGTAGCATTTGAACTGGGTTTTAAATATCCGCAGCATTTCAGCAGATTATTTAAACAGCGTGTCGGACAGACTCCCAATCAATACCGGATCCTGAAAGATTTGAATTAACTGTTCGCCCGTTTTTTCATCTGTGTCCCGGACAGTCGGATCTGCCACGGGACCAGAAATCCCCTCGGTCTTCAGCACCCTCCATCTTTGGGTATGGCATAAATCACATTCTCTGAAACAGATAAGTTGAAGACCTTATTTTCGACCGAGGGCAGTATCAGCTTCCACGTTTTTCCGTTGTCTGACGATCTGAAAATGCCATCGGGATGACCACAAAAGAAGAATTCCCCGACCTCTACAATGGAGGAAATGGAGAGGCTTGCCGGAAGTCCGGCATCAATGGGCTGCCAGGTTTTACCACCATCGTAGGATGTGCGCACTCTTCTGGTCTTCGATTCTGTATTGTAAGTGATGGCAGCAAATCCGCCTTTGATACGTTCCACAGCGATGCCCACACCGCCCTCATGAAGCACGCAATCCCAGGTTTCGCCGCCGTCCGTCGAACGTATTATACCATTCTGGCTGGTTGCCATGAGCACGCCGTCTGACTCTGCCAATTTCATTACCCAGCCTCCGGTATAGACTTGTTTCCAGGTTTTTCCGCTGTGATCAGATTTGAAAAGACCATGGTCGGAGCCGGTGAAAACAATACCTGCGGTTTCAAAAAAATGATCGGCCTGCTGATTTTCAGGCAGCGGTTCGCTCACGTTCTGCCAGGTCTGTCCGCCATCTGCAGATTTAAAAATGGAATTTGCAGCTATGGCTATGTTTGCTTTTTGTTTTTTTCGACTATCCGGAACTGGGGATAACTGAGTAGATTTCAACGCCGGATCGAAAAGACATAGAAATTGGAAAAGGAGCGCAAAGGTTAGGTTATAGCTATTCATGACCATCAGTAGTTTGGTGAAACAATGGTCGTAAAGATATTGGGCGTCGACTTGCCAAAAACTTTTTAACAGTCAAAAGTTGTAAAGGGGATGTAAAAGTTTGTAAATCAGTGTTGCAGGTTCTCTTTCTTTCATCGTAAACCAGACCATTACATTTAAAGGGACTTTCATTGTGTTCTGGTTTTTGATATTCGAGTTTGTTTTAACCCCAGGTGCTGGAAGTATCACGCAAGATCCCCGTGGCCGCCTGTCACAAAATGGTTATGGCCAGTAATATAAGAGGCACGGTCCGAGACCAGGAATGCGATTGTTTCGGCCAGTTCCTCCGCTGTCCCCGGCCTGCGCTGAGGGATTGACCCGAACAATTGATCCGGCGTAATGCCCATTGCGGCCGTAAGTTGCATGCGTCCTTCGTCGCCTCCCGGTGTGATGATCGCGCCTGGCGTTACCAGGTTTACGCGTACCCCGGCCGGTGCAAGTTCCTTGGCCAGTGACCGGGTGTAACTGTTTAATGCCGCCTTGGCTGCTCCATATTGTGCCAGAAAACCATGAAACGGAAGGTGGCCGCCAGCCGAAATATTCACAATTGCGCCTGAACTGCTGGCACGAAGCGCGGGCAACAGTGGGTTGGTTACCCGCACGGCACTCATGAAATTGATCATCAGCGATTCGATCCAGTCTTCATCGGATATCGACTCGATGCCCGGAAGTCTGGGAGCAGCTGCGCCAGCGTTATTGACCAGGATGTCCAATCCGCCGAGGATTTCCAATGCTTCTTTCGCCACATGAGTTGCTCCGGTAAGCGTGCTGATGTCCCCCTGGATAAATGTGACCCCCACCGGTGTCTGCTCATGGCGAGCGCGGGCAGCCACTACTACAGTTGCGCCAGCATCAAGAAGCCGTTTCGCTGTGGCCGCGCCGATGCCGCGTGACCCGCCGGTGATCATCGCCTTTTTACCCGTAAATTCATTTGCGTACTCTTTCATGATGATCTCGTTTTTTGCCTGTCAGAATTGATGCAGCAAAATTGGGATATCGTGTTGAAAGACTACTTGAACCAGATTACCAAATCCATGTGAACCAGTTCACATGGATGGGCGTCAGGCTTTCGGGGAAATCTTCTGATTACGGATTTTGGAAAGAAATTCGCGGGTCATTCCCAGGTATGAGGCAATGATATAAAGTGGGATGCGCTGGACGAACAATGGGTATTTTTCAGCGAATTCTTCATAACGCTCTTCTGCCGAAAGACTCAAAAGTGAAATGACACGCCTTTGCAGCATCACGGCGATCTGCTGTGCCCTTCGCATCATGACGATCGAAAATTGCGGTATTTTTTCCAGCAGCAATTGTTCGCTTTCATAGCTCCATTGTATCACCGTGCTTTCTTCGATAGCTTCTACATACAACGTAGCCGGCTCCTGCGAGAGAAAACTGCCTGGGTCACCGATCATCCAGTCGTCTACCGCCAATGAAATGGTATGTTCCTGCCCGTCTGCCCCGATAAAAAAGGCCCTGAACGAGCCCGAAACGACATAAGTGCGAGATCGGGAGACAAAGCCAGGCTGTTCCAGAAATTGTTTGCGCTTCACCTTTCTCGTCGTCAGTACCGAAACAAATAATTGTTTCTCCTCCTCGGTAAGCGTAATGCGGGGTGCGATATGGTTCAGTATGGAAGAAAAGTCCTGCATGGTTTCAAGAATGAGAGGACAATTTACCGTTTAATCAATTCCCAGGCGTGAGAAATTATGAGCCGTTGCCAGCTCTGGCAACGCAATATGTCCCAATTTCCCCTGCTATTTGTTCTGAATGACCTCACAACATGGCGTTACGCCGACCTATTTTTGCATTGCTTCTGGTGTATTCATTTAAATGCAAAATACGATGAGAAAGATTATCGCAGGATTCAATATGACATTAGACGGGTTTTGCGACCACACGGCAGTCATCCCCGACGATTCGATGCACGAACATTACGCGGAATTGCTGAGAAATGCGGGCGTTGCCCTCTATGGCAGGATCACCTACGAACTGATGGAATATTGGAAACCTTTGATTAACAATCCAAGCGGCGATAAGTCAGCAGATGACTTTGCCATAGCCATTGACCGCATTCCAAAAGTTGTATTTTCCCACACGGTGAAAGATGTCGACTGGGCAAGTGCCAGGTTGGCGACACAAAGCCTTGAAGAAGAGGTGCTGGCGCTAAGAGCTTCCCGCGAAAGTGGCGATATTTTGGTTTGCAGCCGGAGTTTGATCGTCGCTCTAATCAATCTCGGGCTCATTGACGAATTACAGATCATGGTTCATCCGGTGATCGCGGGAAGCGGTTTGCCACTGTTCGAAATGATCGCCGACAAGGTTTCTTTGAAGCTTGTAAACACGAAAACCTTCGATTTCGGTGCGGTGACGCTGTATTATGAGCTTAAAGAAAAATAAGACCGGATAGCAAAAAACAACGGCAATTCCTTCTTTTCATTTTCCATATTCGCAGGGCCTAGGTATTAAGAATACCTGACAACAAGCGATACCAGGTGTCGTACCAATCCCAATTTCTCTGATTTTCATTTATTTGCACCGGGCTGGCCGGAAGCGGTTGAGCTAACTGCCTGGCGTAATGTGAGATGAGAAGCCCGGTCTGAGCATTCGAATTTGCGGGAAGAGGTGCCGGCACGATCCAACTAAACCCGAAATTTTGTACCTTACCAGCAACGAGCTGGTTATTTTGTACCATCCAATTCACATTATTGGGCATCCTCATCGGGCTGACAAAGCATTAAAGGCAAGTATCACGTAGAAGACAAAGTAGATTCCATGGATATCGCAGAAATGATTGACCTGATCAAGACAGGCTCAAATGACCTCTTGGAACAGAAGTTAAATGACAACCCTTCGCTTGCGGACGGCAAAACGGAGCAAGGAATTTCTCTTTTACAATTAGCTGCTTATTGCAGAAATGATTTTGCACTTGATATTTTAAGAAAGCATAAGCAGAAACTTGACATTTATGAAGCTTCAAGCATAGGTCGCACCGAAATAGTCTCTCAATTATTGGATGAAAATCCTGAATTATTAAATTCATTTTCTTCCGACGGTTTTACCGCTTTGGGACTTGCTTCATTCTTTGGGCATTTATCTCTTGTAAAATTGCTTCTCGATAACGGGGCAGACCCCAATATTGCATCGAACAATCCATTCAAAGTTGCACCCATTCACTCCGCCTGTGCGATTTCTCACTTTGACATTACCGAGCTTTTAATCAAATACCATGCTGACGTAAATGCAAAACAAATGCAAGGAGTTACACCGTTACATTCAGCCGCACATCATGGGCAGACAAAACTTTCCCAACTTCTCATAGACAACGGTGCTGACGTTAATGCAAAGATGGATAGCGGGCAGACACCTCTGGATATGGCAAATGAGAAAAAATTCCAGGAAACGGCAGAACTCATCATTAAACATGGAGGACACTGACAGACAACTCGCCCTACTGAACCCAACAAAATTGAAAACCTCCTCCTAAACCTCCCCAAAACCAAGTAAACCGGACTAAAAACCCTCACAAATCACCCGGGGCCATTGCCCGCTGAAATGGTTATCCCTTTCGGCAGCCATGCACGGGGCTAGTGGGCGGAGGATTAACTGGGGCTTCGAACTCTCTCTTTCGCTGGGTTGCGCCTTTTGCTACACGTTGATCATCTTCTTTTCTACAAACCTTTCGGAGCTCAGCGCCTTTTTATCCGGATAGGCGCCATGCTCCCAAAGATTTGTAGCGATACCATATCCTTAAGAATTCGTGCGAATTAAGCGGCAAGCACGCTCTTCTCCTGGATGCTTTTCAAAACTTCATAACTATGAATACGCGCCACGGGATCGAAAATGTGGCTGGTCACCATCAACTCGTCGAGTTGCGTATGTTTTTGAAAATAAGCTAGATCAGTGCTGATTTTTGTCCTGTCGCCGATAAATGTGTATTTCATCATCTCCCTCACGGCGGCTTCTTCATATTCTCCCCAAAGTCCATCCATACTTTCTACCGGGGGTTGCAATGGCTTGCGTTTGCCTGTGATAATTCCCATAGCCAGCTGGAAGAATGAAGTCGCAAGGCGCTCGGCTTCCTCTGTAGTATCTGCGGCGATCACATTCACACAAGCCATCACATAAGGCTGCGCCAGGTATTGCGATGGTTTGAACTTCCGGCGGTAAAGTTCTATAGCAGTCATAAATTGCGCGGGGGCAAAGTGGCTTGCAAATGCATAAGGTAACCCCAAATGCGCAGCCAGCCGCGCACTATCGGTGCTCGAACCCAGTATCCAGATCGGGATTTCCAGCCCCTCGCCAGGGATCGCGCGTACTTTGGAGCCGCTGTTTTCTGCCGAAAAATAGGTTTGCAGGGCGATCACATCATCCGGGAAATCCTGGGCGGATTCCATGTAATTGCGCCTGAGCGCGCGGGCGGTAACCTGGTCTGTTCCGGGGGCACGCCCCAGGCCCAAATCAATGCGGTCGGGGTAAAGCGACGCGAGCGTGCCGAACTGCTCGGCAACCACCAGCGGCGCGTGATTGGGCAGCATAATGCCGCCGCTGCCCACGCGGATCGTACGGGTCCCGCCTGCAATGTAGCCGATCAGCACCGATGTAGCCGAGCTGGCGACGCTCGCCATGTTGTGGTGCTCAGCAAGCCAGTATCGCTTGTAGCCCAGTTCTTCGACCCGCTGCGCAAGCCGAAGGCTGTTTTTAAATGTCGTGGCTGCATTATTTCCTTCCGTGATCGGCGCGAGATCAAGAATGGAAAATGGTATATCCTGAATAAGTTTGTCTGCCATGGGATTGAAAAGCTAAGAATGCTTCTAGTAAAAAGCATTTAATCGGTCTGTGAGTTCCTTTTCAATACTTTGATTTTGCCCGTCAAACTTGCTACATTGGATTTGGCGGGCAAGTCAGGCCTGTATCTTCCTGTCGATAGCATTACAGCCATATTTATTCTTAAAAATTAACAACTAAAAGTGGACAACTTTCAAAAAGGCACTGCCTCGGTATGGGCCGGAGAAACCGGGCGATTTTTAAAAGGCGCGACCACCGCACCGATCGTCAACAGTGTAGCATTTGCATACGAAGATTTAGACGAGTGGTATGCCGTGGCAACCGGCAAAGCCGAAGGTCACATTTACAGCAGGAATACCAATCCGACTGTCCATGTGCTGGAAGAAAAGATCCGGATACTGGAACACGCGGAGGCTGCAACCTCCTTTGCCACCGGCATGGGCGCGATCAGTAATACGCTCTTTGCATTGCTCGGGCCGGGAAAGCGGGTTGTTTCCATCAAAGATACTTATGGCGGCACGAGCCGACTTTTTCTGGATTTTTTGCCTTCGTATGGCATGAAGGTAACGCTGTGTGAGACAACCAATCACGAGGAAATCGAAACTGAAATAGCCAAAGGCTGCGATCTGGTTTATCTCGAAACGCCGACCAATCCGACATTAAAAGTCATCGACATCAAACGTCTGGCGCAGGCTGCCCGTGCGGTAGGTGCGGTCGTGGTGGTGGACAATACTTTTGCGACACCCATTAATCAAAACCCGCTCTTGCTCGGCGCCGACCTGGTTGTTCACAGTGCGACAAAGTTCCTCTGCGGGCATTCCGATGCCATGGGCGGGCTGCTTTGCGGGAAAGCCGAACTGGTTAAGAAAGTGTATGGATTCCGCGAAATCAATGGGGCCAGCTTGCAGGCCGATCCGGCTTATATGATCTTGCGTGGCATGAAAACGCTCGAACTGCGCATTGAGCGCCAGAATGCTTCCGCGCTGAAAATCGCCAGACATTTGAAAGCCCATGAAGCGATTGAAGACGTTTTTTATCCTGGTCTGGAAACACACCCCGGTCACGAAATTGCCAAGTCTCAAATGTCGGGTTTTGGCGGGGTGATGAGTTTTGCGTTGAAAGGCAGTTATGACGATGTAAAAGCTTTTTTACCAAAACTGAAACTGGTGCATCTGGCTGCCAGTCTGGGGTCGGTGAGCACATTGGCAGGTCCGCCGAGAACGACCAGCCACGTGGAACTGACCGAAGAACAGCGCGCGCTGCTGGGAATTCCTGAAAGTCTGATCCGCTACTCGGTGGGGATTGAGAATGTGGGGGATCTGATCTCGGACCTGGACCAGGCACTGGCTGCTATTCAGTCAGTGAAAGTTGCTGCGGCGGTATAGAGGATTTTCAATTTTGCACAAATTAACCCAGACTCTTGTGAATAAAAATCTAGCACTCCTGTTCAGATATCTTCTTCTTGCTTTCCTGATTGTTAAAATCACTGCTCCCGGGTTTGCCCAAAAGTCCGTTAAAACCGTAGCTGACCTCCCTGCTCAACGCTTGCAAAGTGAGCTGGAACGGATCGCAAAGCTTGCCAAAGGAAGGGTTGGCGTGTCTGCCCTGCATCTGGAAACCGGCAGGCAAGTGAGTCTGGACCCCAAGGGTGCATATCCGATGGCAAGCACCGTGAAAGTGGCGATTGCTGTGCAGCTGTTTACAAAAATTGAAAAAGGTGAGCTGTCCTTGATGACGATGGTCGATCTGCAGCCGTCTGACCTTCACCCGGGAAGCGGAACGCTCGATGTACTTTTCAACAAACCCGGCGTCCAGCTATCTGTGCAGAATTTACTGGAACTGATGATGGTCATCAGCGATAATTCTGCGACTGATATTTTGCTTCGCCTCGTGGGCGGGCCAAAAGCAGTGGCGGAACGTTTGAAATCGCTGAACATTCAGGGCATGTCGGTCGATCGTACGATCATCGAGTTACTGGCCGATCTGGATGCGGTTGTTCTGCCTTCGCAAGATCAATGGACACTTGGCTTTTATGACAAGCTGCTCAAAACGTCCACACCCGAAGCCGTAAAGGCCGCAGCCATAAAACTGGAAACAGATCCGCGCGACACCTCCACGCCGGAAGCAATGGTCGAACTGCTCACTCAGATCTATAACGCAAAAGCCATCAAACCAGAAAGCCGGGACCTATTACTGGCTGTCATGGAACGCTGCCGAGGCGGATTGGCCCGATTGAAAGGATACCTTCCGCCCGCGACCGTAGTCGCTCACAAAACGGGCTCGCTGGACGCCAACGCGACCGACGATGTAGGTATTATCACCTTACCCGATGGCGCCGGGCATATTGCGATTGCCGTTTTTGTAGGCAAATCCGAGCAGCCGCTGGCGGAACGTGAACAGACCATTGCGCATTTGACAAGGGCTATTTATGACTACTTTTTGTTTTCGCCGGTGGCTGTTACGGCTTCCGGACGTTGATTGGAACGTTTAATCGGAGCGTTGGACACCATCCAGAAACTTGTAAATTTGTCTCATGAGACAACGCTTCTATTTTGATACATCTGTTTTTGGCGGAATTTATGATATTGAGTTCGACGAGGCTTCGGCTCAACTATTTGAAAAAGTGAAACTGGGACAGATCATTTGCGTTTATTCGGACTTGACCGAGGGGGAATTATTTGAAGCGCCTGAGCGAGTCAAAAATTTTTTCAGAGACCTGCCAAAAGAAAATTTAGAGGCTGTAAAAGTGACTGAAGAATCAATCACTCTTGCAAAAAGTTACATCGAAGAAAATGTTGTAGGCAAGACAAGCTTTGACGATTGTGTTAACATTGCGCTTGCGACTATTCACAAAGTAGATATTCTTGTAAGTTGGAATTTCAAACACATTGTAAATATTTATCGAATTCGCGGTTACAATGCAGTAAATCTACGTGCAGGCTACCAGACATTGGAAATTCGTTCACTAAAAGACATTATTAGTTATGAAGACTGAAACTAAAAAACAAATCAAGGACAAAGAGTTTGACACAGTTAAAACTTTCAGAGCTATAAAAGAAAAAATTTCAAAGGACATTTCAGACAAGACCTTTGAGGAAATAAGAGCATACTTACAAACGAAAAAAGTACGTCTCCAAGACTGATTTGTCTGCTTAAAAATTTCTTATTCAGTGGAAGAATAACCAGAGATAAATCACACACACACATGAAAACCTCCCTCTCCCACCTCCCCGAAGACAAACAGGAAGAATTAGCAACACTCACCGAAACTATCATTGAAAGTGTACCTGCTGAAATGGTCATCCTTTTCGGTAGCCACGCCCGTGGAGATTGGGTCGAAGATTATCAGGAACACACTGAATACGTAAGCGATTACGACATTCTCGTCATTACCAAAGACAGGAAATCTGCCAAAGAGGACAAAAAGTGGTGGGACCTGAATAAGAAAATAAACAGTAATGATGAGCAGACAAGAATCACCATTATTCAACATAGCATCGGGTTTGTAAATGATAAGATCGAACAAAATCAATATTTCTTTGTCGATATTTTAAAGGAAGGAATCATGCTTTTTGATTCGGGGAAATTCAAATTAGCCGAGCCAAAAAATATGAATCCGGAAGAAAGACAGAAAAAAGCAAAAGGTCAGTTTGAGCCTTGGTTTAAGAATGCGAATAGTTTTCTAAAAACTTTCGAATTTAATCTTGGTGAAAATGATTTCGCGGTTGCAGCCTTTCAACTTCATCAAGCGACAGAAAGATACTATGCCACAATTCTGCTGGTCTTCACCGACTACAAGCCCAAAATTCACGATATAGAGATATTAGGAGAACGGGTTGAAAAACTTCATGCTGCTTTTAGAACCGTTTTTCCAAAAAATACACCGGAAGAAAAACGGCTGTTCGAACTGCTAAAAAAAGCCTATATCGATGCGCGCTATAATATGAATTACAAGATTGAAAAGGAAGAATTGGAATATTTATCCGGTCGTGTGAAACTGCTGAAAGATTTGACCGAACGCATTTGTATTGAGCGGATTGAGCAGTTTACGGAAGGGTAAGAAGAAATTCGAAATCAGCGCTTGCAATCCATAATTAATCAGCAATTAAATTTCTTCGAATCTCCGCGACATAATTTACCGAAACTTCCATAATAGAAGCGATCTGCTCATCCGTAAATAGTGATTGCTCGATCAAGTTCTTCACGGCGGATTGGATCTTTTTCTCCGCTTCTTTGAGACCTTCCTTTCGGCCCTTCTCTTCAAATATTTCAAAAGCATCCATAATTGTTTCTTTATTTTTTTCGGGTAACGATGTAATTAAATCTGAAACTTGTTCATCACTGAGGCTATTCCCAACTAATGTATAAACAACGAGGCAGTTTTGCAAGCTCTTGTCCATCTCGCCAGCCAATGTCAATATCGTCGGGAGAAGTGCGATCAGCCTGTCTTTGAAAACGCTGTACTTCATGGCCAGCAGCGATGCGGCGAGAAATTTGTTATTCAGTTCGTGTATCTGCTCGTCCGGGATCTGCCCTAGATTATGGAAAATGTATTCGTAGTCAGGCACGAACTTTCGCAATGCCGGTTCGAGATGATCGAAGAGATCAGCAAGTGTTTTGTACTCCCACCTGGCTTTTCCGTGGTAAAGTAGTATGGGAATGATCAGCGAGGGGGTCTCGCCGTCACCGATCTGCTTTAAAAGTCCTGAGAAAATATAGCTTCCAATCTGGATCGGCGTGTATTTGTCGACATAGCTCTTGTGCTCGACAAGGAGAGAAATTTTTACTTCTCCATGACCGTCCGCTTTCCGGCAGGTGTACACAATGTCTGAAATGGATTTTTGCAGTTCCTTAGAAACATAGGTATCAGGCAGTTGCCGGAAGGTAGAAAAGTCCAGCATGTCCAGAATATTTTTCGGGATACATGCACGGAAATAGTCCAAAGCGATCTGCCGATCGGCCATGATAGCCCTGATGAAGGTATCGTGTTTTTGTGTGTGTTTGTCCATGCGGCAAAGATAGGATTTTGACGCAAATACCTTGGAGCTTAGTGCCGACGCAGGACAGGAGACGTCAAGCAGCCGAACAAAAAACAGTTAACTTGTGAGGAAACATACAAATTGCAGACTTATTGCTATGAGAATTTCACTTCTGTTTTTCCTATTTCTGCTTTTCCAAGCCACATTCGCGCAAAAAAAGATCACTCCCAAACAAATCGAGGAATTCGATCAGTATGTCGAAAAGGTCAGGAAGGAATGGGATGTGCCGGGGCTTTCCATAACCGTCGTGAAGGATGATCAGGTGATTTTCAAGAAAGGTTACGGCGTACGTGAGCTTGGGAAAACCGACCCTGTGGATACGCAAACGCTTTTTGCCTGTGCGTCCACCACCAAAGCCATGACGGTAACTTTGATGGGCATGCTGGTGGACGAGGGTAAAATCAAATGGAATGATAAAGTATATAAATACCTGCCGGAACTTCAATTTTACGATCCTTACGTAACCCGCGAAGTAACAATCCGCGACCTGCTGATCCATGATACGGGGCTGGGAGGCACCGATTTTTTCACAGGCATCATGAGCATTCCGGTCAGTGAAATGTTCAAAAGAATGGCATTGGTAAAGCCTGCCTACTCATTCCGTTCAGGTTTTGAATACCAGAATATCATGTACTCGGCCGCCGGGAGGATCATCGAAAACCTGACCGGCAAAAAATGGTCGGAAGTGATCCAGGAGCGGATTTTTGACCGACTTGGAATGACGACCACTGCGCCCAAACGTGGTTTGATCAAAACCAACAACCTCACAAAACCACATTATAACATCAACGATACCATTCGAGTGATCGACTACGGAGCGGATAACGAGATCGGTTCTGCCGGTGCCGTATGGTCCAATGCGGATGATATCAGCAAATGGGTGATTTGTATGCTGGACAGCAGCAAATTTGAAGGCGGACGTCTGCTTAAACCAGAAACCTGGACAGAGATGTTCAAGCCGCAGACTTTTTTCCCCGAAAGCGAATACCCGACCATGCAAATCCTCAAACCGAACTGGAAAACGTATGGCCTGGGTTGGTATCAGCATGATTATAAGGGACATAAGGTCAATTTTCACACAGGAAGTCTGGCAGGACTGACGGCCATCACCGGTCAGCTCCCAGATGAGAAACTTGGCGTGTTTGTTTTCGGGAATTACGACCACGCGGAAGTCCGCCATGTGTTGTTATATAAAACATTGGACTGCTTTGCCCTGGGCGAGTACCGCGACTGGAACACGGAATTCAAAGCTTTATATGCCGGGATCAGGGAAAACGGTAAAAAAAGGCAGCAGCAATTTGTGGCCAGGCGCGTCGCCGGCACGTCACCCTCTCTGGAGTTGAAGGAGTATGCTGGGAAATATTTCAGCGAGCTGTATGGTGAAGCGGAAATATCTTCGGATGGAAAAAATTTGCAGGTCAATATTAACAACGTCCTGAAAGCCAGACTCGCCCACTGGCATTACGATACGTTCTACGGGCCATTTCAAAAAGCCTGGTATGGCAACGCCACTGCCCGTTTCACGCTGAATGTTGCCGGTAAAGTGGATACGCTGGTGTTGGATGGGATGGAGTTTAAGAAAAAATAGGGAAGGGGCAACTCTACTGTTTCTCAGCCGACTTCAAAATTAAAATCACCGTTCATGATGAGTTTTGCATCTGTGGTTTCAGGATTGCCGGGAATCTGCAATCCTTTTATTTTGGCCGTTTTACCCTTGCTGAGCAGGTCGTATACATGCTTGTCGGTGAGTTTTTTTCCAAGAAATTCGAACGGGATTTTGAAACCGCACACACCGAAATTGGAACAGCCGTACGCAGTTTTTCCTTTTTTCAGCAACTGTTCTTTGCATTTGGGACAGGTTAGCGACTCAATCGAAATTTCCTCTTTGGGCTCTTTTGGTTTGGCAGGCTTTTTCTCTTTTTGTTCCTTTTCTGCCTCCGCTGGTACCTCTTCCGCAATACTGATCGCCCTTCCGCGGTTGATTTTTACTTCCTGCACGAGATCCACCACCATTTGGATCAGTTCCTGCTTGAAGGTATCCATCGAGTAGTCGCCCTTTTCGATCAGCCGCAGCTTTCTTTCCCAGTTTCCTGTGAGTTCCGCGCTTTTGAGCAGCTCGTTCTGGATCGTGTCGACGAGATCCATGCCGGTTTGCGTGGCGTAAATGTTTTTCTTTTTCTTCTCAATATAGCGCCTTTTGAAAAGCGTCTCAATGATGTTTGCCCGCGTTGAAGGCCTCCCTATGCCATTGTCTTTCAGCAATTCACGCATTTCTTCGTCTTCCACCTGCCTGCCTGCTGTTTCCATCGCCCGCAGCAATGTGGCTTCGGTGAAAGCCTTTGGCGGCGTCGTTTTCCCCTGGTGTACGCGCGGCTCGTGCGGGCCCCTTTCCCCGACCTCAAAATTAGGCATCACCTTTTCCTCTTCCGCCGTCTCTTTCTTTGCGCTCGCATCATTGGTATACACAGCCCGCCAGCCCGGCTCGAGTATCTGCTTGCCGGTTGCTTTGAATTCTACCTGTCCTACTTTGCCCAGCACCGTCGTGTTGGAAACTTTACATTCGGGGTAAAACGCAGCGATAAACCGGCGGGCGACCAGGTCATAAATGCGTTTTTCGTCCTGACTGATGTGATTGGGCAAAACGCCCGTCGGGATAATGGCGTGGTGATCGGTTACTTTTTTATCATCAAAAACCGTTTTCGACTTGGGGATCGGCTTTTCGAGCAGCGGCGCCGTGTATTGGGCATAATAGGTGAGCTCTCTCAAAATGCCCTCTATTTTGGGATGCAGATCTTCGGAAAGATAGGTTGTGTCCACCCTGGGATAGGTGATGAACTTCTTTTCGTAGAGGTTCTGCGTGTGCTTTAACGTGTCCTCAGCGGAATAACCGTATTTTTTATTGGCCTCTACCTGCAATGAAGTCAGGTCAAACAATTTTGGGTTTCCTTCCTTTCCTTCTTTCTTTTCAAATGCGGTGATTTCAAAATCATGCTGAACCAGGTATGCAAGACCTTTGTTTGCTTTCTCCTCGTTTCTGATCCTGTCGATGGTCGCGGTGAATTCCGTTTCACGATAAATGGTTTTTAATTCCCAATAATCTTCCGAAAGAAAAGCATTGATCTCCTTTTGCCGCTGCACGATCAGCGCAAGGGTAGGGGTCTGCACGCGGCCAATGCTCAGGACCACCTTCCCCTGCCCGAACTTTTTGGTAAAGAGCCGGGTCGCGTTCATGCCCAGCAGCCAGTCGCCAATCGCCCGGGCGCTTCCGGCTGCATACAGATTGTCGTAGAGCACGCTGTCTTTCAGCTTTTCAAATCCTTCCCGGATCGCCTGCTCGGTCAATGATGAGATCCAGAGACGTTTTACGGGCACATTGCACTTGGCCTTCAGCAAAACCCAGCGCTGTATGAGTTCACCTTCCTGGCCCGCATCCCCGCAGTTGATCACTTCTTCACATTGGCTGACCAGATTTTCAATAATACCAAACTGCTTCTGCGCACCCGGATTGTCGATGAGCTTGATTCCGAAGCTCGACGGGATCATGGGGAGGTCTTCGAGCCGCCAGGATTTCCAGCGCTCGGTGTAATCGTGGGGTTCTTTTAATGTACAAAAATGCCCGAACGTCCAGGTTACCTGATATCCGTTTCCCTCGTAATAACCGTCCCTGCGCTGATTGGCCCCGATAACTGCGGCAATATCTTTGGCAACGCTTGGCTTTTCAGCAATACACACTTTCATAGCTGCAAACTTACAGCATTGACCGGAAACTCAATTCAAGCCGTACGATAATCCGGGAGCGCCCGTGCTGAATGCCCCCGGCCTGCCTGGAGTCCTAGTTGAAAAGGGTTGGGTTGTCAAGCCCGTTAATGCGATTACGTCATATACTGATTAAGGCTCATCCGAGTCCCAGCGAATTTCAAATGTAAAAAGCTTGCAAATCAATGATTTGCAAGCTTCTATTGATTGTTCTCTGCCTCCTCGATTTTAGGAAAATCAAAAAAGCATCAGAGTTAATTCGGGATCGGATTCCTTCCGTCAGTACCCCTCGTTCTGCGTAATTGCGGGGCTGCTGGTAATGACCGCCAATGCCGGAATAGGATATAACAGCTGATAAGACTTGATCGGCGTCGAAATTCCTACTGTAATCTTGCCCGCGCCAGACACTTTTGAATTCATGACGGTAAGTGCACGATCCGTGCGCAGGAGGTCAAACCAACGGTGTCCTTCAAAGGGCGACTCCAGTCTCTCTTCATTGTAAACCGCCGCCTTGAATGTTTCATACGTCAGGCCGCTCAAGTCTGTAAGTTTCGCGCGTTTTCTAACCTGGTTAATCGCCGCATAAGCATCGGGATTAGGTCCTTTGTTTACTTCATTTAATGCTTCGGCGTATATTAACAGGATATCGGCATACCTGATTACGTACCAATCTGCTCCCGAATCGGCATAACCGCCTCCTGTTTCGCGCTCCACATAACCGCGGATGTATTTGGCGGCAACGAAGGTATTTCCATTCTGATAACCGTCGGCGATATTATTCCGGCGTACATCGCCTGCCGAGTAGGCGGCAGCGATATCTTCGGTAGGTTGGTTAAATCCGTAGGCGCCTCCTGATGCAATGGTGATTCCTTCTGAACCGGTTGGTGCAAAGTGATTGGGCAAGTTTGAGCCGAGGTAATTTGCTGCACCTTTATATTGTGCCTGCCAGATCGACTCTGCATTTCCTTGCTGACCAGCCTTGTACAGGTCGGCATAAACAGGCAGCAGGCTGTACGTGCCCGAGGAAACCACTTTTTTGAACTCCGCAGCGGCCTCCGTGTATTTTTTCTGCGTCAGATAAGCTTGTCCGAGCAGGCTTTGAGCAACCCCTTTTGTTGCTCTTCCCACAGCGGATTCATCGTATGAGACAGGCACTAATTCCTCCGCCTTTATAAGATCAGCTTCGATCTGCGCATACACCTCCTGAACCGTGGCGCGGCCAACACTGTAACTGGCGTCTATGTCCGTGACCGGCTCTGTCACGAGCGGGACGCCGCCAAAAAGCCGCACGAGGTTGAAATAGCCCAGGGCTCTCAGGGTAAGTGCTTCGCCGGTGTATTGCTTTTTCAGGTTATCCGATACGGTTGAACCATCGATTTTCGCGAGGATACTGTTAGCCCTCGCAATCAGGATGTAGCTGGTTTGCCAGAATGCGGTGAGGTGTTCATTGTCGGTTGTTTCCCTGAATTCGTCGATATTTCTTTTTGCGTCATTACCGTCCCCACCAGCGGTAAGCTCGGTGGTGTTGTCGGAACGGAGATCCACCAGCAGGGAATAATACCCATTGCCTTGGTACACCTGCGCAAAAGCGGAGTAGGCACCCACCAGCGCCTGGTTGAAATCGGATTCGGTTTTAAAGAAATCCGTTTCGCCAATCTGTGAAATGGGTTTCGATTCCAGGAAGTCCTCGCAGGACGTTCCCGAAAATGCCAGGACAATCAGGGCGACAGCTATTTTTATATTTTTTGAGATCATAATAAATCAATGTTAGAAGTTGATCTGGGTTGAGTAGGATCAGAAACCAAGGTTAAGGCCAAATACGATCGTTCTGGGCACGGGATAAGTACCGTAATCGATACCCGGCGTAAGCGCGGAAGAAATCCATGGATCGCCTTCGGTCGTGTTCACCTCCGGATTGTAGCCCGAGTATTTGGTGAAGGTGTGCAGGTTCTGAATGTTCATGTAAATCCGCGCGTTTTTCAGGATCGAGCCGCTGAGCACCTTGCCAAGCCGGTAGCCGATCGTCACGTTTCTGATGCGCAGGAAAGAGGCATCGTCCACGAGGTAAGATGAAATCGTCCGGTTATTGGCCGAGCTGCCCGCGCCAAATGTCCTGCCATCCCCCGGCTCTTCCGGCGACCGCCAGTAGTTGACCGAAATCGTTCCGTTGTTGCGGTAGGCGCTGCGTTTTGTCAGGTTCATCACTTCCACATCCTGGACACCTTGCAGCGAAAATCCGAAGTCGAAGTTTCCGAGCGTAAAGCTGTTCGTGATGCCGTAGGTGAATTTCGGAAGGTTATTCCCGATGATGGTTTTGTCGGAATCGTTGATCACGCCGTCGCCATTCAAATCCCTGAATTTGGCATCGCCGGCGTAGGTGTTGGGCAAATGCGCCGACGCGTTCACTTCGTCGATGGTATTGTAAACCCCATCAAAAATGTAGCCGTAGTAGCTTCCCAGCGGGCTGCCGATCTGCGTAATGTGCGTCAGAGAGTTTTCCTGGGCGCGGTTGGCAACAATGATCGGCGTGCCGCCTGCGCCAAGTGATTCCACTTTATTTCTGTTGAAAGAAATGTTGGCATTGGTAGTCCAGGTGAAATTCGCGGTCTTGAAATTTCTGGTTTCCAAGGCGAGTTCAAGTCCTTTATTCCGTAGACTTCCCAGATTGCGCAGGGCAGTTTCATAGCCTGTCGAAAGTGGTACCGGAACATTGAGCAGCAGGTCGGAAGTAAGCTTGTTATAATAATCCACATTCAGGAAAACCCGGTTTTGGAAAAGTCCCAGATCAAGACCTAAATCTACTTCCTTGGCTTTTTCCCATCCCAAATTGGCATTGCCCAGTGAACCCTGGGCCAAACCGCTGGCGATAGAACCGTCGCCTGAGCCAAGAATGTAGTTGCTGCCATAAATCAGTCCGACAGAAGCGTAATCAGGGATCTGGTTGTTACCAATCAAACCGTAGCTGGCGCGCAACTTCAACTCGCTCACAGCGGTTACATCGGCCATGAATTTTTCCTGGCCGATCCGCCAGCCCACGGAAGCTGAAGGGAAATTTCCCCATTTATTGTCCGCACCGAAACGGGACGAACCATCGCGGCGGAAGGTAGCTGTCAGGAAATATTTTTCATCAAAGTTGTAAGTCGCCCGGCTCAGCAGCGAAAGCAAGGTCCACTGTGAGCGGATCGAGCTTCCGCCCGTCACGATCCCTGCATTCAATGTAGGCACAAGGTCGTTCGGGAATGAATTTGCATTGACTGCCGTGGAGTTGAAGCTTGACTTTTGTTCCGTCAAACCTACCAGTACGTTCACATGGTGTTTTTCGGCAAATGAGTTGTCGTAAGTCAGCGTATTTTCATTGATCCAGCTCACATTAGTAGCGGCGTAAGAGCGACCAAATGAAGGGTTTACGCTAATAAATGAAGGCGAGAACTTGTTGTTGCTGAACGTATTGACATCCGCGTTGATACTGGTTTTGAATTGCAGGTTTTTCAAAATATCAACCGTCGTAAACATGCTGCCCACCGTGCTGAACTGGTTCATCGTGTTTTTGATGCCCTCGCCAAAAGCCAGCGCATTGTTGTAAATGATGTTCTGCGTGGTACCATCGTCGTAATGTAGCGTGTACGATGTTGAGTAAGTGCCATCCGCATTCCGGGCTGGGTACAAACCAGGCACCGACATGACCGTGGTGGCTACCGCGCCGTAATCCTGGATCCCGCCGGTGGTGGCAATGCGGTTGTTGCTGTAAGAGGGCGCTACGCGGAAACCGACCTTTACTCTGTCAGTTACTTTGGCATCCACGTTCAAACGAAATGCGTATTTTTTGAAACCGGAGTTGATCACGATACCTTCCTGGTTCTGGTAGTTGCCGGAGAGGTAGTACCGCGCATTTTCCGTCCCGCCGGAAGCAGCCAGCTGATAGTTTTGCATCGGTGCGCGGCGATAAAGCAGGTCCTGCCAGTCGGTGAATGGAAGGGAGGCCGCGTTTTTGAATTCGTTGGGTATCTTGTATTGAGGACCGCTTCTTGCTGAATTGGGGTCGGTTGCTTTTCCGCCCGCGCGCACCCAGTCGGTGTTTCGCTGGTCGATGGAACGCTGCGCGTATTGCTGGTTGGTCATGATGCCTACCTTCTTCCCAATTTCCTGGAAACCGTAGCTGGCATTGATGCTGATCTGCGACTTACCGGCGGCTCCCGTTTTTGTTGTGATCAAAACAACACCGTTCGATCCCCTCGAGCCGTAAATAGAGGTCGCCGCAGCATCTTTCAAAACATCAATCGACTGGATGTCACCAGGGTTAATGCTGGCCAGCGGGTTGACCGGCGATTGATCACCAATGTCGCCACCCTGAGCTGATGCATTGCTCACCGAGTTGTCCAGCGGCACACCATCGACTACATATAAAGGTTGGTTACCTGCTGTAATAGAGCCTGTTCCCCTGATTTTGAGAGAAATACCGCCGCCAGGCGCTGCCGAAGTCTGTTGCACCTGCACGCCCGCCATTTGTCCGGCCAGCGCTTCGCCAAATGAAACCACCGCCCGGTCCTGCAACTGCTTGGAACTTACCGAGGCAATCGAGCCGGTCAGTTCCCGCTTCTGCTGGCTACCGTAACCCACAACCACGACTTCATTCAGCGACCTGTCACCCACTTCCAATTGTGGTGAGATCGTCGAGCGATTTCCCACCGGCTCTTCCAGATCACTATAACCAATATACGTAAACAGCAAGGTGCTATTGGCTGGTACCTGAATTTTGTACGCGCCATTCGCATCGGATACCACACCGTCGGTGCCGCCTTTTACCCGGACAGACACGCCGACCAGCGGCTGGCCAGTTGCTTTTTCTGTAACCTGTCCGCTCACAGTAACTTGATTTGCCCGGCCAGATGTCTGGGCTTGCGCGGCTGCGCAAAAAAGAAACAGGAACAACACTTTGAAGAGCAGTCCCGGAGGCAGTCCGCATCGGTTGCGGAAACAAGTGTAATCTTTGGTAAAAATTAGTTTTCCCATACGTTATGGAAGATAAGGGGTCTAGAAATGATTGAATCGAAAGGTATCGAAACAAATATAATGTTTTTATTAAATGTAAAATCTTTTCGTAAGAAAAAAATAATATTATAGAATCAAAAAGAAAGATAACGGAGATTTTAAAGAAATTTTCTTGATGTAAAAAGGCAAAAAAGAAAATGCTTCCAAACCTGCGGCTGGAAGCATTTCTTTTTGATGTCGGCGAAGGATAAGCAAAGTTGGCGTGCTATTTATATTGCTGCCAGTTCAGTGGTTTGTTCATGGAAGGCAGCTGATGTTGTTGCGCATATTCATTCCTCACTTTTTGCACATCATTCCACCACTGGTCGAGCGGATAATGCAGTTCCCTGTAAATCAGATAGCTTAGGTCGACTGTCCGTACCGGCTGGTGGTCTTTGATGTCATCCACCTGATGCAGAAACTTGCGTCCGTTGGCTTCTTCCACCAGGGGATGCCATTCTTTGAACCAGATCTTCTCGACGAACGCAAGCGTACTGTCGCGCTGGGTTTTGAGTTTGCTGACCATTTCCAAAGCAGTATCCAGCTTTTTTACCGCCTGTACGGGACTGCCCGCCGTAGAAGCCTCTTGCAGCAGATCGGTCACTTTATTTAAAGCCACCAGCATCCGCAGATTCTGCCCGCAAATTGCCGCCACCGATTCCAGTACTTCCAGGTTATAAAGCTGCTTTCCTGCCAGCGATTTGTTCTTCCGGATCAACTCAAGCGCATATTGATTGCGCGGCAGCATGGATTGCGCAGCTGCGAGTCGCTCTGCATTGACGGGATAGGTTTTGTTTGAAACCGCCAGTGTTCCGGATACCGGCACAGGCAATAGGGGCAAGGTCTGATCCCTTTCCGGTTGCAGGAAAAGGCTATCCGAATTTCCTTTGATCATCGGTCGCCAGGGCGAAGGAATCCAGTCCCAGCTCTCGGTATGAAACTCCGCCTGCTCGCTCAGAACGTGGTAAACGCTATCCATATCCTTTTGCGCGGGCCCATAGAATGCGTTCATAAAACGTGCCGAGGCATCCGCAGGAGTCAGGTTTTTACTATTCCATCCAGCAGCCGTGGCCGTGGCATAACCCAGCCAGAATGTTTCAGGATGCAGCCCCGCATCAGCCCAGCCGGCGATTACCACGCCCGCGAAGGAAGAAAGATTTTCGTTGAAAGCAGTATTGATTTCCTTCATCATATCCGCCACCCGCCCTGATGAACGGTCACTTCCATCAGCCATCACCGCGGACTTTGTATGGAGCGGGTAATAATTCGGGAAAATGGGCTCCGCGCCCTGGGTGGCCGTGTATACAAACTGCCTGATCCCGTGCTTCTTATAATCCGCAGCAATCGCATTATTATAAACCCCGTTCACCAGGTGTGAAGGCAGCGCCGTAATATCTTCTCTTCGCAAAGGAAATTCGCCCCAAAACAGAACAGTGCGACCTTGTTCATGCAACCTGTCGGCCATTTTTTTGATAAACCAGGCCAGTAATCGACCATTTCCGCCCAGACTGTCTGCCATCGCTTTCTCCGAAGGCGCCTTACCCGTGTAGTAGGCCTCGTCATTGGAAAGGATCATGTATTTGCTGCCTTTGCTCGCATTGATTAGCTCGCTGAACATGGCGTCCAGCAGTTTAATTGTCTCCGGATTGGTCACCGAAAACTGGTAGTTAATGTCGTCAATCAACCGCAGCTTGCGGTATTCGGGATGTTTCAGGATAAATGAAACATGTGCCGGTGCATCCAGAAAAGGCACCAGGTCCACATAATACGCCTTCGCAAAATCCGCCAGCTCCTGGTATTCCTGCGGCGTCAAAGCGTAAGGCTCCACAATCGCCGGAGCGGATTTATATTGGAAATGCCCTTCCAGCTTGATCGAAAAAGCATTGATCTTGTAAGTGGAAGCTTGCTTGATAATCCGCTTCAACGCACCCATTTTCTCCAGATGATGCGCATCGTCCCAGTAAATCATCCTGACTTCCACATTGGGCCAGTCGGTGATCTCGCCTTCCGGCAGCTGCATTTTAGGAGCCTGGGACCTTAATAATTGCAAAAATGTCTGCACGCCATAATATAACCCCTGCGAAGCATTGGCCGTAATCGTCACATTTCCCGGTTTCAAACTAAGCCTATACGCTTGGCGTTCAAGCGCAATCCGGTTGGTATCAACGCTTGCGCCAATGTTGACAGCGCCTTTTTGAACGATTAGCCGGATTGCCGGAACATTGCCGGAAGTGGCCGTGGCTGCAATGGAGAGAGGTAAGCCTGTCTCTTTTAATTCCTCCAGCAGGTTTTTCACCGTCTGCTCTTTGCCAAGTGCTGGACTGGCTACGATTTTCCAGTTTTTGCTGATTATGAACATTTTGTCACTCAGTTCTAGTTGCTGCGGGAGCGGGAGCAGGGTTGAACTGGCGTGGCTGTTTTTGTTTTGTGCGCTCATTGGGGTTGCCGCAAGAAAAAAGCAGCAACCCAGCAGGAAAAGCTGGCTTGTGGATACAATCCTCCGTAAAATCAGGTTACACGGGCTCGAAATGCGATCGGCGAGTTGGAGAGATGAGTTGAGTGCCAGGGGCTTTGATGGGGTTGTCATGCAGCTAGAATGGTAAAGGTTGATTTAGGAATCGGGTTCGGACGGGGCTTGGGATTTAAGAAGGTACAAGGTAAGTTGCCTGCAAATCCACTGTACGTTCCAGAGTTTGGTGCAATTAATAAGAAAAAAGTAAGTAAACGAAACTTTTTATCTGTTAGAATGAAGATTCTCCTCAAACCCGGGTATTTTTAAAATAGCCGAAATTTGATGAACAGCAAGCTGAGTGCATCTGCGTTACCCATTTTTTTCAGTCTTTCTCCAGTATGAGGTGCCGTTTTCTCAGCTGAGCTTTCCAGCGCGAGTAACGGATTTGCGGGTCAATGGATAAAAATCCTATTGAAGCCTAGACCATTCCCGGCTCAGTAGGCGAGGGGTATAGGATATCATCAGATAGCTCCATACTGGTATTTTTCCGGCATCCGGAACCTTATTGAGCAGCTCCATGCGCTGATCTGCAATGGTGAACGAAAATCCATAAATGATTTCGATGCCTTTGACGGGCTTGTAATTTAAAGACAAGTCGCTTTCAAAGCCGAGGTATTTTCCATCTATTTCTTTGCCTTCGTTGATGAGTGGATACTGTGAGAAAAATAGGTGGGCATCGCCTCGCAGAGAAAGCTTTGTACCGGCCTGACAGATCACGAAGAGATATGGATTGATCAGCCCTTTTTCGTTGACATCCGCTGGGAACCTGGTGAACAGGTTCATATTGCCCATAAATTTCCAGGCAACTCCATAGAGCGGCACGAACGAACTGGATATTTCTTTAGAGGCCGTATTTTTCTCGCCGCTCAATATTTCGGCACCCAGCCGGAACAATGTTTTCCCCGTATTCGCACTGATCTCGGGCTGGACGTAATAAGCGCGTAATTTTTCCGAAGCGGCGTTTTGTCCGTACTGATAGTAAGCATTCACCGTCCCGTAAATGCCGCCTTGGGTATATTCAAGCCGTCCGCCATTGGTGATACGTGGGTAGTACCGCTGGTCGCCGGTCGTTCTCCGGAATACATCCATGGTATTGATCGTCGTAAGCGTAATGTTGTTGAACTTGTGCTTCAGGTGATGGACGAAAAGAAATTTATAGGTATGCGAACCAACGGGCGAGTAAGCCGGATCGAAACGCTTTCCATAGGACCGGGTGAAAGCTAATGTCAGGTCTGTCTCCAATTTCTTCTTGTAAAGTAACCTGATCCCTTCATGTGCCCGGCTCTGCTGGCTCCAGGGAGCGGCGGAGAATATCCTCCCGTTGTCGAGCGACAGAGCTTGCCTGCCAATCCTTACAGAGAAGTTTTTGGTAATGGCGGGTTCGGCGTAAAGCTCAAAAAAATTGACGCTACCGACCTGTGAGAAGCGTCCGGGTTTGCCCCAAACATGGATTTCCTGCGGCGAAGCATGCAAACGAAGCTGGTTTGTCTTATATGTAATGCTGAGCCGGTTTCTTTGGGTAGTATACAGATCGGGCATAATCGTATCGGCGGCCGTCCACATAAAGTGATCACGGTACTCGGCCCTGGGTCTTAATTCAAAATCAACGGTTAATTCACGGCGCAGGGTATCGGCCGATTCTGCAAATAAATCGCCGGCTCCAAAAAACAGGAGTTGAAACGCTACCAAATAGAGAGTGAGAGTAGTTAGGTTGGGGTAGGTCAGCCGGGACACAGAAAAACTGATTTGTCATGCAAAACTAGTTAATAATCTATAAATTCAGGTACAGTCTTAGTAGCCACGTGCTATCTGTCCGACGCAATTTAAGCAAACTTTCTACGATCGAATGCCAAATAGTGCATTTAGTATATCAAATAAGTAGAGAATTTAAATTTTTGCTTACTTTGAATGATGAAAGTGATATTTTTATGCACCTGTGAATTTGCCCTTGCTGTTTGGAACAGGCGGGCTGACATCGCTTTTCATCATACGTTTTAAAAATAGCCGGGATCCGGTATTCATCAATGAACAACAAAATCGCTCTTATTACAGGCGCCACTTCGGGGATTGGCTATGTTACTGCTGTTGAACTGGCAAAAAAGGGTTACGATCTCATACTGGTAGCACGTAATGAGGTTAAGGTGCAGGAATTGCAAAGAGTTATTGGAAACCATGTTAGGACCGACTTTGTCCAGTGCGATCTTTCAAGCATTGTGTCCGTAAAGAATGCGGTGGAGGCGATCAGGAGCCGGTATAGCAAGCTCGATGTGCTGATTAACAATGCAGGGCTGATTGTTCAGCATAAACAGTATTCTGTCGATGGCATCGAACTGACATTTGCCACAAACCATCTCGGGCCCTTTATTCTGACGACCGGGCTGATCGACTTACTTAAGGCCGCAGAAAAAGCCCGGATCGTTCATGTTTCGTCCGCCGCACATTACTTTGCTTTTTTTGATATCGATCAACTGGTAAACCCATCGTGGTACCAGGATCTGATCGTCTACGGACGGTCTAAGCTGGCCAATATTCTTTTCTCTAATGAACTTGCTGACCGTCTGCGACCATTCGGGGTTACCTCCAATTGTGCCCACCCCGGGACGGTTGCCAGTAACTTTGCGGGCGGCGGAACGGGAGCCTCCGCGTTTTTTATGAAATTGTTCCGGCCGTTTCTAAGGACCACGGCAAAGGGCGCTGCCACCAGTATTTATCTGGCGACTTCGCCCGAGGTGGAGGGGGGTCTCAGGGAAGTATTTTGTGGATTGCAAGGTGAGAAGAACATCTTCGGCGAGCAGCGATAAGGGGCTGGGGAAAGCGCTTTGGGAGTTGAGCGAAGGGTTGGTTAGGGGATAGAGATTAACCTCGAGCAGCGTAGGACTGCTAATCGAGTTTGGTTTTATATAGTCTAGCTATTTAAGTGTTCGACTGAAAATTAGCGATTAACTTGCTGTATACGAGTTGGTTGTATTTTTGTGGTTCGATTCATATTCGGTAGTAATAAGGTTTTTAGCTTTATCAGCTGTGGATATTTTGATTAATTGTGGCAAACCGCGATAGTGGACCTGTGTCAAAAGAAATCAATATATTTGCATAAAATCATAAATACCTATGATAAGCTCAATTACAATCAAAAACTTTATGGCTCATTCAAATATGACCATAAAAGATCTTCCCGGTATAAATGTAATTATTGGAAAAAATGACACTGGTAAAACAGGCTTATTAAAGCTGTTGTACGCAACTGTTAAAGCACTGGAAGTCTATAGTCTTAAATCAAAATCAATTGAGGTTTCTTTTAAAAGAGAGTTAGCAGATAAGTTAACCGATACGTTCATGCCTCGAAAAAATGGCTTGGGAGATTTAGTCCAGAAAGGAAGTAAGGATAAGCTAGATATAAATATTACTGTTGTCGGAAATAATGGAAAATATAGGCAACCCTTATATTATTCATTTGGTGACAGAACAGAAAAGTCAATCCCAACTTGTATAGAACATGTTGACTCGATTCCTCCTAACTCGATAAATGCTCTTTTCATACCGGCAAAAGAAGTTCTAACTGCATTTAATGACATAAGAAATATACGTGAGAATTTTTATGGAGTCGGATTTGATGACACTTATCTTGATTTAATTAAAGCGCTAAGTCTAGAAACTACAAAAGGTCGAGTTGCGAACGAACTTAGCCAAGTCAACAAATCTTTGGAGGACCTTTTTGAAGGTAAGATTGAACAAACCGGATTGCAAGATCAACCATTTTTGTTTAAAAAAGGAAATCAGCAATTTGCAATGCAGCAAACCGCGGAGGGAATAAAGAAAATAGGAATTCTTACAACGTTAATTACAAACAGGCAATTAAGTAAGGGAACGGTTCTCTTTATGGATGAACCAGAAACGGCGCTTCACCCCGATGCCATCCGGAAAATGGTTGAGATGTTAGTTGCAATGAGCAAAGCCGGAGTGCAAATATTTATTGCTTCGCATAGTTATTTTGTTATCAAACAATTGTCAAATTGTGCAAAAAGAGATGAATTAAATATTAAGTGTTGGAATCTTACACGCGAAATTGGAAGGCCAGTGGAAAACTCATTTCATGATTTAATTGATGGGGTTTTGCCTTCCAATACAATAATTGCGGAAGCGCTTAGGATGTTCGATGAAGAAATAAGTATTGATTTAAAAGCTTAGTTAGATGTCCATTACAGAGAGTTCGATCACACTAGATTTTCCAGATGCTAACTTCTTTCGGTTTGAGAATTGTCAAGGCTATAAAGATTTGCAAAATAATTTTAGTGAAATGGACGTATGTTGGTATGAGCAGGCGACTGATACGTTGTTTATTCTTGAATTAAAAGATTGGCAAAATAATATTTTGATAGAAGAAACTGACCCAACATTTACACCGCAAGACATTGCAGACATAAAGAACAGAATTTCAAAGCATCGTATTCATAACTTGTTCAAAAAATCAGTTGATAGTATTAGCATGTTTATGTCTATATTAATAGGAAGGCAGACAGGGCTTACCATTCAAGCTTGCTCACCGTTTACAATTTCTAATAATACTCAATTAATACTGTTATCAATCATAAACTGGACTGATCCGGACATTTCATACATTGCAACCATAAATTCAGAATACAAATCTAGATTTAAATCTTACGCCAAATTATTTGGAATTCGTGCTTACCTGGTTTTAACAAAAGATCAAGCTGCACAACGGTTTAATTGGGTTAGGTAATAATTTGAGCCTGGTATTTGCCAAGTAAAAATATACTGAAATAGAAGACTAGTATCGGTCTGCTGAGTGCGGTATTGAATTTGATTTGATAAAAAGATGACATGACTATTTCCGAAAAGCCTTTACCAACAAAAAATAAACCGGCAGCCCGATCACAAAAAGCAGAAACCCAATCAGCGCCGTTTCCGGCTCGAAATACATGACGCTGAGGTTGACGAGCGCGTAGCCGATGATGAAAATGACGGTCATCCAGGGGTATAGCTTCATTTTGTAAATGCCAGCCTTTTCTCCTCCGATCTTTGCCCTTTTACGTAAAATAAAAACCGCTGCGCAGGCTGCGATGAGCCCGATGCTGTCGAAGAACATTACGTAATTGAGGATTTTTTGTAAAGAGGACAAGGCGAACAAAAAGAGAATGATGATGAGCGTGTAGGCAGTTAATGCGAATTCCTGAGTCTGGGTTTTGGGGTTTACTTTCTTGAAAGCGGCGGGCAGCACGTTTTCTTCGGCCATGGCGTAATAAACGCGCGGATTTGAGAGCAATGACGCATTTACATAAGCCAGAACGGCCAGGAACATGACCACGGAAACGATGGTGGACGCCACATTGCCGAACAGGCGACCGATCATTTCAGCAGCCAAAGCAGGTGAATTTTTTAACCCTTCAAACCCCAAAACTTTCACATAAGAATAATTGACCAGGAGATAAAGTGCCATAACCGCGCCCATACCAATAAAGATAGAACGCGGCAGGATCCTGCTGGCGTTAGGGACGTCACTTCCGAAATTCATGGTTTGATGGTAACCGCCATAGGTAAAGAAAATCGGGACGAAACAAAGCCAGAATGCTTTCAGGCTATCTTCCTGCGATAGTTCCTTTGTAACCGGCTGAGCGGGCGTCGAAGAAAAAAATACTGTGCCGATCAGCAAGATAAGCATGCCTATTTTAATGATCATCAGCATATTGAGTATCCTCGATCCCATTTTGATCCCCAGCAGATTAATGCCGTATAAAAGTGCAACCGCCGAGATCGTGGTAATCCGTGCCGCAAATTCAGGATCCAGTGAGGGAAACAGCAAGGGTGAAATGTATGCCGAGCCGATGATCGCTACGGATGCACTGGAACCTGCATTGGCTAGCACCGAGATCCAGTTTACCATAAATGCGAAAGCGGGGTGATAGCAATGGGAAAATATCTTGTAAAAACCGCCGGCTGCCGGATAGCGCGAGCCTACCTCTGCCAGCGTGAGCGCTCCAAAGAGGCTGATCACCGCTCCGGCGATCCAGGCTGCAAAGAAAATGGAAGGCAACTGCGCTTTTTGCGCGATCTCGACCGGCGTTCTGAAAATACCTGTACCAATGACCACGCTGATCACGATCATGGTCAGGTCAAACGTGTTGAGGCGCGGTTTGATGGACATTTCTAACGGGTTAGCAGTCCGGCATCCAGTACGAATTGGGACCCTGTTATAAAACGGGCCTTGTCGGAAACCAGATAAAGAACCGCGTGGGCTACATCTTCAGGTTCTATCCACGGAACGGGCAGTAGGTTCCCGGCGGAGGCTTCGGCGATTTCCTGCGGTGTTTTTCCTTCCAATGCAGCCAGTCCGTCGTTCATAGGGGTATTCACTCCCGTGGGGTGGATGGAATTGACACGGATATTGTGAGGTGCCAGCTCGATCGCCCAGGATTTGGTAAGCCCTACCAGGCCCCACTTGGAAGCCGCATAGTGACTCAACCGGTTCATGCCGCGCAGTCCTGCAATGGATGAATTATTGACAATGTTGCCCGATTTCTGAGCAATCATTACCGGAATGATATGCCGGGCAGCGAGCCAGGCACCCTTAAGATTGATATCGATCATGGCATCCCATTCTTCTTCCGGAAGCTCGTGAGCCAGCCCATAGGCACATATACCCGCGTTATTAAAAAGAATATCAATGCGGCCAAATTGTGAAACGGTTTCGTTTACAGCGGCTCTAAGATCCAGATCAGTCCGTACATCGCCCTGGAAAGTCAGGCATCGGACGCCTTCCTGCTCCACTTCAGATTGCAGCGTCAGGAGATCATCCAGCGAGCCAAGGTCATAAGCGGGATAAGTGAGCGGGCGACCAATATCGAATGCCGCAATGCGGACGCCCTCCTTTGCCAATGCAATGGCGGTTGCCCGTCCCTGGCCATGTGCCGCGCCTGTAATAAATGCCACTTTATCTTTTAGAGACATATTTCAGACAGTGTGTTGTTGTTGCTGAGGCCGGTAGGGTGACAGGTATTCATCGATTTCGGTATGAATCACATTGTTGAAAATATTGGTGGCGATCATGATCCCGGCAAATGCCGTGAATGCCACAATATGTTCGTCGGGGTATTGCGCGCGTATCGGATCGTAAATTTCATCCGGTACAAATCCTTTATTTTTAGCGATTTCCGCCCCAAAAGTCAGCAGATGCTGCTCCGCCTCCGATATTTCCAGATTCTCGGGTTCCTGACCGGACTCGATGATTTCTTTTCGAAAATAAGTGCTGCAAAGGGGACAATCCGAAGCTTCGGAAACAGACCAGGCAAATAGCGTTGCCAGCCGACCGCCCAAGATCCGTTTTACTTCGTGGTACATCGGGTACCACTGCATATAAACCTTAAAGGCAACAGGAGAATGGCCCAACGTGGCTTTCATGTTGGTGATCCTGCTGTTGTAAATCGTTTCATGCTGAACGAACGCGATTTTGACCTCCGAGCTGTAGTCTTTTTTCTCTAGGGGCAATATTCTTGGCATGGGAAGGAATGGGGTTAAAAGGTTAATGGTTAAAAGGTGAAGGTTGAAAGGCCAATGGTGAAAGATGTAGGGTAATACTTAATGATTGATATCAAATATTTAACTTCTAAAAGCTTGGGAAACCCGTAGCCCGTCGGCCCTTAACCCTTTCACATCCGGTTGCTGAGAGGGGACTTATTTTTCCAAATCAACCCCCTGCACCTGGACATCCCAGTGTGCGTCCAGGATTTCGAACCTTCTTTTTTCGTCTTTTTTGAGTTTTTCAGCATCAGGATAAAGTATCTTTTTGTATGGGGTGGTCAGATCGGGATCGAACGCCGCCTGGATATTTTTGAAGACCAATGTTACCCTGTAATCCCAGCGGCTTTCCTCCGTGGAATGCAGGCGCGGCTTTTCCGCTCTGATAGAAATAATGTCGCCTTTTTCAAGCGCCTTCTTTAAAAGCGGATAATGGTTCTTCTTGAACAAATCGATAAATTCATCTGCATAGCCCCATTTTGCTTTATAATATCCTTCGACGGTGAATGTCTGATCACCGGTCTGCTGGGCAAATGCATGGGTCCCAAAACTGGTCAGTATCAGGATGAAAAGGAGGTTTTTGATAGTCATAGCCACGATTCTTTTGGTTGAGATATCTTTGTGAATTTCAAATGTCGATAAAATAATCTATAAACTCTATGGATTTTATTGCAATACTTTTGAGAAATCTTCCTGAAACATTTGGTAATCAAAAATCTATTAGTTTATTTTGTCTATCTATTTTATAGACTAATAGAAAATAGCAACGATCCACCCGCGGCTGAGTATTGAACCAAACGTTATGTACGTATGAATTCGATTCATTTACTTCAACCCATTTTACCTTCCGGACCGGAAACATCTTTGACTTTTACCCGCGTTCAGCAATCTTGTTGTAGTTGTTGACGCACCCCGTTCCTGGATTTCATCATCCATCCTATTTCCGAAGACAGACGGCCCGGCATTCGAAATTTCGGTGGTCACTATTTCTGTTGCCAGGCAACTGTCCCGGGTAGGCTAACTGGTTTCATTCCATCTTATACAACAAAATGCTTTGACAATGCGATTCACTGACAGTTTCATATACTACGAAATCCTCACGCTTTTTGTGGTGATCAGCGTAGCCGAGTTTTTTACTGGACTTTACAAAAGCGAAAAATGGTCTAAAAACGAATGGTATATCAATTTCGCAGGACTGTTTCTGTCCAGCACCATCACCAGGCCTATCAGTTTTCTGCTATCGGCCTATCTGCTGAATTATTTCTTTCCCAGCTATTACAATACATTCGAAAGCGTGCCGCTCTGGGCCGGTATTATCATTACCTGTCTGCTGGAAGATTTTACACAATACTGGTGGCACCGGGCCGCCCATACTTATAGCTGGCTTTGGAAGGCGCACCGGGTGCACCACACCGCCCCGGAAATGAGCGTGTTCCTGACCGGCAGGAACTCCTGGCTGTATCTCCTCCTGTTTCCATCCCGTATAGTGTCTACCGTTTTGATATTTTTAGGCTTTGGGCAAGCGTTTTTAATCGGATATTTCTTCAAGGCGATCATTGGCATATCCGCTCATTCGAGTGTTCGCTGGGACAAACCTTTGTACAAAATTAAGTGGCTGCATCCGGTGATGTGGGTGGTTGAGCGGACGATATCCACTCCCGCTACCCACCACGCGCACCATGCCGCTACGGATGCGGATGGGATAGGGGTGGTCAACGGCAATTATGGAAACATGTTTTTTATCTGGGACATGATTTTCGGCACGGCCAAAATAACGAGACAGTTCTCTGAGCACATTGGCCTGGAAGACTACCACGAAGAACCATGGTATGTACAATTAGGCTATCCGCTGTTCAAGTCAAAGGACGAGCGCAGTGAGCTTTCCCAATGACTCCGTTTTTCTTGTTTCAACCTGATTTTAGAAAATGAAATTGTTGCATTCATTAGCACTGTTCTTTCTGTTAAACATTTCTGTCGAGGCGATGTCCCAGACGGTGCTGTATGATATTGTGATTGCAGGCCGGACGGTTGGATCTGTCAAAGTGATCCAGGATGATTCAAACGCAGAAAATCCAAAGCTCCGCATAGACGCCGAAGCAAGTGTACCGTTTTTTTCGGCCAGCCTGCGAAGCGAAAATCAATTTATCGATGGCTCCCTGAAAACATCCGTGACCGACTACCGCTTAAATGGCAAGAGAAAGGAAAAGGTACTTACTTCGAAAGCAGCACTGAGTCAGTACCAGGTCGATTTCTTTGGTTCCGGGGAAGATTTTGAGAAGCAGAAGGAAGTACGGCATGGGATCACCAAAACCATAGTGAACCTGTATTATGAAGAACCGGTAAATGTCAGCGCGGTTTACTCGGAAAAGTATGGCCAGATGTGTAAGGTGGAAAACCTCGGTGACGGCTTGTATGGTGTGCTGATGCCAAGCGGAAAACGGACCATGTACACCTACGCCGACGGCAAATGTATGGAGGTAGCTGTCGAACTCGCCGGTTTCAAGCTACGGATGGTCAGAAAGGGAATTGTGACAGCAATAACAAAGAATTAACGATTGAGATATGATTCACGAAAAAGTATTTAGGCACACGGTAGGCAGAGAAGCCAAGATCATTGTAAGGGGAGAAAAAGCCAAATACCGCAAAGAAGTAATTCTGGATTTGGAATTTCTGATCAAAGAGACGCATGATCAGGATTTTCATGCACCTATTGGAGTAAACCATCCGCAGTATTGGAAATTGAAGAACTATACGGCTGAAAAAGCGCAGTATTTACAGCTGGAATACAGCGGCGTTTCCAGAAAGGAATTGCTGGAGACTGTCAAAGAATTCAAAGCGCTTTTTGGTCCTGGGTTGACCTACAGTTATAAAATCCCCATCAAAGAACGCATCAAGCATCTGAAAGGCATCAGGGTTCCCGCCATCAGCAGGAGGATGTTGTCCATGCTTGCGTAGGTTACGACATTCTTCTGAACGCAGGCGAGACAACAATTTTACAAGATATCACAAGTAAGGACAAGGCAAATTTGGTACGCAACTTTTGGTAGTTTGGAACAGCTGCAGAGAAACACTTTGCAGTTGTTTAATTTCGAATTAGCCCCAATCAATCTGCTTACCTGCAAATGCCACCCACTTCCCCGGAGCGCCGGAATGACCTGGCCAGCAAGAGTTTCAATCGCATTAAACAGACGCAGACGACCAGCAAAACGCCTTATGCTTACGTCGGTTGGCCCCAGCCCAGCTCATTTAATCTAGTGTAAACTCCGCAATCCGCTCCTTACAAATCCGCTCCGTCAAATCTCTCAGCAGCTTCACACGTTCCGCTAAATATTCCAATTCCTCTTTCTCAATCTTGTAATTGATCTCATAGCGCGCGTCGATATAGGCTTTTTTGAGTAGTTTGAATAGCCGAGATTCTTCCGCTGTTTTTTTAGGGAAAGCGATTGTAAAGTCAGGATGAAGTATTTCAACTTGTTTTCCTAATTCCTCAATGTCGTGTGTCCTCGGTTTGTAATCAGTGAAAACGAGAAGTGTGGCTGCATAATATCTTTCAGTAGCTTGATGAAGTTCAAAAGCAGCATTTTTAAACCACATCTTTTCTATTTGAATAAATGCAGTCGCAAGAAAAAGGTTTGCACTTTCAAACCAATGCTCAAATGAATTAACTGCTTTTTTCTGTCTTTGCTCCGGACTCAATTCTTTCGGCTCCGATAACCTAAATTTCCCGGAATCAAAAAGCATAATTCCTTCTTTAAAAATGTCGACAAAGAAGTAATAATTCCGTTCAATCTTATCATTCACAAACCAAACGGTGTGCTGGATAATATTGGATTTAGTAGTGTCCTGGTTAGCAGCCAATGCCTTATCTAAATCTTGCCACTTCTTTTGTCCTCTTGCTGCTTTTCTGTCTTTCGTAATAACCAGAATGTCATAATCACTCACATACTCCGTATTCTCCTGAAAATCTTCCACCCAATCACCGCGAGCGTGACTGCCAAAAAGAATTACCATTTCTGCCGGTACCTTTTCGACGATGATTTTGGTGATATGTTTTAATTCTTCCTGCTTGTCTTCGGGCAGGTGGGAGAGGGTTGTTTTCAAGTTGTGTGATTTTAGTGGAGCAAGTTAGGAATTTTTTCCGCTGCTGCTGTTTGTACCATGCCAGGTTTTATTTGCCCGAAAACCCATGTGCACATCTCAAAAAAAACGGGACAACCCGACGCAATCATTGCGCCTGGTTGTCCCGTTTTTACTTTTACTTAAATCTTGTTATTCCAAAACCAGCTCGCGAAGTGCGGTGGAATTGAAACCCTTTAGTTCGCCAACTCGTCCGTCGTGGACCTTTTTAACCCAGGAAGGATCGGCGAGTATGGGCCGGCCTACTGCAACGAGGTCAAAATCACCGCGGTCCATGCGCCTTACCAGTTCATCCAGTGAACTTGGTTCGGAGCTTTCACCAGCAAATGCAGCCAGGAATTCACCGGTCAATCCGACAGAACCTACGGTAATGGTCGCTTTTCCACTTACTTTTTTGGCCCAGCCAGCGAAGTTAAGGTCGGAACCTTCAAACTCCGGTTCCCAGAACCGACGCTGAGAACAATGGAAAATATCAACGCCCGCATCAGCCAGCGGATTCAGCCAGGCTTCCATTTCCTGTGGCGTTTTGGCCAGTTTATTATCATATGCCGACGGCTTGAATTGCGACAGTCGGAGGATAATAGCAAAATCTTCGCCCACTTGTCTGCGTACTTCCTTCACCACCTCAACCCCGAAGCGGCTGCGTTCCGGCAATGTTTTTCCGCCAAAAATATCCGCACGATTGTTGGTCTTTTCCCAGAAAAACTGGTCGATCAGATAACCGTGTGCACCGTGTAGTTCCAAAGTATCAAAACCCAGTCTTTGGGCATCTGCTGCTGCCCGGCCAAATGCGGCAATTGTATCTGAAATATCACTGTCAGTCATGGCTTTACCATTTGCAAAGCCTGGTCTGCCGCTGTCCGACGGACCTTCAAATGGCTGCGAAGGTACCCAGCCAGAATGGTGGTTGTCCATCACGCCCATATGCCATATCTGCGGGCCCATTTTTCCACCGGCCGTATGAACCTGGTCAATTACTTCCTGCCAGCCTGCCAGCGCATCTGCTCCATAAAAATGCGGAATGTTGGGGTCATTGGAAGATGAAGGACGGTCGATCACGGTACCTTCTGAAAGGATGAGACCGACTTCACCTTCCGCGCGTTTGGCATAATAAGCGGCTACCGTTTCGGTGGGTACGCCCTGGGGCGAAAAAGAACGCGTCATCGGTGCCATCACGATGCGGTTTTTCATATTCAATGATTTCAGGCTGAACGGCCTGAATAAAATGTCTGTCTGCATGACGGGGTGTTTTTTTATTAAATTTCTTTTTGAATAAGCTGGCTCAGCGCCTCAAACGCAGTTTCATTGCGCTTATAATAAGTCCACTGGCCAACACGGGTTGCCTTCACAAGTCCGGCACGTTGCAGGATCGAGAGGTATTCGGATACGGTGGATTGCGTCAAACCCGCTTTTTGCTGGATCTGCCCGACGCACACACCATGCTCAAAACCATCCGCTTTCTGTGCCGGAAAGTTGAGCGAAGGGTCTTTCAGCCAGTTCAGGATATCCAGTCTGGTCTTGTTAGAAAGTGCCTTGAATATTTCCAAATGTTCCATAGCCTACAACGTATCGGCTTTTCCCGATATGTCTATAAACCAGGGCGGTTTGGCATTAGTTCTTAAACGGTTGGAATTTTTGGTAGAAATGAGGATGTGCCTGCGGAAACCTAATTTTTCCTACTTATCGTTGGCGAGGTAGGAGAGAGTGGTTTTCATGTGTATGTGTGGGTATTTTATTGTGGTAGTATTTTCAGCAAACGAATTTTTTATGATTGAGTTCCGTACCAATTAGCCAGATGTACGGAGCAGGAAGTTAGTTTTTTAGAGTCTCGTTGCTCATAGAAGTGTGTTTCTTAATTCTGGCAGGGCCCTATCCGGTTTTCTTGCGGTGCGCTGCACCTTTTAAAATTGGGATACCATCTAATTTCTACAAATCTTTCGGTGCTCTGCACCTTTGCCAATATTCATTACCTCTGCGGAATGCAAGGTGCAGAGCACCGAAAGACTTGTAGACAAAGAACATATGTAACGATTTCAAGGTGCAGCGCACCGTAAGAACACATCATTCGATTTCCACGAGCTCGATCAAATGAGCCAAAAGAAAACCTACCATCACGCAACTATCACCTCAATATTATGCTGCTTCAGCATCTTCAAATCCGAGTCCTCGATCTTATCATCGGTCACCACCTTGTCAATCTTATCAAAACCGCAAATAAACGCCAGTCCTGATTTTTTGAATTTTGATGAATCCGTGACGACGATCACTTCTTCGGCGATGTCGATCATGATCTGGTTGAGGTATGCTTCTTCCATGTAGTGGGTGAAAAACCCGGTATTGGCCTTAATGCCGTCGATTCCCAAAAAAAGTTTGTTGCAATACAGTTGTTTGAAGTTTCGCTCGGCCATCGGGCCTACCAGCGACATGGAGAATTCCTTAAGGTATCCGCCCGGCATATACACCTGCAGATTTTCGTATTGCGCAAGGTTATTGACGATGTCCAGCGCGTTGCTGATCACGGTCAGGTTTTTGAATTTTTCGAGGTTGTTGGATATTTCAAAAGTCGTGGTGCCGGAATCCAGGATAATGCTGTCGTCCTCATTGATCAGCGACACGGCCTTTTTGCCGATCAGCCGCTTGATATCATGGTTGATCTTCCTTTTTTCGGTGACCGTCAGGGCAATGTTGTTGGTTTTAAAAGCCCCGCCGTGCGCCCTGACGAGCAGGTTGCTATTTTCCAGTTTGTCCAGATCGTTGCGGATCGTCACTTCACTTACTTCCAGCATTTCACTCAAATCATTGACATTTACCTCGCCCAATTCATCAAGTTTTTGCAATATAAGCGACCGACGCTGCGCTGTTTTCTTCATGGTATCAACCTGTTTATGCTGTTTTTTATTGATTCAATGTAAATCGCTGGCTGCTCAAACCAGCTTGTAAAGGTAGCAACATCCGGGGAAATGGTGTTGCAAAAACCAGTACGAACGTTTTCAGGCAGTCGTCGGACTTTCCGCTTCATCCTCATGCGCGAAAGCCCTGTCCACTTCGATGATCTTTTCAATGCGTTCGAGGATGAGCGTCATGATCTCTTTCGGGAAAATGGCCTCCACGACAATCATTTTCAAATCAGCATCTTCTGTCTTAAAAACCTGCATATAAGTAACCTCAAAACGGCTTTTCCCAAACACCTGCAAAAGTCTGCTCAAAACATTATTGGTATCGCTGACATAAACCGATATCCGGCTCGAACCCGCAAAGTGACTTTCCATCCGACTACTTTTTGACTTTCACGGTAAAAGAAATCCGCTTGGTTTCATGGATAAACGAATGCGCCCCATGGCTATCCCGGCGCGTATTGCCGGTTTTAGGATATTCGTAAATGCCATAAAAAGCGATTTCATGCCCATCGGGACAGTCCGATTTGATCTGCACCTGAGAAGTCAGCCGCTGCGCACCAGACCAGTCGGCACGGGCGAAGAAAAGCATGCGCCGACTGTCCATGTCCACATAAGGATCGTCAGTATAAACTTGGAGCCCAAAATCATGCAGCGAATCCAGATCTGATTTTGTGAAAATGCTAAGCCACTCACCGGGATTGGCAATTCCATTCCCATTTCCTTCGCCGACGCGCGTTTGATTTTCTACTTCAAGATTCACATTCCGACCATCCGCAATTTCAAATTTCACCAATGCTTTTTCGGGTGAATAAAAAGGAACTTCCAACAAAAACCGGTCTTTTTTACCATTATAATTCACTACTAATTTCAATTTCGCGCGATCCAAATTTGCATTTCGAGAACGTATTTTGAATGCTGTTTTTTCATGCAATGCGCCTTGTGCAATTTTGTCAATTGTAATAGCAGGGTCTATGACTTCAACTTCTTCATCCTGCGCAATTAACTCCATGCGAACGGAATCGACGGAGGCTCCACCTTTATTGAATAGTATTGGATTTAAAGAAATAATGTCTCCAACAGCCGGCATTTTTCGGTCGAGCTTATATGATGACATGCTGATACGTCCGGGATCGCCATTTTTATAAATTCCAATGTCGCTATCCTGACCAGTTCCCTGATATTGAATCCGCCCTTTTTTGTCGCTGCGCACAGTTGAGCGGGAGATTTTACGGGTGGAAATATCCAGCTGGATTAACTCATAATTAGTGTTTGGCATATATAAGCTATCCGTTTCAATTTTAACAGAAAGATTCGGCACGTTCGGTCCGTCGGGCAACCATTTTTTAGTTTGTAAATTAAATCCTTCCCGGCGCACATCATTTAGAATGGTAAATCCGGGCACATTTCGATTGGTGGTAACATTATAATTCCAGACAGAAAAGTGGGGATACAAATCAATGTGGTGCCACTTCTCCGGTCGCGCGAGCGGCATGCGGAAGTAATGCATGTGAAAATCAAACTGACTTTTAATATTCACCGCATTGTGAAATCCCCTGAAATAGCCAATGCCATAATGCCAGCTTTCATAGTTCAATTCCAGCGTTTTAAATGCATCATCGATTTCCTGATCATGCTGCCGCAAAAAATCCTTGCTACCCAAATGCATGCGAATCGGCAGCCCCACAAAGTTGCGGCCCATTTCCTTAAATGGCGTATAAATCTGCAAAGCTTTCGGCCCCACGGTAAACGAAGCGGACGGACAAAAAAACGAAGCGCTCGACAGCAGATGCGGGTATTTAGAAGCAACCAGCATGGACATAAATCCGCCCATACTCAGCCCCGAAACCGCCCGGCCTTCGGGGTAGGCTTTGGTGCGATAATGCGCATCGATGTATTGCACAAATTCCGGAAAGTAATCGACAAACTGCCGATCTTCCTTCACCGGCGCAATGTCATACGGACGTGGGTATTGCGCCGGCACATAACCATCCCATTTGGCAATAATGACATCATTCTCTGCGACATAGCTCGCAAAATTATCCAGCGAATCAGGCCCGGTGCGCTCGAAATTCCCATTAAATTCATCATAATAACGCGCCTCGCCTGAACGGGAAACCTCGCCCTCGGCCGGACCATTAAACCGCCCGGCATTGCCATGGAAATAGTAAATCACAGGATACCGCCGGTCAGGATGTGCGTAATAATCAGGCGGCAAAATCAGCCGGAAATTGCGATTCTCTTTGAAGACTTCACTATAATGCGTCTTGTCTTCTATGATCGCCTTCCGCTGTGACGGCTGCGCGTAAACGTTTAGTGACGCCGCAAAGAATAGGGTTACAAGCAGCCATATTGAAGCTGGGCCGCATTTATTTTTTTTACAAAAATCAAAAAGTCTGTAAAGCTGATTCATAATGCAATATTAATCCTTCTTTTTTCGCATGTCTGCCAGATCAAGAATGCTGAAAAATAGCGTAGTCAGGGTGTAATTTTTATCCGCAGTTAAATCCTGTCTGAGCTTTTCAGCACGGGTTTGATCGTCCTGCGTTTTGGCCAAAATCCATTGAACTTCCGGCGCATCCGATCCGTCTGTGATCTCCCAGTTGCGCAGTGAATCTTGCTCTGCTTTCCAGTTTTCAAGGAATTTGGATGCTGATTCCTGTTTGCCAGCATCGCGCAGCAACTTTATTCCCAAATAATTGCCAAGCACATTACGATTGCTTTCTTTGCTGGCATTCAGCGTGTAGTCCGCAATTTGCGAAGTGTATTGTTGCGCTTTTTGAGCATGGCCGAGCTGCGTTTCGCAATAGGCGGCCAGATAATCTATCAGACGCGTGTCAGGCTCGTGCGGCTCACCAGTACCAAGATGCTCCGGCCACAGGCGGGCTTTTTCCAGTGATAGTATCGCGTCTTTGTATTTCCTGTTTTCAGAGAATGCGAGTGCCTGGGCAAGGTTGGCCGTGACATACAATGCATGCCCTTCCCGCGCGCCTTCCTGCGGCAGGACGTTGACCTTGTCAAGTACTTTTAAGCTGGCTGCAAACTTACCTGCATTCAGCAGAGATTTAGCGTAATCAATTCCGATTACTGGATTTTCGGGGAATTGTTTGTAGGCGTTTTGCGCATTTGAGAGCGCTTTTTCCTGGTTTTTCCGACCAGTCAAAAACTCAGTCACATAATGCCGGCTGCGCCATTCTTTGGGGTTAAGCTGATTGGCTTTTATAAAATCCAATTGCGCCTGGGCTGGATCATTTTGTAAAAGAAGGCCTCTCGCGATGTAGAAAGGCGCATAATCCGGCTCGTTTTTACAAGCACCAAATTGCGTTCTGGCATTTTCCTGATCACCAATGTGCCAATAAATCAAACCCAAATAGTAGCGGTTTTTCCAGGAGGGACTTTGTTTTTCAGCCCAAATTAAAACAGGAATGGTTTCCAGCCGAAAAGGAAAAACCAGCTCGGGCGACATTTCTATTGCGTTTTGCAAATGCTTTTTGCTTTCTACTGGCGCCGAATCCCGATTCAAATAAGCCAGCCAATAGGAAACAGTAGGGTAGGCGGGAGCCATTGCGAGCACTTGCTTCGCTTCCTGATTTTGTCCCTGATTCACATAATCCATGGCCAGTTCCAAATACGTCTCATGCGGCAACTCGTTACGGATCGCGTCTTGGAAAATGGCCTGTTTTTCTTTGGTGGGATGAAGCAAATACTGCTCAAAATGTGCGTAGTGGCTTAGCGGGTCAATTTCCAGCAGATCTTTCCAAACCTGCGCGGCTTGTTCCTGCTTGTTTAATTTCCGAAGCGCAGTCCCCAGCCACTGATATGCGACCAGATTAGTACGATTGTAATCCAATGCTTTCCGCGCATCGGATTCGGCTTTTTCGAAATCTTGCTTTTGCAATGCAATGCCCGCCAGCTGTGCGTAGGCGCCGGACTTGTATTCCATTGTCCACGTTGCAACTGACAATGCTTCTTCCGCTTTGGTCAGGTCGCCCAGTTTTCGGTAAAGTGCTCCGTATAAATAATTGGCGCCACCATTGTAAGTGTTTTCTGCTAAAACTTTTCTGGCAAAATCCAGTCCCTCTGCATACTGACCTTTGCGATAATGATATTCAGCCAACCGGATCAATGCGCCGCTGTGCGTGGGTTCTTTTTTCAAGCATTCCAAAAAACGCTGGTGTGCGCCTTTAAAGTTGCGCATCGCATTTTCATCTTCGCCTAACTCAAAAAGTCGCTCTGCCGAATGCGGATCCTGTTTATCGGCGGAAAGTACCGGGCGGTCCAGTATCTTTTCCGGTATCGTAGCGTAGACCAGACGGTCCTTACCAATACTTACCCGGAGTTTTTCAACTTGGGATTTTGTCAAAGAAATGGTTTTGAGATAAACCTCCATCGGTTTCAGTTGAAGCAAGGTTTGAAAAGCCGTTTGCCCGCCAACTGTCACTTTGAGCGTATCTTTAATAGGAGAAATTGGATTGAAAACGATTTTCAAGCTATCACCGGCCGCCACCACATTGAGCGTCCCATAAGGTGAAGCATCCACCATCCCGCCAGCGGCTTTGACGGGAAACCAGTATTCCGTTTTTTTCTCAGAATAAAAAGGCCCAAGATTTTTTTGGTTAAATGGACTATGAAACCCGCTTCGCTCAGCGGCCTGGTTAAAGGTCACACCCGACTGTGCCTCAATGTATTGTCCATCTTTATCCGTCAGCAAATCTTCCCAAATCGCACCTTCCCGCGCGCGCGACCAGATCCACAATTTCTTGCCAGGTGCATCCGAATAAGGCGCCCAGTGCCCGAAACCAAAGTTTTTATTATGCCAATACCCGCCAAACCAGTTGGTGTGCGTGCCCATGACATGGTAAGACTTATCCCCGCCGGAATTGACATTTTTGTAATACGACAAATCGACGCCATTCTGATCAATCGGCCAGGGACTAGCCAGTCCGTCATGCCCGACATGATGCGTTCCCGGGAAGAAAAACTGCATATCATCCGATGCCCGGAATGCCGCATTTTCCCAAGAAAGATAGGAATCGTGCAGCGGCAGGGGGTTATACCATAGACTTTGTGTTTCGAAATACGCTTTATCTTTCGGAAGTACAATCTTAACCCGCCACTGCGTCCGCGAGCCCAGATCAATGCCGCCGACAACACAGGTTACACTTCCGTCAGGATTATTTAGTAACACATAATCCACCGCAGCGGCTGCCCAGGGAGCGTGACCGAGATCCAGACCAAAGTTATGCTCAATGCCGCCGCTGGTCCAGGGTCCGCGGATGCCGATGGCGCGAAATTTCATGACGTGATTGGTATAAACAAACTCCTCGCCGGTCGATTTCTCAATGGCACCCAATACTTTCCCGCCTACTTCCGGCAGCACCTGAACTTTGATATACGGGTTTTCCAGCTCCACCACTTTCCAGTTTTTGGTCGAGCTTTTGTTAGTGTAGCCGTCGAAAACATAGTACGGATAAAATGGGGAGACCTTTTTGCTGATGCCCATTACCGGCAGCGGGTTTGGATCAGAGAAAGGGTAAGTTTTGAATGCCTGTAATTTTTCCGAAATACTTGCCTTTTGCGCTTGTGCTACTGGTGAAAACACCAGCAGCGGCGTTAATACCAGCATCGCCAGAACAAAACGAATTGTTCTGGCATTTGATGGGAACATTGAGAAAAGGGAAAAGGCAATCACTTAGAAATGATGAAAGGTTTAGGAATAGACTCGGATATTATTTTTTGCCTTTGGAAATGAGCTCACCCAGTTCCATGCGGACTTTATGCCACTGTTCCTGATCATAACTCCACACATCCAGGTTACCAATGGATTTATCCCCAAAAGGCTCTTTAATCAATTGATCAACAAGCGCATCCGCACGTTTGGAGTTGCCATCCAGCTTTGCCAGCAGGCGCAGATATTCATATTCCTGCACACCGTCGCGCATGGTTTTCAAACGGATCGACGGGCAAGGTTCGGAAACATTAGGCACCATGCCGGGCTTGTAAATGACCGAGCCGTTTCCGTTGAATGTGCGGTAGGTAAATTCTGCATCGGCCTCGGAGGCTTCCTTGTAAAAGTCTTTCCAGGATTCGGGATCGTACCAGCCTCTTTCCCAGCCAGCACCCACGCCCCAGCTGATCCAGGAGTAGGTTTTGTATTTCCAGCAGGCCCAGCTGATTGCGCGGTCGTTGATCAATGGTAAGTCGATGAATGTCGAGCTGCCGACCCAGCTATTGAGCTTCGCTTCGTAGAGCATTGGACCGTAAAGCCAGTCTTTGATGCCCATTTGCTGGTAATACTTGACCGTATCAATGTTGTAGCCAATCGTATGTGACGCCCAATCGGTAATGGATTTGCCAATCACGTCCATGGCTTCTTTGGTATAACCGCCATCTACACGAAACCTAGCCTCGGGATACTCCTTTTTGAAAAGATTTCCATAAAACACCATCCGCGACCAGGCTTCGGGGAAGTAAGATTCGTCCAAACCATTCAAATAAACCGTCAGCAATGTTTTCTTAGGATTCACCATCGGCAGCAAATGCTGGCGCACCTGACGAATGCTGCTGAGGTAAATCGCCTGATTGGCTGCATTGCGTTCCACTTCGGGTTTGCCAATGTCCGGCCAGCCAGCAGTTCCGTGTTTTCCATACACGTCAAATGGGAGCGCAAATGTTTCAAGCGGCTCGCCGTAGCCGGGGCCGTCGGTGTAACCTTGGGCTTTCGTAAAGGCTGCTCCGGTCAGGTATTTTTTTAGTCGCTGATCAAATTTGCCCCACTGGATTTCCACTTTACCGTTTTTAACCTGCATTTCAGGATCATAAGTCGGGTCCATCAGGGAAATGCGGTTTCTTTTAAAAAGCTGATAAACTGCCAGTTCCTGCTTTTCATCCATCCGGCTCAGGAAACCTTCGTGTTGCAGGCTGGCTTTGAAAAGGTTTTCATTGGGGAGTTCAAAATCCCACACAGTCAGGCTGATCGGGATTTGTTTGGTAACGGTGCCAATTTTGGCTGTAATCACGCTTTGGTAGGTTCCTGGCTTTGCTTTCTGCGCATCCAGGGGAATAAATTGATCCACCCAAATAACCTGCGAACGCTGGTCACTGATGCGGTTATTGAAATCAGGCAATGTGAAAGGGTACACCCACCGCCCGTGGACTTTTGCCGAGTCGGTTTGAAGAAATTTGAATGGAATCAGCGCATCGGGATACCAGCCTTTTCCGAGCGTCGATCTGGGATATCCCGTGCTCGGTGTTTCCACTTTCACCGACCATTCCAGAAAAAGCTCAGGTTTGACAGCCAGTTCCGTCCTTCCATTTTTGAAGGGTGCCATTTCAAGTTGAATGCCGGTCAATTCAGTATCCGATTCATTGGTCAAAACCAGTTGAAAAGAGACATATTCCCCACGCGCTCCGTGCAAGGCAACTTGCTTTCCATCATAGATCCAGTTTTTATCTAGCAGATTTCCGGTTTGTTTGGAAGGAACACCTTTAAACCGATGTTCTATAATGTCATTACTGACAGGATCGAGCCGTACTGAGGAAGGTAGTGCGCGAAGCTGCCAGGGATCGGAGGCGTGCGTTTTGTTTCCGATGCTGAATGCGGTAAAGGCAATCAGACAGAGGATAAGTTTTGCAAATCGTATCATAGTGAAGGTAGGTTCAGGAATGTTGTTTCGTGCTTATTGTCCGACAGGGAAAATCATCAGCTGACTCAATGCCTCATCTTCGCCCATGACCATGTATTTTCCATCCGCCGAAGCTGCCAAAGTGCTCAGTTGAAAGCCCCGCCACATAATTCCCTGCTCAATGCCCGGCGCGATCATCGTAAATTCAGGATTGCCCAAGTCCACAAAACCAGCGCCTTTTTCATCATAGTAAAACAAATGCGAGTAACCCGGCGCGCCGCCTGCCAGTCCATACAATTTGCCATTGCGACCAAATGCCAGAGCCTGCAACCGGCCCATCATCATCGGTTTGCCCAGGTTTTTGATTTTCCTGGTGGTCGGGTCCAGGACGAAAAGTTGTCCGTCACCCGCATTGCCCCCGTACAATTTTCCATCCGGCGCTTTGGCCCAGGATTCCACTTGTCCCAGCACTTCCCGGCCCCACACTGCTGGCAGAGGAGATTCTAAGAATTGAAAAGTCTTTTTTGTTGGATTAAAAACAAACACCCTATTGCCCGCAGTACTGCCATAAACCAATCCCGCATTATCCTGAATCAAAGCTTTGCACAAATAAACTTCCGGCCCGACCGCATATTCGTGCAGGTTGTTCAGTTCCTTTTCTTTTGGAGTAACATCATCGAAAACTTGCGTCTTTTTAGTAGCGATGTTATAAATAAAGAATTTGCCAGTCGGATAACTAATACCGTAAAGCTCACTGCCTTGTTTGTTGCTAAGCAATGTGAAAATGCTTTCTGCCGGAACTGGTATGCCCAAATCTTTCACCTCTATGGCTCCTTCCTTGCCAACATTAATCTGTATCAAATGCCCAGGCTGCTGATTGTTATTCACCTGCGCTATCGTGCCTGCGTAAAGCTGGTTGCCGACACCTTTGCAAAAACCTGTCGCAATACTTTTCTGGCCCGGCACGCTTTCCTGCAAATCCTTCGTGGTCAGCAGTCTTTTTCCGGAAATCGAAGCGACGAAAAGATAGGGTGACAAACCTTCTTTGGCCGTAGTTCCACCCAAAATCCAATCACCCTGCACGGTCAGCGACGTAATCGCATTACGGTACATCGGCAGGCGCGTCTCTGCGCTGTTCGGCAGCGAAACTTCTATGGCAAATGCTTCTTTCGGCGTGAAAAAAGTGTACTGCGCAAACAGCGGCGGAGCGCAAGCGAGCAGCGTAAATGCGAAAAGTGTTTTTATAGCCGGATTTCTCATTTGGAGATTTCTTTTTCAGGGTTGAACTGGATCATAAAAGGGCGGGTATTGTCGCCCACGCCGGAGGGGTTGCGCCTGCCTGCGAAGTACAGGTTTCCGTCTTTGTCCCTGGTATCCGAGCCCGTCGCCTCGGTGACGGCAGTGATAGGAAATTCCTGCAAAATGGTCTTTTTACCGGTCGCAGGGTCGCATTCCACCAGCACAGTTTTGTCTTTCACCACATAATTATCGTGACCGCCGATGATGTAGTACAGCTTGCCGTTTTTGCCAATGTTCAGGTTGGGTACGTAAGGTCCCCAGGCGTCCGCTGTGCCCGTGTCTATCACGCCGCCCAGGTCTTTTACTTTGCCAATCCCACTTTTTTCAGGATAAAAAGCGACCAGCTTTGCGCCGTAGGTGATCAGGTAAATAATGCCTTTGGCTTCGTCTTTGGCGTAAGCGGTGACGCCGGTGATAATTTTGGAGCCGGGTGTGCCGGGAAATGCGGGCAGACTTTCGCGGGCGAAAACCAGGCTGTCGCTATCTTTTTCGTATTTCACCAGCCGCTGACGCCAGTCTACATAATAGCAGTTTCCCCACCAGTCGGTGAACAACACGCGCGGGACGTGCGAGCTGGCCAGGCGACCGAGGTCGCGCATTTGATTTTTGTCTGGATTGTAAACGAGAAAATGGGCTTGCGGATAGGTGATTGCGTAGAGCGTTCCGGTTTTTGGATCTATGTCCACGTCCTTGATGCTTTCATACTGCATGCCGATTCCCAGGTTTTTTAAACCATTTTTAGGGTCCCACTTCATGATGAAACCACCGGCATAACCCTGCGGGTGTTCCATCAGATATTCCTCCCGCGATTCGCCGCCGTCAGTCGAGAAATAGATCGAACCGTCCGGTGCGGCCACGATCTTGGAATGTATTTTCCCTTGCCACTGATATGGCCGCAAATGCGCCATATCCCGGATGAAACCGTTGAGTTTCATTACATTTGCTGTCGGGTCGAAAGTATATAAGCCAATGTTGTTGGCATGGTTGGTAACCCCGATATGAACCGTATTGGAAGCCGCATTGTACCCGATCGACCCCCAGGTGGAATGTGCCTCGGGGAAATCGGGATATTCGATAAACGTAACTTGTTTTTCGATACGGGCAGATTTCTGGGCTTTCGCGGGTTCATGGCCTGCCACGAGCAGGAGGCCGGCAAGCCAGCATGCTGCAATGCACAGTGGATTAGTAAAGCGGAAATTCATAAATGCTGTTTTGGGTAAGCGATGTTGATTTTTTTCAACAGGATGCGTGGAAAAGGTGGCTTTGGCTTGCGCAATGCTAATTTAGATAAATTTACGAAAAAGAGTATTATATGAAATAAAATTATTTTCATTTCATTGTTTTTAACTTTCAAGAAGACCGTTTAGTGAGGATTGGCCCGATGCTCCATGCCTACGCATTGCTGGCTTCTTCAAATCCCATGAGCAGGGCGGCAATGATGGTCAGCACAATTCCCGCAATAATGACGGGATGCGGAATGGTCTGGTACAAAGCCAGGGACAATGTAACGGTAAGTACCGGTGAGAGGGCGGTGGTGATGGGCGCGATGATAATGGCTTTTCCGTAGCGGAATGCATATACCAGACAAAGCGCGCCAAATGCATTGAGTGACTGCAAGATGGCCGACAGATAAGGCCCTTTAAATCCCCATTCGATCGGCTGACCAAAGTCGGTCATATACAATGCCAGCGGGATCAGCGCGATGGACGAAATCATCATATAGAAATACAGACTTTCGGCAGACATGATTTCGTTGGCAAACCGCATAATACATCCCTGGGCACCCCAGGCAAGTAGTGGGATGGCCGCGAGAAGCAGCCAGGTATATCCACTCGTCTGAACCGCGCCTACTGGCTGGTAGGAAAGCATGAAAATGGAAATCAGCGCCAGGGCAATACCGATCCAGCCTTTTTTGCCCGTTTTTTCATGCAGTAAAACAACTGCCAGCAGGATTGTAACCACCGGGGTAAGTGACAGGATCGGGAAAACCAGGTAGGCTGGCGCGATGCGCAGTGTAAAGAAAAGCACCAGTTGGCCGCCCGCTCCCAAAATCCCCACCGCGCTGCCCCAGAGCACCGCCTTTTTATTAAAATCCAGTTTCCAGTTTTTCAACTTCAAAGCGGCAAGCGCAGCCGGGATCATGGTTAGTGCCCAGACTACATATCCGAGGGTGGGAGGGAAGCCGTTCTTTTCGGGGATTTCAATGACAGCGCCCCATACGCCGATGAACAGGACATGTATAATTACGTAAATCGGCCAGTGGTTTTTGGTGCTGCTCATGAAATCCTGAATTTCTTCTTTTATAGAATTGGTGGTTGAGTAAATCTGGTTTAAATGCTTGAAATCTAAGTAGCTGCGGATTTTACATAGGTGTTAAACCATTGGATCATGCGCTCATTCAAGTCGGCTTTGTTGCGCGGTCTCAGTTCGGGTCGCCAGCCGTGGCCTTCGCCTTTGTACTGGACCAGCTTTGTATTTACACCGCGTTTTCTGAGGGCGACATACATTTCTTCGGCCTGCGAAAATGGCACTTCATTGTCGGTTTCGCCGTGCAGGATGAGCGTCGGTGTGGTCGCCTGGGCTATATTCCTCAGCGGTGAACATTGCCACAGCAGGTCGAAATTTTCGTAAGCCCGGCCTCCGAATTCTGATTCCATTAAAGAATGATACAGGGAAGTGCCCGCGAAACTGACCAGGTTGCTCAGCCCGCCATCGGTCACGGCTGCTTTGAAACGAGCTGTTTGTGTGATGATCCAATTGGTCATGTAGCCACCATAGCTTTGGCCGGTTACGCCCAGGCGGTCCGCATCAAGCCATGGATTTTTATTTAAAACAAAATCAACCCCCGCCATTAAATCCTGATAATCACCACCGCCCCAGTTCATAAGGGCACCGTTTGAAAATGCTTGCCCATAGCCGTGGCTGCCTCTAGGATTCATGTAAACAACCGCATAGCCAGCCTGCGACAGCAAATGCATGCGCTCGTCAAAATCATGGCCGAACATATTGTGCGGACCGCCGTGAATTAAAAGAATCAGTGGATAATGCTGTGTTGGTTCGAAATCGACGGGCGGCATCAGCCAACCTTGTACCGGCAAACCGTCAAAGCTCTCAAACCAAAATGTTTCAGGCTGTTGCAGTGCCTTAAATTCTAGCCAATCGGTATTTTCATGGGTGATTTGCTCTATGTCGGCACCCTGGTCTTTCGTTTTGAAAATCTCGGCGGGTTGGTTCGTATTGGACCTGGTAAAAACAAAATCCGCTCCTTTGGCATCAAGACAAAATTCAAAAATGCTGCCCGAGCCGCCCTGAACCATTTCAATTTCTTCATTATCAATGTTTACGCGATAAATGGAAGTGTCCCCCCGATCGCCTGCGGTGAAATAAATGTACTTTCCCGACGGATGCCAGCGGACATGCTCGATCCTCCGGTCGAATAATTTGGTGAGATACCGGAAGTTCCCACCATCAGAGGGAACGAGGGCAATATGCGTATCTTCAGCCGTGCTGTCATTCGTCCCAAAAGTGCCTGAAATTGCCAGGAAAGCAATGTAATTTCCATCCGGCGACCATGTTGGCTGGTAAGTTATACCCGTGTGTTCAGTAAGGTGGGTTATCATGCTTGTATGGATGTCGACTTTCCAGACATCGCTTTGCTGCATATCGCCACCCCGCCCGGCCCGGTTGCTGATGAATGCAATGTGGCGGCTGTCCGGCGCCCAGGTGATGGAATGTTCATTGAAATTGCCCGGAGTGAGCAGTGTGGTTGATCCTCCCGCAGCAGGCGCCAGGTATATGTGCGTATAAGCATGATCGGCATATACCGGCCTGCCGCGCCCGCCTTTGGTTTTGAAAAGCAGGTCGTCGATAACCCGGATTTCCTCATTTTCTGGCTCTGCTTCCGAAATGTCGGCGCTTAGGTAGGCGATGTATTGCCCGTCCGGTGACCAGGTGCAATTTTTTTCTGCCAAATGATTGAAAAAATAGGAAGAATCATCGCGCGCGGCCAGAAACCGGCCCGTGCCGGTTTGTAACGTGTAAATATGCAGGTCTCCATTTTCGGTCTCGTACAGGAGCTCGGCGCCGTCAGGCGACCAGGCGTGTGCGGTGCCCCGTCCTAATAAGATTTTGATAGGGTTGTCCGCCGGCAAAAGGACAATCAGATCGTGACGATCATTTTCAGCCATATCCGCTACCGATACGTGATATACGAGATTGTCGCTGGCAGGAGAGATCAGAGGTGCGCCTACTTTTCTGATTTTGCTTAAATCCTCTATCATAAGTCCCCGGCTCGGGGCCTTCATTTCCGTTGGAATCATAAAAGTGGGTCTGGGAGCTACTTACACGTCAAAAATACATGAATATTTTTCCGCAAGATATAAGTAAGAATAAATAAAGTAAAAGAAAGGTTTAAAATACTTTTTACTTTCGTTTTATGATGTTTACTTTGAAGTGCCATCACATCGTGTTTCAAAATGATTAAAATAACCGTCTTCTAATTACCGCCCAGAATAATGCAGAAAAATGAAACAAGTGTGCTTAAAAGTGGTGGGGAAGCACACACCCAACGTGAAATCCTGTCACAGCCAGCACTCTGGCAGGAGGTATATCATTTAATTAAAAAAGAAAGCGCAGAGATAGCCGACTTTCTGAATCCGATTATACAAAGGGAGAATCTGAGCGTTTTGCTGACAGGGGCAGGTACCTCGGGATTTATCGGTGAGGCCGCCCGGGGGACTTTGCAGCAAATATGGCGCAGACCTGTTCAGGCAGTACACACAACGGAAATTGTCACCCAGCCTGAAACGGTTTTTGTCCGCACGGTCCCTACGCTTTTGATCTCTTTTGCCCGTTCCGGGAATAGCCCGGAAAGCGTTGAGACAGTGCGCTTGGCCGACGCTCACTGCGACGAGCTTTATCATTTGATCATTACCTGCAATAGGGAGGGCGCGCTTGCCCATATGAACACCGTCGCACCAGATAGAATATACCGCATGGTGCTGCCAGAGGCAACCAATGATAAAAGCCTCGCGATGACCAGCAGTTTCACCTGCATGTTGCTCAGTGCGCTGCTGGTGGCGCGGGTGGATTCGCTGGACGATGAATCGGAGAAAATCCAGCGTATGGTCGAACATGGAAATTTGATCCTGGAAGAAAAATCCCTGCTTGAGACACTGGTCTTGAAAGGGTTTGAGCGGGTCGTTTTCCTGGGCTCCGGGGAGTTGCTGGGTATAGCGCGGGAATGTCATTTGAAATTGCTCGAACTGACTGACGGGAAACTGGTGTGCATGTCGGATTCTTTCTTGGGGTTCAGGCACGGGCCAAGGGCATTTGTGAATGAAAATACCTTAATGGTATACTTGTTTTCGCGAAATCCGCGGATGATGCGCTACGAGCGGGACCTGGCCGAAGACATCGCACGTGATGCCAGGACAATTCAGTCCCTGCAGATCGGGGGCGTGGACGAGTTGGTACTGGCCAATAGCAGTAAATTAGAATTGAATATTGATCCGGAAAATCAATACCAGATGATCCCGGTTACCCTCGTCGGCCAGTTGCTGGGCTTTTATAGCGCGTTGCATCTGGGTATTGATCCCGATAGCCCATCCATATCCGGGTCGATCAGCAGGGTAGTGCAGGGTGTTAATATTTACAGGGAATAAAATATTGAGCATAGAATAGCTGGTGTAGCGTATGATGAACCCTAAATTACTGGTAGTAGGCGAGTTGAATGTCGACCTGATTTTGAATAAAATCCGGGCTTTTCCTCAAATGGGAAAGGAAACGATCGCGGATGAAATGGACCTGTGCCTCGGCAGTTCTTCGGCGATCATGGCGGCAAATATCGCGGCGATGGGCGTGGATACCACCTTCTGTGGCGTGTTAGGAGATGATTATTTCGGGGATTTTATTTTGGATGAACTGAAAAGAAAATCGGTGAGCTGCGCGCATGTGACCAGACTTCCCGGCCAAAAGACAGGCTGCACGCTCGTGATGAACTACGGTCAGGATCGGGCGAACATTACTTACCAGGGGGCGATGAATGCGCTGAACATCAACTATATCCCTCTTGAAGCGACTGATCCCTACCAGCATCTGCACCTATCCAGCCTGTTTCTCCAAAACGGACTTTTACAGGACATTGAACAAATATTAAAAAGTGCACGCGCTGCTGGCATGACCACCTCGCTGGACCTGCAATGGGACCCATCCGAGCAGTGGACCTTCGACTATGCGCGCTGCCTGCCATATGTGGATGTTTTCATGCCTAATGAATCGGAATTACTGGCGCTGACGAAAACGGATTCGATCAGCCTAGGCATTGAGAAAATCCGGCCGTACCTGAATACCCTCGCCCTGAAAATGGGCAGAAATGGGAGCCTGGGTATCAGCGGCGGGCAGGAGCTAACAATGCCTGCTTTTGAGGTGTCGCATTTTGTGGATGCGATAGGCGCGGGCGACTCCTTTAATGCAGGATTTATTCAAAAATACATTTCAGGTGCACCGCTGGACGACTGCCTGCGGGAGGGTAACCTGATGGGTGCACTGAACACTACTGCTGCGGGCGGCACAGGCGCATTCTGTGACTTCAACCAAATCAGCACAAACATTAAAGACTTCTGGGGAATAGCATCGAGCCTGTCATGAAACTGAAAGAAAAACTACGCGAATTAACATTGCTGAAAAAGGGCTTGCTGGCTACCAATTATTACGATCTGGAAACATTGCACGGCGTGTTACAGGCTGCGGCGGACATGAAACAACCCGTTATTCTGCAACTTACCCAGAGCTCGATCGATTACATGGGCCTCAAAACGGCCGTGAACCTGGGCCGGAACGGACTGGAAGAATTTGGTGTGGAAGGCTGGATCCACCTCGATCACGGCGGGTCGGTAGAACTCGTGCAGCGGTGCCTGGATGCGGGTTTCGACTCGGTGATGATCGATGGCAGCGAGCTGCCTTTCGAGGAAAATGTCAGGCTGACGAGGGAAGTGGTGGAGCGGGCTAAAAAGTACGATGTCCATGTGGAAGCGGAGCTGGGTTATGTGGCCAAGCTCGGCCAGTCGCACGATCATAGCGGATTTACACAGCCTGACGAAGCCGCTGCATTCGTGCAGGAAACGGGTGTAGATGCATTGGCTGTGGCCATCGGCACGGCGCATGGATTTTATAAAGAGGAGCCCAGGCTGGACATTGAACTCTTGCGCAAAATTGCCGACAGAACTGCCGCAACCCTGGTCTTGCACGGAAGCTCGGGCGTGCCGCACACGCAGGTTCAGCAGGCAATTTCAAATGGTATTTGTAAAGTAAACCTGGCGACCGAAATCAAGAACATCTTCATGGCTTCCCTGAAAGCCGAACTTACCTACAACCAGGACATTGACCTTCGGAAAGTATTTCCAAAGGCGACCTGCAAGATTACCGAGCTGGTTAAGACGAAGCTGGAAATGGTAGAGAATGTGACTGTGTAGCCTGTTCATCCGTTTAAACAGGTAATCCTTTGGTGGGAACCAACAATCTGTTAACCCGACTTCCTCCACAGATTTGTCCCTGGTAAGCACGGCATAAGCAAAGCGATAGCAGGAATGTAAGAGACATCATCTGGTGTTGCGAAAGGTTTGGTCAGGTTCTCCGGAAGCAGATTAAGCAACAAGGGCATAAACCAAAATGAGATAAATCTGGTACGAGTTATGGCTAAGTTGTCCTGATCTGCTGGGGATATGTGCGAAGGCGGCCGTTGCTGCGGTCATCTGATTTCGGAGCGGACGCGAAAGATTTATTCCTTCAGCCGCTTCTTGTACGTAGCCTCAATACCTGCCAGCGTCTTGTCATAGTCTTCGCGGCCAGAGAAGGCTTCCGGATTGTAAGGCTCGCCGGGTTTATGTTTTTTCCGGAGGTTGAACTGACTGGCGTGAGAGGCCAGCCAAATGTCGAATTGCTCCTTTTTCATGACCGATAAGGTATAGCCGTAATCTTTGCCCACCTGCGGATATCCCGGCATGCCCGAGAGCTTTGTTTCGTCCAGTATCGTGGGAATATTGGCGATCAGGACTTTGTACGAACGTTTCTGGTCTTTAACGGTCAGGGAAAAACTGCTGGCGCCGGGGGTGTGTCCCGGATGATGCAGCAATTGGACGGAAGTCTCACCAAGTTTGACGATTTCCTGGTCTTTTAAAATGCGGTCGGGCGTTACGGGTGCAAAGGTAGCTCCATCTTTTCCCAGGACGAAATCCGAACTGCCGCCGTCTTTCATTAATTGCACGTCGGCCTGCTGGATCATTAACCTGGCGCCCGTAGCCTTTTTGATCGCCGCCATGCCTGCAACATGATCGTAGTGGGCGTGCGTGGCCAGGAGGATTTTGATATCCGAAAATTTAAAACCCAATGCCTCGACATGCTTTTTGAGCTGCGGAACAGACTCTTCCAAGCCCGTATTGATTAAGATGTGCCCTTCTTTGGTAGTCAGCAAATAGCTCGCCAAATCTTCTGTCCCAACATAATAAAGGTTCCCGGCAATGCGGAACGGAGGATAATCTTTTGTCCAGACAGCCTGTTTGAAGGGCAGCTTATATTGCTGGGCAAAACTGGCGATAGGCGTCGCGGCTATCAAAAACAGGGCTATTTTGAATATTTTTCTGATTTTATACATAACAGACAGATTGAGCCGCGAAGATAAAGCGCGTCTGCACTTAATCAAGTGCCTGTATTCAGTAAATGCCCGAAAAAATAATGTTGATCCTGGGTTAATTCTTGATGGAAAATGCCTCTTATCGGTAAAGAAACTCAAACGGCCCATGAGCAGAAGAAAGTTTTTACGTGACATGGCAACCACATCGATCGTCGCGCCTCTATCCGTCAATGGAATCATTGGAAAAGCGTCGCCAGGTGCTTCTCCCAATCTCAGTCCTTCGCAGCAGGAACTTGAAAACCACTCGAGGCTGATGCGCGCCAGGCTCCTGGCCGATCCGCTCCGTCCGACCTACCATTTTGTAGTCCCGGAAGGAAATGCATATCCTTTTGACGCGAACGGTGCAATTTTCTGGAAGGGCAAGTATCACCTGGGTTATATTTTCCAGCATAACGACGCCAAAGGAAACCGCATCCACTGGTGGGGACATGTGGTGAGCCACGACCTTTTCCACTGGTCGGCACTTCCGCCCATGCTGACTGTAGAGCCGGGTGACCCGGAAACGGGCATTTTTAGCGGAGGTGCTTTTGTATCGAAAGAAGGCGTGCCGCATCTGGTATACCACGGCACAGAAGCGGGGAATTGCATTGCGAAAGCGGCGGACGACGAATTGATCAAATGGGAGAAATTCAGGCAAAACCCGGTGCTGCCGCTCAAAAAATACAGTACGCTGACTGAGCGCAAGGGCGATAACGACAACAGCAACAATGCCTGGGATCCGCATATCTGGCTGGAAGGCGATGTTTATTACCAGATTTCGGGGGGTAACCCTGCCGCTCTATTTAAGTCGACGGACCTGCTGAGCTGGAAGTATGTCGGGACTTTTATGGATGAGACCAAACGGATGCGCAATGATTCGGAAGACTGGTCGTGCCCGGATTTTTTCAAATTGGGTAAGAAGTATGTCGCCGTGGCGATCAGTCATAATCTCGGAAACCAATATTATATCGGTGATTTTGTCAACGAACAGTTTATACCCGAAAAACATGAGCGTATGAACTGGTACGGGGGCACTTTTTTTGCGCCCGAAAGCCTGGTCGACGACAAAGGCCGCCGGATACTCTGGGGTTGGGTATTGGAACGGCGGGATTACGACGACGCGCAGGGGTGGTCGGGGACGATGAGTATGCCCAGGGTATTGTCGCTGAATGCGAGGAACGAAATGGTTATTTCGCCGCCGGAGGAGGTCCAGTTGCTGCGCTATAACAAAAAGGTGTCTGAAGATCTGGAAATTACAGATAAAAAGGAGGTCAAGCTTGATTTGAGCGGAAATGCGATTGAGCTGCACGCCACATTTGAAGGGGGCCACGGCAGCGTGTTCGGGCTGAAAGTCCTGTGCTCGCCGGACGGGAAAGAGGAAACGGTCATCAGATACGACCCGGTCAAAAAGCAGATCGTGATCGATTACATCCATTCCGCCGAGCCCGGGAATGTCAGATTTCCTTCCTATTGCATGATGGGATACCTGGACAAATCGGTACCTGAATTTGTATCGGAGCAGCGGGCCCCATTTGTATTGAAACCAGGAGAAGAATTAAAGCTGGAAGTTTTTATCGACAAATCGATCATTGAAGTTTTCGCGAACCGCAGGATCTGCGTGACTCAGCGGGTATATCCAACCCGCACCGACAGTGTGGGAATCCATGTTTTTAGCGAAGGAAAGGGGACTGTGAAGGTTTCCGGCCTGCAATGCTGGCAAATGGCGAAGACGAATTTTTGCTGATTGATGCCACGGATGCACCGCCGCTGCGGTGTCCGTGGCAATCCTTGTCGCTTCAGTTTCCTAGCGCCACCCGAGTCCGGGCGCCACATACTTCAGAATAGAAGACAGCACATGTACATTGTAGTCAACCCCTAACGTATTGGGTATGGTCAGAAGGACCGTATCCGCTTCCTGGATCGCTTCGTCCTGTGCCAGCTCTTTGATGAGCTGATCTGGCTCCGCAGCATAGCTTCTGCCGAAAATGGCGCGCTTGTCCTGTTCGATCATGCCGATTTTATCTTTCCGATCGGACTGCTGTCCAAAGAAGTAGCGGTCCTGCTGGGTCACCAGTGCGAAAATAGAGCGGCTTACCGAAACCCTGGGCTCACGCTGGTGTCCCGCTTTTTTCCATGCTTCCTTGTACAACCTGATCTGCTCCGCTTGCTGCACATGAAACGGTTTGCCGCTCTCGTCGTATTTCAGGGTAGAACTTTGCAGAAACATGCCATTTTCAGCAGCCCAAACGGCAGTTGCATTGGAAGCGGCCCCCCACCAGATACGTTCCCGCAATCCGTCCGAATGTGGCTCCAGACGCAGTAAACCAGGTGGGTTCGGAAACATCGGGTACGGATTTGGCCGTGCAAATCCCACACCTTTTAGTCTTTCAAGGAATTCCAGCGCCTTGCGTCGCCCCATATCCGCGTCGGTTTCTCCCGCAGCCGGTTCGTATCCGAAATATCGCCAGCCGTCGATGACCTGCTCCGGCGACCCCCTGCTGATGCCCAATTGCAATCGGCCCCCGGATATTAAGTCCGCAGCACCGGCATCTTCCACCATATACAACGGATTTTCATAACGCATGTCGATGACCCCGGTTCCAATCTCGATTTTACTTGTTTTAGCGCCGATAGCCGAAAGCAATGGAAATGGCGATGCCAATTGAGCTGCAAAATGATGTACCCGGAAATAAGCGCCGTCTAAGCCAATCTCCTCCGCGGCAACAGCCAGGTCAATGGATTGAAGCAACGTGTCACTCGCTGTTTGGGCTTTATAAGCCGGATGATCAGCCCAATGCCCGAACGATAAAAATCCTATTTTCTTCATGGAACGTCACTGAATTTCTTGTTTTCCTAAGTCGGTTTAAAATTAGGCAGATTATCCGGTTTTCAGGCATTCAGCCCGCCGCCGATCAAAGACAGCATCGTAGAAGCGAGGAACAAACGGGAGCAGCAACCGGCCAGGCAGCCATCGCCATTTGTCAAATATTTCTTGGCGGCATCCTCTGTGCCGCGCATATTGTAAGAAAATTCACTGCGTCTATGGAAAAGAAAAAGCGTTTTAACTTTTGGATCAAACTGGCAAGCATGTCGCTTGACATTGTCAGCCTGATACACCTTGCCTTTTTTTGATGCAGAAATGCTCCCGATTCTAAATTTTTGATGGGGAGTGCATTACTGAAAACTTTTTAGGCTTCACACCGGTGTGTTCTTCGAAAACGCGGGCGAAGTGGCTTAGATTTGTGAAGCCTAAGCCATAACCTACTTCACTGACCGACAGCTGCTTTGATTGCAATAGTGCGGCGGCTTCCTTCATACGCATCTTCTGATGATATGCATGTGGGCCATAACCAAATACCTGCTTGAACAACCGCTTTAACTTTGACAAACCCATCCCTGCCAGCTGTGCAAGCTCGGTCAGGGGTGGGGCTTTGGCTAAATTATGGATAAGCTTATCCCGTACAAGGTACAGCGCTTTGAGGTCGGTCCTATTGATTGCCTGGAGGTTACTATCCTGGCGCTGCAACAGTTCCATCAATAAATAACAGATCAGCTCTTCTGCCTTCACTTTGTAAAAGAAACGCTGCAGGGAAGCAGGTACAGCTACATCGGTCATTTCGGAGACCACTTCCGCAAGGCGCAGGGAAACCAGTTCTTCGAAAACAAGGGGCTGGCGGTTCTCGAGAAGTGTTCTGAGTAACAAACTGTCTGCTCCGGTTACCAGTAGCTCCCTGAGATAAGCCGGGTCTACGGCAAGTTTGATCAGATTAAAGCTTACCCCGCCAGGAATGTGCACATCAGTTTCTAACCCCTGGGTACTGATGGTGACTGATGGAAGTGGTTTTTGGGGTGTGACTTCTTCCTTTGGTTTTTGCCGCGCGTTTTTTAAAATGCCGCTGATCGCGATTTGAATCATACTATCCGGCAGATCAAAACTTTGTCTTTTGATCAAGACGTCTTCGCGCAGGGTATAATTCCGTACGATCAACCGGAGGTAATTCCCGAATAAAAATCCCATCACGTAGCCGCTGCCAAATTGCCCGGGAATGTTCACCCGGCCATTCTGCACCGGGCTGCCCACAGCTTCGGCGAAAGCAGCTAAAAAATGATCACCATCGGGTGCGCCGATTTCCAGGTTCATTGCTGGTCTTTTACGACTGTTTTAAGGGCTAATTTAGGTATTTTATACAGTAAAGTCAGCCGACCTTTGCGGTGTTCTTTTAAGTAAATCAAAACAAATACCATCATGATATTCATCACAGGCGCTACGGGAAGTATTGGTTCCGAATTGTGCCGGTTACTGGCGGCCGGAGACATACCGGCCCGGGCCATGTATCGCAGCGATAGCCAGCAAACTCGATTCAATGCCTTGGGCCTGGAGGCTGTACGGGCTGATTTCAACGACCCTCATGCTATGCGGAAGGCCATGCAGGGATGTGACAAACTATTTCTGTTGACCGCCCCGGATGAGCGGCACGCCGAGCGCGAAACAGCCCTTATTGATCTGGCTGTTGAAGTGGGCGTTGAGCGCATTGTAAAGGTTTCGACGGCCAACACAAACCAGGGTTCAAAACTGGCTTATGCCCGGTCACATGCCCGGATCGATCAGTATTTGCGCAACCGATCTATTGACTGGACAATTTTACGACCAACCGGTTTTATGCAAAATTTTACAGCGTACGCGCACCCGATTGCGAAGGGTATCTTGCCGCATATGATCGGCGACGGACAGATCAGTTACATCGATCTCCGGGATATTGCGTTGGTAGCCAAACAAGTGCTGACCCAGACGGCTCATACAGGTGCCACCTATTATCTGACGGGACCAGCTTCTCTGACAGTAGCCGACGTGGCGGCCCAATTGACGCAGGGGCTGGGTTATGTCGTGCAGGCAGTGAACCAGTCCGAAGCCGACGCGCGGCAAACACTGGGATATGCCGGACTTGATGCCTGGCATACCGACGCATTGATAGCGCAATTCAAGATCGGGGCCCAAGGTGGTGAAATAGATGTGACGGGCGAAGTGGAACGGCTAACCGGCAGTCCGCCAAGAACGCTTATGCAATTTATCAGCGATTATAAAAACCACTTTTTAAACCACTAATCCTCATAGACATGAAACCGACATCCATAGGTAAATTCCTTATTACGCTGGTTGCCATTTGGGCAACTGCCGGCTCCTATATCTTCGACTGGAACCATACCCATATTTATAATCCCACGTGGCCGCCTCATGCCAAATTTCACAACGCGCAGACGATGCTATTGGGCACCATGATCGGCCTGACATCGCTCTGGATATTATGGTTGTCCGAAGCAGATGGTCTCTATCGTCTGAAGATTGCCTCCGCTCTTGCCAGTTATTACTGGATTACCCAGGCTGGTTCCCTCTTATTTCCGGGAACAGCCCTGGTAGACCCTCAGTTTGCCTATTCCGGCCAGGCACCGGCCCAGCTCATTGTTGATATCGTGATGCTGGCAGTGCTAACCATCGGTTATTTTTTAGAAAGCAGACGGTTCAAGCAAAATGTACATTTGTAAGAGTAAATAGGCAGCGCCAACAGCCATTGCTATCAGCAATGGCTGTTTTGATTTTGCGCGGGCGCTTAACCACTGCCGCTTTCAAAGCTGGCTGCGACAAGCTTGTCAGATTGATGTTCCTTTTTTTGACATAGCGGCTCGGGGGTAGGTGAACCGGCGGGCAGTGGGAGTAACGCTGATCATTTCAATATTATATGCGTATATTTGATCTTACAAGCGAAATATGCTGTATTATGAAATCGGGCGACGTCTTTATTGATGAAAATGAGCTTTTGACGGAATTAATCAATGGTGATCAAAAGGCATTCACCGCTTTTTACTTCAGGTACAGCCGACAGCTATACGCGAATATTTTCAGGTTGGTGAAATGCGAAGAGACTTCGAAGGAAATTTTGCAGGACCTTTTTCTCAAAATCTGGGAAAGCCGGAGCCAGATAGATATTTCGAAGCCGTTCAAGTCCTACTTATTTAAGGTAGCACAAAACCTGGTGTTTGACCACTTTCGGAAGGCAGCTCGGGACAAGAGGCTTGGTGATTACCTTGTATCCTCCGCTGCGATTTATTACAACCATTCGGAAGAGACGGTCATTTATAACGAAAGCCTTCATTTCATCAACCGGGCGATCGACCAGCTTCCTCCTGTCCGCAGGCAAATATTTCTGCTCAGTAAGATGGAAGGGAAGAGCTATGAGGAAATTGCCTCCCTTCTGAAAATTTCTACCTCCACAATCAGCGATCACATTGTTAAGGCCAACCGCGCTGTCAGAAAATACCTCCATACACACGGTGATCTGGCCGTGTTGCTCTTGATCTGGATGATTTTCAATGATTTATGAAGTTTCTGGTCGTTTTTCTTTGTCAGCCGGAGTGACCTTCGGAGGTCATCCCGACCGGTCCTGAGCACCGTATTTTGTTTAGCTTTATCTCTTTTTTTTAAAAAAATAATTTTTTCTTTCTCACAGAGCAGAGGATAATATTTTGTAAAGCGTATTAACTATAAAATATTATAAAGACTCAGATTTTGGAAGAAAGCGAACAAATCCAAGGGCTTTTTCAGCGCTACCTGGCCAATGAATGTACATCCGATCAGGTGCGGTCCTTATTAGCTTACTTTAATTTAGAGGAAGAGAATCAGATGTTACGGGATTTGATCTCGCAGCATCTGCAGGCGGCCGCGAAGGACAATGCAGAAACAGATGCTGCGGTCATGGAAGTGTACGACAAGCTCTTGAAAAAAATGATTTTCAGGAAGGAGGTCCGTGCCGTCCCGCAAACCAGCTTTACATTTAAAGGCTGGTATCGTATGGCTGCCATCTGGATTGCACTCCTGGTAAGTGTCGGCGGTTCGCTTTACATTTATAATAAGTGGTTTGATTCTGCCGTCCTGAAAGGCTCTGTGGGTCAGGTGCTTACTTTACGCTCTGTGGCCACTGGCATAGGAGAGCGACGGAAGGTTGCATTGAACGACGGCTCGGTCATATGGCTGAACGCAAAGAGCACGCTATCCTATCCGGCTGATTTCAAGGGGGATACCCGTGAAGTAAGTCTCGAAGGGGAGGCATACTTCGAAATTGCACGGGATACCCTGAAACCCTTCATTATCCGCTCGGGCCAGATACTAACAAAGGTTCTGGGAACGAGCTTTGATATCAAAGCTTACCGTGAAGACCCGGCAATAGCCGTAACAGTGGTAACAGGCAGGGTAATGGTGAATTCTCATCGATCTGCCGTGTATATCACACCAAACCAGCGTGTTTTATACAGTAAAGAAAGCGGGGAGTTGGTCAAAGAGGATGGCGTGGACGCAGTGGGCCAGATTGCCTGGCGGGATGGCAAAATGCAGTTCAGGAACATCATCCTCGGGGATTTGATCAGGATACTGCAGAGAAACTATGAATTTCAGATCGACTATAACCCGGCTTTGGGCGGCTGCCCCGTCCATGCTGATTTCGATTCGGGCATCGCAGTTTCAAAGGTGCTGAAAATGTTATCGGTTTCCGTCGGTGGGGAACTCAGGATGGTGGGAAATTCAAAATACTATATCGATGGCAGCTGTGGGCAACCACGGAGGTAAACGGTGACATTGGACAATACAAATGGACTGAACTAACGTGATATGAACAAAATTCCTGATGCCTATGATTACAGACCAGAAGAGACAAAAATCCCCGGAGAAAGATCCGGGGAACAGCTAAAATGAAAAGCTTCAATAGTTTATGCCCGCAGCCTTCGAACTCTAACGGTCTTAAACTAAACCATTGCCTTACACTTTAAACTTATCAAAATTATGGAAAAATCTCTCCCAAGGGGTCAGGTAGTTCATTATATTTTACTGTCGATGAAATACAGCATATTACTCTACATGCTGATCTGCGCGCTCTGCACCTTTTCATTTGCGGCGGAATCCTATGGCCAGAAACTAGACAAACCCGTGACGATCCGGTTGCGTCATGTCACATTAAATGAAGCGCTCGACCAAATCGCGGTCGCTGCCGATGTGAAATTTGTTTTTGTGGGCGGGATTCAGGACAACACGAAAGTAGATTTGAAAACAAACCGGGAAAAGTTGAGCTCCGTGCTTTCCCGGCTTCTCGACGGCTTTGGCCTTTCGTATGTGACGATGGAAAACAGTATCATCATCCGAAGGGCAGACGCAAAAGCAATTTCAATCCCCATAAAAACTCCTCCTGCCATCAAACCCGACCTACGTATACAGGGCAGGGTTATCGACGAAAAGGGTGAGCCGTTGCCTGGAGTAAATATTGTGGTCAAAGGTACAACCCAGGGCACGAATACGGACTTGAACGGATCTTACCAGATTTTCGTCCCAGATAACCAGGCCAGTTTGATTTTCAGTTTTGTGGGGTACGAAAGTCAGGAAGTACTGACAGGTAATTCCACGACGATTAATATCTCCCTTAAGTCCGATATCAAAGCATTGACAGAAGTAGTTGTGGTCGGATATTCTTCCAAGCAGCTTTCGCAGTTATCGAGCTCAGTGGCTGTCATCACGGGAAAGCAGCTCAATGATGTAACCTCAAACAATACGACCAACCTGTTGCAGGGAAAGGCGCCGGGGGTAATCGTTTCCAATTCGTCCGGCGATCCAAACGCCACGCCCACCATTGTAATACGGGGATCGAGCTCTATCACAGCTGGTTCAGGGCCTTTGTATGTGGTAGACGGGATCATCGGCGGAAATGCGAACCCCAATGACGTTGAGTCGGTCACGATACTGAAAGATGCGGCTGCAACCGGCCTGTACGGTTCACGGGCTGCCAACGGGGTAATTATTATCACGACCAAGGCAGGAAGGTCAGGCAAAACACGCATCGATTTCAATGCCTCCGCAGGTTTCAACAATGCCACTACCGGAAAGTTCAGGGTCATGGATTCCCGGCAATTGTATGATTATGAAAAAAGCTTTTATCCTGTCGATCGTTTCGATCAAGAAGTGCCTTCCAGTGTGTTGTCGCAAAACACAAACTGGCAGGACCTTGCTTTCAGAACAGGTACTACGCAAAACTATGTGCTGTCCCTGTCCGGCGGCTCCGAGAAAACACAGTTCTATGTCTCTGGCAACTATTACAATGAACAAGGGACGCTTCACTACAATGTGGCTAAGAAATACAATCTGAGGGCCAACATTACCCAGAAGATTAATGACAAGCTGAAGCTCAATGTCAAGTTCAATGCGCGGCTTAACAAGCAGGAGTCCGATCGGGCAGGTCTCGACGGCGCGCTTTACGGAGCTTATAACAACATGCCCTGGGACAATCCTTACAACGCGGACGGCAGTATCAACAAGGGTACGGATGGTGGCTGGTATGGCAGGGAGCAGGAGAATTTCCTGCATGGCTGGCAGTATAATTTGAACGAAGCCAACGGATCAGGCCTGGATACCGATGTGAACCTGGATTATAAGATCCTGCCCAATCTTACCTTTTCGTCCTATAACCGGGTAAGTTATTCCAATACCAGCAGCGTCCTGTATTATGACATTCGCGCTAAGGCGGGAAAGGGCCTGGGACGGCTGACGGACGGATTTATCGATAATCTTTCCATGATCACCTCCAACCGACTCCGCTTTGACAAAAACTTCGGAAAGCATGACATCAGTGCACTGGCCGTTGTTGAAGCCGAGAAAAACAAAGTCCAAACCAATGCGGTAACCGGCGAGGGATTTGCGCCCGGCCTGCACGTGATGAGCACCGCTTCACGTATCCTTTCTTCTTCGGGAGCGATCAGTGAAAATGCATTCAGCAAAGGGCTTGTACAGCTGGACTACAATTACGACAACAAATATTTTGCGGTAGCCTCATACATCAATGAATCGTCGTCCCGTTTCGGAGCAAATAACCGCTCCGGGAACTTCTACACATTGGGTGCCTCCTGGCTCCTGAGCAACGAAAGCTTCATGAAAGGACTGACCTCCTTTGATTTATTGAAGCTTCGCGGAAGTTACGGGGTAACGGGCAATGCAGAAATAGGAAACTACCAATCGCTTGGCCTGTACAGCTTCGCTACCCAATATGCCGGGAATTCGGGGGCATTCCCTTTTCAGATGGATAACAAGGACCTCACCTGGGAGAAAGCCAAAAGCCTCAATATAGGGCTCGATATCAGTATCTATAAAAAGTTAATGCTCAATATCGATGCGTATAATAAAACGACGGACGGGCTGTTACTCAACGTTGAATTGCCCTACACCAGCGGATTTGGGTCGGTGATCAGGAATGTAGGTTCCATCAGGAACAGGGGCCTCGAACTGAATCTGAACAGCATCAACCTGAACGGAAAATTTCGTTGGGAGACTAATTTCAATATAGCTTTTAACCGCAGCAAGGTGCTGGCGCTCGACCAGGGCAAGGATATCAGGCAGGGCAACCTGCTCATCAGCGAAGGGCAGCAGCTGTATACCTGGAACATGAGAAAATGGATGGGCGTGGATCCTGCAACGGGTGACCCTCTTTGGGAAAAAGTAACTACCGGGTCAAATGGTGAGCAAGTTCGGACAACGACCAATTCTTACAGTGATGCCACCCAGCAAAATGTGGGTTCGGCTTCCCCGAAATTTACAGGCGGGATCAGCAATACGCTGGGCTATCGGGGGTTCACGCTCTTTGCTTTCTTTAATTATGTGAGCGGCAATAGGGTATACCACACTTCCAGGGCATTGTTCGATTCTGACGGCGCTTATTATACCTACAACAGCATGGTACTTGCCGACGGATGGAGCCGCTGGGAAAAGCCGGGCGACATCGCTACGCACCCGAAACCTGTTTTTGGCGGAAATAAAAACTCAAACCAGGCATCATCGAGATATCTGGAAGACGGAAGCTATATCCGGTTGCGTAATATCAGTCTCTCGTACCAGTTGCCGGAACACCTGTTAAAAAAGGTAAGGTCGGAAAATGTAAAGGTTTTTGTGAGTGCCGACAACCTGGTGACTTTCACGAAATTCTCAGGGATGGACCCCGAGGTGGTCCTGGGGCCATCGGGAGGAACATCCAGCATCAAATATCCAATCAGTAAAAAAATACTATTCGGAATCAATATTGGCTTCTAAAAAAGTAATCATGGGATCAAAGACCATAGTCAGAAATATACTGTTCGCACTGCTGCTCCTAACAGCTTCCTGCGACCAAGATTTGCAACCTTACGACAGCAAATCCAATGATGTTGCCCTTGCCACGCCTGCCGACGTTCAGATTGCGACTTACGGCAACTACGCCATGCTGGTCACGGAGGCTTATACAAGGCATTTTTTAACACTGAATGAATGGCCGGGTGACAATGTGGTACAAAGTGGGGCCGATGGCGACCAGGCATCGCTGGCCGCGTCTTATCTTCATATACCTGCCATGTATCCCACCACCGATTTCTGGCAGGAATCGTATAAGCTTATTTATTCCGCCAATCTGATTATCAGTAAGATCCAGGAGGGCGAATCTGCTGAAATGGATCAGCTGAAAGGCGAAAACCTGTTCCTGCGTGCACTGGCCCATTTTAATCTGGTCCGCTTGTTTGGGCGGCCTTATGCCCAGAATAAGGGTGACAACCCGGGCGTCCCTATTGTCCCGGAAACACAACAGGACCTCTATCCCAAAAGAAGTACGGTCAAGGAAGTATATGATTTTGTGATAGCCGATCTGATGAAATCGGCAAGTCTGATGCACGACGAGAAAAATGCCAATTTTGCCTCAAAAGAAGTGGTCTATGCGCTCCTGTCGCGGATCTATTTATACATGGAGGACAATACCAATGCCATCTTGTACGCCAATAAAGTGATCAGCTCGAACCGGTATCAGCTGGCAAGCACCGCGGTATATGAAAAATCGCCGACCCTGGTGCCGGAAAGCAACCCGGAGACCATTTTCAATTTCAGGCATACGCTCGCGGATAATAAAGATAAGAATGCGGTAGGGTCCCTTTACTACAACGATCCCGAAACATTATCGACCGGCTGGGGCGAATACTATGCTTCCGAGTCACTTTGGGACCTGCTGAATGAAAATCCTGCCGATGTTCGCATCAAATTTATCACCCCTCATTATATCGACGGGGTACTTCAGTACCGCGGTACTTCTCCCCAGTATTTTATCAATAAATTCAATTGGCAGGAAGGTGTTGCCAACCTGAGCTCTCCCGTTTATCTGAGGCTGGCCGAAATGTACCTGAACAGGGCGGAAGCTTATGCGAAAACGGGTCAGGACCAACTTGCCATTGATGATGTTAACCTGATACGGGCCCGGGCAGGCCTCTCCGGGGCTGCTCTTTATTCGGTAGGAGCGTTAAAAGGCCGAGGCAGCGTTCTCAATGTTGTGCTGGAAGAACGAAGACTGGAGCTGGCCTATGAAGGGCACAGGCCAGGTGACCTCTATCGCAATAATCTCCCGCTGGTAAGGGCTTATCCGGGAATGCATGGCACAGATAATTTTCATTTGAGGATAGAACCTTCCAATCCCAGGGTCGTTTTTTACATTCCCGAACGGGAAGTAAACATCAACCACAACCTCACCCAGAATCCATAAATCACAAGAGTAAACCAGTCACCTGGGCTGGTTTATTCGAAAATGCATCATCATGAAATCAAACGAAGCAGGCCAGCCCGTTTCAGAGGGAAGGGCTTTTCTGAGCTACGGGATCGCCCGGCCCGTTATTTTGTCTTTAATCAGCGTCTTTTTTATTGCATTGACGGCCAAAAAGGCCGAAGAGAAAACCGGGCTGCTGGTTCCCGATGGGTTTACAGTCGAAAGTGCCGTGTCCTCCGATTCACTTTCTTATCCTATGTTTGCCAGTTTTGACGGAAGCGGACGTTTGTTCGTATTCGAGTCGACAGAACCCAATATCATGGGTACCGCCAAAATGCTCTCGGAACCATCGTACCATATCCGCCTTTTACAGGACTCCGATGGAGATGGTAAATTTGAGAAGAACCAGATTTTTGCGAAAAATATCCCTTTCCCCAAAGGAGGGGTATTTTACCGGGGCAGCTTATATGTTACCGAATCCCCCAACCTGGTCCGCTATACCGATACCAATGCGGACGGAGTTTCAGACAAGAGGGAAACGATCTTAACCGGGTGGACGCTCAATTCGAATGGAGCAACATTGGGCGGTCCTTTTTTCGGCCCCGACGGCTGGTTGTACATCACTGATGCGCGTCGCGGTTTCAACATAACAACCAAAGAAAACCAGGTTTTGAAAGGAAAAAGTGCCCGGATATGGCGCTGCCGTCCCGACGGCACCGGCCTGGAAGCGATGGCGGGAGGAGGATTTGACAATTCCATTGAAATCGCGTTTATGCCTTCTGGGGAGACTATCGGTACGATGACCTATTTTGTTGATCCGCAGGATGGGCAGAGGGACGCACTGATGCATTGGGTAGAAGGGGGTGTGTATCCCAAACCAGGCTCGGTGATACAGGAAGATGGCATGAAGCTGACCGGCGAGCTCATGCCGGTCATGACCCGGATGCCTCGGGTGGCCCCTTCCGGGATTATGCGTTACCGCGGTGCCGGTTTCGGTCCGGACTTCAAGAACAACCTGTTCAATGCTGAGTTTAATACCGGCCGCATCATGCGGCATACCATTGCAACTGACGGGGCGACTTTCAAAACAACCGATGAGATTTTTGTGAAATCACTGAGTTCCGACTCCCATCTGACGGACGTTTTCGAGGATGCCGACGGAAGTATGCTTGTAGTGGTTACAGGCGGCTGGTTTATAGAGGGCTGTCCCTTGTCACGGGTGGCCAAACCAGATGTAAAAGGAGGCATTTATCGCATTCGTAAAACCGGGGCAATGCGGGTGGAAGATGGCTGGGGAAAAAAACTGAACCTGGACAAACAAACCCCGGAAAAGCTGGTGGGGTATCTGACAGATGCACGCCCGGCTGTCCGAGACAACGCGATAGAGCAACTGATACTGCGGGGTAATCCCTCGGTAGGGCCAATCTTGAAAACGATACCAGGTATCCAGGACGAAGAAGGGCGCGCAGCAGCCGTGTTTGCCTTATCGAGGATCAACACGGCTGCGGGCTGGGCTGGTGTTCGCCAGGCTTTGGACGATAAGAGCAGCATTGTCCGTACCGCCGCCGTGAGGGTTCTGGGATTGAAAAAAGATGTCAAGTCCATCAGTAAGCTGATAGGTATGGTGCAGAAAGATGTTCCATCGGTCCGCCGTCAGGCGGCAACGGCCCTGGGGCAGATCGGCGCTGTATCGGCTGTCCCTGCTTTGCTGGCCGCGGCATCGGATCGCTCCGACCGCTTTGTGCAGCATGCCATCATCCATTCGCTGATCCTGCTCAAAAGCAGTGACCTGATGGTAAAGGCGCTAAAAAATACGTCGCCCGGGATACAGACCGCAGCGTTGATTGCCCTTGATCAGATGGATGGTTCGCCACTCCAAAAGCGGTACCTCGCACCGGTACTTGCCAGCAAGGACGACGGCCTGCGAGGTACGGGGATCTGGATTGCGTCGCATCACCCGGAATGGACCGACATTGTGATCAGTTTTCTTAAAAACAGCCTCGAAAAGGGGAACATTTCTGATTCGGAGGCGGGGGCGGTGCGGGATCTGATGCTCAGTTTTATGAAGGAACCGGAGTTGCAGGACTTTATAGCCAAACAACTCGGCAATTCCCAAACGCCTTCTTCCAGAAAATTGCTGATGCTGGAGGTCATGGCAGGATGTTCCTTGAAGGAATTGCCAAAGTCCTGGATCAAGGAAATGGGCGTGCAGCTTCGTGGCACGGATGCGGCGGTGAGCTCCCAGGTCCTGGGGCTGATCGGGTCCAGACAGGTCAAGGCTTTGAATAATGATCTCAATGCCATTGTCATGAATTCCGACAATCCGGCTGATTTCCGGCTAAAGGCACTGAATGCCAGGATTATGTCTTCCCCCGCACTCTCAGAAACCGAATTCCAGCTGCTGATCCAGTTCATTGGCCCACAGTACGATTCGCCGGTAAGGCAGTTTGCCGTGCGGTTACTGAATCATGCCGAGCTCAATAATGCGCAGCTGACGCTCATCGCTCAGAACCAGATCGGCAAAACCGACGCCTTCCTGTTGCCGTCGCTCATGGAAGCTTTTGAAGGAAACAAGAATGAACAAGTTGGCAAGGAACTGATCACCGCATTGCAGACCGGCACCGTCCGGCTGGACAATGTGTCGGAGCCAGATCTTCAAAGGTTGCTTAAGGACTTCCCGGCTCCGGTACATTCCATGGCCGAGCCCTTGATAGCCAGGCTCAATGCACAACACGCGGAGCGGCTTTCTCACCTGCAGAAAATGGAAGCCCAGCTCAAAGGGGGTGACGTAGGCGAAGGCAGGAAACTCTTCTTTGGCAAGGCATCCTGTTACTCCTGTCACTCGGTTGGTGCCCAGGGCGGGCGCTTCGGTCCTGACCTGACCAACATTGGCGAGATACGTTCCAAACATGACATTCTGGAAGCGGTGGTGTATCCCAGCGCAAGCTTTGCACGCGAATATGAGACTTACCGGGTTGTGACAAAAACAACCGCGTATGTCGGAATTATCAAGGAACAGTTGCCCGAATCCATTATCCTGGAAGTAGGCCCCGCACCGGGTCTCCGAATCCCCAGATCGGAAATTAAGTCTATCGAACCGCAAACGCTGTCCATGATGCCGCCCGGCCTGGACCAACAGTTGACTACCGCTGAAATGGCTAACCTGACGGCTTTCCTGGAAGCGCTTCCATACCGGCTGGACAGGATGATCAAGGCCCAGGATAATAAGTAATGCTGTATCGTGATACCATAAAAGATTCTCGCAAATGAAAATAACAAGCTTATTGGCCCTCACGATCGTGATCGGGATGTTTGCTGCGCAAACAAGTTCCGTAGCCCAACCGGCCGGTAAAAGGATCCGGCTCTTTAATGGAAAAAACCTGGACGGCTGGTACCCTTTTGTCGAAAAACGGGGACGGGACCAGGATGTAAAAAAGGTCTTTACAGTTCAGGACGGGATGATCCATATTTCGGGGGAGGAATACGGAAGTATTGTAACCGACAAAGCGTACGAAAATTACAGACTGAAAGTGGAATTCAAATGGGGAGAAAAGACCTACGACCCCAGGGCAGACAGGGCGCGCGACAATGGGGTATTGCTCCATTCCACCGGTGCTGATGGGGGGTATCATGGTATTTGGATGTATTCCATTGAATGTCAGATCATAGAGGGAGGTACGGGTGATTTCCTGGTTGTGGGTGATGGGAGCGAAAACTATGCGCTGACCGCCACCGTGGCCCCAAAGAAAGAAGGCGGCGGGCATGTTTTCCAACCGGGTGGCCAGCCGCTTACCATTCACAGCGGCCGTATCGATTGGTTTGACAGGGACCCGCAATGGAAGGATGTCAAGGGATTTTCCGGTGCCCGCGACATCGAAAGGCCGCTCGGGCAATGGAATACGATGGAATGTGTCGCGGAGGGCGATCGCATCAGCATTTTTCTGAACGGCACACTGGTTAATCAGGCCTCGGCCGTGAAGCCTTCCAAAGGACGCATTCAGATCCAGTCGGAAGGGGCCGAAATGTTTGTCAGAAAAGTGGAGCTGACACCCCTCAAAATCAATTGATCCCAGTTATGAAATTTCAATAGCCAACTATTCCTAAACCTTTTAATTATGCCCGATTTAACAAAACCTTTGCGCGTCCTGGTGGTGGGGTGCGGCAATATGGGGTCATCACATGCAACCGCCTACCATTTAATGGATGGCTTTGAAATTTGCGGAATCGTCTCCACCGGGAAAAGCAAGGAAGTACTGAACGACAAGCTGGGCGGCAATTATCCCCTGTTCAGCGATTTTGATCATGGCTTGGAAAGTACCCTTCCGGATGCCGTGTGCATCTCCACCTATCCGGATACCCATGAACACTTTGCTGTGAAGTCTTTGGAGGCGGGGTGTCACGTGTTCATCGAAAAGCCTGTGGCCGACTCGGTCGCCGGGGCAGAGCGCGTTGTTGCGGCCGCCGTTAAGGCAGGTAAGAAACTGGTGGTGGGTTATATTTTACGGCATCACCCATCCTGGGAAAAGTTTGTCGAGTTGTCGCATCAGCTGGGAAAGCCCCTGGTCATGCGTATGAACCTGAACCAGCAAAGCGAGGGGAGCATGTGGACCCTGCACCGTAACCTGATGAAAAGCCTGAGCCCGATTGTGGATTGCGGGGTGCATTATATTGACGTGATGTGTCAGATGACACGGTCCAGGCCGACCCAGGTGTATGCGATAGGGGCCAGGCTGACGGAGGAGATCCCGGCTGGTAACTATAATTACGGGCAGTTGCAGATTCGCTTCGAGGACGGCTCGGTGGGATGGTATGAGGCGGGTTGGGGGCCGATGATCAGTGAAACCGCTTTTTTTGTAAAAGATGTGATCGGGCCAAAAGGATCTGTCTCCATCGTGGCGAAGGAAGCGGGCGGAGAGGGTAAATCCTCTTCTATCGAGGCACATACCAAAACGGAGTCCATACGCCTCCATGATGCAGAGCTGGATGGAGGCGAACGCTTTGCAAAAGAGGATCTCTGGATCAACCTGGCCGACGAACCGGACCACCAGGAGCTTTGTAACCGCGAGCAAAGCTATTTTTTAAGGACCATACAGGAAGATATTGACCTCTCTGATCATATGCAGGACGCTGTAAACAGTCTTCGGATCGCCTTCGCCTGCGACGAATCTGTACGCAGCGGGCAGGTTGTGATGTTGTAATTGAACCCTTTTATGAGAACAATACTGAAATTTTTAAACGAAATTAAATGACAACCAATGATATTCCTGTGGGCATCATAGGCCTTGGGCTGATGGGCTGCAGTATCACAACCTGCCTGCTGATTGCCGGGCATCCCGTGGCTGCAATCGCCCCGATCAGCCAGGACCTGGCTCAGGCCGAAACCCGCATCCGGGAACACCTGGAAAGATCTTTTCAAAATGGGCTTATCGGTAATCCGTCCGAGTATTACCTCGACCAACTTTCCATTACCGAAGATTATTCCCAGCTGGCCCGTTGCCAGTTGGTGATTGAATGCACCATTGAAGACATTGGGATTAAAGAATCCGTTTTACAAAAAGCAGAACAGGTCATTGCCACTGATGCCATCCTTGCCAGTAACACATCCGCAATCCCCATCAGCACGTTGCAGAAACTGGTACAGCATCCCGGGCGTTTCTTTGGTCTCCACTGGGCGGAACCTGCCCATACAACCCGTTTTCTGGAAATAATCTGCGGTGATCAGAGTGTGCTCCCGCAGGGCGAATACCTGTACGCACTTTCTCATTTATGGGGAAAGGAGCCCATTTTGGTCAGGAAGGACATTCCCGGTTTCATTACCAACCGCCTGATGTACGCCATGTACCGGGAGGCCATAAGCCTGGTCGAAAACGGATATGCGACTGTTGAAGACGTAGACCGGTCATGTCGCAATAACGCCGGCTATTTCATGACTTTCGTAGGTATCTTTCGTTGGATGGACCTAACCGGGGTTGCTGCTTACCATACTGTTATGAAAGACCTGCTGCCGACATTGAACAATAGCCAGCATGTACCTCAGCTCATCGACGACATCGTCAAGGCGGGCGGCAGAGGGGTTGCCAATGCGCATGGCTTTTATGAATACACGGAGCGGGAAGCGAGGCTTTGGGAGGAGGCTTTTACTGAATTTAGCTATGAAATCAGGCAGCTGGCGCTGAAATATCCCGCCGATTATGTGAAGCAAAAGCTCGTCGGTACGGCAGATGAAAATGTTTCGTTTCGTTAAGATTTCCCCTCACAAAGCGCCCCGGGCTGTCCGGCTCACGCAGGGCAATCGCTTGACGGTAATTCAGTTTTACCACAGTTAAAGATATCGTTCTTCAAATTCGCACTGTCGGGTGGTGCCGGAACTTCCCAATCGTGCGACCAGATGCAAAAAGTATAATTCCAAACGAAGCGTAGGTAGCGCCCGTTGGTAGAAATGGCCCTTCTAGGCCTGTTTTGCCCCTTTTTTAGGTGAAGGATTGTGATGGGCAGGATAAAAAGGTATTGTGATGAATGTCATAGCTGCGGATAACGATGGTCATAGATTGCGGGATAGGTAAACCCGAAATTTGAGAAACATCGTCCATTGCATGAAAACAATTACACTTCCAGTAGGCGGAAAGCAGCTAAATCGCAACACAGTGGAACTCGCTTGTTGCATGGCAGATCTGACGGGATCAAAACTGACCGGCCTGTTCCTCGACCCATTGTTGTCGGACACCGGTCTGGTGATCGGTAATTTGCTGGGGGTATCTTTCATCCAGCAAATGGCCGATACGGATCTTCAGGCCAGCCTGGATGACCAGGTCATGTACATGGAAAATCTCAGTCTTTTCTTTGACATCGCTTCCCAGAAGGGTGTCCGGGGTCTTGCCAATTTAAAGAACGGGCTACCGCAAACCGAAATCATTGACGAAAGTCATTGTACAGATGTGCTTATCATTGACCCCGAAACCGCATTTTCTGTGCCGGGGCAAGGGATGCAGCGATGCGCGACTAAAGATATTCTGTCCCATACTGCATGCCCGGTCATTATTTCTCCCCGTTATTTTAATGGAATTGAAACCATTGTCTTTATTTATGACGGCAGCAGGTCAGCGGTTTCTGCCATGAAACAATTCAACCACTTGCTGAGACGGCATCAGGATAAAATGGCGCGGGTCATTTGTTTCAGCAGCGGCCGCACTATTCCGGAACGAGAAAAGTGCTCACTAGCTGATTACCTGACCGGTTATTATGCCGATGTAGAATTCGTATATCCGCAAACAAGCGCCACAGAAGCTTTTTGGATCGGCTTATCAGAAAGATTCACAGATATGGTGATCCTGGGCGCCGGTACAAGGGACTTATTTTTCGAGGTGGAAGACCAAAGCGAGCATCTCCACCGGAGTTTCCCCATTTTTTTTGGACAAGACTAGGTTATTATTGTGGAAAAAACCTGCAAATCCAGCTCCGAATACGGGATTACCGATTTGGTAAATCCACATAAAACGTGGTCCCCTCATTTGCCTTACTAATGAAATGGATCTTGCCATTCAGCAGTTCGACATATCTTTGGACGATACTAAGTCCGAGGCCGGTTCCCTGGATGGAGGTGGCGTTTGCTGCCCTGAAAAACCTCGAGAAAATCTTACTCTGGTCTTTTTCTGGGATACCTATGCCGTTGTCTCTGACTTGAATGGAAATCCGTTCATTACTTGCTTCCGTCAGGAGCACAATTTCCTGGTCTTCCTTTGAATATTTGCAGGCATTCGAAAGCAGGTTAAACAGAATGTGCTGTAAGATTTTTACATCTGAGGTAACTTTGTTAAGCCCTTTATGAAAATAGGTTATGTACTGGCCTTTTCTGATCGACGGATTTACTTCCTCGATCACATCTTCACAAAATGCAGGCAGAAGGAAGTTCCTTTCGATGACTTCCACCTTGCAGCTTTCCAGTTTTTCCAGTGACAGAAATTCTTCAAGAATGGTTACCATCACCTTCACCGAAGACTTGATCCTGTTCAGATGCTTCTGCATTTTTTCCTCAGCTCCCAGTTTTGCGTATTGCTCCACGAGTGAAGTGCTGGAGAGCACTGCCGATAAAGGCGTGCGAAACTCGTGGGCAGCGATTGAAACAAAGCTGGATTTGATTTCATTTAACTGTTTTTCTTTCACCAAGGCTGCTTCAATTCCCTGTTCGTGGGCTTTGATTTTGGAGATATCGCTAACGATGGTAAGCATATGTTTGAAGCGGCCCCCATCGTCTTTCACCATGGTACTCTTCATCAATACGGAGAAAATACGTCCATCCCTACTTCTGATTTCCGATTCCGTCTGCTGGATCTGCCCCTGTTCGAGGACGGCGTTCCGGTGCAGGGAAAAATTTTCCTGATGAAGTTCTGTGGGCAGAAACGTCGAAAACGGTGTTCCCTTGGCATGATCAGAATCAATTCCCAGGTAGAAACAACCTCTCTGATTGACCCGTTGTATTTTACCGTCCCTGTCGAGCATAAAATATCCGACCGGGGAAAGATGAAATAGATCCTCATACTCTTGATTCAATTGATCCATCGGTATCATTTTAAGGGACGCACGATCCCTTTTCGAAATTCGGACCGTAACCGGGTTATCAAAGTTTTGCTACTGGGGTTTATACCGCCCATTGGTTGTTGAATTAGCGGTATAAAGATATGGATACAACAGACCGCCGGATTTGTCTGTAATTCGCTGGTATTTGTCTGAAATTCTCAAGAGGCGTTACCCGCCTTTTCTGAATGAGAGCGGCGTAAGCCCGGTGTGTCTTTTGAAAAATTTGGTGAACGATGCCTGGTCACTAAAATGCAGCTCTTCGGCGATCATCGCGATCGTCTGCTCTCTGTTCTTCAGTTTTAATCGGGCTTCCGCGACGATCAACTCGTCAATCAGTACGCCGGGTGTTGTTCCCGACGCTTTTTTTACGACATGGATCAGGTATTTCGGCGTGATGCAAAGGATGTCCGCGTAAAACTTAAGGGCGTGCATGTGCTTCCCTTCCTTTTCCAGAAGCTGCCGGAATTTAGCGTAAATGTCTGACTCTTTGCCGTATACGGGAGGTATGAAAATACCGTGCTTCTGATAAATGATCGCTGCTTCGTAGAGGAACGAAAAAATGAGGTGCCGGATCAGTTCAATGTGGTACTGCAAATGCGACTCGTCCCTCTTGTCTTTAAGTATGTCAAAAAGCTGTAAAAGTGATTTGGACTCGCCGGGTGCAAGCTGGATACAGGAATTCTGACTTTTTGAAAAAAAACGGAATGTGTCAAACTGCCGGGTGTTAACGACATTCTTGAGCAGGAATTCTTTGGTAAAAAACAATAGCCGGCCTTTGCAGCCAGCACTTTGTTGAATGCGATGCACACTACTTTCCGGCGCGGCAGCAAAAAAGCAGTGCCGTTCTACGTGTAGCAGGACCTGATTGATCTCAATGTCCATCCAGCCGTTGGTACAAAGAAAGAGTCCGTAAAACTCCGGGCGGAACCCGGAATAGGAAGTGTCGGGCATTAAGTTCTCGTCGGGAGAGATATAATATTCCGGCGAGTGCCAGGCTGGATCCAATAGAGAAAGGATCTGGCTGATACTTAAACTGGGTACCGCATTTTTTTCTGACATATTTTAAAGTTGATAACCCGCCAGAATCCGCAGTGAGCGGCAGGCTTTACGAGATATGAACACATTTGAATGTTGATGGAATCGCCTTGCGGCAGGCATGTCAACCTGAAAAGCAACAAATAAGGCTTCCCCAGATTACAAACTGCGCACGCTCACCGAGTCAGACCAGGATCACCGATTTATTCTCAGGCTCGCTCCCATTGCTGAGCTGATCGATGCTTTTCAGGGTGACCTGGGCAATTTCGGACAACGCCTCCTCCGTGAAAAAGCCCTGGTGTGCCGTAACAAGAACATTGGGGAAGCTCATCAGGCGCTGGATCGTGTCGTCTTCGATAATGCTGCCCGAAAGGTCTTTGAAAAACAGCTTCTCCTCCTGTTCGTAAACATCTATGGCCAGGTAAGCCACCTGCTTGCTTTTCAACGCCTCGATAGCGTCGGCCGTATTGATCAGGCCTCCGCGGCTGGTGTTGATCAGCGTGACTCCCTTTTTCATACTGGCCAACGTCTTTTTGTTGATCATATAATGCGTAGCCTCATTGAGCGGGCAATGCAGTGAGATAATATCGCTCGCAGTCAAAACGTCCTCCAAAGGACCGTAACGTACGCCGGACCGTTCCAACTCCTCGTTCGGATACAGGTCATAGGCAACGACTTTGCAACCAAATCCGATCATGATTTGGCAGAAAGCAGCTCCGATTTTACCGGTACCGATAACGCCCACCGTTTTTCCAAAAAGGTTGAAACCCAGTAGCCCGTTGAGGGAAAAATTCTGCTCGCGTACCCGGTTATAAGCTTTATGGGTTTTTCGGTCCAGGGTCAGAAGCATGGCTGCCGCATGCTCTGCCACAGCGTGTGGAGAATAGTCAGGGACGCGGCAGACTCTCAGACCATGTAAGGCTGCAGCCTGCAGGTCAACATTATTGAAACCAGCACACCGGAGCGCAATGATTTTCACACCTTTATCCGCCAGGACGGAAATTACTTCGGCGTTGACACGATCATTAACAAATACACAAACGACGCTCTCATCCTGCACTGCGTTGACAATGTGCGGCCCCAAATGGGTTTCCATGTACACGATCTCGAAGCCGTAGGGCTGATTATAAAAATCAAAGAATGACTTGTCATACGGTTTCGCAGAAAAGAACAGTATTTTCATAGTTTTGGTCTGTCTGGTGAGGTATAGGTGATCGTGACCACAAGGTACTGACCTGCAAAACAAGAAACCACCCCCCGCCAGATAAAAAGCGTTATGGATCATTTCTGGTGGGTGTATGATGCAGACGACCTAAGCCGGTTATTTTAGCGGAGCCATTCGACGCTATTTCTCAGCAGCCTGATCTTTTTGTCCTGTTCCATTTTTTTCAGCAGCCTGGATACTACTTCCCGGGACGTATTTAAGTCGTTGGCTATTTCCTGGTGTGTCATGGAGAGGACTTTGGTCTTTCTACTGTCAAACTGATTTTTCAAATAGAATTCGAGTCTCTCGTCCATGCCCTTAAATACGACGTTGTCGAACACGACCAGCAGTTCTTCAAATCGGGCCCGGTAATTGGCAATCACAAAGTAGTACCAGGTTTTATATTTCTGCATCAGCTCGTCCATCAATTGTATCGGGACCATGATCGCAACGGTTTCTTCAACGGTTTTGGCCATGATCTCGCTGGCTTCCTGTTTGGTATTACAGATCATCGATAATGCGCAGGCATTGCCTGGTTCCAGATCATAAATGAAAGCTTCCTCTCCGTCGTAGCCCTCACGGTAAAGCTTTACCCTGCCATGCGCGATCAGCAAAGTGTGCTTGATGTACTGTCCGGTGCGCATGATCACTTCTCCGGCGGGTATCTCTTTCAGGATACAATCCCTCGTCAGGCGTTGTCTCAATTCTGGTTCGAAATCCGGGAAAACGGTGTCGAGATAATAGGAAATACTTTCAGTCATCATCAATAAAATGAATAGGCAAGGCGCAAAGTCATAAATCAAAGCCAATCCAAAAGGTTCCGCTTTGCGGTTGTACCGGCAAGATCAGGAAAACAGGGGACTGAACATTTTGGCAAAAATTCAATAAAGATTGTAGCCGGTTTGTGACTTTTATCACTTTGCGGCCGTGCAATACTCCTGATTTTTGTACCATCATCGATATCGAAAATGGAAACTGCAGCTTACATAGCATCTGTGTTTATTGGTTTATCGCTCGGTCTCATCGGAGGGGGCGGGTCCATACTGACCGTGCCGGTACTGGTATATATGTTTGGGATTAGCCCGCTTGTTTCCACATCCTATTCCCTCTTTATTGTCGGCTCGACCAGCCTTGTCGGGGCGTACAGCAATTACCGCAAGGGCGTTGTGAAGATAAAAACGGCGCTGCTGTTCGGGAGTACATCCATCACGACGGTTTTCCTGACACGCCGGTTTATGATCCCCTTGATCCCCCAGAATCTTTTCAAAATAGATGGATTCCAGATCACTGAGCCCATATTTACCATGATTCTTTTCGCTGTGCTGATGGTAGCTGCATCCATAGGAATGATCAAAAGTAAGGAAAGAAAACCAGGCTGCCTGGAATGTGATCTTAAGGGAAACATTGTCCGGATGCTGCTCAGCGGTGTCGGCATCGGGCTTACAACGGGTGTCCTGGGGGCAGGCGGAGGATTTCTGTTGATACCGACGTTGGTATTGGTACTCGGAATGCCCATGAAAGAAGCTGTCGGTACTTCGCTGCTCATTATAGCGCTGAATTCACTGATTGGGTTTGTGGGGGACATCGGTCATTTTGCGATCGACTGGATTTTTCTGCTCAAAATTACGGTGATGGCCATGGCCGGCGTGCTGATCGGAAGCGCAGTTTCCAAAAAGGTGGATGCAGGTTTGCTGAAAAAAGGATTTGGCTGGTTTGTGTTGGTGATGGGCATTTACATTATATCAACCGAGCTGTCGCACTTAAAATAAATGGCTGTTTTACCCTAATCTTATGATCGCTTCCAAAAGAAAACGGAAAGATTTGATTTTTGTGGGCGCTCAAATATTGTTGATGATCGCCTATATTTCAATACCTGCTTTTATAAACCTTCCGGCAAATCAAACCATCAGAGTAATCGGGTTTGCTATGGCGATGACGGGAGCAGGGATTTTTCTGGCTGGTATCATTCAATTGAGGAAAAGCCTGACCCCGTTTCCATCGGTACGACCCGATGGCCATCTGGTGACAACGGGCATTTATTGGCTGATTCGACATCCGCTTTACTCAGGTATCATAGCCAGTTTATGGGGTTATGGACTGTACCGCGCCCATGCCGGAAAGCTGGGTATGGCTGTGCTGTTGGCCGTGCTATTCTATTTTAAATCCATTTATGAAGAGCGGCTGCTTCTTGCCGCGTACCCGGATTACGAATCGTACAGCCGGCGCACCGGAAGGTTCCTGCCTAAGCTGAAGTTTTTTTAGATGTGCTGTCCATGGGTGACAAATGTCACTGACCGGCCGGTCAGTCATCCCGAACTTTACATAGTGATTCAGAAAAGTTAAAATATCAAACGTTTTCATGCTGGAAATAATCAAACAACCCTGGCCCTGGTATATAGCAGGCCCACTTATCGGGCTCACTGTACCCGCCCTGCTGGTTTTGGGGAACAAATCCTTCGGGATATCGTCTTCACTGCGCCATGCCTGCGCGGCTTGCCTCCCCGCCGGGATTCCCTTTTTTCAATACGACTGGAAAAAGGAGACCTGGAATCTGGTTTTCGTGCTGGGTATTTTCTTGGGAGGAGCGATCGCCATCAACTATCTCACCATTCCCGATGCCATCCAGGTAAATGAAGAGCTTGTGAAAGAACTTGCCTCATATGGCATCTCGGACTTTTCTTCCCTGGTGCCGGCCGACATGGTGGGCTGGGACGCCCTGCTCACACTCCGAGGTCTGATCATGATGGTTGGCGGAGGGTTTCTGGTAGGTTTTGGGTCACGTTACGCGGGAGGTTGTACCAGCGGCCATGCGATCATGGGGCTGTCCACATTACAATGGCCATCTCTGGTCGCCACGATCTGTTTTATGATCGGAGGTTTTGCAATGGCCAACTGGATTTTACCGGTCATACTCAATTTATGATCAAGTGTAAAATCCGTTGAAATACGGGCAGGCAATCTATTATTTAAAATAAACAAACCTCGCCACAATCGATGAACAAATCCAACCCTCCTGTGACAGGTCAAAGTGAGCACGAGATCCGTGCTATGGATGCTATCTGCATCAATGAAAGTCAACAGCACCACCCGTGGTACTATCACTTTAAATATCTGGTCGTAGGTATGTTGTTCGGGGTCGTTTTTGTCAAAGCCGAGGTAATCAGCTGGTTTCGGATACAGGAAATGTTCCGCCTTCAGTCTTTCCACATGTACGGGATCATCGGCAGTGCCGTGTTGGTAGGCATATTCTCCGTCTGGCTGATTAAGGTGACAAATAGCAAGACGGTACATGGAGAGCAAATTACCTTCAAGGATAAAAAATTCAACCAGGGACAAATTTACGGCGGCCTGATATTTGGATTGGGCTGGGGTCTGACCGGATCTTGTCCAGGGCCGATGTTTGCCCAGATAGGGGTAGGGGCTACGGTCGTGGTCGTTACGTTGCTAAGCGCCGTGGCTGGAACCTGGGTATACGGACGTTTCAGGGAGCAGTTGCCCCACTGAGGTCAGGAGTCTGCGTGTGGAGGCTGTTTTGAACGAATCACCATTTTTCCTATGAAATTGGGACGCACCCCTTTCGGTAGAAAGCCGGTGGATTTCTCATCAACTGCCGTCTTGTTACTCAGGGAGCGGATCAGGAAGTCTGAAGCATTTCCCGTTTGATCTGCTTCTCCCCCCATTGCCTCAGGTACTCGATGAAGGGGACTAGTTCCTGGCCAACCTCCGTCAAGGTATATTCCACTTTGGGCGGCACTTCGAAATATACTTTCCGGCTGATCAGATGATCGGCTTCCAGCTCCCTTAATGTCTGTGTCAACATTTTGGTTGTGACGTCCGGCATTGTCCTGCCCAATTCCCCGTAGCGCAGGACTGCATGTTCGTGCAGGTACCATAAAATTCTTCCTTTGTATTTTCCTCCGATGCGTCTGAAGGCGTAGTCAACGGAACAAGTCGGCATTTCCGGACATTCTTGCTTACTTTTTTTCATTTTAATTTATTGACATTCAGTAATAGTATGTTTTGGGTATGTAAGATACAAAAAAGTACATACTTGCCGAAACTGTGTATACCATATAGCTTTGCAGCTCATTAAAACAATCATGGTAATGTGCTTAAAACTAGCAGATAAGGTAGCCGTTGTGACAGGGGCTTCCAAGGGGATTGGTGCGGGGATCGCAAAATCATTCGCGAAAGCGGGCGCAAAAGTTGTCGTAAACTATGCTTCAAGTAAAGGTAATGCTGATCAGGTGGTGAAAGAGATTACGGAAAATGGTGGTACTGCCGTGGCGGTACAAGCTGACATTTCGAAGCCGGCAGATATCAGAAGGCTTTTTGAAGAAACGGCAAAAGCGTTTGGTCGACTCGATATTTTGGTCAACAACGCCGGGGTATTCAAAATAGAACTATTGAATGATATTTCTGAGGAAAGTTTTCATTTACAGGTAAATACGCATTTAATGGGTCCGATTTTGAGTATCCAGCAAGCCGTCGGGATGTTTGGCGAAAATGGTGGAAGCATCATCAACGTCAGTTCGACCGTAAGCCAGAATCCGATTCCGGGCGTGATGGTATACTCGGCTGCCAAAGCAGGGATTGACAATGTGACCAAAGCGCTGGCGAAGGAGCTGGGCCCTAAAAAGATCCGCATCAACACCATTGCGCCTGGCGTTACAGACACAGAAGGAAACCATGAAATGGGGATTATCGGGGGCGATATTGAAAAACAAATGCTTCCGCTCACCCCACTGGGCCGTATCGGACAACCGGAAGATATATCAAAGGTGGCGGTGTTCCTGGCGTCCGATGATGCCGGCTGGGTAACCGGTGAAAGGATAACGGTGTCCGGAGGTCTTTTATAATGGTTTGAAAGGCCCGGAATTCCTCGCTCGACCCATTCTGGCAGCCTTGATGCAAGCATCGATTGCATAAGAGGAAGGATCAACGACTGATATATTTGTTAGCCTGGATTTCTAATGTTGGGGCGACACAATTTGGCTACACATTGAACCTTTCTGGCTACACCTGGCTGCACATTTGGATAGAACTTTGCATGAGCAAATCTAAGACAATATGAGCAACGGAATTGAAGGAAAAGTAGTGGCGATCACAGGCGCAAGCAGCGGAATCGGCGAAGCAATCGCCGAGCTGCTTGCCAGCCGCGGGGCGAAAGTGGTGCTGGGTGGCCGCAGGGCCGATTTACTGAACGCGGTTGCCGGACGTATCCGGGACACGGGAGGAGAGGTTGCCTGTTTGCAGATGGATGTAACGAAAAAGAACGAGGTTGCCGGGCTTACCGCGTTGGCCCTCAGTGAATTCGGGAGGCTGGATGTAATGATCAACAATGCAGGCATTAGCCAGCTCCATCACATGGAAGCATTGGATGTGGAGGGCTGGGAACAGATGATCGACGTAAATCTGAAAGGTGTGCTCTACGGCATTGCCGCCGCTCTGCCCATCTTTCAGACGCAGGGATCGGGGCATATTATTAACATGATATCTACCGCAGGACTTAGCATTGTTCCGACCATGGGCGTTTATGCCGGAACAAAAAATGCTGTGCGGACGATCAGCGAAGCGTTACGCCAGGAATCGGCCGGGCGCTGGCGTGTCACCGGTATTTCACCGGGATTTGTGGACACTCCATTTGCCAGCCATATCAAAAATGATGAAATCAGGAACGTGATTCAGCAAAGGGCGGCAGAAATGGCCATCCCCGCGGTCGCGATCGCTGAGGCAGTTAGCTATGCAATAGACCAGCCCGACAATGTGGATGTAGGGGATATTGTAATACGCCCGACTGTCCAGGGGTAAGTGGGTACAATGCCGTAATTTTACAGCCAGGACCAGGAAACATTTATGACCAATCAGCCAATGGTTTTTGAAAATATCACCACGTTGATGGAGCGGCTTCACTTACCAAAGCCGCTCCATCCGCTGATTTCATTGGTCAATTACGACCAACATCAGCCTGACCTGACTGACGCCGGGAGTCAATATGTACTTCATTTCTATAAAATAGCCTTCAAATCCAGCTTTATGGGAAAAGCGACCTACGGGCCGGGTTCCTATGATTTCCGGGAAGGAGGGCTCGCTTTCGTTGGCCCCAATCAGTTAGTTGAGCTGTCGGCTGATGTGGCTGAACATGAAGGGTACGCATTGTTTTTTCACCCTGACTTGCTCTACAAGCATCCCTTGGCCGCCCACATTCATCGGTACGGCTTCTTTTCTTATTCGGTGTCGGAAGCCTTATTCCTTTCCGAAGGCGAAAAGAAAATCATAACCAAAGTTTTTGAGGCGATCAGCACGGAGCTCCACACGAACATTGACGCTTTCAGTCAGGACCTGCTGGTGTCGCTGATTGAATTGCTTTTAAACCATTGCAATCGTTTTTACAACCGACAATTCCTTACCCGCAAGCCATTTCATCATGACCTGATCGATCAGATGAACATATATTTAAATGAGCGGTTCAAAAAGCAGCAGGCCCTGGTAAGCGGCTTGCCCACTACTCATGAAGTGGCAGATCAATTGCAGGTGTCGCAGCGCTATTTGTCGGATCTGCTGAAATCACTTACCGGGAAAACGACCCAGCAGCATATTCATCTCCGTTTGGCCGAAAGGGCAAAAGAAATGCTCGCAGGTGGAGTTTTGACCACCGCAGAGATTGCGTTTATGCTGGGGTTTGAACATCCGCAATCGTTCAATAAGTTTTTCAGGCAGAAGACAGGATTGTCCCCTTCTGCCTTTCGGAACTCCGGTAATCAGAATTGACCGGGGGCGAATTTCAGTTTTGAAAAAAGGCTTTTTGGGCAATAAATGCTTCGCCGAGCGATCGTTGGATATAGGCGATCCCCTCCTGGGCTGCCGGGGTGGATGCACGTTGCGCGATGTCGGGATCCGTGAAACTGATTTCTTCCACGCGCTCGTTGAGCCACCAGAGGTTTCCAAAGGGATCGAGAATCCTGCAGACCTTTTCCCCAAACCAGAGCGATGTAATATCGGTCACTGATTTCGCCCCGGATTCGAGCGCCTTCTGATAAGTGGTTTCGATATTTTCCACATAAAGATTCAAAAAAGCGGGCGTTGGTGCCCAGCCCTCGCGCGAGTCGAAGAGCATGACGATCGCTTCACCGATTTTTACGACCACGTGGATAATACGCCCTTCCTCATTGGTGATCCTGCTGTAAGGGATTTCTTCTGCGTCAAAAGCACTCCGTAAAAACCCGATCAATTCCGCCGATGAGCGTGAGATGATCCATGGCGTGACCGGCATATATCCTTCTGGGGTCAATGGTGTTTTTTTTGCTTCGCTGTTGTTCATGTTTCTCGTTTTTAAGTGATGGCACGAAACAAGCGGCTACTGGTGACAGCCATATGTCAGGGGTCTCGGAATTTACTTTTATAATTTTCAAGATATGCTTCCAGGCTGATTTGGTGTGGAGGGAAGGTCTTTTGGGTGATTTCCATTTTTTGGATCCTGTCGAAGCGGAAAAGCCGGAAGTCCCTGCGTGTCTGGCACCATGCGATCAGATACCAGCTGTCCCCCACACGGTTGATCACCGCGAAGGGCTCGACAAGCCGGGTCGTGGTTTCGCCGCTGGCCGGTGAATAATACTCTAGTTTGACGACATTGAAATTCGTAAGCGCTATTTGCAGTGCGGATAAAAGATTGCTGGACACTTTTTGATGTGAGGTTTCCTCGAATGCGACACGCTCCGAAAGAAGCGATGCTTTTTCTTTGGAATTGTTTCTCAGGATGGCCTTGATTTTGGTGACGCCGCTCGCATAATTGGCCGTCAGCGACAAATCGTTGTTTAACAATACAAGCTTTTGGGCGGTTATAAACGCATTTGCCTCTTCTTCTGTAAACATGACGGGCGGCAGGCGGTATCCTTCCATCAAATGATATCCTTTTCCTTCTTCCGTCACAACAGGCACACCCGCACTTTCCAGTGTCCGGATATCACGGTAAATTGTCCTGGTGCTGACATTGAATTTTTCGGCAAGGTCCGTCGACGTGATCATCCGCTTCGACTGCAGTTGGGTCAGAATGGCGATGAGTCTTGCCAGCCTCGGTTTGTCCTTTTCTATCACGGTTATTGTCAATTGAATGTCATTATTTTATCTTTTTTAAACAGTAACTATAAGACCACGTCTATCGGGATCGTCCATCATTGCGGCATGCCAAACCCAGTCCCGGTTTGCCCGGGGCGGTCGGGTCAGGGCTTAGGGGCCTTGCTCGGGCACAATATACGCCTCAGTATCCCATGCATTCCACTTACACCACTTTTGTTTAACAAAACGGCCGCCCGTTGCGAGATCCTGGCGACCTGAAACAATAACGACACGAACTGCCAGATCGCCCGGCTTAGCCGGAATCCTGTTCGCACGGAATATAAAGCAGGCTTTAGTAATCAATAAATTATAAATCAATTTTAAATGCTAACCTTGTCAAATTAATTCCCGTAACGTCGACCAATTACACCGCCGCTACTTTACGACGATCAAGCGCCACACTCATGATGGAATTCATCTCACGTTAAACCGAAGGTATTATGTCTACCATGTTGCCGCACCATATCATAGCCATTGGTGCCTCCGCCGGAGGGCTTGAAGAATTGATTACCTTTTTCGAACATACGCCTTTGGATGGGGTTTCGTATGTGATTGTGCAACATTTATCCTCTGATTTCAAAAGCAGGATGGTTGAATTGCTGTCGAGGCACAGCAAGCTCATTGTGCAGGAGGCCGAGGACGGCATGCTGGTGCTGCCTAACCAAGTTTACCTGATCCCTAACGATAAGTTTCTGACCATCAGTGCACAAGTGCTGTACCTGAGCGAAAAAACAATCGAAAGGACGCCCTACCTGACCATCAATAAATTTTTCATATCACTCGCTGCCGACTGTGGCCCGCGGGCTATCGGGGTCGTTTTATCGGGCCTTGGGTCGGATGGGAGCGACGGGGCCAAGGCGATTAAAAAATCAGGCGGCGTTGTGATCGCCCGTGATCCCCAATACGCCGAGTTCAGCAGCATGCCCTCCAATGCGATTGCAACCGGGATGGTCGATTTCATTCTCGAGCCCGAAGCAATGCCAGCAGCTATTGAAGAATATGTTAAAAGGGAGCTGGACCTGGTAGCCTCTCACATGACCGATGAACAGAACGTGAATGAAATCATCGGGCTCATCAGCGAGCAGTTGCCGCTTGATTTTTCCGACTACAAGCAAAGTACCATTTTAAGAAGGATCAAGAGACGAGCCGCCAATCAAAGTTTCGGCACGCTGCAAAGCTATCTGGATTTTGTAAAAGAAAATCCGGCGGAAATCGAGACACTGGCCAAAGACTTTCTGATCAGCGTCACCGCATTTTTCCGTGACAGCGAGGCTTATGCCACGATTGAAACCGAGGTGTTCCCGGCTATTATCCAAAGTCTGGATCCGGGTCAGGAACTCCGGGTATGGGTAGCCGGGTGCGCCACGGGCGAGGAAGCTTATTCGATGGCGATGCTGGTGACCGAGCAGCTCGGGGAGAAGGCCGATGGACACCCGGTCAAGATCTTTGCCACGGACATCGACACCATGGCCCTTGCACAAGCCAGCCGGGGCCTATATAGTCCGTCGGTCACAAGGAATATTTCCGCCGAGCGCCTGGAAAAATTTTTCATTTTAGAAGGCGATCAGTACAGGGTCAATCCCGAAATCCGAAAGATGGTGATATTTGCCCAGCACGACCTGGTCAAAAACCCGCCTTACTGCAATATGCATCTGATCAGCTGCCGTAACCTGCTGATCTATATGACACCGGTGCTTCAAAAGAAGATATACCTCATGCTTCTGTTTGGTCTCAGGCAACATGGGTATCTGTTCTTGGGGTCAAGTGAAAACCCAACCCCGATACTGCAGAGCCTTGCTGTCATCGATAAAAAATGGAGGGTCTACCAAAATCAGGACGAAAATCAGGCTGTCCGGTTCGACGCCTTTTCGTTGCCGCAAATTTCCTATAACAAGCCTCTCACAGGTACTCTGCCCGTTGAGGGTACGTTCAAGAATATCGGCCGGACATTGGGCGATGCCGTCAATGAAACCTTGATGAAGGATTTGGAGGGCCTGATCATATGCATTGACCAAAACTACAAAATCCTGAAATCATACGGGGAAACATCCCGGTTTCTGCTCCAGAAGATCATGACGATGGATTTGATGGAGCTCCTGCCACCCACACTGGCCGTTGTTTTCAAGTCGGGAATGGACCAGCTCGCCACTACAGGGCAGGCAACCTCCGTGAGCGGGATCAAGATCAGGCACGGGGAAGAAGTGATTGAAGTAAGCCTCAAAATCAGTCCGATGGTTTTTAAGGGTAGAAATACCGGGTGCTATTTGATACGCTTTCAGGAAGGGGGACCTTCCGATCTCCAAAAAGCAACCGACCAGGTATTTGATGAATCGCTTTATTTTAACAGTTATACAATAAGCCTGGAAAGGGAAAATCGGGAATACAAGGAGAGGCTTTTGGCCTCGGATGAAAAGCTCTACGCGCTCAATGAGAACATGCAGTCCTTCAATGAAGAGTTGCTTTCGGCCAATGAGGAAATGCAGAGCACCAATGAGGAAATGCAATCGGTCAATGAAGAATTGCATACGATCAACGTGGATTACCAACTTAAAAATAAGGAGCTCCAGGAGCTCAACGATGACCTCAACAACTATTTCCGCAGCAATATCAACGGACAGCTTTTTATTGACAGTGAGCTCCGCGTCATGCGGTTTTCGCCCGGGGCGGTCCAGCTTGTCAATCTGCAGGAAAGTGACATAGGAAGGCCATTGGCCAATATTTCGACAAATTTTAAGCTCGAAACCATTTTCGAAGACATCAGGCAGGTATTGGTTGATGAAAAAGTAATCACCAGGGAAATTGAGACCCATGGCGGCAGCTGGTTCCAGGTGATGACCATGCCGTACGTGCGGCAGGCCGATCAGCGGGCCAGTGGATTGATTATTACTTTCAACGATATTACCATGCTAAAACGGGTGCAGCGTCAGCTGGACAAGAAAAACGAGGTTCTGATGCGCATCAATGCCGATCTTGATAATTTTGTGCATACCGCTTCCCATGACCTGCTGGAGCCTTTGGGGAACATCGAAGGGTGCATTTCGTTACTGACCGCTGAGGACACTACGGAAGCGGAGTTAAGGGAACTTCTGCCGATGATTGATATATCCATTAAAAAATTTCGTGACCTGATCAGGGAAATCGCGGTAGTGGCCAAAATTGAAAATGATGCGCTGACCATTGAAAAAAATGATCTCGATGAACTGATTGATAACATCGAGTGGGGCCTGAATGGCAGTATTAAATCAACGGGTGCTTCGATCATCAGAAACCTGGAGATCAGAGAACTCAATTTTTCCAAGAAAAACCTGCGGAGTATTCTTTACAACCTGGTCGCAAACAGCCTGAAATACAGGTCGGAAAAGACACCTGTTATTATGATCGAGAGTTCTGTCCATGCTGAGGGGATCGCGCTGTCGGTCTCGGATAACGGTGTAGGTATGCAGAAACCGGATATTGAGAAGATATTCAACAAATATGCCCGGCTGAAGACCGAGGTGGACGGGTACGGCATTGGCCTATACCTGACCAAAAAAATTGTAGATGCTTCGGGCGGCAGTATTTTGGTTGAAAGCGAGCCAGGTGAAGGGAGCCGTTTTACGATTTACTTTAACAGCGGGATTTAGGGAATCATCGCAGATGATCGCTCCGGCAGCGGTTTAAGATATCGTTGCCAGTACGATTACCGGCCCAGTTCTGTATTTTTGGTTTTATCGGAGATGGTTTTGATGGCATCGTCCAGCTCGTTTGCTGCAATGAGCAAATACTCCAGCATGGTTTCCCGCTCCTCCGCGTAGGTATCTATGTCCTTGATCATCGGAATAATACCCATGATCCTGGCGAGCGGGGACCTCACTACATGCGACTGTATCCAGGCGATCTCACGAAGTTTGGTATTTTGCTGTTCAACGGCCTGGATGTAGTTGAACCTTTCGGTCATATCGCTGGCGATGACAATTTTCGCCGACTTGCCCCGGTAAGTGATGATGTTGCTTTGGATGTCAACCTGGATCAGCGTGCCATCCTTCTTTTGGTGCCTGAATATTCCCCGGGTAATGAATTTTTGCCCGCCCGAATTTTCCAACGCCAGGATCTCGTCCAACTTCTGCATGTCCTCCTCTGGTCTGATTGCTTTGATCGTCATCGACAGGAATTCATCGAGGGTATATCCGTAAGCACATAGTGCAGCGTCATTCACATCCAGAAATCGCAGGGTTTCCAGGTCAAAGACCCACATCGGCAGCGGGCTTAAATGGAAGAGGCTGCTGTAATTGCGTTCCGACTCCTCAAGGGCAGAAAGTGTTTGCTTTTTTTCTGTGATGTCTGACGAGATACCCATGATACCGGTAAATTGATGATACTGGTCGTAAATAGGCGAATTGGTGATGGATGCGGGAAAATGCGTTCCGTCTTTTCGCTGGACCATCAGTTCCCCGGACCATGCCTTACCTGACTTCAGCATCGTCATTATTTCTCCGGCCTTGGCAAGCGACTCTCTGGCCGGGGTGAGGTCCATGATGTTTTTATTTAAAGCCTCCTGGGCACTCCAGCCATAAATTTGCTCTGCCGCCTTATTCCAGAAAATGACGGACCCTTCCAGATTGGTGGCAATCGCCGATTGCCCGATGGTATCAAGTAAGTTCGCCTGAAACCTGGTTCTTTCGTTGGATTGTTTTTCTTCTGTCATGTCATGAACATAGCACGACAACCCGATGACGGCATTTTCTTTCCAAATGGGATTGATGGAAAAGTGGGTGTATGTATTGGATCCGTTCGCTTGGAATTTCTTTTCGAACTTTACCGTCTGCCCTTCCAGCGCCCTTGAATAAATTTCGAGCCATTCTTCGGCGCCATCGGGGTCAAATGTGCCGATGAAGTCGAAAATAGGGTAGCCGGGGTGGATGGTAACGCCGTAGAGGCTTTTCATGTTTTCCACAAGCCGGCTGTTAAAAGTAATGTAGTTGAACTTCCTGTCAAGGGAGTAGATAAATGCCTCCGTATTCTCAATGATCGCATTCAGATTGGCCTGGGAGGCAATGATCAATTCGTCGGTTTTTTTTCGCTGGGTGATTTCCTGGCATGTGCCGCTGGCCCGAAGGGCATTCCCCTGCTCGCTTTTGACGATATGCCAGCGTTCTTCCACTATTTTTTCCAGTCCGCTGGCCGTGACAATGCGGTGCTCGACACAATGCGAACTATTTTCAGTGATCGAGTTCCGGATCTCGAGATCTACCATTTCGCGATCATCGGGGTGGATCAGCGCTAAAAAACCCTGGTAAGTAGGACTGAAATCCTCGGGGATTGCCTCAAAAATGTGATAGGTTTCTTCTGACCAGAATAGTTTTAATGTGCTCAGATCGGCCTCCCAGCTTCCGATTTTTGCGATGGCCTGCGCCTCGTTCAATCTGGATTGGCTCAGCAAAAGCTTTTCTTCCGTGGCTTTGAGCGCGGTGATATTCTGATGGGAAATGACCACCTTCGCTTCATCGTCCCCGAAATGCATGACATGGAGGATAAACCATCTCTTTTCGGTCGGGGAATGGCACGGGTATTCCAGCTCGAAGACCGGAACAACCTTTTTGAACACGGACAGGATTCCTTCGAGGGCCCTGGCGGCATCACTTTCCCCTGCTGTAATTGCTTTTTCGCAAGCCGCGAAATAATTGCTTCCCGTTGAAGTCCGTGCGAGCGGGAGCCCTTCATTTGCCCTTGCAAAGTCGTCCCAGGCTTTGTTGACCGCAATAATTGTCCCTGCACTGTTGATTACGGCGATGTGTGAGGTCAGCGAAGAGAGTATGCCCTTGTTGAATTGCTCGCTTTCATAGAGCTGCATGTCGATAGCCCTCCTTTGGCTGATATCCCGGATGATCATGGCGGTATTTTCAGTTCCAAAGGTGTCACTGAACACCGTAGAGGATATTTCACCCGGAAATGTTGTGCCGTCTTTCCGTTTCAATGTGAGTGCTCCGATTGCCCTGCCGGCAAGATCCCGTTCCCGCAATAACTTGCCCAAGGCCGGGTCGTTCAGGTCTACCAGGCCGTCTCTTCCTGCTGAGACTATCTCATCCACGCTCATTTGGAAAATTTCGCAGGCGGAACGGTTGGCGGCTACTACCTTCCCATTTTTCGTTGTGAGCAGGATTCCATCCATGCTTGTCTCAAACAAAAGCTGATATTTTTCTTCCAAGAGCTTTCTTTCTGTGATGTCCCGAAAATTGTCGACGATCCCGTTCACAGCCGGATCATCCAGGCAATTGGTCACTACTGCCTCTATCCACCGCCAGCCGCCATCCTTATGCAACATTTTGCCGGTATGTCCTTTGATCGGGACGCCCGGACTGGCAAGCACTTTCTCAAGAATCAGCGCGGTTGGTGCCAGATCGTCCGGATGCATCATAGCAGCGAGATCCATCTGCATGATCTCTGCCTGGGAATAGCCCAATACTTTGCTGACAGATGGCGAAACATAGGTTGGTTTTCCCGTCTGATCAAGAATTACCACTGTGTCGGCGCTGTTTTCAATCAGCGAGCGATAGCGGTTTTCGCTGACGACAAGTTCTTCATTGGAAATTTGTCTCTCGTTTTCGAGGCGAAACCTTCGTAAAGCCTGTTCGATGGCAACCGGTAGCCTGCCAGGCCGGTCTTTTACGATATAGTCATCGGCGCCCTGACCGACCAGGGCGATTGCCGCTGGCTCTGAACCTATTCCAGCCAGGACGATGAAAGGTATCCTCATCCCGGTTTCCTTGAAAAGGGCCAGTGCTTCGTGCATATCAAAATCGGGAGTAGGGTGGGCTGCAAGAATAACGTCGGGTAGGAAGGTGGATAAGGATGCCAGGAAGTCGGTCGGGGAGGTTACCACGAATAGCTGGTATGTGTGCTGGTTCTTCCATAACGCATTGCGGACCGCAAGCGAATCTTCAGTGCTGGTTTCGAGATGCAATATCCTTACTGCTTTATCCATGACCGTCTATTTTTCATTGCCTTGGTTCCGGCAGCTCGCTGGTTTTGGACGGTGCACGATGGCTGAAACGTCTCCGTGTGAAGGTACCACGGTTAGATGGATATATGGTACTGCTGGCTATAACTAATTTGCCTGGTTATCAATTGTTTATATGTAAGGGGTCAACAGCGGTACCAACTTTTGCGTTGGGAGAGGAAAACCATGAGAAGACTTTTGCCTTAAATGTGCTGATGGCAAAAGCCTTGCGCGCCACGACCGGGCTTGATCAGGGCCGGTACAGCATTCTAAAAATATTTAAAAAAAATCTGCATTTACTGTAAGTAGTGTACACGTGCTTACTAGTCTGTAAGTATACTTTGAATAGAAGTTTACTAATAAATTCTTGTCCTCTTTTTACGTATGAAATTTAAGGCACTCACAAACCGTAGCGCAGACCAGGTTTCAAGTCAGCTGTTGGCAGTAAACAAAGAGGAGGAAAAAGAGGCCGATGGTTCGGAGCATCAGGACGATGAGTTTTTTATCAGGGCCACATTACTGGAAAATTACCAGCTGGGCACCGAATTGCTTTACAGCCGGTACTACCAGCCGCTTTGCACCCATGCCATCAAGTTTGTGGCCTCGCGTGAAATCGCCGAGGACATTGTTTCGGATATTTTCTATCAGTTTTATGCCAAGCGGATCTTCGACAAGATCGCTACTTCTTACCGCGCTTACTTGTTCAGGGCCGTGCGGAATAAAGGATATGACTATCTGAAATGGGAGGCGGCGAAGAAAATGCCGATGGAAGACCATTTCGATGTGATCGGCAGCGAATCCCAGCACCCCGACCAGATCACCCAATATGAAGAGCTGTACCAGGACCTGGAAAAGATCATCAACGGTCTGCCGCGGCAGCGACGGAGTATTTACCTGCAATTCAATTTCGAAGGAAAATCCTTTAAAGAAATTGCCCAAGAACTGGATATCTCCGTTCGGACGGTGGAAGTCCAGATTTACCGCGCACGCCAGACGGTTCGCTCGATGATTAAAAATAAATGGTTTATCTCACTCCTGATGATGCTTTCTTTCTCGTAGCGCTGCCACGTTACTGCTTGCGAGTGCGCTTGAAAAATGGAGCTATTTAAAAAAATACAAAAAATGAATCCTGAAATCACCAAGGAATTACTGTTCGACCACTTCCGGGGCAACGCGTCGGCCATCCAGCGCCAGCAGATCGACGAATGGGCCCGGCTGCCGGAAAATGAAGAGCTTTTTTACAAATATCTGGTGGAATGGGAGCTGGCCCGGCCACAATATACCGTCGATGTGCAGCGTGGAATCGAAAGGTTCAGAAAAAACATCCTGTCTGCCGGGGAGGAATATGTTTCCGGGCCGGAACCCGGATTCGGCAGAAGGAGACTTGCGCTACTGGTCGCTGCATGTATCGCATTGCTGGCAGTTGCCTGCGGCTGGTTTTTTCAGAAACAGATCCTGTACCGTGAGCTTTCGACTGCGCCGGGGGAAATCAAATCATGGACACTGGCCGATGGCAGCAGGGTAAGTCTCAACACAAATTCCGTACTGACCGTGCCGCGCTGGGGGTTTGGTGCCAACAGCCGGGAAGTACATCTGAAAGGGGAGGCGGAATTTGTAGTGACGCACCAGCAAAACGGACAACGATTTGTCGTCAAAACCGAAGATGCAGTGGATGTGGTGGTATTGGGGACGGAATTTACCGTTTACAGCCGCTCCGATAAAACGCAGGTCTTGCTAAGTAAGGGCAAAGTAAGGGTACAGCAGCAGAATGGAGCCAAAAAGCGGGAAATGCTGATGGTACCGGGGGACCGCCTGACATTTGACAAAGGGAGTATCAGCCAAAACCGTTTCGACAAGCCCGCCGAATACGCCACCTGGAAGGAATCACGGTTTGTTTTTAACAAAACCTCTCTCACCGAAATCGCCCGGCTGCTCGAAACGAACTATAACCTGACCGTTAAAATAACACAGCCCGAACTCGCCGACCTGACGGTGTCAGGCTCCTTCAAGGCACTGGACCACGTCGAGCTGATCAACTCCATATCGCAAATCCTTGACATTCAATATAAAATAGACGGAAAGCGCGTGACTTTTTCGCCCAGTGAAGTATCTGAGTAATTCCTAAACCCAATTAGTATGATGAAAATAATACCAGGTATCCTGTTGGTGCTGGTTTGCGGGCTCACGAGATGCCCCGCCCAGACGCTGGCCATGAAGCCCAGCCAGGAAGTAAAAAGTGCCGGTCAGTCCGCCAGCCTGAAATTGTCGGATGTTTTGAGCCGGTTCAAAACACACTATCAAGTAGACATTCTGTATGCCGACCGTGCGGTGAAAAACCGGATGGTGGCACCTGCCTCGGTGAACTGGCAGGACAGGCTTGAGGCCAATCTGGAAAGGATATTGCCTGCCGCAGGCTTGCAATATGTCCAGCAGAAAGGCGGGTCGTTCGTGATCATCACAGCCCCTAAGCCGCCTGAAAGAAAACCAGAGGGCGACGCTCCGAAAGCCGCCGCGCTTCCTCCTGCCACAAACCAGGGCAATGTGCCGGCCGCGCAGGAACTCAGGGCGGCCAGTGCGGAAAAAACCATTTCCGGAACCGTTACCGATGAAAAAAATGAGCCACTCCCGGGGGTAAGCGTGGTGTTGAAAGGAACGCAGACAGGCACGATTACCGACATCACTGGAAAATACAGCCTTCATTTGGCTGGCGAGGAGGGCACGCTGGTGTTCAGCTATGTCGGATATCTGCACCAGGAAGTGCAGATCGGTAATCAAACTACCATGGATATTATGCTGCTGGCCGATAACAAAGCGCTGGAAGAAGTGGTGGTAGTCGGGTACGGAAGCCAGAAAAAGGCCAGTGTCACCGGGTCCATCGCGACAGTCAAAACCCAGGATCTTGTTAAATCCCCCGCAGCGAGCCTGGCCAATGCATTGGCTGGCCGCCTCCCCGGGCTGGTCTCCAAGCAAACCAGCGGTCAGCCGGGGTTTGATCAGGCCAATATCAATATCAGGAACTTCGGGCGTGCGCTGGTGATCGTGGATGGTACCGAGCAGCCCTTCAATAACATTGATCCCAATGAAGTGGAGTCTATTTCAATTCTGAAGGATGCCTCGGCGGCGATTTATGGTGCCCGGGCAGGAAACGGCGTGGTACTGGTAACCACCCGGAGAGGCTCCACCGGAAAACCGAAGATCACATTGAATACCACGCTGACCAGCCAGTCTTATACCAATTTCCCCGAGCCGGTGAATGCCGGGCAATACGCCACATTGTACCGGGAAATCCAGATGAATTCGGGCATTGCCGGCAATGCGGCCAAATATTCGGAAGCCGATATTGCCAAGTACTATGCCGGCAACGATCCGCAATTCCCAAACACCAACTGGTTCGACCAGATCATGCGGAAACATGCGCCGCAGCAACAATACAATTTTACCGTAAGCGGCGGGACGGATAAGGTCAAGTACTACACATTTCTGGGTTATGTAAACCAGGACGGCATGTTCAAAGGAGATAACACGGGATACAAGCGTTTCAATGTGCGTTCCAATGTGGATGTGAACCTTACTTCCAGGCTTACCTTGTCGCTGGACCTTTCGGCTATCCGCGAAAATATTCGTCAGTCCAACCGGCCTGCTTCCGAAGAATGGTTCTGGATGGATTTTTTCGACAGTACGCCCACTTCTCCTTCCTCTTTCCCGGACCCCACCAAAGTGCCGCACATTAGTCCGGGGCCGTTTAATGCGATCATCAATACGCATGAAGAGCTGGGCGGTTATTATAAGGTTTTCAAAACAACGGTCAATGGTTCGGCCCGGCTGAATTACAATGTGAAAGAAATCGAAGGATTGAGCCTGCGGCTGCGTGCCAACTACTTCCAGATTCAGCAGGAGGATAAAAAGTGGACGAAACAGAATGATATCTGGGATTACGATTACACGGCCGACAAATACACGCTTTACGGAAAATCTTCGCCTACTTCTCTCAGCCAGGCGTACACGACCAACCAGGTATTTACGGGCCAGCTCTCCGCGAATTACGAGCATACATTCCGGAATGCGCACGCCTTCAATGGTTTATTGCTCTTTGAGGCGATCGATTACAACAACAAAAATTTCTCAGCCTACCGCGAAAATTACATTACCAGCGCTATCGACCAGCTTTTCGCCGGCGGGACGGCCAACCAGCAGGCCAACGGCAGCGCGACCGTGAGCGGCAGGGCCAGTTTCGTAGGCAGGCTCAACTACGGATTTAAAGACAAGTACCTCGCCGAGGTCACCATGCGGTACGATGGCTCCCCCAATTTTCCGAAAGAAAAAAGGTGGGGATTGTTTCCCAGTGTTTCCGCCGGGTGGCGCATTTCGGAGGAATCGTTTTTTAAAAACAAGGTGCGCTGGGTGGATAACCTCAAACTGCGGGGCGGGATCAGTCAAACCGGCTTCGATGACATTGGTGCCTTCCAGTACCTGACCGGCTATCAATTCTCAGACTTCAATGTCGTGGGCGAAAAAGAAGTACCGGGCCTGGCCACGACCGGGCTTGCCAATACGAATATTACCTGGGAGACCATGACATTGTCCAATGTGGGTCTTGAACTCTCCCTATTCGGCGGAAAGATTTATACCGAAATGGATGTTTTCTCCCGTTTTCGCGACCATATGCTCGGCACACGGGTGGCATCGCTGCCCAGTACTTTCGGGGCGTCACTTCCCAGTGAGAATATCAACAGCCAGCGCACGCGCGGCTTCGAGGTAATGCTGGGCCACAGAGGGAATGCGGGTGGACTGAGGTACGACATCAGCGGCAATGTGTCTTATTCAAGATCGCGCTGGGTGCATTACGACGAGGTAACATACAGCGATCCCGATGACATCCGGCTCAAACAACTGACCGGCAAATGGACGGACTCCTACAATGCCTACCGTTCCGACGGCCTGTTCACGTCTGTAGAGGAGATACAGTCGCTGGGATACGATATGGATGGAAAAGGCAATACGACGCTCCATCCCGGTGATATCAAAATTGTGGATCTTAATAAGGACGGTATGGTAGACTGGCGGGACGTAACCAATATCGGGAGCGGCGGGACCCCGCATATCATGTACGGCGCAAATGTAAACCTCCGTTACAAGAAATTCGATTTCAGCGCATTGGCTCAGGGGTCTGCCGCTTATTATGTGCAGTTACAGGCAGGGAATATCAACCTGGACGGTGTGCGGACGCCTTATAAGGTGATCTGGGAAGAAAGATGGACGCCCGAAAACAACGACCGGAACGCGATCATCCCCAGGCAGACACTCGGCCAGCTCAGCAACAACTGGAACTCCGATTTCTGGTATAAAAATGCGTCTTACGTACGCTTGAAAAACATTCAATTGGGTTACACGGTCAACGCCAGCTTTTTGAAACGGTTTGGGGTCGACCAGGCCAGGTTGTTCTTTACCGGGGCTAACCTGCTTTCATTCAACCCGCTGCAAAAGTACGGGCTCGATCCCGAGTCGCCCGATGCAACCAGAGGATGGAGCTACCCGATCCAGAAAACGATGTCCGTAGGTATCAACCTGAATTTATAATTCAAAAATCACGATCATGAAATTGACATACATACTCGCCGTACTCCTTTCATGGGTAGCAGTTTCCTGCAATCAGGTATTGGACAAAGCGCCTCTTAACATTATTTCTGAAGACAAAGTGTGGAATGACGCCGTGCTGATCAATGCCTACGTCGACGGGGTTTATGCCGATATGGATTTTCTGGTACGCGACGGCTCCGGTTTCGAAGAAGTGGACCCCACATCCGGCTTGTCCGACGAGGGCCGCCAGGGACGCAGCTGGCATCCGCTGTTTTTTCAATGGAAGGCGGGGCTGCTCAACAAGGACGGCGGCTTACTGGAACTCTGGCCCTACGCCACAATCCGCAAAACGAACGAATTCCTGGAAAAAATAGAAACAACCACGGTGGTTTCAGAGGACCTGAAAAAGCAGCTCAAAGGCAAGATTCGTTATGCCCGCGCACTGATTTATTTCAATATGGTGAAAAGATATGGCGGGATACCATTGGTTACGCGGACACAGCAAATCGATGACCCCGAAGAAGAACTGTTTGTGTCCAGAAATAAGGAAGTGGAGGTGTATGATTTTATTTTAAATGAAATGGACGCGGTTTCGGCCGATTTGCCCGCATCCTATTCCGCAGCAGGCTATCCGACCAAATATGCGGCACTGGCGCTTAAAAGCAGGGCTGCATTGTTTGCCGCCAGTATCGCGACCTGGGGCAAAGTGGAAATCGACGGGCTGGTGGGCATCCCGGCCACGGAGGCGCAGCGTTTCTGGCAGGCTTCCTATGACGCGTCCAAACAGATCATCGATTCAAAAGCATTTGCCTTGTACAACAAGTTGCCCGGTCAAAAATCCGAGAACTTTCGGCAACTGTTTCTGGATGAGAACAATAGCGAAGTGATTTTTTCCAAACAGCTGACGGGCGTGAATGTGGGCAGCAACTACGACCTCTTTATGTCGCCCTTTCAATTTTGCCCGGGCTGGGGTGGCGCAAATACTGCCGTGTACCTCGAAATGGTCGAATCTTTTGAAAATGTGGATGGGACTTCCGGCAAGCTCGACCGCGCACTGGCGACCAGCAAGCCCTGGAACCTGTCGGAACTTTTCGCTAAAAAAGACCCGCGATTTTTCGCCACCGTTTACTATGAAGGAGATATGTGGAAAGGCGAGGCCATCGAAAACTGGGGCGGGATCATTACGCCTCAAGGTACCAAGGTGACCAGCGGATTTTATGAAGGCCGCGCCGCGCAGGGCCGGTCGTTTACGGCGGGGGGCTATGCCGGGGGCCAGATGACCGGTTTTAATGTCAAAAAATACCTGGATGATAAGTTGATACCTGTCGATCAGGGTAAAACGTCGGTCGACTTCATTGTGTTCCGGTACGGCGAAACGCTGCTGAACCTTGCCGAAGCCGCTTTTGAACTGAACAAACCGGAAGAAGCATTGGATGCCGTTAACCAGATCCGGGCGCGGGCGGGCATTAAATTACTGGCAACTGTTACGAGGGACAATATTCGCCAGGAACGCAAAGTGGAACTTGCTTTTGAGAACATTCGCTGGTGGGATTTGCGGAGATGGAGAATTGCAGAAAGTGCGATCACGCGCAAATTCAGCGGCATTTATACTTTTTATGATATGACCACCGGCAAGTTCAAGATCGAATTTAACGATGATGTGATGGCGGGCAGCCCGGCCAGTTTCCAGGCAAAGCATTACTATCTCCCGATCACCCCCGCAAGGATTTCCAATAACCCCAAACTAGGCCCCGAAAACCCCGGGTATTAGCGGGAAGTTTTGAAAATAATGATTGCAACAATTGCCCCGGAGCTTTTTCCGGGGACCGCTGACACTTTGTCCTGATCAAACCTGAATCACTATGAAACCAACTTTTAGATTGCTTTTTTGCCTGGCGCTATGGGTGGCGGGCAGCACCGTTACTCTTGCTCAAACGATTTTTCCGAGAGCCGCCGCCGTACCGTCCACGACGATCAGCCACGTGAATATCAATGGCAAAACTTTTCCGGAAATATTCACGGTGATGTCGTTGCAGGGCAATGTCAACCGCACCACGCCCCGTATGTTCGTTGTTGGAAACGGGCTGGTAGAAGCGGTGAGCGGCACTTCCACACAATTCTGGCTCGACAAGCTGACGGGTTATACCAAGACCGAGTACACCAATATCTATACATTGATCGACGATTTTTCCGCCGACGTAGCCGGGTGTGTTTTGTACGATCCCGCAGTGTTCAGTTATCCTTCGGGCGGTTTTTACCCTCCCGGCTTTCAGGTGAGCGACGATAACCTGGCCAAGATCAATGTCACTGCCATGCTGGCGGCCAAGCATCATGCCGTGATCCTGACCGAAGCGCAGCGCAACGAACTGATCACGAACTACGGATTAACGCTGCCCATCCTTGCCGATTCGCGAACACTGGCTTCCGACTGGCTGGGGCTGTACACCTGGGCAATGACCAACCTGGCGCCCGATATGCGGACGGATATCACCCATCACCTGTCCCATTTTTGTCTGGGCACACTGGACTATATCATCTCACAAAAGATCTTTACGTATAACAATTACCGTGGGACGAAAACGTCAGCGATTCTGGCCATGGAAGAAGCATTCCTGGACCTGACACCCGCCAATTCCCCCGTGATCGGCGTGTGGTATCTGCAGTCGGACGAAGGTAGTTTTGTGGAAAAGATTACCTCGAAAGGGAAGTTCGTGACCGTGACCTACGAGACCTTCAATCTCAGCTGGAGTACCGGACTTCCGCTGGCGACGCTTCCCGCCCAGCCACGTCGCAGCCTCACTTTCGATCCTGCCAAAGTGTATGTGTCCGTCACCCGCACCGATGGCGACAATATGTCCTTCCTCGACCGGATTTTCCCAAACAGTTTTGACAATGCCTTGCGCACCGACTATCCGCTGGGCTGGGAAATGCTGAGCACGGTCAATGAACTCAACCCGACGGTGGCAGCCTATTATTACGGGAATATCGAAAATTCAAACTTTGTAACACCCGTCTCCGGTGTGGGTTATACTGCCCCGATTATGCCCCTGGCAAGCCGTAAAGCCTTTCTTGATCAAAGCGATGCCTATATGCTGAAGACCGACCAGCGGGTGGTGCGCACCTTGTGGCAGGATTTCAAACAGGCCTTGCCTTATAGTTATCTGCAGAAGGCGAAAGGGGTGCTGGTAGGTTACAATGTGGGCGATGTGTCGGTGGCCAGCAACGCGAGCGCCAATATGATCGCCTGCGGTAAGGCTTTTATGAAAACCTATGATATCACCGAGCTTCCCAACATCAAGAATTACAGCGGAAGTAAGCCGGCGTTTTTCAATGTGAGTGTTTCCAGTATGAGCGTGAATGATATCGTTTCCCAGTTGAACACTTTCCCGACCAATTTCGAGGTGGTAACACCCGAAGAACTGGTCGATCTCTATCTCCAGTATGCTGATTACCTGGGCAAGCAATACAAGGATTTTACCGAAATCACCATTGAACCGACAGCGGATGCGGCAGGCGAGCAGCTGCATCTGTATGATTATGGATTTTCCAGCTTTGATTTCGGCAACCATTCGCGTTATGCGGACCTGAACAATTATTTCATCTACAAACTTTCGGTTGATCCCACTGTAACCGGCGTGAGCGTAGACCTCACGATGTACAATAACTACCTGGTACAGGCGGGACCGGACCCCTTTACCTGGACGGAGATAACCCGCTCGCCAGCGGATATTCACGATGGCAGCAACCTGGGTACTCACACTTTCGACCTGACCCCATACCTGAACGCCAATCACGAGATCTACCTCCGGTTCAGCGACGCTTCTCCTGCCGATGGCTGGGGCGGGGCGCTGGTAAAGCTGGAAATGACTACCACTTCACCCACACTTCCGGTCACATTTCTTCCGCTGAAAGTATCCAGGTCGGGCCAGACGGCATTGCTGAACTGGGGCACTGTGACGGCTGAGACCGACAGCTACTTTGAAATATTGCGCTCTCCGGATGCGCGTACTTTTGATTCCGTCGGAAAAGTTTTTGCAATAGATGAGGCTGCTGGTCAGTCACGCTATACATTCACGGACGAGGCCCCGCTGGCAGGCCATAACTATTACAGGATCAAGGGGGTGGACGATGCGGGAATGGTTACCTACACCAATATCGTTGCCGCCGACTTCAATCAGTTGAGGCAATTCAACACTTACCCGAATCCAGCCGGAACTACGGTGCAGTTGTCCTATAAAGCCTCGCAGGATGAATCCGCGGAGATCATTATACTCAATAGCTACGGGATTCCGGTTTCAACAAAAAAAGTGAAAGACCAGGCCGGGACCAATGTGCATGTGCTCAGCACAGCCGCACTTCAGCCGGGAATGTATGTGATCCGGCATCAGGGCTCCGGCGCAACGACCAGCTACAAGTTTGTGAAACAATGATTTCAGCATTTTAAAAACCAGGACCAATTTTAATGAAACGTTTTGTTCTCTGCCTTTTTCTGGCCTTTATCTCTTTCCGTTTGCCAGCACTTGATTTTTACATTGCCCCAAATGGAAGCGATCAAAATCCCGGGACCAAGGCAAAACCTTTCAGGACAATCGAAAAAGCAAAGTCGGCAGTCAGGCGACAAATCGAGTCCGGGCAGCGGGAAAATGTCACGGTATATTTCAGATCGGGGACTTACCCGATCAGCAAAACCGTGGTTTTTGATTTAAAAGATGCAGCAAAAAATGGTTTTAAGATCACTTACCGTGCCTATCCGGGAGAAAAGGTCACGATCACGGGATCAGAGCACTTAGGCAATTGGAAAAAGCCTGACACGGATCCGAAGTTCTTGCCTGAAAGCGCAAAAGGCCATGTTTGGTATGTAGATTTGAAAAAGGGGTGGGATTTTAAAATGCTTTATCAGGATGAGATTGCACTTCCCAGGTCGCGCTCGGAGGGATTTATGCCCGTTCAGAACAAAGCAGGGGCGGATAACAAAACATTGATCCTGTCTGAAAACTTCCCGATAGATACCTGGGAAAACAGCCGGGGCGTAGAGGTGCTGATCCGCCCGACATTTGCCTGGACGATGAATATCCTGCCGGTCGAAAGTGTAAATGCACAAACCAGAACTGTAAAAACGGCTGTCGGCGGAACATACCCGCTGGACCCGCAGCCGCAGTGGTCGCTGGAAGCGCATCACATTACAGAGACCTGCTGGCTGGAAAACAGCCTTGCCTTCATCGACAAGCCCGGTGAGTGGGCAGTTGACAACTCGACCGGGAAGCTGTGGTTATGGCCCTTGGATGGTAGGCAGCCTAAAAACATTTCGACCCCTGTTTGTACGGAATTGTTTTTGATCAACGGAGAAATGTCAGAGGACAAGCCTGCCGACATTCCCGTTACCGGATTGATATTCAAGGATCTGATATTTGTAAACAATGACCGCTACACCTGGACCAACCAGGAACGCGGGTTTCAGCACGATTGGTCGGCGGTAGACCAGGGCAATGCCATGCTGCGCCTGCGGGGCGCCGAAAGTTGCGTGGTGGAAGGTTGTGATTTCAAAAATGGCGGGACTGCCGGAATTCGGCTGGATTTGCATTGTCGCAATAACCGCATTGAAGGAAATCATATTCAGTATGTCGGCGAACATGGTATAGCACTGTGCGGCTATGGGCCGGGGACGAAGGATGTGAACCAATCCAATGAGGTACTGAACAACAATATCCATCATGTGGGGCAGCAGTATTGGTTTGGTTTTGGGATCTACCTGGCGCAAAGCGGCAAGAATGTGATTACCAATAACCTGGTGCACCACGTTCCGTTTATTGGCATTACCGTCAGCGGGAGCCGCGATTTTAACTATAGCAATGCACGCTATGGGGAAGGGTACAAGGCCATCAGATGGCATGAGATCAGCCCGGCCCACAAAAACGCGATGGCCGACGGGTACGCAAAAGGCACCGAAAGGACGGCGCTTTTTTATCCGTACCTGCACGCCCGTAACAATGTGCTGAAGGACAATGAAATTTTCAGCGCAGTCGAAACAATGGGGGATGGTAACGCGATTTACCTGTCGGGTGCCGGAACCGGGAATGTGGTCCGCCGGAATTTTATCCACGACATTTTCAGTGCCGGTGTGCAAACTGCGCTGCGCCCGGATGATCTGCAGGAACAAACATTGTTTTCAGAAAACATCGTCTATAAATGTGTTTACGGCGCGGTAGAACACAAGCACGACAACAGCTATGTGAACAATATTTTCGCCAATATCTACCCGGTCAACCGAAACGGCGAGCGCTGGGACGAGTGGGCTTATGTGATCTTCGGTCGTGGCCCGAATACGGGGACACGCATTCAAAACAACATCTTTTACGACGGGGTCGGCAGGGATTTCAGATTTTATTATAGCCGGAAAAATTCGCCCCTGACGGATGCATTGATTGACAATAATCTCTACTTCTCAGAAAAATCGGCTGAAAATGCGCAAAAACAGTTGGATACCTTACAGGCGGCAGGCCTGGATATGCATAGCCTGGTGGCAGACCCGCTTTTCAGGGATATTGAAAATCACAATTTCAATGTACCAAACCATTCGCCTGCTGTTGCATTGGGCTTTAAAGCAATTGATACCCGGCAAATCGGCATCCAGGCAAAATGGCGGGAGAAGGTGATCGGCTCGAAATTATTGAGGACGCATATTCTGAAAAGCGCAAAAACAATGGATGCCAAAAACCTGTCGGTCGCGATCACCTGTGACGATCCCGCCGCGGTGATCAGGTTCACCACCGATGGTACCGAACCCACCGAAACATCTGAGATTTACACGTCCCCGCTTTCATTCGGCGAGGCTGTTTTGATCCGGGCCAGGTCTTTTTTGAAAGGATTTAATGACCTGTACGGGGCCACGGATTATCTTGAGAGGGACTAATTCAGAAACCTTATTACGTAAATCATTGGTTAGAAGGGCGGCGGCACGAAAGCCGGTCGGCCGGATGAACGGTGGCAGCGGCAGGGTATGGTATGCACAAGGGCGTTCCATTCCCTGCCTTTTTGACTGCGCAGCGGAAACATAGCTCCGCTATTTCGTGATCACGTCAATTTCACCATAACCCGCATCGTCATTGCCCTGCGTGTTTTGAAGGGCGCGAAGCCTGACGTACCGTGCTTTTGTAGCATCGAATGGCTTAGTCTGGGCCAGTGGATTGTTTTTGATATTTGAAAATTCCCCCTCGTTTGCCAGTTTCCAGTTCTCGCCGTCGGTTGATACATAAAACTGAAAATGCGAAATGATACCATTCGTGCGGCCCTGCCCCGGAAGGTAAGTGAAGCCGGCCAGGTTCTCTTCTTTGCCCAGGTCGATCACAAGATCGGCCGGTAATTTTTGCTGTTTGGGCTGGTACCAGGCAGTGCCAGGGTTGCCGTCGATCACCGCACTGGCTTTTGGGTCTTCCAGATTGAGCAGTTTCCAGCTTTTGTGCGGGATGTCAAATTTTTCCTTTGCTTCCGGGCTGCTGTTCCCTGATTTTGGATCAAAAGCAATGCTGCGAATCTCTACTTTTCCATCCGTCGGGATCGGCGCAGTGTACTTCCTGGATTGCTGACTGGGCTTGCTGCCATCGAGCGTGTAATAGATATCAGATTCTTGATCAGCCGCTTCGATGGAGACTGCCCCATCTTTGTTTCTGCTGATAATCGGCGTGGTAAGTATCTGGGGCGCATTGTAAACGGCAATGTTGGAAATCACCGGGGAACTCTTGGCATCTGTGATCGTGAAGCGGAGCTGGGTGGCCTGTACGGTAGGGAAAACAAGAATGCGTTTATAGCCGATTGTGGTTTGCGAAGCTAATTCTTTCCATTCGTTGCCCACCCTCGCTTCAATCTTAAAGGCTTTCACACGCTGACCAAGTGGAATATATTCCTGTGCGAGAAAGCGGTTGAAGGTCGTAGGTTTGCCAAAATCGATCGTCAGTGAAGCGGAGGTCAGGTTATCGTCCGTTGCCCAATAGGTCTCACTTTTCCCGTCCACTGCCTTTTCGGGACCGAAATCTCCGGCATTACCCCGGGTGTTGGAAGCAATGACCTTTTTCTTTGCAGCAAGGTCAACAGCAAAAGCTTTTTTGACGGCATCGGCTAGTTCCACCACCGCTTTTTCGTCATTTTCATGGATCAGCCCCCGTTTGTCGACCGGGAAATTGAGCAGCAACGTGCCATTCCGGCCAAAAGAACTGTAATAAGTTTCCAGTAGCCGGGGCAGTGTTTTGACCTTGGTATCCTCATATTCATGATAAAACCAACCCGGACGAATGGAAGTATTCACTTCCCCCGGCACCCACGAATCTCCGTTTTCCAAACCATTTCGGAGCATTTCCCGGGTTACTTCGCCAGTTGCATTCAACAGGCTCCAATTTTTTTCACCCACATGTCCGTCTTCGGTGCCTACCCAGCGCAGGTCCGCTCTGTCGCCGCCATCGTTCCAGATAACGATATTGGGTTGCAATTTCCGGATCAGTTTGTAGGTATTGGGCCAATCGTAGTAGGTCCGGGCGTCGATGCGGCGTGTTTCTTTGGCTCCGCCATAAAATCCAGAACCACCATTTGCGCCGTCAAACCAGATCTCGAAAATGTCGCCATAATTCGTGAGCAGTTCCGTAAGCTGGTTGCGGAAGTAAGTAATGTATTCGGGCTTGCCGTAATCGGCATAATTGCGGTCCCAGGGTGACAGGTAGATCCCCATTTTGAGGCCATATTCTTTGCAGGCATCTGCCAGTTCGCGTACAATATCCCCTTTGCCGTTTTTCCAGCCGGAGTTTTTCACCGAGTACTCCGTGTACTTCGATGGCCACAGGCAAAACCCGGAATGGTGCTTTGCCGTGAGGATAATGCCTTTCATACCGGCAGCTTTGCAAACCCGCGCCCACTGGCGGCAATCCAGCTTTTCAGGGTTAAAAATCTTGGGGTCGTCTTCGCCATATCCCCATTCCTGGTCCGTGAACGTGTTGGTCGACAAGTGGATAAAGGCATAATACTCCATCTGCTGCCAACGGATCTGGTTTTTGGTCGGCACCGGGCCAAATGGCTTGGGAGGGGTAGGCTGCCCGAGACAATTCCCGGACAATTGTGCTAACAAAAGCACGGTTAAAAATCCTCTCAGGATATTCCTTGGATGATTGAGCAGGCTGTTTTCCAACTTACATTTTTTCATTGTGTTACTATTCCGGTTGTTTTTTATCATTGTTCCTCCTGTTCCATTTTGTAGATCTGCTCCATCAGGTGCCACTTCTGGTTGGCTGTGGCCCCGGAGGTGGTGGCCTGGAACCGGGACATATATTGTTCCCATTCGTCCTGGCGGGGTTTTTGAGCAAGTTCGCGCATCGCCTGCTCGTGGTCGAAATCGGCGACCGTATCCATAATCATGAAAAGCCGCGTACCTAACAGGTAGATTTCCATATCCAATATGCCCACCTCTTTCATGCCTTGTGTAATTTCCAGCCAGGCGGCGCCTTTTCCATGTGCTTTCTTATACGATTCTATCAGTGCGGGATCATCGCGCAGTTCCATCGTTTTGCAAAAGCGCCTGAAACCTCTATTCATTTGTTCCATTGATACGTTGTTTCTGTTCTGTATGTTAGGTTAAAAGTCTACTTATTGACGGTCAGAATGACTTCCGCACCCTCCAGCGAATCCGAAGTTGCGCGGAGCTTGATGGTCCCGGCCTCCCTGTCCGATTGTACCAATACCTGGCAAAGGCCATTGAAAGCTTTCCGGCGGTCGGCCTTGTCCGGCTCGTGGCTGCTCGGATTGCCATTACCAGTGCCTATGATGCGACCGTTACCCTCAATCGTGAACCTGATTAAATTGTCGGCGGTAGGTACCACGCGACCTTTGGCGTCTTTGATCTCGATATTGATGATCGCCACGTCGCAGCCGTCTGCTTTCAGCCACTGGGTGTCCGCTTTCGCTGCCAGCCGGGACGCGGTGCCGGTTGTTTCTAGGATCTGCGTGGCTACCCGCTTGCCGCCTTTAAAGCCCCTCACTTCCAATTTCCCGGGCGTGTAAATAAGGTCCTGTTCAAAATACTCGAAAGCGGAGAGCTGCTTTTTGCCGACACTTTTGCCATTGACAATCATTTCCACTTCGTCGCAATTGCTGTACCCCCTGAATTTAATGGGCTGGCCTTCTTTCCCCGCCCAGTTCCAATGCGGGAACATGTGAACGACAGGCTGATCGGTCCATGCTGCTTTGTAGCCGTAGTACCCGTCCTTTGGAAATCCGCAAAGGTCCATGATGCCGAAATGCGAGCTGACGCAGGGCCATCTGTACGGTGTCGGCTCTCCACGGTAATCAAAGCCCGTCCACACGAAGGTGCCGCTCAGATAGGGATATAAAACAATGTGCTTCCAGTCCTGTCCGGGCTGCAGGCCCCAGCTAATGCCTTTGCCGAAATTGGATACATAACCCTTTTCTTTGTCGTCTACGTATTCACCCCGCGTGGAGACATAACTCGTTGATTCGGTGACGAACATTTTCCGTGACGGATATTTCTCGTGGTCTTTCACGTACTGCATGCCGCACTGTCCGTAGTTGTAGCCGACCACATCGAGCACATCACTATATCCTCCCTCATTCCAGCCGTGGTTCATCGCCGCGGTGACCGGTCGGGTAGGGTCCAGCTGATGGGCTGTTTCAACCATTTTTTCAAGGATCCTTGTCCCGGTGACCTGGCCTTCCAGCGACTCTTCATTTTCGACACACCACATAAAAACAGACGGGTGGTTACGGTCCCGCAGCATGAGTGTTTTGAGTTCTTCGAGGCCGTCGGGCGTACTCGTCAGTAACCGGTTTTCGTCCAGCACCAGCATCCCTTCACGATCGCAGATGTCGAGGACTTCCGGGGTAGGCGGGTTGTGGGCGGCGCGGTACCCATTGCTGCCCATTTCTTTGAGCAGCCTGATTTTGTACAGGTTAATTTTGTCGGGAAGTGCGACACCTACTCCCGCAAAATCCTGGTGATTGGCGGTGCCCTTGATGGGGTAAAGTTTTCCGTTCAGAAAGAAACCGTTTGTTGTAATCTCTACGGTCCTGATACCAAATGTAGTTTCATAATCGTCGACGATCTTTCCATTTTCGACGACCTGTGTCTGTACCTTGTAGAGGTTCGGCGTTTCCGGGCTCCACAGCTTTGGTTGTGGGACCACTCCGTTCTGGGACAATTCCCTGCTTTGTAAAGGCGCAACCGAATCCAAACTTGTCTGCGTATCCAATACTTTTCCGGCAGGATCTAAAAACCTGGAAACGAGCTGAAAGGACCTGGTTGTCTGATGTTCGTTTTCGATGGTGGTTTTTATGTTGACGACGGCTTTTCCGGTTGTGACGACAGGTGTTGTTACAAACGTCCCGAACCTGGCCACATGAAGAGGGGCAGTTTTGGATAGCCATACATGCCGGTAAATCCCGCATCCTTCGTACCACCATCCCTCCGTGTCAATCGCATCAACCTTTATCAATATGACATTTTTTCCTTCGTCCCCGTATCGGAGTACCTCGCTTAAATCATAAAACGAGGGCGTGTAGCCGGATTTGTGGTTGCCCATCAAATGCCCGTTCACCCACACCGTGCTGTTGCGGAAGATACCGTCAAACTCAATGGATATTTTCTTTCCAAGGTCGGCCGTGCTTATGGCAAACTCTTTCCTGTAAAAGCCGATGCCTGTGGGCAGATAGCCGTTTCCAGCTGGCTGGCTGCTGATATGGTCGTCGTGCACATAATTTTCTTCGATCAGCCAGTCGTGAGGGAGGTTTATAGTGCGCCAGTCGCTGGCCTTGTAGCTGGCTACCTTGTTTTTGTCGGTGTAAGCGATGATTGCTTCTTCTCCCTCCACAACTTTGACATCCGCATCAGTGAGCCCGCCTTGTCTGCCCGCTTTAACAGCGCGTTTAATGGCAATATCACCCTTGTGGAACTGCCAGTCGAAATCAAAATTCTGCCGGGTCCTGCTTGTTTGTGCCGGCGCAGGATGAAAGCCGGAAGCGAGCAAAATGATTGCTATCAGTAAGAATATGGGTCTTTGAGCGGGCATTCAGCGTTCATCGTAAGGGTTTCTGCAATTCAATCGCGGGCCAGAGGCCAAAACTAGGTTTCGCTCCCAAAAAATAATGGATGATAAAAGACTTTTTCTTGACTAAAACAGACTTTTACTATATTCAGGTCTATTTTGTCACGATTAATGAACAAACGATTTCTGGCGCAGACACTATCGCTGCTGAACACAGACTACGTTCAGCTCGATTCCCGGTGGAACTATAAAAATGTGATAAGCCCGTACCATCGGATCTACTATATCGACGCGGGCGAGGGGACCATTTCAGATGTCGCCAAGACATTACAGCTGGAACCAGGCTATCTGTATATCATTCCTTCGTACACACTTTGTAACCTGGTCTGCGAGAACTACCTCAGCCAGTATTTTGTGCAATTCTTTGAGGAATCGGCCAACGGGTCTTCGCTGTTTTCCGACGTAAGGCATATACATAAGGTAAAAGCCAGTGATATTGATCTGGTTAACTTTCGGAGATTGGTTGATATCAATCCGGGCAGGGGGATCAACCGATCCGATAATCCTCAGGTTTATGAAAAAAATATTTATTATAAGGAGTATCAGGAGCTCAATAATCAGCAGCGGTTTTCAGACTTTCTGGAAACACAGGGGATTTTGTTTCAGTTGATATCCCGCTTTACGGTTCCCGAGATTTTTCAGTCGCGACAAGCCAGTGTTATACCCGTGAAGGTGCTCGAAGCCATGCGGTTTGTGTATGTCAATCTGCACCTCCCGCTTTCTGTAAAACTGCTGGCAGACCGGGCAAACCTGAATTCCGAATATTTTTCGCGGCTTTTTGAGAAGCATACCGGTACACGTCCGCTCAGCTTTATCTACGGTGCGCGCATCGAGAGGGCTATGCATGTCATGGCCACCAGCATGGCATCTATGTCCGAACTTGCGCACCTGACCGGTTTCGAGAGTGCTGCTCACTTTACGCGTGTATTTAAGAAAGTTACCGGCAGTCCGCCTGGGGCCTATCGGAAGCGTCTGCAGCTTTCACAAGTCCCGGAGTAAGCTTTATCCGCCGTTGCCGAATATCCGTCCCTGGCTTGTCAGCGGCCCTGCTTTAACCTCCGCCAGGCCCGGGAATCAGAGCTCACTTTTGATCATCGGGCCATGTCTCCTTTTTTTTAATTTGTATTCCGTAGGAAGCATATTGAATTTAGCTTTGAACGACTTCGCGAAATAGTTGGGGGCCGTAAAGCCTGTCATGTAAGATATTTGCGAAATGCTCAAATCGCTGTTTTCCAGAAGTAAAGCTGCTTTTTCAAGCTTTATTGAACGGATGAATTCGATGGGTGTCTGACCGCTCATTTCCAGTACTTTGCTATAGAGCGTTCCCCTGCTCATACCGACATGCTTACTTAGATTTTCTACACTGAGCTGAGCGGTGTGGAGGTTTTTTTCAATGTAGGACAGCATATCCTTCAGCAGTTTTTCCTGGCTCGATTCCATTTGCGGCGCCTGGCCTGAAACCTTGAGATGGCGGGAATAGACACCCTTTAACAGACGGTTCAACAAAATGAGATTGTTGATCTTCGCATTCAGGATATCAAAATTGAATGGTTTGGTCAGGTAATCGTTTGCGCCGGAGTTGAGACCGTCCAGTTGCTGCTGCTCGCCGGTGGATGCAGTCAGTAAAATAATAGGGACATGTTTTGTACGCTTGTCCGACTTGATTTTCTGGCTCAGTGTGATACCGTCCATTTCGGGCATAGCAATATCGCTTACAATGAGTTCAGGGTGATGGCTGAGCGTTTTTTGCCAGCCTTCTTTTCCGTTGCTTGCTTCGATGACGTGGTAAAAGGGCATCAGACTTTCTTTCAGATAATGCCTGAACTCGTCGTTGTCCTCGATGATCAAGACATTGGACAGGTCTTCCAGGTTTGTTTTTTCATTTCTGGCGGCCGTATTTTCGAGGACAAGCGCTGTTTTCACTGGTTCGGGGCTGTGCGGCTCAGCCAGCCGATTCGGCGGGTTGTCGGGATTAAGGGGCAGCCGCACCGTAAAGGTACTTCCCAAGCCGCGCTGGCTCGCAACCGTAATATTTCCCCCATGCAGCTGAACGAACTCCCGCACAATGGACAAGCCGATACCACTTCCCTGATTGAGTACCGACACGTCGGTTTCGTTCTGAAAGAAGCGGTCGAAGATCTTATCATGTTTATCCTCCTCAATGCCTATTCCGGTATCTGATATAGCGACTATGAGCCAATGCTTGCGCTCCGGATCAGTTTGCTCAAAGATTTCCAGTATCACTTCTCCGCCTTTGGGCGTGAACTTGAATGCGTTTGAGAGCAGGTTGAACAGGACCCGTTCCAATTTGTCCGCATCAAAATCCATCCACAGCTGACTAAGTTTGCACTCGATCTTAAACCGGACCGCTTTTCTGATGGAAAGGTCGCTGAACTGGTCACAGGTATCCTTGATAAACAAAATAATATCCCTCTGGGTAAGGTCCAGCCTGAGCTCCTGCTCCTGCATATTTTTAAAATCCAGTAGTTGGTCAACAAGATTGAGCAGTCTTTTAGCATTCCGTTTGATTGCTGTTACCGGCGGATGTAGTTCGGTGGACCTGGTCTTGACCAACAGGTTTTCTACGGGCGCCAGGATCAGGGAAATGGGGGTCCTGAATTCATGACTTAAATTGGTAAGAAATTTAATTTTCAACCTGTCGAGCTCCTGGGCTTGCTCAGCTTCCGCACGTTCCTGTTGTTCTCTGAACTCCCTCTGGAGCTTCTGAATACCGCGGCGTCTCATGACATACACGATGGCGAAAGGCGTGAGAAAATACACCATATAGGCGTAGATGGTAAGATAAAAAGGGGGTTTGACGATCACAGCCACGGAAGTGGTTCTCGGGCTCCAGTTGATACCATCGCTGCTGGCTTGTACTTCAAATGCGTATTTCCCAGGGCTCAGATTGGTATAGCTGGCCAGATTGCCGGGGCCTGTCTCATTCCATTCAGATTGCATGCCGAGAAGCCTGTGCCTGTAATGCATCTGTCTGGGGTTTGTATAGTCAAGCGCGGCATAGCCCACCGAAAAGTTCTGTTTGTAGTCGAGGCTTATCTTTTTTGCTACAGAGATATCTGCATCAATGAAATTCGAATCTGCGGGTGTGATGCTGCGGTTACCGATCCGGAGGTCTTTCAGAATGATGGGAGGGATGCGTTTACTGCCGGGCAAGCGGCGTGTGTCGATATAGTTGAACCCTGCAATCCCTCCAAAGAAGAGCGCATGGTCGGAGGTGCGTATTCCTGAACCGAGTACGAATGTTTTGTCCTGAATGCCATTGTAAGACGTATAATTTGTGAACTTTTGGTTCCTGACATCAAAAGAGCTGATACCTTCGTTGGTGCTTACCCAAATGCGGCCTTGCATATCTTCCAGGACTTTATTGATGATTTTGCTGGTTAACCCCTCTTCTTCCCCGAAGGAAATAAACTTCCCGGATTTGGGATCGTACCGAGCCAGTCCCTCCCCGTAAGTGCCTACCCAGATATTTCCTTTTTTATCTTCTAAAATGGATGATACAATATTGCCCGGAAGGTTACCAGACTGTTTGTCAAGCAGCACCGATTTCCGTTTAACGGGATCAAATACGGCAATGCCGGTCCCGTGTGATGCTATCCAAAGCTTTCCCCGGCTGTCCAGCAGGATATCCCTGATGTAGCCATTGAGCGGAATGATCCTCTTGGAAACCGGGATCCCCACGTTGTAGTATCTTTCAAAACGTTTCGTTGCCGGATCAAACAGGTGTACTCCACCGCCATTGGTGCCTACCCAAAGCTTACCAGACGGGTCTTTTTCCAGACAGAAAATCTCATTGCTGCTGAGGCTGCCGGGGTCTTTTCCACGGGTATACTGTGTGTAGGCACCTGTTTTGGGGTTAAACCGGAACAGCCCGTCCTGGAAAGTCCCGATCCAAAGTTCGTTGCTTGAAACCAGTTCCAGGGTGAGAATGGCCAGTCCGGATGCAGCATTCCTGTTTTTAGGATTGATCGGAAATTTCTTAAAGAGATTTGTTTCCCGATTGTACAGATTCAGTCCGCCGCCATCTGTGCCGACAAAGATTTCGGCTGGCCCTGCCTGAGCAAAGGAGGTAACAAATGGTGCGCTCAAGCCGTAGGGATCGTTGATGTCGGATCTTACCAACCCGAAAATGGCCAGATTTTTATCATACTTGTTAACACCCCCTTTATAGGTGCCCAGCCAGCAAAGTCCCTCATTGTCAATCAGTATGCTGCGTATTGATTTGTTGCTTAGGCTGAATTGGGTCCGGGCATCGGGGCCATAACGGGTAATGCTTCCGTCGTGGGTATCAAGAATGTTAAGGCCTGCATCTGTACAGATCCAGAGTCGGTGATCATTCTCCATGGCGATTGCAAAGACCATGTTCGTACTCAGCGAATTCTTATTGCCAGCCTCATATTTGAAGTGCTGTTTGATTTGTCCGTTCGCATCAAGCTTGAACAAACCGCTGAATGTGCCTACCCATATATTGCCTTCCCGGTCCTCAACGATAGATTTTACGGTAGGTGAGCCGGCCTCGTCGGGCAGGGATGCGAGATAGTTAATGTAGGTGTGATTTTTGCGAGAGGGGTCTATTCGGAACAGTCCGTTCTTGGAGCCTACCCACACCCTTTGCCTACTGTCAACTGCTATACTGAGAATCAGCCCTTTGGAGATTTCAGCGGGAATCTCGGGTGCCGAGGAAAACGTGCTGACCCGATTACTTCCCGCCTCTACGCAGGCCAAGCCGCCAGTTGTTCCTACCCATAGCCTCCCGGATGCGTCGCTTGTCACACTGGTGACACTGCTGGCGGATGATATGCCTACAAACGAATCCTTTTTCCTGTCATAAAGATGTAGTCCTCCTTCAATCGTACCGACCCAAATGCGGCCGGAACGGTCCTGATGCAAACTTGAAACATCGCTGGATCTGAGTGATGTGGAGTCTCTCTTTTGATGGCGGTACACCAGGACGTCCGTGCCATCAAATCTGTTCAGGCCGTCGTCGGTTGCAAACCACATCAGCCCGTAACGATCTTTTAAGATGGCCGTCACCGTATTGGACGATAACCCATCCATAGAAGTGAGCGAGGTGAACTTCGGCACCGCAGGCTGGGCCAAAACAACGCACCTGACTGCACCTAGCGCCAGAAGCAGGCTGGCAAAACGGTATGTAGAGAGGACCTTTGAGCGCATTGATCTGATTGAGTTGAATAGGTACCCAAAAACGAAAGAAAAATTCTAAAAATGCAAGTTTGTCATAGAATCGGGCATTTTTCTGGTGCAATTGAACATTAGTATCGGTAAAATGAACAAATATGCTCACACCAGGGCTCCGCAGTCGTTTACTTTTGTCGGATATAAATCAAATAATATCTCGAAAAAATGATGAACGCGGTTGATCAAATCGTAGGGCAAAGTTATGCCTTAATTAAGTATTGTCAAATTGACACTTCCCCGACAGTATCCAGGCCGGGTATCCGGTTCAATCTAATTTAAAACATTAAATCATATATCAAATATGCATGACTGTTTATTAAACCATCACATGTTGGCTAAGATTTTGGGGATCTCAGGCCTTCCTATTTTACTCCTGGGCGGGGCTGTGGCCGGTGCCTCGCCGAGCATGACAGCTTTGGCAGACCGTAGTAGCAGGCAGAAGTCGGTATCCGTTGCGGATATCGAAATTACGGGTAAGGTCACCGGCGCAGACGGACAAGGCCTCCCCGGTGCGAATGTACTGGTGAAATCCACAGTCAGAGGGACCAGCGCGGATCAGAACGGAAATTATAAACTGACAGTCCAGAATGGCGAAGCGGTACTTGTATTTTCCCTGGTGGGTTACGCTTCGAAGGAGGTTGTGGTGGGTACGCAAAACATCATTAACGTGACGCTTGCTGTCGACGACAAAACGCTGGAAGAAGTGGTGGTGGTTGGTTATGGAAGCCAGCGGAAAAGGGACGTGACAGGCTCGGTTGTTTCGGTCAGTGAAAGCACCTTAAAGGAAGTACCCGCGCCCAACCTGATCAGTCAGCTGAAAGGTCGTGCGGCGGGTGTCTCCATTGTCAGTAACGGAAGCACGCCGGGTTCGCAGGGGCAGATCAGGATCAGGGGAAACCGGACGCTCACAACAAGCTCGGGTTCAAGCGACGGCCTTGATGGACCGCTGGTGGTCGTCGACGGCATCCCTTTTGGCGGTTTAAATGACATTAATCCCGACGATATTGTCAGTCTGGAAGTGTTAAAGGATGCTTCGGCAACAGCAATTTATGGCTCACGCGGGGCCGGCGGTGTCATCCTGGTGACGACCAAGCGAGGTAAAGTCGGCAAGCCGGTATTCAGCTACGACGGCTATCACGGAGAAACCCGGGTCATGGGTAAGTTTAATGTCATGAACGGCCCGGAATATGCCCAATTTAAGGCAGATGCAGCCAAATACAACCGGACAAGCCCCGGGACATCGGGCTATTTGCTTACCCAGAAGGAGCAGGAGGCACTCGATCACGGCGTATCTACCGACTGGCAGGACCTGATTTATAAGCCTGGCTTTATGTCCAACCACCAGCTGGGCATGCAGGGTGGCGTTGAAAACACGCAGTATTCGCTGGGATTGGGTTATTTTAATGAAACAGGCATCATTCCAAGCCAAAATTTCCAGCGGTTCAACATTCGCGCAACTATTGACCAGCGGATCGGGAAAAACGTAAAAATCGGACTGAATACCCTCAATACCCTGACCTACCAGAATACGCCCGGAGGAGGAGGCGTGCCAGGCGGACTCGTGCGCCTGACACCGCTCGCTTCTCCCTACAATGCCGATGGAACTGTGAATCAGTTCCCGTCGGAGGGTTCCATAGATGCAGCCGGGGTGAGTCCGCTTACAATTCTGACCAAAAAAGATTCCTATCTCGGACGTACGCGTTCACTGAGAACATTCAACAGCATTTACGCGGAGGTGACTATTTTGCCGGGACTAAAATACCGTTTCAACGCAGGCTTGAATTTCAGTCAGTCTAATTACAATGGTTACAATGGGCCGCTGACCTATTTCAATTCCGCGACACTGCAATCGGCATCCACAGCGGAAATCAGTAACACCGAATACTGGGATGTGAACCTGCAGCACTTGCTTTATTATGACAAAACATTTGCCGGTAAGCACAAACTCGGTTTCACGGCCCTTTATGAATATACCAAAAACCACTCGCTCGGAAGCCGCTTTACCGTGACGGGAGTTCCGGCCGACTACATTAAGACCTCAAATTTTTCACTTGCATCGGGGCAGCCTGTGGCGAGTTCGGATTATGGCAACTCGTTTTCGGAAACCGGGCTGCTATCGTATATGGGCAGGCTTAACTATGGCTACGCCGATAAATATCTGCTGACATTGACCCTGCGCAGGGATGGGTCTTCGACTTTATCTCCCGGCAATCAGTATTTCAACTATCCGGCGATCGGCGTGGGCTGGAACGTTGTGGAAGAAGATTTTATGAAAGCGGCAACGTTTGTTTCCAACCTGAAACTGCGCGGGGGCTGGGGGATATCCGGGAACCGGAATGTGGGTGCGTATTCGACGCTGGGAGCATTGTCGGCGGGTTATTACAATTTCGGAACGGGTACTGCCGGGCAGCAGCTGGCCTATACGGTCACCAGTCTTCCTTCAAGCAATCTTAGCTGGCAGTCGACATCGCAGCTGGATATCGGTATTGATTTCGGCTTTCTGGGCAATCGCATAACGGGTTCGGTAGACTGGTACCATCAAAAAACCAAGAACATTCTGCTGTCTGTCCCCCTGCCGCCGAGCAATGGTGCCGGTTCTACCCTTAAAAATCTTGGCAAAACAGAAGGCAAGGGGCTGGAAGTGACCACAACCTTTGAAATTGTCAGAAGACCGAAAGGGTTCAACTGGAGCGTAGACGCAACCTATTTCTTCAACCGGGAGAAAATCACACAATTGACTACGCCTGATGAAAAATCCAACGTAGGTGCGGGATGGTTTGTAGGGCAGCCGCTTTCGGTAATTTACGATTACAAAAAGCTGGGCATCTGGCAGACCCGCGACGCAGAAGACGGTACTTTGGCCAAACAGACTTCGCCCGTCCAGTTCGCAGGACAGATTAGGGTGCAGGATCTCAATGGCGACGGAAAGATAGACGCCAATGACCGGCAGATCCTGGGCAATTTCCAGCCCAAATGGGAAGGCGGACTGACCAGCCGTTTTAGTTTCAAAAATTTCGACGCGTCTGTTGTTACTTATGCACGTATGGGGATGAAGGTGCTCGTACCGTATCTGACCGGCAACTCGACAGGTTCGGGCGGGTATGCATTCTTCAACCAAAGCCGCGTGAACCAGGTGAAAGTGGATTACTGGACAGACACCAACCCGACCAACGCATTCCCGGCACCCGACGCCAGCGGCGCTGTGGCGAACTTTGGTTCCACGCTCGGCTATTACGACGGTTCGTTTATCAAGTGCAGGAGCATTAACCTGGGTTACACCTTCGAAAGTAAGATCATCAGGAAGATCGGTGCTGCCTCGGCCAGGATTTACGTGAACCTGACGAATCCGTTCATCATTTACTCGCCTCTGGTGAAAGACAATCTGGCCATAGACCCGGAAGGCAACAGCTATGCTAGCGGACAATCCACGCTCAATCCGCAAGGGGCCAGCGAACGCAGTGCGCCGGAGCGGCAGATTTCGGTAAACCTGAACAATCCACCGGTAAGACAATTTACTGTGGGTGTAAACCTTAAATTTTAATCCGACTATGAAATCCATAAAAATTCTGATCACCGCTGGTCTGATCGCCTCAATGAGCTCAGGCTGTGAAAAAGTGCTCGAAGAACATCCGCAATCCCAGATCGTTCCTTCCTATTTCAATAGCCCGTCGGGCGTCCTGGGAGGGATAGCGGGGGTTTACAACGACATCCGCAGTCAATGGGGGACCGAGGGGTTTACCGTGGAAATGCAGGCCGGGACTGATGAGTTCATACAGGGCGTCAACTCTGGTGGAGTTTCTGCTTACACGTACAATGGGCTCAATGGCAGTAACTTCGGGTCGGCCTGGAGCGTAGCGTTTCAGGATATCAATACCCTGAACGGCGTGCTTCAATACGGTGCGACCATTGACCTGCCGGAGGCCACGCGTAAACAGTACCTGGCACAAGCCAAGTTTTTAAGGGCATTCTGGTATTTCTATCTGGTACAAACCTGGGGCGATGTTCCGCTTCACACGGAATTTATTACGGTGCCCTCGCAGGCGGCTTCACGACAACCTGCTGCGGAGGTTTATGAGCTGATCGTCAAGGATCTCACGGAAGCTGCGGCGGACTTGCCTAACCAGCCTACAGCTCCATTCCTCGGCAAGGCCGCCACCAAGCCAGTGGCACAGTTCCTGCTTGCCAAAGCCTACCTCACCCGAGGTTGGCTGAACAATACAGCTGGGGATTTTACACAGGCTGCCTCGATCTGCGACGACATCATCGCCAACAAATCAGCTTATGGCCTGGATCTGTGGCAGGATTATGGAGATGCTTTTGTTCCGGCAAACGATTATGGAAAAGAAACGATGTTTGTAAGCGACCACGTGCTGGATCCCAAATATGGTTATTACTCCGTGGGCGGAGCGGCGGGGGGCGGCGCAGCCCAAAACCTGAGCCCATGGTTCACCAACTGGAATTATCCCAACAACAGCGGAATCAATTCGATCAAAAATGCTGCCGGGGCTTTTGTGAACGGCGGAACCTCAGGCATGATCCGCGATGCGTACTATGGTCGTCCGTATGTGCGCATGCGGCCCAATTCTGATAAACAGTCTGCAGGCCAGCATGTTGACAAGAACTATTTTCTCGATCAGGCCTTCACCAACCGCGACGTCGATTCACGTTATGCCAATTCATTTTACACGGTATACATTTCAAATACAGCAGTTACCAATGCTGTTAATGCAAACAACAATAGCCGTGGAATAGCTTATACCACAGTCCCGGGTGCTGACACGGCCGTCTGGCTGCCCGACTATGAAGTGCCGGGTGCGCCTCAATTTGTAGGTACAAGGCCATTCAAGGGTATTGTGGTTCCGCCCAGCCTATGGAACAACGGGATTTTCCCGGCTTTGAAAAAATTCATGGATCCCAGCCGAGGCGCCAATTTCAACGATCCTTCCACGCGCCCCTGCGTTTTGTACCGTTTCTCGGATGTTTATGTGACCGGAGCCGAAGCCTATTTCAAGGCAGGCAATGCGGAGAAAGCGGCAGCGCTGATCAATGTTGTGCGTCAGCGGGCAGCATTCCGAAAAAGCAATACGACCGCCCAGAATACCGCCGCCGCCGCCGCTATGGCCATCGCCGCGAGTGACGTTACCCTGGATTTCATCCTTGACGAGCGCAGCCGGGAATTTTTCGGTGAATGGCAACGCTGGCACGACCTTGTACGGACGCGTTCGCTCGTGCGGCGTGTGCAGGAGTGGAACAAGGAAGCAGCCCCGTACATCAAGGATTTCAATCTGCTCCGTCCTATTCCGCAGTCCCAGATCGACAGGGTCGTAGACGGTCCCAAGTTTCCGCAAAATCCGGGTTATTAGCCTCAATTCCTGTCCGGATCAAATAGCCTGGGGTGCGGCGGCAGAGGGCCGCTTACACCTCAGGCTTATTCTGTCACCGATTTGGGCATTAAGGGCGACATGGTATGGCTGGTAAGAAAGCCTGCAGGTCCTGCTGTAGGAAAATCAGTTTATTACTATTGTCAGGAAAAAGTTTTGTTTTTTATTAAATACCTCATAATATTGCACCTATTAAAGTGTCATTTTGACACATTATTTATTGAAGAAATAGGACCCGGATTCAAGTTTTCCGATAATAAGGAATTAATGAGGGTGCCAGGGCCTGTATGCAATAGAAGAATGGACTATAAAATGGGGCAATCTGTATGAAACGAATTTTTTACCTGCTGTTCATGGCAGCTGCTTTGACCGGTTATGCACAGAAACCCCGGGTACAGCGTCTCTGGTACGACAAACCTTCGGGTAATACCTGGGAAAATGCGTTGCCGGTGGGGAACGGCAGGCTGGGAGGGATGGTGTACGGAAATGTAGCTGACGAGACGATCCAACTCAATGAGCATACCTTATGGTCGGGAGGGCCTAACCGCAACGATAATCCCGACGCGTTGGCTGCATTGCCCGAAATCCGGAAGCTGATTTTTGAAGGAAAACAAAAGGAGGCCGAAAAGCTGGCCAATAAAGCGATCATCACCAAAAAGTCGCACGGACAAATGTTCCAGCCGCTCGGCGAGTTGCATCTGACCTTTCCAGGGCATGAAAACTATACGGATTATTACCGTGAGCTTGATATTGAGCGTGCCGTAGCGAAGACGACCTATAAGATGGGCGGCGTGGCTTACACCCGCGAAGTGCTGGCCTCTTTCCCCGACAGGGTGATCGTGGTCCGTCTCACAGCCGACAAACCCGGCCAGCTGACTTTCAATGCTTCGTATTCGACTTTACACATCCATAAGGAAATCAAAACAACACCCGCCGGGGATCTCACCATAGCGGGAACCGCCGCTGACCATGAAGGTGTGAAAGGTGTTGTCCGGTTCAAAGGGATCACGCGGATCAAAACGGAAGGCGGCACGGTTTCGGCCAGCGACACGGCATTGATGGTGAAAGGGGCCAGTGCAGCCACGATTTTTGTTTCGATCGCCACCAACTTTAAGAATTATCAGGATGTAAGCGGGGATGAAAATGTGCTTGCGGCTGCCTATCTGGACAAAGCCTCGGCAAAATCCTACACGGCGATCCTGAATCCCCATATCGTTGCTTACCAAAAGTATTTCAGGCGCGTCAGGTTTGACCTGGGCACGACGGACCTGGGCAACCGACCAACCGACGTAAGGTTGAAAGATTTTCGGAATGTAAATGACCCGGAACTGGTTGCGCTTTACTATCAGTATGGTCGCTACCTTTTGATTTCCAGTTCACAGCCCGGTGGCCAGCCGGCCAATCTGCAGGGGATCTGGAACAACAAAATGCGGCCGCCCTGGGATAGCAAGTACACTATCAACATCAATGCGCAGATGAATTACTGGCCTGCGGAGCGCACAAACCTGAGCGAGCTGCACGGGCCTTTTCTGAAAATGGTGGAAGAGTTGTCGCAAACCGGCAAGGAGACCGCCAAAACCATGTACGGCGCCCGTGGCTGGATGGCACATCACAACACGGATATCTGGCGGGCGACCGGCGCCATCGACGGTGCCTTCTGGGGCATGTGGATCGCGGGCGGCGGCTGGACGAGCCAGCATTTGTGGCAGCATTATCTCTATCACGGCGACAAGGCTTATCTGGCCAGAATATATCCGGTACTGAAAGGCGCGGCGACCTTCTATGCCGATTTTCTGGTGGAACATCCTAAATATCACTGGCTTGTTGTAAACCCGGGAAGTTCTCCCGAAAACGCGCCAGCCGCGCACGAAGGCTCATCGCTGGATGCGGGGACGACGATGGATAACCAGATCGCATTCGACGTTTTCAGCAGTGCGATCCGCGCGGCGGAAATTTTGAAAAAAGACGCTGTATGGGTCGACACGCTCCGACAATTGAGAAAACGCCTGCCGCCCATGCACGTCGGCCAGTACGGACAATTACAGGAATGGCTCGACGACGTGGACGACCCGAACGACCACCACCGGCATGTTTCGCATTTGTACGGCCTCTTTCCTTCTGACCAGATTTCCGCTTACCGTACGCCTGAACTCTTTTCCGCCGCCCGCACCACATTACTGCACCGCGGCGACGTCTCCACCGGGTGGAGCATGGGCTGGAAAGTGAACTGGTGGGCGAGGCTGCAGGACGGAAATCATGCATTTGCATTGATCAAAAACCAGCTTTCGCCATTAGGGACTTCAAAAGAAGGCGGTGGTACTTACAACAACCTTTTCGACGCGCATCCGCCGTTTCAGATCGACGGGAACTTTGGCTGTACCTCGGGTATCACCGAAATGCTGATGCAAAGTGCGGACGGTGCCGTGCATTTGCTCCCGGCATTGCCAGATGTGTGGCAGGCAGGAAGCATTGGCGGACTGCTGGCGCAGGGAGGCTTTGAGTTGGTGGATATGCAATGGAAAGAAGGAAAACTGACGAAGGTAGAAGTGAGATCCAAGCTGGGCGGCAACCTGCGGCTGCGGGTCCCTAACTCCTTGAAAATGGCGAATAACCAATCACTGCAAATGGCTTCCGGCGAGAATCGCAATGTATTTTTTCAAAATGAAAAAGTGGCTGATGCCGTGTTGTCGGCTAAAGCAAACCTGTCTCCGTCTCACGTGAAGCAAACGTTTCTTTACGACGTACCTACGCAGGCCGGGAAGGTGTATGTGTTTGTTGACCAATCATTTAAAAAGTAATTCAAAGAATTTTAGAGCCCGGTTCATATCAGAAAGATGAAAAACTTGACTACCACAATACTGACTGCATTTGTATGCTTCACGCTCACTGTTTCGGCGCAGACTATCAAGCTGGTCAACCCGATATTGACCGGTTTTTACCCAGACCCGAGCGTGGTGCAGGTCGGTACCGATTATTATCTGGTGAATTCCACTTTTTCCTATTTTCCGGGCATTCCGGTGTTTCACAGTAAGGACCTGAAAAACTGGAAGCAGATCGGGAATGTGATCGACCGGTCGTCGCAAATGGATTTCATGGGCGAGAAATTGACAAGAGGCCTTTTCGCGCCCGCGATCAGCTATCACAACGGCACTTATTATGTGACTTGTACGGACATTGACCATGACGGAAATTTCGTGGTCACCTCCAGAAATCCGGCTGGCCCGTGGAGCAACCCGATCCGCGTCCCACAAGCGCGGGGCATTGATCCGTCGCTGTTTTTTGATGAGGATAACAAAGCATACATCATTTACAACAGCGATCCTCCTGAAAGAAAGTCGTTGTACCCAGGACACAGGACGATCCGCATTTATGAGATCGATCCGGTTACCTTGAAAGTGATTGGAGAGGAAAAACAGCTGGTCAATGGGGGCGTGGACCTGAGCAAAAAGCCGGTCTGGATCGAAGCACCGCATATGATGAAGCGAAATGGCTGGTACTATCTATATGCTGCAGAAGGCGGGACGTCGGTTAACCACACCGAAGTTGTTTTTCGCAGCAAGTCGGTTTGGGGGCCGTTTGTCCCTTACGAAAACAACCCGATCTTAACCCAAAAAGGATTGCCCGACGATCGAAAAGACCCCATCACTTCGGCGGGCCACGCGCAGTTTGTGGACGGGCCGGATGGTAAAACTTATGCAATTTTCCTTGCCGTGAGACCTTACGAAGGCAACTATTACAATACCGGCCGCGAAACCTTTATCGCGCCTGTGGAATGGAAAAATGACTGGCCGATCATCAATCCGCCCAGCAAGAATGTTGAATATACATACACGGCCAACTACAAGGAGGTAAAGCAAAAGGACGCACTTCCACAGGCCGGCAATTTTGAGTATACTTTGACATTCGGAAAGCAGCTGGACCCTGCCTTACTTTTTATGCGCACCATCGACAGCAGTTCTTTTTCCTTATCAAAGCAAAGCGGCCTGTCGATGAAATTAAAACCCGAAACCATCATGGAACTGGGAAATCCTTCATTCATCGGAAAGCGTCAGCAGCATTTGTACTGCACTGCGGAAACGGAGCTTGATTTTTCCCCAAAAACAGAAAAGGAAAAAGCAGGCCTCACCATTTTCCAGGACGAATCACATTTCTATTTTATATGCAAGTCAGTTGAAAATGGAAAGCAGGTGGTTCAGCTGTACCGAAGCGGCACCGATAAAAAAAGCATGGAGTTGATTGCTCAGGTACCGGTAACGGACATTTCAAAGCCGGTTAAAATGCGGATTGTGGCCGAAGGCGGTACTTACAGCTTTTATTTTTCAAAAGGCAGTTCCTGGGAGCTGCTGAAAGACAAAGTCGACGGCAAGTTCCTGAGCACGCAGGTCGCGGGTGGTTTTATCGGCTGTTTGTTTGGAATGTATGCAACTTCATCCGGTGAGCAAACAGCAAATTCTGCCGCTTTTAAATACTTGAAATACAGTGGTAATGATCCGATGTTCAAAAACAAATAAGTAACCTATGCAAAATTCGATTTTTAAAAACCTGTTGATAATTTCCGCGCTGTTCTTGTGCAGTCTGGTTCATGCCCAATCAAATTTTACCAGTAAGACCATCGGAGTAGGCGTGGTGGTTGCTGATATGGAACGCTCACTGGATTTCTACGTAAAAGGAATAGGCATGGTGAAAACCGGCAACTTTACGATCAATGCGGAATTCGGCAAACAGGGCGGTCTGACTGGCGGTGAGGCCGTTGAAGTCAACATACTCAAACTTGAAAACAGCCCCGAAGCCAGCGAATGGAAGCTGATGAGCTTCCGTAAAAAAGCCGCTCACCCTGCGCAAAAATTTATCCAGGATGATACTGGTGCGCAGTACATTACTATTCAGGTTAAGTCCTTAAAACCCATTATTGAAAGGCTGAAAGAGCAGAAGGTACCTTTTCTGGGAAGCACGCCTACACCTTTGAATAAAGATGCATATTTCGTGTTGGTCCAGGACCCGGATGGAACCTTTGTAGAACTGATCGGGCCGATCGAATAGCAAAAAGTGTCCTGTTTGCCTTTTGTCCAATGAAAGAAAAATCGTTGTTAAGCCTGATTTTGTGCGTTTTGATTTTGACGTCTTTGTCAAAAGCGCAGACTGCAAAAAATCCGATCATTTTTTCGGATGTGCCTGATGCGGCCATGATACGCGTGGGGGACACCTACTACATGAGCAGTACCACCATGCACATGAGCCCGGGACTGCCGATCATGAAATCCAGGGACCTGGTGAACTGGCGGCTGGTGAGTTATGCCTATGATACCCTGGCCAATATGGATGAACTGACTCTGTCCAACGGAAAAAGCACTTATGGCAGAGGTTCCTGGGCCAGCAGTTTTCGCTATCATAATGGATTGTACTATGTGACCACCTTTGCTCAGACAACCGGCAAAACATACATTTTTACCACAAAAAACATCGAAAAAGGGCATTGGAAAATGTCTTCCTTCAGACCTTCCTATCACGACCATACCTTGTTTTTTGATGACGACGGCAGGGTCTATCTTATTTTTGGCGCGGGTAAAATCAAAATGATCGAGCTGGAGTCCGATGCTTCTGCTGTGAAGCCCGGCGCTGCCGAGCAGGTCATAATTGAAAACGCGAGCCTGCCGGCGGGTACCGGGGGCGGACTGCCTGCCGAGGGTTCACAACTTTTCAAGGTCAATGGGAAATATTACCTTTTCAATATTTCCTGGCCCAGAGGCGGTATGCGTACGGTAATCATTCACCGGGCAGACAAGATCACGGGGCCTTACGAAGGGCGGGTGGCACTGCAAGACCTTGGGGTGGCACAGGGCGGCCTGATCGATACACCGGACGGAAAGTGGTATGCCTATCTTTTTCGCGATTATGGCGCTGTAGGGCGCATTCCTTATCTGGTGCCGGTCAAATGGGAAGACGGCTGGCCGGTATTGGGCAAGGACGGAAAAGTGCCCGCGACACTCGATCTGCCTGCAAGTAAGGGGTTGATGCCGGGGATCGTCGCGTCGGATGAGTTTTCGCGAAAAAAAGGAGAAGCAGCACTGCCCTTGGTATGGCAGTGGAACCACAACGCGGCAAATCAATGCTGGTCTGTAACAGAAAGGAAAGGTTTTCTCCGCTTAAAAACCGCACGGCTGGACACCTCTTTCGTGACTGCGCGAAATACCCTCACACAGCGCACCATCGGGCCGTGGTCTGTGGCTTCTACTGCGCTTGACATATCTAAAATGAAGGAAGGCGACCTGGCGGGTCTGGGCCTGCTGCAAAAGAACTATGGTTTTGCGGGTGTCAAAGTGGGTAGCGGAACTTCGTCGATCGTGATGGTTCGGTCCCTCACAGGTAGGGCCGAGGAGCTGGAAAGTGTCCCGGTAAGCCAGAAAACGATCTATTTCAAAGTTGAATGCGATTTCGAAGAAAAGAAAGACCTGGCCAGCTTCTATTACAGCCTGGACGGCAGGATTTGGAAAGAGATTGGAAAGCCATTGAAAATGGCTTATACCATTCCGCATTTTATGGGGTATCGTTTTGGATTGTTCAATTATGCAACTCAAAATGCGGGCGGATATGCTGATTTCGATTATTTCCGGCTGGAGGACAAACGGTCACCCCAGCCCTCCCCGGAAACCCAACTTCCGTCAAAGCCTTAAATACCTTAGTTGTGATCCATATTTACCACCAAACCAGTAAGCCTTTAAAACCATGAAACGACTTTTATTCATTGCGATGTGCCTGATGCTGCTTGCCCTGGCGGGCCGCACGCAGGAGATTCTGAAAGAGATGCCCAAAGGTTACGACACTGTACAGCCCGGCGTTACTGCCGGGAAAATCGATTCAGTTCAATACGATTCGAAAACAGTGGGGAATAAGCGTAAGGCGCTGGTTTACACGCCTCCTGGTTTCAACAAAAAGAAAAAATATCCCGTCCTGTATCTTTTACATGGTATTGGAGGGGACGAAAAGGAATGGCTGAAGGGCGGTAATCCGCAGTTGATCCTGGACAATCTGTATGCCGAAAAGAAGATCGAACCGATGATCGTGGTGATGCCCAATGGCCGGGCCATGAAGGACGACAGGGCCACTGGCAATATCATGGCGCCCGACAAGGTGGCTGCCTTTGCCACATTCGAACAGGACCTGCTGAAAGACCTGATCCCGTTCGTAGAAAGCAAATATCCGGTTTTGAAAGACCGTGAGCACCGCGCCATCGCAGGACTTTCGATGGGCGGCGGCCAATCGCTGAATTTTGGTTTGGGCAATCTGGACCAGTTTGCCTGGGTGGGCGGATTTTCTTCTGCGCCGAATACGAAGGTTCCCGCCGAATTAATGCCGGATCCTGAGGAAGCGAAAAAGAAGTTGAAATTGCTTTTCATATCCTGCGGCGACAATGACCGGCTGATCACATTCAGTAAACGGACGCATGATTACCTGTTCGAGCACGCTGTCCCGCACATTTATTACATCGAGCCGGGCGTGCACGATTTCAAGGTCTGGAAAAACGGCCTGTACATGTTCTCTCAGTTTTTGTTCAAACCAGTGGACAATGCTTCGTTATCCAAGTACACCATACTTGGCTCGCGGGCCGAGACCAACATCCGGTCGGCGCAATATCCGCAGATCCTGCCGGATAACCGGGTCGTATTCAGGCTAAAAGTGCCGGGTGCGCAGAAAGTGCAGATCGACCTCGGTAAAAAATATGAAATGGCGAAGGATACCGGCGGCTACTGGAATGTGACGACGGATTCTATCGGCAAAGGTTTCCACTACTACTCGCTGCTGATCGATGGCGTAGCGTTGGCCGACCCGGCCAGCGAGACCTTCTATGGTATGGGACGTATGGCCAGCGGCATTGAGATACCCTACCGGAACGGCGGTTTTTATGCATTACGGGATGTTCCACATGGCGAAATCCGCATTAAAAAATACCTTTCGAGAGCAATGAATGCCTGGCGTGAAATGTATGTCTACACGCCGCCGGGTTACGATAAATCCACCGAGAAATATCCGGTATTGTACCTGCTTCACGGTGGAGGAGAAGACCAGAGAGGCTGGGCTACACAAGGTAAAACGGACCTGATTTTGGATAACCTGATTGCCGAGGGAAAAGCAAAACCCATGGTCATTGTCATGCTGGATGGAAACATGGGCGGCACTGGCGGTATTGCGGGCTTTAATGAAAATGTACTGAAGCAGTTTGAGAATGAATTGAAGCTAGGCGCGATCCCATTTGTCGAAAGCAATTTCAGGGTAGAGACCGATGCTAAGAACCGGGCACTTGCCGGCCTTTCGATGGGAGGGCTGCAGACCTTGTACGCCGGAGTGAAAAACACAGAAATGTTTTCGTCGCTGGGCGTATTCAGCTCGGGCTGGTTTGCGAACAATACAGCGCTCGCAGACCCGCAATATGCATTCATGAAAACCAATGCCGAAAAGATCAACGGTAACCTCAAAAACCTATGGATTTCGATGGGCGGACAGGAAGATATTGCCTTCAACAACTGCAAAATCATGCTTGGGAGGTTTGATGAGCTCGGAATCAAATATACTTATAGCGAATATCCCGGCGGGCATACGTGGCCTGTGTGGCGGCACGATCTGTTCCAGTTTTCGCAGCTTTTGTTCAAATAAAAGGTCACTTCTTTCAACAACTTCAATACTAGGTTATGGTAAAATCATCGGCATTTGGGTTTTGGGTGAGGTGCGCGGCCGTTTCGGCGGCATTGCTTTCTTCGGAGAGCCTTTTGGCCCAAAAATCACTTCACGTAGCATATAAGGATTTCTTTCCGGTCGGCGTGGCAGTCGCGCCCAGGAGCTTGTCCGGCCCCGAGGCTGAGCTGATCAAACAGCAGTTCAACAGCATTACCCCGGAGAACGCAATGAAAATGGGCCCGATCCATCCAGAAAAAAATCGTTATAACTGGAAAGATGCAGACGCCATCGTGGAATTCGCGCAAACGAACGGGATAAAGGTGAGGGGCCACACACTATGCTGGCACAACCAGACACCCCGATGGTTTTTCACAGATTCACTGGGTGCACAAGTTACGCGCGATGAATTGCTGGCCCGGTTAAAACAACATATCACCGATGTGATGACACGCTACAAGGGTAAAATCTACGCCTGGGATGTGGTTAACGAAGCGGTACCGGATACCGGCAAGGGGATTTACAGAGAATCAAAATTTTACCAGATCATTGGCGAAGATTACATTCAAAAGGCATTTGAATATGCACATGCCGTAGACCCTCAGGCCAAACTTTTTTACAATGATTACAATACGGAAAGCACGGCCAAAAGGGAAAAAATTTATCAGTTGGTAAAGAGATTGAAAGAAAAAAACGTCCCGATCGACGGTGTCGGTCTGCAGGCGCACTGGTCCATCTATGAACCTTCGCAAGCAGAACTTGAAAAATCGATTACGCAGTTTGCGGGCCTGGGGCTGGCTGTTCAGATCACGGAATTAGATGTTTCGGTATATCCAAAAGAACATGAACGCAGGGAAAGAAAGGCTGGTGACGAAAGTGTGTTCACAGCGGAAATGGAGCAAAAACAGTCTGCCCATTACAAAATGATCTTTGACACATTCAGAAAATATAAGGGCACCATTACAGGCGTTACATTCTGGAATGTTTCCGACAAATCGACCTGGCTGGATAATTTCCCGGTTCCCGGCCGCAAAGATTACCCGCTGCTTTTTGACCAGAATTACAAGCCCAAGAAGGCTTTTGAAGGCGTAGTTAATTTCTGACGTTTTGCCCCTTACCTGCTATCTGATGCGATTATTGCACTTTGTATGGTTACTGATTTTACTTGCCGGAGATCTCTCCGCTCAGATCCGCCTGCCCAAGCTGATTGCGGATAACATGGTCTTGCAGCGCGACCAGCCACTTACGATCTGGGGATGGGCCGCGCCCAAGGAAAAGGTTACCGTGACATTTAAAAATAAAAAACGCGGCGCGGTAACGCAGGCAGATGGTAAATGGGAAGTCCGGTTCCCGGCGGAACCAGCCGGAACCGGTTATGAAATGTGGATAAAGGGTAAGAATGAGATCCGCGTCAGGGACATAGCTATAGGCGACGTGTGGTTTTGCAGCGGGCAAAGCAATATGGTTATCAATATGGAACGGGTGAAGGAGCGTTTTCCCGACGATATAGCATCTGCCCGGTATCCTGATATCCGCCATTTTTTCATACAGCCATTGACAGACCTCAATGGCCCCCGGCAAGATTTTCCCAAGGGTGAATGGATGTCGGCCAACCCCAGGGACGTGCTCAGTTTTGGCGCTGTTTCTTACTTTTTTGCGAGAGATCTTTACGATCAATACAAAGTTCCCATCGGGATTATCAATAGTGCCGTAGGAGGTACACCGATCGAAGCCTGGATCAGCGAAGGAGGTTATAAGGATTTTGCTGATATCCAAAAGGTTATTGCCCGGAACAGGGACACATCGTATGTGCAATCCGTGAGGAATAATCCTTTGGACGGTGGGCCGAAGCAGCCCAAAGTGGGCGATTTGGGACAAATCGAACATTGGGAAAGCGAAGCATATCAACCCAAAGGATGGCGGAACTTCAACATGCCGGGGTATTGGGAAGATCAGGGCATGAAAGATCTGGACGGGGTGGTTTGGTTTCGGAGGGAGTTTGAAGTGCCTGAAAGCTGGATGGGAAAGCCGGTGAAGCTATTCATGGGACGCATCGTAGATGCAGACCAGATGCATGTCAACGGAAAAAGCATTGGCGGCGTGACTTACCAATATCCGCCCCGGCGGTACGAAATTCCTGCGGGATTGCTGAAAGCAGGCAAGAACGTATTTGTAATAAGGGTTTCCAATTCAGCTGGAAAAGGCGGCTTTGTGCCGGACAAACCATATTTCATGACAGCCAATGGGCAGCAGATGGATCTTAAGGGGACCTGGCAGTGCAAGGTCGGCGAGGTGTACCAGCCCAATAACGTTGCGGATGTTTCCTTTGTCGCTCAAAATCAGCCGGCTGCTTTGTATAACGCCATGGTCGCGCCGGCGCTGCCCTTGAAGCTGAAAGGTTTTGTATGGTATCAGGGCGAATCGAACGTGTCCCATCCCGATCCCTATCGTGCGCTCCTGCCTGCCTTGATCAATGACCGCCGAAAGCTCTGGAATGATGAAAACCTGCCGTTTCTTGTAGTTCAATTGCCAAATTTTCAGGACATTAACTATGTGCCCTCAGAAAGCAACATGGCACTCCTCCGGGAAGCGCAGAACCAAGCACTTTTGTTGAAAAACACGGCGGTAACGGTGACGCTGGACCTGGGGGAGTGGAATGACATTCATCCATTGAACAAAAAAGATATTGGAAAAAGACTGGCACGCTCGGCCAGAAATCTGGCATACGGGGAAACGGGCGTGGTTTACAGCGGCCCGAAACTTGAATCGCAGAGCGTTGTAGGCGACAAGGTTATTCTGACATTCGAAGATGTGGCCGATGGCATCCGGTCCAGTGACGGGGAAGCACTACGCTGGTTTGCGGTAGCGGATTACGACAAGAAGTTCGCCTGGGCCAATGCACGGATTTTGGGAAAAAACCAGATCGAACTATCCAGCGAAACGGTCAAAAAGCCGAAATACGTCCGATATGCCTGGCAGGACAATCCCGAGGGAATCAATTTTTATAATTCCGAAAACTTACCTGCTTCACCTTTCAGGACTGATGGAGAAATCCTGGACGAATCGAAACCCTGGAAAGGGAAAAAATGTGCCGTTGTGCTGACCTATGATGATGCATTGCATGTACATCTCGATCACGTGGTGCCTGCGCTGGATTCACTGGGCCTGAAGGGTACTTTTTATCTGACGGCTTCGTCGGATGCGGCCCGCAACAGGATCAAAGACTGGCGGGCAGCCGCTGCGAACGGACATGAACTGGGTAACCATACCCTGTACCACCCTTGTGATGCAAGCGGTCCGGGAATGACCTGGGTAAAGCCAGAGTATGATCTCAGCAAGTACAGCTTGGGCAGGATTCAGGATGAGGTCAAGATGTGTAACGCTTTTTTGAAATCGATTGACGGTCTTGATGAACGCACATTTGCCTTTACCTGCGGGCACAAAAGAGTAGCTGAGGGGGAATTTATACAATCGCTTTCCAGCGAACTGATGGCGGCGCGGGCAGTCAGGCATGAGATGCATTCGCTCGAAGAGCAGAACCTGATGGACATCGATTGCTACGGAATGGCTGAGCAGACCGGGCAGGAGATGATCAATCTGGTCAGGAAAGCGCAGGAGAGTGGAAAATTGCTGGTTTTCTTATTCCACGGAGTAGGCGGTGAACACCCATTGAATGTTTCGAGGCAGGCGCACAGCGAGTTGCTGCATTACCTGAAAGAACAGCAGGACGACATTTATGTGGATACGATGCTGCATGTCGCAGAGCATATCCGCAAGTTGAAGAAATAATTCTGGTTGATCCGTTCACAGCCATGTAGTTACCCAACCAACGAATTCGTCCCAATTTAACATTCTTACCCATAATCCGAACAAATGTGCTCACCGCAACTGCATTGTAATGATACCTTTGCCCGCACCCACAAGGTGTATTTCCGGATTTCATTGCGCTCAGGCCCGTGCAGCGTTGCGCTTCAGATTTCCAGAGCTGGTCTTGCATTTACATCATCCTGCAAAAGAGCTGCATGCATGTTTAAAATCATTTATTAAATACAGTTAAATCTAAAATCTAAAACTTTACTATGAAATTTTTTATTGATACCGCCAATTTGAATGAGATTCAGCAGGCGTATGACCTGGGTATCCTCGACGGCGTTACTACCAATCCGTCCCTGATGGCAAAAGAAGGTATAGCCGGCAAGGAAAACATTCTCAGGCATTATGTAGCTATCTGTGATGTGGTCGACGGGCCTATCTCGGCAGAGGTGATTGCTACGGAGTTTGATCAGATGATCGGTGAGGGTGAAGAACTTGCCGCCCTTCATCCGAATATTGTCGTAAAAGTGCCTATGATCAAAGACGGGATCAAGGCGATCAAATATTTCAGCAGCAAGGGCATCAAAACCAACTGCACGCTTATTTTTTCTGCCGGACAAGCATTACTGGCAGCCAAAGCTGGTGCCACGTATGTCTCTCCGTTCATTGGGCGGCTGGATGATATTTCTGCGGACGGGGTGGGGCTGATCAGTCAGATCAAAACAATTTATGATAACTACCAGATCCGTACAGAGATCCTCGCCGCTTCCATCAGAAGCCCGATACACATTCTGCGTTGCGCTGAGGTCGGTGCAGATGTAATGACCGGGCCGCTCAGCGCCATTACTGCTTTGCTTAATCACCCTTTGACAGATTCGGGCCTGGCGAAGTTTTTAAGCGACTATCAAAAGGGGAATTCCTGAGCCGTGGATCAGGTCACAACAATCATTTGGTCTTTGTAAATTAACAGTATGGTTTCAATGAAACAGTTACAGTTGCTGGATTACATTATCTTCCTTGTTTATTTCATGATTGTATCGGCTTATGGTTACTGGATTTATAACCGGAAGAAAAGCAAGTCGGCATCTACCAAGGACTTCTTTCTGGCGGAGGGTTCCCTGACCTGGTGGGCGATCGGGGCATCCCTCATCGCTTCCAATATTTCCGCGGAACAATTTATAGGAATGTCAGGAAACGGTTTTTCGATGGGGCTGGCCATATCAAGCTACGAGTGGATGGCCGCAGCCACGCTTGTGATTGTCGCGCTCTTCTTCATGCCTATATACCTGAAAAACCACATTTTCACGATGCCGCAATTTCTCAGTCAGCGCTACAACCCCACCGTTAGCCTGATCATGGCGATCTTTTGGCTGGGCCTGTATATTCTGGTAAACCTGACTTCGATCCTGTACCTGGGAGCCTTGGCGGTTTCCGGCATTTCGGGGCTGGATTTTAACCTGTGTATGTGGGGGCTGGCTATTTTTTCCATCGTGATTACCATTGGAGGAATGAAGGTCATTGGCTTTACGGATGTGATACAGGTCTTTTTCCTGATCATCGGCGGACTTGCGACAAGTTATATCGCGATCAATCTGGTGTCGGATAATTTTCATACGGAGGGGCTGCTCGATGGCCTGAAAATGATGAGAGCGCACCATGACGATCACTTCCATATGATCTTTAAGGAAGGCGGCCCACATTACATGGAACTACCGGGCCTTACGGTATTGCTGGGAGGTATGTGGATCGTCAACCTGAATTACTGGGGTTGCAATCAGTATATTACCCAGCGCGCCTTGGGGGCGGATCTTAAAACCGCCCGCAACGGACTTTTATTTGCTGCTTTTCTAAAACTGCTGATGCCAGTTATTGTAGTTCTGCCGGGGATCGCCGCATATACCCTCTACAACCAGGGCTTGTTTCAACAGGAAATGACTGAGCACGGCGTGATTGTAGCCGACAAAGCATACCCCGTATTGCTAAACTTACTGCCCGAAGGATTAAAGGGGTTATCGTTTGCAGCGCTTACCGCCGCGATTGTAGCGTCTCTCGCAGGCAAGGCCAATAGTATTTCAACAATTTTCACGCTTGATATTTTCAAAGTCTACATCGGAAAGAACAAGACGGAGGCACAGCTGGTCACAATCGGGCGGATCGTCATTGTAGCTTCCATGATCATGGCTATATTCATTTCACCCTTCATGGGGATCGATAAGGCGGGCGGTTTTCAGTTCATCCAGCAAATGACGGGTCTGCTGTCGCCGGGAATTTTTGCGTCCTTTATCATGGGGTTCTTCTGGAAACGCAGCAACTCGGCCGGGGCCTTATTCGCTATAATCGGTGGGTTCATTGTGGCGCTCTGTATGCACAACAACTGGCTGCCATTTACTGATTGGGCACAGGTCCCTTTTTTAGATCGGATGGGTTGGGTATTTGTGATTTGTATCATAGGAATGTTTGTGCTGGGCTTTGCCCTGCCCGACGAGAAAAAAGGGCTAGCAGTGGATCCGCTGATGTTCAAGGCCCATAGGGGCTTTTTATGGGGGGCTGCTATGATCGGTCTTATGCTGATTGCCTTGTATACGTATTTTTGGTAGCTATCACCGTTTTTGATCCTGACTTCAAATTTCTTAGCGCAGCGATTGTACAGCTTTACTGAATCGCTGCTTCATAGTACTTGTGCGGTCTTTTTTTTGCATTTGATCATTATTTGCTCTTTAAATAAAAAATAATTCGCGAAAAATTAATATTTATTTAAGTGTAGTCTTGACATATATTAAAATTCTGATACATTTGTAAATAGGATTGATCTATTGATTAATTGGATATAATCCTAAGCCAATGTCCCGGTTGCTTTTCGTTCCTGTCTCCCTACCTGGGGGTTATTTGCGCTGTTTTACAAGTGTCATTTTCACATTTAAATCATTTTCTATGAAGAATCGATTACAAATCTTGTCCCGTTTCAGGGGAAGTTGGTTAAGCGGGTCTGTCGTCGTGCTACTGCTATCAGCGCAGCTCGGTTTCGCTATGCGCATCGCTGAACAACAGGTTGTCGGAAAAGTTACTGCCGACAATGGAGAGGCCTTGCCAGGTGTGAACGTCACCTTGAAAGGCAGTAGCGTGGGAACAACAACTGACACGAAAGGAGACTACGCGCTGAGTGTGCCTTCCGAAAGTAGTGTGCTCGTTTTCAGTTTTATAGGTTATTCCAAGCAGGAAGTAACGGTGGGTACCAAAACCCGGATAGATATCCGGCTCACCGCAGAGGACCAGGCTTTGGAAGAAATGGTGGTGATTGGTTATGGTACCCAAAAGAAGTCGTCGTTGACCGGCGCAGTTTCTTCGGTCTCACCCAAGGAACTGACAGCCCTGCCAGTGATCAGCGCGGAGCAGGCTTTGCAGGGGCGGGTGCCCGGAGTAAGGGTGGTCAATAATGGCAGCCCGGGGCAAACACCGGTTGTACGTATAAGGGGTATCGGTTCCATCAACTATGCCTCCGGGCCGCTTTATGTGATCGACGGGATCCCAGCAGGAGACCTGAATAACCTGGACCCTAAAGACATCGAGTCGCTCGAGGTTCTGAAAGATGCCAGCTCGGCAGCCATCTACGGTTCGCGGGCCTCCAATGGCGTGATCATTATTACAACCAAAAAAGGGTCCAAAGATGGCAAACTGCACGTTAACCTGGACACTTATTTTGGCACCCAATCGGCTTGGAAAAAGCTGGACCTGCTCAATACAGACCAATATATTCAATACGCGACGGCACTGCTCGGCAATGCAGGCATTGCCATGCCGGGAAGGCTGTCGGATTTGAACCAGCCTATTTACCAGGGTGCTACGCAGACATTTGCGCAAACCCATACCAACTGGCAGGATGTCATGTTTCGCAGGGCGCCGATCCAGCAGCATCAGTTATCCGTTTCAGGGGGTAACAGTGTTTCCCGGTTCTTTACCTCGGCAGGGTATTTCGACCAGGAGGGTATTTTGATCGGGACCAACTACAAGCGTGCAAATGTCCGCCTGAATTCCGACCACCAGGTTACCAAGTTCCTGAGCATCGGCCAGACTTTCACGGTATCCTATGATAATGCGCGTGGCGAACAAGGTTTCGGAGGAGGCCGTACAGCCGTCATGCAAATGATCCGTAACCTGCCTTACTGGCCTGTTACCGATCCAACCAAAGTAGGCGGTTACAGTTCCCCCACAGCGGCCGATGGCAGCGACCCTGACAATCCGGTCCGTATTGCATTGATGGATGTTACCCGTAACCAACATTTAAAAATGCTGGGCTCTATTTTTGCAGAAGTGAAATTGGCCAGCTTTCTGAAATACCGTTTCAGTTTTGGCGCGGATATCGTTTCAGCGACTACGACCAATCAGTTCCCCATTTATAACGATGGTTTCAAATCGAGAACCCAATACGAGATCAGGGACAGTCGTACCAGTTACTTTTCCCCGGTGCTGACCAATCAGCTGACTTTTGAGAAAACTTTCGGCAAGCACCTGCTGAATGTGACTGCGATTGTAGACAAGCAGACTTTCCGGTCTAATACATTAAACGGATCGGGATACAGGCCAAACAATGATATCGACGAGTTGCAGGGTGTTTCCAATCCCACAGCCACGAGCTCACTGGACGAAAGCTCGCTGATTTCATACGTAGGCCGTTTGAACTACGAGTATGCCGGGAAATACCTCCTGAGCGGCTCCATCCGCCGCGACGGTTCTTCCCGCTTTGCCCCCGGAAACAAATGGGGTACTTTCCCGTCGCTTTCATTGGGATGGCGGATCAGCGAGGAGGAGTTCCTGAAATCGGTGCCGGAGATATCCGAGCTGAAAATCCGCGCCAGCTACGGACAAACCGGTTTTAATGGGATCGGCAGCTATGCATGGCAGGCACTCGTTTCTGCCGATAACAGTAATTATGTTTTCGGAGGTAATAAAGTACTTGGTTCGTATTTCAGCTCACTCGCCAATACGCAGCTCAAATGGGAAAGTACTACCATGACCAATCTGGGCATTGACCTGGCTTTGTTCAATAACAGCGTGACATTCACAGCCGAAACTTATCAGAGGAATACGGACGGTCTGCTGTTACAGGTACCGATCCCCAATTCGGTAGGTTATTCGACTTCGCCTTTGTCGAACATTGGAAGTATGAAAAACTGGGGTTACGAATTCCAGTTGGGTTACAGTAAGAACGACGGCGATTTCAAGTGGAATGCATCGGCTAACCTGGACATCACCAGGAACAAGGTACTGAGCCTTGCCACCCCGAGCGCAACACTTTTCTCAGGCGCCAATTCGGATTTCGGAGGGTTTGACATTACCAAAACCGAAGCAGGACATCCGATCCAATCATTTTTCGGCTGGCAGGTAGACGGGATTTTTCAGAACCAGGCCGAAATCAACGCTGCCAATGCATTGGATGGGGACGACAAAACCAAATACCAGGACCAGGCCGCACCGGGAGATATCAAGTTCAAGGATTTGAATGGTGATGGTAAAATTGATGCTTCCGACCGGGCTTATAATGGTAGTTTTATTCCCAAATTCAGCTACGGGGCCAATCTGGGCGGAAACTATAAAAACTTTGATTTTACCCTCTATCTTCAGGGTGTGCAAGGTAATAAGATCTACAATGGCACAAAAGTGATCGAGCAGGGTATGCTGCGGTTGTTCAATGCCGGTACGGATGTGTTGAACGCCTGGACGCCAAGCAATACCAATACAGATGTGCCCAGGGCCATCAGCGGCGATCCAAACAATAATAGCCGATCAAGCGATCGTTTTGTCGAAAGCGGATCTTACATGCGGATTAAGAATTTCAGTATCGGATATTCTGTGCCAGCTAAAATCCTCTCGACACTCACCAGAGAGACGATCAGCAAAGCACGTATCTACGTATCTGCGACTAACCTGCTGACATTCACCAAGTACACAGGATTGGATCCTGAGGTAGGGGTGAACGGGTCTTCTACCGATACGGCAACACAGCTGATCAACGGAATTGACTACGGTATGTATCCGCAGCCAAGAACCCTGCAAGTGGGTTTGAGTGTAGGGTTTTGATATTGACACTTTTATAAAAGGAAACTGAAATGAAAAAGAAACTGATCATTATTTACGCCCTTCTGTTCGGGATCGTATTTGCCTGTAATGACGATACGCTTGAAAAGACGAACCCCAATGGCGTGACCGTGGAAGGTTATTATAAAAATGGGGCTGAACTGACCAGCGGTGTCACCAGCGTATATTCCATGCTCAAATCCAATAACCTGGTTGCAAGGGAATGGTTTTTCCTCCACGACCTGCGCAGCGACGATGTGGCGGCAGGTGGCGGGCAGCTGGAAACCCCGCGTAACCAGTTGCTGCTGGGGACCCATGATACCGGAAATTCTGTTTTGGGTACTGTTTGGCTTGCCTACTACCGCATGATCCATCGTGCCAATGCAGTCGTGGATAATTCTGAAAAAGTCACCGACCTGGCTGACGCGGACAAAAAAAGGTTACTTGGGGAAGCCCGTTTTTTAAGAGCTTATTCCTATTATGAACTGGTTAGCCTCTGGGGCGCTGTGCCACTGTACAAAAACTATGTACTCACAGTAGATGGTAGTCTGCCGAGATCACCGGTGGAAGAAGTTTACGCTTACGTCATTTCGGAATTGCAGGCAATCCAGGCAGACTTGCCTACTACCTACGATGCTGCCAATCAAGGTCGTGTGACTAAGGGTGCGGCCCAAATGTTGTTGGCCAGGGTTTACATGCAAAAAGGGGATTATGCCAGTGCGAAAACAGAGCTTTTGAAAGTTTACAATTCGGGAGTTTATGCGCTGGTGGATAACTATAACGACAATTTTCTGGAAGAAACGGAGTTCAACAAAGAGTCTATTTTTGAAGTTAATTTCTATCCATCCGGCGGGGTCTACAACTGGGACGGAGATGGAAACGGCGCCACAGCCGGAACCGAAACCGTCCGTACGCAGGAATACTCAGCGATCGGATGGCGCAACGTGATCCCCTCCAACAGCTTGCTGGCGGAATTTGAAAAAACGACGAAAGGCGACGCCAAGACAGACCCGCGTTACGATGACTCCTTTTACTTTACAGGTGAAAAATACAATAAAGGCGCCAATACGCTGACCGACGGACAGCAAAATGGTAACTCATCGGTGGTGGACGGGGTGACCCAGAAGATCAGCTGGCAAAAATATTCGCTTATGTACAAAATGAACGAATCGTTCTTGACCGGCGCTATTAACCAGCGGATTATGCGTTTTGCGGAAACGATTCTGGCGCTTGCCGAAGTGGAAAATGAAGCAGGAAATATCGCCGAGGCGGTTAAATACCTCAACATGATCCGCGCACGCGCAAGTGTAAGCATGCCAGCCTATCCAACGGCGAAATTCCCTGTGTCGACTAAAGACCAGGTTTTCGCGGCGATCATGCATGAAAAACGCGTGGAACAGAGCGGCGAACAAATTAGGAACCGGGACCTTTTGAGATGGAGAAAACAAGGCAAACTGAAGGTCGAACCGATCGCCTACTTCCAGGCGAACAAGCACGAACTGTTGCCAATTCCGCAACAGGAAGTAGATAACAACGCCAAGATCGAACCGACTGACCAGAATCCTGGGTATTGACATTGACACAATGTTAAATTAACACATGATTTATCGCTTATTTGTCACCCTGAGTGCAGCCGAAGCGCAGAAGCATTATGTAAAAGCAAAGTGCCGAAGCAGAAACGCCCTTCGACTGTGCCCAGGGTGACAAAATTTGAAGCATTTACTATGCATAAATTTACCTTCCTTAGCTGCTTAGTCCTCTTCCTCATCACCTTCTCCTGCAAAAAGAAGCAGGGAACTCTTTTTATTTCTCATAATTCCAATGAAACCGGAATCACTTTTTCCAATACGTTAACACCCAACGATTCCATTAACCCATTTACATTTACCAATTTTTACAACGGGGGCGGGGTAGGTGTCGGGGATGTGAATAATGATGGCAAGCCAGATATTTTTTTGGGCGGAAACCAGGTTAGCTGCCGTTTGTACCTGAGCAAAATTGATACGCTTGGCAAAAAATGGGCATTTGAGGATATTACCGAAGCGGCAGGCGTGAAAACAAGTCGTTGGTGTACCGGTATCTCGATGGTCGATATCAATCAGGATGGCTTATTGGATATTTACATAAGTGTTGCAAAACATCTTAAAATGCCGTCAGCGGCGGATCCCTCGGCCACCGAAAACCTTCTTTTTGTCAACCAGGGTTTGAATCAGGATCATATTCCAAAGTTTCGGGAAATGGCAAAAGAGTATGGCTTGAACGAGGCCTCATTTACAGTGCAGACCGCTTTTTTTGATGCCGATCTGGACGGTGACCTAGACGCCTTTATGATGAATTCGGCACCGGATCTCCAAAATCCCAATTTTCTCCGGAAGACATACCAGGATGGCTCTTATCCAAGCACCGGCAAATTATACCGCAATGAGGGCATCGGGGAAAACGGAATACCTGTTTTTATGAATATTTCAAAAGACGCCGGCATCAGGTATGAGGGGTTAGGGCTGGGTCTCGCGGTCAGTGACCTGAATAAAGACGGTTATCCGGATATCTATTGTTCAAACGACTTCATCAGCAGCGATATACTGTATTTGAATAAGGGCGCGGACAAGGCCGGAATGCCTGGTTTTGACAATGTGATCCGCGAGGCGACCACACACACGAGCTTGTACGGCATGGGCCTGGATGCAGCCGATATCAACAACGATACCTATCCGGATATCTTCCAGCTGGATATGCTCCCCGAGGACAATTTTCGCCAAAAGAAAATGCTAGCTGGTCAGGATTATGACCGGAAAGAGATGAGCATTTCGGCCCAATATGGGTATCAGCTGCAATATATGCGGAATATGCTGCAGCTTAATTTGGGGGTACCGTCCAGTGAAGGCCGGCCCGCATGGCCTATGTTCAGTGAAATTGGCCTGCTGGCAGGTGTTGCTAAAACAGACTGGAGCTGGGCACCGCTGATTGCGGACTTTGATGACGACGGGCAAAAAGACATTTTTATTACCAATGGTTACCGCCGCGACGTGACCGACCGTGATTTTATCCAGTTCAAGGAAGACTTTGCGGATTTTGGCACCAATCATTTCAAGCAGCAAAACGCATTGGAACTGATCAAAAAGGTCCCTGAAGTGGAAATTGCTAATTACGCCTACAAAAACGACGGTAACCTTACTTTTTCCAATGTCGCCAAAGATTGGGGACTTGATGCGCTTTCCTACTCCAACGGAGCCGCCTACGCCGATCTGGACGGGGACGGCGATTTGGATTTGATCGTTAATAATATTGATTCCGAGGCGCTTATTTATCAAAATCAAAGCCGCCAAAAAGGGAAATCGAACTTCCTGAACATTGCATTGTCGGGAGAAAAAGGTAACCTTTCCGGAATTGGCAGTAAAGTCACGATCTGGACCGGCAAAGATGCGCAATATGCCGAGCTCAGTGTGGTGAGAGGATTTCAGTCTTCCGTGGATCCCATACTGCATTTCGGCATCGGCTCCAAAAGCCGGATCGATAGTTTGGAAGTGGTGTGGCCGGGCGGGAAATCTCAAAAATTATATAAAATAGATGCAAACAGACACCTGGTGTTGAACCAGAAAAACGCATCGGAACGGGCGGAACCTGCATTGGGCAAGCAGGATCAGCCCTATTTTACGGATATTACCAGTCAGCTAAATCTGGATTTCCGTCATGTTGAGGGGAATTTTGTGGATTTCAAACAAACCGCCACGATGCATAAAATGCTTTCAAAAGGTGGTTTTGCAATGGCTACAGGCGACGTGAACGGGGATGGTTCGGAAGATATCTTCGTGGGCGGCAGTTACCGCGGGAGCAAGCCTGCTATTTTCCTTCAGAAGGCTGACGGGCATTTTGAAAAGCGCATGGTTTTCGAGGATTCACTGCATGAGAATGCCGCTGCGCTGTTTTTGGATGCCGACAAGGATGGCGATCTGGATTTGCTGATCACCAATGGGGGAAATGAGCTGCCTGCCCAGGATAAGGCATTTTATAAAATACTGTTATATTTAAATGACGGACATGGCAAGTTCGCCCTGGCGCCCGCACCCATATTGCCCGAACTTGTACTAAGCAGTTCCTGCATGGCTGCTAACGATTTCGACAAAGATGGCGACGTGGATATTTTCGTTGGCGGGCGCAGCATTCCGGGCAAATACCCGTTGCCTGCAAGCAGTTATTTGCTCAGAAATGATTCTGAAACAGGCGTGGCGCACTTTACCGATGTAACTTCTGAGTATTGCCCGGGGCTGCTCCAGGTTGGCATGGTATGTAGCGCGCTGTGGGCGGATACCAATCAGGATGGGTTTGACGATCTCGTGCTGGCGGGCGAGTGGATGCCCATCCGGATTTTTGAAAATAAAAAAGGCAGATCCTTGCACTCTCAAACAGCAGACAACGGATTGGGGCAGTTGACCGGTTGGTGGAACAGCCTTGCCGCCGGTGATTTTGACCATGACGGGGATGTTGATTTCATAGCAGGAAACGAAGGTTTAAACACTTTTTATCGGGCCTCCGAGCATGAGCCGATCAAAATTGTAGCCAAGGATTTTAATGGTGATGGTACTTTTGATCCGCTGATGGGTTATTACATCCAGGGGAAACGCTACCCAAGTGTACCCCGCGACGCATTGAACCAGCAGGTCATCCAGTTCCGCCGGAAATTCCCGCATTATGCAGACTATGCCAGGGTAACGTTCGACGACCTGTTAAGCAGGGACGAAATCAAGGACGCATTCAGCGCTGAAGCAACCTATCTGCAGAGCGCCTATATCGAGAATACGGGTCATGGGCAGTTTAAGATCCATGCCTTGCCGGTTGAAGCCCAGAAAGCGCCGGTTTTCGGGATTGTTACCGCAGATGTAAATGCAGACGGCCACGAGGATGTGGTACTGACCGGCAATTTTTATCCCAACGAAGTAAATATGGGCCGACAGGATGCATCGACCGGGCTGCTGCTCCTGGGAAATGGAAAGGGCATTTTCAGGCCGGTCAATTGCGCAGAAAGTGGGTTAATGATCCATGGCGATGCCCGAAAAAGTGTTTTCTTTAAGGGCGCGAAGCAAGAAACATGGCTGCTGACCGCTATCAATTCCGGGCCGGTTCAGATCAACAGATTGAATAACATTAAAACCAAATAACTATCCTATTTATGATCTTTCGTTACAAAGTAGCAATCGCCCTGGGCATTTTTTGCTGTGGATCCGAGAAATTGGTTGCCCAATCCAATTTAGCAAAACCCAAGCCATTGATAAAAGACATCTATACCGCGGACCCGTCGGCGCATGTCTTTAATGGGAAGATTTACATTTATCCGTCGCATGACGTCGAATCAAATGTGCCGCAGGACGACGAAGGGGGACATTTTAACATGCGGGATTACCATATTTTCTCCATGGACGATATCAATGGGCCTGTGAAAGACCACGGTGTGGCGCTCGATGTCAAGGACATTCCCTGGGCGGGACGACAACTTTGGGCACCCGACGCTGCTTTCAAAAATGGCACTTACTATCTCTATTTTCCGGTAAAAGACAAAAAAGATGTGTTCAGGATCGGCGTCGCCACCAGCAAATCACCGACCGGCCCTTTCAAACCGGAAGCCAAACCGATACCTGGCAGCTACAGCATCGACCCGGCAGTTTTTACAGACAAGGATGGTAAATCCTATATGTATTTCGGCGGCATCTGGGGAGGACAACTGCAACGCTGGCATACTGGTAAATACGATGCAAGCCTGAAAACGGACTTAGGAAAAGGGCATGAAAGCGAACCGGCCCTTTCCGCAAAGGTCGTACGGATGAAAGACAATATGCTGGTATTCGACGAAGCACCCAAAGATGTTAAGATAGTGGACGAGAATGGCAAGCCCTTGCTGGCCAGCGATACCGGTCGCCGGTTTTTTGAAGGGGCATGGATGCACCGGTTTGGCGACAAATACTATTTTTCTTACTCTACAGGGGATACACATTTGCTCGCTTACGCAGTTAGCAACTCTCCCTACGGGCCTTTTACTTATAAAGGTGTGATCATGAAACCTGTTTCGGGGTGGACTACGCATCATTCTATTGTTGAGTTCAAAGGCAAATGGTATATCTTCTACCACGACGTCGAGCTGTCGGGGAAAACGCATTTGAGGAACATTAAAGTACGCGAGCTGTTTCGAGAAAAGGATGGTTCGATCAAGACGATTGAACCCTGACCGCATCGAAGCAAAAAGTGAAAGGAATTTCGGAATCAATCAGATCATTCAATCCATATCAAAGGTTATGCAAATAGAAAGAAGGGATTTTTTATCCGTATTAAGTCTGGCAGGCGCTGCGACTTTGTTCTCGGGGAATTCGTTGTTGGCCGCAACTTCACCCAAAAAGGAAAAGCTGGGTATTGCCCTTGTGGGTTTGGGTTATTACAGCACTGATTTGCTGGCGCCCGCTTTGCAGCTGACGGAAAAGTGCTACCTGGCGGGTATCGTTACCGGCACACCTGCAAAGGCCGAAGCATGGAAAGCAAAATACAATATCCCGGATAAAAACATTTACAACTATCAGAACTTCGATAAGATTGCGGATAATCCCGACATAGACATCGTGTATGTGGTGTTGCCGCCGTCTATGCATCGTGAATACGTCGTAAGGGCCGCAAAAGCAGGTAAGCACGTGTTCTGTGAAAAGCCGATGGCGCCTTCGGTAGCAGATTGCGAGGAGATGATCAGTGCCTGCAAAAGCAATAAAGTGAAGCTCGCTATTGGCTACCGCTGTCAGCACGATCCGAATATCCAGGCGGTCATGAAAGTTGCCAAGGAGCAAAAATTTGGAAAAATAAAAATGGTGAATAGCGCGGCAGGCTATTTTGATGCCCGAACCGACCACTGGAAACAGAAAAAAGCACTCGGGGGCGGTGTGATGGGAGATATGGGGGTTTATGCCCTGCAGGGAGCAAGACTTGCCACTGGAGAGGAACCGATCAGCGTGATCGCGCAGGCTTCTACAACCAGACCTGAAATTTATAAGGAGGTGGAAGAAACCATGATGTTTATGCTCGACTTTCCCAGCGGCGCACGCGCTGCTTGCCAGACTAGTTTTGGCATCAACATGAATCACTTGCAGGTTAATTATGAAAAGGGCTGGCTGAAGCTGGAACCGCAGTCGGGATATAATGGCAATAAAGGCAGCATGTCGGACGGCACCCTGATCAACTTCCCGATTAAAAGCCAGCAGGCCAAGCAAATGGATGAGGATTGTACGGCGCTCATGAGCAATACGGACCTGATCGCCCCGGGAGAAGAGGGGCTTCGTGATATTCGCGTTGTGGAAGCAATTTATAAATCGGTGGCCTCGGGTCAGGCTGTTAAAATCTAACTTTCGTTTTCTCCCGGCCAGCGTAGAAATAGAGCTGGCCGGGGGGAGTAATATCGCAGAACACCTTTATTGTGACATGATGATCTCAACAAGTATCGTTGGCGGTCACGTTATTATAAAAATCACCCATTTGCGGGCTTGTGCTGAGCGCATTACAGCGGTACTTTCGTGTCGATGATTGATGTAAATACAGGCCAGCATTTACATTACATTTACATAGCCCATTGCGTAAACACCCAAACCAGACGATGGACTGCCAAACTTGTTTCCTGACGCTGGTCAATCAAGCTCGTTTAGCAGGATATTACAGATCTGGTATTGACGACAAAACAGGTACGACACGCTGAGGAGGGTGATCGTGTGCGCATGCGTGCAACCTGAGAGGCCATTTTCGACTGGGATGTTTTTGAAGATATCCTGGAATGCACAAGCAGCTTCTGAACCATTTCGGTTACAGTTCTACTACTGACAATGTTTATGAGTTTTATAACAGGATTTACTTGCCAGACAAAAGAAGAATATGGGACGAAATAGAAGAAGGCATGAGCACTCAGGTGCATTGTTCAGGCTGCCTCTTCAGACGACATCCCTCAGCTCTGGCTGATATTACCTGTCACTTCGTTTGATATTTTCCTTTCCTGACACGCATGAAAAGAGTTTTGAAAATCGCCTTATGGAGCGTGTTGGGGCTGGTCCTGGTGTTGGTCGCTGCTGCCTGTTTGTTTGTCTACAAGATCAAAAATGGCTTTCCGGTCAGCTTCGAGACTAGTCGGCCCGTGATCCGCTTCCCGGTCGGCAAACCCGCCCTGCTGCTGTTCTCAAAATGCACTGGTTACAGGCATTCCGAATCTATTGACGCTGCCAAGAGGGCCTTTCAGCAAATGGTGAAAAAAGATGGCTGGTTTATTTATGAAACGGAGCAGGGAGGCGTCTTCAATGCCGAACAGTTAAAGCATTTCAACATCATCGTGATCAATAACTCCACCGGCCGGGTACTGAACACGGAGCAGCAGCGGGCGGTCAGCCAATATGTAGAATCGGGCGGTGTCTTGATGGGTATCCACGGTGCGGGCGACTTCTCTCACAATGACTGGCCCTGGTTGCAGACAAACCTGATCGGTGCTACATTTTCCCATCATCCGCTGAGTCCGCAATTGCAGGCTGCGGAAGTACATATCGGCGCCAACGCGGATTCCACGCTGAAAAGCCGGCTGCCTGTTTCCTGGAAGCACACCGATGAATGGTACGTATATTTTTCCCAGCCTAAAAACATGCGGATTATGGCCTACATTGAGGGCGGTGAGATTCTTCCCAGCGGCAACATACTGTTTATCAGAGACAAAGATTTCGGTATGGGTAAGTACCAGCCCGTTGCATGGTACAGGAATGTGGGCCGGGGGAAAACATTTTACACTTCAATGGGCCATGACGCCGCAGTGTGGCAGGATGCACACTTTGTGAAGCTGCTCGAAAATGTCGTCCGCTGGTCAATTCATCAGCCCTTGACTTTAAATCTTAGTTCTTTGGATTCCACAATATCTCAACACCATCATGCATATTACTCAGGAAAAGACGATTGCTGTCGTAGATGATAGCCCGGTTGTCCGGGCTTATGTAAGTTTTCTTTTAATCAAACATGATTTACTGATAGCATTTGAAGCAATAAATGGCCAGGACTGTTTAGCGAAAATCGATCAAGTTGGAAAAGCGCCTCATATAATTATCCTTGACATAGAAATGCCTGTTATGGATGGCTTTGAAACTGCCGCGGTGTTGAAGAATGACTGGCCTGACACCAAAATCATCGCGCTGTCCGGAAAGAATGATTCCTCCACGATCGGGCAGATTACAGAAGCAGGCGCCGACTTTTTTATATCAAAACAGGGCGATATCACAGGCACGCTGATTGATGCCCTAAGCCAACTCTTGTCCCAAAAGCTTTAGCAGAGTCGTATTAGATGCTGCAGTTCTCTATGGCTACGATCAGGACAAATGGAGAAGGCAGTCCTATTTTAGGTGATGTTATTTTTCGACTAAAGACCAATCATACCGCATTTCTTACGCATTTTTTGTTTTGGCCTGCCCATGATATGGTGGTGTCGGATCGTGGAGGCTCAGGCGCACGTCAAGACCCAGGATTCGCCCGGTACCCGGCAAGTCGTATAAGCTTTGAAACTAGGCAAGCTTATTAGGCTCTTGCCGTGTCTGGAAACGGATCCGGACCAGCGTTCCTTTGCCAGCGCCGCTTTCAATGTCCATTGTCGCTTTCATCAGTTCGCAGATTTTTTTGACAATAAAGAGGCCCAAGCCTTCACTTTCTTTGAATTGCCCGCTGTCGTTTTGATCCACACTGGTAGGAGCGGGCGGTTGTGACATCATTGCTTCCTGGTGTATTGCGGTAGTATATGTCGAAGGCTTTAATTGTCTGGCAAGAAGTGCGAGGGCGCTGTGATCGGGAAGTCCGGGACCGGTATCCTGGATGCTGAGGATCCAGCGCGCGTCGTTCTCTTTCGCCCAGGTCACATACACACCTCCTGATTCTGTGTACTTCAATGCATTGTGGAGCAAATTTTGAAAAACCCGCTGTATCTGAACCGGATCGCTGGTAATTTTAAGGTGTTTCGGGCCGTCGCCTTCAAGGACTATCTTTTTTGTTTCGGCAATGGGTAATGTATTTTTGATCAGTGAGTTTAATAGTTGCGATACGTCAAATTCCTTGATCTGAAGAATTTCATGGCCCGCTTCCATCCTGGAATAATCGGTGAGCTGCAATAGCATGTCGCGAATCGAAGACAAATTTCTGTTAAGCATTCCCATGAGTTCTGAACGGTCCTTTTCGGACGAAGGGATTTCCCAGAGCTGTGAAGCCATCATCAGCACGCTGAAACTGGAACGTAGATCATGCGAACTATGTCGCAGGTGTTCACTGCGTTTTTGGCTCAGCTGCTGAAGCTGGTCGAGCGCATTCTGCAGGTTGGCTGTCTGCTCAGCGGCAGCCGTTTGTCTCAGGCGATAATAATAGGTGACACTACCGCCGGTGGACTCAGAATAAATACTGAAAATCTCACTGTGTATGGTCAAAATAACCTTGGTATCAAGTTTGGGATGATCCTCAGCATATTTATGGACCTGGTTCAGCAGGATCTTAAACAAGTGTTCAAACTCGATGACAAGCTCATGGAGCTCATATCCGGATTGCCAGCGGTGAAGCCCGTGCTCACTTGCAACTTTAACCACATCCACACTTTCGGGTTCGCCAAGCAGCCTCTGCTCCAGGACGTTGAGCAGAAGTGGTACCTGATCATTAAATTCTTCACGCGAAAAGCTTGCCTTGCTGTTCAAACGTTCGTCCTGCGCACAGGCATCACGCCAGTGATTAAGTAATGCTTCGCGTTTTGTACGCAGGATACCTACCATGTCCTCGAAGTGCTGGTGGTTGATCTGTTTTGCCATCGTAAAAAAATGTGGTTCGTTTTGTGTACGCATAAATACTATACCCGATGGTCAATGTCCTTCGATTAAAATGTCGTGGTTCAATAAACTTGTTAAATCCGAAAACCTTACTTTTAACCCTCTTACCAGGCCGATAACAAAACAGATAAACCTGGAATTGCCTTTATGAATAGTATCAGGACGATTTATATCGCCGACGACGACGAGGACGACCGCATGCTGCTCCGGGAAGCGATCACCAGTGTAATGAGAGAATGCGTAGTTAAAGAAGCAAGCGATGGGGCAGTGCTCATCCGCGAGATCAAGCAAGAAGACGGAGAGTTGGTCGTGTTGATGGACATGAACATGCCTAAAATAAACGGCCTCGAAGCGCTGACCCTCCTGAGGTCGGACCCGGATTTGATGCATATCCCCGTGATCATGGTCTCGACTGCTACAAACCGGGAATTGATCAGGCTGGCTTATTCGAAAGGGATCAATGCTTTTATCGCAAAGCCCTGCTCTCTGAACGAATATGAGGAACTCGCACGAGCCGTAAACATGTGTTTTCTGCATGACTATCCGGCATTTGATCAGGCAGCGACAATCAGAAGCGCCGATGCGAAAAGTATTCTGGTGATTGACGACAACGCTGATCATGGCAAACTGATCAACCTGGCATTGAAGCACAATTTGCCCGGTGCGGATGTGATCACGTTAGGGGATCAGGCTACCTCAATCGAATTTATAAATTCTCAGTGGGACAAATGCCGCAATACCCCGCAGCTTATTTTACTGGATCTGTACCTGCCCGACAGGGCCAGCGGTCTTGCATTGCTTGGAGCGATCAAACAGTTTCTGATTTCGAAAAATCTGGTGACGATTCCCATTATCATATTAAGCCAGTCAAATGATCCCATGGATATACGGGATTGTTACCGTCTGCAAGCCAACGCGTATATGAGAAAATCATCTGACCTGGCGGTCTGGACTTCATTCATTTCGCATTTGGGTCATTTCTGGATGGATACGATTGTGACACATAACCGGATATAAACCGTTGATTTATTGGGTGTATACTCTGCTCCAGCAAATGGCCCCGCCATATTAAAACCTGCTTATTTGTTACTTCGGATTGGGCTTCACTTTTGATTGACCCAGTCCGGAGTATCTAACAACGCTCCGATTTGAAGGCGCAGGCCTGCTCAAACCAAGGCATCATTTTTGTAAAGTCTGGTAGCCGGTGTACTGCTTTCGAAATAAGCATATCCAGGTTTACCCCATTATGCATCAATTAAAAATATGCCTTCAAAATATATCGTTGACTGCAGTAAAATATTAAGGGAACAGGGGCTGACCATTTCCTTTGCCGAAAGCGCAACAGCCGGAAGGCTTGCCTCCGAATTTTCGTTAACGGAGGATTCTGGCACTATACTGAAAGGAGGGCTTGTATGCTACGATGCCGAAGTGAAGGAGCATGTTTTGGGCATTAACCCTGAGATGATCAGGGAGTTTACGCCTGAATCTGCCGAGGTAACAAAGGAATTGGCATTTCGCCTGAAAGATTTGATCAAGTCCGATATCCAGGTTGCAGTGACGGGCCTTACCACACCGGGTGGGAGCGAAACACCTCAGAAACCAGTAGGGACTATCTTCATTCATATATTCGTCAAGGGGAAATCTCTGGCCGTAAAAGACGTATTTGAGGGGTCAGCAGAACAAATTGTGCTTATGGCCGTCGATTTGGCCGCGAAAACAATCATCCAGGAATTAACGCCGGTATCGGGTAATGCCGAAAGCGTTGACGATCGACGATAAGCAGAGAAAGTTAGGGATTGGAGGAGGAAGAGCTTTCAGGGTTGTCCGTCATTTCTTCAAAAGCGGATAATACATCAAACAGCTCTTCATCGATCGAGCTCTGCCGTATCAGATGGTATTTGTGCCTGAGGTCGTCGATCACATTTTTAATGTTCTTTTCGGCGCGCTGCATGGCAGCCAGCCTCGCTGCATTCTCGCTGGACAGGGATTCGGCACAGGCTTTGAATAGCGATACAAATAAAAACTCACGGATCAGGCCAATTAAGGTTGCTTCTCTGCTTCCCAAAACCTGTGGTAACGCCTTTGTTGGCCACCTGATGTCAAGGGACTCCCGACTCCAGGCTTTATCCAGCGGCAGTATCCTCTTGCAAACACCAGCGTAGCTGGTTGCGGATTTGGATTGATTATGAAAAATATAGAATTCGCTCAGCGGTTTTTTTTCTAGTAATTGCTGGCTGTCAATTAAAATCTGTCCGACGAGCGGCGTGATCGCTGCCACAGAACCAGGCGCGTGAAAGTGTTGTGCAGGATGCAGGCCAGCGTCTTCGAGCAATAATTGGATGCGCTCACCTACGGTCCAGATTTCCTTTTTGCCCGGCAGACCGTTGAGAGTTTGTCGCACAAAATCTGCAAGAGAATCGTTGAAGGGTCCTACAAGCCCCTGGTCCGAACCGAAAACAAGTGCGCAAATCAATTTTACATGACTTTTTTCAGGCTGTTTGGCCAAACTCGTTGTGTCTCCGTTCCGATCTCTGAAATAGGCAACAATGCCCATGGCTACGGTTTGATAGTATTCCTGAAGAGAAGCCACGGCCGATTCGTATTGTCCGATGTTCGAGGCGGCCAGCGATTTCATGGTCTTTACAACGGACTTGATATCCGATGCTCCCTGAATTTTCCGGCTGAGATTTTCAAGAGTATCCATTAGTCTTTGGCTTGATCAGGCTGATCCTGAAATGGGGCTAATGTTGCGCTTGCAATTGCTAGTAAGGCTTCCCGGTCGTCGTTTCCGAGCGCCGTGTCCGATAGCAATCTTTTCGTCATTTCTGCGGGCAGGTTGTTGCTGGCTTTGAGAAGGCTTTGTTCTGCATGCTGCAATCGGTCTGTGGATATATGGTCAAAAAGTCCGTTTACAAGCGCAAGCAGGGATACTACCTGTTCGCAAACGGAGAGAGGCTGTAATTCTGGCTGTTTAAGCCAGTTACGGATACGGTGTCCATGTTCGATGACCTTCCGGGTATTTTCGTCAAGCCTTGTGCCGAAGCGGGCATAGTTTTCCAGCTCCTCAAATTGGGCATAATCCAGTTTCAATTTGCCTGTGACCGACCGATATACAGGCAGTTGGGCCTTGCTTCCCACGCGGGAAACCGATTTTCCCACATCGATCGCCGGCAAAATCCCAGCTTCAAATAACCCCGGGGAGAGAAATATCTGCCCGTCGGTAATAGAAATCAGATTGGTGGGAATGTACGCAGAAATATTTTGGGCTTCCGTTTCAATAATAGGCAGCGCCGTAAGCGAACCGCCGCCGTGTTGCCGGTTCATATGCGTGGCCCTTTCCAGCAGTCTTGAATGAATATAAAAAATGTCCCCGGGAAACGCTTCGCGGCCTGGCGGCCTTCTCAACATCAGTGAAAGTTCGCGGTAGGCACGTGCGTGGTTGGTCAGATCATCATAAACGATAAGCACGTCGTGTCCCTGTTGCATGAAATATTCTGCGATGCTCGTAGCAGCGTAAGGAGCAATGTACTTGAGCCCGGGCGCTTCGTTACCCTCTGCTACAACTACAAGTGTATAGTCCAGGGCTTTGTTCTTTTTGAGGACCGCAATCAATTTGGCTACGGAGGAGGCGCGCTGCCCGATGGCGCAATAAATGCAGATCACGTTCTTGTCGCGCTGGTTCAGTATCGTATCGATGGCGATGGCTGTTTTCCCGGTTTGACGGTCGCCCAGAATAAGCTCGCGCTGTCCGCGCCCAATGGGGATAAGTGCGTCTATGACTTTTAAGCCGGTCTGCAAAGGAATACTTACTTGTTCGCGGTCCATAATCGGCGGGGCGGGGCGTTCGATGGGCAGGCGCTGGCTGACAACCGGCAAACCCTCATTATCCAGCGGATCGCCCAGTGGGTTGATCACCCGGCCAATCAAACTTTCCCCAACTCCAATATCCATCACGCGGCCAGTTCTCTCCACCAGGTCCCCGACGTTGACCAGGGTGTGTTCCCCAAGGAGAATGACACCAATTTCCCCCTGGTCGATGTTATAGGCGATGCCGGAAATGTTATTAGGGAATTTCAATAGTTCTTCAAACCCTGCACCTGGCAGGCCGCTGACACGGGCAATCCCGACTGATACGCTGATCACTGTTCCCACTTCACGGGGCACCAATAGGAATGTGTGATCTTTGGTGCCTTCGTCTATCTGCGTGAAAGTGTTGTTTATCGCGTCAATTAATTGATCTGGCTCCATTTGATATGTGTTCAGCCTTTATTTAACTGGATTTCGGTAAACGGATGCTATCCTCCAGATTGTCCAGATATCCTGCGATGGTCCATGATAGTTGGTAACCGTTTGCCGTTAGTTCAATTCCCCCTACAAGTTCCGGCGCAATTTCAAAATGAAATGCGGGTTCAGCTTCCAACATCTCTTTTACTCCCTCTTTGATTTGAAGTTGCTGTTCAACAGACAGTTGGAATGCACTGCGGACAAGAATAGGCCCTGCCGATCCGGAGGCAAGTGTGAAACCCTGTTTTTCTTCCGGAGTTAATTGCTTCAAACGGGACAAAAACACACGGATTACCTGCTGCTCCAGGTCGGCGGAAGCAAGATCGGAAAGGGTCTTTCTGGTGATGGAGAAAACTTGCCTTTTCGTTTTCTCTGCGATTTCACCCAGTAGCTCCCTCTGCGACTGCTCCCTGGCTTTTTGCAGTTTCAGACTAAATATGCCCACTTCATCTTTTGCCTGTTTAAGGAGTCTTTCGCGTTCCGTGTCAGTTTGAGCAGTCATTTCTTTCAACATGACTGTTTTTTGTCGATCGAAGGTTTCGTTTTTCTGTCTGTATGCATCCCATTCTTTTTGCGCATCCGCTTTTTTTGCCTCAGCCTGTTGTATACGGTCGGAGATTTTATTTTCACGCTCGTCTATGGCGTCGAGTATTGGTTTGTATAAAAACTTTTTTAGAAGCCATACCAGGATGATGAAATTGACAACCTGCGCTGTGACCGTGAACCAGTTGACTTGCATGTTGTCTCTGCTATTTTGCGATGAAATGATTCCAGAATGGGTTGGCAAAGATCAAAATCATCGAGACCACAAAGCAGTAGATCGCGGTGGACTCGATCATGGCTAATCCTACGAACAGTGTTCGGGTGATGGTAGGCGCGGCGTCGGGCTGCTGCGCAATCGAACTTAGCGCAGTGGCAACTGCTTTGCCCTCGCTTAAAGCGGGCAGCATACATCCGATACCTGTTGTGAGTCCGGCAATAATGATAGAAGCTATGGCGACAAGGGTTGCATTATCCATATCAGGTTGGTTTGGTTAAGAGCTATTTATTGATCCTGTTTTTGTTGCTGTTCATCGGTCTCTTCCTGTACGGCTGCTGTGATGTAAACCGTTGCCAGGATAGTGAAGATATAAGCCTGGACCATTCCGGTAAGAAGGCCCAATGCGTTCATGATCACGGGGAATATCAGCGGGGTGATACTCAGAAGTATGCTGACAATCATTCCGCCGCTCATCATATTGCCGAACAGCCTTACTGCCAAGGCAAGCGTGCGGGTGATTTCACTGATCAGGTTGAATGGCAGCATGATCGCCGCAGGCTGCAGATAAGATTTCAGGTAAGCGTTTACGCCGCTTTTTCTGATACCGTAGTAGGGAACAGCCGCAAACACACAGATGGCAAGGGCCGCTGTTGTAGAAAGTGATCCGGTTGGTGGTTCATACCACGGAAAAATAATGCAGAGGTTGGCCGTGGCGATGTATAAAAAAAGCGTCCCGATAAACCCAATATATTTTTGTGGCTGGTCCAGGCCAATTTCTTTTATCTGCTGATTAATGCCTGTTACTATTATTTCAAGGACACATTGCCAACGCGGGATTCGGATGTCTGTTGTGAGTCGGCGTGTGATTAGCCAGGAACCAGTAACGAGGACTGCCATCAAAATCCAGGTTGTGACGAGCGTCAGGTTAACCTGAATAAAGCCATAAGTCCAGAATACGGTTTCGTCAGGGCTGAGCTTCATGAGAGGTCTGTTGTTTTACGGGTTTTTCTTTGTTTGATCCGGTGAGTTTCACGACAGCAAACCGGCCGGTCATAAAGCCTGTCATACAAATCAGGAATTTTTTCCAGTCACCCATTGCGATGTAGTAGAAACCCGACAGTACAATACTTGTCCGCAGCAAAGCGCTGAGTGCAAGCCATAATGCCGCATTTTTGGTGACAAATACTTTTTGGATGGAAAGCCAAAGTCCTCCGAAAAAGAAAATTCCAAGTAGGAACCCCGCAGCCAGTACCGGCACCCAATAGCTAAGCTCATTCATTTTTTTTCTCTTCGTGATCGTTCATTTCTTTATGTTCCTTGCTGATCCAATTCCAGGCAATCAGGCAGCCTAAGCATAAACCGGATGTTAAAAAAGTCAGTGTCCAGGAAAACGTTTCCGGATATTTTTTGTCGAGCCATATCCCCAGTGCAGCACCAAGCAGTGCCGGGACCGTCACAGACCATCCCACCATACCAAACATCCCGAGGCCCATCCACACACTTCTGTTTTTTTTGCCAAGAGCCCGGAGTTTTAGTATTTCTTTCTGGCCTATCTGCCTGCTAAACGGGCTTTCACCTTTTTGTTTTCCTGACTCCATGTTATTGCTTTCGAAATTTCTCCCAGCTGGACAGGAAACCGCTCTCGAGCTTGGCAACAACGGAGCGGATTTCACGTTCCTGCTTGTCCTGTTTTACAAACTCGTTTTCTACCATACTTCGGAGCTTGCCGAGGTCCGCACCACCAAAAGCATTACGCGCAGATATCAATACCAGAGCTCCCGCTTTGACCATCAGTCCTTCGTCAATCGCCACATAATGTACGCCATCGGTCCTGGTTTCATATGTCAAAATACTCGCCGTCAATGCGGTAGTGCAATCCAGTCGCTGCGGTAATATCCCAAAAGAACCCTGGCTATTTTCGCCTGTGATCCGCACAACTTCTTTGATTTCGGCGAATATCCTGAAAGGAAGATAAATGCGTAACTCCATGTGAGCAGGTCCCATTCTATTCGTGGTTTTTCAGGTGGTCATTACTGGCTGCAGTGTTTTGTTTCCAGGGTCGGCGGAGATATAAGCTTCCTCTATTGGTCCGATCATGTAGAATGCACTTTCCGGTAAATCCTTAAACTCGTCGGCCAGAATGCGTTCACAACCGTCCAGTGAATCGCTTAGGCTGACTGTCTTTCCAGGCATACCGCTAAATCTTTCCGTTGTAAAAAAAGGTTGGGTGAGGAAGCGTTCCAGACGCCTCGCCCGGTTCACGATGAGACGGTCATGGGCAGACAGCTGTTCGAGGCCTAGCATGGCAATGATATCTGCAAGTTCCTGGTACTGCGACAGCACCTGCCTTATTTGCTGAGCGAGATTGTAATGCCTTTCTCCAATAATGCCTGGAGTGGCCATATTGGAGCTGGACTGGAGCAGATCAATAGCAGGATAGAGCCCTTCTCCTGCTTTTTTTCTGGAAAGAGCAATGGATGCGGACAGATGTGAAAATGCGTGCACAGCAGCCGGGTCTGTCAGGTCGTCTGCTGGTACATAAATAGCCTGAATGGATGTGATAGCCCCACTTTCCGTATTGGCAATCCGTTCTTCAAATTTTGAAAGTTCCGTGGCCAGTGTCGGCTGATAACCCAGCCGGGAGGGCATCTGCCCCATGAGGCCCGAGATTTCCATACCAGCCTGTATAAAGCGGAAAACATTATCGATCAAAAGCAGTACATCGCGTTGCTGGTCATCCCGGAAATATTCGGCCATGGTCAAGGCGGCGTGGCCTACCCGGAAGCGTGCGCCCGCAGGTTCGTTCATCTGGCTGAACATCATCACCATATTGTCCAGCACACCCGCATTTCTCATTTCATGGTAAAGCTCGTGTCCTTCACGGCAGCGTTCCCCGATGCCGCAAAACATACTTACGCCTTTGTTGTGCCCGATCATATTGTGGATCATTTCGGTAAGCAGGACTGTTTTGCCCACACCGGCGCCCCCAAGTAATCCAGCCTTGCCGCCTCTTTCCATGGGAACCAGGACGTCGATGGCCTTGATACCTGTCTCGAAAATTTCAGAACTGACGGACCGTTTTGCGAGCGGGGGAGGGGATTGGTGCACGCTGCGTCTTTCTGTTTCAGGCAACGCTCCCAGGTTATCGATTGTGTTTCCAAAAACGTCGAACATGCGTCCGAGAATATCGTTGCCGACCGGCACGCTCAGTGGCCGGCCCGAAGTTTCTACGCTCATTCCCCTTGCCAGCCCCTGTGTGGGTGTCAGGGCGATGCAGCGGACCTGATTCGCGCTAAGCTGGGATGATACTTCGATCGCTATTTCTTTGTTCTCACCGGCGTAAAGCAGGGTGTTCGCAGCAGGCGTGTCTGTATGAAACCAAACATCCACGACGCTTCCTCGAATTGAGATTATTTTGCCTGGTCCGGCTGCTTTTTCAATGGATGCTGGGCTCATTGCAGTACGATGTATCGATCCAAAATTAGGAATTCGATACACGTTGGTCGTTGATCGGTATCAGGGGCAAATATGACCCCTGTCATTTCCGCAAGCTGCAGTGGCAGATCCGACCTGTTCTGATGGTTTAGAGTACCAGCCTGAGTTGCTCCAGCCGGGCGAGGTGCATGCTTGCCTTTTGCTGCATAAACTGATCCTGAACGAGATTTTCGATTTCCAGAGCGAGCCGGGTCATTTCCGTCAAAAGGCTCTGTTCGGCTTGTTCGTTGGGTTGAGAAACGTGCCAGGCAGCTTCCAGGAAATTCAAGATTGTAAGACCTCTTTCATTTGGATAGCGGGAGGCAGTCCGGATCTCGAGTGCGTCACGGTAGAGCGACAATGCCTTGGCATAATTGTCGGTTAACTTTGCATCGGGGTATTTTGTCAATGCGTTGGCAAAGTTGTTACAAACCTGCGCATATTCATAGGGGCTGTCATCCCTGTTGAAATAGCTTAAGGCTTCGTTAAAGCAACTGACCGATACGGCCGCCCAAATGCTTTTTTTCCTTACCTCGTCAGGGATTTGGGAGTAAATAACACCCAGGTGGTGCTGTATTTGGGCAAACGTATCCGGAGCCTGGGCTTTCGTAAATACCTTTAGTGCCAGCTGATAGGCTTCCATAGCCGGCCTTAAAAACTGAGGATTGCCATTTTGGGACCAGGTGTAAAGCAAGGTACCCTTTCTGTATTGTGCACTGGCAAGAAGTTCAGGCAGGTCCAATTCATTGAGCAGGTTGATCGCCTTTGTGATGTATCCCAGCGACTCCGCAAAGCTGTTGGTTATGTTGGCGATATGTGATGCGTCAATAAGCAGCAGCGCAGATTGTGCGGTGTTCTGTTTTTTTTCCTGGTACTGAAGGACCTCCCAGAGCGTTTCTTTGATTTTTTCTAGTAGGACTTCGTCATAGGGCACAACAAGTTGTTTCATCCAAACCGCGTATTGCACACTCATGAGCTCATACCGGGCATCCTCTGAGATCGCGCTGGAAATACAATTGTCAAGGAGTTGGCTGGCGGCGTTCAACTCTTCACGGTCGAGCAGGTAGGTCGCATAATGTTTAGCTGTAAAAGCCTTTAGTTCGTCGTGCGGGGCATTCAAAAAAGCATCCAGATAGTAGCGTGCTACCTGCTGGTACCAGTTGGGGGAGGTCAGGTTTCCATAGTGTATCAAAATGGCCTGATTGTGAAGGAAACGATACTGCTCAAACGCACTCTCAAAATACTCCGGCTCCTGACCGGGTGTTATCTGAATCCCGTTTTGAAGGCAATTGATTGTGTCGATCTCCTTTAGAAGCGCAGGGTTACCAGCACAATGATGATAGGCCACTTCATAATTATTCAGTCGCGCATATACCAGTGCCAGCAGGTTTTGCCCGCTGTATGGTATGGCAAGCGGAAGCAGATAGGGAGGGAATTCATTGTTCCAGTCAATCGGTAGTCGGATCCCTTCGTCGACGACGAGATACTGACTGGAATTGTCCCGTTGCATATCACTCAAATCATGGATGGCAACTATTTCATGAAGCCTGAACTGGCTATCGATCAGTGACCGAATTTCGGTGAAATTCTCGGCGGCAGTATATATGGTGCATGTACCCATGTTGTGATTTAAATCGCAATGGTTAGAATTCCGGTGGTCTTTATTTCAAAAGGCAACGGCCTGTCGGTATCGTCCAGGTCGTTGTCAATCAATATTTCCCGTATGTACAAGGTTTTGTCGCCTTGCATGTTTTTATCTTTTAGAACCACCCCGTTCGTCCGGTGCAGTTTTTGAAAAAAGGTTTTGGACCTGGCAGCCACCAGTAACTGGTTGCGCTCGGGATAGTAGACCATGTTCACGTGACCATCACTGTCCAACCACCTGTATACCAGTTCCGCCGGTAAGATGAGATGCCCGTTCTTCATGAATATAAAATCTCCCGAAACCATCTAATTCACTGAAAATACTGCATCCTTTATCAGCCCGACAACCTGATCACCGGCAGTTCTGACTTCCTCGGAAAGATGAATGTCCAAACGGGTATCATCCACAGAGATCAGGTAAACCGTGATATCTTCGGGGTAATTTTCCTGCATGATTTTTCGGGAGTAACTAAGAGCCTGATCCCACTTGATGCTATGGAGAAAAACCAGTGGATCGTCCTGCACGGCCGATTCAATCTCACTTGCCGGAACCCTGTAAAGCGTCCCGGCAGGCTCGCCTGTATTGATCACCGCGTCTACAATGATCATTTTTTCATGCCCATGCAGTTGAAACAGAATCTCGAATGCACCCGTCCCCATGTCAAACAGGGAGACACCCTCTTTTTCAAGCCCTGCCTCTTTCAGCTTTTCTATGACGTAGCACCCAATGGCATCGTCGCTCCTGACAGGGTTGCCAAAGCCCATGATGGCTGTTCTTTTCATCAGAGCTTGAATCTGGCCAGTTCTTTGCCCGACTTTTGGTCATGGGCATGGACTGTACATACCAAACAGGAATCAAAGGAGCGCGCAACCATCCCCACTTCGACCGGGTCGTTTACATCGTCTATTTCAGTGCCTTCCAATGCTGTTTCGATAGGGCCTGGGTTGCCTCCATCATCATTTGGGCCAATGTTCCAGGTAGTTGGCGCCATGACCTGATAATTTTTAATCACGCCATTTTCGATCTCAATCCAATGCGCCAATGCACCACGCGCAGCTTCGGTAGCGCCGAAGCCTTTGCCGTCACGCTCTACGGGTTTGATATAAAACTCGCCGTTGAGGTCAATTTCCGACAGCCATTTGTTAATATTTTCGTACAATCGTGCCGCTTCATGGACCCTCGCCAATGTTCTGGTAAAGACATTCGGCCCCATCTTATCATACACATCGCCAAACAGCGGATCGAAAATCTGGTGCGGCAGCAGGTTATCGGGGTTGGCATTCATTAAGACCCTGGCAAACGGACCTGCTTCTGCGGCCATATTGTTATATCTCGGTGCTTTCGCCCATGTGTATTTTCCGCTGAAATCCGTACTGGCCAGATTTTGGGATTCCATCGGTGTTGGCATGGGTTCGTCCCATGGGTGTGCGGCCGGAACCGTTTGAAACCAGGTGTGTTTCACGTGTTCCTTAATTTTTAAGTGATCAAACTCGGCGTACTTTTTCCCGTCAAAAAATCCGGAACGACTGATTAAAGCCTGATTGCGACTTTCAACAGTAGGGTGCTGATAGTGGTCTTTGCTAAGATAGGTGCCAAATGCAATGAATTTTCCAACGCCCTGCCCGAATTTATGAAGGCCAAATTCCAGGCTGGCACGAATAAAAAGGCCAAGATCCGAATTATGCTGGGACTCATTTTCATCCACCCATTCCATCAGATCGTCCCAGGTCTGGATCCGGAGGTATCTTTCCAGGGAGCAGCCCAGCCAAAGCGTTTCGAGCCAGTCTTTGCGGAATTGATTCATAATAGCGTGTGCACGTGTGATGTCTTTCAGGGTGGGGGCGCACATCACGCCTCCAGGGACCATGTAGGAAGAGTGCGGCCACTGTCCGCCAAATAGGGCGTACACTTCAACAGGCCTGCCCGATGCGACCACCCCTTTTTGGAAAGACGTTCCCACATAAGCGGCAAAACGGCGGACCACTTCGGGATAAAGCGGTTTATTGGCAAACTTTTTGTTGGCGAGGTCGGTCGCAAAAATAGCGTAAAACCACCTGGGGATAGATTGAATGGTTTCGGTTGCCTGTCCTATTGCCCTGAGCAGAAGCGCGTTTGGGGGCAGAGTTGTTTTCCACGCGGTGTCCAGGGCAGAGGAAGCGCAGTACAGGTGGGAACCGCCACAGATCCCACAAATACGTGGGGTTACGATCAGGCCCGCCTGAGGATCTTTTCCCTGCATGATTTTTTCGAAACCCCGGAACATGGATGCCTGGGCATGCGCGCGCGTCACAACACCGCCTTCCATGTATACTTTCACATCCAGGTCGCCTTCCACACGGCCTACCGGCGATATATTAAGTTCTTTTTGAATTCCCATTTTGTAATTTTCAATAACTGTTTCGATGATAGATTCAGGATATATGGCCGCTGGTTATTTTGAGCTTTGATGGCTGACTGGTTCGTTTCCCAATGCATTTTCGACCACACTGATCGTTTTCTCGAATCCGGCACGCATATAGTAGCCAAGTCTGGAGTTGCCTTCGGGTACCTCTTTGGGAAGAAAACCGAGGTAGTGCATGGTTTTGAAAATACTTCCCTTAACCAGTTGATGATGGGGGAAACCAGGTTCCGTACAACCCAGGCAGGGGTGGTTGGCACGTGTTTTAGACGACTGACGGTTCCATAGTATACGGTTACAACTGGACCGTGTCATAGGCCCCCTGCATCCTACTTCGTAAAAAAGGCAACCATTGCCCCGTTTCCCAAAACCGCCGTCAATTTTATTGGCAAAATTCACCACATTGGTGCAGCCAGTTTGAGTGAAATCCGTGAAAAATGTTTTGGGACGATGGTATTCGTCGATCAAAACATCGCCGATGCGGCCCGTGGAGATGGCCACCAGAATCTGCGTTATCCAGTCGGGATGGGCCGGGCAGCCTGGGATGTTGATAACCGGCAAGCCGCCCTTCGATATATAGTTTGCTCCAAGAAATCCTCCCTTGTCTTTCCTCAAAAACTGCATTCCGGTCGATTCAGAGGGATTTGGCTCCACTGCCGGAATACCTCCCCAGGTCGCACAATCACCAATCGCGACAACATATGAAACCACCCCTGAAAGTTCCTTCACCCAGTCTTTCATCGGTCGGTCGCAGAAGAAGTTCATCGTTCCGGTACCGTGCGGCCCTTTGATAATGCTGCCTTCATAAACCAGGATGTCGCATTGGACACGGCCCTGTATAATGTCGTTAAGGAGATGGGTGACCTGGTTACCTATTTCAAGCCCGAGGGAGGGGTGCCAGAGGATGTTTATCCCAAAGTCGGTTACCAGATCAATCACAGTAGGTTCTTCTGCATTCAGAAAGGACATCGTGTTACCACTGCAGGCCCCGCCCTGAAGCCACAATACATTTGCCATCGATTATCAAGTTACATGGTGAATTATAGTACTTATTTCATATTTTCTATGACAAACGAAATTTAGAAATTATTTTCTAAAAATAGAAATTTCTTTCTAAATTATCAGAGTTTTAAATTTGAGGTTGACTTGTTTCGATGCCTTTTGGCGTTATCAGCTGATTCCGATCAATGAATGCTCATCAGGAAAAACCATTGGCGACCAAAATGTGACGTGGCTGCTAGCGGTAATTATCTGCTTAAAGATAAGCAGGCGGGAAAAGGGCGAAGATGACCAAAATCACCTGATAATATGATTTTGATCTGTTTTTTTTGAATAAAAGCCAGTAGGGGGTAAACTTCGTTATCAGATAGGAGAGCGATACGAAATAACAGGATACGACTTTAATGTAAGACCGGCACAATCAATGCCTTGAATTCTTCAAGTCCATCTGGTCCGAAATAGGGCTTTAATAAGTTCCAGATATTTTTCTTGTAGTTGATCTCATTAAAGTCCTGGCCGGTCATATTGCTTTTAGGAATAAAAAATACCAGGGACATCCATATTTGCTCCGCAAGCAGCTCATACTGACCGGATTCTTTCTCGGGTAGCAGCTCATTTTTTTTTACCATGAATTGAATGCGACTGTGCAGCTGCAAAAGCATTTTAGCGGTGCAATCCTGCCATTGCAGGTAGTGGGGCGCCGTGCTATTGTTGGCCTTGAAAAACTCGCTGAGATAAAAACGATTCTTGCTGAAAAAGGTGTAATAGACGCTGATCTGAATATCAAAATCAGCCAGATCCGGGCGTTTCAGATAAAGCCGGAAAATTTCATTGAATTCTTCGAAAACCCGTTCGTAAACCGCTTCTATCAGTAATTCCTTGCTCTTGAAATGATAGGCAAGATTTCCCACACTGATTTCCGACTCGTCGGCAATTTGCTGAAGACGCACGCTGTCTATGCCGTTTTCGTTAAACAGGCGGACTGATGCGTTCAGGATTTTTGTCTTCGTGCTATACATGGTCTTAGTTTTTGCATATCTGTAAAGACTGGATGTTTACAGAAAGCGTGCCGCGCTGGTCTTTGGCCGCGACGCGACGCATCAGATTACCTTGCTGTGCAGCCCGTTTCGGACATGGAAGCAAGGTGATATGGCGCTTGATAAACCTCAGAGGGTTATGGATGGATGCAAAAATAAGATCTACGGCCCAGGCTCCGCGGCAACGGTGTACATCGTCGATCACGGCGGTGTCAGCCAGCCAGAGCGCATCGAAGTACAAGCGAAAATCTGACTGATCACCACGTCTTTCAACAAAATACTGCTGATTCAGCCCCTGTAACAGGGCGTCATAAGCTTTGGAGTCCATCGTGAACCTCGATTTCATTGGTCTTCGGATTAATTGAGAAACGACGGACCAGCACCCTGGTCTGCTATCACTTGTTGAAATTACCAAAATGAAGTGAAATTGGAAAATTTTTTCTAATCCGGGGCCGCACTATCCGAGACCTGCATAGGGGTAGGCATGCATTTGTTTGAACTCGCTTTTTCCCTCTTGCGAAAAATGGGGAGCGATCATGCCCCAGAGTGTCGAGCTGAATTCCTCCGGTCCCAATCCTGATATTTTCTCTCCCTGAAGCATTTTGTACTCAAGCCAGGAATCGGTCAGTTGGATGAACCTGCCGGAAAAATTTTCGATGCTGTCGGGATGTTCGAAGCAAAGGAACGCGCCCCTGGCAATATTGAACTGGATATAAATCTGCAACTGAATGGATTGCCAATGAATGTGTTCCCGGTGTTTTTTTCTGATAGAAGCGTGAGCCCGCAGGATTTCCAGGGTGTCTGTAAAGAAAAAGCTGTAACGCTTTTGCATTAGAAATGTATTTTTAATGTAGGTGTCCAGGTTGATAAAAAGCGGCGTCGTTCTCAGTTCTGTCAGCAGGTTTCTCTGGCTGGCCACGATCTCCTTGTAGAGTACCTCCACCATATCGTCTTTGGTTTTGAAATGATAGGCAAGGTTCCCGACGCTCAATCCCGCTTCATCGGCAATATGTTGTAAACGCACATTAACGAATCCGAAATGGTTAAATAAAAACAAAGCGGCTGCACTTATTTTCTCCTTGGTAGTCAGTGCCTCCTGGATAGGTTTCTTCTTTGGCATTATCGATTTCTGCGTTTTGAAATAACCTCTCTGATCCTTACGGCACTTTCGTAGTCTTCCTTCGCCAGAATGGAAACGAGTAATTGTTCAAGCTCCTCCAGGGAGAATTCAGCATAAGAGCCTTTTTTATCCCTGAATTGGTCTTCTGAAACGAAAAAGGCCTGTTCAACCACCTCATTGGAAGCGAAAATGGGGCATCCCAGCCGTACAGCGAGTGCAACTGCATCGGAAGGACGGGCGTCGATTTCCAGCGTTTCGTTTTCCTGTCTTAGGAATAGGGAGGCATAAAACACGTCCTTTTCGAAGCGGGTGATAACCACCCGCTTCAACTCGGCTCTCAGCAGAATAAGTGTGGATGCAAAGAGATCGTGTGTCTGCGGGCGTGAAACCTCCATTTTTTCCATGGCAGTTGCAATAGACTGCGCTTCGGCGCGACCGATGATCAGGGGGATACGTAGCTTGCTGGCATTGTCTTCGAGTATCAGTACGAAGTTCCCGACACTGGAAATACTCTCGGAAAGTGCTACAACGCTGAGTTCATGGTCCATGATGAGGAGCAGACAGTTGGGATCAAAAGAACAATCCTGAAATTTTTACTCTAAGTCTGGCCGTGTGGCCTGTTTAATAAATGTGCAGAGTCTGCCTATGTCGTCAAAAGGCGATATGATCAGGCCTTCGTGGGACAATTTGTACAATCCCCTTCGCTCCACCTCCAGGATGAAGCCATCTTCCAGACCAAAAAAATTGCCATTACGCTCAACCACGGCGATCTCCATTTGTTGTAATGCATATGCGACAAAGTCGCCTTCATCGTATTTCATGACTGTTCGGTTTACACGATCAAATTCTCGTATACCAGTTTTCCGCCCAGAATAACGCAAAGCACGGAGGAAAGAATGGTCAGCATGATCCTGAGCGTTTTATTTTTCAAGAATTTTTCTGAAAACGGAATGCTGCAGATGCCTGCCGCAACCATCATGCCGGCTATGGAGCCCATTCCGAAGATCAGCAGATAAACCATGCTGGCTAGTGAATTTTTGATCGTGGTCAGGACGGAAAGTATGACCGTTCCGCTTCCCGCCAATCCATGCAGCAGGCCAACACTGTATGCAAGCTTGTGCGCATGCACGTGCCCGTTGCGGTGTGCTTCCGCATGAGCGCGTTCGGTTTTTCTAAGGCCGGATAGTCTTCTCAGGCCAAGAAAAACCAACATCATGCCAACACCGCCTTCCAAATATCTGAAGTTTGTTAAGTTCAGACTGTACGTGCCGACGATGTAAATGCAGCCCACCAGCAAAATGGTTGAGGTGTGGCCCAGCCCCCAGAAAATACCGTCTTTGATGGCCAGAAACGTACTGTTCCGTCGGGTTACGATTGAGCTTACCGCCACCAGGTGATCGGCTTCAAAGGCGTGGGTAAAACCAACCAGGCTTGCCAGCAATAGAGGAAGGATTTCCATCATAATCGGGTTGACGACTTGAAAGTTCTATTTGAAATGATATAAGATAATCCGGTGATTCCCCGTGTCTGCAACGACCATGGAGTTGCCTGAAATGCAGATGGAGAAGGGCCAGTACAGCTGCTGGTCTGTTCCATTTCTTGTATTGGCATTTTCGCTGGGGATATCGAATGTTCCTTGACCAACCAGGTTGTCGGCCTTCGGGCCGCTGTTTTCAGGAACTTTATCAAAAACCAGAAGCCGGCTATTGCCGGTGTCCGCTACGATGATTCCGTTTCTGAAGAAAAAACTGTCGTAGGTCCAGCTCATGGTATCGCGTGCAGGCAGCAACCTGTATTGGTTTTGCCCGCTGGACTCGGAATCTGGCTGTCCTATGATCACATCCGCCTTTTGTGTGAAAGCGCTTTGCCAGTCGTTCCAGATCAGGTTGCGGTAGTACTGGGTGTCGGCAATGGACAGGACACCGGCCTGCGATACCCGGACAGAATAGGGCCACAAAGCGTCACTGCTCTCATAATCGCGTTCATCGAAACGATTTTTCCCGATCACACCGTCAGCAGCAGCAAAATTCGCTGTCGGGATTTCTTTGAAATACAATACGCGTCGGTTGCCCGTATCCGCGATCCAAAGTTTTACGCCATCGGAGAAAACGCCATATGGCCAGTTGAGAGATTGTTCTGAAGGATGATGTCCGATGCCTTTGATGTTTGGCAGGTTATGTTCAAAATCCGGTTGACCGATGACCACATCTGCCGGTTGGCCGGAAGCGACCGGAAACGTGTTCCATATCAATACCCGGTGATTCCAGGCATCTGCAACCACAAGCATAACCCCGTCCGACCAGATCCCGGATGGGTATTGCAGCGTTGAAGCATTTACTCCGCCCCCGGCATTCCTGCCTGCGTCAGCAGTTTGTACCTGGCCAAGGACCAGGTCCGGCTCGCTGCAAAGGTCTTCGGGGAAATGGTGCCAGACAAAGACCCGGTTCTGCCCGGTATCCGAAACAATCAGTTTACTGCCGGTAATCCACACGCCCCGGGGGGCCAGAAACGGATTTCCCGGTGCCCCTTTGAAAATCCGGGCTTGATCAATGAGCGCTGGCAAGCCTTCGGCTGTTTGGTCGTAGGTAGTCATTTTTAGCAAATTCTTGGCAATTGTTCCCCCACCAGCATATTGACGACCCTTCTGCCCCCGATAGGGCTGCTGATGACTACCTGGCCTGGATGGGATTCTGTTACTTCTCCTATTAAGGCTGCATGGAAACCGGTTTCCAGTGTTTGCAGTTTTGCCAGAAACGATTCGGCAATTTCTGCTGCTACAATGGCAATGAATACGCCCTCATTGGCAACATAGAGCGGATCGAGCCCCAGCAGCTCGCATGCGGCCAGAACCTGTTCGAGTACCGGGACCTGTTGTTGAACCAGGTCGATGCCGAGCGAGATGTCTCTTGCAATTTCATTGAGCACGGTTGCCACACCGCCACGGGTAGGATCACGGAGCAGGTGGACCTGCTCTCCGAATTCGTCCAGCAGGCTCATCACATCATGGGCCACATTGGCTGTATCACTGACGACATCTGTTTCAAAATCCAGTCCAGCGCGCACCGACATAATCGCGATACCGTGTGTTGCGATATTGCCCGAGATGATCACCTTGTCGCCCGGCCTGATGTTTTTTGGAGAAATAGCAGCCGCGGGATGAACTTGTCCGATGCCAGATGTATTGATAAATATTTTGTCGCCTTTGCCCTTTTCAACCACTTTGGTGTCACCGGTCACGATCTGTACAGCAGCTTTTTCGGAGGCATTTTTGATAGAAACGAGAATGTTCCAGAATTCGGCCATCGTTAACCCTTCCTCGATAATAAAACTGAGGGACAGGTATTTAGGTCTGGCGCCGCACATGGCCAGGTCGTTGACTGTACCGTTGACTGCCAGATCGCCGATGTTGCCACCCGGAAAAAAAACAGGCGTAACCACATAACTGTCCGTGGAAAACGCCAGTTTTCCTGTCGCGTTAAAGACGGCCCCGTCATGTTTTTCGTCCAGAAAGGGATTTTTAAACAGGTTGAATACACCCGATTCCAATAATTTATTGGTCAAAATCCCACCCGAACCATGCCCAAGCGTGATCATATCAAAGTCCAGTTTCGGCATTGGACAAGTAAGCTGCGCAAAAGAGCGTGTGGACATGATAGATTAGATTTATGATGAAACTTGGCACCTTGTTCGATTGCCGGTTAACTCACGTTTGCAAAATGGTAGTAGGCGGCGCAGGCGCCCTCAGAGGAGACCATCGGGGCACCTAAGGGATGTTCGGGCGTGCATCTTGTACCGAACTGATTACATTGACCAGGCTTTTTTATCCCTTTCAGGATCTGTCCGGCAATGCAGTCGGGGCATTCTGGGGCTCTGGCAATGTCGATCGTAAACCTTTTGGAGGCATCAAAAAGTGATAGCTCTTCTTTGACTTCCCAGCCGCTTAGTGGAATGATACCCAGTCCGCGCCATTCGCGGTCGGCTACTTCAAAAACCTGTTCTATGATTTTCAGGGCCTCCGGATTGCCTTCCGCTTTCACCACCCTTGCATATTGATTTTCGAGGTTGGCTTTACCGGCTTCCAGCTGCCGCACCGTCATCAAAATTCCCTGCAAAAGGTCCACAGGTTCAAACCCGGTTACGACAATCGGCACGTCGAATTGATCGACCAGGTCGTAGTATTGTCCCAGGCCCATGATCGTACAGACATGCCCTGCCGCCAAAAACGCCTGAATATGGGTGACTTCGTCGCCCATGATCGCTTCCATAGCGGGCGGTACCAGCACATGGGAAGCCAGGATGGAATAGTTTTGTAACCCCAGCAATTTCGCATGAATCACTGACAGCGCATTAGCGGGCGCCGTAGTTTCGAAACCGACAGCAAAAAATACGACCTCCCGGTCGGGGTTGTCGTGTGCCAGCTTAACGGCCTCCAGAGGCGAATACATGATCCTGACGTCCGCACCGGCGGCTTTGGCTTCGAGCAGACTGCGTGCCGAACCGGGAACACGGATCATATCGCCAAAAGAGCAAAGGATGACGCCTTTTTTTTCAGCCAGAAAAACGGCTTTGTCAATTAGCTGAAGTGGCGTAACACAAACCGGGCATCCGGGCCCGTGTACCATCCGGATTTCCTCAGGCAGCAGGTTCAGTATCCCGTTTTTTACCAGGCTGTGCGTTTGCCCGCCGCACACTTCCATGATTGTCCAGGGCCTGGTCACCGTTTTTCGCAGCTCGTCCAGGTACAGGTCCACCATTTCCGGGTTCCGGTATTCGGTAAGGAATTTCATCGCTATAACGGGTTAGGGCGGTCAAGCTGGCTGGTTTCGATCAGTTCGTCCAGTTCGCCGATTTCTTTGAGGTATGAGAACGTTTTTTCGGCTTCCAGCTCATCCACGATACTGATAGCCACGCCGACATGCACCAGTACGTAATCACCCACTTTGGCGAGAGGCACCATATCGAGGCTAGCCTCTTTGGTAATTCCGCCAAACACTACTTTTGCCATTTTAATCAGCCCCTCGTGCTGGTATTCAATGGATTTTATTTTACCGGGAACCGCTAGACACATCGCTGGCTGATTTGATTGTGATGGAAATTTTTCCGAAAACGTACACCCTTATTATTTTATAAATTCATCCTGTTTCACATGGCCATTTGCCCGAATGAGATACATTCATCATTGGGAGACAGCTGATGATGGAAGTAAAGCTCAAATTTGCCCGACAGGTGCTCAATGAAAAGGTCTGCCAGCACGGCATTTTGAAAAACGCCGCCGCTGAATGCCAGTTTCGTTGCACCCGATTGCTCCGCGATATGTTCGGCAAATTTTACGAGTGAATAATGAAATTTGGCTGCTATCCAGGCGGCCTGCTTCTGCGACTGAATATCAGCGACCAGCTCATCGATCAAAAACTCCGATTCGTCAAAATAGCTTTCTAAAAAGCCGTATCCATAAGTATCAAAATAGCGCTTTGCGTGCTGTTCAAGCAATAATGCCGCTTCACCTTCGTAGCTTGTCTGATCGATCAATCCCGCCAGGCATGCCACGGCGTCAAAGAGCCTGCCGATGCTGCTCGTTTTGAGCCTGTTGCTTACGATGGCTTTTTGCAGGTAGGTATACTCGGTTTTGGTGAATTTATCCTCCAGAAACCCCGGCAACGGCTTTTTTGAAAAAGCCGAAACGACTGCCATCGCTGATAATCGGGGTTCTTTTGCCATTTTATCCCCTAGCAAAGCGTGGAAATAAGGAAAGTGAAGACGCCGGTCCTTATAAAAAAACTCGCCACCCCATATCATGCCATCCGTTCCATACCCGGTGCCATCCCAGATGACACCCAAAATATTTTCTGAATCACGATCGAGGTTGTTTTCTTTCAGAACAGCCGCAAAATGGGCCTGATGATGCTGGATCTTTTTTAAATTGACTTGAAACCTGGCGGCGTATTTCTCTGCCAGCTGTGTGGAAAAATAGCCCGGATGCAGGTCGGAGAGGAGGGCCGGCACATTTCGATGCGCTGAGAGCGATATCCCGAAAATACTGTTCAGGTGGTCCAGCGAATGCCTGAAATTTTTCTGGGCATCATAACTTTCCAGGTCGCCGTGATATTGGCTGACATGTATTGCATTGGTATCCTGAATACAAAAGGTGCTTTTGGCGGATGCTCCGAATGCTATTTTTTGATTGGCCGCGAAACCGTTGTTTTTGGATAGATCAAGGTCCATTCCCCTGCTTCTTCTGAGGATCATCTTTTTTTGATGTAAAGCCGAAAAACGGATAACCGAATCGTCCTGAGGGGTCGTGATTTCGCGGTTGTTGGTGAGGAGAAAATCTGCTACGCCGGCCAGGCCGCGCATTGCGTTTTGATCCTCGTAAATAATGGGGCTGCCCGTGATGTTGCCGCTGGTTGCGACAATTGGTTTTTGAAAATCGCTCGCAATGATCTCCAGAAGGGGTGCGTATGGGAGCATGACACCCAGATGGTCCAGCCCTGGGGCAACATATCTGGCGATAGGAAAACGGGCTTTCTTTTTTCTTTGCACCAGGACCACGGGCGATGCCGGGCTTTGCAATTGTTCGGATTCGCGGTCCGTAACAAAGGCATCAAGACGCACTGTTTCGATGTTCTGGTACAAAACCGCAAATGGCTTGGAGGGGCGGTCTTTTCGTTCCCTTAGCGTTTTTACAGCTACCTCACTGGTGGCATCGCAAAGCAGCAGATACCCCCCAATTCCTTTAACTGCCACTATTTTTTCGTTTGTCAGGGCGTATCCGACAGCCGATAATATTTCCTGCTGATTTTCAGCGCGCGTCTTTTCAAATTTGGATTGTTTTGATTCATACCAGAGCAATTGCGGCCCGCAGGATGGGCAGGAATTGGTTTGCGAATGGAACCTGATGTTCTCCGGATCTTTAAATTCTCTGCTACATTCCTGGCACATGGTAAAGTCCAGCATCGAAGAATTCACCCGGTCGTAGGGCAGTTTCCTGACGATGGAATACCTCGGGCCGCAATGCGTGCAGGTAATAAACGCGTATCGGAAGCGACGGTTGGCCGGATCGTGAAGCTCACGGCGGCAGTTGGAGCACAATGCCAGATCGGGCGTTAAAAGCGCGGAAGCGCCCAATGCTGCAGTTTCGCTTTCGATAATTGCGAAGCCACTGAAATCCCTGGAAGCAATCTTCCTGAATTCATAACCGGTTATCCTTGATAGTGAGGGCGGATTGGAAATTATTTCCTTCAGAAAATCATTGGCAATCTGCTCATCAGCTGAAAACTGAATAGTGACACCGGAAGGACCGTTGCTTACTGTGCCGTTCAAGTGCCATTTTTGGGCCAACTGAAATACATAAGGGCGGAAGCCGATCCCCTGCACCAAGCCTTTCAGCTTCATTTCAAATGTCGGTCCGCTATCACCTTTTGTGCCTTTTAGAGATACAGGCCAGCATATTTCGGATTCGTCCGAATGGGCGAATGTTTGTTCCGATTCTGCGAAAGCCGACTCTTTCATACTTGCTCGAGTTTATTTTTCTTGGCGTAAACACGTTCGATCAGCCAGTTGCACCATTGGTCAAGTCCTTCCCCGTTGAGGCTCGAAACCGTGATCACTTCAATGTCGGCATTGATGTCGCGCGCATCGAGCGTTACCGCATCCACCGAAAATGGGACATAGGGAAGCAGGTCGGACTTAGATACCAGCATCAGCTCACTGCTCAGAAACATGCGGGGATATTTTTTAGGCTTATCGTCACCCTCGGTTGTGGAAATGACGGTTACTCTGAAGTCTTCGCCCAAATCAAAAGCGGCAGGACAAACCAGATTGCCGACATTTTCAATCATGAGCAAGTCCACGCCATTCAGGTCGAAATGGTCCAAAGCCTGGTAAATCATTTGTGCCTCAATATGGCACATCCCGCCTGTTACGATTTGCAAAGCCTGAATGCCTACATCGCGCATCCGTACGGCGTCGCGCTCGGTTTCAGGATCGCCAACCAGCACTGCCATATTGATTTTTCCTTTCAGGCGTTTGCCGGTTTCCTGCAAAAGCGTCGTCTTGCCGCTGCCGGGAGAGGAGCACAGGTTCACTACTAATATTTCCGGCAGCCGGTCGCGGATAGCCTTTGCGACAAAATCATTTACTTTCAGCAAATTGAAAGTGGTATTGTCGCATTGCACCGAACCCACGGCGGCACGGTTCGACTTGGGTTTTATTGCTTCCATATATCCTTAGTCTTCAAACTCCACTTTTTTGATCAGTAATTCCTCTCCCTGAATCACCTCCTTGCTCGGCTGTCCGCAATGCTTACAAACGAACCGGTATTGATCCACTGCCGTATTTTTGTCACAAACACGGCAGTGGATCAATATGGGCAATACCTCTACTTTCAGCTTGGTTTTCCTGTAACGCGGCTCGTCTTCCAAAACTGCCTGAAATGCATTTTCCATGGCAATAGGTTGTACATTGGATAAAAGCCCTACTGTAAGGTAGATATCCGTGATCTGTTCAAAATCATCTGGGAACGCTTCTTCCAAAGTCCGGAAAATGTTTCTCACCAATGAAATTTCGTGCATGAAGACGCCGCTTTTTAGGAAGTCAAAGCTATTTGTTTAATCCAGACGAGCATTGCGGAAGGTCAGAAATTAGAAAATGTTTTCTAATTTCTGACCATTGTCGCCCTTTTACTTTTTCATTTTCATACCCTTGTGCTCCTTATCCATCTCAAGGCAGTGCAACGCGCATGCACCATACTGCTTGTAGTTTTCATGTACCAGAAGGACTGTCTTCCCATGTTGGTCCTTCACTTCGCAGGTTCCGTTCATAGGGGCAGATACGGTCAGTTTGTCGGTGGAGCTGGCTGGAAAATGGTAGACATAGTTGCCATTCTTTTCTGCTTTGCCAATGCTTTTCCCCGTTTTGGCATCAATTACATCCCCATTTGCGTCCATGTGCGCGATCTTAGTCCCGGCCGCATTTTTGATCAGGCCGTCTTGTGTGACCCAGCCGATGTGTTTTCCATCCTTATCGGTGATTTTTCCTTTCGCATCGATTGAAGGGACTGGCTGTTTGTAATTCTGCCCGAAAGATGTAGTAACATGGGCCATTACAAAAAACAAGGCGATTACCAGTAATTGGAGCTTTTTCATGATTCAGTTCTTTGATTTTTGTTTTATTTATGAATCAAAGCTAGTTCCCGCCGGAGCCGGAAAAACTGACTACCGTCAACCTTTCAACTGATATTTACAGGAAGTCGGCGCTGGTTATTCCCGGTTTGTTACTCCGTGCATGAGGTGGATCCGGGCCTTTTTTTCAGTTCACGCAGGGACTGAATGAGGCTCTCTTTCGCATCTTCAAAGGAGTCCTCTCCCTTTTCAAGAATTCTTCTCCTTGCTCTGCTGCCCTTCTCAGGTGCCAGCAAAAAGCCTGCAAACAAGCCTGCGGTGGCCGCGATAATGATTGTGAAAATGGTTTTTCCGACTTTCATGATTTCATGTGGTTTATGTGTTATGGTTTGGATTTACAGCAGCGCAGGTGCAAGGCAGTCAAAACACATCGGTTGCCTTTCCCTCTCAGATGTGTGAGCGCATATGGGTTTTCTCTGCCGAATGCCTATTTTGCCAGGAGGCCGCACGCTTCAGCATAAAGCCGAGGATAATGTAGATGATCCCAATTACTTCCATGCTCAGGGCAGTCCCAATGACGATGGCCCCTGCCCCAAAAAACGGATTGTATATGATGATAGTTGAAAGGACGATACCGGCAATAGCAGATATCAGCGACCATGTCCATTCCGTTATTCCTAATTGTTTCAGCTCAAAAGAGCGGCCTAGGAGGATAATATTCCGGAATAGCAGCCAGAATCCGACGAACAGCGGAAGCGATACAGCAGCAAGGGCAGGGTTGGCAATTAGGATACCGCCAATGATCAGGTCCACGGTCCCGCTCAGTAAATACCAGACCCAATTAATGAGCGCGTTGCGGTTGCTCAAAGCGAATGCAATTTCAATAAAACCGTTAAATGCCATCGCAACTGCAAAATAAATGCTTAGCACTGCATAGCTGAGGAAGGGCTTCGCATACGTGAAAGTGCCAAGTATCATTAAACCTAGCCCCAGCAAAAGAAAAGTCCACCAATACCTGATGGGTGTTTTAGTATCTGACATGAAAACTTCCATATAATTTGTTGTTTGAATCAGCCAAAGCTAAAATATGCCCTGAGGCAGCTGAATGATTGTCAGCATATCTGACGATGACATTAATCAGGTCGGCTTTTGGAGTCGGGGGATTCAAATGGGTCTCATGATCCATTGGTTAGCTGACAGCCTACCATGAGCTCTCATGGCAGGTTTGAGAGTGTCCCCGGATGAGGCTTATGAAGTGATTCCGGCGATAGATCGACAAGCAATAGCACCCCAAACTGACCGGAGATCTGCTGGATCTGGATGTTTTTTTGTAGTTCCGGTTAGCCTGCGGGAGATCATCCGCCATGGTGACCGCGATCATAGCCCAGGCTTCGTGATATGGTAATTTTACAGAATGAAACAGCAAATATTTTTATGGGGAAAGTATAGTGCGCTGGCGGCCTTCGTGGCGACGGTGGGCTACGGGGTTGTCCAGATCCTGCAGGTAGTGGGCGCATTGTCATATCCTCTGGACGCGCGCCTGATCTACGGCTTTTCACTTGCCATCGCCCCTGCATTTTTGCTTGCGATACTGGCCTTGCATTATACAGTCCCGGCCGAACGGCGGTTCTGGAGCCACGCAGCGCTGCTGTTTACCGGGCTCTACGTTGGTTACGTCGTGCTGATGTACGGTGTCCAGATAGCGACGGTAATACCTGCCTCGCTGCACGATCCGCAGGATACATTGTTGACGGTCAGGCCGCATTCGTTTTTTTGGACTGTGGATGCCCTGGGTTACATCTGTATGGGAATAGCCACTTATATGGCCACTTTTGCCCTGAAAGGGGAAACGGGAGCGGTTTGGCTCCGACGTTTCCTGCTGGCCAACGGATTGGTAGTGCCGCTGATCTCGATCGCCTACTTCTATCCGCATTTCTCGGTCAGGTTGTTAATGATCGGCGCACCCTGGCTACTTACGGCGCCGGGGTCGATGTTGTTGCTGGCCCTGTTTTTCAAAAAACGGAGCCGTACAAATGATTGGTAAACCCAAATACATGTGGCAGATGAAAACAGCACCAGAATTAGTGGCCGAGGATATGCCATTGGCGATCCAAAATATTTACGCACGCAGGTCGGTGCGGCGTTACCAAAACCGGCCCGTAGGCCGGGAACTGATCGAGCAGATCCTTGATGCGGGGCGGATGGCCCCAACCGCTATGATGAAACAACCCTGGAAGTTCTATGTGCTCACCGAGCACGCATCGATTGACGAGTTTTCTAAGGCAATTGTTAGGACGCTGACCAAAGAAATGGTGCATGAAGGACCGTCGGGTGTTGCAAAACTGGCTTTGGGGGCCTTGTACAGCATGTATCATGGCAATCTGTTCAACGGGCCTGACATCTTTTACGGAGCACCCGTGCTTGTCTTCATCACGGCACCGGAGGATGAACCCTGGGCCTGCTATGATGTGAGTATGTGCGCTCAAAACATGATGCTGGCCGCCAAAGCACTCGGCCTGGATAGCTGTCCTTTAGGGGTCGGTAAAGCGGTGGAACATACGCCCATTTACTATAAGCTCAGGATCCCTTATCCCGAAAAGGTATTGCTCGCGGCGGTCTTTGGCTACGGCGACGAACAGCCTAAGGCGCATGCACGCACTAAGGATAATGTGGTCTATGTGGACGAGCGGGCAGAAGAGGATTGACCACACAATCGCATCCGGGAAATTAGCTTCACACTAACTTGATGCTACCATGAAACAGACACATCCCAACCGGCGGGGAAAGCAGAAATTCAAATGGACAAACAAGCATAGCTCGCTGGCAACCCTGACCACCATCGTTCTGGCGCTTTTACTGCTCTTGATTTTCTTCTTGCTGCCAAACCGCGGATTATGAACGCCCTTTAAGCAGAGGCTCATGCGCTATCACATTTTTACGACCGATTATGACGGCACGCTGGCCAGTGATGATCATGTGACGCCACTGAGTATCCACGCACTGTGCCGACTGAAGGCGACCGGCCGGAAACTGGTGCTGGTGACAGGTCGGCGATTGGAAGAGCTCCAGGCGGTTTTCCCCGAATACCATGTTTTTGATCGGATTGTAGCTGAAAACGGTGCGCTTATTTATCGTCCTGCGTCGTCGGAGCTGAAGCTGCGGGCAGAAAGGCCACCCCAGGGGTTTCTGGAATGCCTTCGCCTCAAAAATATCCCCTTTTCGTTAGGGCACGTGATCGTTGCAACCTGGGAACCCTACCATATTCCGGTGCTTGAAGCGATTAAAGAGACGGGCGTAGAGCACCAGGTCATTTTTAACAAGGGCGCGGTGATGGTATTGCCGCCTGGGGTTAACAAGTCCACCGGTCTGCGCCAGGCTCTCGTGGAGCTGGGAAGCTGCCTTCACAACACGGTCGCCATAGGCGATGCTGAGAACGACAATGCGATGCTGCAGGCGGTCGAATGCGCGGTTGCGGTAAGCAGCGCCCTGCCTGCAGTAAAGGCCGTTGCTGACTGGACGACCGCCCTTCCTGCTGGAGAAGGCGTAACTGAACTGATCGACAGGCTGATCTCCGATGACCTGGCCGGCCTTGACCCGCAGTTGTCCAGACACTACCTGGAGATCGGGCAGGAAATGAACGGCACGCCGCTGACGATCAGCCCCTACGGCAGCAAGGTGCTGCTTTCCGGGCCTTCTGGTTTTGGCAAGACAACCCTGACGGCCTCTTTTATGGAAAAACTCATCGCTAAACAATATCAGTTTTGCCTGGTAGACCCTGAAGGCGATTATCAGGACTTTCCGGGGGTGGTCAACGTCGGTACCAGCAGCCTGCCGCCTGTCATCGATCAGGTCATTGACCTACTATCGAAGCCCGAGGAGAATGTAGCGGTATGTACCCTGGCTGTGCTGCTGGACGAGCGGCCGGATTTTTTTCGGAAATTGCTGGCGGCGATCATTTCCCTGCGGGATAGGACAGGGCATCCCCACTTTGTGATCCTGGATGAGGCGCACCACCTGTTACCGGCGACGTATGCGGCCAGTTACTATCATTTACCAGATGATTTCAACAATTTTTTTGCCGTTACTACCCAGCCCCAGCTGCTGTGCCCCGATCTTTTAGGGCGCTTCAATACCGCTTTGCTCATGGGCGATAAATCGGACGAAGCGATGCGGGCCTTTGCTGTATTGACTGAAGTGCAAATAGGGCTGCCAGCGGAGATGACTTTCGAGAAGGGCAACCTGCTGGTCTGGAAACGCGGCGACCCCATTGCAAGGCTGGCCCGCGGTAATGTGCCTGTCCAAATCTTGATGCGACACAAGCGAAAATACGCAGCAGGTGATATGCACGACAGCAGTTTCTTTTTCACCGGCCCTTCTCACCGTTTGAACCTGAAAGCGAATAACCTGATGTTGTTCATCCAAATCGCCAGCGGTGTTGACGATGAAACCTGGCTCTTTCATCTCCAGCGTCACGATTATTCCAAATGGTTCCGATATGCGGTAAAGGATGACAAACTGGCCCTGGCGGCGGAGCACATCGAACAGCAGGGCCTCGGCGCACAAAGGTCCAGGCGGGCCATTTTTGAAGCTATCCGGGAACGTTATACCGCGCCGGCATCGTGAATCTTAAATGAAGCAGCCACGAACTGGTTTTCAACTCGCCAATACTGACTGATCAGCTTCTTTTGCTCTCTATGTATGGGCTTGCTCTGCACTTGCGCAAATGCAAGCAAATCAATCAGGGTTAAAGGCTCCGAGGCCAGCCTGGTCGCAAGCCGGGCAAATCACTTTTACCAATCACGTCCTCATGTGAAAAGTGACTTTGGTCATGCCAGGCAGGCCCGGACGTCGGCAATCTGTTTCTTATCGATAATCCCGCGGCGATCAGGATCATGCTAGTTGATGACTGTTATCATGTTCATTATCAATTAATTATATGAAATTTGGGACAGTAATTTTAATGTTCAACTAATCAATAAAATGATGAAGACAGATAGTCAACTTCAAAAAGACGTGATGGACGAACTGAAATGGCAGCCATTTCTAAATTCATCCGAGATTGGTGTAGCCGTTAAAAACGGGATAGTTACCCTTTCCGGGATCGTAGATTCCTATTCGAAAAAACTGGACGCCGAACGGGCAGCAAAAAGGGTCATCGGCGTGAAAGCGATCGCCGAGGATATCCAGATCGGCGTATCGCCTTTCTACCGGAAAACGGATACGGAGATTGCCGAGGCGGTATTTAATGCGCTCAAATGGCATTCGGTAGTCCCTGAAGAAAAAGTTAAGATTAAAGTAGATGATGGTATTGTCACCCTGGAAGGCGAGCTGGAATGGGAATACCAAAAAGTCAATGCCCGGAAAGCGGTCCAGAACCTGACCGGCGTGCGTTCGGTGAATAATCAGATCACCATCAAACCGAAATTGCAGCCCCAGGAACTGGAGCTGAAGATCAAGACCGCCTTTCAAAGGAACGCCGCCGTGGATGCCGGTAAGGTGAACGTGAGCACAATCGGCAACAAGGTGATTTTGACCGGTAAGGTACGTTCCCTTGCAGAAAGCGAAGATGCGGAGGATGTAGCCTGGGCAGCGCCTGGTGTGTACCAGGTCGAGAACAAGCTGGTCATCGAAGAACCGGAATTTGCATTTTAATTCGTCGTTAACATTTTTAATTCACTTTTCAATATTGATCATGAAACGGTTGAAATTAGTTCTTATACTGGCAACGCTGTTAGCCGGTGCCGGCCTCCGGTCATCGGCGCAGATCATCTTACCGGAAGTTAAGATTGTTGCGTCCAAATATAAATACCTGAATGCCGCAGATAACAAGGAAATGGCCCAGCCTGTCAAAATGCTGGAGTCGAAGGCAGCCAGCTATGATGTAAAAAAGTCGGAATTTTATAATGACGAATATGACGGTTACTATGTGTCGTTTTACATTCCGGATGGCAAAATCCTTGCGGCTTACGACAAAGACGGTAAGCTGATCCGTACCGCCGAGAAATTTAAAAATACCAAACTGCCTTCCACGGTAAGGGACGCGGTCATCCATCGCTTCCCAAACTGGAGTATCGCCCAGGATATTTACCAGGTCCGTTACTATGATGACAAGGAGAAAGCCGACAAGTTCTTTAAGGTCCTGCTGGAAAATGGCGACAAACGAATGAAAGTGAAACTGAACGAAAAGGGCGAATTCATTTAAACCCGTTGCGTTCTGTCATCTTGAAGCTTTCGCAGCACGGTTTGCGAAAGCTTCCTTTTACAGTGCAAAACCTTGTATCCCGAAGGGGGATGTTTTCACCCGGGCACTTTTTTCCCGGTTATCATTGTGTTTTTTAGATACCCCCCTGAGCACTTCGGCTTTGTGTTTTCTGGCCTCGTCTTTCATCTCAAAAGCCAAAATCATGAAAAAAATTCTTGTTTTAACAGATCTCTCCAAGCGTGATTCCAACCTTACCGACGCAGCAGTGATGTTCGCTAAGAAGCTCCATACTGACATTTTGCTGTTTAATAATTACAAGACTATTACCGTAACCACTTTTTATGGAGCCGGCCCATGGGTCGGCGAGGATGATACCGGGTGGGAGCAGGTAAGCGAGACCGGACTTAATAAAGTGGCGGCACTGTTAGATCAATCTATCCTCCAGATGCTGCCAGGGGAACAATGGCGACCACAAGTCTCTACTGAATGTATGGAAGGCAGCCTTGTCGACAATGTGAAGCAGATCATCGGGCAGCATGACATTGAGCTTGTCATGATGGGCGGCAGCAAGGACAGCCGCTTCGAGCATATTCTGTTCGGGAACAACACCAAGTCTGTTATTGCCCATGTTACCCGCCCGATCCTGATAATTCCATCGGGAGTCGAATTGAAGGACATTAAGAAGGTGTATTTTGCTACCGACTATCACAGTGAAGACATTAAAGCTGTCGGTTATCTGGCGCGTCTGGGAGAATTGCTGCAGTTCGAGCTGGAAATTGTCCATGTGGTTGTACTGGGCGACATGGAAGATTTGGAAAGGCAACGGAAAACGGAATTTTTGAGCTTGCTGGAAGATCTGATTTATCCGTCTCTGCAGCATACAGAAGTGCGCGGAAAGGAAGTTGTTGCCAGACTGATCACATTATGCAAAGACAGCCATGTCAACATTCTGGGGCTTCTCCATAAACAGGATTCCCTGCTGGTCAGAATGATCCGTCAAAGTGTTGCCAACGGGCTTCTTACCAAACAGGCACTTCCCCTGATCGTTTTTCCCTCTCATATGAGCTGACCAGCCCCGGCTGGGAAATGAAGCCCCGGATGGTAGGGCCGGCTTCGTGCAGAAGCAGATCTACCGGGGCTATCCGTCGGCAGGATGATGTATCAATGGGTTTGCGGCCCACACATGTCTTCGTTCTTTTTTGAAGCCGGCCTATTTGTGGGCGATAAATAGCGGTGTTTTCAGTTGCGTCATCAGCGTGTCGGCCATACTGACTTTGAACCATCGGGAAATTGCGCCCCGTTGGTAAGCGCCCAGCACCACCAGCTCATCCTGCTGTTTATTTTTTAGATATTTGACGATCTCGGCACCCGGCTCACCGCTCAACACCTTGTAGTTTGCATCGGGAAAATGGCGTTTCATAAATTCCTTCATCAGCCGGTTGTCGGGCAGGTGCAGGTCATCCCGGTCACCTTTTACAGCAATCACCTCGACGGGCATTCTTTTAAGGGAGCCGAACAGGTAGCTGAATGTTTTGATGGCATGGACCGAAGATGGTCCTCCATCGTAAAGGAGAGTGATCTTTTCGATGTCTCTGTATTCGCGGGGAACTACCAAAACGGCGCATTCGGTGTTTTCGAGCAAGTTCTGGACAAAGCTGGTTGGTACATCCTGATCAAACCTCGAGAATGTTTCATGCTTTTCGATCACCAGCAAATCGGCATAGATACTTTCATGCAGCAATTGCGGCATAGCGGCATGTTTGCCGTGATGAATACTGAAATCCACATGGGCTTTTCCGCAGGCCCGCTGGAAGTGTTCGGTTGATTCTGTTCTGGTGATATGATCCAGCTCATCGAGCTTTTCCAGATTATCTTCGGGAGCAGTGCGTGCTTCGTAAGCAAGATCATAAATTCCATAACTATGGTAATCCATGTCTTCATTAAAAATACCGACCAGGTGTCCGTTGGCTTCTTTGGCCATTTGAACCGCATATTTGACTGTGCTGTCCGAGTATTTTAACCCGTCGACAGCGGCTATAATTTTTCTCATTCCCGCGGAAATTTTGTGAGTACCGTCTTTGACAGTAAATCTAGGGTTGATATCAGCGGTATTGAATGATATAAGTCAATCTGTCAATTGATGTTTTTCAGGCGGATAGGGGGTTGGAGATAGGGGGCGGAGAAGATCGGTATAAGGGTCGCCCTGATCAGCGCGAGTTCCAGGTCGGTGGATTGTCGGATCGCCGGAAAGGAATTTCAAGCTTTGCTTTGGGGTATTTCTACAGTAAAGGTGGTGCCTTTATTTGCCTGGCTGGTGAAGTTGATCGTCCCTCCCAGAAGTTCTACATAACTTTTGCAGATGTAGAGCCCCAAGCCCGTCCCCTGAATGGCGGTAGCATTATGGGCCCTGAAGAACCTTGTGAAAATTTTCCCTTGCTGCGGTTCCGGGATACCTATGCCATGATCTGCGACCTGGATCAGTAACCTGTCATTGCTCACATCGGTGGTAAGCTGTATTTTGCTTTCTTCCAGGGAGTACTTGCAGGCATTTGATAGCAGGTTTGACAGGATGTGCTGCAGGACTTTTTTATCGGAGTTTATCTGTGAATTCCCGCTATTCGAATAGATGATAACTTGTCCGGGCTTGGTCCGGGGCTCGATTTCGGCGATCACATCCGTGCAGAAAGAAACGAGGTTGAAGTTTTCGTTCGTAATTTGAACATTTCCACTGTCCAGCTTTTCCAGCGAAAGGAAATCTTCAATAATCCCAACCATCACTCTCACAGAAGATTTAATTCTGTTTAAGTGTTTCTGCATCATATCGGTTTTACCTAACTGAGCATATTTTTCGACAAGTGAATTGCTGGAAAGCACCGCCGAAAGCGGCGTGCGAAACTCATGGGACGCGATGGACATAAAGCTGGATAGCATTTCATTTAATCGCTCGGCTTTGTTTAACGACGCCTCAATGTGATTTTGGTGGTCCCTGGGTTTCGATATATCCGTGAGCATCGTAAGTATATACTCACTTTCGTCGTGCTCGTTATCGACAATCTTGCTGCTGATAAGCACAGGGAAGGTTGTTCCGTTGCTATGTTTGATTTCACATTCAAGTTGTCTTATTTTTTTTTCTTCCGTAACCACCGATTCCGGGTGCATCAGGTAGATATCCTCGTTGGACTGGCTGGTGAGGAAATCTGAAAAATCTCTGCCAACCAGCGACTGCTGGTGTAATCCCAGATAGATTTCCGCGCATGAGTTGGCTTTTTCTATCCGACCGTTTCTATTGAGAATTAAATAGCCGATGGGCGAGAGTTCAAACAATTTTTCGTATTCTTTAAAAGCCCGCTCAATTTTTGATTGGCACGCCACGAGGTCATCTTCATGAATTTTAAGGCCGATCTTGTTCGATTCTATTAACCGGGTAATCTCAGAGAAAGGCAGGCTCAGCTTCTCTTCGATTGGAGTTCTATGTTGTTCAGCAGTAGTCGTGCTGAATGATTTTTCGATTTTTTTGTCATCCATGACATCATGAGTTAGAGAATTGTGTGGAGAGGTAATTGATCTAAGTGATGAATCGGAAAATGCCTTGTAACAATAATCAAACTTCCAGAAGATTTATAAATAAACCAACGTTTACAAGGTATCGAGGAACGAATAAATACTACATTAAAGATAGTAAAATTAAAAAAAGCGACACTGCAGCTAGTGTAGAAAGAGAATGATTTTCGTCACTTTTTATGATTTAATGAAATATAACGATAATGCTGAGGGGGCGATCAGAATAATATTCTGCTGAAAGCACGTATACCGATGTTGGTCAGCCCTTCTCGTCCTTATTAGGTCAGAGCCCTTTATGGGCAGACGTATTAACATAACTGATAACCGTAGAATCGCTTCTGGCTGACTGCAGCGAAGAATATGTGGTACAAAACACGTCTTACGAATCAGAAACGCTCGGGCCTGTTGTATTCAATTTTATCTGCTGTGAGCCTTATATCCGGAAAATAACCTTCGGCCAGCTGCCATCCTGCCTCGAGATCACCGGGTACCCACATTCCGTCCCGTTGCTGGTAATTGCTAAAATTAATCACCCACTTTTCCTTTTCGCCGTGGTTTCGTGAGCGATAGGTTTCCATCCTGGAAATCTCATGTTTGCGGTTAAAAAAGACGTTTAAAGCAACCGCTGTGCCATTGTAATTGAAAGCCAGCTTTGCCGATATGCTGTCCCTGGGGAACCACTGCAGGTCAGTCCTGGAAAGTAAATTGGTCGGATGAACGGCACTTTCGCCCAGCCATCGCAAAAGTTCACCTTCATCGGCCACGGGTCCCTGCGATTTCTCAAGCCGGTAGAGACTAAAAAGATAAATTACAGATTTCCCCTGATCGGCCAGATATTCGTCCACGGCAGAAAACATATACGCCTTGCCCCGCCAGACGAACCCAGGGTTTTGACTGGTTATATATTGCTCGGCGCGGATATTGATCCATCCTTTTTTGAGGTCGGTCTTGAACTGTCCTTTCTGAAGCATCCGTACAGACCTGACCGGCGATTGGCCAACTTTTAAAACGTGCCGGAAGTAGGCCTGAACTGGTTGCGGCAATCCCCGGAGCTGTTGGTAGGAGAACGGTTTTAACTGTTCTTTTTCCGGTTGCTTATAAAGTTGCTTCACGGCATTTTCAAACTGCGCGGATAAAAGGAAATCGCCTGCCCCGGGAACCACCACGGCAAGAATGAAGAAGGACAAAAGAACGACCACCCATATAGGTGATAGTTGCTGAACCTTTGAAGATCTGGCTTTAGACTCGTGTAAGGGTTTGATGATCGTTTTCATAGAACCGCTAAACAGAATTTTGATTGACCAGGATTTCTCCGGTTCATGGCCACAAAGCTAGGCGAAGGAGCTGCAACGGTTTAGTACCTGGATCAAATCTGAAAATGAGAAATGTCATTGGCGAAGCATGCTTTTCCGGATATTACGGCCAAGGCTGAGGACTGTTTATCAGCGGGATTAAGCCAAAGTACACCCTTGGCGGTAACCTGCGGTTTTTGGTTCAATGCTGCCCACAGCTACACAGCAATGCATGAGCTGCACGTATGCAGCGGGCAATTGAGTAGAGGATGGGAGAATCATGAGCGGGCCGAAAGTCAAAATTGTCCAGGATTTATTCAGTGAGTGGAATTCCCTGGCTTAACCCGGTATTTCCTGAACTTTATCATCACGGAGACGAAGATGACGGCGACGATGACGATAAACACGAGATGTTGGACGACCTGCATTTGGGAAAGCAGGCGGGTAAGGCCCTGATGGAACAATACCCCGCTACCGATGTATACGACTACATAAGTGAGTGTTGTCAGACTATCGACCACAAAGAATTGCTTCCAGCCCACACCGGAAGATGCGGCCAGGATAGGGCTGAGAAAGCGGACTTTCGGAATCAGTGCGCACAGCATCAACGTGCGTGTGGTATGTGTGTGAAACTCGCTTCTGAGCCTGGCAAGTAGTTTTCCATTGTAGTTTTTGGTCAGCTTATCGGTATAACGCCGACTTTTCACGGAGAGATAAAACAACGCATTGTCTGTAAGCAGTAATCCGGCAAGTGAAATACCACCGGCAATAAACACGCTGAGATGACTGTGGACGCAGATGTAACCCAATGAAATGAGGGAGACTTCTTCTGGGATAGGGGTAAGTTGCTCTATTACAAGAAACCATAAGAAGATCCCCAGATAAGAAAAGTGCTCAATATAGGTGGAAATATCTGTCGTTTGCATCTGACGCTGCTTGTGGCCATCATATTCCAGGAAAGCCGCCCGTATCTGGGAAAGGCGGCATCTCAACCGGCAACCGAACCGGATCAGGGTCATGGTCAGGGACGATTTCCGGCAGATCGGGGAAAGTCGGGTAAACGGGAGCTTCCGGAATCAATTCAGGTTGTTCGGGACTGGCGGGTATTTCGGGCGATGGATTTATCATAGTTTTACAAAAATAGGCTGCAGTGGCTGACTAAAGAATGATACAGGTCACAAGTTGAACTGATCATGTTCACTTATCCAGGTCCGCGATTTATTGATTTAACTTTTTGTCCAGTGAGTTCCAGGAACCCCCGTTGTAGGCTTCTATGCCTTTGGATTTCAATATAGATTGTGCCATTTCGCTCCTGGCGCCGCTCCTGCAGCAGGTGATGATTGCCTTACCTTCCCTGAGCAAGTCGGCGGCTTTGGACGAAATGGCGGCCAGCGGTATGTTCCGGCTGCCCCGAATATGCCCGGAGGCAAACTCCTCCGGGCTGCGCACATCGATAAGCTGTGCCCCATTGTCTACCAGCGCTTTGAAATCCGTGCGTTGCCTACCTGCAAATAGTGATGAAATGAATCCCATGATAGTTGTTTTTACAACATTGTAGTTGGACATACGTATTCACTGACCGGCAAAAGGCCGGCTTCCTTGATTGCTTTGAAACCACCCTGCACGTCGGTCAGATGATGGTAACCCCTTGCTCTGAGGACTGAGTTGAAGAGCATGGAACGGTAGCCGCCTGCGCAATGCACCAGGTATTTTTGATTCTTGTCAATTGCTGCAAAATGCGCATTGACTACATCCAGCGGAATATTTTCGGCACCGATCACATGCTCTGAATCAAATTCGGAGGCTTTTCGGACGTCCAGTATCTTTACCGAAGGGTCTTTTTTAAGAAGGTCCGACATTTCATACGCAGTGATCGATTCGATATGGTCAGTTTCCCGTCCTTCCGTTTTCCAGGCTTCAAACCCTCCCTGAAGATAGCCGATGCATTGGTCATAGCCAACCCGCGCCAGACGGGTTACTACTTCTTCCTCCCGCCCCCGGTCGGCGATTACCAGGATCGGCTGCTTCACGGAGGGGATCATCGCTCCAACCCAGGGCGCGAAACTCCCGTCGATCCCGATGTTGATCGAATTAGGAATAAAACCTTTGGTGAAAACCGCGGCTTCCCGGGTATCGAGAAGCAGTGCGCCAGTCTCATTGGCAGCTGCTTCAAACGCAGCAGGACTTAAGGGACGATTCCCGCGCTCCATGACCCTATCGATACTTTCATAGCCGTGGATATTCATCATGACGTTCTCGGGGAAATAGGCGGGGGGCGGCGTCAACCCTGTGGTCACCTCCCTGATAAACTCATCTTTGGTCATATCCGCCCGTAAGGCATAATTAAACCGTTTCTGGTTTCCCAGTGTATCGGTTGTTTCTGTGCTCATATTTTTGCCGCAGGCACTTCCCGCACCATGCGCAGGATAGACGATGATATCGTCCGCGATGGGCAGGATCTTTTCTCTTAGCGAATCATATAAATGGGCGGCAAGTTTGTCCTGGGTGAGTTCGGCGGAGATCTTCTGCGCCAGATCAGGACGGCCGACATCGCCGATAAACAGCGTATCTCCGGTAAAAAGGGCTGCATTTTTCCCCTTTTCATCGCTGAGCAGGTAACAGGTGCTTTCCATCGTATGGCCCGGCGTGTGCAGTACCGTAAAAGAAATGTCCCCCACTTTTAATACATCTCCATCCGTGGCGACGTACGCTTTGAAATCCGGCCTGGCGGTGGGGCCATATACAATGGTAGCGCCGGATTTTTTGGCCAGGTCAATGTGGCCGGAGACAAAATCTGCATGAAAATGAGTTTCCAGCACGTATTTAATCCTGGCGCCGTCTTTTGCAGCACGTTCGATGTAAGGGCCCACCTCCCGCAGCGGGTCTATCACTGCTGCTTCGCCATTGCTTTCGATGTAATAAGCGCCCTGGGCAAGGCATCCTGTATAGATCTGTTCGACTTTCATGTCTCTTATCGGTTTTAATTTTTATATCTAAATGACCGATACAAATTTCGGTTGGTACGAAGACCGCGTCAGTGACATTTGTCACTCAAAATAAAATCTCTTGTCAAAAAAGCAGACTGAACGGTCGTCAGCGCCCGGATCAGAATGCTTCGGCCGATCCATGATCAATGTCAGTAAGATATATTAGGCCGGTCATATTTTAATGTTCCGGGTTCTGCCAATTTTGAGTAAACGGTCGGTGTATAACTGTCAGTAAATCAACGTGTCATGAAAAAAATAGTATTATTTATGGTTGTTGCGCTGTATGGATGCAGTCCGGCCATACGGGCATATTACGACTTTGATAAGGATGATAATGTCGGAAAGTACACCACTTTTGCCTGGGAGGGTTTGGATGTCAAAGAGATCAAAAGCAATCCCCTGTATTATAATGAATTGAACGACAAGCGGATCAGATCAGCCGCCAATGATCTGCTGCAAATGAAAGGATATGTTCTTACTGACCATGACCCGGAGCTCACGCTGCACTACCATATAGTGATGGAGGAACGCTCCATACTGACGCCTGACCCTTATGGTTATATGTACGGCGACTATTTCATGAGTCCCAGGCCCGACGTGTTCGATTACCGGGAAGGCACTTTGATCATCGACCTGATGAATACAAAAACCAAAAACCTCGTCTGGCGCGGGTGGGCTGTAGCTGCCATGGAAGTAGTGCTTTACGACAGGAAGGACATGGATCCCCTGATCAGGTCTGCAATTGCGAAGATTTTTCAAAATTTGCCTGAGCGGAGGGTCGGCATCGCACCCACCGTGACTGCCAAATGATATGCAATGCTTATCAAAGCGATTTGCGGGTTCGGCTTTAGTCGACAACCAGTACGGCGGCACCTCTGATCGATCCGCTGCGAAGCGCATTTAATGCCCTGTTTGCGTCTTCCAAAGGAAAAAACTGTACGTCGGTTTTAACAGGCGTCTGATCCAGTAATGCCATAAAGTCCTTCGCATCCTGTCGGGTCAGATTGGCAACAGACAGCAGTGCCCTTTCTTCCCATAAAATAGAATAAGGAAAAGACGGGATATCGCTCATGTGTATCCCGCCGCAAACGACGATGCCGCCTTTGTCCACGGCCTTCAGGGCTTTTGGTACCAGTTCACCGGCAGGCGCGAAAATCAATGCGGCGTCCAGCTTTTGCGGGGCCAGTTCATCCGCGCTGCCAGCCCATGTTGCCCCGAGCCTCCTGGCAAAACTCTGACTTTCGAAATCTCCGTTGCGGGTGAATGCGAATATTTCTTTCCCTTGGCTGATCGCGATTTGCGCTATGATGTGTGCCGCAGCACCGAAGCCGTAAATGCCAATTTTTCCGACATTGTCGCCGGCAAGTCTCAAAGATCTGTAACCTATCAGGCCTGCGCACAGCAACGGTGCATAGGCGGGATCTGCAAATGCTTTGGGAAGCTGAATACAGAACGAACTGTAGGCAACCGTGTATTCGGCATAACCTCCGTCCATGGTATACCCTGTAAAAAGGGGCTTGTCGCAAAGATTTTCCCGGCTGCTTTTACAATATTTGCATTCGCCGCAGCTGTACCCGAGCCAGGGTACTCCTACAAGCATTCCCTGCTGGAGTAAATTATCCTCACCGCCTACCTTCACTACAGTACCCACAATTTCATGGCCCGGTATCAAAGGCAACTTAGGGTTTTTCAATTCGCCGTCGATAATGTGCAGATCAGTACGGCAGACACCGCAGGCATGCACTTTGATCAACACCTGGTTTTCGCCTGGCAGGGGCACGGGGATACCTTTGTATGAAAGCGGGCTTCCCTGGTTCTCCAGTACCATTGCATGCATCTGATCGGGTAAGTTCATTGTTTTTTACGGTCCGGATTAATAGGTCTCGTACTCATCATAAAGCGTTTCCTGCAATTCCTGTGGCTGGCCAAATGTTGGTGCGGCAAAAGTTTGCCAGCTGGCCGGCATGTCGCTGATATGATCATATGAGAACTGACTTATGGATTTGATCCCGGGTTTGTCGGGCGCTATTCTGGTCAGACTTTTTACCCGCCAATGGTTTTCCTCAGGGATCTCATGATCGGTGCAGCAGTGGAACGCCGGCATGAAAGCCACGCCTAAAACAAAAACGGTAATTTTCGATCTCATGACGGACTTGATGGATCACTTGCATGATTTACTCGGTGAACGTCGGATTGATTACAATGTGCGCTTCGGCGGCATCGACCCCCAATTGGTAATTGTGCGGAGGGGCTGCCAGGACTTTTGTGGTTTCTACATTGTGAAATGCATACAATACATTACCGGTAAAATTGGTATATACCGGTGTGTTCAGGGGTGGCAAATACTCCAGCATAATATGGTAAGCGGCATCGGAAATAACCACCGTAGTATCTCCCAATGGCAGGGAAAGAAGCTGTATAGGTACCTCTGGGTGCTGTGGTGGAAAAAATGCCGTAGAGTAAGTTGACGCAATGGTCGAAGGCCAGCCGGTGGGTTTGTCGAGGATATAGGCTGAACTGGGGTGGACGGAGGGGTTGGCAATGCGTTTTACGTACAGTTTTAGTTTATAAACCACGTCGATCGTATTCGGATATATGCCGAAGTTGGACCAGGCAAATTGCATGGGTAGGATCACGTCCGGATTTTGTGGCGTGACAGTGGCGAAAATGTCGTTGATTGTCAGATTTTTGGCGAACTCTGCCTTAATTATTTCGAATTCGCAAGGGAAAAACCGTGGGGTCCCGTCTGCACGGTGGCAATTACCTTGCGGGTCGGTGATATCGTGGTCCGTGCACGATATTGCCAGTGCCATTGCCATGATCGCAGAGAATGGCAGGAGTTTAAGTAATGGTTTGATTTTCATTAGGAATAGTTGTTAATGTGATGAGATGCGGTTTAAGGTAGGCTTGAGCCAGCCGCAAAAGAATGACCCGGGTCAGCTATTACAATGATCGGAATGCTCTAATCCGCGGCAATCATGTAGGACTCGACTGCAACGAGCAGATCGATCAAATTGTCTTTTGAGATCGCGTTGAACCCATTGGTCATGATGGTTTTACGTTCCGGATCCCGTTCAAACAAAGTGGCCAGCCGAAGCATGGTCCGGTCCATGAAGTGTAAGTTTTTGATGACCAATTTTCCAGGCAAAAAAAAGGTGTTGTCTTTTTTGAGAAGTGATTTAGGGATGTTTTCTCTGAGAATCCTTCTTTGTTCTTTTTCGTCCGAGTCGGGCGTAGCACAGTCAATGAATATGAAAATCTTTTTAGACTCCAGAACTTCGGCGTGTTTAACCAGGAATGGTCGTAGCAAAAGATTTTCATAATAGACCGAACTGCCCAAAATAAGGAAGTCGAAAAGATGTAGCTTATCATCCGTGACTTCGTCGGCCGACAGACATGGCAGGTCTAGTTCCTTGCCTAGCCAATGCGCATACTGCCGCGTGGCGCCATATTTTCCCTTAAAAACAATTGCTCCTTTTTTCATGCTCGCTTGCTTGTCACAAAAAGTGAAATTTTGAAATCGCTAGCGGGTCACCAGTATGCCGCGCGTTTCCGACTTCGTTCCGCTTAGGATGGTCGGTATGTAAATACCACTGTTATATCGCATGGCCCCGGTATTTATCTTTGCGGGAAACTTGCTATCGAATAAAGGGAGAAGCAAACTCCTAGCAGCAGGCAGCGGGCCTGGGAGCGCGGCACCAACCGGAACCTCGAAAATAAGAGGGCCGTTTTTGAAGTAAGTAGGTAGAATTGGCTTCCATAGATAGCGGAATGGTTAAAGTCAACAACAGATACCATGACCACAGGGCCTACACATATAGCTGACGGGGAAGCGCTCAACTGCTTGGCCCTGTGGTGGATGCATTGGCCGGGTCAGGCAATTGCAATTTCCTTTTTAGGGGCCGGCAAACTGACCTCTTTTTTGGGAAGCGTCAGCTTGAGGATACCGTCCTGATACTGCGCATCAATGTGATCAGTTTGTGAATTATCGGGAAGCAGGAACGAGCGGGAGAAGCTTTGATAGGAGAATTCCCTTCTTCTATAGTTGTCCTTTTCTTCATTGGTTTCCTGCTCTTTCCGGGAGCTGATGGTTAACGTATCGTTTTCTACCTCGATTTTAAAATCCTTTTTCTCCAGGCCGGGGGCCGCCAGCTCAATGGTATATGCCTGATCATTTTCGGCGATGTTAACCGATGGGGTTTTTGCCGAAAGACCGAACCTGGAAAGGTTGTCATCAAAGTCAAACAAGGATGGTATGCCCAGGGCACTGGTGTCGAAAAAGTCGTTTAAAAGCAGCCTTGGGAACAAGGCCCCGTTTCTTTTTACAAGTGACATAGTTTTGTTTATTTAGTTTGAACAATTGTTTATCAACATTGTAAAAGTACCTGAGCAACAGTTGGTTGGGAATGATGATCAGCATTGCGATAGCTGATCATCGTCAGATTTGAAATGAATACGCTGCTTGGTGCACCACCGGGGATTGGTAAATGCCGGCCTTGCAGTCGGCAATTACTTTGTTGCATATTGCTCTCCATTCATGGCAGGTTGCAGAAAACGAGATCAAGAGCGAATGCAGTCACAACACAGGAGCGTGGCTTTTTGTGGAAACCGAAAGCTGTAATTGCGACGGGGTTGATCAACCATCACATATAAACAGGCTGGGGCAATAACCTTGTAACCTTTGTAAATCCGATCACTTCACCAAGATCGTCATGGATAGCGGTGATCAGGATCCTTCCCCAGAACCAGGATCCGTCTTTTCTTACCCGCCAACCCTCCGTTTTTGCGGAGCCATAAGCAGTCGCTTGTTGGATCAGAAGCTGCGGCACTCCGAGTGCCAGGTCTTTTGCATTATAAAATATGCTGAAATTTCTGCCGACTATTTCGTGAGCCTTGTATCCTTTCAAAATTTCGGCCCCCTTGTTCCAGTTTTCGACATTCCCGTCTCTATCAAGCAGTAAGATGGCATAGTCTTCAATTTCTTCGACCATTTTGCTAAAACGAAGTGATTTGATATCCTTTTCCGCCAATGATTCCTTCACAATAGCACGGATCCTCTGGTCTAATAAGCTGGTTGTCTGGGACATCATGTCGAGCCACTGTCCATCAACATCCTGGTATCCATCTTTGACAAGCCCCACAAGCCCCATAATGGTGGTCAGGGGCTGTCTGATATCGTGGGACTGGATATAGGCAATTTTGATTAAAGAATCGTTCTTCGACTTGATTTCGTCCATCTGGTTTTGCAGCAATTTGTCACGTAACTCCAATTCCAACATGAATACAACTTGCCTGGCAAGCACTTTCAGTGCACTTCTCTGCGTGTTATTAAGGTCGTTTGGTTTCGAATCAAACAGACAAAGTGTGCCAAGTTTTAATCCATTGCTGAGGGCCAGGGGCGCGCCGGCATAAAACCGTACCTCAGGGTCAGATTTGACAAGTTCATTATCGTAAAACCGGGGATCCTTCGTAGCGTCGGGAACAACCATTAGGTCGTCTGCCTGGACAGCATATTGGCAAAATGAGGTGCTGCGTGGCATTACCTCATAGTTTACCCCAAGTCTGACTTTTAGCCAATTCTCATGTTCATCCAAAAGCGTGATGAGCGCTACAGGTTTGTCACACAGGTTGGCAGCTAACTCCACAATATCTTGAAATTCCCTTTTCTTGTCGAAATCAGTTTCCAAAAGAAACTGAACTAATTTTAGCCTTTCATACTCTCTGTCCGGTCTGGTTCTGTTCACCATAAACGCTTCCTTTTTTAAGTGCAGTGGCTCTGTTTGATTTTTTTCAGTGCCTTAGGGGTTATTCATCATTAACAATCTTACAACAAAACCAGGAAAAAGGGAACTAATTATATCCATTTTCTGACAAGAATTTGCCCATCTGCTAAAAGTAGGCGGATGGTGTTTGCTCAGGCATGACCAGGGTCATCTTAGAAAATGACAATAGTCAGTTCTGTATCATTGTGACTCCAAAAGTCATCTGTTGGATTGAGTTTTATCAGCGCCCAGTCGTCCTGACTTTGCTTTTTTTGTCTTTCAATAGATAGAAAGTTTACGAATTTATCACAAGAAACGATGAGCAGGTATTTATTTCTTTTCGTCATGCTGGTTCATGGTTTGATACATGCAATGGGATTTGCAAAGGCCTTTGGCTACGTCAAAATAAGCCAGATCACCAGTGAGATCACACGAATGAGTGGCGTCTGTTGGTTGGGTGCCTCGCTTTTACTGTTATCGTCTTCGGTGCTGTTGCTGTTTAAAAATGATAACTGGGTTTGGACAGCAATGCTTGGGTCTCTAGTTTCTCAAGTATTGATCGTCATGACCTGGCAGGATGCAAAGTATGGTACGCTGGCGAATCTGATTATTGTTACTGGCCTGGTCATTACAAGCTTAACGAAGGAGGCCAATATTATTTTCAGGGATTGAAAACCCCAAAGTCTGTCCAAACGAAGCGGAATTCACACCGCCGCCGTTCATGGTTCCCAGACAGAATCCACCTGCAGCGTAATGCTGGTTTGGCGTTGCCTGCCGTTCCTGACCAGCCTGAGCAACCATTTTCTCTGCGTCCATTTCCGTCACTTTTATGCCAAAGCTGCCCCGACGGACATGACGTAATTGAGCAGACCATCTGCTGTTTTCTTGACCATTTCTAACCCGTCCCGACATTCAACCCATTTCCAATCCACTCTGGCAGGCAGGCAGAAAAATACCAAGCAAACGCGCAGCCCAGGTTGATCAAAGGCTGTTTTGAATGGGAATCTAGTAACGGATATGATGATACGTAAATTTCCATTCAAATTTACAGAGGATAGGCGCCTGTCAGCTCATTCATTTTTATTTCCACAGATAGGTATGCCGTGGGTTTTTCTGTAAATAGTACAAAGCCAGAACAGCCAGGAGCGGTGCCGGAAAGGCCGCATGCAGCCCCAGTGGCAGCAGGGCAATGCATAAAATCATGGCGCACCAACAGCCCAGGACAAACCATTTGCCGCTTAGGGTCAAAGCGACTGCTGCCGCGGCCTGGCACATGGCCGTGATCCATAATACGGGCTTCGTGATGTTGATGAGTGCCTTTCCCAGCAAAAAATGGTAAGGAATGGTAAGGATTTCAGCATTTTTGGAATATAGCCATGACATTTCCAGGGCAAGGGAGATATTAAACCAGCATGCGGCTGCAAATAACAGCGAGAACCCGCCACGCCCGGCGGCGGGATGCCTGGCTGACAACCAAAGTAACACTGCTGCGGTGAGGTTAATGCTGAAATAGACAGCCCAGAAAATAACCGGTGCTATGAATGAATTTTCCATACTACGGAGAGGCCTGCTGAAATAAAACGACTGATGAACTGCAGTGGCATACGATGATTTTTGTACAAGGGGAAGAACTCAGTCGCGCTTCAGGTGATACACGAGTAGCGGCAGATGTGTATCGAGTATCAGCTTTTTGGTCAGGCTGGGGTTAATGAAATATTCTTCTAAAAAACCACGCTCCCTCGATGCTACGACGATCAGGTCGGCTTGCTGCTGATCGCAATAAGCTTCTATTCCTTTGAGTACCCCTGCGCTTTTCTTTACCACAACCTCGTCAATAGTCGTGTCAAACCGTTCGTTGACCTGCTCCAGAAATTGGCCGTCGGATTGAATAGATGGCTGGGAATCTACTTTTAAAAAAGTCAGTTTGCCCCCAAGCTGTTCCACCAGGCTCGTCACCTCCTTGATGATATCTTTTTCGTCCAGTTCAAGCTGGGTAGCATACACAACCTTTTCAAATGAATATTTTGTTGTCTGGGCTGGCACAATCAGGACCGGGCAGGGCGCAACCTTCGCAACGGCCGTAGCTGAGCTCCCGATCAGCTTGTCCAGAAAGCCTCCTTTTCCAGTTCTGCCCATTACAATAAGGCTTGCCCCAGACTCCCTGGCCTGCCCGATAATGGCGTCATGGATGCCGTCACCCCTCCAGATAGCGTCTGCCGTGAACCCTTCCTCCCTCGCCTGGGCTACATGCCCGTGTAATTGTTTCCGTCGCTCTTCCTCCAATTCCTGATAAACTGGCAGGGAATAAATTGTTTCTGAAATGGCGATGTCAGATATATAGGGCTGATAAACATACAGTAATTCCAGATTGGCGCCTGTTTTGCCCGCAATTGATTTTGCGACCTCAAGGGCTTTTTCGGAAGGGCCTGAGAAATCAATGGGAACAAGGATCGTTTTCATGAGTCGTGATGGCTTTTGTTAAGTCCGATGGTAATGGTTCATAAAGATGAATAAAAATAGATCCTGAAAATCGGACAAATGATGACTTGTATCACAAGCTGAAATGATAATGCTTATGATATTGGCAAGGGTAAACCAACAGCCGTCGGCGATTCCGTCCGGATCAGGTGGCTATATGACCAGGCTCATTTTTTTTACCTCATCCCGGTGCTTGATTTGTGTCCCAGGATTGGACAGTTAAGCCAGGCGTTTTCAAAGAATGAGGCGATGGCGGTTTAAAACGAAATTTTAAAATGGAAACGAAATCGAAGACCGAAACGCTGCTGGCGCTCTGGAAAGAGGCCCGGACCCGTTTCTCCAACCAGTTGAAAACACTCACAACGGAGGATTTAGCAAGGAAACTACCCCAGACACAAAACTCGGTCGGCTTTTTGATCAGGCACATTGGTGACGTAGAGCTCCTTTTTGCAAAAAACGTTTTTGGGAGTAAGTTGTCGGTAAGCGCAAAAACATTGATCGCCCAGCGGGATACCGGCGAGTGGACGGATCTGCCGGGCCTGCTGCATTACGTCGCACAGTCGGCGGAAGCTCTGGAAACTGCAATCAGCCAGCAGCATGACCAGGATTGGGAAACTGATATTGTGACCAAAGAATTCGGCGTTAAAACCAAATCAGAATCGCTCGGGCGAATCATCTCCCATACCGCACATCACGGCGGGCAGTTGGCTATCATATTGAAATATGCAGATAGCGCGGTCGGGCAGCATCGGGTGCTCAGCTAATCTCAATCAACTTGTCGCTGCAAAACCGGGATCTCCCTTCCAGCCAGGTCTGGTGAAACGAAAGTGGACTCCGGGTTTTAAGACCCGATTTATTCTTCAAAAATCTCGGGTTCCTTGATCGCGTTGGGCAGGTTTACAAAGAATGTTGTGCCTTTGTCCAGTTCACTCACAAAAGAAACGGACCCGCCCATCAGCGCAACATAACTGCTGACAATATGGAGCCCCAGGCCTGTACCTTGTACCGTGCCAGCATTGGCAGCCCTGAAAAAGCGGTCGAACACATTGGGCTGATCTTTGACAGGGATCCCGATTCCCTGGTCGCAAACTTCTATTTGGACCATGTCCGTTTGAGCTAGGACATTGAGAAAGATGGTCTTGCCCGGCCCCGAATATTTGATTCCATTGGAGAGCAGGTTGAACAAGATGTTCCTGAGCAGCTCTTTATCCAGCCATACATCGCCAATTCCTTGGTAACCAAGCTGGATCTGTTGCCCGGCTTTGCAAAATCCCTGAACTTGCCCGATCAGGCTGGCGCAAAAATCCTCCAATTCAATAAGTACGGGCATGCTGTGGATGTGGCCCTCTTCCAGCTTTCCTACCGACAGGAAATCGTCCAGGATTTCGGTAAGGTTGGTGACGGCCGATTTGATCCTTTCGACATGTTTCTGCCTTCTTTCGTCTTCTTCTGTGGTGTTGTAACGCCCTATCAGGGAAGCCGATGATAGTATTGTTGCAAGCGGGGTTCGGAATTCATGGGAAGCAATGTTGATGAACTGGCTCTTCATGATATTCAATTCTCTCTCCTTTTTAAGCGCCCGTACGACTTCTTCCTGTGAGCCCTCTATTTTTCTAACGGCCGAGGCCAGTTCTCTGGTCCGTTGCTGAACCCGTTCTTCCAATTCCGTATTAAGCTTTTGTATCTCAAGATGAGCTTCCCTGATCCGGTTTTCCTGGTTTTTCCGTTCTGTGATATCAATGATGAAGTTAACAACAAATTCGCCGTCACTGGTTTTGAATGGGCTCAGGCTTACCTCCACAGGAAATTCACTACCGTCAGATCTTTTCGCGAAAAGGTCCAGCGAGTGGCCCATTCCCCTTGCCCTGGGCGCCTGCATGTATTCGTCTCTGTATTGTACGTGATGTGTCAAGAAACGTTGAGGGATCAGCGTCTCTATTTCCCTTCCGACCAGGTCCTCCTCATTGTAGCCAAACAGTGCTTTTGCCTTTGGGTTGAGCATGACGATTACACCCGGTTTTTTTACGACCACTATTCCTTCTGCGGCATATTTGAATAGGGCTTCCAGCATTTCGATATGCCTTCTGATCAACTCGGTCTGAGCTAATATATCACGAAACATAGCAATATTAATTAATGGCCCAGATCCGACGATTGTTAACAATTAGCCACCTTGAAACGCTACCCAGGGGAATTCCCGGCAATTGCAAGCTTTCGCTTCTCAATTCAGCTATGGCAAATGGCGGTCTGGTGACATACATGCATTTTGGGGCTAACCCCGAGGCTTGCTGGCGGGGGATGCGTCCCTGGTTCACGCGATCTTCGGCCGGATCCGATTCGATTGTCGTCTGTTTGGCATATGCGGCGGTTGGCCAGCCCAGGATTTGAGGGCTGGCACGCAGTCCGAAATGGTGCAGGGTTATCCTTTTTTGCGCGGGAACAGTCATGGGCAGGAGTAGTTGGAGGGTTTTTGTAGGAGCCGGAGCAATCAGGGGCCTGCATAGGTCCAGACTGCTTCAGGACAGTGGTTGACAACATCTTCCGCAATGCTGCCCAGCATCAGGTGTGTCAGGCCGGTATGGCCATGCGTGGACATCGCGATCATCGGGAACTCGAGCTGCCGCGCAAACTGTATAATCCCTTCCTCTTCTGTCTTACCGTGTTTAACGACAATCGTGTAATTTTTCAAATTGTAGAACCTGGCAAAATTATCCAGCGCGGTTTTGAGTTCCAGGTCTTTCTGCTTGGAGTCGGGCGTCTTTACATACAAAAGATGAAGCTTTGCATTGAAAAAGGTTTGCAAAGTTTTAACCTTTTCAATTAAAGTGTCTTTATTCAGTTCGATTGTAGTGGGGAAAATGATGTTTTTTACCTGATCTACTTTCTGGTTTTTGTGAATGGCAAGGACAGGAACGGGTGAGCTTCTGACGATTTTCTCTGTATTTGAGCCTACTAAAAGCTCGCCAAGCCCGCTTGCGCCTCTGGTTGCCATAACCACAAGATCAGCATTATACTGGTGGACGGATTTCAACACGACCTGGTTGAGCAATCCCTGTTCAACAACGAACTTTACCGGGGTGTTACCCTTGGTTATTTTTTTCTGAAGTTGATCATAATCCGCAATGGCCTGCTGCTTCAGTTCTGTCAGGATCGACATCGAATCGGCATAGTATGGATTTATTTCAAGGGTTTCGATATAATTGGGCGTGAGGTTGATTACGTGTAAGACCGTTACCTCGCCCCCGCTTAAAGTTGCAATTTCCAGGGCAAAGCGGAGTGCCTGCTCGGAGGCCGTCGAAAAATCGCAGGGGACCAGTATGCTTTTCATAAGAGTCAAATTTTTTGGTTGGGAATGCTGAAACGCTTTTCAACTTCAAAATAAGTGCAAACGCAAAAGGTTTACCCTGACGGAGGTTAGCCCGGTAAATGATCCTGATCAATAGGTTGCCGGGGAACTGAGGCACTGCGCTGCCAGAACTTGTAAATCTTAAACCAAAAAACGAAGATAAAGCCAGTCAGTGCGCTGGTTGTAATAGGTATTATACCAGGTGTGCCAAGGCTAAATAAAGTCCTCAATGGGTGTAAGAGCAGTATCATACGGAAAACAAAACTGATAAGGCCAGGATCCAGCTAGCCAGGTTGTTTTTGTATTTGATTGTTTCAAAAAACGACTCTTGAAATGAGCGATGGCCAGGTCAGAGAGAAATTGGCGGAAATCAGACAAATGAAAACCAGGACCTCGTTACTATCTCTGAGGTGCCGGACAATAACGCATGCCAGTAAACGCCAAACAATCCAGCCATCATGACCAGCCCCCGCACAATGCTGAGCAGCAATTCCTGCGGGGTCAACAAGCTGCTGGTAAACGGACGTGGCGGCTGCGAGAGGATATCTTTGTCGGCCTGTTCGATTTCATAGATAATCGAACAGGTTGGTCAACGGGAACCTGGGACGTAACTGCATTTCGGATCACCAGACATTTGGGCTCGGTAAATGCCTTAAGCTCTTTTAGGGCACTTTTACTTCTGGTGTCCTGGTAAAGAGAAATGACCGAGATCAGCACGATCGCCCCCAACATCATTGTGCCTTCCCGATCAGAGCCGGTGAGAAAATAGATGCTGGCCGCGATCAGCAAGAGCACCAGCACAGGTTCTTTGATCAGCGACCCCAGCGCATCCAGAAACCCGTTCCTCGATTTCCCTTCCAGGACATTCCTGCCAAACTTCTCCCTCGCTACCCAAACTTGCGCTTCGCCTAATCCCTGGTCTGTCATGGCGTCCATATTTGCACGGGAATATGATTGAAAGAGGAAAAAAATAAGCCTGCGCACAGCAGGCTTATTTCGAACTACTCACTCACCTCGCTCGTTCCTAAAAAGCGAATTCTTCTTCCTCTACTATCAGGTTGTTGATGACCAGGTTCACGCCGGTGGCCGCCCAGGCAGCTTCCTCTTCATCTTGTTTTTCGTTCCAGAGCATACAAGTGCCTGTCAGTATGACTTCATTCCCGGTGACGGACACTTTTTCCCTCCCGAATCGATGGAGGCATGGCGCCGGAAGGCGGACTCTATCTTTTTAGTATTCTTTTCATGCGTATGATGCCTTTGTTGAATGAGGCTTGCTCTTATTCCATGTGTACAAAATTGGCGGTAGTAAAAGTGTTTAGAAATGACGAAGGTCATCTCATTTCAGGACGGTGGTCAGCCAAATCGGACAGGCTTATTATTGTGGGACATGGTTGGGCATGAATGCATGGAGGCTGACGCCAAGATTATGTCATGCTCGCACTATAAGGCTGATTAATCTCATAAAATAGGTTGGCCATGCTCATAACCTGCGCAGCTCCGTCAGTCTACCTTTATTGTGAAGTTTGGATTTTTCTTTATATCCGTAAACGTCAAAAAGTCTTCTAATCATTCTAAAACGATCATATGATGGGCACATTTCAAACCAGCATTATCAAAGTGGTTACAGAAATTTTTGTGAGGCCTTCCAAAGGGCCAAAGCGGGTTTTCCAAGAGAAGACCAACGATTTTGAAGCATTTCTTGGCAGAATAAAAACGAATGCACACAGGATGAAAGCATAAGGAACGGAAACCTGAAATATGTATCCGGGGTGTGCCATGGACCATCCATGCTCCCGGCGAAAATGCCATCCTTACGCCGGGTTACGGTCGTGACATCATTTACCAGCAAGGTGCATTTGAAAGCTTTTCATGAATCTAAGGGGGCCGAGCTGGCCGTTATTCTGAATGTAGATCCGGGCAAGGGCCTATCCGGGCCTGAGGCACTACGCAGAAACAAGGAATATGGGCTCAACCAGTTTCGTCCCGAAAAGATTGAAAGTGTATGGGGCCTTCTGCTAAGGCAATTGAACAATCTGATTGTATGGGTTCTGGCCGCTGCCGCTTCTTGTCGGCTTCTGTTTTGAGTGTATACTGGTATGCGGTCGAGCAGATCGGGCTCAGCGTACAGGCAGGAAATACTCTTACATTTTATGCGTTATCCGTGACGCAGCTCCTCCATGTTTTTAATTTATATTCGAATAAAAGCGGCTTTTTTAAAAATGAAGTAACCTGCAACCCGTATGTCTGGTTTGCTGTCGTTATTTGCTCGCTGATCCTGGTAACTATAAACAATTTGCCCTTTTTTCGCGGCATACTTGCCTTAAGGCCACTTACCGTTGAACTGACCTTGTTCATTGCAGCCGGGGCGGTTTCTCCTCTTCTCATGGTCTGTCTGATAAGAGTTCTTAAAGCAAACCTAGCTCAGCAGAATAACTGACCATCGTCATAAATGCGGTCTTTTCAGTTGATCAACTTTGCAGCCAGAACTGGTATGTCAAACATTTAATGGCCTATTCATCATGTATGTAAAGAATATCCGGGGTTTGCCTTTAAGCAGTGTTCTTGATTTGCTGGAAAGTGGCGATCAGGGTTTGAGCGATAGCGTTGTCAAAGAACGCCAGAAACAAAATGCTCAGCAGACGATTGGCGAGTCGGAGTTCAAAAAAGGTTTGAAAATTTTCATCAGGCAATTTACCAGTCCGCTGGTTTTGTTGCTGGTGATTGCGGTTTTACTATCGGCCGTGCTGGGGGAAGTTTCCGATACGCTGATTATATTTTCCATACTTGTGGTCACCGGACTCCTGAGCTTCTGGCAGGAACTGCATGCCGGGAAAGCCGTTGAAAAACTTCGGCAAATGATCGAGCTTAAAAGTGTCGTAGTTCGTGGCGGGGCCGAGGTATCGGTCAACATGAAGGAAATTGTCCCTGGCGACATTGTCCGCCTCAAGGCAGGCGACATCATCCCCGCCGATTGCCGGATCATGGAAAGCAATGAGCTGCACGTTAACGAAAGCAGCCTGACGGGCGAGAGCTACCCGGCGGAGAAAATGCCTGGCGAGACCGACGAGCAGACTGCCCTTGCCAAAACTTTCAACTGTCTTTGGGAAGGTACCAATGTGGTCAGCGGTACTACCACGGCCGTCGCTGTCCATACCGGAAAGGATACCATATTCGGACAAATCGCCACCAGTTTATCCGAAACGCCGGAGACTGCGTTCGAGAAAGGGATTAAGCACTTTGGTTATTTCCTGCTCCAGATCACCGCTTTGCTGACATTGGTTATTTTTGCTATCAATATCTATTTTCACAAACCACTGCTGGATTCACTGCTTTTTTCCCTTGCACTTGCCGTGGGAATGGCACCCGAACTGTTGCCGGCAATTATGACGGTTTCTATGTCGTCCGGGGCCAGCCGGATGATGAAGAAGAAAGTAATTGTTAAAAAGCTCTCCTCTATATTCAATTTCGGTGAAGTGCGTGTGCTGTGTTCCGACAAGACGGGGACGATTACGGAAGGCACAGTTTGTGTAAAGGATTTTCTGAACGTATATGGAAGACCGGACGACCAGGTCCGGCTGCTTGCCTACCTCAATGCATCCATGCAGCAGGGCTTTACCAATCCGGTCGACGAGGCGATTTGTGCATTGGCGGTGGACACGGAGGGCTATGCAAAAATCGATGAAATTCCTTACGATTTTATCAGGAAAAGGCTGACCATCCTGGTTAGTTACCAGGACAAAAAAAGCATCGTCAGCAAAGGCGCACTGACCAACATACTGGACGTATGCAGTTTTGTGAAGGACGAAGTGGGGGAGACGAAAGAACTAGACGGGAAGTTGCGGACTACCATTCATGATCGTTTCGAAGCATTTTCGAAAGAAGGCTACCGGGTACTAGGTATCGCGTCAAAGGCATTTGAGGGCGATAAGATGGGCAGGGAGGATGAAAGCGCGATGACATTCGTAGGTTATCTGCTGCTGGAAGATCCCCTGAAAGAATCCAGCATTGCGTCCATTGATAGGCTCGGCCGGATGAATGTACAGTTCAAGATCATTACCGGGGACAACCGGTACGCCGCCGCCCATATCGCCCAAAAAATAGGGATCGACTCACCTCAGGTGCTGACGGGGGATGAGTTGAACAAGATGTCGCCGGAGGCGCTGCAAATCAGGGTCCTCAAAACGGACGTGTTTTCAGAAATCGAGCCCCACCAGAAAGTACGGATCGTGAAAGCGCTGCAGCAGGCAAAACAGGTTGTTGCCTATATCGGCGATGGGATCAACGATGTGGCTGCAATCAACGCTGCGGATGCGGGTATCTCGACCAGCAATGCGGTAGACGCAGCCAAGCAGGCGGCAGATTTTGTACTGCTGGAAAAAGACCTCTCCGTTCTGGCCGACGGTATCGAAGAAGGAAGAAAATCGTTTGTGAACTCGATGAAATACATTTTCATCACTACTGGTGCTACGTTCGGTAATATGTTCAGCGTGGCGGCAGCTTCCCTGCTGCTCCCGTTTTTGCCCATGCTGCCCAAACAGATCCTGCTGACCAACTTTATCACAGACCTGCCGGCGCTGGCGATCGCTTCGGACAATGTGGATCAGTCCCAGCTGGCTTCGCCAGGGAAGTGGGATATGAAGCTGATCAGGAACTTCATGATGGTTTTCGGCCTGCATAGCTCCATTTTTGACTTTCTGACTTTTTACGTCCTTTATTTTCATTTCAAGCTGACCGGGGCATCGTTTCGAACCGGCTGGTTTCTGGAATCTGTCATTACCGAATTGCTCATCCTGCTGGTCATACGCACCCGGGTGCCTTTCATCAAAAGCAGGCCAGGCAAAGCGCTTCTGATGATCACGTTATTTTCGCTGACACTTGCGCTCTTTTTGCCATGGTCGCCTTTCGCCCGGGCCCTGGGCCTGATGGCAGTTCCGGCCAGGCAAATGCTCATCCTGCTGGGTATCCTGGCCCTTTATATGCTCACGGCCGACTGGCTGAAAATTATGTTTTTCAGGTTCCACAAAAACTAGCTCAACCGCCCAGGACCTATCTTCGCCAGAGATGACTATAATCATTTTTTTATGGCCATCATGTCATTTGTCACGAGCACTTTTCAGGATAACTTGGTTTCTGATTATCATATTTGACGTCCTAAATAGCTACGATTATGAAAAATATCCTGGTTCCCTGCGACTTTTCCACTGCTGCACGCCATGCCTACCAGTTTGCCTGTGAAATCGCTGATGCCAATAACGGGCAGGTAAGCGTGGTACATGTAATTGAAGTGCAATATCTGTACGGTAATGGCATGGCGGGACAGCCTTATGCGGTGATCGACCCGGTTCGTACGATCAGTGAGATTACCCGGGACGCCGAAGAGGAATTTGAAAAAATGCGGAAAACGACGGGATCTATTTCTGCCCCGGTAAAATTTTCAGTGGAAACAGGGTCTCTGATCGAGACGATCCTGAAAATGATAGCACAGGAACAAATCGACCTGGTTGTGATGGCAACCTTGGGTGCTCATGGGCTTAAAGAATTTTTCATTGGCTCCAATACAGAAAAGATAGTTCGCTCGTCGCCTGTACCGGTTTTTGTTCTCCCCAAAATGGCGCATGTAAAGAATGTCCGTAACATTATCTTACCAAGTTGTCTGGACCTAACCCAGGGAGAGCTGATGAAAAAGGTACAGGCCTTGCAGCAATTCTTTGACGCCGTGATCCATGTTTTGTATGTGAATAACTATCCCGCAAGCCTGATACGGGACGAAGAGGTAGAAGTCAGCCTCAAAGATTTTGCCAAATTTTACGGTTTGGAAAGGTATACCCTCAATGTCCGAAATGGATCCAGTGTAGAAGAGGCCATCATCCAGTTTGCCGGTAAAGTACCCCATTCCATTATCGCAATGTCCACACATGGCTATCAGGGTTTTAACCATATTTTGAAAGGCAGCGTGGCCGAAGATGTGGTCAATCACATCGGTGAGCCGGTGTGGACATATGCCTCGCCAGGAGTTTAACGGTTCCCTCTCGAAGTTTCACCAGCCCGACATGAAAACATGCATCAGCGATTGGTCGCTCGCCGGTCACATCCGGAGCGCCCTGCACCAGAACAGCCAACTGAACGATAGGGATATCCTCATATCCGTGGATGAGGGATGGGTTTCACTTGAAGGTAAAGTAGGGCAGGAGGCAGACAGGCGTCTGGTTCAGTCTTGCGTGGAAAATATCCTGGGCGTTTTCGGGGTAACCAATAACCTTACCTTTTCGAGACTGCGTTTCCCGAAGCCATTCCCGACAGAATAATATGCAAAGAATCCTCGTACCCTGTGATTTTTCTGCACCGGCCATTGAAGGGCTTCAATTCGCGGTTGAACTTGCCGCCGCCACTTCAGCCGCCATTACTGTGCTTTCGGTGGTCGGCCCGCAGCAGCAGAAAGACGAACCCTTTGTGTCGGAAGGGTTTCGGGAAAACTTCGAAAATATGCTCATCAGGATTACCCAGCCTGTTCAGATTTGTCAGAAAATTCGGCCTGGGAAATTTGTGTTGTCAGTGATGGAGGCTATCGCGGAGGAAAGTACCGATCTGGTAGTGATCGGCACACGCGGCTCCAGAGGCTGGGAAGGTGTGTTTATGGGTTCAAATGTCGAAAAACTAGTAAGGACCTCACCGGTACCGGTTTTTGCGGTCAAACGGGAAACGCACATCCATGATATCAAGAATATCGTTTTCCCTTGTGACCTTGTTCTTTCAGATTATGACGGGATTTCCCGGCTTAAAAAGCTTCAAGCCGAACTCGGTGCCTGGCTTCACCTGCTACGCATAGACACTTCCGGTGTCACTGACCGGGAAATACTCGCCCACCGGGTGAGGGAGTATGCCGTTTTCCATGGTCTTTCAAAATACACGGTCAACATTGTTGCGGGTCCGGATGAGAAAGAGGGCATCCTGCATTTTGCCCGGGAAACAGGCGCCGATATGATTGCCATGACGACGCACGGAGCCATCGATCTCAATCATTTGTATATGTCCAGCATCGCGGCTGATGTGGTGAACCATGCACATTTGCCTACGTGGACATGTTTGCAGCAACCTGTGGGCCAGCCGGCCTGAAAAAGGGCCGGGCTTTCGATCCCGGCCCGTGCCCTATGTGTGGGCTATAAACAGTGGACTGTCCAATTTCTCCATCAGCAGGTCCGCCATACTGCGTCTGAACCACCGCGACACCAGGTTCCGCTGATAAGCACCCAGTACCACCAGCGGCGCCTGTTCACTTTCTTTTAAGTACTTCACGATTTCTTGTTCGGGAGTGCCATGCAGGATCTGGTAACTGGCATTTTGAAAGTGCCGTTTAGAAAATTCCTTCATCAGGCGGTTGTCCGGCAGGTGCAGGTTTTCATCCTGTGGTTTGACAGAAAGAATTTCAACCGGAAGCATTTTCAGGAACGGTAGCAGGTAACTGAACATCTTGATGGCGAACATGGAGGAAGGCTGGCCGTCGTACAAGAGCACGGTTTTCCCGACAACCTCAAAATCTTCGGGCACCACCAGTACCGGGCACTGGATGTCGCCAAGCAGGTCGCGGAGGAACCCGGTAGGCGGTATTTGCGGTAAAGGGGAGAGCGTTTCATTTTTGCCAATGACCAGCAGGTCGGCATATACCGTTTCATGCAATAATTCGGGCAAGGCAAAATTCCGGTCGTGGTGAATGGTGAATTCAATTTCGGCCTTTTCGCAAAGCGCGGTAAATTTTTCCACCGATTCTACCCTCGAAACGAGATCTTGCTCATTGAGCTTCCGGAGCTGCTGTTCCCAAGGTTCGAGGCGGGGCGCTAATTCGTAAATGGAATAACTATGGTAGCTGAAATCTTCAAGAAATATGCCGACCAGGTGCGACTGGGTTTCGCGGGCAATCTGAATGGCATATTGGACGGTGCTTTCCGCATATTTGAGGCCGTCGATGGCGGCAATGATCTTTTTCATGTATGTTTTATTTAAGGGTGGGCGAAGAAGAAGGGCAGGTACAGGCTTTCCAGTAGCGGGTCGGCCGTGCTGGGAAACAGTAATCTGGATAACGCATCACGGCCAAATGCGCCCATGATCACCAACGTCCTTTTTTTCTCGTTCAAATATTTATATAGTTCTTTACCTGGGTCGCCGGTCATGATTTTAAAGACAGGGTAACTGTAATGAGCACTGACCCATTGTGATAGTTTTTCCCGTTGGAACTCGTTTTCGTCCGGATGTTTTTGCACATGCAGCATCGTCACCTTCACGTCATCCAGTTCCGGGAAAAGGTAGCTGAACTGCTTGATGGCGAAGGCCGAAGAGCGGCTGTCCTCATAAGCAAACAATAACTCGTCGACGCCGTCGAAGGACATGGGGGCTACCACCACAGGGCATTCTGCTCCGGCAAGCACGTTTTTGACAAACTTGGAAGGTACATCGGCTGATTGGTCTTCTAAACTGATGTTTCTGTCAAGTATCAGCAAATCAGCGAACCTGCTCTCTGTAACGAGTCCCTCGAGAGGAGAATCTAAGTCCGGGTGTATGCTGTACCGCACCCCTTTGTCCTCGCAGGTTTTCCTGAATGTTTCTATGTATACCGAGCGTGTTTCTTCATACGCTGCATACCCAGGCAGGTCGCTGGCGACAATCGTCTCCACGTAGGGCATGCCGTATTTTAATTTGAGCGACGGCTGGGCATCCGCACTGTGTTTTTCCACGAATACAATCGTAAGCCTGGATTGGGTGAGCTGCGCCAGGTAGCAGCCAAATTGCATGCAGGGCATACAGGGCTTGTAAGGATTGAGGGCCAATAGTATGTTTTTCATCTTGGTTTTATTGAGATCGTTGTTTATTTAGACAGTAAAACTGATGCGGTTGCCATAAATCACGGAGTCGTCACTCAGGATTGCGTAGGCACGGTAATAGAAGAATGTTCTTCCGCTTATAAAATCCTTTGTGTAAAGGAACTGATTGATGCCCAACTCCAAAGGGTTGTCAAAAGTTATTTTGTTGTCGTTAATGGTCGGTTCAAGATTATGATTTCCAACGCCTCGAAAGTAGGCCGTGTAGACAATCCCATATTCTTTTACCGGTATCTCACCCTTGTCGTCAACCTGTATTTTGAAAATTGTACCTTCGTAGATATGCTCAAACGGCAAGGTCCTGAACGACAGCTCAGGGTGAGGCGTTTCGTGGTCAGTGCATGAAAAGACCAGAAATGCCAAAGGGATGAAGGCGGTAAACAGCGTTTTCATAAGTCTTTCTTTTAGTGTGATCGGACTTGCGGCGTTGTTAAGATTCCTGAAAATGACGTGTGCTTTTCATAGACCCGGTTTCCCGGAGGTTTTTGTACCAGTCGAAAGCTTTTTCGATGACGTGAGGTGTCTGGCCGCCCCTCTTGCACGCTTCTTGATAATATCCGGCGAGCATTTCCCGGTACTCGGGGTGAGCGCAGTTTGCGATGACCGCGGCTGCTTTCTGGCGCGGCGCAAGGCCGCGCAGGTCGGCCAGTCCCTGCTCGGTGACGATAATATCGACGTCATGTTCTGAATGGTCCACGTGCGAAACCATTGGCACAATGCGGGAGATCGTATTGCCCTTGCAAACAGATTCGGTCACGAAAATGCTCATGTAGCTGTTTTGGGCAAAATCCGCCGACCCGCCGATGCCGTTCATGATATGGGTCCCGGCAATGTGGGAGGAATTGATATTTCCATAGATGTCACATTCCAGCGCCGTGTTGATGGCGATCACGCCCAGCCTGCTGATGACTTCTGCGGCATTGGTGATATCCTGCGGCCTGAGGACGATTTTGTCTTTATACTTGTCCCAATTGCTGAATAACCTGTGGTAGCACGCTTCGGAGACAGTGATCGATGAGCCCGAAGCAAAATCCAGCTTACCGGCGTCTATTAAGTCAAAAGTGCTGTCCTGCAAAACCTCGGAGTACATGGTGAGATGTCCGAAAGTACTTTCTGCAAACCCATGCAAGACGGCATTGGCAACTTTGCCTATTCCAGCCTGCAAGGGCAGCAAGGAATTGGTCAACCTGCCCTTTTTGACTTCATTTTTTAGGAAATCGAGTATGTGACCCGCGATCTTTTCTGTGGTTTTGTCGATGGGGACAACATCAGCCGGACTGTCTTTGAGATCTGTGAAAACGATGCCGATGATTTTGTCAGGATCGCAGGGAATGGATGTTGTGCCAATGCGCTGGCCCGCTGAGGTAATCGGTATGATGGTCTTTGCCGGATAATTTCCAACCTGGAAAATGTCATGTATACCTTCGATACCGACAGGAATGGAAGTGTTGATCTCGATGATAACCTTCTTAGCCAGCGTTGCGATGACAGCAGAATTGCCAACAGAGGTGGTAGGCACAATGCTGCCGTCCTGCCGAATTGATGCCGCTTCGATGATGGCGATGTCGATCGCCGGAAAAACGCCGTTCTTGAGGTGCATGGCTGTTTCGCCCAGGTTTTCATCGATATACATGAGCTGGCCTTCATTGATAAAGGTGCGCATTACCGGGTCGGACTGGAAGGGCAGCCGCAATGCAATGGCACCTGCCGTGGCCAGCCGTGCGTCGGTTTCCTGGCCGAGCGATGCGCCGGTAATCAGGGTTATTTTTAAGGGATCGAATTCGGCCCTTTCGGACAACGCCAGAAGCACCGCCTTGCTGTCCCCGGATTTTGTAAAACCGCTTGAAGCAACCACCATGCCGTTCCGGATGTATTTGGCGGCTTCAGTGGCAGATATAGCCCTTTGGGCCAACGCTGTATTTTTGATCCTTGATAGGTCTTGCATTGTGTTTTATGTTAAATCTGAAGTGGCTATCCTGCCTGTTTTCCGCTCCTTTTTAATTGAAAGAGAAGCAACTTCACTCCTTTGAAGGCGGAATAGCGCTATCGCCATCAAAAGCGTAGAAGGAAAGGCAGCATACAATCCCAGGGGCGCTATACTGATACAGAAAATGATACCGGCCCAGCACCCGGCGATCAGCAGTTTGCCTTTAAACAGCATGGAGAGTGCAATAAGCACCTGTGCGACAGCGATGGTCAGTACCATGGGCTGGACAATCGCCTCGAAAGCACCCAGGATGAATCGTTCGTATAACGGAATGGCCGTGTCGGCGTAGTCCTGGTAAGCCCAGGGCGAATCGAGGGCGATGTATGTATTGGCCGCCGCTGCTCCGATGAATATGATAAAAAAGGAGGCCCTGGTAGTCCCTGGGTATTTAGTGCTGCCCCAGATAAGCGACAATGCCACCAGGTTGCTAGCCGTGTAGGCTGCCCAGAAGATGAACGAACTCGTGCTGATTGTTTCCATTTTGAACAGACTAAAGGTTACGGATATGAAAGGCGCATTTTCTTATAAATGTCGGGGTAAAGGGCGAGCCCGTTTTCGACCCCGGCTAAGGCATAGGTAATTACCACAGGAATTTTAGCCGGTAATGAAAAAAACTGCGAAGGGATATTATGGTAACGCTCATTGGTAAACGTTTCAGGAAGCAACTGTTGTTGCATCAGCAGGTTGGCCAGCTTCACGGGTTCTGCAACCCGGATACAGCCGTGGCTCAGGAAACGGTATTTTTTTTCGAATAGCTCACGGTGGTTTGTGTCGTGGAGGTACACATCGTAAGGGCTGTCCAGATCAAATTTGACAACACCCAGCGCATTGTCGCATCCTGTAGATTGTCTGAGCCGGTATGGAAAATTCCGGGACGATAAGCTCTTCCAGTCTACGTTTTCCGGCGAGACTAATTTGCCTTCCCGGGAAATGACCTGCATTTTCATGGCGTCGAGGTAACCTGCAGGGTTCTTTTTTATTTTTGGTAAGAACTCTTTCACCGCAATGGACCTGGGCACGTTCCAATAGGGATAAGTGATGATCCTGGTCAGATAGGCCGCAAAAACAGGTGTCGGAGTGCCGGGGCTTCCGACAATGACCGCGCATGCTAAAAGGTCTTTGCCGGCATGGTCAATCACCCTGAGCGTAGCAGAGGGGACATTCACCAGCACGATCATCTGATCTGGCAAACGGTTAACCAATCGGTATTGGTTGAAAGAGTAATTGACTTTTTCCCATTCAATCAGCGAATCGGCCCCTGCTGCGGTCAGCGAATCAACCAACTTTCTTAACGTTTGATAAGGTTCCAGCACAGGTTCGAGCGATTCGAACTCGGGCCGCCAGGAACCTGGTTTCTCCATGATCCGTTGTGCTGCCGCGTTAATCCTCACGGAATCGATCTTTTCGGTAAGTAGCCAGGATTGTTTACGTTCCAATTCGCCGTAAGCAATCCGGTATGCAAGACTGCTGATTTCTGTGCTGTCTTTTAATCCGGTGGTTTCGCCCAGCCCCTTCCTGAACAAGAATGTTTTCCATTCGTCCAAATCCTGTGCTTTTACACATTCATTAAACAACACCGCAAACATTAATACGCTATGTATCAGAAGTTTTTTCCGCATGATGATGATCTTATCGTGGGTCAAAATAAGTCAGTCCCGGCTTAAAAAAACCTGACACGGTACGGGTCAGGACATGATCTGCGTCAGGTTTTGCCAGATCTGGCAAAACCTGACTTTGGGCGGGATTAAGTAAAAGTTTAAAACATGCCTGATAAATCCTTACCTGCTTCTCGGCATGATGGGGCCTTGGACGATGATATTTGAATGCATTTGGCATTCAGTTCGGGGCAGTACTTTTCAGATCGGATAAGAGGGTTGTGTGCCTTGTCAACTTTATTTTCCAGGTTGCCTGGAAGGGTAACCTAAAACCAAGTAAGGTAACTTTAAGAACCAGAGAATTTTATGACTTTGATCATGTTTTATGGAACCGGTTATGTCACTTTTAGTGATTAACAGGCGTTATCGGCGTTTTATTCCTGATTTTCAAGGCTTTAATTATTTTTTTGATTGTTGAATATTTTAGGTATTATTAGCCAAATTATTATTGAGATTCGAGTAGGATAACCCCATACATTCTTAAAGTTAGTTTTATGATGATCTGCTTTTCAAATGCATTTAAAACTTTTACTCGATGACAGTCGCATCACTAAAATCCTCGAGAGCAGCTTTGAAGTCATTTCGCTTCTCAATGCTTCTTTTGAAATTATATACCGCAGTCCCAATGCCCGGCGTATTACAGGCTGGACTGATCAGGAGCGTCTAGGCAGCCGATTGAGAGACCACGTACATGCAGACGATCTGGAAGGGGTTATCCAGTCTCTCCAGGATATATCGAAGCTGGAAGGTTTATCAAAATCCTGCGTTTTCCGGACAATCAGGCCAGGCGGGAACTATATCTGGATTGAAGCCTCATTTACAAACATGCTTGAAGATCCTGACGTGGAGGCAATCGTATGTCATTACCAGGACATTTCCGAGATGAGGAGATCTAACTACCTGCTGGATCAGACAAATAATGAGCTTTATGCCTACAAATATGCGCTGGACGAATCCGCCCTGGTTGCAGTGACCGACCAGAAAGGCATTATCAAATACGTGAATGAGAATTTTTGTCTTATATCCGGGTACCAGGCAAGCGAACTTGTAGGCCAGGACCATCGGATCATCAATTCATCTTTTCACGATAAAGCATATATCCGTTCGCTCTGGACTACCATTGCGAGCGGAACGGTCTGGAAAGGAGAGTTTAGGAACAAGGCCAAAGACGGAAGCTATTATTGGGTCGACACCACCATTGTTCCTTTTCTCAATGACAAAGGAAAACCCTATCAGTATGTTTCTATCAGGTTCGATATTACCCAACGTAAATTAGGCGAGGAGAAGCTCAAACAGGAAGAGCGTCATCTGAGACTTCTGGAATCGGTTATTACCAACAGCAGGGACGCGATCATCATCACCGAAGCCGGGCCCCTGGACGAGCCAGGACCACGTATCATATATGTGAATGAGGCCTTTACCGAAATGACAGGTTATGCTTCCACAGAAGTAATAGGTAAAACGCCAAGAATTCTGCAAGGGCAAAAAACGGACCGGAAGGAGCTTGATAGGCTGAAAGAATGCCTGCTCAACTGGGAGCACTGTGAGATCACGGTGATTAACTATAAAAAAAATGGGGAGGAATTCTGGGCGAACCTGACCGTGACGCCGGTTGCGGATGAAACGGGTTGGTATACTCACTGGATATCTGTCGAGAGGGATATTACAGAGCGCCGTGAACTGGAGAACTTACTGGACAAGGTGACTACGCTCGCTGGGATTGGCGGCTGGGTGGTGGACCTGGTAAAAGACACTATTTTCTGGTCCCCTATTACTTGTAAAATCCATGAAGTGGAAGCGGATTTCCATCCGGATATGCGCACGGGTATCGACTTCTATAAAGAGGAAAAGGACAGGATTCTGATTGCCCGAAAAATCGGTCTGGCGATTGACGAAGGGGCGTCGTTCGATTTCGAAGCGCAAATTGTGACGGCCAGGCAGAATGTAAGGTGGGTAAGAGTGATTGGCGAGCCGGAATTCGAAAACAATCGATGTGTGCGGATACGTGGCAGTTTTCAGGATATTGACGTGCGCAAAAAAGCGGAACTGGCCGCTTCGCACGCTTTGGAGGAAAAAAATACCATACTGGAAAGTATCGGGGACGCATTTTTTGCAGTCGACAGGAACTGGACGGTGAGTTACTGGAACAATGTTGCGGAAACCGTGCTCGGAAAGAGTAAGCAACAAATGCACGGGAGCAACCTTTGGGACGTTTTTTCAGACGCGGTAGGCTCGGAGTCCCACAAAAAATACCATGAGGCGGTAGAAACCAATCAGGCCGTTCACTTTGAAGACTTTTATCCTCCGTTGGGTAAATGGTATGACATCAGTGCCTATCCTTCATCCAATGGCTTGTCTGTCTATTTCAAAGACATCACCGAGCGCAAAAGCATCAGTTCCGCCCTGGAGGAGTCGGAACGCAATTACAGTTCGCTTTTTCAGCACAGCCCGCTGCCTATGTGGGTTTTTGATCTAGAAACACTGGGTTTCCTGGATGTTAACCAGGCGGCCATTGAAAATTATGGATATAGCAAAGAGGAGTTTCTGCTCATGACGATCAGGGATATCAGACCGAAGGAGGATCTGCCACATTTGCAGGAAGCATTGGCTAAAGGCAACATTGCACACGAAAACGTCAGACAAGGTATTTTCAGACATCTCAGGAAGAATGGCGAAATGATCCAGGTGGATATTCAAACCAACCTGATCCAATATAAAGGAAAGCTCGCAAAAGTCATTATCGCGAATGATATGACGGAGAGATACAATTATGTTAAGGCTATTGAGCAGCAAAACGTAAAACTCAGGGAGATCGCCTTCATGCAGTCACACATCGTCCGCGCACCGTTGGCACGGATTATGGCTATTACAGGCATGCTTCAGAGCTGGGAAATTTTCGCTGACGAACGGGAGAAATTGCTGGAATTTCTTCAAATAGCAGCCAGCGAACTGGATGATGTAATTAAAGACATATCGGGTAAGACAAGTTTGATTGAGGGTCTGCCGAAATCAGGCCATGAAACATCATGACGCAAACGAGCATTGCCCGATTGACTCGCAAGGACGGGGCCAAAGGGATAATGCAGGTTGTCAGAAAGAAGAGCAATCTTATTGGTTGCCGACAGGGCATTCGTGCACCCGCGCTTATAATTCCAGCCGCATGACAAGTGCCGAAGAGGGGCAAAGTGTACTTAATTGCCGGGTATTTTGAATTGGAGCAGGGGTCTTGTCGCGACTGATGGCGCTAAATCCAAAGCGCTCGAAGTATCCTTCGGCGGTTGTCGTAATCAGGTAGAGCTCGCGTACGGCAGCCGCATTCGCGGACCGTAGTATTTCCTGTACCATCTGCCTGGCAATGCCGCGGGATTGACAGGTGCTTCGAACCGCCAGGGAACGTAATAGTCCTACCTGGCCAAATCTTTCAAGGCCCGCTACACCCATCATCTGTCTTCCCGCCACGGCAATCACAAAATCGGCCAGGTTTTCCGGCAAGTCTTCTGTTACCAGGGCTGCTTCTGTCAATAGATCCATGATGGCTTCCCGGTCGTCGGGCTGCGCTGGCCTGAGCGCAATTTGTTGCTGATCTGGCCACAGGGACATTACAAATGCCTGAGAAAATGTTTTGATCTGGTCGCGTACCTGGCGGAATGAGGTGATTGCGTCGATCCCTGGCTGATGCCCAGGATCAGGGAAACTTTGGTGGATCCGTGTGACAGATGACGGGAAAACCGGGCATTGTTCGTGCGCGTGGTCGCATACCGTGATCACGTAATCAAGAGGAATGGTTGTGTACTCATCTACATGATTGGAGGTGTGATGAGATATGTCGACACCATCTTCTGCCATTACCTTTACCGATAGGGGATTGACGCCGCGGGGTGCAACCCCTGCGCTGTAAACTTCCGCTTTGTCTCCTGCAAAAGCCTGCAGATAGCCGTGGGCCATTTGTGAACGGGCAGAATTGCCGGTACATAAAACCAAAATTCGTTTCATAGCAAGCAATGGATTAGTTACAGCAATTTGGTCCGCAGCACGCAGCTGGTTTTTCAGCAAAAACCGTGATGCTGTAAATGCCACGGCTTCCTTCTCTGTGATCCGCAATTTCATCGGGCGTCAGATAGTTTTGCAATACGGAATCAGGGATATTGATTTCCCGTTCTTTTTGTACCTGAATACGGGTGAAGCCGCAATTCCGTATCACTTGCAAATAGTCGTCCTTTTGAATAGCCCTTGACACGCAGCCCACGTACATTTCAGCATCGTTTTGCAAACCTTCCGGCAGTTCACCGACCAGTACGATGTCGGAAATGCTGAAATGCCCCCCGGGTTTCAGTACTCTGAAAGTTTCTTGAAAAGCCTTCTGCTTGTCAGGGACCAGGTTCATGACGCAATTGCTCACTACAACATCGGCCAGATCATCGGCCAAAGGTATTTCCTCGATGTCACCGTACACAAATTCCACATTCTTATAACCGCGCGCCTTTGTGTTTTTTCGTGCCCGGTCGATCATGGCCGGCGTCATGTCCAGGCCGATCACCCGGCCGTTTTCACCCGTTTCTGAACGGGCAACAAAGCAGTCGTTGCCAGCACCTGAGCCGAGATCTATTACGGTATCACCGGGTTTGATTTGGGCAAATTGCGTCGGCAGGCCGCAGCCCAGGCCCAGGTCCGCATCGGCCACATAGCCCTTTACATCTTGGTAGTCCGGTGCCATCATCATGGGTACATTTGATTCGGTTTCAGGACCGCAGCAGGAGGTAGGCCCGCAGCAACCGACTGTTTCAGCTATGCCGGTGGCAGGTTGTTCTGCAATGGCGCCGTATTTCCGGCGCACTGTCTCTTTGATTTGTTCAGCAGTTTCCAAGTTCTTTGGTTTTTTGTATTGTAATATTGCGATTAAGTTACTCAAAAAAATAGCTGTTCAGTTACAGCAGCCGGCGACAGCAAATGATTCCAAAAGATTGCCAAATACCAGCCTGGCTTCATCCCAGACTTGCGGATTGATACAATAGCAGACCCTCGGCGGGTTGATTTCCCCGTGAATGATACCGATCCGTTTCAGTTCTTTTAAATGCTGGGAAACGGTCGCCTGTGCCAGATCCAGTTCATCCACAATATCACCGCAGACACAAGCTTTGCGGGCAACGAGCAACTGCAGAATAGCCACCCGTGCCGGGTGTGCAAAGGCCTTCGCTAAATCGGCGATCCGGTTTTGCTTGTCTGTGAATATCTCAGTTTTGGTAAGTCCCATGATGCAAACATAACATCAATTTTGATAATCGCAATATTGCGATGTAATTTTTTTTGACGACTGCCTGAGGACTGACCCGGTTGGTCTGCCATCATTATTTAAGCTTCACGGCCAGCGTTAACATATCCGATTGCATACCCGTGCCTGCATTCCTGTAAAAGTGGCCGTATCGCACTTCCAATGATGCAAAATGCCGGATACCCATGATACCGCCAGGCGGCGAAAGGCGGATACCCATACCGCCGAAATGACTTTGGAATGAAGACAGGTCGTAGTCGCTGGTGTAATAAGCCGCGTTTGTATCGTGCCCCATGTACGGAGCAAAGTACCTGACGCCGCTCTGGCTGTTGAACCTGTAAAACGGGCTTAATGACAAAAATGGAGTGATCTTGACAGGCGCTTCCAAAGAGACGGTATGGGCGGTCATTCCCCAGTTGTCGGCATAGAAACGGTAAAATCCCCGTAAGACGACCCGGTCGCCAATGAAATAGCTTCCCCTGAGCCCGACTGGGATCTTGAAGCGGGTCCCGGGCAGTTTTTCCACTTTTTCGCTGCCGTCTGTAAAGTAAGTCCGGTGAAAGGGTGTGCTTAGTAAACCTTCCTGATAGGTCGGTTCCACGATAACCATCAATTGCAGACTTTTGTTGACGATCTGGGAAAGGGCCACGGAGCCGTTGTAAGTATTGCGGGGCTTGTAATAAAGGTTGGACTTATCCCCCTCCGCGCCGGAACTATACCCGTTTGGACGCAGCTCCGAAGGCAGAATCGCTGTATAAGTATCCTGGAACGTCCCCGCCTTGAGGGTGATCTCCCGGTTGTTGTCTTTGGAGGATTTGGAAAAATTGATACCAAAGCCGTAGGATTTGTAGTCATATTCTGTGGAATAGGAAAACATGGCGCCTTTGGTTGTATGGTTGGCATCGTTCTTCATGTTCCAGGATAGGCTTGGGTAGATGTGGGTATCGGTTCTTGAAGCCGAAGAAATGGTGAGCGGATCGATATTGTCCTGTGAGGCTGACGAATAGTAATCAATGTTCACTTCTCCCGAGATCGTGTGTACACGGTTTCGTTTATCCGTTTTGCTGAGGCGGATTTCCAGCGAATTTGCAAAATCGTACAGTTTCTCTGTGCCGATGCCGCCCGTGATCGCAGAGTTGTTCCCGTTCTGATTGTAATACCCGGAAACAAAATTAATTTCCTCTATTTTGAGCTTTTTAGGCTGATATCCGATTTCGGAACTGTCAGCGGATTGTGCTTGCGCTGAGCCGAAAAGGCATAGCAGCGCTGCCACGGTATAGGTAATTTTCTTCATTGGGTTCTGAAAACAAGATTAATTACAGCCACAGCCTCCGCCGCTTTTGCCTCCGTTTGCTCCGGAAGCGCCTTCCCGGTATAGGTAAAAACTCTGTTCGAACTTTTCGGATTTCCGGGCCGAGAGTTCCATTTCGGAATCGTTGATGCGGTTTTTCTGATATTCCTTTACTGTCACGCAGGCGGATAGCAATGCCAGGACGGCACTCAGCAGCGCAAATTTTTTGATTACGATCTTGTACATACGTTTAGCGGATCTTTATGTTTTTGGAAGTGTACAGCTTGTTCTGATCGTCGATGACAATGCATGCTATATCCTTCATCTGATTGATCAAATCCAAGCCGGTCCTGATTCCCAGTACGGTTACAGGCGTAGCAAGCGCGTCGGATAGTTCGGCGTTGGGCGAAAAGATGGTGACGCTTTTTATTCCTGATACCGGCAGGCCGGTTTTAGGATTGATGGTATGCGAGTAACGGCGGCCGCCAATGGTGACAAATTTTTCATAATTGCCCGACGTAGCGATCGCCATATCACTGATTTTGAGGTAAGAAAACGGCAAATTTTTCGCGTCCGGGTCTGCAATTCCGACGGTCCAGTCCAAATTGCCGGGTTGCTTGCCCCAGGTGGTGAGGTCACCTGATGCATTGACGACGCCGGATAAAGCACCAGCCGCACGCATGGTTTTTTTAGCCATTTCGGCCGCGTAACCCTTGCCGATGCCGCCAAAACCAATCCGCATACCTTTTTCTTTGAGGTATACAGAACCCTCCGACGGATTCAGAACAATGTTTTTGTAATTGATCAGCCGGACCATCCGCTTTGCCACGGCCGCGGACGGCAGCGATGTCATTGTCAGATCGAAATTCCAAAGCGATTTGTCGATGGAGCCGTAAGTAATGTCGAAAGCGCCCTGGGTCAAAGCGGAAATCCGTACCGAACGGGCGATCAGATCAAAAACCTCGCGGTCTACGACAACAGGGGCGATCCCTGCCTGCTGATTGATCTGGTTGGTCTGGCTGTCGTCGCTGAAGGTAGTCAACAGTTTCTCGATGCGCTGAATTTCGGCCACACCCAGGTCTATAAACTGTTCTGCTGCCTCATGGCTATCCGCTACTGCGCTGATATCGAAACGATTCCCCATCAGTCTGAGGGAACGTTTTGCAAGTATCTCTCCCATATTATCTGACGGAATGTGAGCGGATGTCGGCAATGAACGCCTCTACCGACGGTTGGTAGCCTTCCCACTCTTTGATCACCTTACCTTTCGGGCTTATTAAAACCGTCAGAGGAAATACGCCCTTTTGATTGTATTGTTCTGCGAGTTTTTCATTCATGGCAACCTGATTTTTGTCAAGCTGGTTTTTCTTTTGTCTTGGAAAATCTGCCCGTACGAGTACCAGGTTTTCAGCAGCGTAGTCTGTGAATTCAGGCGAGCCGAAAACGTCTTTGGTGAGCTTGATACAAGGTCCGCACCAGTCGGAACCGGAAAAGCTGAGCAGAATCATTTTGTTTGAGGCTTCGGCTTCTGCCCGGGCATCGGCGAAATTCAGTTTCCAGTTCAATGGCAATGTCACAAATAGAATAAGCAGGGATGCGAGGATCGTTTTCATATTGATTATTGGTTAGTATACAACAACCGTATTTCCATCGGTTGCCGTTTTGTAAATGGTCAGACCAGCGCTTCCAAATGTGTTCAGGCCTGCGCCGGTGAGGCTGAACCGGGCACCATGCTGAGTGCAGTAAAATTCTGTTTTGTTAAAAATCACCTTATTGCGCGGTTCGTGGCTGCAAGTCTGTGTAGCCGCTACGATCACCCCCGAAGCAGATTGGGCTACAACAATACCGTTTTTGATCAGGTAGCCGCCGACTTTAAGTAATGCCGCACTGGCTGAAAGCGTAAGGTCTATTTTTAGTTTAACACCTGTAATGGCATTGAGCGCCTCCGTGGAGATCGCTGCCGCGGAGTTCAACTTCACTGATACATCGGTACTTCCGCCCAGGGAAGTAGTGTCTGTTACCGGGGTTTCTGATGTTTGGTTCTGAAGACTCAATGCTTCCACAAACGTATCTTCCTCATGCACGCAGGAAGTCAGCAGCGCCATCAGGGCAGGACCCTTGAACCCAATGGATTTTAAAAAATCGAGACGTGTCATCATCATTAGTGGAACGTTAAATACTCTGATAGGCTATACGAATATGCATATCCCGATGTTGCATGCGTTTTGTCGTCTTAAAGTGACTTGGGAGCCTGCTGGTCCGGCGAGGTTTTTAATTAATCTAAATACTGCTTTTGTGCAAATAAGAAAAGAAGTGTAGCTACGGGGGTTAGTGGCCGACAATATCGAATGTGTAAATTTAATTCACTCAATATCAATTTATTGTATTTGCTCTTGCTTTGTTTTCAAAACTGAAAAAGATCATATCCGAGGTTTATTGTATCAGATAGATTATATTTTTTTGCAGATGAAATTTTTGACTTTTAACTGAAATTTAATCGGGTCTACTGCTTTGCGTTAAAGCGAAAGAACATGTTTATGCGCCCACGGAAACGCCGATTAATCTCCCGATCCCAAATGTGATTGCCGCTGCAGCCAGCCCGAAAACAACCTGCCGGAGCCCCGAATACCAGACGCTTTTACCAGTGAACAGGGTAATTGCCGCACCGATCAGAAATAAGCCTAAGCCGCTGACGACGGTACTGCCCACGATAGCCCGGGTGCCGGTCAGAAAGAAAAACGGAGAGACGGGTATGATGGCGCCGACAGCAAACAGGAGGAAGGAAGTGATCGCTGCCTCCATGGCGGACCCTTTCAGGTCTTCCACATTGATCCCAAGTTCTTCTTTTACCAGAATGGCCAGCGCATGGTCTTTTTGATGCATGATTTCTGCTGCCATGGTACGGGCCTGCCCCGCTGCGATACCTTTGGATTGATAAATGAGGGCAATTTCCTTTTCTTCTCCTTCCGGATTGGCTTCCAGCTCGTCCATCTCCAGTTGCATCTGATTTTCATTCAGCTCCTGGGAGCTTTTAACGGAAATCCATTCGCCCAAAGCCATCGACAGCGCACCCGCCAGCATCCCGGCCAGACCGGTCAGCAGGATTTCCTTAGGACCGCTGACAGCACCTGCGATACCCATCACAAGGCTGAAATTGGAGACCAGCCCGTCATTGCCACCTAAGACCGCCGCCCTCAGGGCGTTACCCCCTACCGACCTGTGTCGTTTTTCAAATCGGGTCAGGGTGCTTCCCGAGATCTTTGGCTGCCCCTCCAGGATGTTTTTCAGGATGGCTACGTGAGCCGTATCTGAAATCGAACTGGCTAGTCTGGTTTTCTTTCTGGCGTTGACTACTGAGCTTGAAATTCCTTTTTCTGTGTCCAGCAATACGCCAAGCACATAGTCGTAGCCAAATAACTTGCCAATCGTATTCAATATCCTGGCCCTGGCTGAAGGCGGCGGCAGACGGGAGGTGTCCATCTGGTTTTTTGTCATCAATGCCACTGCGTGCCCGTGCTCAATTTCGCTCATCTGGCGGAAAATAGCCGCTACATTCTTATCTTCTTCATGCTGGGCAAGAACGCTATACAGATAGCAGGCATCAATTTCGGTCTGGATGTTTTTAAGATTAGCCATCGTTTAAATTTCAAGGATGAAACTGCCGGTATTAATCCTCAGATTTGTTTTTGAGGGACATCAGCAAAGAATAGGCCCCTTTTACCACAACTTGCCGCCCGGTGAGGTTTTCTTTGGCTGATATTTCTGTAAAGCCGTTTTCGGTAGTTCCGGTCTGTACTTCTGTCATCGCATACTGTCCTTTTCCTTTGGGTAAAAAGATGTATTCCTTATTCTCAAAAGAAACGATTGCATCCTCGGGAACCGTGATCGCATTTTTGCTTTCCAGATCGACGTCCGCATTCATAAAAGTCCCGGGTACAAGTGTAGGTTCGTAGCGCTCAAAATGGCAGTGAATTTCCGCCGTTCGCTCGGGCGACAGGTTTTTGCTGATCAGGATTACTTCGCACAAATACTTTTTTTCAGGTTCACTGTTGGTATAGGCTGTCAGCTTTTGCCCGACCCTGATTTTTGTCAGATCTTTTTCGAAAACTTTGAGCGCCAGGTGGATATCGGTTGGGTTAATGAGCTCGAAAAGTACCTCCGTGGGCGATACGTACTTGCCGATGTTCACATTGACGGCTGAAACGTATCCGTTGATGGGGGAGTAAATGCTGATGCTCCTTGAAATGTTCTCGCTGGATAAGTTTCGCGGATTGATCCCGATCAGGCTCAGTTTTTCTTCCAGAGAGCGGATCATGACCTGCTGGCTTCGGTAATCGGCCTCGGCCTGCTGCAGAATCTTGTCGCTGCTGGATTTGTTCACGTTCAGCTCTTTCTGGCGGTTGTAATCACTTTCCAGGTAAGTAAGTCTCGCTTTGCTGGTGAGGTAATCCTGCTGAAGCTGAATGTACTGCTGGTCCTCCATCACCGCCAGCACTTCCCCCTTCCTGACAGGCGTCCCCGGCAGGAGGCGCGTGGTTTTGAGATATCCTCCCAGCGGCACACTGACGGAAACGATATTCTGTGGCGGCACATCGATCCGCCCGTTGAGTTTCAGTACTGAGGAAACGGCACGGATGAGCGGCGTATCCACAGTGATCCCTGCATTTTTGATTTGCTCTTCGTTGAGTGCTGCGGTATTTTCAGTTCCGGGTTCAGAATTAACCGGCGTTTCGGACCCTCCTCTGCCGGAGCAACTTAGCAGCAAGCCAAAAATGCTTACGTAGATGAGATATATCAGTTTTGTTTGCATCAGTTTTCCTGAAAATAATTGAGTTCGATCGCCTTGGAATTCAGCTTCAGTACCGCGTCCAGGTACTGGCTGCGAATGGTAACTGCCTGGTTGATCAGCTGCGTCCAGTCCAGGTAATTGATACCACCGTTTTTCAACTGCTCAGTGGCTGCATGGGTAATCAAATCTGCATTGGCGAGCGCGGTTTGTTCGTAATATGCGACCGTCGACAGAAACTTTTGATACTCATTTAAAGCAGCCTGGTACTGGTTTTTTAAAGTTTGCAAACCGGCAGCATAGCTTTGTTGTGCGATCTGGATCCCTATTTTCGCGCTATTGACCCGTGCTTTCTGAGCGCCCGCGAACAACGGTATCCCCAGTCCGATCTGCCCGGAATGAAATCTTTGGGACGCATGGTACGCCTTGTCGTCCGCCCCGGTTCCCCGCATGCTCATGTTGTTATATCCCAATGTCAGCCCGGGTAACAATTTGCTTCTCTCAACCTCCACCGTGGCCGCCGCGATCTGCTGCTGCTGTTGTAATATCCTGGCCTGCGGGTGACTGGTGATTGCGGCTGAATCGGGTATCATCGGCAAACTGAGTTTCAGGTCGGCGGGGGAGGGCTCCACCGGAATGGCAGCATTGAGTAATAATTGAAATTGCAGCCGTGATAATCTGAGATCTGCTTCCAGCTCCTGCAATTGGATCTGGATTTGCCCCAGCTGTGTTTCGGCGGCGGTTTTTTCGAGGATATTGGTTTCACCGCTTTTTAATCGTTGTTCCGCCTTTTTATAAAAATCAGTATACAGGCTGTCAAGCGATTGTAACAGTTCCCATTTTTTTTGCTGGTATAAAAAAGTAAAGTATACCTGCGCCACATTGCGCCTCAGCTCGTTTTCCCTGACGGCCACATTCAGCACGCTGCCGGTTAACTCCTGTTGCAGCAGGTTTTTTTGTTTTGAATAAACAACAGGCAAACTAAATGACTGCGAAACATTGAATCGGGTATCGGTATAAAAGCTGTTAATCTGTCCCGCTTCGGCTGTAAAACTGGTTTGAGGTAAAGCCGTCGCGGTCTTGGTCAATGCTTTCTGATATTCTACACGCAGCCTTTCACTTTTCAGCGTCTGGTTATTGGCAATGGCCAGCTCGGTAGCGTTTTTCAGATTGATTTTTTCCTGTGCCAAAGCCGGGGTAGCAAGCAATAGTAATATCAGCATTGCAGTGATATTGGATTTCTTAAACCTCAGACCCATCCCATTCTCAAAAAACAGATACAGTACCGGAAGCACAAAAAGCGTCAGGAAAGTGGCTATCAGCAACCCGCCGATGACGACTGTCGCCAGCGGCCTTTGTACTTCTGCGCCAGCTCCGTTACTGAAAGCCATCGGCAGAAAGCCCAGTGATGCCACAAAGGCCGTCATCAAAACAGGTCGCAAACGGTGTTGCGTACCTTCGAGAACCGCTTTGCGGATATCCGTTTCACCCTGTTTCCGGATCCGGTTGAACTCGGCGACCAAAACGATCCCATTCAAAACCGCCACACCGAATAGCGCGATAAACCCGATCCCGGCGCTGATGCTGAAAGGCATGCCGCGCAGCGCGAGAAAGAAAATGCCGCCAATGGCCGAGAGCGGGATAGCCGAATAGATCAGCAGCCCGTCTTTCACCGAATTGAATGCGAAAAAGAGCAGGATGAAGATCAGGATCAGCGATACCGGCACCGCGATCATCAGCCTTTGTTTTGCCGCATTCAAATTTTCAAATGAGCCGCCGTAAGTTACATAGTAGCCAGCCGGGAGTTTGAGGCTCTGATTAACCTTTACTTGCAGCTCGTTCACAATGGTTTGCACATCTCTGCCGGCAATGTTGAAACCCACCACGATCCTTCTCTTGGCATCTTCCCGCTGGATCTGGTTGGGGCCGTTCTGGATTTTTACATCGGCCAGCTGGTATAAGGGGATTTGCATGCCATCCTTTGCCGGTACCAGCAGGTTACGGATATCCTCCACATTTTTTTTCTGACCGCCGCCGATCCGGACAACCAGTTCAAAGCGCTTTTCGCCTTCAAACACCATCCCCGTACTTTGTCCCGCCAGTGCCGTATTCACGATTTTGTTAATCGCCCCGATCGTCAGTCCGTATTGTGCGATGGCTGCCCGGTTGTAGCGGATCGTGATCTGCGGCAAGCCTGAAACTGCTTCGACGTAAAGGTTGTGTGCACCATTCACCTGGTTCACAAGTGTTCCGAGCTTCTGCGCATAATGTGCGAGGGTGTCCAGGTTTTCCCCGAAAATTTTACAAACCACATCCTGGCGTGCGCCGGTCATGAGCTCATTGAACCGCATTTGGACCGGATACTGAAAACCAGCTGTGATGCCGGGAACGGCTTTCAAGGCCTCGCTCATTTTTTCGGACAGTTCAGGAAATGTTTTGGCGGAGGTCCACTCGCTTTTATTTTTCAAAATCACCATCATGTCGCTGGCTTCCATGGGCATCGGGTCGGTAGGGACTTCGCCGCTGCCGATCTTGGTCACTACTTTTTCGACTTCCGGGAAACGTGTTTTCAGGATATGTGCTGCTTTTTGGGTGTTTTCGATGGTTGTGGTGAGATTGCTGCCGGTGAGCACGCGGGTATCCACTGCAAAATCACCTTCTTCCAATGCTGGTATAAATTCGCCGCCGAGGGTGGTCAATGTGAAAATCGCCAGTCCGAAAAGTGCCAGCGCGGAGGTAAGGACTGTTTTGGGGTGACTGACAACACGCGCCAGCGCGCCTTTGTATCGGCGTTCCAGCGCGGCCATCAATCTGTCCGACCAGTTAGGTTTGTCTTTCATTTTTCTGCTCAAAACCAATGCGCTCATCATGGGAATGTAAGTGACCGACAGCAGGAAAGCACCCAGCAAAGCAAACGCGACGGTTTGCGCCATGGGCCTGAACATTTTCCCCTCAATGCCTTCCAGCGTAAAAATGGGCAGGTACACGATCAGGATAATGATTTGCCCGAAAACGGCGCTGTTCATCATCCGGTCGGCCGATTCGTTTACTTCCTCGTCCATTTGTGGCCGACTGATCTCCGTAAGTCCGCTGAATTTTTTGCTATGGGCGATCTGGTGCATGACCGCTTCGACGATGATCACCGCGCCGTCGACGATCAGCCCGAAATCCAGTGCGCCCAGGCTCATCAGGTTTCCGCTCACGCCAAAGGTGTTCATCATGATCACGGCAAAAAGCATGGAAAGCGGGATCACCGACGCGACCAGCAAACCTGCACGCAGGTTTCCCAGAAAAAGCACGAGTACGAAAATGACGATCAGCGCGCCTTCCAGCAGGTTTTTTTCAACGGTACCAATGGCATTGTTCACCATTTTGGTGCGGTCGAGGAACGGTTCGATCACCACGCCTTCCGGCAGGGTTTTCTGGATCTGCGCCACGCGCTCCTTTACGTTTTTGATCACCTCGCTGCTGTTGGCGCCTTTGAGCATCATCACCACCGCGCCCGAAACTTCCCCCTGATCATTGTAACATATTGCGCCGTAGCGGGTTGCAAAGCCTGTTTTTACCTCGGCTACATCCCGGATGAAAAGTGGCTGACCGTCGCCCAGGTTTTTGACGGCAATGTTATTAATGTCGTCCATGGTCTCGACCAATCCTTCGCTGCGGATGTAAAGAACAGTCGGACCTTTTTCAATGTATGCGCCGCCCGTGTTCTGATTGTTGGCCTCCAAAGCAGTAAATACGTCGTTGATGGTAATGCCATGGGAAAGCAGTTTTTCCGGATTGATTTCAACAGAGTACTGCTTCAGTTTTCCGCCAAAGCTGCTCACTTCGGCCACTCCTTTCACGCCAAGTAGTTGTCTTCTGACGATCCAGTCCTGGATCGTACGCAGCTCGGTATCATTGTAGCGGTGCTCATAACCCGCTTTGGGCCTGACCACATACTGATAAATCTCGCCCAGGCCGGTACTGATCGGGCCGAGCTCCGGGGTGCCGATTCCCTGCGGGATTTCCGACTGGACTTTCAAAAGCCGCTCGGAAACCTGTTGTCTGGCCCAGTAAATGTCCGTAGCGTCGTCGAAAACAATGGTGACCAGCGACAGCCCGAAACGTGAGAAGCTCCGGATCTCTTTCAGCCCGGAGATATTGTTATTGGCTTGCTCAATCGGGAAAGTGACCAGCCGCTCGATATCCGTTGCGCCGAACGAAGGCGCAATGGTGATCACCTGGACCTGGTTATTGGTGATATCGGGCACGGCGTCGATCGGTAGCCTCGTAAGCTCGTAGCTCCCGTAACCGATCAATGCAATCACAAACAAGCCCACAACGAGCTTGTTTGCTACCGAGAAGCCAATGATTTTGTTTAACATACGTCCGGATTTTCACTGCTAACTTACTTTTTTTGGGGAAAGTATAAACTTCGCTTTAACCGCAATTACCTCCGAGATTTTGGCAATCACCAGGGATGGGACTTCAATGTGGTGATCGGTGAGCTTTACGTCGAAGGCCGTGGTCAGCGTGATCTGGCCGCCCGCAATAACCAGTTGTCCCTTCAGGCTCCTGTTTTGTTTTACACCGTGCATTTCAAGGATTCCATCAGCACTTACAGCGTAACTTCCGTCTTTTGTAAAATCGATCGCTTCCTTGATCTTACCTGCGAAAACCGCGAAAGGGAATTTCTCTGTTTCCATATAGTTTTCGTTGAAATGCTCCTCCATCAGCTTGTTCGGGAAGTGGAATGCCCTTTGCTGCATTCTCACGGCAATTTCATTGTTAGAGGTATTCAGGATAACCGCTACCTGTTTGTTTGAAGCCGAAATGTTCTCCAGTGGCGTTTCCGAAAAGAAACTCGCCTCTCCGGTCTTGGTCATGTACATCTGCCCGTAGCATGTGATGGCGATCAGCTGGCTGATCATGAGCGCGGCCATGAGCCTGAAAGTTTTAGTATCCATTAGATTTCTTCTTTTTGCTTTTATCAAAACTAAATGTCCTTGCCACGTTAAACCCGTAGAAAATATCGCCGCTGCTCCACTTACCGGTAGTCTGACCGAGAAACTGCTTTTCGATCATGCCCCTCGAATTGGTCAGGTGAAGCTGGAACACGTGGCCGCCCGTTTCAATGTCGAAGCCCAGCGAGAGGGTATTGGTGTATTTGGGATCGCGCTGGCTGGTGCCGCCCAAAGTCTGGGGCGTATACCAATATTCTACATTGAAAGAAGTCCGTTTCGTGAGCTTGTACCGCCCGCCCATGCCCAGTGAGTAAAGGTTGTTGGCATTGGCCGGACTTTCCGTCAGATTTCGGTGGACGATCGTAGGGCTGATTTGCAGTGAGAAATTTTCGCTGAACTTCCTCGCGATCAAAGCCTGGAATGTGTACGTCTGGCGGTGGGCGATGGTGTAGAGGGGATAATCGATCGTCGATGTACTTGAGTTATTGGCATCACTGGCAAACAGCGTGACGGAGACCGGCACATTCCTGAATCCGGAGGATTGTTTCAGCAGGCGGTATTTGGCAAAAACATCAATTGTTTTCTGGTAACTGCTTCGCCCAATCCCTACCATCAGACGGTCGGTAATGCCATATTCCAGGGCAAGCCTGATCTGCGATTCATCCAGCCCGAAGAAGTTGCCGGCTCCTGAATTAACAGCCCCGAAACGGTGCGAAATGATAAAATCCATATTGTTTTTTCCAACTGTTTCGACCGAGTGGCCGTTGATGATCCGGGTACCTTTGAAGGTCGCCGACGCATAAGTGATCACAGAATCCTGCGACTGTTCCAGCTCTTTCAGCAGATCGTCCTGCGCGTAAGATGCCTGTGCCGTCAGCAGCACTAGTATAAAAATGTTTTTGAATGACATGGTCAGGCGGTAATGGTTAAAATGTTATCGGCCAGGCTGGTCTTGTAAATGGCCAGGCCTTTTCTGCCCTCACTGTTCAGTCCGTTCCCGTTGTTATCATATTTTGCTCCGTGCGCGGTACAGTAAAAATGGTCTGTCTGATAGGTGATCTGGTTTTTGCCTTCATGGCTGCAGGTAAGCGTAGCGGCGATATATGCACCTGTGTTGCTGCGCGCGATGACGACCCCGCTTTTGATCACATATCCTCCTTTGGTTTTCAGGGCGGAGTTGGCGGGATCGGTCAGGTCCAGAGTCAGGTTGGTCGGTGCAGGGTTTACGGTATCATTTGTACAGGATTGTAATTGACCGGAAAAATAGATGGCGGTCAAAGCTGCCCCGCCGAAGCCGAGCTTTCTCAGGAAATCGTGCCGACTGATGTTTTCGGCATGTTTTATGCTTATCATGATGCTATTTCTTTGAACTGGTTACAGGTCAAAGATAGCCGGGCTATTCTTAGGACATTCTCAAGGAATTCTTAAGATTGACTTAAGAATACATGCCTGAAATCAGAAGGCCAGCGTGGCGGTAGTACCTGCATTTAGCTCACTTTCAATATAAAAGTCAACTTTCAGCAATTGGCACATGCGTTTGACGATCGATAAGCCCAGGCCGTTCCCTTTGATCTCAGGGTGCAGCAGTGCATCGGAGCGGTAAAAAGGGTCCTGTATTTTTTCCAGGTCGTTTGCTTCAATGCCAATGCCGTTATCGATCACAGAATAACGGATCCTGCCCCCGCTTTTCCTTATCCAGATACGGATGCGCTCATCGGGATGGGAATACTTAATCGCATTGGATAAGAGGTTCTCAACAATGATGTCGAGCATGTAAGGGTCTGAGTCTACGTGGTGATGCTCATCCGTATCCAGGTCCACGGACAAATTTTTGTCGAGCACGTGCTGTTGCTGTCTTTGCAGAATCACAGCAGTGAGCTCAGAAAGGTCAACTTTTTGCCTGTCCAGTGCTTTTCTCTGACTTTCGAACCTGGCCAATAACAAAAGCTGGTCGACCAGGCCGGTAATCCTGTCGATCTCACTGATGCAATAAGAAACTTTCTCCACATATTCAGCCGAAGTACGTGGCTTTCTGATCAATACTTCGAGCGTGCCTTTGATAATGGCGAGGGGAGTTCGCAGCTCGTGGGAAGCATCGGAAGTAAATTGCTTCTCCCGGTCAATCGAATGTTCGATCCGGTCCATCAGATCATTAATGGTCACAACCAGTGTTTTGAGCTCATCTTTGCCCGGGGGCAGCGGAATCCGGGCCGTCAGGTTTTCATTGGTGATTTTGCTGGCGGTTTCAATGACACTCAAAACAGGCCGGATGCTTTGTCCGGCAATGACGCGCGTTACGAAAAAGAGTACCAGCAGTACAATTGGGAAAGCGACCAAGAGTACTGTTTTTAGGGTAAACAATACGGATTCCGATTCATCCATTGCGATGGCGACGAGCAGGTACCCGGCGACGGTTTCTTTTTCTTTGAGCGCGATCTGAACCTGGGCGACGGATTGCCCCAGTAATTTTGCATGGGAAAAATAGGGGCCGGGTTTTGAGAAATCGGGTTTTAATACATTCTCCCTGAGGTTCGGCGATTTTTCCAGGACATTGCCCGACGCATCCGTCAGCTCCACAAATACAGGATTAAGTTCCTGTTCCTGGTGCTCCCTCTCCAGCCACTCGATTTTATCCGCGATGTAAGGTTTGCCGTCCTGGATCCCGACCTCGTAAAAGTGGTGATTGGCTTCGCTCCTGATGTCTCTTTCTATCCGGCTGTTGACGGTAAAGTCTACAATAAAATAAATCACAAGAAAGATCACGGCAGTCAGGAGCGCTGTACTGGCGGTAAAGTTAAATGCAAGTTTATTCTTAAAGGAAGTGTTCATCTAGGATCAAATTTCTTTTGCAATGTAACCCACGCCCCGAATGGTTTGAATGTAGTCTTCCTCCCGCGCCAGTTTGAGTTTTTTTCGCAACGAATTGATGTACACATCGATGACCCCGGTATTGTATTCAAAATGAATATCCCAGACACTTTCAATAATTCGGGTGCGGCGGCAAACTTTTCCTTTATTACGGAGCAGAAATTCAAGAAGGCCAAACTCTTTTTGGGTTAGCTTGATCTCTTCCGATTCCCTGAATACCTGATGTGACTGTGTATCGATCCTGATCGGTCCGAGCGTGAATTCGGCCTGTTCGCCAGTCGCCGGACGTAGCTGCACGCGGATCCGTTCCAGCAATTCTTCAAAACTGAACGGCTTTTTGATGTAGTCATTTGCACCGCTTTGCAGACCGAAGATGGTGTCCTGGACCGTGTCCCGTGCGGTAAGAAACAGGATGGGTGTTTTTTTGTTTTGTTTCCTGAATTCCCTGCATATTTCGATCCCGCTTTTACCGGGCAGCATCCAGTCGATCAGCAGGAGGTCGTAATCGCCGGATAGAGCGAGTTCGAGGCCCTTGTTACCATCCATTGCGGTATCTACAGCATAGGATTCTTCTTCAAGGCCCTGTACCAGAAAATTAAGAATTCCCTTCTCATCTTCAATTATCAGGATTCTCATATAGTTCGGTTTTTACGACGGCTTCATGGCAGGGTCTGCTTCATTGACTGTAAATTTCGAAATATATGTGATGAGGTGGATTTAAATCAATCTTAAGATTCGCTTAAATTCTTATAGTTGCTGTTAATCAGTACGATAGCCTTTTGTTTACGATCGCCAGTCTTTCTGAAAGAATCGGAAAAGATCTGTTGAGCATGAGATGGGCGTACCGGATTTACCATGAGTTCCGATCCCTATGCATAAAAGCAAAAAATAATATAGGCCAAAAAGAGGCATATTGTGATCTGCAGCGGTCTGTCTTTATAGATTAACGTGGTGGGGTCGCCCTCTCCCTGAAATTTGTCAATGTCGGTCAGCTGGATGAACCGGAACAGGCCATAGATTACGAAGACAAGCGAATATTTCAGAATATCTGCGCCAACGATACGGATCACAGTGGCGTCAATGGTGTAGAACATGTAGCTGATCAACGTGACCGTTGAGCAGGAATAGATATAGGTATCCAATAACTTTACCGAGTAGTCCGACAATACTTTTCTGTGACCGTGTGCTTTTTGGTCAAGGACTTTTAATTCTCCTTTTCTCTTGATGAATCCAAGCATCAGGGCCAAAAAGAATGTGACGACCAAAATGAAGTCGGAAGGGGTGACATGTATCGCTTCACATCCGGCCAGGATCCTTAGTTCAAACCCGATTGAGATAATAATGCAGTCTACAATACTGATATTTTTGAGGTACAGGGAATACAAAATATTGCTGACACAATAGCATGCAACGATCAGGGCGAGCAAGGCGTTCTGGACAAAAAACAGAATAAGACAGGATGCTGCGATGCAGGTTAGCGCGCAGAGGACGGCCAGTGTCATGCTTAATCTGCCCGATGCCAACGGCCTGTTTTTCTTGACCGGATGGTTTCGGTCGGACTCCAGGTCCTTGATATCGTTAAGGACATATATGCCGGATGCGGTAAAGGAAAAGGCAAAGAATGCCAGAACCGAATAGCATATGGACGATTGATCAAAGAGCTTTCCTGAGAATAGCAAGGGGGCGAGTATCAACAAATTTTTGATCCACTGGTGGATGCGAATTTGCCTGAAGATCAAGAAAATCATGGTTGAGTGAGCGGTAGCAGGAGTTTTGGTCCGGTGCCAAAGGTAATTATAATTGAATTCCGGTCAACCCCTTCCCTGCGACTGACGAGATTTTCGTGGTCATTTCAGTTTGTTTTTACTATTCGGTTACATCCTGACTATTGTAAATCAGATAACCCCAAAGCTTCTGGGACCGGACCACCTTTGCCGAAACACCTGGTAAGCAGATCTTCCAAAACACATTATTCAAAGTTTCATTTACCGTTCAATAAGTTATTCATGGGTCATTCAAAATTTTCCAAAAAATAATTCAACTGAAATTTGTAACTCGAATTTATCTAATTAGTTTTACGTAACACTAATTGTAGTACTTATAGGACAATATTCTATACAATCACAAAAACTATATTCAGTTTCGCTGTTAACTCAGGCTCTTGATAAAAGCCTGGAGGATATATTTCCTTTGTTACTTTTACAGTAGCAACGGATGACTGAGCGAAAATGATTAATGCTTAAGACATGGCAATTGCATTCGTCATAGTTAATGACTTTCATGACCTAACCGCTCTATTTTCTTTCACACACTCTAGCTTCGCCGGGATTTTTTATGTCAAAGTCCGAGAAAAATACTGAGCTGCGCAAGTACGTATATATACTCGCGTTAGTTTAAAGATTTGTTTCCTCTTTGCAACACCCCATAGTCTTCCTGCTTTTTCGGGCGGTCAGGATTTTTGTATCATTTATATCAAGATCATATTTATAATATAATTTAAAGTAAAGCCCCTAAATCATAATCGGTATTCTATGTCAAATCTCCCCCAACCTAATAAGCCAGTATTTGTTCCGGTTTTAACGTCGTCTGTATTTCAACGGGTTAGACAATATCTGATAAATTTTAATGGCTAGGCAGTCTGTGTTTATCATAGACAATTCACTCGTGAACCCAGAAGGTTGACGTGTCTATGTGTGACCCATGGACTTAAAGGCTCCAGCGGGCGAACTGTACGGCTTGGGGGGCTTATTGGCTGGTAATCTGCATATTTTTTCTACAAATTATTGAGCAACAATTAATTAACGAACTTGAAAACTGTAATTAAAAGTTTATGACAAAACGTATCCTATTTTTTTTGCTGGTACTGACCTCCCATTTTTCATTTTCCCAAAATAGTATCATCTATGAATACGATGCTGCCGGCAACAGGATTGTACGACGCACCAACACGGATACCTCCGTTCCCGGCCAGCGCTATTTTGGGATGAGTTTGGTGAACGAAAATGAAGATATGAAGCTCAATTACATCACCAAATCGGTAGATGCGGGCGCAAACGCGCTGTTTCTTTCTATTCAGTGGGGGTTTATTGAAGGGTATGTCGCCAGGTTGAAAAAAAGCGAACATCCTGAACTGGCTGGCAACCCAACGGCTATGGAAGATATGCTTTTCAATCAATATGACCAGCAAATCGCCCGCGCTTTGTCGCATAATATGAAAGTTGGCCTGAACATCGCTGTCAGTACCGCCGACGATGCTTCCAACAGCAGGTCAGACCGTTATGGTGTTACAACCAATGATAACTGGCTGAAAGAGGAGCGAATGCTGGGCGTAAAGTACGATGGGACGGAAGCGGTCCTTCAGATCGCCGGAGGCGGGGAATTGAGGCCTGGTTCAGGAATTTATCTTCAGTTCGTAATGACTTCTTTGGCTGCGCAATCAACAAAGAACAGGGTTGTGAGCTTTACGACAAAGGTAATGAACAGGTATAAGTACCTTCTGGACACGGGCAAATTGTTATACGTCAACTTGATTTTTACCCGGCAAGGAGAGGGGGAATTTGAAGGAGGTACCACTAAGTGGGATTTGGACACCAATTTAGATATGGGCGGCGGCGGCGGCGCGTTGTTCGATTATTCGCAACCTATGGTGCAAGGCTACCGGGCATGGCTGAAAGCGAAATATAACAATAGCTTGTCAAGCATTAATAGCGCATGGACTGTAAACGGTGCGTCACCCAATATTACGAATTTTGACAACATCCAACCCAAGAGGCCCTCAGGCTCATATCTCAGCGCTTTTCAGGGGCCAGCTGGCCGGGATTGGTTCCTTTACAGGACATTCGTCTTAAAAGATATCAATGCGGTTTTTAATAATGCAGCCAAGTCTGTCGATTCAAGGATTAAGGTAATCACCCATCACGGTTCCATGTTCGATAAAGTCAATACGACCAGGCGCGGGACTTTCGCATTTAATGAGATCGGGGCGGGCCTAGATGGTATTAAATTCAATGATGCAGTCGTTGAGGCCAATAGTAATGGCTATGATCACCGGTTTTCCGTTGACCTTGCCCGATCGAACATGGCGCCGGGGGCAATTGTAGTTAATGAAGCGGGTTATCAGGGCCAGATATTAGGGGTCACAAGACTGATGGAAGAGAGCTTTTCCCATGGTGCGCACATGGTGAGCGTGTTCAAAATGGAGGATGTACTGGATAATCCTTCACTGACGGCCACTGTAAAAGCTACGGCTGACGCGTATGTTACTGGAAAAACCATCACTGCCGTCATTAATCCTCCGTCTGCTAATTATACTTTGTCCAACATGATCGATTCCGATGGGTGTGCGACTGAAAACCGGAATGCAAGCAGTTCAGGTTGTGATGCTTATAAGAACTGGATCAACTTGCAGAATGGGAACCCACCGGCCAACATTGTTTTGGTCAATGACCTTACGGGCACCCCGCCCTCATGCATTTATGGGGTGACAGCTTCTACCTCTTTAAGTACCCCAACTGCAAATCCAAACCAGGCAGTGAATTTTTTGGCTACATGTACCGGCACCGAATGTTCAGGCGCATCATATGAGTGGACCTTACAAGGCAATGCAACTGTGTTGTCGACGAGCCAAAACCCTCTTATTAGTGTTCCTAATACAAATGGACAGTATACTTATAATGTAAAGGTCACAAAGGGCTCATGTATCAAATATGCGAGTGTGGCAGTGACCGTTGGCACCACCACCAACCCAGGTCCATGCGACTATCTGATCGGAATATCAACATCGGTATCGGGAAACAATGTGACCATGACTGCGACATGTACAGGTACGGCGTGCTCGGGATTGTCTTACTCGTGGACTGGCAGTGGAACTGGCGTTTCAAAAACCGTAACCCCTGTGGGACCCGAGCAATATACCGTGACCGTAACAAAGTCGGGCTGCACAACGCAGTCCGTTAGTGTCGAAGTGTCACCCCCCGGAATCGGTGCCTGTTATACCCTGGCTCTGGCCAGTAAATATGGTCAGTTCGATGCCACCTATCTGACCAACGAAAACGGGGTTTTGAAAATGCGGCAGCTATCAAGCAGCAACCTGTTGTCGCAATCATGGAAGCTTCAGCAAAGCGGCTCGCAATATAATATTGTCGCACAGGGCAGCACCGGTACAATCGGTACCGGCCAGGTATTGGGTGTACAAAACGGGGGCAATAGTGTCGACAACCAGATCACCTTACAGGGACTTGCTGCAAGTGACCATTTATTATGGACGCGTACCAACCTTTCGGGCACCAACCATACCATTTTTGTCCGTAAAAATTCCACTTTGCGTTTTGGTAGTACCAAAAACAATGGCAACGGTCTGCCAGAGTCTAATGTTACCGATATTTATCTTGCTGATGATCAGTCCAATATGTTCGGAAGCAACAAGTGGGTGCTCACCTCAACAGGTTGCCAATCCGATCCTGTTGCTTGTGATTATACCATCAGCATTGAGACAGCCACATCGGGTGCCAATGTGACTATGACGGCAAAGTGCACAGGTACCGCGTGTTCCGGATTGAGCTATTCGTGGAGCGGCGGAGGTACGTCTGCCGCAAAAACGGTTACACCTACGGCTACTGAAAACTACACTGTTACAGTAACAAAATCAGGATGTTCACGCTCCGCGAGCGTCCAGGTCAACCCACCTGTGCAGGGCGATTGCTTCACTTTTGCATTGGCCGGCAAATACAACACTTCAACGCCAACCTATCTGACGAATGTGAACGGGGTGCTGAAAGTACGCGCCGCTGACGGAGGAAGCCCATTGTCGCAGGTATGGAAGCTCCAGCAAAGCGGGTCGTTTTACAATGTGATTTCCCAGGGTAGCACAGGCGGCACTGCTGGTGTCGGACTTGCACTTGGCGTACAGGGTGGAGGCAATACCGCCGAGAATACCATCACGCTGCAAACGTCGGGTACTTCGGACCATTTGTTATGGAGCAGGACCGATTTGTCAGGGAACACAATTTTTATACGTAAAAACTCTACACTGCGGTTTGGCAGCACCCGTAACAACGGGGACGGTTATCCGACAGAATCGACCACGCCGGATATTTACCTGGCTGATGATCCGACCAATATTTTCGGGAGTAACAAATGGGTCCTGGGTTCAACAGGTTGCCAAGCTAATCCCGGAGCTTGCGACTACGCAATCAGTATCAGCACGGTTACTTCTGGTAACAGTGTTATCATGAAGGCGAATTGCGCAGGCAGCGCCTGTTCCGGTCTGACGTATTCCTGGACCGGGGGGGGGAGCGCGGCCTCGAAAACCGTAACCCCTGCCACCAACGAAAGCTACACTGTGACGGTGACAAAATCGGGATGTTCGCGGTCTGCGGACGTTCAGGTAAGCCCACCGGTACAAGGGGATTGTTTCAATTTTGCTTTGGCAAGTAAATACAACTCACAGACGCCGACCTATCTGACGAATGTAGATGGTGTGCTGAAGGTGCGCGCCGCAGACGGTGGCAGTCCATTGTCCCAGGTGTGGAAGCTTCAGCAGAATGGTTTGCTATACAATATTGTGGCACAAGGCAGCACAGGCGGTACAGGTGGAACCGGCCTTGCACTAGGCGTACAAAGTGGAGGAAATACGGCCGAGAACACCATTACCCTTCAGACGGTTGGTACCGCAGACCATTTGTTATGGAGCAAAATGGATTTAACAGGGAATACAGCCTTTATACGCAAAAATTCGACGCTCCGGTTCGGCAGTACCCGTAACAATGGCGATGGTTATCCCACCCAGGCGACCACTTCTGATATTTATCTGGCTGATGACCCTACCAATATGTTCGGCAGTAATAAATGGGTTCTTGTTTCAGCCGGTTGCCAAAACAATCCCGGAGCATGTGATTATTTCATCAGTATCAGTACGGTAACCGCCGGCAGTAATGTAATTATGACAGCAAATTGTACGGGCAGTGCATGCTCAGGCCTGAGCTACAGTTGGACTGGCGGTGGCACAGGGCAAAGTAAAACAGTGACCCCAAGTATTACAGAATCATATACAGTTACGGTAACTAAATCGTCTTGCTTGAAAGAAGCGAGTGCTACAGTGACCCCGCCCCAGCCAGGCGATTGTTATACAATAGCCTTGGCGAGCAAATATAATTCAGGAACGCCAACCTATCTGACCAATCTGAATGGTGTACCCAAAGTAAAGACAGTGCAGACGGGCAGTCCATTGTCCCAGGTGTGGAAACTCCAGCAGAATGGTTCACAGGTGAGCATTATCGCACAGGGCAGCACTGGCAGCCTGGGTACCGGCCAGGTGTTGGGCGTGCAAGGCGGCGGCAATAGTGTGGACAACCAAATTACGCTGCAAGGATCGGGAACGAGCGATCACTTGCTGTGGACACGAACAGGACTTTCGGGTACGAACCATACGATATTTGTCCGGAAGAATTCGTCATTACGCTTTGGCAGCACGATAGATAACGGAAACGGCTCTTCCGACGCGGGAACGACAGATATTTACCTCACGGACGACCCGACGAACATGTTCGGTAGTAATAAGTGGGTATTGACTTCGACGGGGTGTACATCCAATCCGGCTGTATGTGACTATCTTATTAGCATCAGCACCGTTGCATCAGGGAGCAATGTGATCATGACGGCGAACTGTGCGGGCAGTGCGTGTTCGGGTCTGAGTTACAGTTGGAGCGGCGGCGGTACAGGTCAAAGCAAGACGGTTACCCCAGCTACCACGGAAACTCATACAGTAACCGTCACAAAATCAGGCTGTTCGCAACAGCAGGTGAGTACGACTGTCGGCCCGCCTCCGCCGGGTGACTGTTATACCCTGGCTTTGGCAAGTAAGGTTGCCCAGGGGACACCTACTTACCTGACTAACCTGAATGGCGTACCAAAAATGCGCAGCGTGCAAACCGGCAGCCCATTGTCCCAGGTCTGGAAGCTTCAGCAGAGCGGGTCGCAAGTAAGCATCGTTGCCCAGGGCAGCACTGGAAGTTTGGGTACGGGCCAGGTATTGGGCGTGCTGGGTGGTGGCAATAGTGTCGACAACCAGGTTACCATGCAAGGATCCGGGACTAGTGACCACTTACTATGGACGCGGACGAACCTTTCAGGGACAAACCATACCGTATTTGTCCGGAAGAACTCGACATTACGTTTTGGCAGCACGATAGATAATGGCAATGGCGTGTATGATCCTGGGACAACGGACATTTACCTGGCCGATGACCCGACGAACATGTACGGTAGCAACAAGTGGATATTAACCTCAACAGGTTGTCAGTCAAGTCCCGGCGCATGTGATTTCGCCATCAATATCAGCACAACCACTTCGGGCAGCAGTGTGACAATGACAGCAAACTGTATTGGTAGTGCATGTTCCGGTTTGGGATACAGTTGGACCGGCGGCGGGACAGCGGCAAGCAAGACGGTGACTCCGACCGCTTCAACGACCTACACAGTAACCGTCACAAAATCAGGATGTACGCAGCAACAAGCGAGCGTTACCGTGAGTCCACCTGTGGCCGGCGATTGTTTTACATTGGCTTTGGCGAGCAAATACGGAACATCGACTCCCACTTATCTGACCAACCTCAACGGTGTGCCAAAGGTGAAACCAGTACAAAGCGGTAGTCCGTATTCCCAGGTATGGAAACTCCTGCAGAACGGTTCGCAGGTAAGCATCATTGCCCAGGGAAGCACCGGCAGCCTGGGTACCAACCAAGTATTGGGCGTGCAAGGCGGCGGCAACAGCGTCGACAACCAGATTACTTTACAGGGGTCGGGTACCAGTGACCACTTGTTATGGACGCGGACTGATCTTTCGGGGACAAACCACACGGTATTTGTCCGCAAAAACTCGACACTACGTTTCGGCAGCACCCTGGATAATGGAAACGGCTCCTCAGATAATGGCACTACGGACATCTATCTTACCGATGACCCATCGAACATTTTCGGCAGCAACAAGTGGGTGCTGACGGCATCTGGCTGCTTCTCGGGGCAGCGTGTGGGTGCGGCGGAAGAGGAACCATTGGTCGAATCCAGCAAAATGACGGTTGCAGCGAATCCGAACTCGGGCAGTTTCGAAGTAGTATTCTCCCTGCCTTCGGATCAGAAAGCCCAGCTTTCGGTGATCGACATGAAGGGCCGCTCCTGGCTGACCAAATCCGTTAAAGGAAAAGGGCAGCACAAGCTCAGAGTCACCTTGGATACCGCCCCATCGGGAACCTATCTGGTGACACTCCGTCAGGGCGCGTTCCTGGATACCGAGCGGGTGATAATTGTTCATTAGATGTGACACCGGATATACAGAGAATGGTGCCATCGGTATCAATTCGCCGCAGATCCACAATAAGAACCCGAAATTGCCAGAATCGGCGGGAATATTGTAGACCAAGTGGCCAATTTGTTTCGATGGTGCCAGCCTCTAACTAAAGATGAACTCGATGTGCATATAATTCTATTTTATGCTACGGAGTTGAGGATTTTTCGATCGCGACCGATTGAATAGTGCCCTCTATTATTTAAGCTCGCCCACGCTTCTGCTTTTCGGAATTACAACTTGAATTTTGAGATAACATACCATTATGATGAGGAAGGGATTTTTACTTGTATTTTTTTTCTGTGTATTCTTTATTCATGCAAACGCTCAAGATGTCGTTTTCTCGGCTCCGCATGGCAGTAGTATTTTCACTCGCAATCTGACTACTAACCCTAACGTTGGAAGCACCCCGGGGGAGGGTGGTGTTTCAGGTAATGGAAGCGGAACGTACAGCATTCCAATTGCTGTGCCGGGAGGTACCAACGGTGTTGTACCGGGCGTATCGGTAGTTTATAACTCCCAATCCGGCCCAGGTATGGCTGGTTTCGGATGGAATGTATCAGGTTTATCCGCTATTACCCGAATCCCCCAGAATAACTATTTCGACGGTCGTGTTAATCCCGTTGAATTAAGTTTGAACGACAGGTTTGCAATGGATGGATCACGTTTGGTCCTTAAAAGCGGGACCTATGGGGCGGACGGTTCTGTGTACGGAACAGAGATCGAAAATTTTGCGAAAGTCTCGGCAATTGGAACTGCAGGGAACGGTCCACAGTATTTTACGGTACTCACCAAGGATGGCGTGCTGATGGAGTTTGGGAATACCACAGATTCACGTTTTTTAGCAGAAAGTGGAAGTACGGTGTTGTTCTGGCGGATTAATAAAATACTCAATCCGGATGGCAACTACATTCGTTTTGTATATGATAATAGTGACCGCGACTCGCGGATATCGCAGATACTGTATACTGGGAACGACAACGTAACGATCAATTTGGGGGCGGGAGACGTTCCGTTAGCCCCCTATAACATTGTCCAGTTTTCTTACAAAATAAGAAAATCGGGCACTACATTTTCGGATATTCGAACGGCATATGAAGCCGGATCTGCCATTACAAGCAAATATTTGTTAGATGTGATTGAAGTAAAGGCCGAAAACCAAACTGTAAAAAAATATCAGTTCAAATATAGTCATAACAATATCAATACACTTCTGAACGAAGTCGTCGAAACGGGAAGCGATGGTACCACCACATTAAATGCTACGGTGTTTAAATATGGGGATGCGCCGCAAGATTTTACCAGGGAAGCGGGTGCTACGCTTCCGACAAGTTCCACAGACTTCTTTGCAGGTGACTACGACGGTAGTGGTAAGTCGGACATATTAATGGCCAACTTCACCAACATAGTTTATAATACTTTATCCGGGCCGTTTATTGAAAAGAAATATACAGGATTTAACATTTATAGGGATGGCAGTTCGGCCAGTTCAACCGGGTTGATCGCTTTAGAAGACGGCACTCAGTTGAAGGCGAACCCACTGACGGCAAATAGATCTGTCTTTTTGAGTTCGGATTTTAACGGGGATGGTCTGGATGACATTCTTACAACAAAAGTTGGAACAGCAACCCTTGAAGGTAATCAGCGTGGTGTTCTTACGGGCATAAAGATCTATCAAAGTAAGCTCTCCCCTAACGGACTACTTTCAAATACCTTACAAATGGTTCCCGTGGGTATTCCAGTCGGCGGAGCTACCTATGAGAGTTGTATTCCGGATAAAGGGAATTATCTTTTCAGCGGGGATTTTGACGGCGACGGTAAGCAGGAGTTCTTTACGATTTTACAAAACTCAAATAATGCTCAATTCAATGCACAGCTTTACAGAACTTACAATACGGGAGAATATCCTTATGACATTTACGATATAAATAATACAAGTAATGTCCGGCTGGGAAATACCTGGGCCGCGGGGAAGGTATTGGTCCTGGATTTCGACGGCGACGGAAAGGATGACGTAATGGTTATTAATGGAACCACTACTACGATTTACTCTCTGGACACATTGGCTCCTGGCGCGGCGAAGTTTAAAGTCGTTTTGACCTCGACCACCTTACTCAAATCTACCTACGATCAGATTTATCTAGGAGATTTTAATGGTGACGGCAAAACAGATCTTCTTTTTAGGGCTGATCCTGCCTCCGGGGGGGATAAGAGTACTTTCCCCTGGCTTAAAGCTATTTCTATCGGTAAGGATTTTGTGCAAACTGCTTTCACATTTAACTCACCGTTTGTAGACGATGTAGACATCCTTTATACCGCGGATTTTAACGGCGACGGAAGGGGGGATGTTTATCATCAAAAGAAGAATGGGACGAATCCTGAAAAGGCATTTGTCTATTACAGCGCGGGTGATTCTTTTTACGCGCAGGAATTCTCTACCACCGCTACTGGGACCGGTTACAAAGTAGTGGGTACTCCCTTTGACCTGAACGGGGACGGTCGGGCCGAAATGGTGCTGAAAGAGTCGGGGACAGTGCTCACAGTTATTTCTCCCAAAAAGAACGGGCGTGAAACGTTGCTGGTACAAGCTCAGAACGGAATGGGCCTTAGCACAACCTGGGCTTACAAAAGTATTTCAGATGGAGGTACTTTTTATACAAAAGGAGCCGTTGCTTCTACTGATCATCCTTTGGTGAATTTTCAGGCCCCCATGTTCGCCGTGTCGGATTTTGGGATTCAGAATGGGATCGGCGGTACAGCAACAACCCAGTATTCTTACGGAAATGCAAAGCTGCACCTTGACGGCAAGGGGTATCTGGGATTTGGAACGGTAACTGCAAATAACCTTGCGCTAGGTGTCAGAACAGTATCAGAAAATGAATTCAATACGTTCTATTACAGCGCGTTCCCCAAAAAAACATCTTCTTATCTGAGTGGTAGCAGCACTCCGTTTGCCGAAACTACACTTGAAAACGCGGTCGTAACAATACCTTCTTCCAAGCGTTTTTGGGTGAAGACAACAACGACCACTGAAACGAAAAACCTTGAGGGAAGGACAATCACGACTACCAATACCTATGACGAGGCAAATGGTAACATTACAGGAAGTACCGTCAATAATAATGGTGTGGAAACGGCGGTGACCGCTACGCTTTATGGCGCATATGGCAATACGGTACTCAACCGGCCAACTAAGATTACGGTAACCAAGACCAGAGCCGGCCAGACGGCGTTTGTTTCCGAAACCGTCATGTCGTACAACACCCGTGGGGAGATGAATTCAAAGACGGAGTTCAATAACACCAATAAAAAAGTAGTTACAGCATACGAGTACTGGCCCAGCGGCTCGATAAAAAAAACGACGGTAACCGGTTTTAATGGGACTACTGCGATGACCGCGCGGATTACACAGTTTGCCTACGATGGAAGATATCGCTATACTATTACCAATACCGATGAAATGGGTTACCAGTCTAGTGCCACGTTTGATCCTAAATGGGGCAAACCGTTGACGATAACCGGTATTGATGGGACAACCACAACCTATACTTATGATGCATTTGGACGTAGTTCAACGACAACTTACCCCGGTAGTTATACCGTCAGCAATACCTATTCCTGGAATACACCGAGCGGAACGGGTTGGATAAGTAAGCAGGAGGTGATAACGCCGGTCAAGGGAAGACCGGATGTAAGAACCTGGTTTGATATTCTGGGCAGGCAGATCCGAACTGAAACAGAAGGATTTGGTGGTAATATTATCATCCAGACACAAACCTATGACTCGAAAGGTAATGAGTATGTAACGACGCAGCCTTATCAGGGATCCGAGACCCCAATTACGTCGACAAAATTGTACGATGCATATAACCGGCTGCAGAGTGTGAATAACGGAGTGCTGGGTACAACTACACTGACTTACACATACACTTCGGGCAATCTTAAGGTTACAACTGCTGCACCCACCGGCACGACTAGCAAGACGGCGGACGCAAGTGGTCTCGTGACTAAAGCGGAGGACAGCGGAGGCGGAGTGCTGGAATACACCTATTATAGCCACGGCGGTGTAAAGGAGATTAAAAATAACGGCACTGTCATTTCATCAAGCGAATATGATGCAAATGGTCGGCAGACGAAACTCACAGATGCGAATGCCGGGGAAACCGTTTACAGTTATGACGCACTGGGTCAGTTGGCCAGTCAGACGAACTCCTTAAACCAGACCTATACGATGCTCTACAATAAATCAGGGCAGATAACCAGTCGTACTGGACCCGGTTCAGAAGCAACGTCCTATGTATATGGTGATGAAAACGGTTCGGGAGAGCTAAAAGGTAAATTGAAACAGGTGACGGCCTTAATTGCAGGAACTCAGACACAGACTATTTACGCGTACGACGACAAGGGAAGGCTGACATCCGTTAATGAGAAGATTGATGATAACGGAAATTCAACCCTCGATAACCACATTACATCTCATACTTATAATGAATTCGGGGATGAGTTAACAACAACCTATCCTTCCGGGTTGGTTATAACGAACGAGTACGATGACTACGGACAGCTGAGCGCGATCAAGCGGGGTACAAAAACGTTATACAGCACGGGAACAGTGAATGGGCAAGGACAGGTCAAGACTTATACGCTGGGCAATCAGAAGTTGTCGACGAATACTTACGTCAACGGCTTTCCAACTAAATTCGAAACGGACGGACTGCAGAAACTGAGTATGGTGTGGACATATACGAAAGGGACGCTTACAAGTCGTACAGACGAGCGTACGGCGGTAAATAAAACAGAGACTTTCCTTTATGACGGACTGAACCGTCTCACCTCTGCGAAGATTGGTAGTAATCCAGCATTTACCATTGACTATTCGGGTAACGGAAATATTACCAAGAAGACAGATGCCGGAGACTATACCTATCACCCGAGCAAATTGAACGCGGCGACGAAAGTGGAAAATACTGCTCCATCAGCTATTGCTTTGTTGCGCCAGGATATTACTTACACAAATTTCATGCAGCCGGGTATAATTAAGGAAAACGGATATGAACTTGCCTATTCCTATGACGCCGACTATGACCGGATCAAGAGCGTAACTACGCAAAATGGTAATCCTGTGGCTATTAACACCCGGTATTACTTTGATGGCTACGAAAAAGATATTTCAGGAGGCACAGAGCGGTACGTTCAATACATTCAGTCTCCGGCGGGCCTGGTATCGATCATTGTAAGCCAGGGAAGTGCCCATGCCGAACACTATGTTTATACAGACCATCTGGGTTCAATTATTACTGTGACCAGCGACGCTGCCGTAGTGGAAGCCGAAATGAGTTTTGACGCTTGGGGGCGGAGACGAGATGTAACGTCCTGGAATTTATGGTCACCGACCGCCAGTACAAGTTTGCCAGTATGGTTGTATAGAGGCTACACCCAGCATGAACACCTGGATAACTTCGGCCTGATCAACATGAATGGACGGATGTACGACCCGGTGATGGGCCAAGTGCTTAGTCCGGATAATTATGTAGCTGATCAGTACGATACCCAGTCTTATAACAGATACAGTTATGCATTAAATAACCCACTTAGTTATGTTGACCCGGACGGGAACAATCCTTTGCTGTTTTTGATAGGAATTGCGGTGAAAGGTGCGATCATCAATGGTTTAGGATATTGGGCAAGTACCTGGGAAAGTGGCGATGGGAATAAATTCAATGCAGGACAGCTTGGGAAATCATTAATTATTGGTGCTGCATCGGGGTTGGCAACGTATGGGATTGGACAAATTGCCAGTAACTACTTTTTAGGGGTCAATGGGGTCTTATTTCAAACGGCTGCTCACGCGGCAGTGCAAGGTGTGGTTGCTACAATGCAAGGAGGTACGTTTAATAGCGGGGTTTCTGCTGGATTGTTCGGGTCCATTTCGGCAAGTGGAGGTGGCACTGCGTTGGATATGATCGGATCTGCCTCTTTTGTTGGGGGTATGTCGGCGGAGTCAAACGGTGGTAACTTCTGGCAAGGTGCTTCGCAAGCAGGGATAGTGGCAGGTTTGAACCATCTAATGCACCGAGGACCTGGCAAGAAATCCCTGACAATTGGATATAGGAAAGGGCTACGTGGGAAAAATTATTTTGGCGATTTGTACACAGGACCTAATAACCCAATTGGATATGACGAACTCCCACTAAATCTTAGGGATGCTATTAGCATGCAACATGATAAGGACTATGATTTATTTGGAGCGGTAGGAAGAGATGATGCGATGAATAATGGCCTAGTTATACCTGCCGATGCCAGGTTTGCCAAAAATCAACTTGTCCTGAGCGGCAGGTACCTTGTTGAAGGGCTAAAATCTTCATCATCTGTTCTTAGTATGCTTTATTATCGTGAGGCAGCGTTATCTTTCGCGGCAGGTGCAACCTTTGGAGTGCTAACGCTCAAAAAATATTATTTCAATAGCAATCCCTATCGCCCTTAACATAAATGAATTATGCACAGTGTATTGGGAATCTTCCGAATTAGGAGTTTAGCTGTTTCAATTATTGGTTGCGTCTCGTTAGACCTTTTGGCTTTGTGGATTTATTTTCAAGGGTGGACTTACAACGAGATGAATAAAACAGTATTGAATGTTGTTTCCATAGTCATGCCTGCCATTTTCTTGACTTTTTTTGTCAACTTATGCTTGAATACTTTTGATAAAAAAAGCAATCCATCAAAAGATATTGCGACGAACATTGTACTAGTTTTTTTGCTGATAACTCAAATAATATCATTTTTAGGAATACATGCCACACTGTTCTTTTTAGGGATAGGGTTATTCTGAGATGGGACATTCCGCAATTTGATTGGCAAACCTTCAATACTAGCGAGATCTGAATCTTATACCTCATTGTGGTATCTTAATAATTATTTGAATTAACCAAGACTTGATTTGTGGCTGGGGGAAAATCTTAAACATCAAATCTCCCGACTTACGTTGATCATTCCATCTCGCAATTTTCTCGCATTCAACTGTGGGGGTCTGAGATGGTATGTGGACTTGTCAGATGAACCCTAACAAATTTAATGGAACAGTTTATTCATTTTCCTGCCTCTGCAGTAGAAATGAATAGACTGTTTCACCAGATACCTGCGGCAATTTTGGGCCTATCGAACCTCGATTACTGTGACGCCTAACCGATGGAAAACATATCGCCTAGCGCATTCTTGCGGATTATTCCTTGACCATAATTAAAACGACCGACCACCCAGCCACAACCCAAAGCCTTGCCGATAATTGTTTTCATGGACAATGGTTTGCAGATGCCTGCTTCTATCTACCAAACGGTGATCCTGTCCTTTTCGGGTTTGTACATGTTGTCGCCGGGCTGCAAATTAAATGCTTTGTAAAATGGTGTGAAGTTCATCAGCGGTCCGTTTACCCTCCATTTGGCCGGTGAGGGCGGATTGGTGTTGACGTACATGGCCATATAGGCATCCCTGGTTTTGACACGCCATATCCGGGCTATAGAAATGAAGAACCGTTGATCGGGTCTAAAGCCGTCTGGTTTTGTCTTGCCTTTTCCCTGCTCGGTTAGTTTGAAGGCGTCATAGGCAATGGCGCCACAGGCGATGTTGGCGGTATTTTCCCCCACGGTTAAGGCGCCTTTGATATGTACCGAATCCAGCACGGTAAATGAATCGTATTGGTCGATCACCTGCTGGGTTTTCGCTTTGAATTTGGCGTAGTCCGCTTCGGTCCACCAGTTGGTTACGTTGCCGTATTTATCGTATTGCGCCCCCTGGTCGTCAAACGAATGCGTGATTTCGTGACCGATTACCATGCCGATGCCGCCGTAATTCAATGCGTCGTCCGCATTGACATCGAAATAGGGTGGCTGAAGGATGCCGGCAGGGAAAACAATTTCATTGAGCCGAGGATTGTTATACGCCGTCACGGTAGGAGGGGTCGTATGCCATTCGGTCCGGTCAACTGGTTTTCCCAATTTGTTCAGATTGTAGATAAAATCATTTTTTTGTGCAGCCAGCCGGTTTTCGAAATAAGTGTCGCGTTTGACGGGTACCAGCGAATAATCCCGCCGTGCTCTGTTTGTTATCGAGCCCGATATAAAACGACAGTATAGAACCATTCCCGGCTTTTTGCTCTTCCGCCACCCATTTCAAAAGGGAAGCAACGTCGTCGGCTGCATCAATGCGGGCCAGCAGCGGCTTGATTGGTTCGTATCCGCGTCTGTTAATCCTGAATGTGTCCATGTGGATATTCCGCTCTAAAGTACACCAGTATTCCGATTGAAAATACGCCGCTGATTCCGCTCC